>DGCD01000010.1 GCA_002384935.1 Pusillimonas sp. UBA3987
CGGTAATGGGCGTACGCTTACCATCAATCGAGTAGTCTTCAAGCATATCTGAGGCTTGAGATTCCGAAAGGTAGATCCATCGTGGGGTTACGTTCAACGAATCAGCGAAATCCGAGATTATTCTTACCTCAATTCCAGAAGGTTGCTGTTCTGATTGATATACCCATGGCGGCTCCGCGACAAGCCCGACTACCAGATAGCCTGATTTTTGTACTTTAGCCAGGGTGTCTTTGACATCATTTGGGTATTTTTCACACGATGCTAGCCCCACACTGATGAACAATAAGAATATATAAAAGCCGGTTCGTATGAAATGTTTGATATGTGTCTCCCATCGTGGTTGCAATTCAGTGCTGCCGCATGGTAGAGGACTTGTCAATACTGTCGACGCTGTTGCGTCCAGTTTGAGTGGCTAATAAAAATCCCTCTGAATGGAGAATGACCAGTTTTTAGAGTAAATCCGTTCATCCTGTTCGTAGGCATCCAATTGGGCGTGAACGTGGAATTTCTCGGGATCCGCCGTTAATATTGTTCGGGTCAAAATTTCGACATCCCAATCATCTCTTGCTAACGCCCGTCGCGTCTGCGTCTCTCCTAAAGCCGAGTTAACATCATTATCTCGGTACGAGTACCACTCATTAGTGCTGCGAGTCACTTTAGTGCCTATTTCCGGGATAACGAAGCTGCCTTGGTCGTTAGTCACCTCTAATGTAGAAGTGCCCAAGTCTAGCTCTTTGATTACGCGCCAATTATGATGACTGGGTTCGATTGGTTCCACTTCGAGGTCTGGCGCGTGCTCTGGTTCGTCAAAGCTGACATTTTCTCCGCTGCCCGCTGCAAGGAGTGGCAAATGGAGGCAGCTTTTTTTAATGCCGATACTAAGCATGGGGTTTTCGTATGGAACCCAGGCCAACGGCCAGTAGGAGCTTGATAGCGACAACCGTAACTTATGTCCGACCGGGAATCGTTGAGCAAACCCGTTAAGTTGAATGCGAACACGGTAAGGCTCTCCTGGGCACAGGTGGCTGGGTTGCTCGTCACTCTCGTGATGGGTTAGATTTAATAGCCCGTAGGTTATGCGCGTGGCTTCCCCGTTCGGTGCCACGTCGGAGATTCGAGCTGCAATCATGCCTGTAGGACGGTTAGAAATGACCTCGAGATCCAGCCATCCGCAGCCAAGGAACTCTAAATCTGTCGTCAGTGGAGCGGTGTCAAATATTAATGCACCGCCATCTTCTTCTCGTTGGTCGCCGGGCAGGTCTGGTGGGGCGGCATATGAGCACCATTTGCCTGCAGCAACCCCGACGAATAGCGGCGACTGCAGATTAAACCAGGTTTGTTCGCTGGAGTCTTCAGGCGTGAATTCAAGTTCTTTGGTATCAAGTAAGGAAAGGGGCGTATCCTTAACTTCGGGTGAGGGCCAGCTCGGTAACCCGACCCAGCGACCGGGGCGGGTATCGTAAGAAGTATGCGGCGGTACACTGTCTTGTAGCCAAGCGCGGAGCATTGGCTCGTCCATTATTCCTGTGTCGATATTTTTTAGCCAGTAATCCCACCATCGAACCAGCTCTTGCAGAAAGCCAATGGGTGGACCCGGAATGCCTTGATGAGGGTACTTATGTCCCCACGGACCAATTAGCCCTAATCTAGGTACGGTGAGATTGTCTAAAAGCCTGAAGACAGCATTGGTAAATCCGTCAGCCCAACCCCCTACGATCAGAGCGGGTACTTGGATGGACTCATACCTCTCGCAGACTGAGCTTTTTCGCCAATAATCGCTGCGCGTGTGATTCCTCAACCAAGGCTCCAGCCAAAGACCGCCGCTTTCAAGCCTTTCATGCCACATCTGTCTCCAACGTGTACCTACTATCTTGGGATCCGGAGGTAAGGTGTTGAATGCAAACATAACCGTTGCTTCCGACAGGTTGTCACCCAACAAACAACCCCCCATGAAGTGCATGTTATCTGAATAGGTGTCGTCACTTGCGCAAGCCGACATAATGGCCTTTAGTCCCGGTGGATTCCTTGCTGCAATTTGCAGACTATTAAATCCCCCCCAAGATATCCCCATCATTCCTACATTGCCGTCGCACCAGGGTTGTTGGGTGAGCCATGAAATGACTTCAATCCCATCCTCTATCTCGAGGTCAGTATATTCGTCGGTCAATATTCCTTCAGAATCTCCACTTCCGCGGATATCAACCCTAACGCATACGTAGCCATGGCCTGCCAAATAATCGTGGTTATTAGTATCTCTTCCTCTAGACATATCGCGTTTACGATAAGGGATATATTCCAGGATTGCAGGTAAAGGCGTGACTTGCGCTCGTTCAGGAAGCCAGACCCGGGCAGCGAGTCGTTTTCCATCTTTCATCGGTATAAATACGTTCTCAATAATTTTTACTTTGTAGGGCAAATCGGTGACTATCTTCATCATATTCTCCTGCTCCTGCGCTACGATAAATCGGTGATCCTATAATCTAGTTGTGCTAGGCTTGCGCGATACTTCTGAAGTAACTCTTCGGGTTCATTCGCTCCTATGTAAATATCGCACAGCACATAGTGATAAGCATCTTGGTTTGGTAAAGTACTTAAAACACTACCGTCTTTTGGGTACCAATCAATACGAACGTTCCCCACGCTATTTTCTATTGCGGCGATTGCCTCAGGTGTTGGGGCTTTGACCATCACGCCGTCGAGGGACCGACTGTGAATAAATTTTGCAGCCACCCTACATGGCCCTTTTCCTTGCGGAAGACCATCGTGTTGCCCCGTCGCTGCCTCTAGGGCAATCTCATGATTGCTCATTCCGTCAACCATTAAAAATAGTTCGGAATGTGAGTGAGAGATGCGAGTGTTAAATTCGATAATGGATAAGCGATTCTCTAGCTCGTCCCAGATAAACTCAGCGTTGAAGCACCCATTATCGAATCCGATATGTTTAAGGTACTTTTCTGAGATTTCGATCATGGTTTCTTGAATTGCGAGGGGTGCTTGCGACGGATAAACCAAACATCCGAGATTCTTCCCGTGTTCACTCCGTGTCATATCCAGCACACCGTGAACGTTATATTTGCCATCGATAACTGATCCTTCGATTGCTAACTGAGTGCCGGTCAGCAATCCTTCGGCGATGCAGCTCTTTCCCGTCACCGCCGTTATCTCGTCTGGTAGCTGTGCGTATGTGAGTGCCTCATTAAATGCCACCCCGATCCGACCTATTCCTTTTTGTATGACAAGACGGGCTTGCTCGAATTGCTCTTCGTTCTCAATTAAAAATCCTAATTGAGAGCTAAACGACTTGATTGGTTTAATCCAGAACGGGAAATCAAGCGGACTGCCGGTAGTCTCGTCAAATGGATCAAACCATGCAAATCTTGGAACGAAGTCTTTGGCGACGCGGGACTGCTCAAGCCGCGACCAATATTTGTGTTCGCATTTAAGTATGCTTGTCAACGACGGATACTTTACGCCGAATTCAGCAGCCAATATTGGAGCAAGGACGCTTGTTGGAAAATCCCAGTGAGCCAGTATGGCGTGCACATCCTCACCTTTGCTTTTTATGCTGGCCCGGCAGTCGTCGAGTAGCTTCCCGAAGTTAATTTCTTCAGATTCGACTAATGTGGTCGCATCAAGTACGCCGTGAAACTTCATCGTGTCGGCCGACCGAACGCTTCGCAGTTCTTTTAGCTGCTTTTCGTCCATTCCTAGAACGAATATATGTTTCATAACTTCTTTTCCTTTTGTGCTGTCCCGGTTAACCGAGGAGCGTTCATAAAATAGACATGCTTGAAGCTTGTCTTATCGAGGTCGCAATTCAGTGGAGGAATACTGCATTTCATGAATAGCCGTTAGCCGTCGGATGTGGGGATGGTGCGTGTCCTCTGCCTTGAACGCCTCGCTCTTCCAATTAAGGAGGAAGAAGTATTTTCATTATCTGGTCACTTCTCAGTGCTATCTACCTAAGAAGAGTATTAGTTAGTAATCAGATGTTGTGAGCATATGGGGAGGGGTTCTATATTTTCCTTTTTGGATTCTTATCGTCCCGGATTCTTGCCGTAACGTTCACGTACTTGCGATAACGATCAAACTGGCACTTTGTTTCGTACCGTTAACGTGTTTAAGGTTAAGTAACGATTGCTGTCATTTGCGGGTTAACTGTTTAGCTTGCCGCACCGCGCGGCTACAGTGAGTTCGATGCGGGGTGTTCCCAAGGAATTCGTGATTGACCCGCACAACCAGTTGGGGCAGTTGCGCAAGGTGGCCTAGTCGGCCAATAACGACAAGGCCATCCGAATGGTTGGCCTTTTTTTCATCTGTTGGCAGGGCTTAATGTTTGAGGTATTTCGACTGGTACCATTTCAATGGCAGGTAACCAAACGCAACAACAATCACGCTTCCGATGATGGTGTCCAATAACCGTTGCATGGCGTAATTTATATCGGCGCTGCCAGGCAGGATAATGTTAATCAACATCAGGATTAATGGCGTTAGAAAAACAGCCTGCATGGCATACGAGTATTTCATTGCCCAAGGTAATATGCCCGCCAGTACAGCCATAACCAGAACAAAGACATCGTTTTTGGGAATGAGGATTAAGATGAATACGCCCACGATAACCCCCACTAATGTTCCGGTTATCCGTTGAAGGGCTCGTTTATGAATTGGGCCCAGATCAGGCTTCATGATGAGCCCGACGGTAAGCGGAATCCAGAACCAATGCGGATTATCGTCCAACCCGTGAATGCTATAGGCAACGCCCAGGCTTAACGCCAACGCGCAGGCCTGCGCGTATTGAAAATTTGATGGTTTTGCGAAATTAAAATCTGCCGATTTGCCTGCGGGGCTTTCATCTGCAGCTTTGTGTGTTCTGTATTTGTTTTTCGTCTGGAATGGGTTGTATCTGCAGATCACAATTTCAATGCCTAATACAAGCGCGTAAAGTGCCATGCCCACAAGGTAAAGAAAAACGGGTATCCAGAAGTTATCGATGGAAGGGACCCCCAAGGCAATAGAGGCCAGCAATAAAAACTGCAGCATTGCAATGGATAAGGTATGACTAACGCCACTAAGAAGTTGGGCTGCCGCGCCTGTTAGCATCATCATTACAACAACAATGCTCCAGGGTAATATATGCAAGTATCCGGCCAGATATCCCAATGAACCGATCATGGCAGAAATAAACATGGCGCGGTATATGACCTGGTAACGCCCTGATATTTCCCCGGTGATCATCATCAGACATCCCATGGCGACCCACATCCCTGCCATGATGTCGCCCAGCATGAGTCCGGCCATAAAAGGCAGAAAAATACTGATTGCAGCCCGGATCGCCCGGCCCCATAGCCAATGGGGCTTTTGGGGTGATAACGCATTCGGTGGAGCAGGTGTCTTTTTCATGGTTGCCGACATATGCAGTTCCTGATTTCTTGAGAGTATCGCTTGCTACTGAATGTCATTTAAATATACATGAACAAGACACGCCTTCAAGTCGGTTGCTATAGATACGGCCCACAAATAGGTTGATTTCTCGCCTGTTTCATGCGATCATTGCGCATGGATAAAGACGATGCGAGAAAACTAAGTTCTACCGAGCAACATGAGAGGCGTCGGCAGGTGATTCGTGCTTACAAGCGTGGACGAACCAAGGCGCAGATCGCCGCTGACGTTGGCTTGAGCCACACGGCGGTGGGTCGAGTGATTTCGCGCTATGAGGCCGGAGGTCTTGCCGCGCTGGCGCCGCGCACACGCGGGCGACGCAGCGGCGAGAATCGTGCTCTGACAGACCAGCAGGCACAGGCCATCCGTCGGATCATCTGTGACCAACGCCCCGAACAGCTGAAGATGGATTTTGCGCTGTGGAGCCGCTCGGCGGTGATGCAGCTGATCGAGCGCGAGTGCGGCATCACGTTGCATGTGCGCTCGGTGGGCAAGTACCTAGCCCGCTGGGGCTTCACGCCGCAAAAGCCGATTAAGCGCGCCTATGAGCAATCACCGGCGGCGGTAAAGACTTGGCTTGACGAGACCTATCCGGCCATCGCCGAGCGCGCCAAGGCCCAGGGCGGCGAGATTCATTGGGGCGACGAAACCGCACTGGTAAACACCGACGTGCGCGGCAGAAGTTACGCGCCCCGAGGCAAGACGCCGGTGACAATGGCCATTGGCGGCACCCGGCACAAGCTCTCCATGATTGCCAGCGTCACCAACCAGGGCAAGGCGCGCTGGATGATCATTGATGAGGCGTTCAATTCGGACAAGCTGATCGAGTTTTTAGAGGCGCTTATTAAGGATGCGGGCAAGAAAGTATTCCTGATTCTGGACAACCTGCGCGTGCATCACAGCAAACCCGTGAAGGCCTGGCTGGCTGAGCGCAGCGACAAGATTGAGGTGTTTTATTTGCCCAGCTACAGCCCGGAACTGAACCCCGAGGAACGATTGAACGCCGATCTGAAGCACGTCATCGGTCGCAAGGTGCCCATACGTACCAAGCCAAAACTACGCGCCGCCGGCGAGGATCACATGCGCATCGTTGTAGCCGAACCGCAGCGCGTAAAAGCCTATTTCCAAGACCCCCATGTCAAGTATGCTGCATGAATCTATTTGAGGGCCGAATCAATAACTTAGCCTGATAGATTACACGCCGCAGGTGAAAGAAATGCTCATGAGGACGATGAATGAATAAGTCCGACGAAAGCCGCGAAGGTGATCGGAACCACCCACTTGAACATGTCATTGATTCGATTATCGATCTTGCAAAGAAACAAGAAGCGGTCTCAGTGGCGGATATCCAGGAGAAAGTGGGACAGCGAAGTTTCGGTCCGTTCCTTTTTATACCCGCTATTTTCGTGATCAGTCCCTTGGGTGGCGTTCCGGGTGTGCCGACACTGCTCAGTTTGGTTGTGATGATTACAGCGGGGCAGATGCTGTTTGGGCGGCGTCATTTCTGGCTTCCGGGTCTTGTTTCGAAGCGTTCCTTCAAAGGCGAACGCATTGAATCGGCGATGCAGAAGATCCGCCCGGTAGTTCGGGTCATAGATAAAGCGTTGCGACCCCGTCTCCAACACGTAACCCAAAAGCCGTGGAGTCGTGTCGTGGCCGGTTTATGCGTTTTGTGCGCGCTTGCTGTACCGCCATTGGAAGTGGTGCCGCTGGGCAGCGTCGGTCCGTTTGTCGCTATTGCGCTTATCGGACTGGGCTTTATCGGGCGCGATGGATTGTTTGTATGGTTGGGTATATTGGCGGCTGCGGTCGCGTTGTATTTGCTGAGTTTTGTTTTTTGAATGGGTCGGTCGTTCGACTGGAAGTTTCAACCGCCCGGTAACACCGCCACCTACAATCATAGTATGAGGTGGAGCGGGGTGAGATGCTTGCATGGCAGGTTCTCCTTGGTTAGGATTACCGCCGCACGAACTGCGCTGTCGATCATTTACTACGATTGAGGTTCGGCCAGTGGAGGTGCCATTTCAACGGTATTGCGCCCATTGTTTTTGGCGCGGTATAGCATTGAGTCGGCCGTCTTGGGCAAGTCATCGATATGCTCGACGTGGGCCGGCCAGTGGGCGACCCCCACTGAGATGGTGATATGGTCAACGGTATTGAATATGGCTTTCTCGACACCATCACGCAGGCGCTCGGCCATTTGAAAGGCCATGTCGGGTGTCAGGTCGGGCATTAACACGGCAAATTCTTCGCCTCCCAAGCGACATACCTGATCTTCTTTTCGTGACAATGTTCTCATAATCTTGGCAAGTTGTTGTAATACGATGTCACCCTCATCGTGGCCGTAGGTGTCATTGATAGTCTTGAAGTGGTCGATGTCTACGCAAATCAATGCGGCGGTGGATTTGACATATTGCCAGTTGGCCAAATCTTGGTTGAATGCGCGACGGTTAAGTAGACCTGTTAATGGGTCGGTGGTGGCGTCCCGGTTAAGGCGGCCGATACGTTCATGTAACAGACCGGTGCCCACCAGCATACCTTTTTTCAGACTCGCCGATTCGAAATACCAGGAGGGTGTTGTTTTTATATTTTCAATAGAGTTGGGTTGATCCATGCTCATGGCGCTGAACGCAAGACGTCGCAGTGGAGAGGCAATGACGCGCGAGAACCACCAAATAAGCAGACCAATAATTAGTGTTAGCGGCAGGGAGAACAGAATCATGTCCGTTAACAAGTCATCGAGTGGTTTAAGGGCCACATCCGTTGCCCGCTGTGCGACAACCCCCCAGCCAACGCTGGGTATAACAGCAAAGCCGGCCAACATATCAATGCCTTTGTTGTTAATTAAACGCAGTGAGCCATCCTCACCGTTCACAAGTCGTTCAATTGCAGTATTGTGCTGAACTACTTCACCAACACGCTTTGATTCGGGGTGGTAAAGCAAGCGACGCTCGTTATCGACGACATATACGTATGAATCATCGCGATAGAAGTGCTCTGCCAGTAATTGGTTCAGGATATTGGGTTGGTTCAGGTATATCGTTCCGCTGATATACCCGGCATAGGCATTGTCCGAGTCGAAAATTGGCACTGAAATATTGATTAGAAGTCGGCCGGTTTGCCCCCTAAATGGAGGACTGATCATAGGGCGGCGTTTTTCCAGGGCAAGCTGATTACTGGCGGATGACAGTGTTTGTCCGGTAATTCCAAGGTTGGGGTCGGTGGCGAGTACAACTCCGTTCTTGTCGACGATCAGTACGGAATTGAAACTGTTGGTTTGTTGTTTCAGTCGTTGAGTCTCGTGTTTCAAGACTGCGGGAGTGTTGAGTCCGGCTTTAAGATTTTGCGCCGAGAAATGTAATTGTTGTTGGGCCGAATGTAGAAAATGATCTACGCTAGACGCTAGTTTGGTCGCGTAGGCATAGTTATAGTTCAAAGACCCACTAATCAGAATGTCCCGCTGAGTTTTGAAGCTGGCGACCAGCATATTTGTGGCAACGATCAACACACTTAGGATCGATAAAAAAACAATTAATATCCGAAGATTCAGCTTGGGGGTGCGCGTATTGGTAGTCTTTGGGGGCATGCGATTATCGAGCGTTTGCGGTGGACGGGGTTATGATTCTTGATATCGGCGCTCTTCACTTATTCTGTGAAGTTTCATGTTGAGTCCAATATATCAGGTTAGGTCTTGCCGTTCACCGCTCTTTATTCGCATGCCTGTCAGTCTCGCCTTCAAATCAGCCGATTCCCGGCGTCTTAAGGGATAAACTTGCCGGTGACTTGATCTCGCAATTGCTTGTCATTGTCTGGTCGTCGTCAAATAAAAATTTAATAGTTACGCTTTTGCCAATTTGCAGTTCCGAAGCGGGCTCTTCGAGCATCACGTGATAGCCGCCGGGCGCAAATTCCAGGCTGGCTCCAGCCGGTATTTCAATGTTATTGGCGTGCACCATGGTAGCCATGCCGTTCATGGTCTTGTTTGCATGCAGCATGACTTTTTCAAAGGCTTTCGACTGAGCGCCGGTCAATACAATGCGATCTGCACTGTTATTTTGCAGTTTGAAATAAGCGGCCGATGGCAGGTTATTGGGTAATGCGCGTATCCAACATTGGGTAATGGAAACGCCTTGTGGCGCCGCGGCGGAGGCAGCGTCTTTAGCCGTGGCTTGTTTATGTCGATGGTGGCCGTTCGACGCAGTGCTGGTCAGCGCGCGCACTGGCGCCTTGATATTAACCACTTCACGTTCGCCGTCTGCGTGTTCGAAGGTCAATGTCAATGGGATATGTTCACCTTCCCGGGCCTGCTCCTTCAGGTTGATCAACATAATGTGAAAACCGCCGGGCTTAAGCCTCACTGTTTGGCCGGCGGGTAGTGCCAGACGCGGAATCTGGCGCATTTTCATGATGTCTTTGTCCATGGTCATTTCATGAGTTTCCACGTGCTCGGCTGCGGGTGATTCGGCTTGCACCAGCGCACTGTCGGTTTGGGCGGAAAGGCGCATGAATGCGCCGGTGGCCTGCTGCTGGGGAACTGTGGCGCGAACCCATGGTTCATCAACAGTAACCTGAGCATGCGCGCTTATAGTAAAGAATAGTGTGCAAGCGGCAAAAATAGCCCGCACGGGCAATTTCAATGTTGTAGACATGATGGTCTCCTGAGTGAGTGATTAAGTTAATTTAGGGCTAATACCTGCCGGATATCCGCGGCATATTCCCGGGCTGTTTGTGAATGCCGCAAACCCAGGCGCAATTGGCCCGAGCGGTCGTAAACGTAGCTGGTCGTACTGTGATCCATGGTGTAAGACGACCCCGTTGGCACTTTGGCGTAGTACACCTTGAAGTCGCGGGCAGTCTTTGCCGTTTGTTCAAGGTCGCCGTACAGTCCCATGAATGAGGGGTCGAAAGCCTGTACATAGGCCTGCAAGACGTCAGGCGTGTCGCGCTCCGGGTCGACGGTAATAAACAAAACCTGTAGTTGGTCACCGTCTTCGCCAAGCAACTTCTTTACCTGGGCGGCACGAAACAAGGCGGTAGGGCAGACGTCCGGGCATTGGGTAAAGCCAAAGAAAATCAAGACCGCTTTGCCTTTGAAGTCGGCCAGGCGGTGTTGCTGGCCATCGGTACCGGTTAACAGGAAGTCTCTGCCAATGTCGGTCTCCGACATGTCAATGCCATTCGTGACGATTGGTTCTTCGGTGCGTGAGCAGCCGTATAAAACGAGGCTGGAGGCGAGCGTCAACGACAGGAAATGCCGGCGGCTGAGAAAGTGTTTCATCCTAAGCTCCTTTATATTTTTGAATTACCATTTGAGCTGCACACCGCCGTAGATCGCCACGCCGGAGCCCGTGTTGAAAAGCGCCGATGCCGCGTCTGCCGTGCCTGCCACGGCCACGTTGGCGATATAACGCTTATCAAGCAAGTTGCGGCCCTCCAGGTAGAACGACGCTTTTGATCCGGGCGCGTTGTAACCCACTCTGAGATTCAAAAGTGCATAAGGGTCCACCTTGACTTGATTGGCGTTGTCGGCAAAATAAGACTGGGGCATCCATTCGACATTGGGCGCGGCGTAGAATCCGCTGGGGTGCTTGTAAAGCAGCTCGGCGCGAAGGTAATGCGGCGGCACGCCCGGCAGGCGGTTATTGCCATAACGGCTGTCATTGTCGAAAAAAAAGTCGTTATAGGTGTACGCGGCGTTGAACCAGAAGCGGTCGCCGGGAACAAGGCCCGATTTCAGGAAGACGAATCCCACGCCGGCCTCAATGCCCTGGTGCACCGTGCGATCGGCATTGACGACCGTACAAGGGCTCCATGGCGCGGTGGTTAAGCATTGCAGTTCGTTTTTTATCTCGGCGCGATACAGCGACAGTTCCCACCGGCTGTTTTTGCGTTCCCCGCGTGTGCCGATTTCGTACGTGGTGGCCGTTTGAGCTTCAATATTCGAACTGATCAGCGATGAAAAAGTGTTGGCATCGAAGGTGGGTACTTCGGCACTGCGAGACACGTTGGCAAAAGCCTGCCATGTGGCGTCGATATCCCAAAGTACACCAACCTTGGGGCTGAAGTGATCATAGGTCCGCCGCCCGGACTGATTGCCATCGGAAGTAAATCGGTCACGTCGTTCGCGGCTTGCATGTTGAAGGGCAGCGCCCACGATCAGGGAAATATCCGGCCTGACATAAAAACTGTTTTCGACATAAAACGAAACGTTCTTTGAGTCATCAACATTGGAGGCGGCAAGGTTTCCTTTTGATCCATCCACGTTAATGTATTGCTTGTTGTCGATCGAGCCGTTATGCAAGTTCACCCCGGCGATCAGACGATTGCGAAAACCGCCGATCTGGCGGTCATCGGTGGCGCGCGCAAAGCCGCCGTAATCATTGACGCGGTAGTCAAGCCATTGATAAATGGGGTGCATCACATGGCGATGAACCCCGAACAGTCCGAAGTCGACTGTCGTATCGCCAAAGCGTAGTGTTGTCTTATTGGCGATACGAACCGAATCGATATTGCGCTGTTGATCAAGCTGGACAAATTCAGGTGCAGCGCTTCTGGGCGAATTCAGCGCCACGTCCTTGGTAACCTCGCCTGGCAGTCTTTGCCTGATTGAGTTGACGTTCAGGTAGAAACGGGTTTCAGCGTTGGCAGAGATGCGATATCCGGTGTTGGCACTCAAACGTGCCTGATGGCCGTCGCTATGTTCACGATAGCCGTCAAAGCGCTGGCCCGAGGCCGTAATGAAATAGTCCCACTTGCCGTGTACGGTACCGGTGCTTGCCTGCGCCCTGGCGTAGCCGAAACTGCCGGTATCCAAACGCCCTTCGAAGCGCGAGGCATCGCGTCCGGTTGGGGTAACGAAATTGATGGCGCCACCTAGTGCATTGCTGCCATAGCGCAGTGCGTTGGCACCTTTGTACACCTCGACGTAGCGATAGGCCGTCGGGTCGATTTCGAAGTTATCCACCAGGCCATCCGAGGTATTGATCGGTATGCCGTCCATGTACATGTTGATGCCGCGATTGCCATAATTGCGCGATAGCCCCGAGCCGCGTATGGATATACGCGCATCGTCACCGTAGCGGGGCTGCGCAAAGATACCGGGCACCCAGTCCAGGACATCTTTAACCGTTTGTGCGGGTCCGTCTTTGAATGCGGTGTCCGGCACAACGGCAACTGCGCCCGGAATCTGTTGTATTTCCTCTGTGGCATGCTCTGTGTCCGGAACGGTCAGCGAGGTGGATTGCGCTGTGCTTGAACCGGTGACGGTAATGGTGGGCAAGGTTGTTTGTGCCAAAACAGGTGTCGTCGCGCCCGTTAAGCCCAGGGCCAGGGCAATGAGTGCGAGCAGCGGGCCGGATCGCCCGCACCTGGGCGACATGTTCTTTGTTTTTGTGTCTGAATAATGATTCATTGAAACTTCTCCCGTACGATCTGTGTTTTAAGTTTGTTGAGTTGGTGTGAGGTAAACGCCATCACTTGTCGCCACCCAAAGTGGTTTCGAGGTGGATGCGTTCAAAATCGGTAATCAGTGCATTGATACGGATATGCCAGGTTGGCAAATTGGGCAGATCAATATTTGTTATTTGCCAGGCACCGTCGTTGGTTCGTTTTGCTGAAAAGTCGATAGGCTGGATGCCGGCTCCGGCGTTGGTGAACGAAACGCTTACTTCCTGGGCGTTCAGCGGTGTTAGATCCGCCTTGGACAGATAAAGCGTCAACGTTGAGGTTTGCGTGCGAGCCGATCGTGTCCACGACAGATCGGCGCTGGCGTTGTCTGCGTGAATATGTGCTGAAATCGTGGGGGTTGATTGGACAGCACTGTTTAGGGCGCGTGGCGGCGGCGTAAAACGCCATAACGCAACCGTGGCGAAGATGGCAACGGCCAATACGCATTCCAGGTGAATAACCCGACGCATGGCGTTGCGTGCATTGGGTTGTTCTTTCCGCACCGCGTTGGTCAGCCGATAGCGGTTATAGGCGCCAAACCCGATAAGCGCCGTCAGCAGCGTCAGCTTCAGTGCCAGCAGTTGTCCGTATTGGGTTTGCCATAGCGACGAGAGGGTGTCGAACTGGGCATAAACGAGGATGCCGCCACTGATAAACAAAACGATCAGAATCGTTGGAATCAGCCGGGAGAAAAACTTCAACAGATTCGGTTTTGTTTCAGTTTGCAGCGAATGGGCCAGGGGTAGGAACGAACCGATCCATAAGGTAACGGCCAGCGCATGAAACCCGACGGCGGGTTGAGTCAGCCAGGCTGGCGAGGCGCTGCTTGCATGGCCGCTGGTGGCCAGGGAAGTCGCCAGCAGGACGAGCGCCAGCGCGGCGGTTGGCCTGCGAATTGACGCAGCCGTTGTCTGCCAGGCCAGCGCCGCACAGGACAATGCAGCGAGCATCAGCACACTGGAAAAACCGAACCTTGTTGAGAACGCTGTCTGCCAGGCAGCGACGTTAAACAGCGCCGATACGGGTCGATCAAGCGCATCAATGCCGAACAAGCCGATATTGAGCAGCGCGGCGCCGGCTCCTAGAGCCAGTAATCTCGTCGCCAGACAACGCTGATTTTTGCGCGAGGTGGAAAGCGCCTGCCAGATTGTCATGCCAATACCCAGAAACGATCCGATATACCCCACGAAGCGGGCCAGCCAGATCAGAAAGGTCCGGTCGGGATAGGTCGAAGGCGTCTGTATGTGGTTGTTCTGCGCGTTACCCACGGAAAACGTCACGGTTCCGCCCACAGGGTGGCCGTCTGTCGATACAACGCGCCAACTCAGGCCGTAAGTGCCTTGTTTCTTTGCTGCAGGCAACGTCACCTCAAGACCGGCCGGTAAGCTTTGGATTTGCCCTATGTCTTTCACTGAGCCGTCGGGCAGAATGAACTTGATAACGAGGGGCGAGACCGGTTCGTTGAACATCAGGTGAACGCTGGCCGGAGCTCGCAGCAGGGTTTCCCCCATTGCAGGTGAACTGGCAATCAGCGAGGCGTGGGCAAAGGTGCACGGAGCCCACATCATTATGAACAGCACGCCCAACAGTTGCGCAAGCGTTTGCAGCCCGCCTGACAAAGACGCAGGCGTAACTGCATAACGCATGAAATGCGTTTGCATTTTTCTCTCCTTGTGGCTGAAGCGCTTTTCACGGCGCTTCAGCGTTTTGTTGCAGTTACTGTTTTGGCAACAGTTTCAGCGTTGGTGCAGGAGAGTCGGAATGGTCATCCGTTGCGTTGTCGTTGGAGGGGGGGTCTATCCAGCGGGCGACGCCTTGTTCGCATTCCTGTACGACGGGAAAATACAAAGTCGTGCCGGGCGCTAACTGGCTGCTGAGATAGCCGACGAAAACGAATTCGTCGTAGTGTTCGTCAAGCAGCGGGCCGCCTGTCCAGGTTACCTCTTTAACGCCCGATGTCAGCCGCGTTCCGTACTGCATATGCGGTTTGTCGTAGTCGGCCTTAACGGTTTCCAGTTTCCATCCGGACTTGGGTTGGGGTTTTACGCCAACAACCCCTTCTGGGATACGAATGCGGACTTTTGTGGTCGAAGATCCCTGGCAGCCATGGGGAACACTGAAAACGGCTTTGTAGCCATTGTCGATGGGTGCCTGCTTTGTTTGAAGCGTAACGTGTGCGTATGTGGCGGCGGGGGCGAGAAAAATTGCGGCCAGTGCGACGAACGCACGCCGGTTGATATGACGAACGGACATAAAAAAACCTCGAGATGAATATCGCTGAAAAATGATCGAAACCAGTACGATCAGAGAAGAGAAATCAACCGAGGTTTGAAGGAGGCGCTCTGGAACCCAGCGGTGGGCCCTGGGCCGGTAAAGAAGGTTGTGCCCGATTGCGATGCAGCAATGGCACAGGGTGGTGGGTGACGACACTGACCAGGGCGACTGCTTCCTGGGTGGGTGTCAGCGCTTGTGTCATGACGACACCGAACGGACAGTCCTGGTTGCCGATATGATCGGTCGAAGAGGAGTCGGATGGTGAGTCGAGGTCGACCATCAGGCTGCTGGTGCCGCCGCCAACGGTACAGAACGTGATGGCAAACTGGCCATTGTCGCGTCCGCCCGACAAATCGGGCATGTAACCTATTGGAATTACCGCCCGACACAAAAAAGCCAGAAAGGTCAGGCAAAATATGAATTGCCAGACCTGGGTCAAATTGCGTCGAAGGTAGCGTCGAACGTCGAACATGGGCGAAAGTATATTACAGTTTGACCCGCCTGAATGACAAAAAATCCGTGGGGGAAAGGGTAGAAAAGCCGCATCGTTTGATATAATTAGAAGTTATTTATTTATATTTATTACATTCCATTTCATGCGTGTATTAACAGTGGTGGGTACGAGACCCGAAGCAATAAAGATGGCGCCGCTTGTGCTAGCACTGAAAGGGGATGACCGCTTCCAGCATACTTTGTGCATTTCAGGCCAACACACACATATGTTGACTCCGGTACTGTCGTTGTTTGGACTCGTGCCCGATTTAACGTTGAATGTGATGCACGAAGGGCAAACGCTCAATAGCCTGACAGCTCGAATCCTGCTCTCCATGGACGATCTCATTCGTCAGTCCCGGCCAGATCTTGTGCTGGTCCACGGCGATACAACCACCGCCATGGCGGCGGCGCTGGCCGGTTTTCATGCCAAGTGCAAAGTTGCTCATATTGAGGCGGGGCTGCGCACAGGGGATCTGGCTCAACCTTTTCCGGAAGAAATGAACCGTTGTGCCATCGATACGGTAAGCAGCTTTTTGTTTGCGCCGACCGAGGTTGCGAAAAACAATTTGCTGCGAGCAGCACTGGCCGGCCAGTGCTGGGTAACCGGCAATACCGTGATTGACGCTTTGGGTTTGGCTTGTCAGTTGCTCGACGACCCAAGGCGGGTGGCGCCGATTGAGCAACAGTTTGATTTTATTGATGAGCAGCGCCAACTGGTTTTGGTGACCGGGCATCGTCGTGAAAATTTTGGGCAAGGTTTGTTGAATATTTGTGAGGCGCTGACGGAGCTTGCAAAAGATCCGGGTATCCAGATCGTTTATCCGGTCCACATGAATCCCAACGTGCAAACTGCTGTGCAGAGCGAATTGAGTCACATCCCCAATATTTATCTCGTTCCGCCAACAGATTATCTGGCCTTTGTGTGGCTCATGCGCAGGGCGCGTGTCATCCTGACCGATTCCGGAGGCGTTCAGGAAGAGGCACCGCATTTAAAGACGCCTGTACTGGTTATGCGCGACGTAACCGAACGCCCCGAGGCGGTTGCCAATGGCACGGCCAAATTGGTGGGCACGCATGTCGATAGCATCGTAAAAGAGACGCGGCGTTTGTTAAGTGATGCGTCTTATTACGACAGCTTTTGCAAAAGCGCCAACCCCTACGGCGACGGGCGAGCCTGCGAACGAATTGTGCATGCGCTTCTCAATGAGCCGGTTCAAGAGTTCAATACCGCTTTCGCTACTTAATTTTTGTCCAACCAAGGCTATTGTCTTCATTATGCGTTGCTTTTCTTCCCGCTGGCTTGCCAGCCGTCTTGTCCTTGTATGTGCATTGCCACTGGTGGTTTTGGGTGGCGTTTCTCGCGCGCAGCCCGCCGAACCGGCTTTTGCCCCGGTTTCAAATCAGTCTTCCTTGCAGCAGTTGACGCAAACGCTTGGCAATACGGGCCTGAGAGAACCGGTTGTGTTGACGGAAACAGGCGAGACGCGCGTTTTTTATCTTCCAGTGCCCCGGAATACGACGCTCTCCGAGCAAGCGATTTTTTTTCATGCCCGTTATCTGGTGGGCGAGGAGTCGGGTGCAAGGCTGCAGTTGATGGTGAATGGGCTACCCGTGTTCACACGTGTTTACGCCGGCGATTCGGGCACGATTGATCTGAAACTGCCCATATCCAATAGTGAGTCGCGCCGGGGTTTTGTCGAACTGCAGGTTAACTGGTTGTCGAACAGAACGCTGCGCACATGCGAAATTGAGCCTGCCAGTACAAACAGTTTGATCATAGAACCGACGACAGGTATCGAGTATCGCGTGCCAGAGTCCTCGGTTCTTGATCTTGCGTCGGCCTGGCAGTTGTTGCCGGCCGATGGCGTTCTGGCTGTTTCTGATGCAACCTTGAGCCAGGCGGCATTCGATGCGGCCTGGCGTGTTGGCACTGCCTTGGAGCTTGCGGGCAAGCAATTGAATATTCAAAGCCTGGCCGCCGAAGGTAGCCGTATCGAGGTGTCCCCGGTTCAGATCCCCGACGTCCTTCGCGGGCATATTGTTGCTGAACGGCTCACAGGCCAGCCAGAATCGGTTGTGCTTGACGATGCTGTTTTTGGCGGATTATTGCTACTTGACCCGAAAAGTGTGCTGGGCGACGTTGTTATTGCAGACGACGCGCTGACAACACGTTTGGAGCGCACTTTGGCTGCGTTCAGGAGCACGCTTGAAACGCCCGCTCAAATCGCGTGGTTCAACGACGCCATCAGCAAAACTTTTCTCGATAGCACATTCGTGGCCGATCATAATGTGATGATACTGGGCAGGGGCTCAAGTCGCGTTGTCGTAATCAAGGCCAGTGCCGCAGAAAACGTTGCGGCACTTTTTGGCCTGCAGTGGCGCAATATTCTTGATGCGCCGGCGGTCGATGTCAGCGCGGCAAAGGCCAAGCCGTTGAGCCCGTCGGGTGTTCTCAGACTGGACAATTTAGGGGCGAGCACGCGGAGCATGGATGTGGTCAACCATGCCGTATGGCAAACCGATTTCACCTTTCGTTCGGTTGATTTCAATGGACGTGTGCCGAACGAGCTCGTGCTTGATGTTGCTGCGTCTCCCGATACCTCCGGTGCGCGACCGGTGTTGTCGGTATCCTGGAATGATATTTTGCTGACGGCGACCCAATTGCAGGCTGATGGTGAGGCCGAGCGGATCAGCGCCCGCATTCCCCCGTATGCCATCGGTCAATCGAACCGATTGAAGGTCATGCTGCAACGACTACCGTCGGCCAATGGCTGCACCGAGCCACAGGTAGGGTTTCCGTTTGCCGTGATGCCCACCAGTTATGTGCGCACCGACAAGGCGACACCGGAACCGACATTCAACGGGCTTATGCCGATGTTGGCAAATAAAGCCAATCTGGTTCTGCCCGCCGATTGGCTTGCCCATGCCCCCGCGCATTTATCTGATGTCGTGCGTTTGGCAAGTGCCAGTGGCTTGTCTCCCCAAGGTGCGCAATTGGTGTTGCAGGCCCCGGATACCGAGTACGAGCCCAATGGGTTGTTTGTCGCGATGGGTGTGCCGGTGAAGTCTGTGTCTCCAACCGTTTCCGTTAATGACGATGGCCGACTGGTTATTAACGGGTATGAGTCCGAGCAACTCAATATTGGCGGTTTGAGCGACGTGAGCAGCATTGAAGTGGTTCATTCAGGCGAGTATTTCGGGCTTTACTGGAATGCGTTGCCCAAAGTCGATAAGCCGGACTCCGGTCTGAAGTTGGTAACACCCTATGAGCTGGATCGGGGTGATATCGCCGTTGTAACTTCCTCTGGCCTGGTGAGCTGGATTGATTCGACCAACCCGGCGGGACCGACATTGACTGAACGTGCGCAGTCGGTGTTTTATGAGTGGCGCCGCTTCTTCTCGTGGGGCGTGCCAACGATTCTGGGTTTGTTGTTCCTGGTTCTGTTGCTTGTGGCGCTGGCTTATCGTTCTGGTCGCCGAAATGGCACTAAATAACTGACGCCTATGTTTGGGTTAAGCGCAACATTCTTTCTGGCCGATTATTTCAGGCTTCTGGAAATGATGGCGATTGCTGTGGCAATCGTCATCCTGATCTCAAGTGTTGATGACACGTTTATCGACATTTGTTATTGGGTCAGGCGTTTATATCGACGTTTTTCTCCCAGGAAGAAATTTCCCAGGCTCAACGAGGAGGATCTTCGCGGCAGGCCCGAGCAGCCGCTGGCGGTGATGGTTCCGGCCTGGCATGAGTACGATGTTATTGCACCGATGCTTGAAGCGATGATCGCAACGTTGGATTATCGCAATTACAAAATTTATGTAGGAACTTACTGCAACGATGCGCGTACGATTGCCGAGGTTGAGCGCATGCGGCGACGTTACCGCATGCTTGTGCGCGTGGAAGTGCCTCATCCCGGGCCGACATGCAAGGCTGATTGCCTGAATTGGATTGTCCAGGCTATTTTTCGCGACCAACAGGCCATGAAAGAACCCTATGCCGGGGTGATCCTTCACGACTGTGAAGATGTGTTGCATCCGCTGGAGCTCAAGTACTTCAATTATTTGTTGCCGCGCATTGATTTTATTCAGTTGCCCGTGGGCTCATTGGAACGGCATTGGGATGCACTCGTGGCAGGAACCTATATGGACGAGTTTGCCGAGTCGCACGCCAAAGATATGGTCGTACGTGAGTTTCTTTCGGGTATGGTGCCTTCGGCCGGGGTGGGAACATGCTTTTCCTTGAAAGCGATCGGTGAATTGGCCAGTGAAAGTGATAATCAACCGTTCAATACCAGTACACTGACCGAGGATTACGACATCGGGGCTCGCCTGGCACGCAGAGGAATGAAGCAGATTTTTGCCAAGTTCCCGGTACAGTACACACGTACCCGGCGCCGTTGGCTGGGGCTGGGAAAGCCAACGACTCAGGTGATTCATGATTCAATGAGTGTGCGTGAGTATTTTCCGAATACGTTCCGTACGGCTTACCGTCAGAAATCCCGCTGGACTTTGGGGATCAGCCTGCAAGGCTGGAAATTGGTTGGCTGGGAAGGCTCGCTGACTGAAAAGTATTTTTTCTTTCGCGATCGAAAGGGCCTTGTGACTTCGTTTGTCGCCATCGTGGCGTACTTTCTGGTTTTCAATTTTATTCTTTTTCAGATTGCCGACGATTTAGGTTGGTGGACAACGTATTATCCGACGCTGTTTGCGCCCAATTCGTGGACGGTTGAACTGCTTAAGTTGAATCTGGTGTTTTTTGTTGTGCGTGGGGCACACCGCTTTTATTTTGTAAATCGTTTGTACGGTTGGGAGCATGCCTTGCTGTCTTTCCCCCGCATGATCGTGGGCAATTTTGTTAACGCAATGGCGGCGGCGCGCGCCTGGCGCCTGTTTATTGTTAATTATATTTTTGGAACGCAACTGGTGTGGGATAAAACAATGCATGATTTTCCTGCAACGGAATTGCTCCAGCCAGAGCGTCAGCGCTTGGGGGAAATTTTGCTTTCGTGGCGTGCAGTCAGCGAAACGGAGCTGGACAATGCGTTGCAAATGCAGCGTGACCAGGGCAACAGGCCACTTGGGGAAATTCTTTTGGAACGCCAAATGGTGTCAGACGTGATCCTGAACGAAGCGATTGATTTTCAAACGCAGTGGCTCGATGCGCATAATACGAGTGCAAGTCAGCTATTGAAAGAGGCGGTTAAGACATGATGAGCATTTCACGTACGCTGACGTTACTGCTTTTCTGTTGTGTCACCGCGTTTGGTGCGCTCGGACATACCGCACCGGTCGACGCGCCTGCGGCGCGTTCTGAAACACCAGACAGCCCGCTTACAGGCCAAGCCTGGGAATTGGCGGATGCCGCCTTCAAGGCTTATGCCGAGCATGATTACGAGGGCGCGCTGAGACTGGCTGGGCAGGCTGCCAGGCTGGAACCGAAAGCGCCGCAATTGTATGTGTTGCAAATTTATGCGTTGCAGCAGTTGAAAAGACCACAGGAAGCGGCCCTTGTGGCAAGCGCCGCTGAAAAACAAGGGCTTTATCGCGCCGTTTTTACGCAGGTGGAAAAAGCAATAGAGCCACCTCCGCGCCCGATCAGCGAGCCTGATCGGGCATTGCCGGCTGCTGCCCAACCTGCAACGCCAAAAGTGTCAGCCCGGCAGCGTGCGTATCAAAAGGCTTATCCGCTGGCCGCCAAAGCTTATTCTGCTTACGAGAGCGGCGATTACAAGCAGGCCGCGTCGCTTGCAGAGCAGGCGTTTCGTCTTGCGCCTGCGCAGGGCAATTGGGCGCTGCTGTGGGTGGATTCGTTACGAGCCCTGAATGACCCCTATGCCGTCAACAATGCGATAGACACCGCGTTGGCAGTCGGCGCTGCTAATCGTCAACAGTTGGAAGACAGAAAAATCGATATTCAGGCTTTTCGTGAACAACAGGAAGCCAAGGCGCGTGCCGAACAGGCAGCGGAGTTCGCGCGGCGGGCCTATACAGCTTACGATCAACGGGAGTTCGAGCAGGCCATCGATTTTGCACGTCAGGCGGTCGATCTGACGCCTGATGATGAAAGCATGCAGCGGCTGTTGACGACTTCATTGGCCGCGGGAAACAGGGCACAGAATCTGGAGGCGCTGAATCGTTTGAATAACGCATTGGCAACGCAGCCGGATGATGCAGCGCTGCTGGTGCAAAGAGCTTACCTGTATCAGCGCCTGGGGCAGGCTGATTTTGCCTACAACGACTTTGAAAAGGCCCGTGCCACGGGTCAAACGAATCCGCGGGTAGCGCTTGATGCTGGCTTTGCTGCTGCGGCAGTCGGGAAAAAGCGCGAGGCGAGCGCTATTCTGAAGGGAAGTATTGATGCGGCTGATACCGGCAAGCTTGAGCTTACGTCAGAGCAGCGGCTGAATCTGCGCGAGAATATCTCGAATCTGGAGCGAGAGTGGGGGGCTTATGTGTCTGCGGGCTATCGTGGGGCACGACCAGCGACATCCGGGCTAGGCGGCAGCCCCAGCGCGGCTTTGGGAGACGCGGTATTCAATACGGCCGAGGTGTTTTGGCGTCCGTCCCGGATATTGAATTCATCAACTCGCGTGTTCGAGGTCTATGGACGCGCATCCAATACCTTGCATGATAATGGAACGTCCGTTGACGAAAGTTTTGATGAGTGCGGGAATCGATTCCCTGCAGACAGTTATCGCAGTGTGACAGGCCTGCCCAGTACCGTTGGCGCATTGGGTTTGCGTTTTACACCGTCATCTTCCTTCGGACTGACTTTTGGCCTTGAGCGACGCTTTAATCTGGGAACGCGCTCGCGCCTGGGAAGCGCGACCCCCAGCGATTGTTCGTTGGGTATCCCGGGCAAGGAGTACCAAACGGCCGGTTACGATGGCGATTGGCTTGCCTATGTTACTTACGCTTATTACAAGGGTACGGAATTGCGCCAGGACAAGAAAAGCTGGTGGCGTATCGAAGGCTATGCCCAGGCCGGTTACCTTTGGAATGATGTTTCTGCAGATTTCCGCGATAGTGGTGCGCAGGCATTCAATCAGTCGGGGCGCCTAAAACGCGAATACCAGTTCTTGTCTTCCGAGCTACGGGTTGGGAAAAGTGTGCGACTTGAAACCGTTAGCCCGACACTGATTCTTTATCCTCATGTCGTGTTCGCAGCAGACTGGCAAAAAGAGAATTCACGCGCCGATATTGATGGGGTGGGGCAATTTGCCTTGCAAGGCAATGGGCGGTCCTGGTCGATGGGTATCGGGCCAGGTTTTGGGGTTCGCTACTGGTTTCGAAGTAATCACTACAGCGCTGAAAAATCCTATCTGGATTGGACGATTCAGTACCGTTTCAATGTGGGGGGTGGGTCAAAGGATCGATCCAAAGGGCTGTTCATGAACCTGACGATGTCGTGGTAACGGGTTGCGGCAAGGGCACAGCCTTGATTTTAACAAGACACAAGTCGTTAGGGTAACGAGTTAGAAATGAGCGCGGACATTTAACGACACGTTGCGAGGTTCCCCGTAAATGTTGTAACTGTTTAAGCCGCCTACCCGGGCGTAATATTGACGATCAGTGAGGTTATTGACAGCGAGCGTAACGCGTGTTTGCTTGTTCACTGCGTAACCGATCTGAGCGTTGAATACGGCATAGCCGCTTCCTTCACGCACGCCCGACTCACCGCTGCCCATGGTCCCGGAACTCACTATCATGCCGCCTCCCACCATCCAGGAAGTTTGAGGTACGTGATAATTGCCGTACAGCTTAAAGGAGTGGCGAGGTTCAAATAGAGAAAAAGCGGCACCCGCGTTGTTGCGGTCGGCTTTGTAGCTACTTGTAAGGTACGCGTAGCCGGCAGTCAACTCCAGATTCGACAGCGGGCTGCCGCTGACTTCAATTTCGGCCCCTTTGATTTGCACTTCACCTGCCGATAAAAAGAAGCCAGGGTTATCTACGTCAGCAAATGAGCGGTTGACATCGCGCGTGCGAAAGACTGACGCACTGAATTGAAGTTGTCCGTCGTTTGCCGTTCCTTTAATACCGATTTCGATCTGTTTTCCTTCGCGCGGATCTAATGTGCGCCCAGACAGGTCTTTTTGCGATTGCGGCATGAAAATATCGGAATAGCTTGTATATACGGCTAGTTGCTCATTCAAGCGATAGACGATGCCCGCATAGGGTGTAAATTCACCGCGTTCACGGCTATTTGTCGACCAGTCGGTTACAGTGGATGGCCATGAGCTGCGGCTTCTGGTGGTGAAGTCGCTTAGGCGCCCGCCCAGTACGATAGTCAAAGGCTCAGTGACAGACAGGCGCAGTTGTCCGTAGAAGCCGCTCTGACGGGTTTCATAGCCGACGCCGCGCATATAAGGTTCGATATCCGTATAGGGGACTCGATCTGACTGGCCGAACGGGACATTGTCGAAAGGTAGAAAGGCACCGTACTTAGTGTCGCCACGATATCGCTCATAGTTGTAGCCAATGGTCGCTTCGTGGTGGCGGTCAAATAGTTTAAATGGCCCGTTGGCATAGATATCAACTGCATTTCGCGTTGATGTGTCGTCCCATCCACGCCGCATATAACTCGCGATATTCCCCGACACGGGGTCCACGCCCGAAGTGGGGTAGCCATCATGTATTTGGCTGTCGCGCTGCGAGTGCGATGTGTTTAACTGAATGCGCCAGCCATTTTGCAGGGTATGTTCAGCAAGTGCTGCCACCGTACTGTTTTGGGTATCGTATCGACTCCAGGGTGCCATTGGATTGGTAGATCGCGGAGCATCGATAAAACTGCCGTCGGTATAAGCCGGTAAGCCCATGAACGGGTTTGTCGTGTCGTCCTGAAAGGCACCATACAAAGAGAATGATGTAGACGGCGAGAGCTGGAAGTCGAGTGTGCCGTAGACGAAATTTTTGCGACTGCTCGCCCCGTCGTAATAAAAATCACGGTCTTGCGCGGTGGCCACGATGCGTCCCTTTAACGTTCCCTGTGTGTTCAAGGGCAGGCCCACGTCTGCTTCCAGTCGCTTGTTTGACCATGAGCCATAGGTGCCTGAAGCTGATCCTTGCAGCTCGGAAGGCGCGCGTTTGCGTACGAAGTTGACTGTACCGCCAGGTTGGCCGGAGCCTTGAAACAGCCCGGCGGGGCCGCGTAAAACTTCTATCCGGTCGAACATGGCCACATCGTATTGTTGCGTTGCGTTGAGCCCGCCAAACGCGGGTATGCCGTCGTAAGTAGGTTCAAGGAAATATCCGCGAGACCGAATCTGGGTACTGGTGCCGTCCCATGGCGTAACGGTGACACCTGTGACTTGGGCCAATGCTTCGTCTGCGCTGACCAGATTCTGATCCTCAATGCGCTGGCGCGTGATAACGCTAACGGAATTGGGAATACTCATTACAGGGACAGCCGATTTGCCGCCGATCGTTAAGTAGGGCGCTGCGTAGCTGCCTGTTCCCTCTGAGGTTGCATCCAATGCAGCGGCGCCCGTAACGGTGATCGATGGCAGTTGCACTGCGGTTCGGCTTGCATCGGGTGTCATTGCTTTATCGTCATGTTCCTGTGCGTTGGCCTGCCCGGTGAAACACGCGCAACTGAGAATAGCGCCGACCATTGAAAAACGAAAACCCGGAGTGTTTGCGCCGCTGTTGTTATTGGCCGCAGACGCGCTTAATGAACAATAAAAACCAGATTGCATATGTATTTACGATTATTGGTTTAAGGGGTGGCTCATCGACTTCAGAGAATTCGTGAATCGCCAAAAATGTAATGTTATAACATATCAATAATTGAGGTTGATTAGGTGTGCCATGATCGAGCGGGTCAACAGGAGGTAGTCTGTCTGTTTACTAGCGGCGATGGCGCCGCGTCATTTTTGTATCCGCTTGCCTGAAGCCTTTCCAGGCTATAGAATGATAATAATTCTCATTTTGGCCCCGTAACGTCCTGTATGCAAGGTTTGCCATTTGATGTTGGAACAATGACGAAACCCAGGTTCACATTGCTGTCTCAGGCTGTGGAGGCTTACTACGAGGAGCTCCGGGAGTTTGTTCGCGGGCGTACCGGCTCGACTTCAATGGCGGAAGATGTCGTGCAGGAAACCTGGATTCGTGCCAGCACGACAACGGCGGCTTTACCTGATAACCCGCGTGCCTATCTGTATCGTATGGCCGGCAATGTGGCGGTGGATCATGTGCGCCGTCAGCAAGCGTGGGAAAAGGCACAGGGCCGGCTTGACGGCGAGCAGGAACAAGACTTTTGTCCTGCTATGGAGCATGTGCCCGGCACCGCGCCAGACCCGGTTGAAGCGGTGATATCCCGGAAAGAGCTGGCGGCTTTGAGTGCCGCCGTGTATGAGTTACCTGAAAAGTGCCGCGAAGTATTTCTGCTATATCGAGGTCACGGTCTTAGTATGCGCGAGGTAGCGACTCGCCTGTCGATTTCCGAGAAAACGGTTGAAAAGCACATTGCGCGGGCCATGGTTCACTGCCGGGCGCGCCTGAAAGAAGCGGGGCGTTTGGTTTGATGCCGCGTTATTTAATGTTCAGAGCCCAGTTACCCCATCGTGTTGCATTGTCGATCAACGTTGTTGTGCCCGGTAAAATAGCATTTAAAGGACTGGGTGGATGAACAACGATATGCCTTCGCCGATGGATGATTTACCTGAAGCCATGCTTGAAGAGGCCGCCGTATGGCAGGCCCGGCTGCGGGCCAGCGAACCCGGTACACCCGCCGATCGGAAACAACGTGCAGCGTTTAATCAGTGGCTGTTGAAAGACGTGCGCCACCGGCAGGCCTATGCGCAAATGGAATCGCTTTGGGACGCGTTGGCCGAGCCCGTTGAACAAGTGATTGCAAAGGACGCCATATCGAGAACTGCCAGTGGCCGTCGTTTTTTTGGCCAAGGAAAAGGCCTGGCGTTGGCAGCCAGTTTGGTGTTGGCCATGTTTTTTGCCATTGGTTGGCAATATGATTGGATGTTGCGCTGGCAAAGTGATCATATGACGGCTGTGGGCGAGGCCGCGCCGATTGCGCTGGAAGACGGCAGTCGCATTGTTCTTAACACCAATAGTGCGGTGGTTAAAGACTACAGCGAACAGGCGCGTCGGGTGCGCTTGTTGAAAGGCGAGGCCTGGTTTGACATTGTGCCTGACGACAACCGCCCCTTTATTGTGACCACCGAGGCCGGCGCCGTGCAGGTGACCGGTACGCAATTCAATGTGCGTATGGAGAAAGAGGCGGCCATTGTCAGTCTTGCACAAGGCAGCGTGGAGCTGCGTGTTCCGCAATCGCCTGAATACGGGCCTGTTGTCCTGATGCCAGGGCAGCAGGCCACGATGCTGGGTGACCATATCAGCGACCCTGTGTCTTTTGACCGCACTGCCGTGACCGCCTGGCTGCGTGGACAGTTTGTGTTTTACAACACGCCTTTGGCGCAGGTGGTTGAAACGCTGAACCGCTACCGCCGCGGACACATCGTGATTGTCAATGAGGCGTTGAATGAACTTGCAGTCAGCGGCATTTTCCGCACTGATGATCCCGATGCAGCGCTGGAGGTCATGACAAACACGCTGCCCATCCGTCAGACACGTCTGACGGATTATGTTGTCTTGATTCGCTGATCGGGCATCAACGATTCCTGACCCTTGCCGAAATATTTTTCTCCCGGACTGGGGGATAACGTCTTGTCGTTACGTCTTACTTATAGAAAAGAATAAAACTTATTCTCATTTGTTTTGGCATATTGACGGGACGGAACATGAAAGCAGCAGGATTTCAGGTGAGGTATTGCACGCGGGTTGTGGCTGTTGCATTGGCTTTGGCGACAATGGGGCCGGTAATGGCGCAAACGGCACATGCACAAAGTGTGGCATCGGCAAGTGCGCCATCGGAGCGGATTTACCAATTCAACATTCCTTCCAAACCTTTGCCACAGGCGATCGCTGATTTTTCAGCGGTAACCGGCGTGCAAGTGCTGTATACGGAACAATCCGCTTTTAATTACACGGCGCCGGCTTTGCAGGGCCGCTACGCTGTTGGCGAAGCGTTGCAACAACTGCTGGCCGGTAGTGGGCTGGTAATGCGCTTTACCGGACCGGACGCGGTAACGATCGAGTCGGCAGGGCAGGGGTCGGTGCCGTCGCTTGCGTCCATCCGGGTACGCGGACAAGCCGTGGGACCGAATGCTTTGCCGACCGAATATGCGGGCGGGCAGGTGGCTACCGGTGGGCGTTTGGGTATGCTGGGCAATATTGATTTTATGGACGCGCCTTTCAGTATCACAAGCTACACGGCCGAGTTGATTGAAAGTCAGCAGGCGCGTTCTCTGGCCAATGTTGTGGATAATGACCCGGCAGTTCAGATTTCAACGCGCGGGCGAGGGACGAATACAGGTGGCGATAATTTCCGTATACGCGGCTTCAGCTTAATGTCGCGTGACGTTTCCCTGAATGGTTTGTACGGTGTATTGCCGAATACGACGATTTCAGTCGAGTCTGTCGAACGGGTTGAAATCATCAAGGGGCCTAATGCCCTTCTTGGCGGTGTTAATCCCTCCGGTACGGTTGGCGGCAGTATCAACATCGTGCCCAAAAGAGCAACGGATGAACCGTTGACCCGAGTCACGGGTATTTATCGTTCCGACGCGCAGTTCGGAACGCATGTGGATATCGGGCGCCGCTTTGGCGACGCAAACCAGTTTGGCGTGCGCTTTAATGGCGTGTATCTGGATGGCGATACCGCGGTCGATGACCAAACCAATTCTTTGAATGTCGCCACGCTTGGGCTCGACTATCGTGGCGAGCGCTTAAGGGTGTCGGCTGACCTGGGCTATCAGAAGGACCGAGTGGATGGCGCCAGCGGTTTTGGTTCCGGCTTGCAGGTCGTGGAAGGGGTGGAAATTCCGGACGCCCCTGATGCCCGCAACCGTACGGCCCAGTCTTGGGAGCGTACCGAAAACAAGGATATGCATGTCGCGCTTCACGGGGAATACGACCTGACGCCGTCATTGACCTTGTATGGCGGCGCGGGGGGCAATAAAAACACCCCATACAACCTGCGTACCAACCACACGTTGCTTGATAACCAGGGCACGTTAAGTTCCTTTCCTGTTTATTATCCGGAGTATTCCGACACACGAACGGTGATGTCGGGGGTGCGTGGCCGTTTCACGACGGGGTCGGTCAGCCATCAACTGAATGTGCAAGCCTCTTTGTTGCAGCTTGAGGGGGGGTATCTTTATGAGTCGGGGCCGGCGACGTTATCAACACTTGATAACGTAGGTCGTATTGAGCGACCCGATTTTAATTATTCAAGCAATATTCCAAGAACCTATGAGCGCAGGTTGTCATCGATTGCCATCGCGGACACGCTGGGTTTTCTTGACGATCGTGTTCTTGTGACGCTGGGTGCGCGTCATCAGCGCGTTAAGGTCAGCAATTTCAGTCCCGACACAGGCGAGCAGACGTCTCATTATGACGAGGCCCGCATAACACCTTCTGTGGGCATTGCCGTTCGCCCCTGGGATGAGGTTACCTTCTATGGTAATTATATTGAAGGGCTTGGACTTGGCTTTACGGCACCCGCAAATGCCGAGAATGCCGGGCAGGCTTTCGCACCGGCCAGAACGCGCCAGACCGAAGCCGGTATTAAGTATGATAACGGGAACTTCGGCAGCACTGTTTCGCTGTTTGAGATTCGCCAACCCAGCCTGATCACCACACCGGGCAGTACGCCGGGCAGTTTCATTTCGGAAATGGCCGGGGAGCAGCGCAATCGCGGTATCGAGTGGCAGTTCTTTGGTGAGCCGGTGCGGGGCTTGCGGCTATTGGGGGGCGTGACCTACCTGCAGCCGACTTTGGTGCGTACTCAAAGCGGTGCGAATGATGGAAACCAGGCTCCCGGGCTTTCGCGTTGGGTGGCCACCATGCGGGCCGAGTGGGATGTGCCGGTCCTGTCGGGGTTGAGTGTGAACGCCCGTGTGATTCACAGTAGCTCACAATACGCCGACGCCGCCAATATGCAGAAAATGCCGGGTTGGACTCGCCTGGACGTCGGTGCCAGCTATCGGATGCAAACCTATCCCGTCACGTTTCGGGTCAACGTCGAGAACTTGTTGAATAAAAACTATTGGGAAAGCGCATCCGGGTCGGGCGGTCGTTTGCGGTTGGCGGAGCCTCGTTATTTCACACTGAGTGCCACGATCGATTTTTAATGGGCAAGCGTGAGTTGCCGGGAACGACGCTTTATGTCTGATTTTTCGTGGCGGTGGGTCGTTGTGTCCAGAGTGGCGGCGGCCATCGTGGGCGGATACATGGTAGCCAACGCCGTACCTGTTGCGTTGGTCGCGATGCTGTCGCTTGATCGTGCCGAATCGGCAATGTTATCGATGTATGGCAGTTTTGCCGTCTACATCATGGCGGTCATTTGGGTTTTTGGCGCGCGCAATGCCCGGCGCGCCTGGTTGGGCCTGTTAGTCTGTTTTGGTTTGTCATTGCTGCTGTTGAGTGTGCAGTGGGCGTGGTCATGAAGCGCAGCTTTCGCCAGTCAATGTCATGGTTGCATACCTATGCAGGATTGCTGTTCGGCTGGATTCTGTATTTCATATTCATCACCGGTACAACGGGCTACCTGGATACCGAGATCGATCGCTGGATGCGGCCTGAAGCGCCGGCGGCCAATTTTTCCGTGTCGCTGCAAACTGTGGCCAAGCATGCCAAGACCTACCTTGATACGCACGCGCCGGGTGCACGTCGTCAGGTAATTGGGTTACCGCTTGATCGCAATCAGCCCTATACCAGTGTCTTCTGGCAAGGTGCGCAAGGTGAGGGGGTTGAGCCGCGTGGTCATGCCTTGCTGAATCCGGAAACCGGTGAGACGATCCAGGCACGGGAAACCGGCGCAGGTCAACTTCTGTATCGCATGCACTGGAACCTGCATTATTTGCCGTCGCTTGCCGGTCATTGGCTTGTTGGCCTGGCCACCATGGTGATGTTGCTGGCTTTGGTCACCGGTATCATCGTACACAAGAAAATCTTTGCTGATTTCTTCACTTTTCGTCGCAAAAAGGGGGCGCGTTCCTGGCTGGATGCCCATACGCTGGTGAGTGTCGCGACGCTTCCTTTTCAGTTGATGATCACTTATTCCGGCTTGATTTTCATGATGCTCACGTATATGCCCTTGATTACGATGGCCTGGTATGGTCAGGGCCAAGAGAGCCGGCAAATGTTCTTTGACGAGGTGTACGAGGCGCCGGCGCTTGTTCAGGCCAGTGGAGAATCGGCACCGCTGGTATCGCTGAATGTCGTTATTGCGCAAGCTCAGCGCCTTTGGAACGAAGCACCCATTGCCGTGTTGGATATGATCCATCCGAATGATCGCAATGCCCGCATCGTCGTGCGTGGGAACCTGGCAAATGGGCCGCTACGCGCAACCCATGTATTGGTGTTTGACGGTGTAAGCGGAAAGTTGCTGGCCCAGCAACCGGCATTGCACTCGAATGCAAAGGGTTTCAATGACGTCATGCAGGGCCTGCACGAGGGATTGTTTGCTGACCCGGTGCTTCGCATTCTATATGTGCTGTCTGGATTGCTGGGCGCGGCGATGGTTGCAACGGGACTGGTGCTATGGACGGTGAAACGTCGGCAGAAGTTGGAGAAACTACAAGGCAAGTCCGGGCCGGGGCTGCGTCTGGTCGAAAAGCTCAATGTGGGCGTGGTTGTGGGCCTGCCTATTGCCATTTGCGCCTATTTCTGGGCAAATCGTCTGCTGCCGGTATCAATGCCTGGACGGGCCGACTGGGAAGTGCATGTTATGTTCCTGACCTGGCTGACGATGCTGATTCACGCGGCTTTTCGGTCCACAAAGCGCGCCTGGGCCGAGCAGTTCGGTATGGCTTCATTGATGTTCGGGCTGCTGCCGGTACTGAACGTGGCTACGACAGACAGGCATCTGGGTCGCAGTCTCGCGGCCCACGACTGGGTATTTGCCGGATTTGACCTGACGGTACTGGCTATGGGATTGCTGTTTGGCTGGTTCGCGTGGCGTATAAAACCATGATGTTGCTGCTTGCGTTCATTTTGTCTTTTGCAGGCTTGTTGTCAATTGCACTGACCATGGCACGTTACCAGCGTCAGGTCTGGCGTTATTGCTTGCCGTCGCAGTGCCTGCTTTATATGCTGCGCGCAGGCGGGGTGATGAGTCTGACCGCCGCGGTCGTGCCTTGTATCCACGATGGCAAGTGGGGCCCCGGCATCGTGATGTGGAGCGGTTTGCTGACGGTTTGCGCGCTGTTGGTGGCGATACTGATTTCGTATCGGGCGTCAGCGTTGGCTAACTGATGATGCCCGAGGCACACAATGTCTGGTACGGTGTTACATCATGCGTGCATGCTGATTCCAAAGGATCCAGATCGTTCCGCCGACGATAATCAGGATAATGAGCGAGGTGAAAAGGATCAACAACAGGTCATCCCGGTGTGAACGGCCATCAACATGCAAAAAATACCGGATCTGCGCGGCGCATTGCACAAGTGCGAGGACCCCGAGCAGAACCAGTGCAGCAGGGCCGGTCAGCAGCTTGAACCAGACCACTGAAAAAGAAGCCATGGTTAAGATGAAAGCCAACACCAGACCCTTGACGTAGTCGCGTTGTTCCGTACTTTCCTCGTGGTTTTCAGTCGAAGAAACGTCCTGACTCATAAAACGACCCCGTATAGATAAACAAAGGTGAAAATGCCGATCCAGACTATGTCGAGCATGTGCCAGAAAAGAGCCAGTCGCATCAGGCGCAGTTTTACCGCACCAACCGGGCCCATGGTGGCAAGTTGAACGGCAAGAACGATCAGCCAAATAATAGCGACTGATACGTGCAGTGCATGGGTGCCGGTTAGCAGGTAATAGGCTGAAAGAAAGCCACTGGTTTGCGGCGCGGCACCATGTTCGGTAAGCAGTATCCGGTAGTCGTTCAACTCCAGGCCGACGAACAAGGCACCCAGCAGGCCCGTTAGCGTTAGCCATAACGCGAGTCGATTGCGATTGTTCCGGTACTTCAGTTCCAGGATGGCCAATCCGAAGGTAAAGCTGGAGGCCAACAGGACCATGGTTTCAAGAAACACCGGCCCCAAGCCGAAAATTTCCTCGGGGGATGGGCCTTGTGCCACGCCCTGTACGCTCATTGCTGCATAAGTGGCAAAGAGCACCGAGAACAGGACCAGGTCGCTCATCAGGAATATCCAGAAGCCGAAGATTTTCTCTTCCGCCTCTTCATGATTCTCCGGATCAGTGTGTCCCAGATTGACACCGGGATGAAGACGTTGATGGGTGCTCATGTCGTGGCCTCGGTCATTTTGCCTCTTGTATTGCGCGCAGGGTGGGCGTCGATGAAATCGGGTAGTGCCTTGCCCTGGTTGGCTGAGCTCATTTCGTCGTCGCGCGTGACGCCGGGCGCCTTGTGAACAGCGTCGAGGAAGGCTTCATTCTGCGCACGGATATCGGCTGCGGGTATTGTTTCCTCGGTTTCGAGATTGAACGAGCTGCCGATGACAACGGCCCAGACCAAGACGAATCCAACGATGGCGAGCCACCAGATGTGCCAGATCAGGCCGAATGCGCTTGCGCAGGCGAACAGGCCTATAAGCGGCGCTATTGCAGAGTTGCGCGGCACGTGGATATCTTCATAGGCAGAGGGTGCCTGGTAGGCGGTGCCGTTCTGCTTGGCAGTAATGAAGGCATCCCGGGAGGATACGGTTGGCACGACTGCAAAGTTCCAGCTTGGCGCAGGAGAGGGAATCGACCACTCCAGTGAACGCCCATCCCAGGGATCACCCAGCGGTACCGCCAGCTCTTTGCGTCGCTTGACGGAAACGATGACCTGGGCGATGAGCAAGGCAGTTCCGGTAAGGATCATCAGTGCACCCAGCATGGCGATGGAGAACCACAGCAGATAGCCGGGATCCGACCATGTGGCGGTGCGTCGTGTTGCACCCATCATGCCAATCCAATAGAGCGGGAAGAAAGCCAGAAAGAAGCCGGGCGCCAGGAACCAGAACGCCTTGCGGCCCAGCCCTTCGTGCAGGCGAAAACCGAACGCTTTCGGAAACCAGAACTGTACCGCAGCAAACATGCCGAAAAGCACGCCGGGAATGATCACGTTATGAAAATGAGCGACAAGGAAAAGCGAATTGTGTACCTGAAAGTCGATTGTTGGGTTCGCCAGCAAGATGCCTGTGAAACCGCCAAGCACGAACATGAACAGGAAGTTGACGTGGAACAGCATCGGAACTGTTAGCCGGATGCGGCCACGGTACATGGTTAGCAACCAGTCATAGATCTTCACCCCTGTCGGGATGCCGATCAGCATGGTGGCGATGCCGAAAGCGGCGTTTACGCTGGCGCTTTGGCCCATCGTGAAAAAGTGGTGTAGCCAGACACAGAACGAAAAGACGGCAATACACATGGTTGCACCCACCAGCGAGGTGTACCCGTAGATGCGTTTGCCTGAAAAGGTCGACACCACTTCCGACCATACGCCAAACGCCGGGAGCACCAGAATATATACCTCGGGGTGACCGAACAGCCAGAAAAGATTGGCGAAGTTCATCATGTTGCCGCCGTCTCCATTGGTGAAGAAATGGAAGTCGGCGTAGCGGTCTAACGCGAGCATCAGGCTTGCCACGGTAAGCGGCGCCATTGCGAAGATCATCAGGATGGAGGTGCAAAGCGTTGTCCAGGTGAACAATGGCATCCGGAAAAAATGCATGCCGGGACAGCGCTTCTTGTAGATGGTCACGGCAAAGTTGATGCCCGTGAGCGTAGAACCTATAGAACCCAGCGTGACGGCCCATATCCAGTAATCGACGCCTTCTCCGGGGTTGAATTCAATGCCGGTGTATGGGGGGTAGGCTGTCCAGCCGCCGGTTGAGAACTTGCCCACAACCAGGGAAATCATGACCAGGATGGCACCTGCAACCGTCAGCATGAGCGAGATGGCATTGAGCCGTGGAAAACTGACGTCGCGCGCACCGATTTGCAGTGGCATTACGTAGTTCATCAGGCCCGTGATGAACGGCATGGCCACGAAGAAAATCATGATCGTGCCGTGCGTTGTGAAGAGTTGGCCAAAATGGTCTGCCGATAGGTATCCCGTACCATCGTAGGCGGCCAATTGCTGCGATCGCATTACCGCGGCTTCAATAACAGCGCGCAGGAACATGATAATTGCCAGCACAATGTACATAATGCCGACTTTCTTGTGGTCGACACTGGTAAGCCAGTCGGTCCAGAGCGGCCGCCACCACTTCATGGCAGTGAGCAGTACCACCAAGCCGATGCCGCCCAGCACGACCAGGCTGCCGGCCCCCGAAGCAACGAATTCACTCGCAGAAGGGTTCTCGATCGCACCGGAAAAGACGAGAGAGTCCCATGTGAGTCGCCCGAATAGTGTTTCCCAGGTCATTGGTTCGCCTCCGCTTGATGATGGCCGTGGTGTTTGTTGTGGGTGCTGGCCATCTTGTGCTGCTCGGGCGCGAAGCTGGCAATGATCTTGTTGAACAGGTCAGGGTCGAATGAGGAGTAGAGCACGGGTTCGTTGACGATCGACGGTTTGAGCAGGGTTTCGTACCCTTGCCAGTCAAGCTGCCCGGATGCCGTGCGTGTTTTTTCGGCCCAGGCGGCGAATGCGTCGTCGGTCATGACTTTGGTGCCAAATGATTGGGAGGCAAAGCCGGTGCCGTTATATTGCATGTTGCGGCCGACATAGGTACCGGGCTTATCGGCAATGAGGTTAAGTTTCGTCGACATGCCAGCCATTGTGTATATTTGCCCGGCCAGGCGGGGCACCATGAAAGACTGCATGACGGTGCCGCTGGTTAGTGTCAGGGTGACCGGGCGCTTCTCCGGCAGGGCAAGCAAGTTGACCGTAGCGATGCCTTGCTCGGGATAAAGGAACAGGAACTTCCAGTCGAGCGAAACAACCTGGATCTGAAGCGGATTTTCACCCAGTGGCGCGTAGGGGTCATACTTGTGCGTGTGGTTCCACAAGGCAATGCCCAGCGCGATAATGATCATGATGGGCAGCGCCCAGATGAACAATTCAACGCCCCAGTTGAATTCCCAATCGGGTTTGTACGCCCCGCGCGCGCCGCGACGATAGCGCAGCAAAATAATGGGGATCGCGATAAAGATGGGGATGATCACGACAACGAGCATGATCAGGCTGATGGTGCCGAAATGGGACAGTTGCGCAGCCGCTACCGGGCCAGCCGGGTCCATGAAACCGCGAGACGATAACGATGCGGCGGATGTCCCGGCTTCTTGTGCCTGGGCAGCAGCTAGCACCCCCGGCAAAAGCAGCAATGCCGCGAGTGCGCGCAGCGAGGAGGAGAGACGCTTTTTATATAGACAGGCACTGAGCAGATCATTCATCGTTGTGCCGCCTCTGGAATGCTGTTGTTTATTATGTAACGGTGGTTGTGCCACGCGCGAGATGATATGTACCTGATGCCAGACACGACGCTGCTGAAATGACTCAACATAAGTTCCCCTCAACCTTCCCTTACCGAAGGATACAAGATTTACATAAAGAGGGGCAATCCATTTCTTGTATGGATGCAAGGGAACGGCGGGACAGGCTTTGTTGTTTTATTTGGCTGTACTTGCCAGCAGCAAATAATACCTAATCAATTCATTGCGGAAATGAATGCCTAACCGGTCGAAGGCGCGATTCCTGTATGTTTTTACCGTAGGCAGTTTTAAATCGAGGTCGTTGGCAATTCCTTCGTAGCTCATTCCCAGTACCGCTCGTGCCAGGACGTCAAGTTCGCGTTCTGTCAGATCACGACGATGCGTCTGGAATGTAAGGCGAACGGAATCAACCGACATGGTATTGGTTAATTGCGACCGCTGTGACAGGGCAAGGTGGCGTCGAACCGCCGCCAGCAGGGCCGGCGCCAGCGCTTCGAATGTGGCCAGTTCATGGTCGCTGTACAAATGCTGGTCGTTATAGCGATAGAAATTCAAGGCGAAAATTTCGTTGTCTGACTCTGCTTCGACAACCGAAAGGCGTTCACTCATGTCGAATTGCCGGTAGACTTTTTCGCGATGTATCGGGGTGGGTATTTCTTCGGCCGTTAAATGCGTGATGGCCGGGCTGCTTGCCTGCCCGCTGTCGAGGATAAAACTTTTGTCGGCCAGGTGAGGGCCCGATAGATAGGCACGCCAGCTGTCTGCGGTCGTGTCTTTTCGCTGGTAGGTGCTGGATAAGAACATGCACGGTTGCGTCCCGCCCACCCTGTATACCGACCAGCAGCCAACGGGTATCACCCGGTTTACCTGCTGCAGCACTTGTCGGGAAAAGCCTTCCACACCAATGCCTGTAACAATCTTGGCAACAGCGTCTTGTATGAGTGCGGCATCTGAGGCCGCGCCCTCGAGTCTCCATGCACGCATCTTGTTCTCCATGTTCTTGAATGCTGTCATCTTTTCGGATGACAGCTTTTTCTTTTTTGTTTACCTAGTATAAAGGCAGGCGGCAGACCACGCGTTAATCATGCGGTTTGCCCAAAAATAAACCAAAAGGAGACATGCAATGCGTTTTCAATTTATCCGGAAGGCGTCATTCTGGCGTCAAACAATGATGGCTGGCGCAACTGCGTTTGCCGTCACAGCAAGTGTGCCAACTGCCGCAGAAGTGACCGTAGGCGTCATTCTGTCGTTGACAGGACCGGCTGCTTCGCTGGGTCAGCCGGCGGAGAACACCGTCAAGCTATGGCCTAAAGAAATTGGCGGCGAGCAAGCCCGCGTCATCATCATGAACGATGGCAGTGATCCAACCGAAGCCGGTCGTCTGGCCTCGAAGTTGATTACCGAGGAAAACGTGGATGTGCTGGTTGGCTCTTCGATTACGCCGCCGTCCATCTCCATCATGGAGGTTGCCGGCCGCAATGAGACGCCATTGGTATCGCTGGGTGGAGGCAATGCCATTATTGAGCCCCAGGAGGGCTCAAGAACCTGGGCGTTCAAGATTCCCGCGCCGGAAGCATTGTCGGTTGAAAGAGCGATCAAAGACATGAAAGTGCGCGATATCAAGCGCGTGGGTGTGATCGCGGTTACAACCGGTTATGGCGAAGGGTTCCTGAAGGCCTTCCAGGATCAGGCAAAGGAAGCAGGGATCGAGATTCCCGTTACCGCCCGGATTGGTGCTCAGGATATTTCGGCCACGACGCAGGCTCTGCAGGTGATGGCGGCCAAGCCAGACGCCGTTTATATTTTCAGTTTCGGTACGCCAGGCGCCACGCCGCAGTTGGAACTGGTTAAGCGCGGCTACAAGGGTACGATTTATCAAACACATGGCGTTGCCAATGCCGACTACATTCGCATCGGCGGAAAAGCGGTTGAAGGCACCCGGTTGGCGGTTGCGCCTGTTCTTGTTGCTGAACAATTACCGGATGATCACCCCACCAAGAAAGCCGGCATGCAGTATGTGAACAAGTACGAGAACGAGCACGGCGCCGGTTCGCGTTCCCTGTTTGGCTCCACGGCATGGACTGCCTACAGTATGTTGAATGCTGCGATTCCTGTTGCAATGGAAAAGGCACAACCGGGCACCCCCGAGTTTCGTCAGGCGCTGCGCGATGCACTGGAAAACATGGAAGAGGTCGTGAGCCCGGAAGGTCTTTTCAATATGAGCCCGGAAAACCACAACGGCCTGGATGAGCGTGGACAGGTCATGGTCAGCGTTGAAAATGGCAATTGGAAACTGGAGCAGTAATCGTGATGAGCAGTGTGATGTCCGTTTCCCGTGCTGATATTTCTGATCTGAACGACATCGTGGCGATGGAGCGAGAACCGTACGAGAAAGCGGTTCCGTTCCGTTCAACAGCGGCGTTGCTTGATTATGCCGCTGCTGCCTACGGTTCTCTCACTGCAGTGCACTTTCAGGAAGATGCGGATCCTGACGGCACCTATCTGACATGGTCTTTTGAGGCATTTCAACAGCAATGCATCCGTGCTGCTCATCTTTTCCGTTCATTGGGAGTGCAGCGCGAGGCGCCTGTTGCGCTGCTGGTGCCTCACATTCCTTCGTCGTTATTTGCCTTGTGGGGCGCGCAAATGGCGGGGTGCGCTTTTCCAATTAATTACTTGTTGGGCGCCGAGCATATTGCGCAGTTGCTGCGTAAAACCGGCACCCGTGTCTTGGTGACATTGGCACCTTGTGCCTCGTTGCCGATTAACGCCGAGGCGCACCGTGCGGCTGAATTGGCGGGTTGTGTTGAGCATGTTCTGGAAATTGATCCCAATGAGCGTAATCCGCGAACGGGGTCATTTCAGGCCCAGTTGTTGAAATATCCTGATAGGGACAGCTTTCAGGATGAACTGACTCCGGACAGCACTGCGGCATTTTTTCACACAGGTGGCACCACGGGGTTGCCCAAGATTTTGCGGCATACCCATCGCAACGAAGTCCATACCAGTTGGTTTGCTGCGTTCTACTATGCCATGCAACCCGGTGACCGCGTATTGAACGGCTTTCCGTTGTTTCACGTTGCCGGTACGTTTGTCTATGGGTTGGGGCCCTTGGCGGCAGGCGTGACACTGTTTTTGCCGACGCTTACCGGTTTGCGAAATCAGGATTTCATCAGGCATGCCTGGCATTTTGCCGACAAATACGGAATTACCCATTTCGGCTGCGTGCCAACTGTTTTGTCTGCGTTATTGGGCGTGCCCAAGGCAGCGCAGCAGGCGAAAAATGTTCGTTGGGCTTTAACTGGCGGCTCGCCCCTGCCTACCGAGTTGGCTCAAAGATTTGAATCGCAGTGCGATATTTCAGTGCGCAACATCTTCGGTATGACCGAGTGTGCCGGGATCGTGTCGATTGAACCATGTATGGCGCCGCGCCATCCGGCTTCCGTTGGCGTGCGCCTGCCGTATTCCGAAGTCGTGGCGGTGCCGCTTGAATCGGCCTCAAGGTCGCATTTGAATGAGTTTTGCCAGCCTGGGGAAACCGGCATTATTGCCATCAGGGGCCCGCATGTCAGTAGCGGTTATCTGGATTCCGCTCAGGCCGAAGGCACTTTCACGCAAGATAATTGGTTGCTTTCCGGTGATTTGGGGCATGTCGACAAGGACGGTTATATTTATCTTACCGGTCGCAGCAAAGATTTGATTATCCGCAGCGGTCACAACATTGATCCGGGCATCATCGAAGAGGCGTTCCTGAAGCTTTCAGATGTCAGTACGTGTGCGGCGGTGGGCGAACCCGATGCCTATGCGGGCGAGTTGCCGGTTGTGTTCGTGACCTTGAAAGAGGGCGCCTCGTTGCCGCCTGACCAATTGCTGGAACTGGCTGCGCCGCACGTGCCCGAGCGTCCCGCCGTGCCCAAGCGTGTCACGATTCTCGATACGATGCCCACCACGCCAATCGGGAAAATCTACAAACCAACTTTGAGGGCCATGGCGGCACAAACGAAAATGATCGCTGTCATTCAGCCGCTGGGTTTGCCCGACGGCATTAAAGTGCAGTGTTCTGCCCAGACGCGCGGTGTGGTTGCTGAAATTGCCATTCCAGCGTCATTCAGCGATGATCAGATTGCCCGACTGAAAGAAACAGTGGGGAGCTTGCCGTTGCAGATTGATTTTATTCACGGCTGAGGTGTAATTTAAGTTGGATGAGAATGTGATGGCTCCTGTTTTGATTACTGATGTGGCCAATGGCGTTTTAACCATTACGCTAAACCGGCCTGAAGCGCGCAATGCGCTCAGCCCGGAGCTTTTATGCCGTCTGGTCGACGCGTTCGATGCATTCGAGGCAGATGCCAGTTTGCAGGTAGCCATTTTAACGGGGGCCGGGACACAGGCTTTCTGTTCAGGAGGCGATTTGGGCACGACCTTGCCCTTGTTCAGCGGCGCCCGTCGCCCGGCCGATGAATGGGATCAGCGGTTGTTAAACGACCCTAGGGTCCGATCTGTGGCTCCGTTGCGCGAGGATCCGCTGTGTAAGCCGGTCATTGCTGCAGTAAATGGCGTTTGCGTTGCTGCCGGGGCGGAAATCCTGTTGGGAACCGATATCCGGATCGCAACGCCTCAAGCTGTATTCGGATGGCCTGAGGTCAAACATGCGTTGATTCCTTTTGCCGGCACGCTGGCTCGCCTGCCACGTCAGGTTTCATGGTGTCAGGCAATGGATTTGCTGCTTACTGGCGAAATGATCGGTGCGGAAAAAGCCTTGCAATTGGGGCTCATCAATGAAGTGGTGGCGTCAGAGCAGCTTTTGGAGCGCGCAACACAAATTGCGCGTCGGGTCGCGTCAAACGGACCATTGGCGGTCAGGGAAATCAAGCGTGTTGCGCGCGAGGCGCAGGACCAGCCTTTAGCTGATGCCTACGCGCTGGAAGATACCAGTTATAAAGCGATAATGGGCAGCGAAGATGCCCAGGAAGGGCCGCGCGCATTTATGGAAAAGCGTAAGCCGGTTTTTCGCGGCCGTTAGTCTCGAGGGAAAAAAATGATTGATTTACAAGGAAAGGTGGCCGTTGTCACGGGAAGCGGCCAGGGGCTGGGCTTGTCTGTCGCCCAGGCATTGGCAAAAGCGGGTGCAGCAGTGGTCGTCAATGACGTTGATGCCGATCGGGCTCAGACGGCGGTTGAGTTGATTACTGCGGCTGGCGGGCGCGCAACGGCAGAAGTGGTGGCGGTTGGCAGCAGCGAGGCCGCCGACCGGTGTGTCGAGCGCGCTGTGTCTGCGTTCGGGCGTCTGGACATCATGGTGACCAATGCGGGGATCTTGCGCGACAAAGTACTTTGGAACATGAGTGATGCCGATTTCGATCAGGTCATTGAAACGCATTTGCGCGGGACTTTTACCTGTGCTCGCGCAGCGGTGAAGCATTTCCGGGCCCGCAAAGAGGGCGGGCGTCTGATTTTGGTGTCCTCCCTTGCGGGTCAAAAGGGTAATTTCGGCCAGGGTAATTATGCCGCCGCGAAAGCCGGGATTGTGGGTTTTACCCGGACATGGGCAATGGAGTGTGCTCGCATGAACGTCACGGTCAATGCGGTATTGCCGATGGCGCTAACGCAAATGGTCGCGTCAATTCCAGGCATGGAAAGCCATGTGGCTGCTGCCCAACGCGGGGAAAGCCTGCCCCCCGAGATAAGAATGGGAATGGGCATGGGGTTGCCTCAGGAAGTCGCGCCGTTGTTTGTGTTTCTTGCCTCGGCGCAGGCACAGAATATTACCGGCCAGTGCATTGGCTTGGGCGGCGACAAGCTGGCCTTGTGGTCACACCCCGAGGAAATCAAAGTGGCCTACCAGCAAGGTGGCTGGGGTGCCGACGATATTGCCAACGTCTGGGATAACGTGTTTGGCGCCTCCGGGGCGTAAATAAGACCTTGCCTGTAACGTCGTGAACTTTCCGGTAAAATGGTCTGTTCCATTTGATTATTTGTCTTTCAATTTTTAAATCTTTTATATAGGTTCCTAATGCAGCCCGTGGTTGAAAATCTCTCAGGCCTTGAGCGTCGTGTTGATGTGGTCGTTTCGGTGGCCGATATCGAAAAAGAAGTCCAATCGCAGCTCAAGCGCGTTGCACGTACCGCCAAAATCCAAGGCTTTCGCCCAGGCAAAGCGCCACTGTCTATCATTGAACGCAGTCATGGCCCAGGCATTCGCTACGACGTTATCAACACCGAAGTGGGTAAAACGTTCGAAAAAGTCATTGAAGAAGCCAATCTGCGCATAGCCGGCACGCCGAACCTGGAGCCCAAGACAGAAGGCGTTGAAGAGGGCACAATGGCCTTCTCCGCTACATTCGAGGTTTATCCGGAAATTGCCGTTCCTGATCTTTCCGCGCTGAAAGTGATGCGCTCGGCATCAGAAGTCGGCGAGGCCGAGTTGAATCGCACGCTTGACATCCTGCGCAAGCAACGCGCAAATTACGAAGCGCGAGACGGTCGTGAGGCACAAGACGATGACCGCGTAACGCTCGATTTTGTCGGTACACTCGACGGCGAGCCATTCGAAGGCGGTTCGGCTGAAAAGTTTCCGTTCGTTTTGGGCCAGGGTCGTATGCTGCCTGAATTCGAAACAGCCGTTCGCGGCCTGAAGGCGGGTGACACCAACACCTTCCCGCTCACCTTTCCCGAGGACTACCAGGGCAAGGAAGTGGCAGGCAAAACCGCTGAATTCAAAATCACCGTTACTGAAGTGGCCGAACCCATTCTGCCGGAGGTGGATGCAGAGTTTGCAAAGCAGTTGGGCCAGCCGGAAGGCGATGTCGAAAAGCTCATGGCTGATATCCGCTCTAATATCGAGCGCGAGGTAAAGGCGCGTGCGCGTTCACGTACAAAAGCCAGCGTGTTCGACTCCCTGCTTGAAGCCGGCGAGTTCGACGTGCCCAAGGCACTGGTCGATAGCGATGCCGAAAGTCGTGTTGTGGCGGCGCGTGAAGATCTGAAACAGCGCGGTGTGCCCAATGCTGAATCCATCCCCATTCCCAAAGAGGCATTTTCAGCAGAATCCGAGCGTCGTGTTCGCCTGGGTCTGCTGGTGTCGAAACTGGTTGAAACGGCCGATTTGCAGGCCAAGCCGGAACAGGTTCGCACCCGTATCGAGGAAATGGCCCAGAATTATGAACAGCCAGCTCAGGTTGTAGCCTACTATTTGTCAGATCGTCAGCGCCGTGCTGAAATCGAGGCAGTCGTGCTGGAAGACAACGTGGTTGATCACGTTTTGTCGAAAGCGCAGGTTACCGATGAGAAAGTTGATTTTGACGAACTAATGGGGACTGCATAAATGCAGCGATTTACGGATTTCTACGCCTCTATGAACGGCGACAACTCAGTTACACCCACTGGTCTTGGGTATGTCCCGATTGTGGTTGAACAGTCGGGGCGTGGAGAGCGCTCTTACGATATTTATTCCCGTTTGCTGCGCGAGCGGGTGATTTTTTTCGTTGGGCCCGTGAACGACCAGTCGGCCAACCTGGTTGTGGCGCAGTTGCTGTTTCTTGAGTCTGAAAATCCGGGTAAGGATATCTCCTTGTATATCAACTCGCCCGGCGGCTCGGTGTATGCCGGCATGGCCATCTACGATACGATGCAGTTCGTCAAGCCCGATGTTTCCACATTGTGCACGGGTTTGGCAGCCAGCATGGGAGCATTCCTACTGGCTGCCGGTGCCAAGGGCAAGCGTTACGCGTTGCCCAACTCTCGAATCATGATTCATCAGCCATCGGGTGGGGCACAGGGCCAGGCATCCGACATTCAAATTCAAGCCAAGGAAATTCTTAGCTTGCGTGAGCGCCTGAACCTGATTCTGGCCGAGAACACGGGGCAACCCGTGGAGCGTATTGCTCAGGACACCGAGCGCGACAATTTCATGTCGGCTGAAGACGCTGCGTCTTACGGCATAATTGACAAGGTTCTGGTTTCCCGTACCGACGAATAAACGTCAACGTCTGGTGGTACCATAGGTATTACCACAAACTCAAAGCTGCCCCGGGTTTTTATAACCGGCGTAGCTGCAACGGATAGGTCAAAGAGTTTTTATGGCAGAAAAGAAAGGATCCGCCGACGAAAAAGTGTTGCATTGCTCTTTTTGCAACAAAAGCCAGCATGAGGTTCGTAAGCTGATTGCAGGTCCGTCGGTATTCATTTGCGATGAGTGTATTGACCTTTGCACCGATATCATTCGCGAGGAAACCAAGGAAGCCGCACGTAATGCGGTTCGCAATGAGCTGCCTACGCCGCAGGAAATCAAAGCGTTTCTCGATGGCTATGTTATTGGGCAGGAAACGCCCAAGCGTAGCCTCGCGGTTGCCGTGTACAACCATTACAAGCGGATTCGCTACGGCGAGGTCAAGGGCGACGACGTTGAGCTGACCAAAAGCAATATCCTGCTGATCGGGCCGACCGGTTCAGGTAAAACGCTGTTGGCGCAGACACTGGCCCGCATGCTTGATGTTCCTTTCGTTATGGCCGACGCCACAACGTTGACGGAAGCGGGTTATGTGGGTGAAGACGTCGAAAACATCATCCAGAAATTGCTGCAGAACTGCAATTATGATGTCGACAAGGCGCAGCGAGCCATTATCTATATCGATGAAATCGATAAAATTTCACGCAAGTCCGACAACCCGTCCATCACACGCGACGTTTCCGGGGAAGGGGTGCAGCAGGCCCTCCTGAAGCTGATTGAGGGTACGGTTGCGTCTGTGCCGCCTCAAGGCGGCCGCAAGCATCCCAATCAGGACTTTGTCCAGGTCGATACCACCAACATCCTGTTTATTGTGGGTGGTGCGTTCGACGGTCTTGAAAAAGTCATTCGCGACCGCACGGAAAAGTCAGGTATTGGTTTTTCTGCGTCGGTACGGGCAAAGTCTGAGCGCGGTGTGGGCGAACTTTTCGCCGATGTCGAGCCGGAAGATCTGGTCAAGTTCGGTCTGATTCCCGAGTTGGTGGGACGCTTGCCCGTTGTGGCAACGCTGGAAGAGCTCGATGAAAGTACGCTGGTTCGTATTCTTACCGAGCCGCGCAACTCCATTATCAAGCAGTTCCAGAAACTGTTTGAAATGGAAGATGTCGAACTTGAGGTGCGTTCCGAGGCACTTCAGGCAATCGCACAACGGGCGCTCAAACGGCGTACCGGTGCGCGGGGTTTGCGTTCAATCGTAGAGCTTGCATTGCTGGGGACAATGTATGAACTCCCTTCGCAAAAAAATGTCAAAAGAGTCATACTTGACGAAAATGCAGTTGCGGGTGGCGGTACGCCCCTACTGATTTACGCTGAAGAGGAAGTAGAACAGGCATCCTCCAAAGACAAGAAGTCCGACTCGCCGAAATTGAAGAATGCGGCAGCCTAGGGTCTTGAAATACCAGCGTTAGTCACCACCTACAACGCATGTGCAGTACTTACAAAAGGGAGGCGCTAGCTTCCCTTTTGTTTCTGAAGCTGTTTTATTAAGGAAATGACTATGTCTGCGACCCAGATTCTCTCCTCAGAACCCATGGACCTGCCACTGTTGCCATTGCGCGACGTGGTGGTGTTTCCGCACATGGTGATTCCTTTGTTCGTCGGCCGCCCTCGCTCAATCAAAGCATTGGAAATGGCAATGGAAGCCGGCAACAATATTATGCTGGTCGCGCAAAAATCCGCCGGCAAGGATGATCCCACCCCTGAGGATTTGCACCAGATTGGTTGCGTTGCCAGCATTCTGCAAATGTTGAAACTGCCCGATGGCACGGTAAAAGTGCTGGTCGAAGGTTTGCAACGCGCCAAGCTTAATTCGGTTACCGACGCCGAAACGCATTTCAATTCGAACGTTCAGGTCTTGCCGGCCGATGAAGGCCAGGCGGCCGAAGCGGAAGCATTGCGCCGTGCAGTGGTTGCGCAGTTCGAGCAATACGTTAAATTGAACAAGAAGATTCCCCAGGAAATTCTTACCTCCTTAAGCGGCATCGACGAGGCGGGACGCCTGGCCGATACGGTTGCTGCGCATTTGCCGCTCAAGCTTGAGCAGAAGCAGCAGATGCTCGATGTTGTGAATACAACCGAGCGTCTCGAGAATCTTTTGTCGCAGCTTGAGTCGGAAATTGACATTCTTCAGGTTGAAAAGCGTATTCGTGGCCGCGTTAAGAAGCAAATGGAGAAAAGCCAGCGCGACTACTACCTGAACGAGCAAGTTAAAGCCATTCAGAAAGAGTTGGGTGAAGGCGAAGACGGCGCCGATCTTGAAGAGCTTGAAAAGAAGATTCAGGCTGCGCAATTGCCCAAAGAGGCGCTTAAGAAAGCTGAGTCCGAGTTGAAGAAGCTCAAGCTCATGTCGCCAATGTCGGCTGAAGCCACGGTTGTGCGTAATTACATTGACACGCTCATTGGCTTGCCATGGCGCAAGAAAAGTCGTATCAACAATTCCATTACCAATGCTGAAGGCGTGCTTGATGCCGACCACTACGGTCTTGAGAAAGTGAAGGAACGGATTGTCGAGTATCTTGCTGTTCAACAGCGGGTCGACAAGCTGAAAGCTCCCATTTTATGCCTCGTCGGCCCACCTGGCGTGGGTAAGACGTCGCTGGGTCAGTCAATCGCTCGCGCCACAAACCGCAAGTTTGTGCGCATGGCGTTGGGTGGCGTGCGCGATGAAGCTGAAATTCGCGGCCATCGTCGCACCTATATCGGTTCGATGCCTGGCAAGATTTTGCAGAACATGTCCAAGGTGGGCGTGCGTAACCCCTTGTTCCTGCTCGATGAGATCGACAAAATGGGTGCGGATTTCCGTGGGGACCCTTCTTCGGGCCTTCTGGAAGTGCTCGACCCCGAGCAAAATCATACATTCCAGGATCACTATATCGAAGTCGACTTCGACTTGTCTGACGTGATGTTCGTGGCAACCAGCAATACACTGAACATTCCACCTGCACTGCTCGACCGTATGGAAGTGATTCGGCTGTCGGGCTACACGGAAGATGAAAAAGTGCATATTGCATTCGATCATCTGCTGCCCAAGCTGATGAAGAACAACGGTGTACGTGAAGGCGAGATGGAGGTTCAGGAATCTGCCGTGCGCGACATTGTGCGCTATTACACACGTGAAGCCGGTGTTCGTGCGCTTGAGCGCGAAATCAGCAAGTTGTGCCGCAAAGTCGTGAAGCAAATGCTTGAAAAGTATCCGGATCTCAGCAAGGCGCGTCGCAACACCAAATCCGGACAGGATAAAACCACGATCGAGAAAGTCGTGATTACCTCGGAAAACCTGAATGATTTCCTGGGTGTGCGTCGCTTCAACTTCGGCATAGCCGAAAAAGAGAACAAGGTCGGACAAGTAACCGGTTTGGCCTGGACGGAAGTGGGCGGCGATTTGCTGACGATTGAAGTGGCCGACATGCCGGGTAAAGGCAATGTGATTCGTACCGGTTCGCTGGGCGATGTCATGAAAGAGTCGGTGGAAACGGCGCGTACAGTCGTACGGGCACGAGCCCAGAAGTGGGGGATCTTGTCTTCGGTTTTTGAAAAGCGTGATATTCACGTTCACTTTCCCGAGGGCGCAACACCCAAAGACGGTCCGTCGGCGGGTATTGCGGTAACGACCGCGATGGTTTCGGCTCTTACAGGCATTCCCGTTCGGTCCGACGTTGCCATGACAGGGGAAATTACCTTGCGTGGAGAAGTGTTGCCCATTGGCGGTTTGAAAGAGAAGCTGCTTGCGGCTCATCGGGGTGGCATCAAGACAGTTTTGATACCCGAGGAAAACGTCAAGGATTTACAGGAAATCCCTGACAACGTCAAAAATCATCTGGAAATCGTGCCGGTTCGCTGGATTGATCGGGTTCTTGAGGTGGCGTTGAAAGATATGCCTCAGGCGTTGTCAGACGAAGAGGTCGCACGCCTGACGGCCGAGTCAATCGCCAACTCGAAGTCATCGGGTGAATCCGGCGCCGATAATGTGATCAAGCACTGACTCTGATCGCCCGTTAGTGGCGTCCGATTCAATTCACCACAGCACAAGAATTACCCCGCACGTTGAGCGTGCGGGGTAATTTTTTGGCTGCTCCGATTTGTTTTCTCAGGATGAATCTTGATTCGGGTATTGTGTTATCGGCTTGACTTTTCCGCTTGGCGAAAATGCAGTTTGTAATTTTGGCTTGCGAATTAAGGTCATTTGAGACATTCTAACTATCAAGGGTGGGCTTGTATGTAAGTGGACTATAGTTTCGTTTGTGCTTCTAGTGCACCCGGATAATAAATTAAAAAATTGCTTAGCCGCGTCCCGCGGGTGTCTAGGAGACAACGATGTTGAAAACACTGGTATCCGGTTTGTTCGTTGGAGTTTTGGCCTTTACAGGCGTTGCTCAGGCCAAAGAAGTACATGAACTGCGTCTGGCACACTACTTGCCGCCTATGCATAATATGGCAGCCAAAATTCTGCCAGAGTGGGCGCAGCGAATTGAAAAGGCCTCCGATGGCCGACTCAAAATCACCATTTATCCTGCAGGCCAATTATTGGCTGTGAACGAGATTTTCGATGGTGTGCGTGGTGGTGTTGCCGATATCGGCTGGAGTATGCCGGGAGCGACTCCCGGTCGATTCCCCGCCATGTCAATCATGGAGCTACCCTTCATTTTCAAAAGTGCCGAAAACGCATCTCAGGTGGTCATGGAGGCGTTCGAGCAGGGGTATATGGATAAAGAGTTTGAAGGGGTGAAGGTGTTGTACCTGCACACTCACCACGCCGGTATTGTGAACACCAAAGACGAGGTGCGCGATCTTGAGGGCTTGAAGGGAAAGCGAATTCGTTTTCCTTCACCGCCCGTACGAGCATTGCTGTCGTCGCTGGGAGCTGATCCCGTCGGCGTGCCGGCTCCCCAGGCTTATGAAAGCCTGGAACGTGGCGTACTCGATGGTGTTGCCTTTCCCTACGACGCGATGAAAGGACTGCGATTGGGGGAGCTGGTCAGCTATCACATTGACTTCCCGATGTATGTACTTACGTTTTACCTCGTGATGAACGAGGCCAAATACAACAGCCTGCCTCAAGATCTTCAAATGATTATCGATGATAATTCCGGTATGAAAGAAGCCATTGCCGTGGGGCGTGCCTGGGACGCCTCCGAGGACGAAGGACGTGCATACGTGAAAGAACGTGGCAATGTTTTCATTACGCTCACCCCCGAGCAGCAGAAACTGTGGCGCGAACGCGCTGTGCCGGTTATTGATTCAGGCATCAAGGAAGCCGATAAAGCCGGTTTGCCGGGCAAGGAAATCTACGATATGGCTGTTCGCCGCGCAGAAGAACTGGAAAAACAATAGTTTATGGCGTTGAGTACCGCAGAGCGCGTGTGTGATGCAGTTGGCGCCATCGCGCGCTGGCTGTGTTTGCTGGCAGGCGTCATTCTTTTGCTGGTTATGGGGGTGGCGACCTGTTTCGATGTTGTGGGCCGCAACTTTGGTTTGGGCATTCCCGGTATCTGGGAAGCCGTAACGCTTGCCATGCGCTGGATGATCGGGCTGGCGTTGCCGTTTGCTTTCTGGCAGGGCAGTCATATCACGGTGGAGCTTTTTACCGATGCGTTGCCGGCACGGTTGAAACAGCTTGTTATTGTTGTCAGTACGTTTGTTACCCTGGCTGTGGTTGCGTTGCTGGCCTGGCGGGTTAGCGCTCGCATGTTCGACGTGCGTGGATATGGCGGGGTCACCTCTGATCTTGGCTTGCCGACCTATTTCGATTGGATACCGCTTGCGCTGGGTCCGGCATTGTCGGTCCCTGTGCTGCTATGCCTCTTCTGGCGAGAGCTCGCGCGTTTGTTTGAGCAAACCCGGTACGCTGGTGCCAAGGGAAGCTGCTTATGACGGGCAATCTGGCTGTTGGCATTGGGTGTTCGCTTGCCTTGCTTGTATTGATTGCATTACGTATCCCAATTGCCGTGGCCATGATGCTGACTGCGGTTACGGGAATTTATCTGGTGCAGGGAGCGTTTGCGGCCTGGTTCCAGCTTGCCGGTGCATCCATCAACGTCACGATTTATGGCCTTTCAGTTATCCCGCTGTTCATTTTAATGGGCAATCTTGCCGCGTATGCAGGTCTTAGCCGCGACTTGTTTCTCCTGGCCAGCAGGTGGGTGGGACGCATGCCGGGTGGTTTGTGTATTTCCACTATTCTTGCGTGTGCCGGGTTTTCGACGCTTTCGGGTTCGTCATTGGCAACTGCGGCAACAATCGGTCGTATTTCCATGGGCGAAATGCTCAAACGCGGATATAGCCCGTCTATTTCATCCGGTACCATCGCTGCTGGCGGCACCATCGGTATTCTTATTCCGCCGTCCGTCATGCTGGTTGTGTACGGTTTGCTTACCGAACAGTCGATTCGTGAAATGTTTGCAGCCGGCATCTTGCCCGGGGTTTTGTTAACCCTGACTTTTATTGTTACGGTTGTTGTATGGGTGCGCTTGCGTCCGGCCAGTGCGCCGCGCGCCAATCCCAATGATCCGCGACTCGATGTCCCCAAAGCAGGCGTACTTAGCCTGGTGGGGCTGGTGGTTATTGTGCTGGGCGGTTTGTATGCCGGCTACTTTACGGCCACGGAGTCAGCCGCTGTTGGGACGCTGGGAACATTGATTATTGCCTGGTTTCGTGGCGGGTTGTCCTGGAAAAACCTTGCCGGGGCACTGACGGAAACCGCCAGCACCTCAGCCATGATCTTCTTCATCATCATTGGCTCGGCGCTATATGCCACATTTCTTTCAGTAACCGGCATCTCTGGCGCATTGCGTGATTTTGTCGTTGGGTTGGATGTGGCGCCTGTCTGGGTGTTAGTGGCGATTTTGTCGGTTTACATCGTGCTGGGGTGCTTCATGGACTCCATGGGGATGATTCTGCTGACGATTCCTGTTTTCTATCCCGTAACGGTTGCCCTGGGCATTGACCCGATTCTTTTCGGTGTTCTGGTTGTCATGGTCGTTGAGGTTGGTTTGATTACGCCACCCTTGGGCATGAATATTTTCATTGTGCGGTCGGTGGCGCCCGAAGTCCCTGTCCAGAAAATATTTCTGGGTGCCTTGCCGTTTGTGTTGGCTTTTTTGGTATCGGTGGCGTTGGTTATTGCCATACCGGGTCTTGCACTATGGCTGCCGAGTTTAATGAGGTAGGGCCGTGATGGTTAAGATTTCTGTCGGCGTTTCGGCTGATAACCGTGTCAGCGTGGCGCATATTCACCAGTTGCTTGAACAGTTTCTTGCTGCGCAGCAGCGTCGTGAACCGATTTGCTTTGTGCCCAGGAATCCGGGTCGTTTTTTTTGTTCCGGCTTTGCGCTTGCCGAGCTGATCGGGCAGCCGGAACAGCATGTGGCCAATGCATTTGAGACTTTTTTATTGTTGGCTCGCGCGGTGTTCCATTCACCATGCCGCGTCGGCGTTTCAGCGCAGGGACATGCGGTGGGTGTCGGTGCAATGCTGGCGTTGGCTGCCGATCGATGCGTGATGTCACGACAGGCCAAGTTACGGTTTCCCGAAGTTCTGCTTGGTCTTGGGTTATTCCCCGACATGGTCGATCTTATTCGTTATCGTACTGCGCCCGCCAAGGCCGAGTTGCTCTTGTGCGATGCAGTTGGCCTGGACGCTGAGCGAGCGTGTGGGTTGGGCTTGATTTCAGGCTATCAAAATGAGGGCGACGAAACCGACGAGGTGATGTCGGGCTTGTGTACGACCGGCGGCGCTGAGGCAACCGCTCATATGAAAAAACTCTGCCGGCAAGGCTTTTTGCAATCGCCTGTCGCGCCGCAGATTGATGGCTTCATGCAGTTGTGGTCGAGCGCAGACACACAACAGCGATTACGCGAGTTTGTTGATCCGGCTTCGTCCCGCTTGGGCCAAAGCGGGTGATGGCAGGGCAGTTAGTATTCCGGTATTTGTAACGGTGCCGCGCCGATCTCGGCTGCCGCACTCAACAATTTGGGTGCCAATTCATTGTGCATTCGCTGCGCGCTAACCGATGTGGTTGGAACCGGCATGGCCAGCGCCCCGTAGGCGCCCTGCCAAAGAATGGGAACAGAGACGCCGCCGATTCCTTCGTGCCAAGTGTTGCGTACCATTGCGTAGCCCAGACGGTAGCACGCCTCCAATGCATTCTCCAGTGTACGCAAGTCTTCATTGCGCTGTTCCATTTCGGTTCTCAAGCGCAGCAGGGTAGACCAGCGTTTTTGTTTTGGCATTGCGGCCAGCGTGGCGATACCTGCCGCCGACACGTTCATTCTCAGTCGTCCGCCTGTTGCCAGCCGGATGGCATGGAGGTCGCTTCCCTGAGTAACGTCGACATAGCACATGTGCAGGCCGTCCTGGATGGCCAACGCAACGGTGTGTCCGGTTTGTTCGCTGATTTTGCTTAAGTGAGGGCGCACGCGGTCGCGCAGGCCCATGCCGGCAAGCAGTGGGTACCCCAGCGTGAGGTTTTTTGGGGTCAGTTCGTATGTCCGGCCCTGGTCGGAGCGGCGAAGATAACCGAGTTCCGTCAAAGTGTGGGTCAAACGACTTACGGTGGAGGGTGGCAGGGTAATCGGCCGCGCCAAGTCTCCGTTGCCAAGCGGTTTTTCCGCACGTGAAAGGCACTCAAGAATCGCCAATCCCCGAGCCAATGCGTCAACAAATTGCCGGTCTTTGGCTCCAATCATTTGTCATATCTCCTGTTTTTTGCATGGCGGAATAGTTTTTCGCGCAATCATATTAAGATTGGCTCGATTACACAAATAATGATCAGCGGGGCATGGTAGCGAAGCCATGGTCCATTGGATAACAGGAGACGGTTATGTTGGCTGGCGATATGTTGCGCCGTTCCGCCGAGCGCTTCCCTTCTAAAACGGCTGTGATCTGGGAAGATCAGACCTTCAGTTATAAAGCGCTGAATCAAGCGGCCAACAAGTTGGCGAATGCCTTGATTTCGGCGGGTGTCAAAAAAGGCGAAAAAGTGGCCATGCTGTGTCGCAATCGTCTTGAGTATGCCATTGTATTCTTCGGGGTGGCGCGGTCCGGCGCCGTACTGGTTAACGTGTCAACGTTGTATTCGCCCGATGAACTGGCTTTCGTGCTGGAAAAAGCCGACGTCACGACGCTTTTCTATGAGTCGATATTCAAAGACAAGGCAGACGGCATAAAAGGGCAGCCTGCGCTTTTGAGTCGATATATCAGTATTGGCGCCGAGACGGACGACACCGACTTTGAGGATTTTTATGCACAGGGTGAAGCGCATTATCCGAGTGTGGAGCTCAAGCCGGATGATCCCTTCTGCATGACTTATACGGGAGGGACAACCGGGCGACCCAAAGGCGTGCTTTGTAGTCATCTGAATCGCTATATTACGGCGCATACGGTTGCAATGGAAGAAGCACTGGATGAACGGGACGTCATAGGTATGGTCACGCCGTTATTCCACGTTGCAGCCTTGAATATCATGTTTCAGCCGGCGGTTTTGGTGGGGGCAACCAGTGTTTTCCTGACCAAATGGAGCCCCGATGCGTTTGCGCAAATGGTTCGTCAGAATCGCATGACTGCCGCGTTTATGGTGCCGACGCAAATCGCCATGGTGGTCAGCGACCCCGGATTTGACGCGCAAGCTTACGAAAGCTGGCGCAAGGTCTCGTTTGCGGGTGCCCCTATGCCAGACTGGGTACAGAAAGAAATGATGCGTTTGTTGCCCAATGTGGCCATGACGCAAATTTACGGCCAGTCTGAAATGGGTGTGCTGACGTCGTTGCGGGCCTGGTATTTGCAAGACAAGCTTGGATCGATCGGACGCCAGGCTTACAACGTTGATATTGCCCTTATTGATCAACAGGGGCATCCTGTGCCGCCCGGAAAAATTGGCGAAGTTGCATCGCGAGGCAATAATGTGATGCTTGAGTATTACAACGAGCCTGAACAAACCGCTGCTTTTTGGCGTAATGGGTGGGCAATAACCGGCGACTTGGCCGTAATGGACGAAGAGGGTTTCATCACGCTGGTGGATCGGGCCAAGGATATGATTATTTCCGGCGGGGAAAATGTTTATCCCAAGGAAATTGAGAACGCCATCTACGAACTGGACGCTGTGGCCGAGTGTGCCGTGTTTGGCATTCCCGATGATAAATGGGGTGAGATTCCGATTGCCTACGTATTATTGAAGTCGGGTGCTACGTTAAGCGAAGCGCAAATTGTGGATCATTGTGCCCAGCGCCTGGCGCGTTTCAAGCGTCCGCGCCAGGTGAAGTTTGTTGATAGCTTCCCTAAAACGCCCATCGGCAAAATTCAGAAAAACCTGCTGCGTGATAAGTATTGGCAAGGCAAGGAGAAAAAAATATGAAATCAGTTTATGAAAGCTATCAGCGCTTGCAGTTTGATGAGCCGGCGCCACGCGTGTTGCGCATCACCATGGCCAACCCCGGCCGTTTGAATTCCGCCGATGCGGTCATGCACGGAGAGCTTGTACGGGTTTGGCGGGACATCGATGCCGACCCCAACGTATCCGTGGCGATTATCCGGGGCTCCAAAGGTGCGTTTTCATCGGGGGGTGACTTGGATCTGGTGAAAGAGATGACCGAAGATTTCACGGTGTTGTCGCGTGTCTGGAAGGAAGCGCGAGATCTGGTCTACAACGTGATTAATTGCTCCAAGCCAATTGTTTCGGCCATGGAAGGGCCTGCGGTCGGGGCGGGGTTGGTGGCCGGCTTGCTGGCCGATATATCCATAGCGGCGAAAGATGCGCGCATTATCGATGGGCACACGCGTTTGGGTGTGGCTGCGGGAGATCATGCCGCCATAGTGTGGCCTTTGCTGTGCGGCATGGCCAAAGCAAAATACTATTTGATGCTTTGCGAGAGTGTTTCTGGAGAAGAGGCCGAGCGCATTGGCCTGGTGTCTTTGTGTACCGAGGCTGCCGAGCTCGAGTCCAAATCGATTGAGGTGGCCAGCCGCCTTGCAAACGGTTCGCCTTCGGCGCTGCGCTGGACTAAATACGCTTTGAACAACTGGTTGCGCATGGCCGGGCCTACTTTTGATACTTCGCTGGCGTTGGAGTTCATGGGTTTTACAGGACCCGACGCCAAAGAGGGGCTGGCCTCCCTGAAAGCAAAGCGAAAACCAGACTTCGATCAAAACTGCCCGTTATAAATACACGAATGCCAAGCCGATCGCCACGTTTTCGGAGCGTGGATAAACGAGTGGAACAGAAACGAGGAAAACAATGCCGGATCAAAACAATTCGCGGCTGGATACGCCACCTGGTACGAATGAGGTATTACTGGAGTTCCCAACCGCACACATTGCCGTGGTGCGTCTGAATCGCCCTCATGTGCGCAACGCACTTGATCTGGGTATTCGCCAGGAGCTGGCCGCCGTTTTCCGGTCGCTGGCCGATAATTCCGAGTTACGCTGCGTCATCCTGACGGGGGGGGACACGTTCTTTGCAGCGGGTGCCGACATAGAGGATATGTCACGGGTGGATGCGGTACAAATGTACCACCGTCATACCGAACGTTTATGGGCGGCCGTGGCCGAGTGTCCTGTTCCGGTTATTGCGGCGGTGGCGGGCTATGCTTTGGGCGGTGGCCTGGAGCTTGCCATGAACGCCGATATGATTGTGTCGACGCGCACAGCCCGCTTCGGACAGCCCGAGGTGCGTGTGGGTATTATGCCGGGTGCCGGGGGAACGCAAAGGCTAACCCGTGCAATTGGCAAGTTTCGCGCCATGTACTTGTGCATGACAGGGTATTTGATCAGTGCCGATGAAGCCTACGAGATGGGTTTGATCAGCAAAGTCGTCGATGACGATCAACTGATGCCACATTGCCTCGAGCTGGCACAGCATCTGGCCGGCCAGCCGCCGATTGCGCTGCAGCAGATCAAAGAGGTGGTTTTGCACGGTGCCGATGCGCCCTTGGGCGCTGCCCTGGCGCTTGAACGAAAAGCGCTGCAGCTTTTGTTCGCGACCCAGGACAAACAGGAAGGTATGCACGCGTTTCTTGAGAAGCGTAAACCTGATTACAAAGGGCAGTAATCAGGGGCTGTAAGTTGATGGTTATTGCATTGTCCGGATAAGACCGACGGCAATCCCTTCCAGTGCGAACTCGTTGCCTGCATCGACGACAATGGGGGAAAAATCGGGATTTTCGGGCAGCAGATGAATTTGCCCGTTTTCCCGGTGCAGGCGCTTGACGGTTACGTCGTCGCCCAGCCGGGCAACCACTATTTGCCCGTTGCGTGCCTCGCTTGTTTTGCGAACTGCAAGCAGGTCGCCGTCAAGAATGCCGGCGTCGCGCATGCTCAGGCCGCGTACCTTCAGCAGATAGTGCGGGGTTGCCGTGAACAATGAAGGTTCCACCGACAACTCCCGTTCGACGTGTTCACTGGCCAGAATCGGGCTGCCTGCGGCAACACGACCGACAACGGGCAACACCAGGGGCGTAAAAAGCACCCCTGACGGCATGATGTCGTGTGCCGGGTTCGATTCGGGATCGTTTTCCATTTTCAGGCGGATGCCGCGTGAGGCCCCGGCCGTTAGCTCGATGGCCCCTTTTCTGGCCAGGGCCTTGAGGTGATCTTCAGCCGCATTGGCAGACTTGAAGCCCAGCTCCTTTGCTATTTCAGCACGCGTTGGTGGAAAGCCCGTACGTGCAATTTGCGTACGGATCAGGTCAAGAATTTCCTGCTGGCGGGAGGTAAGCTTGATGGCCATAGAATAAGGGCTGTATTTTTATACAGCCCTTATTCTGCCTTAGCGGGTGCAAATTGGCAAGCTTTTAATGCTTTGCCAATGCGCTTTTAAAGCACTTTTGCAATCGATTGTGCAACGTGATCGATGTTGCCGCTGTTCAATGCCGCCACGCAAATGCGACCACTGCCGACAGCATATACACCGTGATCGGCGCGCAATGCCTCTACCTGCTCTTTGCTCAAGCCGGAGTATGAAAACATGCCGCGCTGGGCAAGCACGAAATCAAAGTTTTGCGTTACGCCGTGCTCTTTGAGTTTTTGTACCAACTGGGTGCGCATGTCGCGAATGCGGTTGCGCATGCCGCCTAGTTCGTCGACCCACAGTTGATATAGTTCAGGCGTATTCAATACGGTGGAAACGACGGTGCCGCCGTGAGTAGGTGGGTTGGAATAGTTGGTGCGGACTACGATTTTCAGCTGGCTCAGGACACGGGCACTTTCGTCTTTCGAAGCACAAAGCAGCGTCAGCGCACCGACGCGCTCGCCGTACAGCGAGAACGACTTGGAGAAAGAAGAGCTGATAAGGACGGAAATATCCAGTCCTGCAAACAAGCGCACGACATAGGCATCTTCTTCGAGGCCGTCGCCAAAACCTTGATAGGCGATGTCCAGGAATGGCACGAGGCCGGCTTCCTTTACGGCTTCAGCGATCTGTTTCCATTGTTCGGCAGATGGATCGACGCCGGTAGGGTTGTGGCAGCAGGCATGCAAGACAACAATGGTGCCCTTGGGCATGGCCTTGAGTGCACCCAGCATGCCTTCAAAATCAAAGCCGTGGGTTTCAGGGTTGTAGTACGGGTACTGATCGACCTGAAATCCGGCCCCTTCAAAAATGCCCTTGTGGTTTGCCCAACTGGGGTTGCTGATCGCAACCTTGGCGTTCGGATGAATTTTTTTCAGAAAGTCGGCGCCAATTTTAAGTGCACCGGTGCCGCCCAGTGTTTGTACGGTAAGAGCACGCCCGGATGCGGCTAATTCGTTGTTTTCGCCCAGTAACAAGGTTTGGGCACCCTTGTTGTAAGGTGCCAGGCCATCGATGGGCAGGTAGGCGCGGGGCGCGGCCTGTTCAACGCGTGCTTTTTCAGCCTCACGTACCGCTTTGAGTAATGGCACGCGGCCATTGTCGTCGTAGTACACCCCCACACCCAGATTGACTTTTTCGGACCGGGTATCAGTGCTGTATTGTTCGTTCAGTCCTAAGATGGGATCGCGGGGAGCCAGTTCAACGGATTCGAAAATAGAGGTCATATTACCTGTGTTGTGTGAGGGATAAGAATTAATGAGATAATAAGGGGTTTACCCTTAGGTGTCCAGTATGGCCGTGAAAACACCGGGCTTTGTGCAGTATCCAAACAGCCCTTTTGAACTTTACCAGCCTTATCTGCCTGCCGGTGATCAACCGGCGGCAATCGATGCTTTGGTGGACGGCATTGACGACGGTCTGATGTTTCAGACACTACTGGGCGTCACCGGCTCGGGCAAGACGTTTTCCATGGCCAATGTCATTGCGCGCACAGGTCGTCCGGCATTGGTGCTGGCACCCAATAAAACGCTGGCGGCGCAGTTGTATGCCGAATTTCGTGAGTTTTTTCCAAAGAATGCGGTTGAGTATTTTGTGTCGTATTACGATTACTACCAGCCTGAAGCGTATGTGCCAACACGCGATTTGTTTATCGAAAAAGATTCGTCCATTAACGATCACATCGAGCAGATGCGCCTGTCGGCAACCAAAAGCCTGCTGGAGCGGCGCGATACGATTATCGTCGGTTCGGTTTCCTGCATTTACGGTATCGGTAACCCTGGCGATTACCACGCCATGGTTCTTACGCTGAGAACGGGTGACCGGGTACCGCGCCAGGAATTGCTGGCCCGTCTGGTCGCCATGCAATACGAACGTAATGATGTCGAGTTTGTCAGGGGCACGTTCAGGGCTCGTGGCGAAACAATCGATGTTTTCCCGGCAGAGAACGCCGAGCTGGCTGTACGTATCACGCTGTTCGACGATGAAGTGGAAACCCTGCAGCTGTTTGATCCTTTAACTGGCAAAGTGCGTCAGAAGGTGTTGCGGTTCACGGTATTTCCACGTTCGCATTACGTCACACCGCGCGAAACCGTGTTACGCGCAATTGAAACCATCAAGGAAGAGTTGCGCGACCGGACAAAAATCTTGTTGGATGACCACAAGCTGGTTGAAACGCAACGTCTGGAGCAACGCACGCGTTTCGACCTTGAAATGTTGCAGGAACTGGGATTCTGCAAAGGGATCGAGAATTATTCCCGCCATTTGTCGGGCGCTGCGCCGGGTGAGCCACCGCCGACGCTGATCGATTATCTTCCTGATGATGCCCTGATGTTTATCGACGAAAGTCACGTCACGATCGGGCAGTTGGGTGCCATGTACAAAGGCGACCGGTCGCGTAAGGAAACCCTCGTAACGTATGGTTTTCGATTGCCTTCGGCATTGGATAACCGGCCGTTGAAAATGGAAGAGTTTGAGGCACGCATGCGTCAAACCGTTTTTGTTTCCGCCACGCCTTCGCGTTATGAGCATGAGCATGCGGATAATGTGGTTGAACAGGTGGTCAGGCCAACCGGTCTGGTGGATCCCGAAGTCGAGGTGCGGCCGGCGGTAACGCAGGTTGATGACTTGTTGGGCGAGATCAAGTTGCGTGTTGCCGTGCAGGAGCGGGTATTGGTTACCACGCTAACCAAGCGGATGTCGGAAGACTTAACCGATTACCTTACTGAAAGTGGCTTGAAGGTGCGTTATTTGCATTCGGATATCGATACCGTTGAGCGTGTGGAAATTATCCGTGACTTGCGCCTGGGGGTTTTTGATGTTTTGGTCGGGATTAACCTGCTACGGGAAGGCCTGGATATTCCAGAGGTGTCGTTAGTGGCAATTCTGGACGCCGACAAAGAGGGGTTCTTGCGTTCCGACCGAAGCCTGATCCAGACGATTGGGCGGGCCGCCCGGAATTTGAACGGTCGTGCCATTTTGTATGCCGATCGCGTGACAGACTCGATGCGTCGGGCAATCGACGAAACGCAGCGCCGTCGTGACAAGCAATTGGCCTTCAATGAAGAGCATGGCATTGTGGCCCAGGGGGTTAACAAGGCCGTGCGCGAAATGATTGATGGTGTTGAACAACCAAACAAGCCCAATCACGATGACAGTATTCCTGCTGAACTCTTGAGTGACGATCGGTTGTTGGCCCGGGAAATTCGTCGCTTGGAGAAAAAAATGCTTGATCATGCCCGGAATCTCGAATTCGAGCAGGCCGCGTCTGCACGCGATGCGCTGAATCGTTTGAAAGAGCAGGCTTTGCTCAATCCTAACTGATTTGCTTATACAGCCATGCGAAAACCTTATTCTGAAAAGGTGGGCCGGCGGGCGCGAGTGAATTCGTTGTTCATTAGCAACAACACGGCGTTAATGCAGCGAAAATCGGCTGTTTGTCATTCAAATGACACGGGTTTGAAGTCTTTTCGTGCGGTCAGGCCAAAGCCGCGACATGCGCAGGCTTGTTGCACTGCATTGCAATGGATTTTGCGTGTTTTCAAGTGGATTTTCGCGCATGATCCCGTGGCCGGATGAAACGGTGTCGAAATGCATTTTCGACGATGGCGTCACAGCAGTTGGTCTTGCCTGAAGAAAAATTTTACGCTTAAATCTGTTGCCTTATTTCGGGTTTTCCCTCACAATCTCACCCATGATGACTAAGGTACTTTTTGTTTGCACAGGTAATATTTGTCGCTCACCCAGCGCAGAGGGCGTTTTTCGTCTCATGATCGACGAAGCAGGTCTGTCTGGCTTGGTAGGTGTTGATTCGGCCGCTACGCATGGCTTCCATGTGGGCGAGTCTCCCGATGCGCGTGCCCAGGCTGCGGCACGCAAGCGGGGTTACGACATTTCCCAATGTGTGGCGCGCCAGGTAACAGCCGACGATTTCCGCGAATTCGACTTCATTCTTGCAATGGACTGGGAGAATCTTTCCGCATTGCAGCAACAGTGCCCCCGGGTCTATCGGCACAAGCTGATGTTGCTTATGCGTTTTGCTAATGAGTTCGAAGAGGCGACGATTGCCGATCCGTACTACGGCGGCCCTGATGGTTTCAACAAGGTGCTTGATTATCTTGAAGATGCCTGTCAGGGTGTGCTGGAAGTTGTGCGCAAGCGGGCCACGCAGTATCAGGCAGCCTAGAAGGCGTTGGTTGCAAGCGCTTATGGTCAAGGGCAACCGGTAAAGGTTGTCCTTACATGAAGAGCCGGGTTTTCAGCCCGGTTTTTTTATGGTTGTTTAACCTAGCAATTCAGTCGGGTATTTGCTATACTTGAGTCAAATAGTCGGGAATTAAAGTTTGATGTAAATTTCCGTTGTTTACACAAGCACGGAGACTGGCAAGGAAATCATATGCGTTTAACCACAAAAGGGCGCTTTGCCGTTACCGCCATGATTGATTTGGCGCTGCGTCAGCACAGTGGCCCGGTTACGTTGGCGGCAATCAGCCAAAGGCAGAATATCTCGCTGTCTTATCTTGAGCAGTTGTTCGGAAAATTGCGTCGACATGAACTGGTCGACAGTGTACGTGGCCCCGGCGGCGGCTATTCTTTGGCGCGCTTGGCGCGCGACATTACCGTGGCCGATATTGTCTTCGCAGTCGATGAGCCGCTTGACGCCACGAGCTGTGGTGGCAAGGAAGATTGCAACGTCGGGCGCACCGGGCATGCAAGCCGCTGCATGACGCACGAGCTCTGGACAACCCTGAACCACAAAATGGTCGAATATCTCGACTCGGTCTCTTTGCAAGACCTGGTCGACAAGCAACGCATGAGGGCATTGCATGATGCCTCTGCGGAAAGAAACGAAAACACAGTTAAGGTTAGTAAAATGGCGGGCACCAAAATTGTGCCGTCAATGCCGGTTTAGAAAGGAGTTGGTCGATGTCTTCACGTCCTGTTTATTTAGATTATTCATCCACAACGCCGGTTGATCCCCGTGTTGTCGATAAAATGGTTCCATGGCTTTACGAGCATTATGGGAATCCTGCATCGCGCAGTCATGCGTTTGGCTGGGCGGCCGAAGAGGCTGTCGAACAGGCACGTGCCCAAGTGGCCGAACTGATTAACGCAGACCCGCGTGAAATTATCTGGACATCCGGTGCAACCGAATCCATTAATCTGGCTATCAAAGGTGCGGCGCAGTTTTATGCTCAGCGCGGCAAACACATCATTACGCTGAAAACCGAGCACAAAGCCACGCTTGATACGTGTCGTGAGCTCGAGCGCCAGGGGTATGAGGTCACTTACCTCGACGTTCAGGAAAACGGTTTGCTCGATCTGGAAGTCTTCAAGCAGGCGCTGCGCCCGGATACCAGTGTCGTGTCGGTTTTGTTCGTGAACAATGAAATCGGTGTTATCCAGGATATTGAAACCATTGGTGAAATTTGCCGCGAAAAGGGCATCATTTTTCATGTTGATTCGGCGCAGGCTGCCGGCAAAGTGGAAATCGATCTGCAAAAACTGAAGGTCGATCTCATGTCCTTTTCATCCCATAAAGCGTATGGCCCGAAAGGAATGGGCGCGCTGTTCATCCGGCGTAAACCACGTGTGCGCATTCTGGCGCAAATCCATGGTGGTGGTCATGAGCGTGGTTTTCGTTCCGGTACCTTGCCTACGCACCAGATCGTGGGCATGGGCGAGGCTTTTCGTCTGGCCAAGCAGGAAATGGGCACGGAGAACGAACGTATTCGCGTGTTGCGAGACCGCCTGTGGAAAGGGGTTTCGGAAATTGACGAGGTATATCTCAATGGCGATATGGAGCAACGTGTTCCGCACAACCTGAACGTCAGTTTTAATTATGTGGAAGGTGAGTCGCTCATTATGGCAATTAAAGAGCTGGCGGTTTCCAGTGGTTCAGCCTGTACATCGGCGAGTCTGGAGCCTTCTTATGTATTGCGTGCACTGGGCCGGAATGACGAATTGGCGCATAGTTCCATTCGTTTCACTTTAGGTCGTTTTACCACTGAACAAGATGTTGACTTTGCGGTCGAACTATTAAAGGCCCGGGTTGGCAAATTGCGTGATATGTCGCCCTTGTGGGAAATGGTACAGGAAGGGGTCGATCTTGATTCCGTTCAGTGGGCAGCACATTAAAGATTTGAATCAGATACAAGGAGTCCATCATGGCTTATAGCGAAAAAGTACTAGATCACTATGAAAACCCCCGTAATGTCGGCGGTTTCGAAAAAGGCGATGCCGGTATCGGTACCGGGATGGTCGGCGCACCGGCTTGTGGTGACGTCATGAAACTGCAAATCAGGGTGAACGAGTCGGGCGTTATCGAAGATGCACGATTCAAGACGTATGGTTGCGGCTCGGCGATCGCCTCCAGCTCACTGGTTACCGAGTGGGTGAAGGGTAAAACGCTCGATCAGGCAATGGAAATTCGCAATACGCAAATTGCCGAAGAGCTGGCTTTGCCACCGGTGAAAATTCACTGTTCCATTCTGGCTGAAGACGCCATCAAGGCGGCCGTCCAGAATTACAAGGAAACGCATAGCAAACAGGATTAAAACTATGGGTATTACGCTGACTCCACAAGCGGCAGAGCATGTCAGCCGCTATCTTGCAAAACGTGGCAAAGGCCAGGGTTTACGCCTGGGTGTGCGCACGACGGGTTGCTCTGGTATGGCGTATAAGCTTGAGTATGTCGACGAGCCGAACACCGACGACTCGATTTTCGAGCAGCATGGCGTAAAGGTTTTTATCGATGCCAAGAGCTTGCCGTATCTTGATGGAACCGAACTCGACTATGGTCGTGAAGGGTTGAACGAGGGGTTTAAGTTTACGAACCCCAACGAGAAGGCAAGCTGCGGTTGCGGCGAGTCGTTTACGGTGTAGTGTGTCGTCTCAAAACTATTTCGAGTTATTCGATTTTCCTCAATCCTTTGCGCTGGATACCGATCGGCTTGAAGTACGGTGGCGTCAGTTGGCGGGGCAGGTCCATCCCGACCGTTTCGCCAATGCCACCTCGGCGGAAAAACGCGTGGCGATGCAATGGGCGTCAACCATCAACGAAGGTTATCGGGTATTGAAGCAACCGCTGGCGCGCGCACGCTATTTGTGCGAATTGGGCGGCTGCGATCTGCAAACTGAAAGCAATACCCGAATGGATGGTGCGTTTCTGATGCGTCAGATGGAGTGGCGTGAAGCGCTCGATGAAGCAAAAGCAGCTGCCAGCCCCGACGCATTTTCAGTGTTGAGGAATGAAATTCAAGCGGCCGTTGCGCAAATGCAAGCAGACGTGGCCGCGCTTATCGACGATCAGAACGATGTCGATGCCGCCGTCGTCAAAGTGCGCGAATGGATGTTTCTCGATAAATTATCAAGCGAAATTCAGACTGCGCAATACGAATTGGCAGACCGGAACCAATAATTATTTATGGCTTTATTGCAGATTTCAGAACCGGGTGATTCACCGGTTCCACATGAACGTAAGCTCGCGGTCGGTATCGACCTGGGCACCACTCATTCCCTGGTGGCTGCGGTGCGCAGCAGTGTGCCGGAGGCATTGCCGGATGAACAGGAGCGTGTGTTGCTGCCTTCGGTGGTCCGCTTTTTGCCTGATGAGGGCATGCAGGTGGGCTATGAGGCACGCGAATATCAGGCAAGCGATACGCGTAACACCATTGCTTCTGTTAAGCGTTTTATGGGTCGCTCCCTGGCTGAAGCTCAAGCTGAGGGTGCGGCATACGATTTTGCCGATGGCGACGATATGGTGCGTTTACGTACCGTGCAGGGCGACTTCAGCCCGGTTGAGGTCTCCAGCGAAATTCTCAAGTCGCTACGTATGCGTGCCGAGTCCGCCCTGGGTGGGGAACTGGTGGGGGCTGTTATCACAGTACCCGCTTATTTCGACGATGCGCAACGCCAGGCGACACGCGATGCCGGTCGCCTGGCAGGTTTGACAGTATTGCGTTTGTTGAATGAACCGACCGCAGCGGCAATTGCGTATGGCCTTGATCACGCTTCCGAGGGTGTTTATGCGGTGTATGACCTGGGTGGCGGCACTTTCGATATCTCGATTTTGCGATTGAGCAAAGGGGTGTTCGAAGTGGTGGCCACGGGCGGTGACACGCAGTTGGGCGGCGACGATTTCGATGCTGAAATTGTCAAGCAGGTTGTTCAGGCTAGAGCCTTGAATGTCGATCGCAAAGAAGATGTTCGCGCCCTTTATGTGGCAGCGCGTGCTGCGCGTGAAACGTTAACCGATGCAGAGCAGGTGGAGTTCAGCGCTCAAGTGGGTGGCCAGACCATCCAGATGGCAGTCACGCGCGAACAGTTTGAAGCATGGGCGCAACCCTTGGTTGGCCGCACGATTGATCGCGCGCGCAGAACATTGCGTGATGCCGGCCTTGAGGCGTCCGATGTGAAAGGTGTGGTGATGGTGGGCGGTGCTACGCGCATGCCGGTTGTGCAGCGCGAAGTAGGGCGCTTGTTTGGCACAGACCCGCTCAATGACCTTGACCCGGATCAGGTCGTGGCATTGGGTGCAGCCTTGCAAGCCAACCTGCTCGTGGGTAATCGGTCGCCAGGTGAAGACTGGCTGTTGCTCGATGTCACGCCTCTATCGCTGGGCCTTGAAACCATGGGCGGATTGGTTGAGCAGATTATTCCGCGCAACAGCACGATTCCGGTCGCGCGTGCGCAAGAGTTCACGACCTTCAAGGATGGGCAAACCGCCATGAGCATTCATGTTGTTCAGGGTGAGCGCGATTTAGTGTCCGACTGCCGCTCTCTGGCGCGTTTTGAGCTTATAGACATTCCGCCGATGGTTGCGGGAGCGGCTCGTATTCGCGTTACCTTTCAGGTTGATGCCGATGGTTTGTTGAATGTCAGTGCACGTGAAGAAAGTACCGGTGCGCAGGCCAGTGTTTCGGTCAAACCGTCATATGGTTTGTCTGATGATGAAGTGGCGCGCATGCTAAGTGAAGGAATGAGCCATGCCTCGGATGACGCACAGGCACGTGCCTTGCGCGAACAGCAGGTTGAGTTGAAACAATTGCTGGAGTCGGTTCAATCGGCTCTTGAAACCGACGGCGATCTTCTCGAAACTCAGGAGCGCACACAGGTGGACGAGGTCATGCAGGCGGGCCAGACTGTTCTGGACGACAACAATGCCGATGCCGACACGGTGCGCCAGGCAGTTGAGCGTCTTTCACAGTCAACCGATTCATTTGCCGCCCGCCGGATGGATCGCAGTATTCGCCGTGCGTTGTCAGGCCGTAGTCTTGACGAAGTCTCCAAGTCATAACTTTAGAAGTATTATGCCGAAAATTACTGTTTTGCCACATCCGGAAGTGTGTCCTGAAGGTGCAGTCATTGAAGACGCGCCTTTGGGAGAGTCGATTTGCCGCGTGTTACTGGATAATCATATCGAAATTGAACACGCCTGCGAGTTGTCGTGTGCCTGTACAACGTGCCATGTCATTGTTCGTGAAGGCTTTGATTCCTTGGAAGAAGCAACGGATAACGAGGAAGATTACCTCGATCGTGCGTGGGGCTTGACCCCCACTTCGCGACTTTCCTGTCAGGCCAAAATTGCCCAGGAAGACTTAACGGTTGAAATTCCGAAGTATTCAATTAACCACGCCAAGGAAAACCATTAACCTGCTTTTTGTTTTGCGGGTTAATGGTTTAGATTGGCGCTGGCGTTGCTGAAAATAAATTAAAACGAATACGGCTGGCGCCGATGCCGTTTCAGTGTTTCAGTCTTCGGGCCGCAGATGCGGAAATAACAGTACGTCACGAATACTGTGGCTGTCGGTCAGCAGCATAATTAAGCGATCAATACCGATACCGCAACCGCCGGTGGGGGGCATGCCGTACTCCAATGCGCGAATGTAGTCAGCGTCGTAATACATGGCTTCTTCGTCGCCTGCGTCTTTGGCAGCCACTTGTGCATGAAAACGGGCTGCCTGATCTTCAGGGTCATTTAGCTCTGAAAAGCCATTGGCCATTTCCCGCCCGGTGACAAACAGTTCAAATCGTTCTGTAATGCCTGGCTCAGTGTCCGAAGCACGCGCCAGGGGCGAAACCTCAATCGGGTAATCAATAATGAAGGTCGGATTCCATAGTTGCCCTTCAGTGGTTTCTTCGAACAGCGCCAATTGCAACGCGCCGATACCCGCCTGATTCAAAGGCGGGGCATTAACATCGACATGTAATTTCTTGAGTTCGGCTCGCAGGAAATCGACATCTTCAAGTTGTGCCTGAGTGTATTGCGGACAATATTTTTGAATCGCCTGCAAAATGGTAAGCCGGTCGAAAGGGCTGGCCAGGTCGAGCTGTTTTTCCTGGTAGTTGAACGCGGCATTGCCGGTTGCGGCAATGGCTGCCTGGCGAATCAGTGATTCGGTAAAGTCCATCAGCCAGTGGTAGTTTGTATAGGCTGCGTAGAACTCCATCATGGTGAACTCTGGGTTATGACGGGGGCTGACGCCTTCATTGCGAAAGTTTCGGTTCAGCTCAAAAACGCGCTCAAAGCCGCCAACAATCAGGCGCTTCAGATAGAGTTCAGGGGCGATGCGCAGGTACATTTGCATGTCCAGCGCATTATGATGAGTGACAAAGGGCTTGGCAGATGCGCCACCGGGTATCGGGTGAAGCATTGGTGTTTCCACTTCCATAAAGCCCGCGTCAAGCATGTACTGACGAATACGGCCAATGGCTTTGCTGCGTGCTATGAATGTGTGCCGCGTCTGTTCGTTCATGATCAGGTCAACATAGCGCTGGCGATAACGTAACTCCTGGTCGGTCATGCCATGGAACTTGTCGGGGAGCGGACGCAACGACTTGGCCAGCATACGAATTCCGGCTGCGCGTATTGAAAGTTCACCTTTGTTGGTTTTGAACAGGGTGCCTTCCACACCAATAATGTCGCCGATATCCCATGTCTTGAATGATTCATAGACATCTTCATCCACGCCGTTTTTATCCAGATATATCTGGATCCGGCCACTGCCGTCTTGGAGCGTGGCAAAGCTGGCTTTGCCCATGACCCGTTTCAACATGATCCTGCCGGCCACTTTGGCTGGTTGTGCCAAGGCTTCCAAAGCGGGTTTGTCGTGTCCTTGGTATTGGGCCTGCAGATCTGCGGCCTTGTCTTCCGGAACGAAATCATTCGGGAACGCGATGCCGCGGTCTTGTTCGCGCAGTCGCGCCAGTTTATGGCGACGCTCTGCAATGAGATGGTTTTCTTCGGCAACAGACGTGACTGGATCGGAGGAATGAGTCATAACTTTGGTGGAACGGTTAGATAGGTGAGCGGCAGGACAATATGAGTTGGTGCGGGGTGACAGCGTTACCGCTGCCACCGCAGTTGACGTTACAGGCGTTAAACCCCTTGCTTCAAGCTGGCTTGAATGAACGGATCCAGGTCGCCATCGAGCACTTTCTGAGTGTTCGAAATTTCAACGCTGGTGCGCAAATCTTTGATGCGGCTTTGGTCCAGTACATAAGAACGAATCTGGTGGCCCCAGCCCACATCGGTTTTGGCATCTTCCATTTTCTGTTGTTCAGCCATGCGCTGTCGCATTTCCAGCTCATACAGGCGCGATTTCAACATTTGCATGGCTTCGGCGCGGTTACGGTGCTGTGAACGATCATTCTGGCACTGCACCACAATGCCGGTGGGCATGTGCGTGAGGCGGACTGCGGAGTCGGTTTTGTTAATGTGCTGACCGCCGGCGCCGCTGGCGCGGTAGGTGTCAACACGCAGGTCGGCCGGGTTCACTTCGATTTCGATGGAGTCGTCGACTTCAGGATAAACGAAGACACTGGCAAACGAAGTGTGGCGCCCGTTCGAGGAGTCGAACGGGCTTTTGCGCACCAAGCGGTGCACCCCGGATTCCGTGCGCAAAAAGCCGAAGGCGTAGTCGCCTTCCACCTTGATTGTGGCCGATTTGATGCCGGCGACCTCGCCTGCCGATTCGTCGAGCACTTCTGTTTTGAATTCCTTGCGTTCGCAGTAGCGCAAGTACTGGCGCAACAGCATCGAGGCCCAGTCCTGCGCTTCCGTTCCGCCCGCGCCAGCCTGAATATCAATGAAACAGTTCAGTGGGTCGGCCGGATTATTGAACATTCGCCGGAATTCAAGTTCCTCCAGCTTCTGGCCCAGGACCTGGCAGTCGGCTTCAATCGCCGAAAGGGTTTCGCTGTCGTCGTCGGCGCTGGCCAAATCATATAGTTCTTTGGCTTCATCCAGACCGGTTTCCAGGTCGGTTAATGTTTGAACGACGACTTCCAGGCCTTTCTTTTCACGCCCCAGATCTTGGGCGTGTTTTGGGTCATTCCAGACGTCGGGGCTTTCGAGCTCGGCGTTTACAACTTGCAGCCGCTCAGATTTGCCAGCGAAGTCAAAGATACCCCCGTAGGGCGTGTTGTCGCTGTGCATAGTCTTCTATGCGCGCCAAAAGCTGGTTTTGTTGTTCCACTTCCATAAATATTCCTGAAATCAGCATGTTTTAAGATAACTTGCCATTTTAACGTACTTGTAAACCCGTACGGATGTCCCCATTTAGGGTGTGAGGGCCTATTCGTTGACTTTTCATGCTCTTGATAGATAAAAACAACTAAAGTGATTGAATCAATCAATTTTACAAATGTATAGGGCTTGCCTATACTGAAGCTGTATCCAGTTTCAACCCTTACTTTTAACCACAACACAGAGGAAGCAAAACATGTCTCTTATCAATACCAAAATCAAACCTTTCAAAGCACAGGCTTTTCAGAACGGCAATTTTTCCGAAGTAACCGATGAGTCCGTAAAAGGCAAATGGTCTGTGTTCGTTTTCTATCCTGCAGACTTTACTTTCGTTTGCCCAACAGAGCTGGAAGACCTGGCTGACCTGTACTCTGAGTTCCAGAAGCTCGATACTGAAGTCTATGCTGTTTCTTGCGATACCCATTTCTCGCACAAGGCCTGGCACGACACTTCAGCCGCGATCAAGAAAGTACAGTACCCCATGTTGGGCGACCCCACCCAGACTCTGGCACGCAATTTCGAAGTGCTGATCGAAGAAGAGGGCGTGGCTCTGCGTGGCACGTTTGTTGTAAACCCCGAGGGCGAAATCAAGGCCATGGAAGTGCACGACAACGGCATTGGTCGTAAAGCCGACGAACTGCTGCGCAAAGTACGTGCCGCTCAGTACATTGCCGCTCACCCCGGTGAAGTCTGCCCCGCCAAATGGGAAGAAGGTGCTGAAACGCTGAAGCCTTCCCTTGACCTGGTTGGCAAGATCTAAACAAGGCATTCGGTTCTGCTTTAAGACGGAGGGTGTGGCCTGTCAAAACGGGCTGCACTTTCGAATCGGTCGCGGTGTGGCCAAAAACCGCGCCGCGACATTTTGAATACAGAAAATACAGAAGAAGGTGAACGTTATGTTAGAAGCCAGTGTAAAAAGCCAGTTGCAGTCATATATGGAACGTATTTCCGAGCCTGTTGAGCTGGTTGCTCATTTGGGTGACGGCGCGAAATCGGCCGAATTGCGCGAGTTGCTCGAGGAAATCGAAACCATGTCAGACAAGGTGACTCTGGTTGAAAGCGGCGACTCACAACGCAAGCCTTCGTTTGAAATCCGCCGTGCGGGTACCGATATAGGCGTTACATTTGCCGGTATCCCCATGGGGCACGAATTTACGTCTCTTGTCCTGGCATTGCTGCAGGTCGGGGGGCATCCCATCAAGCTCGACGAATCGGTTATTGAACAGATCCGAAACCTTGATGGTGACTACGAGTTTGAAACTTATTTTTCGCTTTCCTGCCAGAACTGCCCCGACGTTGTTCAGGCCCTGAACGCCATGTCGATTATCAATCCACGCATCAAGCACGTGGCCATCGACGGTGCTTTATATCAGGATGAGGTAGACGCCCGCCAGATCATGTCGGTTCCTACCATGTTCCTGAATGGTGAGAAATTTGGTCAGGGGCGCTCCAGTGTGGAAGAAATACTGGCACAACTGGATACCGGCGCCAGTTCGCGTAAAGCGGAAGAGCTCAGTGAGCGTGAGCCATACGATGTATTGATTGTCGGTGGCGGGCCGGCGGGCGCAGCTGCGGCCGTGTATGCCGCACGCAAAGGTATTCGCACGGGTGTCGTGGCCGAGCGTTTCGGTGGTCAGGTACTTGATACCAACGCCATTGAGAACTTTATTTCGGTAAAAGAGACCGATGGTCCGGCTTTTGCAGCGGCATTGGAAGAGCACGTGAAGACCTACGAGGTCGACATCATGAACGTGCAGCGTGCCGAAAAGCTGATTCCCGGCAAAATGATTGAAGTGAAGCTGGCCAATGGCGCGTCGTTGAAAGGCAAGTCGGTAATCCTGGCAACAGGTGCCCGTTGGCGCAACATCAACGTACCGGGTGAAGATGAATACCGTAATGCCGGTGTGGCTTACTGCCCGCACTGCGACGGCCCTTTGTTCAAGGGTAAAGACGTTGCCGTAATAGGGGGTGGTAACTCAGGCGTTGAGGCCGCCATCGATCTGGCAGGCGTTGTGGGTCACGTTACGTTGATCGAGTTTACCGACGAGCTCAAGGCCGATGCCGTATTGCAACGCAAGTTGCGTACGCTGTCTAACGTTGACGTCATTGTTTCGGCCCAGACGACGGAAGTCCTGGGTGACGGCAAGAAGGTTAACGGGCTGACCTACAAAGATCGTAAATCGGGTGAAACCCGGAAAGTCGATCTGGAAGGGGTGTTCATTCAAATCGGCCTGGTTCCCAATACAGAGTGGCTCAAGGGCAGCGTGTCTTTAAGTAAGTATGGTGAAATCGAGATTGACGCCAAAGGCCAGACGTCTGTCCCGGGTGTATTCGCGGCCGGTGACGTAACGACCGTTCCTTACAAGCAAATTGTGATCGCTGCGGGAGACGGTGCCAAAGCGGCGCTGGGCGCATTCGATCATCTGATTCGCAGTTCGGTTTCTGATGAGGAAGAGGTCACGACTGCCGAGAACGCTACGGCCTGAGTCTGTCAATAGATCATTGCAGGTACCCGGTCGGCAACGGGCAAAGCCCACCATCTACCGGATGGTGGGCTTTTTTGTTGATATACCGGATGCGCTGGCCCTGCTGCTCTAGTATCCTCCTACCATGAAGACATTGCCCGACTCGATGCACGTACCGTCTGCTGTTACGCCTTTGCCGCCCAGTCGTTTGTTTTATGCGCTATGGCCTGATGCGCAAACAGCCGATAAGCTGGCGCAGTTGCAAAACGGCCTGGCGGGGCGGCATACACATCCGAACGACATGCATCTTACTTTGGCGTTCGTGGGGATACAGCCCGATGAAAATCTGCCTGTATTGCATGCCATATTAAGAGACCTGGTGCTGCCTGAAGCATTCCGGCTTGACCTGATAGAGACCAATAGTTTCCAGAATATCAAGGTGAGCTGGGCCGGTCCGCATATTACGCCACCGCCTCTGGCTCAAGTATGGCGTATGCTGGGCGATTCGTTGGATGAACACAAAATCTGGTGGGATAAGAAGATACCTTTCCGACCGCATGTTACGCTGGCGCGAAAGGTGGTCATACCGCATGGCTTTCTGAGCGAACCCGTTACCTGGCAAGCCCGAAGAGTCGTATTGGCCGCGTCTGTGCCAGGGGCCGTTGCCGGCGGTGGCGGGAAATATCGTATCCTTGCCGAGCGTGAGCTCTTGTGATTAAGTATCGGTAGTTTTTTCTGAGTGAGTAATGTAATGCCTGATCAGGTTCGACGTCTGCTGTTATTAAGGCATGCTCATGCCGGTTTTACACAAAACGGTCAGGATCTCGAACGAAGTTTGTCCGAGCGCGGCCTGACCGAGGCGCTGGAAGTGGGCGGGTTGATGGCAACCGAGGGTTTTGTTCCGGATATTGCCGTGATATCGCCGGCACTTCGTACGCGGCAGACCTGGGCGCAGGTACAAAAGCGCCTGCCAATGGCAATTCAATGCCTGTATGAAAGTCGCGTTTATGAAGCCGGTATATCGACATTGCTTGATGTGCTTGGCGCCCAGCCCGATTCCCGCCAGACTGTGCTGGTTGTGGGGCATAACCCGGGAATGCAGGGATTGGCGCTGAAGCTGACCGGCAGGGGTAGTAAAAATGCCGTCGTGCGCTTGCGGCACGAATTCCCGCCTGCGAGTCTTGCGGTCATCACTTTTCAGGACACCCGCAGATGGGTCGACATTGACGAGCGATCGGGCGTTCTTGAACATTTCATGACGCCGTTACCCGTGAGTTGATTTAATCCGGTTCCCGAATAAAAGGGAACCTGAAAGGTAAATGGGATTAGCGCCGGTTGTTCCGGGCCATGGGTGGGCGACCTTCGATATGACGAAATACAATTCGCCCTTTGCTGAGATCGTAGGGCGACATTTCCAGCTTGACCTTGTCACCAGCCAGGATGCGGATATGATGCTTGCGCATTTTGCCACCGGTGTAAGCCACAATGGGGTGGCCGTTTTCCAGCGTTACGCGAAAACGGGAGTCGGGGAGGACTTCGGTTACCGAGCCGGTCATTTCAAGTAGTTCTTCTTTAGCCATAAGTACAGTTTCCTCTTGTAATAGTCGGCCTGACAGCAATGCCCGGGCATTGCTACCTGCCGCAGGTAGCCTGTGAGGCTGGCCGTTGTTTAACGGGGTACAAAAACGCACAGCGCAGGCTGTGAAAAGCAGGGCCGGGCAAGCGGGCCCCGGATTGACAGGGCTTGTTTTACAGGCAAGCCCTTGAATTGATGTTGATATATATGAATAACTATTTATATAGGGTAGCGTGATACCGTTTGTTATGTCAAGGAAAACCCTTATTTCACCTAAGGGTGTGCCTCTTATTTCATACGTTCAAGTACGTAGCGATCACCGCGCAGGTAATGCCAGAGCACGGCGACGCCATGGCCCAGTACGGCCACCAGAAGTGTCCAACCCAGTAAACCATGAAAATTGCTACCCAGATCAATCATCCATTCAATTTTGTTTGTTTCCTCGAAGCCATGCATCAGCGGAATGCCAAAAGGTGAAAACGCTTTGCCTGATCCGTACTGACGGATAAGGGCAATGGTGGGGATGGCGAGCATGAGGGCGTATAAAACAATATGTCCGGTAATGGACCCAATGCTTACCGCGGGCGGACGTCGGCGCAGGTTGACCAGCGCCCACAACACGCGCAGCAAAATAAGCAACATGATTAACGTACCGACGGCTTTGTGTGTACCCCAGAAAAATTTGTCGATCGCGGTTTTCTCGAACAGCGTGTGAATAATGACAGAGGTGAATTGCCAGAGTAAGACCAGCGCCATTCCCCAGTGGAACAGGCGGGAAATGAGGCCATAACGCTCGGGTGAGTCACAAAGTTGGGTACAAGACATATGATGGATTCCCTCTGTTTTTTTGCCTAACAATATGTTGTAGAAAATTTTGCTCAAAAGTATGGCATGAAATTTTCGCCGGGTGTGCGCATGGAATCAAAGTACGAGTCATTGTTCGAGATATTCGTACTTGTGGCTGGAGCATTCCGCCTGTCGTGGTTTACCATAGCATTTTGATCGCAATATGAATGTCGGACCACGTTTTTGTCGGGTTGGAGTGGAGTTATGAGTGAAATGACAGAAGTAACCCCGGATTTATCAAGTTCAGACTGGTCTTTAGATAATGTGCCATTGCACGCCGTTGATTGCGAGCTTGTTCGCGATAATGAAGATTTGTTTTACATGGTGGCTGCCGCGTCGTTTATTGAAATCGCCGCCGACCTGTATACGCGTAATTTAATTGAGTATTATTCCGATGCGCCTGAGATTCAGGAGTGGCTGGAAACCAAGTGGCAGCACGAGGAATTGCGGCATGGTTATGTCCTGAAGGCGTATACGCAACATGTTTGGCCGGAGTTCGATTGGGAGCGGGCGTACCAGGGTTTTTTCACCGAGTATTCCGCCATGTGCACGGCCGACGAGCTTGAGCCCACCCAGGGTTTGGAAATGGTTGCGCGTTGTGTTGTCGAAACGGGAACGGCCACTTTCTATACCGCGCTGGCCAGTCAGGCAACGGAACCGGTTTTGTCGGGCATTGCCGGACGTATTCGTGCCGATGAAGTCAATCATTACAAGCATTTTTTCCAGTATTTCAGGCAGTATCGTGAAGCTCAAGATCCAGGGCGCTGGAAAGTGCTGGGTGCTTTGAAGCGTCGCATTCTGGAAGCGCGCTCTTCCGATGCCGACTGTGCGCTTTGGCATGTGTACCAGGTTCACAAAGGCAGCGAGGCCAATCGAGAGGAATTCAAGATTCTTTGTCGGCGCCTGGCCAAGGAGTTGCGTCGGCATTATCCGGTGTCGATGGCGATCAAAATGGTGACCAGGCCACTAAATTTACCTGCAGTCGTGAACCGGATGGTTATGGCACCGCTTACACGCGCATCAAACTGGCTTTTGCGCTAGCTAAACCGAGGTGCGAATGTCGAAAGTCTTAATTGCCGGTATACATTCCCGGGCTGTCTGCGCGCCTGCTTCAATGGCTTCTTCTGCCCGATGAAAGTCAAGCAGGCCAAGGTGTGCCAGCCGGGGCGCAATGATGATGTGTGGCGGTTCACCCACCATGCGGCTGCGGGTAATACGCTCTTGCATGATATTGATGCTTGAGGCCACCACATTCAGAACCGAGGGGATTTCGGGCTCATCTTTGATTGCGTCGTTCCAGGTGGGCAGCAGGGTGTAGAGATTGTTCTGAATTCGTTTGACCCATTCTCTGCTTTGTTCGTCCGATTGATCCGGGGCAGGGGAGCGTGAATTGGATTCGGGTTGTTCCTCTTTACGCAAATGGCGGCCCAGCAAATCGGAGTTAAGGTCAACGGCAATGAGGATGTCGGCGCCCATTGCGCGCGCCAGCGATACGGGAACCGGATTAACCAGCCCGCCGTCAACCAATATCTGGCCGTTGTGGCGCACCGGCGCGAACAAAGCGGGCAATGCGATGGATGCTCTGACGGCGCCCAGCATGCTGCCACTGCGTAACCAGATTTCGGCTCCACTATAGAGTGACGTGGCAACGGCCCCGAAGGGTATTTCCAAAGTTTCAATATCACTGTCTTTGAATTTTTCCCGGAAAAATGCCATCAGTCGTTCACCTTTCAGAACGCCGCCGGTCAGGGTCAGGTCCATGAACGAGACAACATCCTTAAGCCCTAGGCTGGTAACCCATTTTTCTAGTTCGTCGAGATGGCCACTGGCATAAACACCGCCCACCAGCGCGCCAATTGAGGTGCCGCACACAATGTCGGGATGAATGCCGGCTTTGTTGAGTTCGTTGATAACGCCAATATGAGCCCATCCGCGTGCGGAACCGCTGCCCAGGATCAGGCCCACTTTGGGCCGGTAACGAGCAGCGCTCATTTGATAAGACCTTTCACAAGCAATACTTCCCTGAGTAAGTCGAGTCTTTGCACCGGGTCGTTTTCCATCAGCAAAAGTGCTTTTTGTGTTGGTGGCAGCGGTAGCAGTTCCGCCCATCGATTTGCTACCCAGGCGGTGTCGTTCAGCATGAACGGCGGGCTTATTGGCATTGCCTCGGGCGGCACGCCATCGCGCTGCAAGTCTGCAATCACTTTACCCAGCGCGTCTGCGCACGCTTGCAGATCACTTGTGATGGTGACGGTTTGCTCTGCGGGCAGCAAGGTGATTTCCGCTTCCCAAAGTCCGTTTGGCTTCTGGGATGGCTTTTCCAATTTAAACCGGTGTGTGCCGGAACATTGAATTTGTATCAGGCCCGGCATAATGTCTTGCGCTTCGTTGATGCGTGCCAGCGTTCCCGCTTCGACAAACGTTTCCTGTCTCGTTGGCAGGCGAACTTCGCCGCCGCCGGTAAGCGTAACGACGCCGAATTCTGCATGGGTATCGAGGCACTGCCTGATCATTTCCAGATAGCGCACTTCAAAGATGCGCAAATGTAAAACGCCACCTGGAAACAAGGCTCTGCTCAACGGGAATAAAGGAACGGTATTCATGTAAACATGATGCCATAAGTTCAATTCAAAACGCATCGTCCGGATGGAGATCGGCAGCCGGATGCCCGGAGCGCGCACGAACGAAGCCGCCGGAGTTTCCTGATTTAATCAATAGATAGTGAAATAAACTATAAATTGCAACGGTTAAATTATTTGCGTATAGTATTTCTCAAATTGCCGAACAATAAATAAAGCAATAATTCAAAAATACGCTGGAGACAATGAATGAATAGTCAGGGCTCTGATTCAATTTTTGCCGCGCCGGCTGTCGAGCTTACTGAGCGTGATGATGGCACGATACTGCTGAATAACCCGGTTGCGCTGGCACCCTATGCCCGTTGCGTAAGTGAGTATCTCGAGTACTGGGCCGACTTGGCGCCCGATCGCGAGTTCATCGCCCAGCGCAGCCCGGCCGGCCTGTGGCAGGGCCTGACGTATGCGCAAATGCTCGACAAGGTGCAACGGCTGGGTACATGGTTATTGAAAAACCGCGTGACGCCCGATCGCCCTGTGTGTGTCTTGACTGACAATAGCGTTGATCATGCGTTGCTGATGCTGGGTGCGATGCACGTGGGCATACCTTATGCGTCTATTTCTCCCGCTTATTCGCTCATGTCCAAAGACCACGAGAAGCTGCGCAATCTCGTCGAGCGTTTGAATCCGGGTGTCATTTATGTTGGCGGCGTGGCGCGCTTCCAGGCGGCATTGAAATCAATCGAGTCGTTGCATCAAGCGCAACTGGTGGTCGCCGATGAAGACGATTGTGATGGTTTGAATGCTTTGCGTATGTCGGAATTGCTGACGCAGGTCGATCTGGCAAAGGTGAATAAGGCTTATGCCGAAGTCACTCCCGACACAATCGCGAAAATATTGTTCACATCAGGCTCGACCGGGTATCCCAAAGGGGTACTCAATACGCAGCGCATGCTGTGTTCGAGTCAACAGGCAAAAGCGCAGGTATGGCCGTTCTTGAACGAAGAGCCACCGATATTGCTTGATTGGTTACCCTGGAATCATACGTTTGGCAGCAATCACAATTTCAATATGGTGCTTAAGCACGGGGGAACCTTTTACCTGGACGGCGGCAAGCCGGTTCCCGGCTTGTTTGAAACCAGTATTGCCAATTTGCGGGATATTGCGCCAACACTTTATATGAATGTGCCCCGCGCTTTCGATATGCTGCTGGCAACCCTGAAAACGGATACCGCGCTGCGCAAGCAATTCTTTTCCCGTTTGCAACTGATTTTCTACGCGGGCGCCGCTTTGCCCCAGCACTTGTGGGATGGCCTGATTGAAATGTCGCGTGCCGAGCTGGGGTACGCCGTGCCGATGGTGACGGCGTGGGGTTCCACGGAAACTTCACCTTTGGCAACCGACTGCCATTTCCAGGCCGATCGCTCCGGTGTCATTGGTCTGCCGGTACCGGGTGTAACGCTGAAACTGGTGCCGGGTGGCGACAAGCTCGAGGTCCGTGTGAAAGGTCCGGTTGTTACGCCGGGCTATTTCAAGCAGCCCGATGTCACTGAGGCGGCGTTCGACGAAGAGGGTTACTACAAGATCGGCGACGCCGTTCGGTTTGCCGACCCGCAACGCCCCGAGGCAGGGTTGATTTTTGACGGGCGGGTCTCCGAAGACTTCAAGCTTACAACCGGTACCTGGGTCAGCGTTGGCAATGTGCGTGTGAAAGGTTTGGAATACTTGGCGCCGGTTGCGCAGGATATCGTGGTAACCGGACACGATCGGGATGCAATCGGCTTTCTTGTGTTCCCCAATTTTGCCGCGTGCCGGCAAATTGCCGGACTGGGTGAGGATACACCAGTGAACGAAGTGATTGCTCATCCCAAAGTGGTCGACACTGTGCGCCAGGGCCTGGCACGGCTCAAGAACGAGCATCCGGCCAGCTCAACGCATGCCCAGACGGCATTGTTGCTTGATTCACCGCCTTCGGTTGATGATGGCGAAATTACAGACAAGGGTTACACGAATCAACGGGCGGTTCTGCAGCGTCGGGAAATGAAAGTAGAGGCGCTTTACGAAACGGAGCCTGGGCCCGAAGTGATTCGGCCTTGATTTGTCCTGCGCGATGATGGCAACCGAACACGACGAACAAGCGATTCAGGACCTTTGCTTGCGCCTGGGGCAGCGCGTAAGGCGCAAACGTGCCGCGCGTGCCATGACAATGAAACAGTTGGCGCAAGAGTCTGATATCTCCCTACCTTACTTGTCCCGGGTTGAGAAAGGCGACGGGAATGTCTCGATATCGGTACTTCAACGCCTGGCGCGTGCCTTGAATGTATCAATGGATAGTCTGTTGTCTGACCAGGATGAATATGGCGTGGACTATGCATTGATTGTTGAGTTGCTTAAGCGCCAGTCACCGGCCTGCTTGCGCGAAATCCGCAGTCATCTGGTGGAAAGCCTGGGTCATGGCAAGGCCAATTGCGCCGGCGTACCCAGCCGTATCGCGCTGGTGGGGTTGCGCGGTGCAGGCAAATCATCGGCAGGCCCTTTGCTGGCTCGGGCCCTGGGGATGCCTTTCGTTGATTTGAATACATTGGTGGCTGAACGCGCCGGCATGGCCTTGAGCGAGGTTTTTTCCATTTATGGACAGGCCGGGTTCCGGCGCCTGGAACGTGATTGCCTGGAGCAGGTGATTGCGCATTACCCGCAAGTGATCATTGCAACCGGGGGCGGTATTGTGGCTGAGCCGGCCACGTACGAACTATTGTTGCACTCGTTTCTCGTTTGCTGGCTGCATGCCACGCCCGAGGTGCATTTTCAGCGAGTGATGAAGCAGCACGACGCGCGCATCGCCACACCTGCCTTGCGAGATGAGGCCATGGCCAATATTCTTGCGTCATTCGAGGCGCGTTGCAAGCTATACGCCCTGGCCCATGTTCAGGTCGATACAACCCGTATTACGGTTGAGCAGGCCGTACAACAGATGCTTACTCAGCTTCAGCATATTCAATAATCAGTTGCGCGCTCACGCGCCCGTTCCATATGTTTTGATCCAGCCTGTAAGCGGCATGAATGCGTTCGGGCAACGGCGTTGCATGGTTGAACCAGATTGCATCGAAACGCTGATGACCACGCTCCAGTGTGAGCTTAAGATGCTTTTCTTTCAATACACGCTGTTGCTGCACGTGGAACGAGTCGGCAAATATGGGGGCTGGAAAGCCCGCACCCCATACTTGCCGTTGCAACATGCCGGCCACGTCGGCGTTGGCATAACCGGTTTCCAGCGATCCATCGGTTTCTATTTCGGGTTCAAACCGGGTTTTACCCGATAGGGTACGCACGGCGTCGTCGAAGGCGGTCTGGAATTCGGCAAAGCTTGCCTCGCGCAAGGTTAAGCCGGCTGCCATGGCATGGCCGCCAAACTTCAGGATGCTATCGGGGCAACGTTTTGATACCAGATCGAGCGCATCGCGCAAATGGACATCGGGAATGGAGCGGCCGGAACCGCGCAACTGCCCGCTGTCGTCGCGTGCGAAGGCCAGGGTGGGGCGCCAGTATTTCTCTTTCAGCCGCGAGGCAACCAGGCCGATAACGCCTTGATGCCACTCAGGGCGATAAACGCAAACCGAGGAGGCAGTGTCCAACTGGCCGGGGTCGATTGCGTCCAGCGCCTGGTCTTGCATTGTGTGTTCAATGCCGCGCCGCTCCTGATTCATGCGGTCCAGTTCACGGGCCAGCGCCAGGGCTTCGCCTTCATCGTTACTAATCAGGCAGTTGATGCCCAGGCTCATGTCTGCCAGGCGGCCTGCCGCATTAATGCGCGGCCCGAGTGCGAAACCCAGGTCGAATGCACTGGCCTGGGCCGGTTCGCGTGCGGCAACGGCGAATAACGCGCGAATACCGGGTTGCATCATGCCTTTGCGGATTTTCATTAGCCCCTGGGTTACCAGTAAGCGGTTATTGGCATCCAGTTTAACGACGTCGGCCACGGTGCCCAGCGCAACCAGGTCGGCCAGTTGATCCAGCCGCGGGCCGCCATCGGCTGCATAAACATCGCGGCGGCGCAGTTCGGCGCGTAAAGCCAGCATCAAATAGAAAATGACGCCGACACCTGCCAGGTTTTTCGAGGGAAAGCCGCAGCCTGGCTGATTCGGATTCACGATGGCCAGCGCGGCAGGAAGTACTTCGCCCGGCAAGTGATGGTCAGTTACGAGCACTTCAATGCCGGCCTGGTTTGCTGCTTCTACGCCTTCGACACTGGCGATACCGTTGTCCACAGTAATAATCAGATCGGGCTTGCCGCTTGGATGATGCATAGCCAGTTCGACGACTTCGGGCGACAGGCCGTATCCGGTCTCGAAGCGATTGGGAACCAGGAAATGGGCGTTGGCCCCCATGCTGCGCAAGGCGCGAATTGCAACCGCGCATGCGGTTGCCCCGTCGCAATCGTAATCGGCAACCACCAGTATTTTTTTTCGGGCGCTGATCGCCTCAGCCAGTTGAACGGCAGCCGTATCAACATGGGTTAACTGCGAGGGTGGAACCAGTACTCCCCAGTGATGCGACATATCGCCGGCATTGCTGACGCCGCGCGCTGCGAACAGGCGGGCCATGAGCGGATGGATGCCAGCGTCAATCAGCCTGCGGGTTGCTTCCTGGCTGGCGGATCGGGTTTTCAGTTTTGGGGTGACCACCAATTTCTCCAATGTGTTGCCTGGCCGGGCACTTGAGCGCGCAGGCGCGTCAGGGTGCTGGGACGCAAAGTCACAATGCGGTCCTCGCCCATTAATACAAGTTCCGGCTTTGATGTGCTGGTCTCATTCAAAGCATTTATGATTATCGGCTCCAGGTGTTGAAGACGTTCGAGCCATAGGCCCCAATCCCCGGATTGATATGGTTCCAGCAAGTCTTCATGCCACCGGGTCGCCGGTGCGTCTTGTGCTGCATTGAGTTGCTCGGTCCGAGCGCCGCCGTAGAGCCACATGCTATTGATGGCGGGCAAGCCCGTTTCGTTGCGAGCCTGGTTAATCGGATGGTTGTGCCAGGTCATTTGCAGTTCATTCACAAGCTGTCGCCATGGACGGCTTGCCGTATCTTGCGGCCACCAGTCATTCACACGCGTGTTGGCCACCAGGGTCGGGCTGGTACTGTTCAGGAATACATGCCCGGGGAGCGTGGCGATCCATCGAGCCGGGTGTTGGCCCGCCTGGATTTCAAAGCCATAGTGCAAGAAGACCTCACGGGCCGATTCGAATAGCGATACACTCTCTTGCTGCGAAATATCAAGCTGGCTGGCTGTAAGCAATGCAGCGCCGTCTTGCGCGGGGGAGACGTGAACCAGTTCGGCAATCCAGATTGCCGACTGCGGATGTTCGGTGTCGGGCTCCAGAAAAGGCCCCAGACCGCTTGACACATTCTGGTCGGCCGCCGGTGCAAAGGCTTGTGTGCGGGTCAGCATCCAAAGCTCGGCTGCTGTACAGCCCGCATCCAGTATGTTGACCCGTTCAACGCGGGCGCTGCAACGTGAAAACCACTGGGTTAGCCTTGGGGTACGCTGTACCAGATAAGGCATGAGCGATTGTGCAGCGGATATTGCGGGAAGTGCGCCGGGAATGACAATTTGCATGTCTGGTATTGTAGTGTGAATGGTTGAAAGGTGGTTGTAACGATGGCCTATGAGTTTTGGATTGGTGCGCGTTATGCGGGCCTGGCCCGCGTGCGGGGCAGGTCGGGGCGACGCGACCGTTTTGTGTCTTTTATTGCAGGCAGTTCCATGGCCGGCATTGCGCTGGGCGTAGCGGCGCTTATTATTGTGCTGTCGGTGATGAACGGGTTTCAAACCCAGGTGCGTGACCGCATGCTGTCGGTTTTGCCACATATTGAACTGTTTGTTCCGGGTTCAACCCCCATGCAGTCGCTGGATCAATGGCAGTCGATCGCGGCAAAGGCCGCTGACAACGACGCTGTGGCGGGCGCGGCACCCTTTGTCTCGGCACAAGCCATGTTGGCACGGGGCAGCACACTGGTGGGTGCGCAGTTGCGGGGGATCGATCCGTCTCAGGAGCAGGCGGTGTCTGATTTGAATGGGCAGATAATAGAAGGGAGCCTATCGGCGTTGGCGCCGGGCAGTTTTGAAATTGTGCTGGGAAATCAGTTGGCACGCTCGCTTGGTGTTTTGGTGGGGGATGCGGTGATGGTACTGGCTGCGCAAGGGTCGGTTTCCCCGGCGGGTTTCAGTCCGCGAATGCGCCAGTTCACTGTCGGGGGTATTTATTCGTCTGGTTACTACGAATACGACGCTTCGCTGGCGTTCGTGAATGTTGGCGATGCGGCCCGTGTTTTTCGCGATAGTGGGGCTGCCGGTGTTCGCCTTCGAATCAACGATATGCAGCAGGCACCGCTGGTTGCGCGTGAACTGGCGTTCGATTTGCAAGGTGTGGGTGCCCGCGATTGGACTCAAAACAATCGAACCTGGTTCGCCGCTGTACAAACGGAAAAGCGCATGATGTTTTTGATTCTTACCCTGATTGTCGCCGTTGCGGCATTCAACCTGCTGTCTTCATTGGTTATGGCAGTTAAGGATAAACAATCGGATATCGCGATTTTGCGAACCTTGGGGGCGACACCCAGTGAGATCGGACGAATCTTTCTTATTCAGGGCGCTTTAATTGGCGTGGTTGGCACGGTATTGGGCGTGGCGCTTGGCATGCTCGTTGCCTATAACATTGACGTGATCGTGCCATTTGTCGAGAACATGATGGGTATTGAGTTTTTACCGCAACAGATTTATTTCATCAGCGAGTTGCCGTCGAATCCGCAAGTCTCGGATATCGTGACTATTGCGGTCACTTCGCTGGTGTTGTCGTTGCTGGCCACGTTGTATCCCAGTTGGCGGGCTTCTCGCCTGCAACCGGCAAGGGTTTTGCGTCATGACTGATACCGTTTCCACGCCCGGTCAGCCGGCCGTATTATCGGCGCGCGAGTTGATAAAAAGTTACCAGGAAGGGGGCGCCCTGGTTGAGGTGCTGCGCGGCGTCAGCATTGAAGTGCATCCCGCCGAAATAGTGGCAATCGTAGGCGCCTCGGGGTCTGGCAAAAGTACCTTATTGCATATTCTGGGCTTGCTTGATTCTCCCTCGTCCGGACAGGTCGTGATCGATGGTCGCACCAGTACCGGGCTCTCGGAAGCCCAGCGCAGTCAGATCCGTAATCGTCATCTGGGGTTTGTGTATCAATTCCACCATTTGTTGCCGGAGTTTACTGCGCTTGATAATGTGGCCATGCCGCTGATTGTGCGCCGGCTCAGTCGTACCGATGCCAGGCAGGCCGCGCATGAAATGTTGAAACAGGTGGGCCTTGAGTCACGTGAACGGCATTTTCCCGGCCAATTATCGGGTGGCGAGCGGCAGCGCGTGGCGTTGGCGCGAGCGCTGGTCACTGAGCCGGCGTGTGTACTGGCCGACGAGCCTACCGGCAATCTCGACCGCCAAACAGCCAAGGCCATGTTCGATCTGCTGGTGCGGATCAATCGTGAGCTGGGAACGGCTTTCGCCATTGTGACGCACGATATCGAGCTGGCTGCGCTGGCGCATCGGCAACTGTATATGGACAATGGTATTTTGGTTGATGTTGCCCAATATAAAGCCAAGCACAGTCATGTTAATTGACACCCATTGCCATCTTGACGCAGCCGAGTTCCAGAACGATCGCCTCGATGTGATCGAGCGTGCCAGGAAGGCAGGTGTAGGGTGCATGGTGATTCCGGCCGTTGAGGTGGGGAATTTTGATGTGGTGCGTGACTTGGCCCATTCCACAACTGAAGCGGTGTATGCGTTGGGCATTCATCCTTTATTCGTGCCGCAGGCCGGGCACGATGCCTTGAGCCGACTCGAGGCAGCTCTGGCGGCTCATATCAGTGATCCCAGATTAGTTGCAGTGGGGGAAATCGGGTTGGATTTTTTTGTGCCCGAGCTGCGCACCCGGGAAATGGTCGACAAGCAAACGCGCTTTTACGAGGCTCAGCTTGATCTTGCCGTAAAGTTTGAATTGCCGGTTATCCTGCATGTGCGTCGTTCGCAAGATGCCCTGCTCAAGAGTTTACGCCGTCGTCGGATTATGGGCGGCACAGCACACGCATTCAACGGTAGCTTTCAGCAGGCCCGGCAGTTTATTGACCTTGGTTTTGCTTTGGGAGTTGGGGGTGCCATGACGTTCGAACGTGCCTTGCGCATTCGGCGCCTGGCAACCCAACTGCCACTGGAAAATCTGGTACTGGAAACCGACGCACCCGATATTCCTCCCGCATGGCTGGGCACTGGCGCCAATTCCGCGCAAGGGGCTGGTTCCAAGGATTCGTTTGCCTTGCGCAACGAACCTGCACAATTGCCTCGGATAGCCCAAACGTTGGCAAACCTGCGTGAAACGTCGTTGGACGTTGTGATCGCCGAGACGGCGCGGTCGGCGCGCCGGGTGTTGCCCCGGCTTGGCGCCATGTGCTAACGGTTTAGCTGCGCTTGAGTGCCTTAGGGTCGAACCCGGCCAGGCGCTTGTAACGCGTTGACACGGCCTCGAGTTCTGCGTGGCTCACCACATCATTGATGTTCTTGAAACCGGTTGGCGCCCGCTCATGCGCCATTTGCATGACTTGTTCCGGTCCGTTGAGACGATTGCGCAGGATAATGCCGGTGGTCGGCGGCAAGCGATCGGCCTCGTATTCTTTCAGAATGTGTTCCAGCCGGGTGCCGGGGCGATCTTGCGCGTTGCGTAAATGATCTGCCAGGCAACGGGCGTCGAGAATGGCTTGTGCGGAACCATTTGAACCAATGGGATATAAAGGGTGCGCGGCATCGCCCATCAGTGTCGTTCGCTGGAAAGACCATCGTGGCAAGGGGTTTTTGTCGACCAGTGGAAACTCATAAACCGCCTGCGCCTGATCAATGAGTGCGGGAATGTCGATCCAGTCCCATTTCCAGCTTTGGAACGGGCCACGAAAAACGCTTGGGTCTACTTTACGGTTCCAGTCTGTGGTGGACGGCTGCTCACCCACCGTCAGTTCTGCAATCCAGTTAACGGCACATAGTCCTTCAGGCGTATGCGGGTCAATAATCGGATACGCAACAAACTTTTCATCCTGGTAACCGGCCATGAACATGGTGCGCCCGTCCAGAAATGGCTTGGTGTAACTGACTGCACGCCACAGCATACGACCGGAAAACTGAAATTCGTCGTTCGCCGGGTAGAAAAAACGACGAACGGCCGAATGGATGCCGTCGGCGCCTACCATGATGTCGCCGCGCACATTGTGATGTTCGCCGGTTTGGCGCTCGACAAAGGTTGCGGTTACGCCTTGATCATCCTGTGTTAATTCAGTGAATGTCATGCCGGTGCGGATACATTGGGCACCGATGCGGTCTTTAACGGCCTGGGCAAGCAGCATTTGCAGCTGGCCGCGATGAATCGACAGTTGCGGCACCGGATAACCCGCCGCGACGCCGCGCGGCTCTTGCCAGATATTCTGGCCGAACTTGTTGTAATAATGCAGGGCCGAGGTTTGCACCGCGTTGTCTGCCAGGGTGTCCAGCAGGCCGAGCTGGTCCATTTCATTGGCGGCATGGGGCAAAAGATTGATACCGACGCCCAGTGGCTTGAGTTCCGGCACGCTTTCATAAAGCTCGCAGTCAATGCCGCGTTTATGCAGCATCAGTGCCAGTGTTAAACCTCCAATTCCTGCTCCAGCAATAATAACTTTCAAGATTGTTCTCCGTTTGTGCCCGCGAAATCATAACAAAAACAAGTCGTAGTTATGCCTGTGATGGTTCAGCGTCTGTTTTGTGCTGGCTCTGGATGAATGCAGCTAGTCTGTTTTTATTTACGGAGTGTATCGTTGCGGGGTCGCCTTGTTGCTGTTGCCATGTTGTGTGCGGCTGGCACGGTTCAGCTATTGCCAGTGTTACCGTCATTAAAGGCGCAGGTTGGCTTTTTTATCACCCTGTGTCTGTTAACGGTGGGGCTTAGTGCGTTATTGCGTCGTACCGGGTCGTGGTCAGCTTGTTGTGTAACGATTTTGCTGGTTGCGTGGGCGTTCGGCCTGACTTTTGCTTATGTGGCGTGGCGCGCGGAATCCCGGTTGCAAGATCGCCTGGATCCGTCGAACGAAAATCTGGTGTCTCGCGTTGAGCTGCGTGTTGCCAGCCTGCCGCGCATCAAGGCCAGAAGTCGTCAGTTTGAGGCTGAGGTACTGTCATCCCGGCCATCCGGCGTGCCTTCACGCATTATGGTGAACTGGGGGGCAAAAGGGTATGCCGGGCCGTATGCCAGCGAAGAAGGTGAGTTTGCCCCATTCCCGGAGATTATTCCAGGACAGGTCTGGAAAATGGCGTTGATATTGAAAACGCCCCATGGAGCACGCAACCCGCATGGTTTTGATTACGAGGCCTATGTGTTTGCCGACGGCATTCGAGCGCTGGGTCGCGTGCGCGGTAATCCGAGGTACCTGAGAGACGAGGGTTGGGCGGGGCTGTCGGTTGGCGCGCAGCGCGCCCGCTATTACGTACGCAGGGCGATGTTGCCTTTTGTTGAGAATAAGTCTTATGGCGCGGTTTTGCTGGCGCTCACTATCGGCGATCAGGCCAGTGTGAGCGCCAGCGACTGGACCATTTTCAATCGCAGCGGTATCACCCATCTGGTTAGCATCAGCGGCAGCCATATTACGATGATTGCCGCAGTGGGCGGGTTGGTGGTTTTTTGGCTTTGGCGTCGCCTGTCGTGGCGCACAGTGGGCTTGTCGGAATATATTCCGGCGCGCATGGCCGCGGCGATGGTGGCATTGACGATAGCCTGGCTGTATTGCCTGTTGGCCGGCTGGGGGGTGCCGGCACGACGCACTTTTCTGATGCTGGCGGTTATCGGTGCTGCGCAGTTTCTGCGCATTCCGTTATCGGCTTCCCGGCTTCTAAGTGCGGTGGCCGTGATTGCGGTGTTGCTGGATCCCTGGGCGCTGCTCGCCAGCGGCTTTTGGCTTTCGTTCGGTGCCGTTGCGATTTTGCTGGCCAGCGCCGCCTGGTGGGGGCGGTTTGTGAGCAATGAGCGCGGTTCGCGTGCCCAAACTGTGATCCGGGCAGTGGTTGCCGTCACCTGCCTGCAAATGGCTATTACGGTTGGTCTGATGCCGGCGCTCGCACTCATTTTTCACGAGGTGTCGGTTGTTTCGCCCTTGGTCAATGCGTATGCCATTCCGGTCATCAGCTTTAGTGTGACCCCGCTGGCGCTTTTGCTGGCACTGTTTGCGTCATTCCTGCCGTTGATTCCGGCGCTTGCCGGTTTGTGTCATGGCATTGCGTGGCTGGCTCATACCTTCTTCAGCTTAATGATGCAGCCAACGATTTGGCTGGCTTCATTGTCGTGGTCCAGTTTTACGGTTGCGGCAGCGCCGGTAATGCTTACCGTGCTTGCCTTACTGGGTATTGTGCTGGCCATTGCGCCTTACGGATTCCCTCTGCGTTCAATGGGTTGGGTTCTGATGCTGCCGGCGCTGACCTGGCAGCCGGGTCGTCCGGCCGAGGGCGAATGGGTGTTGTATGCGCTGGATGTTGGCCAGGGCAGTGCAGTTGTGGTGCAAACTGCAAAACACCTATTACTTTTTGATAGTGGTTTACGGCACAGTGCTCAGTCGGATCAGGGTATGCGAACCATCGTGCCTTTCCTGCGTTCGCTGGGTGAGCGTGATGTCGATATTATGGTGGTCTCGCATGCTGATATTGATCATGCCGGCGGGGTGCGTTCGGTACTGGAAAGTCATGCTGTCCAGCAATCGTTTTCGTCGTTCCCTCTAGGCCGTTATCTGTCGATTGAAGCAGGTCGCTTGCAGCAGGCATTTTTGTTGCAGAATGCACCATTGGCGCAGTCTCCATGCCGTTACGGGACAAGCTGGACGATGGATGGGGTGACATTCTCTTTTTTATGGCCGTTAAAGCACAATGTGCCGGCGCAGGCGGGTTCGAAAATACGTAACGCCGCTTCATGTGTATTGCGTATTCAGGGGGGGTACCATGCAGCTTTGCTACCCGGTGATATTGGTAAAGCGCAAGAGGATGCCTTGGTTGATCGTGGACTGCAGCGCATCGATGTCGTGGTGGCGCCCCATCATGGATCAGTCAGGTCTTCAACGCCCGATTTTGTGGCTGCTGCCGGTGCGCAACATGTTCTGGTTCAGGCCGGCCTGATGAACCGTTATGGTCATCCGGCCTCACAAACCGTGGCGCGCTGGGAAAATGCCGGCGCAATTGTGTGGCGCTCGGATCGTGACGGGGCTGTCACCGTGCATTCACGACAAAACGGCTTATCGGTTCGGGCCGAGCGCCAGACCCGCCGACGTTACTGGCAACACACCATGCCCCATAAGGACCTGCAGTAGCTTGCGTCCGGGTTCGTTACAATGACTTTTCGATCTGTGCCCGAGCCAAAATGAAAAATGTTGAACTCAACGCCGATTTGCATTGCCACTCCAGTCAGTCCGACGGTGTGCTGGCGCCGCGTGAGCTGGCGTTGCGCGCCGCGCGGCAAGGGGTGCAAATCTGGTCGCTGACCGATCACGATGAGTTGTCCGGTTTAATGACAGCGGGTGCCGTTGCCAGCGAGCAGGGCCTTCAGTTTGTCCCTGGTGTGGAAATTTCAGTTACCTGGATGAATCGCACGATTCACATCGTTGGGTTGAACATTGACCCGGCCAATGCACAATTGGTAACCGGGCTGGAAGATATACGACTTCGGCGTGGCGAGCGTGCACGGGCAATGGGCGATAAGCTTGAAAAGCTGGGCTTTGCGGGCTGTTACGAAGGCGCCTTGAGCTACGCGAGCAATGCGTTGTTGCTGAGCCGCACGCATTTTGCCCGTTTTATGCTGGAGCAGGGCTATTGCAGCCGGTTGCAGCAAGTTTTCGATTTATATCTGGGCGAGGGAAAGCCGGGGTTTGTGGGGGCGCAATGGGCCTCGCTGGAGCAGGCGCTTGGCTGGATTCATGCCTCCGGCGGCGTGGCGGTCGTGGCGCATCCAGGGCGTTACCGCCTGTCTTCAAACCAGTTCGATGCACTGTTTGACGCGTTCCGCGATCTTGGCGGTGACGCAATTGAAGTGGTCACGGGTAGCCATTATCCCGCTCAATACCTGGAATATGCCAATGTGGCGCGGCGATATGGTTTTCTTGCTTCGCGCGGGTCCGACTTTCACAGCCCTGGCGAAAGCCGCATTGATCTTGGCCAATTGCCTCAGTTGCCGCCGGGGCTGGATCCGGTCTGGTCGGCCTGGTTATAGTTTGAACGTCCGAAGATACTCATGTAAGTGGGATAGAAGCTGCAATACAGAATGGCGGCGATCACCAGGTTGATCGGCGTCATAATCAATTGGGCTATTGTTGCCGAAAGCCCGGAGGCTGCCAGCACATTACCCAGTGTTTGGGCAACGAAAAACAAGCCGATCCAGGTCGCACCATACAACAGAAAGGGGAATTTGTTTCTCCAGCATGCAACCATGGAAAAGAACAAGGCCTGTGACATTTTCAGGCGATGCCAGCCAATCAGTGCTGGTGCGTGCCAGAACAGCGCCGAAATAAGGATGTAAAGCAGGCCGAATGTCAGAAACGGACCTTGAATGGCAGACATAAGGGCCGCTTCATCCAATGTCTCGCTGTTGAGAGTCGACATGATTTGATCCAGGAATGGCAGGGTTGCAATGAATCCTGCTGCCAGGCAGCACGCCAGATAGGCTAACCCCAGCCGGATCAAGCCCCCGCGCGCCTGTGCGTCTTTCAGTGGTTTAAGCCACATGCCCGGTAACATGGGCGTGCCTGCCTCGATGTGGCGGCATGCGTTCAATGTAATGTAGGTTAATGAAGGCATGGCCGCGATCAGGAATATCTGGCCGAACAGTGGAATGAGGTAGGTGAGCGTGATCAGCAGACCTGTCATCAGGCTCCAGAAGAACATTGCCAATGGTTGGCGTCGGAAAAGATTGAATCCGTCGATGATCCATTGCCATCCGGCGGTGATTGGGAGTATGGCCGCTTGCATTATTACGCTTCGATTGTGGGTAGTTCCGGATTTTTGCCATTGCGTCGTGCCTGAAGCACAACTTCGAAATGGCGGGGATCGTGCGGCTTGAGTGTTTGGGCGGGTCGTGGCAGGAAATAGTCGTATAACCGCGAAACCCAGAAGCGCAGCGCAGCCGACTGCAGAATCAGCGGCCAGGCTTGTTGCTCGGCATCGCTGAATGGTCGAACTTGTGCGTAGGCCTGCAGCCAGGCATGTGCTTTGCCCTGGTCGAACTCCCCGGTGTTGCGGTGTATGCACCAGTCATTCAGGCTGATGGCGACGTCGAACAGCCAGGTGTCGCAGCCGGCAAAGTAAAAATCGATCAGTCCGCCCATCCGGGGTTGCTCATAGGTGCCGTCGAACAGAACGTTGTCGCGGAACAGGTCGCAGTGTGCAGGCCCATAAGGAAGGCTTTGGTAAAGCTCGGTTTGCGCAAAATCCGATTGTTCTTTCAAGACAGCTTGAATAAGCGCATTTTGTGCCGGCGTAAGAAAGGTCAGCAATTTGGGAATGGTTTCCTGCCACCATGAAAGACCTCGCAAATTGGGCTGATGCATGGAAAACGAAGCACCCGCCAAATGCGTTTTTGCCAACGTGTGCCCGGCCAGTGCGCAGTGGCGCTCACCGGGGTCGGGTTCGTAACCGCCCGAAAGACGCGTGACAATGGCGCAGGGTTTTCCGTGCAGCGTTGTTAAACGTTGTCCATTCTTGTTTGTTTGCGGTTCGGGGACGGGAATGCCACGCTCGGCCAAATGGTGCATGAGCTCAATATAGAAAGGCAACTGTTCGAAAGTTAGTACTTCAAACAGCGTAAGAACATACTCTGCGCCGGTCGTGCTCAAAAAATAATTGGTGTTCTCGATTCCGGCGGTAATTCCTCGAAGAGAAACCAGCTTACCCAGGTCGAACTGCGTCAATAATGTTTCTGCGTCGGTTTCGGATACGGAAGTAAATACGGCCATGTCACCACGAGTAATTCAGACATAAAGGTCTGATTTTAGACTACGGCGCAAGATCATGCGGGCGACCACGTTAAAATATCCGGATATTGTCATTCAAGGTGTGTTGTGCAGGTTCTAGCGCAAGAAAACCCGTTTAGTTCATCTCATTTTCGCGCGGGCAGCGAAGGTTGGCGTATTTGCGTCGCCCCCATGATCGACGTGACCGATCGTCATTGCCGGTACTTCCATCGTCTGCTGGCGCCGCATGTGCGTCTTTATACTGAAATGATCACGACGGGCGCGATCGAATTCGGGAATCGATCGCGTTTACTTGATTTTAATGCTGCAGAGCATCCTGTTGCCCTGCAGCTTGGCGGCAGCGAGCCTGCCGCCCTGGCCGCGTCTGCGCGGGCTGGCCAGCAGTGGGGATACGACGAAATCAACCTGAATTGCGGTTGCCCATCGGAGCGTGTTCAGAAAGGCGCGTTTGGCGCATGCCTGATGGCCGAGGCGAGCCTGGTGGCCGATTGCATCAAGGCCATGCAAGATGCGGTTACCGTTCCGGTTACCGTTAAACACCGCTTGGGGCTTGATTACGACGAGTCTTACGATATGGTGCGTGATTTTGTCGGCACTTTGTATCAGGTGGGGTGCCGTGTATTCATTGTGCATGCCCGCAATGCGGTATTGAAGGGTCTGAGCCCCAAAGACAATCGTGAGAAACCGCCTTTGCGATACAGCATGGCCGAACAGTTGCGGCACGACTTTCCCGAAGCGATTTTCGTGCTCAATGGCGGGATTGCCCAGGTTGAGCAATCGGTTTCATTGCTGCAGCGATTCGATGGCGTTATGCTGGGCAGGGCTGCCTGGCACGACCCGGCTGTTCTGTCGGCGCTGTCTGCATATTTGTGGCCGGCAAGCTCGGTGCCACACGAGGCGCAAGTGGTGCAGCACATGGTTGACTATGCCGATGCACAGGTGCGGCAAGGCGTTCCCTTGCGCATGGTGGTCAGGCCCATGCTGGGCTGGTTGTCCGGCCGCCCTGGGGCCAGGCGCTGGCGTCAGATGCTGTCTGATCCTGTCCATTTGAATGAGCAGGATCCCATGTTGATTATCCGGGCCTACGAGCAGGTGAGTGGTTCTCGTACCGTTAGTGTTTAGGCGGTGCGGTTCTGTTGTTTTCTTCGTCCAGTTCGGTTGGCCAGTCGCGGATGTAGGCTTTAAGCATGTTATTTTCGAAACGCTGTGCGGCAACGATGGCCTGTGCCATGTCGTAGAACGAAATAACGCCCAGCAAAACCGGGCCGTCCATAACGGGCATGTAGCGTGCATGCTTGTCGAGCATCAGGCGCTGGACCTCTTCGGCACTGGTGTTTGGCGTGACGCTGACAGGGGCATCGTCCATGATGCTGCGAATGGTGAAATCGCCTGTGGCGCCGCCGTTGGTGTGTAAATGACGAATGATTTCGCGGAAGGTCACCATGCCAACCAGCTCCCCGTGCTCCATAATAACCAGCGACCCGATGTCCTGCTCGGCCATGGTCTCAAGTGCCTGTTTAACGGGGGTTTCCGGTGTGGCGGTATAAAGCGTATGGCCTTTAACCCGCAATATTTCACTAACTTTAAGCATGATGCGTCTCCCCGGACTTCGATGTAATTTCTTTATTCTCCAACAATTCGGTCTTTTCCGATAGCGGGATTGTTTCGTCGAACACGTCTTCCAGCGTTATGTTGGGGCAATCCGACAAAGCATGTGCGACGGCTTTGAGCAGGAAAGGATCTTCCCGCAGTTCCAATTGATCGCGGTCGATCAGGAATTGGTCGATGAGGGCAGACAGTTTCGTTTCGCGTATGTCGCTTGCCAGCACCCAGTGATCCATACCTTTTTCCTGTGTCGGCACCACGATACCCAGATGTTTCAGGGCGCGTAATACCGAGAGTAATTCGTTTGCGTGCAGACGCAGGTGCGCACCCAGAAACCGCGTACTTCGGCCTGGATTTGGGGTGTTCTGGGCGCTGCGCAAAAGGCGCAGAATACGCACGGCATCGATAAAAGCGGCGCCTGTTTTGCGCTTTTCCGCCCATCGGCGCAAGCGCAACGAGGGCAGGGTGGCAGCGACAGTGGCACCAAACAGAATGACCAGCCACGATAAATAAATCCAAAGCAGAAAAATAGGCAACGTGGCAAAAGCGCCATAAATAATGGTGTAAGAGGGAAATTGCGTGATGTAAAAAGCAAACCCGGATTTCATGATTTCCAGCACAATGGCCGTGCCGAAGCCGCCGGCCAGCGCATCGCGCCAGAAAACATGGCGGTTGGGAACAAAGACGAACAAAGCACTGAACGCGAGCCCGGTAATGACAACAGGGATGACTGACAGTGCAAACCGCAGGGAGCGGGCAACTTGCCCAACATCAAACGCCGATTGCTGCGCAAGGAACGAGGTGGCCCACAGGCTGGCGCCCGCAAGAATGGGGCCCGCGGAGATAATGGCCCAATAAACCAGAATGCGTTGTGGTAACGGGCGCTGCTGCTCAACCTGCCAGATATCGTTCAGCACGGTGTCGATGGCCATGATGAGCATGATCGATACGACCAACAGGAACACCGTGCCGATGGCGGTAAGACCGGAGGCTTGTTCGGCGAACATGTTCAAGTAGCGCATGACCGTCTCAGACACGGTCGGCGGCATCAGGCTGTTCACCAGGAAATTTTCCAGTGCGTCGCGAAATTCGGAAAACAGCGGGAAAGCGGTAAACAATGACAGGAAAACTGCCAGCATGGGCACCAGGGCCAGTACCGTGGTGAAGGTCAGGCTTGAAGCAACCTGGGTCAGCTTCTTGTCTTGCGCGTGCGCAGAGGCATACGCCAGCACCTTTGCTGCATCGTGCCATTTCTGGCTCAATTTAGCCTTGGTGTCCAACGTGTCGTTATCCTGATCGGCGGGTTGCGTCGACTTTGTACTCATTGATATTGTGGTCTCTCGAGACGCGGCTTGGCATTCGGGTAATAATACCAGTATGAACGTTCAATTAAATCCTTACTTGCGGTATACGGCTTCGGCTTCCTTAATCGGTCTTATTGTGTTGTGTGTGGGATGGGAATTGTTTTGGGCGCCTATCCGCCCGGGCGGTTCATATCTGGTGTTGAAGGCCATCCCCTTATTGTTGCCTTTGCGCGGTGTATTGAAAGGCAATGTGTACACCATGCAATGGGCCAGCATGCTGATTCTTCTTTATTTCATGGAAGGGGTTGTACGGGCCTATTCCGATCCCAACGCCGCGTCGGCCATGTTGGCCGGTCTTGAGATTCTTTTGTCCTTCGTCTTTTACGTATGCGCTCTGATGTATTTGCGCCCGGCAAAGAAAGCAGCTCAGGCGGCCAAGAAAGCAGCAAAAGCAAAGGGGGCAGAATGAGTACCAGACCTTTCGACAATCTGCATGTTGAAAATTCGTTTGCCGATGTATTGCCGGCACACTTTTATACGCGCCTGGAGACCCAGGCATTAACGAACCCGCGGCTGTTGCACGTAAATACCGATGTTGCGAAGTTGTTGGGCTTGTCTGAGTCCGCGCTTCAGAGCCCGGAATTCCTCGATGTGTTTTCCGGCTCATGCCCTTTGCCCGGGGGTAAAACGCTGGCTGCCGTATACAGTGGGCACCAGTTTGGCGTTTGGGCGGGGCAATTGGGTGATGGTCGCGCGCATTTGTTGGGCGAGATTGTTACCGACGAAGGACCTCAGGAGTTGCAGTTGAAAGGCTCGGGCTTGACGCCGTATTCGCGCATGGGAGACGGCCGTGCGGTTGTGCGTTCTTCGGTGCGTGAGTATCTTGCAGGAGAGGCCATGGCCGGCCTGGGCATTCCGACCACCCGTGCATTGTCGCTGGTGGTGGCCGATGACCCCGTGTACAGGGAAACCCAGGAAACAGCGGCGGTGGTCGCGCGGGTGGCGCCGACGTTTGTGCGTTTCGGCACCTTTGAACATTGGGCGCAGGCTCCCGAAAGCCTCAAGCTTTTGCTTCGGTATGTGGTACCGCGTTTTTTTCCTCAATGCCTGGCCGCAGAGGAGTCGGCCCTGTCCGATTTGAGTCATGACACGATTTTACGATTCCTGCATGAAGTGGTAGTGAAATCGGCGCGTTTGATGGCCGATTGGCAAACCGTGGGTTTCTGTCACGGCGTCATGAATACCGACAACATGTCGATCCTGGGCATTACCCTGGACTACGGGCCTTACGGGTTCATGGACGGCTTTCAGATCAATCATGTCTGCAACCATACAGATACGCATGGCCGCTATGCCTGGAATGTTCAGCCGTCGGTGATGCACTGGAACCTTTACCGGCTGGCCAGCAGCTTGACGGCGCTGGGCCTGGAGCCCGATGAGCTTAAAACGCAGTTGCAGGCCTATGAAGAGGCCTTTCTAAGTGCTTATCAAGGTAATCTTGTGCGCAAGTTCGGCTGGCTGTCCTGGCACGAACAGGATCAGGAGCTGGTGGACGAATGGTGGCGCCTGCTGCACAGCCAATCAGCAGATTTCACGCTGAGCTTTCGTCGCTTGGCGAGCGCCCTTGATCAGCCTGAATCTTTTCTGGCGTTGTTTGAGGATCCCGCCCCGGCACGCGAGTGGCTGGAACAGTACAGGCAGCGAGTGCAGTTCGAAGGGCGCAGCCAGGCCGATCGCGTCACGCAAATGCTTTCGGCGAATCCGCTGTATGTGTTGCGTAATCATCTGGCGCAACAAGCCATTGATGCGGCAGAGCAAAACGACGCTTCGGTTATTGATGACCTGATGGCCGTGTTGCGCGATCCTTATACAGAGCGGCCCGGGTTCGAGGCGTATGCCGAGCCGGCCCCGGAGTGGGCGCGACACCTTGAGGTCAGTTGCTCTTCTTGATGCGATAATCACGTTTTAATGTGTTTATTATTTTCGTGACTGGACATTATGTCGGGCAATACTCTTGGAAAACTGTTTTGCGTTTCAAACTTTGGTGAGTCGCATGGCCCGGCCATTGGCGCGGTGATAGATGGCTGCCCTCCGGGGCTGTCGTTGTCGGAGGCGGATATACAGGCCGAACTAAACCGTCGCCGGCCTGGTACGTCGCGTCATGTCACGCAGCGTAAAGAGCCGGACACCGTCGAGATCCTGTCGGGCGTATACAACGGGACGACGACAGGCACCCCGATTGGCCTGCTGATTCGTAATACCGATGCTCGCAGTAAAGACTACAGCAATATCGAGGACACCTTCCGGCCCGGGCATGCCGACTACGCCTATTGGCGCAAGTATGAACACCGGGATCCGCGCGGTGGCGGTCGTTCGTCGGCCCGTCTTACCGCACCCACTGTGGCTGCCGGCGCCATTGCCAGGAAGTGGTTGGCACAAACATTCGGGATTCAGGTTCGCGGCTACATGAGCCAACTGGGTGAGATTCCCATTCCTTTCGTGAACTGGGAGTACGTGGCGCAGAATCCGTTTTTCGCGCCCAACGCCGATCTGGTTCCCGAGCTTGAGGCTTATATGGATCAGTTGCGGCGTGACGGCGATTCGATAGGCGCGCGTATCGAGGTCGTGGCCGAGAACGTGCCGGCCGGTTGGGGTGAGCCAATCTACGATCGGCTGGATGCCGACATTGCCCACGCCATGATGGGATTGAATGCCGTAAAAGGCGTATCGATTGGCGCTGGTTTTGATGCAATTACGCAGCGGGGGTCAGTGCACGGGGATGAAATCACACCTGAAGGATTTGTGGGCAACAATGCCGGCGGTGTACTGGGCGGCGTTTCGTCAGGCCAGCCGCTCACGGTGTCTTTGGCAATCAAGCCAACGTCCAGCATCCGGGTCATGCGACGTTCGGTCAATCGTGCCAATGAGCCTGTTGAGGTTCAAACGCTGGGGCGTCATGACCCGTGTGTGGGCATTCGTGCCACGCCGATTGCAGAAGCCTTGTTGGCAGTTGTATTAATGGATCATGCTTTGCGACATCGGGCGCAGTGTGGCTAATGTCATTGCGTCGTGGTCAGCCAGGTAAATTTTATGTATTAATGAAAGTTCGGGCCGGGAGTTTGTCATGGGCAAGTTAAAGTTCAATCGTTTATTCAGCGCAGCGGCACTGGCCGCGACGTTGCTGGTTTCCGGCTGTGCCAGCGTGCAAACCACGCAGTCCGGCGCGGTGGGTGTCGAGCGTCAACAATATATGTCGGGGCTGGTGTCGGAGCAGGCTTTGGAACAAGAGGCTGCAGCGCAGTACGACAGCCTGTTGTCACAGGCTCGGGCCCAGGGAAAGCTGGACTCCAATGCCGCTCAAACACGCCGTGTTCAGGATATTGCTAAACGCCTGACTGCCCAGGCTGGTGTATTTCGCCCTGATGCCGCCCAATGGAACTGGGAAGTGCATGTGCTGAACGATGATCAGGTGAATGCCTGGTGTATGCCGGGTGGCAAGATTGCGGTTTACAGTGGCCTGATTAATCGTTTGAATCCAACCGACGATGAGCTGGCTGCCGTCATCGGGCATGAAATTGCGCATGCTTTACGCGAGCATTCCCGCGAGCAGGTTTCCCAGCAGATGGCCACGCAGATGGGGTTGTCGGTGTTGGCGGCAGTGACGGGCAATCAGGCTTCGGCAGACCTGGGTAATGCCTTAACAAACGTGATGTTCACGTTGCCCAATAGCCGCACTCATGAAACCGAAGCAGATCGAATCGGCACGGAATTGGCTGCGCGAGCGGGCTACAACCCCAATGCCGCCGTCACTTTATGGCAGAAAATGGCCAAGCTCGACCGTGGCGAGGCGCCACCGGAGTTTCTATCGACTCACCCCTCTCCCGACAGCCGTATTCAGGATTTGAAAGTGATAGCGAATCAGGTCATGCCTTTGTATGAGCAGAGTCAAAATCGATAACCGGACCAGCCGCAGACGGGTAGTTCCAATACCAGTATAAATTATCTTCTTGTACTAGCGTAAGACCTTGGCATAATAGGTTCATTGTCTTTTTTTTTTGATTTTCAGAGGGCACTATTATGGCCGAAACCCTTTACGACAAATTGTGGAATGTCCACGTGGTGCATCAGGAGTCCGATGGCACCTGTTTACTTTATATCGACCGGCAGCTTCTGCATGAAGTTACCAGCCCCCAGGCATTCGAGGGCTTGCAGCTGGCAGATCGCAAACCATGGCGAATCAGCGCCAATTTGGCGGTGGCCGATCACAACGTACCCACCACAGCGCGTGACCAGGGCATCAAGGATGAAATTTCCCGTATCCAGGTCGAGACGCTGGATGACAATTGCGAGAAATACGGGATTACTGAATTTCGCATGAACGACATGCGTCAGGGCATTGTTCACGTCATTGGTCCTGAGCAGGGCGCAACGCTGCCGGGGATGACGGTGGTGTGCGGCGATTCCCACACCAGCACGCATGGTGCGGTAGCGGCGTTGGCGTTCGGTATCGGTACGTCTGAAGTAGAACACGCCATGGCAACACAAACCTTGCTCATGAAAAAGAGCAAGAACATGTTGATTGAAGTCGATGGCGAGTTGCCTGCGGGTTGTTCGGCCAAAGATCTGGTGCTGTATATCATTGGTGAAATTGGTACGGCCGGGGCAACCGGTTATGCCATTGAGTTCGCCGGTAGTGCGGTACGAGACCTGTCTATCGAGGGGCGCATGACCGTGTGCAACATGGCGATTGAGGCAGGGGCCCGGTCCGGCATGGTGGCCGTGGATGATAAAACCGTTGATTATTTCCGTGATCGTCCTTATTCACCCACCGGTGAAATGTGGGATCAGGCCGTTGAGTACTGGCGCACCCTGCATTCCGACGAGGGGGCGCACTTCGATCGGGTGATCAATTTGAATGCGGCCGATGTGCAGCCCCAGGTCACGTGGGGTACTTCACCGGAAATGGTCGTGCCCGTTTCGGGCAAGGTGCCTGATCCCGCGCAGGAAAAAGATCCGGTCAAGCGCAGCGGTATGGAAGGTGCCCTGAAGTATATGGGCCTTGAGCCCAATACCCCCATAACGGACATCAGACCCGATCGGATATTTATCGGCTCCTGTACCAATTCGCGTATTGAAGACATGCGTGCTGCAGCCGCTGTCGTGAAGGGCAAGAAGGTGGCGGCGAACATCAAGCAGGCGATGGTCGTGCCCGGTTCGGGTCTGGTCAAGCGTCAGGCAGAAAAAGAAGGCCTGGATCAAATTTTTATCGACGCCGGATTTGAATGGCGTGAGCCGGGTTGCTCAATGTGTCTGGCCATGAACGCCGATCGTCTTGAACCAGGCGAGCGCGGTGCATCAACTTCCAACCGTAATTTTGAAGGCCGTCAGGGGCAGGGTGGACGTTCGCATCTGGTGAGTCCCGCCATGGCGGCCGCGGCAGCGGTGGCCGGTCACTTTGTCGACGTTCGTCAATTCAGTTAAGGAGTAGATCATGGAAGCTTTTACCACTCACAAGGGCCTGGTTGCCCCGCTTGACCGTGAGAACGTTGATACCGATCTGATCATGCCCAAGCAGTTTTTGAAGTCGATACAAAGAACGGGGTTTGGCCCCAATCTGTTTGACACCCTGCGTTATCTCGATGTGGGCGAGCCTGGGATGGACAACTCGAAGCGTCCGTTGAATCCGGATTTTTCCCTGAATCAGCCTCGCTACCAGGGGGCGTCAATCTTGCTGACGCGCAAGAATTTCGGCTGCGGTTCCAGCCGTGAGCATGCCCCCTGGGCGTTGCTGCAGTTTGGTTTCAGGGCCATTATTGCCCCTTCGTTTGCCGATATCTTTTTCAACAACTGTTTCAAGAATGGTTTGTTGCCTATTGTGCAGCCGGAGGCGGTGGTATCCGAGTTGTTCAGTGAGATGCAAGCGAATCCAGGGTATCAGCTCACTGTCGACCTCGAGACGCAAACCATTACCAAACCCAATGGTGAAGCCTTGAGCTTCGACGTTGAGCCGTTCCGTAAGCATTGCCTGCTTAATGGTCTGGACGATATTGCCACGACGCTGCAGAAGGCAGACAAAATTCGCGCCTTTGAGGCCGACCGCCTGGCCCGCTTTCCATGGCTCGAAGGTCTGCCCAGTTAATAGTGTTGGCTGAGCCGCTGCTTTTTTGTTTAATACAGATTGAACCAGAACTCCCAGAGAATCCAGAATGACCCGAAAGATAGCTGTTTTACCCGGTGATGGCATCGGCCCTGAAATTATTGACCAGGCCCTGCGTGTTTTAAGTGCATTGAATCTTGACCTGGCTTTTGAAACGCAACCTGTTGGGGGAGCGGCTTATGCACAGCATGGTCATCCCTTGCCGCCGGCCACCCTGGAGCTGGCAAAAAGTGCCGATGCCATTCTGTTCGGCGCAGTGGGCGACTGGAAATATGACACCCTTGCGCGTGAACATCGGCCGGAACAGGCTATTTTGGGTTTGCGCAAGGCGTTGGGCTTGTTCGCTAATTTGCGTCCGGCGATTTTGTACGCAGAGTTGGCCAATGCCTCTTCTTTAAAGCCGGAGGTGGTGGCCGGTCTGGATATTCTGATTGTTCGCGAATTAACCGGCGATATTTACTTTGGCAGCCCTCGGGGTGTGCGCGAGGCGCCGGAAGGGCCCTTTAAAGGCGAACGGCAAGGCTTCGACACAATGCTTTATACCGAACCCGAGGTACGTCGCATTGCCCACGTGGGGTTTCAGGCAGCGCGCAAACGCAATAAGAAACTATGCAGTGTCGATAAGGCCAATGTGCTGGAAACTTCGCAGTTTTGGCGCGACATCATGATTGATGTAGCCAAATCTTATCCCGACGTCGAGTTGACTCATATGTATGTCGATAATGCGGCGATGCAATTGGTGCGCGCGCCCAAGGCATTCGACGTTATCGTTACAGGCAATCTGTTTGGCGACATCCTGTCCGACGAGGCCTCAATGCTGACAGGCTCCATTGGCATGTTGCCATCGGCCTCGCTGAATGAGTCGAATCAGGGCTTGTATGAGCCCAGCCATGGCTCGGCTCCCGATATCGCGGGCCAGAATATTGCCAATCCTTTGGCCACTATTTTGTCGGCCGCCATGATGCTTCGTTATTCGCTCAATGCCGATGAGCAGGCTGCTCGAATTGAGGCTGCTGTGCAGTCGGTATTGAAACAGGGTTTGCGTACGCTGGATATCCATGAGGAAGGCACCACACGTGTTTCTACGTCGGAAATGGGCGATGCCGTGCTTAAGGCGTTAAAATAATCGCTTGTTTCTTAAATAGACAGTGATTTTTATGACCCAATCAGTAGGCTTAGTCGGTTGGCGTGGCATGGTGGGCTCAGTGCTCATGCAGCGCATGCGCGACGAAAATGATTTTTCTTTGTTCAATCCGGTGTTTTTTTCAACCAGCAACGCGGGTGGGAAAGCACCGGCCTGGGCCGATGGTGCCGGGCCTTTGCAGGATGCCTACGATATCGAGGCGCTCAAGAAGCTACCCATTATCGTAACGGCTCAAGGCGGCGATTACACCACCAAGGTGCAGGGGCAACTGCGCGATGCCGGGTGGGATGGCGTTTGGATTGATGCCGCCAGCACATTGCGTATGGCCGAGGATGCCATTATTGTGCTCGATCCGGTGAATCGGCCCGTTATCGATGCGGCAATGAAACGGGGAGTAAAGAACTTTGTGGGTGGCAATTGCACCGTTAGTTGCATGCTCATGGGTTTGGCCGGGTTGTTCAACAAAGATCTGGTTGAATGGATGACCAGCATGACTTACCAGGCTGCGTCGGGTGGCGGCGCGCAGCACATGCGCGAGTTGCTCACCCAGTTCGGCACCATCAATCAGTCGGTCAAGTCGTTACTCGACGATCCGGCGTCGGCCATTCTTGAAATAGACCGGGGCGTGCTTGAAGTGCAAAAGGATCCCGGTTTGCCTCGTGAGCAATTCCAGGTACCCCTGGCCGGTAGCCTGATTCCCTGGATCGACCGTGATCTGGGAAATGGTGTGTCTCGCGAAGAATGGAAAGCAGAGGCTGAAACCAACAAAATTCTGGGCCGTGGCGAAACATTTGGTACCGAGCCAACACGTATCGACGGCTTGTGCGTCCGAATTGGTGCCATGCGTTGCCATAGCCAGGCGTTAACGATTCGGTTGAAGAAAGACGTGCCCTTGGATGAAATCTCCGATATTATTCGCGATGGCTCCAAATGGGCCAAAGTCGTACCCAACGAGAAAGAGGCCACCATGCGTGACCTTACCCCGGTTGCGGTTACGGGTACGCTCGATATTCCGGTAGGGCGCTTGCGCAAAATGTCCATGGGGTCAGAGTACCTCAGTGCCTTTACCGTAGGTGACCAACTTCTTTGGGGCGCTGCCGAACCATTGCGTCGTATGCTGCGTATTACTCTGGGCGAACTTTAATATGAATGATTCTTATCGCGTAACTGTAAAACCCCTGGCAGTTCGTTTGGCGTACTTGGCTGCATTAGCCTCATTCGCTGTAAGTTCTTCAGTTTATGCGATAAGTTTTGGTCATTCGCGTTTGCTTTCCCCTGTTGGGCAGCCTTTGCAGATTCAGGTGCCGGTTCATTCGCTAACCGACCAGGAGCGTGATTCGCTTTCGGTGTCTTTGGCTGCGATTCCTGCATGGCAAGAGGCCGGCCTGACGCCACCTGTTGATCCGGCAACCATGCAGGTTGCCGTAGTCGACGGTGTCAGGCCCGGTACCAAGCTGATCACCATCCGCTCCAGTGAGCCGTTGTCGTCGAATGTGGCCGACCTTCTGCTTGCAGTACGTTCGTCGTCCGGGCAAGTACAACATCAGGTCAGCTTGCTGGCACCAGCCGATCTTGAAGTGGCGCGTGCAAGTGGTGGGGTAACGGTATCCGGTTCCGGTGCGGTCGGGTCGCCGGCCGATACGGCTGGTGCCACTATTCAAATTCGTCGTGGTGATACCTTGTTTGCACTGGCGCGTCGCCATGCCGTTCCGGGTGTCAGCGTATACCAATGGATGATTGGTGTTATGCAGGCGAACCCGCAAGCGTTCATTAACGACAACGTCAATTTAATCAAGGCAGGCGCTACATTGAATGTGCCTGGCAGCGAACAGCTGACCGCACTGTCTGATCGCGAGGCACGTGATATTTTCCAGAAACACGCCAGTGCTTTTGCGCAGTACCGCCAGCGACTGGCCGGTGAAGTGGCACGTGTCGAGCCTGCCATTGCCCAACCAGCGGACAGCGGGCAGGTGACAACGCCTGCGACTCAGTCGGAGCCTGCCCCGGCTTCCCAAACCCAAGACCGCCTGGTGCTGCAGTCGGCGCAGGCAGCGACAACAGAAGGGTCTTCGCCAGGCAGTGTCGATAACCAAAGCGGTGATCAGGGGGCAAGTGGCCAGGCTGTGAATGGTCAGGCTGCGCCGGTTTCTTCTACAAGTAGCGATGATCAGTTCGCACTTGAACGCAATACGGAAGAAGCCCGCGAACGGGTCAATCAACTTGAGGATAATGTCAAAAATTTGAATCAGGCTTTGCAGCAGCAAGGTACCGCGGCACATGAGGCGGTTGTCGAGGGTGCCCGTACCGTAGAGGCAACTGTAGAGCAGTTGAAGAAAATCGTAGACGAGGAAACGGCTGGTTCTGAGACGGTTTCGACGGGCACTGACGCAAAAGGCAACATGGCGTCTGTTGATAGCGACCGTGTGGCAGGTCAGGCAGGCGGTTCTGGTTCATCTGGCGGTAACCGCGGTACTGATGCGACTAGCAATGATCAAAAAGGGCCATCGATAGCGTTGGAGGCAAACGCACCCTCAGTCTCCGGTTCTGAGTCTGCCAACGCCACCTCCTCCGGCACTGCTGTGCCCGGTACAACGGCCTCCGGAGCCGAGTCCGGGGACGACGCCAATTCACTTTCTTCCTGGTTCATGAATAATTTGCTGATTGTTATTAGCGGCGCACTGGCGCTCATTGTTTTAATACTGGCCTGGTTGTTGCGTCGCGTAGGGGCCGAACGTGACGATGATTCCGACGCCGCCATTACAGAAGAAATGGTGCGTGAGCGTTTGCAAAGCATTAACCTTGATCTCGACGATTCGTCGGATAGCGGGCCACCGGAAAAACGCAGATAAGGTATGACTCGATTGGCATTGGGTGTGTCGTACGATGGCTCACCTTGGCATGGCTGGCAAAGCCAGCCTCATGGTCAGACAGTGCAAGACCACTTTCAGCGGGCAGTGCATCAATTTACCGGCGAATCGGCGCGCGTCGTGTGTTCGGGGCGCACTGATGCCGGGGTGCATGCGCTTGAGCAAGTCGTGCATTTTGATACGTCGGTTGATCGTTCACTTGAGTCCTGGACAAGGGCGTTGAACAGCATGCTGCCGTCAAGCATTTCCGTAACCTGGGTTAAGCCGGTTAGCGATGATTTTCATGCCCGGTTCTCGGCCACGGCACGCACCTATATTTATATTGTTCGCAATGACCGGATTCGTTCGCCCCTGGTACATCGCCGGGTTGGCTGGATGTATTATCCTTTGAGCCTGTCGTTAATGAAAGAAGCCGCAGTGCGTCTTTCGGGCAAACATGACTTCAGCAGTTTTCGTGCCTCGGAGTGCCAGGCCGCCAGCCCGGTTCGTGACTTACAACAGATCGACATTGAGCAACATGGTGTTTACTACATCTTCACATTCAAGGCGAACGCTTTTTTGCACCATATGGTTCGCAATTTAATGGGCACGCTGATTTACGCGGGGCTGGGCCGCATGAGTCCCGACGCAGTCACCACTTTGCTTCACCAAAAAGATCGTTGTTTTGCGCCACCTACGTTCTCGGCTGATGGCCTCTATTTTGCCCGGGTCGACTATCCGGCCTCTTTTAACCTGCCGCAATTGTCGGCGCAGGAGAATTTCAAGCTTCACTTCGGCTTTCTTTGTGAAAAATCTTAGTTGTTAATGGGCAGTTTATGAACACAACTCGTACACGCGTGAAGATATGTGGTTTAACTCGGGCCGAGGATGTCAGTGCCGCCGTTGCAGCAGGGGCCGATGCGGTTGGCCTTGTATTTTATCCTCCCAGCAGTCGTTATGTGTCGCCTGAAAACGCACGGCTTTTGCGCAGTCAGGTACCTGCGATGGTAAGCGTTGTTGCGCTTTTCGTGAATGCTTCAAGTGAGCAGGTCAAGCACATTATCGACGAGGTACAACCTGATATTCTGCAGTTCCACGGCGATGAAAGCCCCGAAGCGTGCGAGCAGTATCGGCATCGATATATGAAAGCGTTTCGGGTGGGTGCGCCAGGGCTGGATACGCCGCAGGCGGTACTGGACACGTGCCGCCGATATGATTCGGCCAGCGCATGGTTGTTCGACAGCTATAGCGATGGGTATGGCGGTAGCGGGAAACAGTTTGATTTAGGGCTTTTGGAAGCCGTCAGGGCCAATAGTGGCTCGCGTGCGGTGGTATTGGCCGGCGGCTTGAATTCGGATACCGTCGGGGCGGCTATCCAGCGTGCGCAGCCGTTTGCCGTCGACGTCAGTAGTGGCGTGGAAAGTTCTGGCGGGGTTAAATGTGCCAGCAAGATCCGCGCCTTCATGCAGGCTGTGGCGCAGGTTCGGGAATAGGGAGGAATACCGGGGCTGTTTGTTTGAGCACCGTTTTCCCCCGAGATGTATTAAAGGGAGATACTACTGCACTTTCTAGTTTAGCTCGTAGTTCACAAAGTTGTTCCATTCGTCAATAGCTTGCTCTGCCGCTCTTTGATGGTTTGCCACTGCTTCGTTCTGCTCGTCAACGAAATTGGCAATGCACTGCTTGTATTGGCGCACTTCGTCATTAAATGAATCAAGTTCCCACTGGCTCGCGAACTCAAATGGTTTGTATGGTTTGTTGCATATGTGCGAGGGTTCGAACATATCAGCTTTGGCTGAAGTAGCCGCCAAGCCGAAGAGGCAGATTAAAAATGTGCGATTCATTTTCATTTTTTCCTAAAGTTCTTGCTTCACACCTAGGGCTAGTTGAGCGCCTCAAGTATTTCAGGTTATTGGATCATTGACAGCACTTCTTTTTCTAATTTGCCTGTTGAGACGCAGCGCGTTCCTTGCGTAAACGCAGCGCCCGAATTCGAGTTGAAGGTTATGGAATCGGTTACAGTTCGCGGGGAGCCAGCAGCTATGGGTATTATGTTTATTAATCGATTCAAGACATATTTCGTGTTGGCTGTGACGCGAGTTTCTTTTTTGTTGATGGCTTCAAATATCAGGTTAATCCGCCCGTTGAGAGATTGTTTGCGATCGACGATAAATAGATTTCCGCGCTCCATAATCTCATATCGTACAGAAGGGGATGATGCTGCGAAATTATAGTGGCGCTTTCCCCGAAGGTTGAAAACCTGTGAGTCAATTCGACCGCAATCAATGTATTCCTCGGGATTTCCACTGTAACTGATGTTAATCAGCCCTGAGGATCTATCGATGTTGTTAATATCAAAAAACTGTTTGCCTAATGCTGGAACTGAGCTAGCCCATACGTCGTCAAGCGGCCTGTCTATTACTTTTTCGTTCGATCCAGGTTGATATGTTTCTGGCTGTTGATATACAGCTGACCCAGCGCATCCGGATAAAATCAAAGCTGAAGCAGCAACCCAAAAAGATTTTTTTATAGCCATATTCGAATCCTTATAAAACTACATCAAACTAAATTTTTGTTACTTATAGGGCAAACAGTTACCCCCCAACTGCCTGCGGCTCGTCGGGGATGGTGACTTCTTTTACTGGGATAATGGGCTGCTCCGGCTCAAAACGGTCGTCGCATTTTTTCTGTATGGCAGCTTTCTCAATTGCCTCGTATTCACCGCGTAATTTTGCGTATTCGGCTTCTTTCTGTTCGTTTCCACCCAAGAAAAATAAAGCCGGCCAAAAAAGAATTGCCCCGGCGGCCGTTATGCCAGCATCGTTGCTGGCCGCGTCATTCAATTGGGCGCCGTTGGCTACTGCTGCCGCATGAACCCTGCTGGCCTCACTTGCCAATTGTTCGCAATCGTAATTTTGGTATTGCAGCGGTGAGACATATGAGGGCGCAATTTTGTCGGCGGAGGAAGCGCAGCCAAATAGGCTGATTGTTAGTGATAAACCTATCATTTTCTTAATTTTTGTCATTATCTGTTACCTATAGGTAAAAAAATTAGCGCTTTTCAGCGTCTATCGGCGAGGGGGGTTCCCGCTGGCATAAGTTATCATGTCTCCATGCATGCCTCAAAAGTTTAGACTGTATTAAAAGTTATTAAAAGCTATTGAGGGGGGACTGAATGAAGGAAGAGCAAGGAATGACTGACAATAGCGTCGTGATTGACGGAATTTGGAACCGTCTGTCTGCTACTGGGAGTGGGGATTGATTGGTAGGCAGTACTGGATTCGAACCAGCGACCTCTACGATGTCAACGTAGCGCTCTAACCAACTGAGCTAACCGCCTTTAAAGAAGAACGCAATAATAGCCTGAATTACGGCTTTGTGTCAAAGCGGGTTTCAGGTATTCAATGTTACACTAGGTGGGCTAATGTTTTGTTTGGAAACGCGGCAAGTGCCGCGTTTTTTGTCGCAATGTATGCAGTATCGATGCGTATCAGTGCGCTTGTTAATGTCAGGAAGCAATATGGTTCAAATTACGCTGCCCGATGGATCTCAGCGTGAGTATCCCGGCCCGGTGTCTGTAAACGACGTTGCCTTTTCCATAGGAACAGGGCTGGGTAAGGCTGCGCTGGCCGGTAAGGTCTCGCTTGAGGGGCAGGAAGCCAAGTTGGTTGATACCAGCTACGTTATCGATCAGAACGCGCAGCTGGCCATCGTTACAGCCAAGGACACAGAGGGGTTGGAGGTTATCCGACATTCCACCGCCCACCTGCTGGCCTATGCTGTAAAAAGCTTGTTTCCCGAGGCGCAAGTTACCATTGGTCCGGTTATCGACAACGGTTTTTATTACGATTTTTCCTACAAGCGGCCGTTCACGCCGGAAGACCTGGAAGCCATTGAAAAGAAAATGGTGGAGTTGGCCAGGAAGGATGAAGTGGTCACTCGCGAAGAATGGAAGCGTGATGACGCTGTTGAGTATTTCAACGGCATTGGTGAGCAATACAAAGCCCAGATCATCGCCTCTATTCCGTCGAATGAGCGCATCAGCCTGTATCGCGAAGGCGATTTCATCGATCTTTGCCGGGGCCCGCACGTGCCCACCACCGGAAAACTCAAGGTTTTCAAGTTAACCAAAGTGGCCGGCGCGTATTGGCGCGGCGACAGCAGCAATGAAATGCTGCAGCGTATTTATGGCACTGCCTGGGCCACCAAGGAAGATCAGGCCGCGTATTTGCATATGCTGGAAGAGGCGGAAAAACGCGATCACCGAAAATTGGGTCGTGAGCTCGATTTCTTCCATTTTCAAGATGAGGCGCCCGGGCTGATTTTCTGGCATCCGAAAGGCTGGACAGTCTGGCAGCAGGTTGAGCAATATATGCGTGCCGTATACCGCGACAACGGTTATCAGGAAGTCAAGGCGCCGCAAATACTGGATCTGTCCCTTTGGAAAAAAACCGGTCATTGGGATAACTACGCCGAAAACATGTTCACCACGGAGTCGGAGAGCCGCACTTATGGTTTGAAGCCCATGAATTGCCCTGGGCATGTGCAGATTTTCAATGCCGGGTTGCATTCATATCGCGAATTGCCCATTCGTTATGGTGAGTTTGGTCAGTGCCACCGAAACGAACCATCCGGGTCTTTGCACGGCATGATGCGTGTACGGGGGTTTACCCAGGACGACGGCCACATTTTTTGTACTGAGGATCAGTTGCAAGACGAATGTGCGGCATTCACGGCTTTGTTGCAGAAAGTGTATACCGATTTCGGTTTTACGAAAATTCTGTACAAAGTGGCAACCCGACCGGAAAAGCGCATTGGCTCGGACGAAGTATGGGATAAGGCGGAGCAGGCGCTAATGGAAAGCCTTCGGCGTACCGATTGTGAATACGAGGTCAGCGAAGGCGAGGGTGCATTTTATGGCCCGAAAATTGAATACACACTAACCGATGCCATTGGCCGTCATTGGCAGTGCGGCACGATTCAGGTTGATTTTTCGATGCCGGAACGTTTGGGTGCCGAATACGTCGATGCGAACGATCAGCGCAAAACGCCGGTCATGCTGCATCGGGCCATACTGGGTTCCTTCGAGCGTTTTATCGGTATTCTGATCGAAAACCACGCTGGTGCCTTGCCTCCCTGGCTTGCGCCTGAGCAGGCTGTGGTGTGTTGTATTTCCGAAGGTTCTGCCGATTACGCGGCCGAAATTGCTCAAAAGCTGAAAAAACAAGGGTTTAGAGCCAGTGCAGATTTGCGCGGTGAAAAAATCAACCGTAAAATCAGAGAGTATAGTTTGAAAAAAATGCCCTACATCCTGGTGGTTGGCGAAAAGGAACGCGAAGCCGGGACTGTTGCTGTACGCAGCCGGGGTGGCATTGATCTGGGTGTTATGAGCGTGAACGACTTCACAGACCGTTTGCACGAAGACCTCCAGCAGCGCCGCAATGTCGGGCAAAGTCATTAATTATTTATAGGAGTTTTAGATATCGCAACCGATAAATCCCATCGCATCAATGGCGAAATCCGTGCCACAGAGGTACGTTTAATCGGCATCGACGGTGATCAGCTGGGTATCGTCAAGCTGGCTGAAGCACTTGGGCTCGCTGAAGATAATGAAGTAGATTTAGTTGAAATCGCGCCGAATGCTGCGCCGCCTGTTTGTCGTTTAATGGACTATGGCAAATTCAAGTACCAAGAACAGAAAAAACAGGCTGAAGCCAAGGCCAAGCAGAAAGTCATCCAGGTTAAGGAAGTGAAGTTCCGTCCGGGTACCGATGAGGGCGATTATCAGGTTAAATTGCGTAATCTGCGTCGTTTTATTGAAGACGGCGACAAAGCCAAGGTTACGTTGCGCTTCCGCGGTCGCGAAATGGCTCATCAGGAATTGGGCATGCGCGTATTGGAGCGTGTTCGTGACGACCTTAGTGAGCTTGTTCAGGTTGAGGCTATGCCCAAGCTGGAAGGGCGGCAAATGGTAATGGTATTGGCGCCGCGCAAGAAACCTGTGGGTAAGGGCGAGTCGGCCTCCTGATGTTTGTTTTCTTATCTATCCCCACCAGGGTTGCCTGGTGGGGATAGTTTTCGCAGGTCGTTATGCACATACTATTCATTATTGACCCCTTGCCCTCGCTGAAGGCCTATAAAGATTCTTCGGTTGCCATGATGCGTGCCTTGTGCAAACGCGGCCACGCAATCAGTGTGGCCTTGCAAGGCGATTTGTACATTGATGAAGGTAAGGTCAAGGTCGTTGGGCAAGCGATTGATCTGGCTCAGTCTGCCGACCTGCATGAGCAGGGCTGGTGGGAAACGCTTGGTGATCCGCTTGAGACTGCGTTGTCGCACTATGACGCAGTTGTAATGCGCAAAGATCCCCCGTTCGACATGGAGTATGTGTACGCCACTCATTTACTCGATTTTGCGCAGGCACAAGGTGCCCGCGTGTTCAATGCGGGTGAGGCGATTCGGAATCATCCCGAGAAGCTTGCCATTACCGAATTCGCAGAATTTACTTCTCCAACGCTGGTCAGTCGAAACATGGCGCGGTTACGCGCATTTCATGCCCGGTATCAAGAAGTGATTTTCAAACCCCTCGACGGCATGGGTGGAACAGGTATTTTTCATGTTCGCGCCGACGGGGCGAATCTTGGCGCGATCCTGGAAACACTGACTGATAACGGCACCCGTACAATCATGGCTCAGCGTTATATCCCCGAAATAAAGCAGGGCGATAAACGCATTTTGCTGATTAACGGCGAACCTGTGCCTTACGCGTTGGCGCGTATTCCGCAAGCAGGCGAAACCAGGGGTAACCTGGCCGCAGGCGGTCGGGGCGTGGCACAACCACTAACCGAACAAGACCGCCATATTGCTGAATCAATCGGACCAAAAGTGCGTGAACGAGGGCTTCTGTTGGTGGGTTTGGACGTAATCGGCAACTATCTTACTGAAGTGAACGTCACCAGTCCTACGTGTTTTGTGGAAATTACCGAGCAAACTGATTTTGACGTGGCCGACTGTTTTGCTCAGGCGCTGGAGCAGGCGGTAAGGGGGTAACATGGTGCAAGTTGTTCTGGTCATGCATCAGCCACTGGGGAGCGCTTTTGTGCATTGTGCCGGGCATGTCCTGGGTTGTGAGCCGGATATTGTACTTATGGATATTACGCCGGCCGACTTGCCGGAGGAAAAGGTAACTCAATTGCAGGCAACGCTTGCTCAAGCGCCGGCAACCTTGGTTTTGACAGATATTTTTGGTGCCACGCCCTTTAATATTGCGCGTAAGGCAGTTGAGTCGACGCAGGCGCAAGGCGGTCGGGTGGAGCTGGTAACCGGGACGAATTTGTGTATGATCATCAAGGCCCTTACCGGACCACGTGATAACCTTCAGCAATTGGTGGAGTTGGTGCGCGCAAGTGGCGCCAAGGGGATCGTAAGTGCCTGTTGCACGCCTTAACGCCTTGGATGTTCCTGGGCGTGCTGCAGCCACTTCAAATACAACAAGAAATTAATATGCCTTCAATCGAAATTACTATTACCAACAAACTTGGTTTGCACGCCCGTGCTGCAGCCAAGCTTACGCAGTTGGCCTCTCGTTACACTGATACACAAATTTTTATAGCGCGTGGTTCACAACGCGTTAACGCCAAGAGCATAATGGGCGTCATGATGCTGGCGGCAGGGCTGGGAGTCAACGTTACCGTTGACGCCGAGGGGCCTCAAGCTGAGGTGGCGCTCGAAGAAGTGCGTCAGCTGTTTAATGATAAATTTGGTGAAGCCGAGTAATACGACTCATGACCGTCGCTGCGTCTGCCGTACCTTACAGGTTTAGTTCCATGCTTTGTCTTCGCGGGCAAGGTGTGGTGAAGGGTTATGCCATCGGGCGCGCCGCAGTCATGGGCGCAGCGGCCCTGGAGGTGGTTCACTATCGTATCCAGCCCGACGCGGTTGATGAAGAGTGTGCCAGATTGAAAGCGGCGCTGGCCCAGGCGCGCGATGAACTGCAGTATATGGTGGCGAATTTACCCGACGATGCGCCACGGGAAATGGGTGCGTTGCTTACCGTGCACAGTATGCTGCTTGATGATCGCATGTTGTCGGAGCAGGCCTGCAATCTCATTATCGAGCGTCACTACAACGCCGAGTGGGCGTTGACGACACAGGGTCAAGCGCTGGGCGAGCAGTTCGCTGCCATGGAAGATGAGTATCTGCGTGAGCGCGGCACCGACATTCGCCAGGTCATCGAGCGGGTACTTCGGGTGTTGTCGGGTACGCCGGTGGCGTTGCCCCAGTTTGATTCAGGCTATTCCGGTGAGCTTATTGTTGTGGCCCGGGATATTTCACCTGCCGATATGCTCCGCCTGCGCGGTGCCCGATTTGGCGCATTTCTAACCGATCTGGGCGGCCCCACTTCGCATACGGCGATTGTTGCGCGCAGCATGAATGTGCCGGCTGTTGTCGGTATGGGCAATATCCGCGCGCTTGTTCGCGATGGTGACCTGCTTATTGTCGACGGCATGAGTGGGGCGGTGCTGGTCAATCCACCCGATTTCGTGCTTCAGGAGTATCGTCGGCGCCAGGCTGTTTATGCCGACGACCGGGCAGAACTCGGTCGTTTGAAAGACGCCGAAGCCGTTACGCTTGATGGTGTTCAGGTTAAGCTGGAAGCCAATATCGAGCTGCCTGAAGAGGCCGAGCAGGCCTTGGCTGCCGGTGCCGACGGTATTGGTTTGTTTCGTAGCGAGTTTCTGTTCATGGGTCGGCGTGACCTGCCGGGTGAAGAAGAGCAGTACGAAGCATACGCTACCGTGGTGAAAGCCATGCAAGGGCGTCCGGTTACGATCCGCACTTTGGATATTGGCGCTGATAAAACGCTCGATGGCGATGCGACCGTTGCAACCAACCCGGCCTTAGGCTTGCGCGCCATTCGTTATTGCCTGGCGCATCCGGAAATATTTCAAACACAGTTGCGCGCATTGTTGCGTGCATCGGCGCATGGAAAACTCAGAATTCTGGTTCCCATGATTGCCCATTTGCACGAGGTACGTGCGGTGCGGCAAGCCATTGCCGAGGCCTGCCAGAATCTGGAATCGCGAGACCTTTTCTTCGACCGAAATATTGAAGTGGGGGCAATGGTGGAAATTCCTGCCATCGCCATTGCCATCGAACCGTTTGTCGAGCAGTTGGACTTCCTGTCGATCGGGACCAATGATCTGATTCAATATACGTTGGCTATCGACCGCGGCGACAACGATGTTGCTGATCTTTACGACCCCATGCATCCGGCGGTTTTGCGGTTGATTTCCCACACAATCAATGCGGCGCAGCGTTATGGGAAATCGGTAGCGGTTTGCGGCGAAATGGCGGGCGACGCCCAGGTAACGCGTATGTTGCTTGGTTTGGGTCTACGCGAATTTTCCATGCACCCTCAACAATTGCTCGACGTAAAAAAAGAAGTGCGTCAGTCACACACTAACGCACTTCGGGTTAAGGTTGCGTCGGCCCTGAACCGGGCCGAGCGCATTAATCTGGATGATCTGGCAGGTTAACGCTGATAAGCCGTTTCCCCGTGGGTGCTGATATCCAGACCTTCACGTTCTTCCTCGTTGCTGACGCGCAGTCCGCAAAGCTTGTCTGCAATGAAGTAGGCAACCCATGACACAACCCCGGTCCAGACAATGGTAATCAGGACGCCCTCAACCTGAATCCACAACTGCGGGAAAATTTCGGCGGCACTTGCCAGGCCTGGTCCACCCAGTATTTGAGCGTTGAAGGCGCCGGTCAGGATTGCACCAATGATACCGGCCACGCCATGGATACCAAATACGTCGAGTGAGTCGTCGGCTTTAAGCATGCGTTTCAAGCCATTTACACCCCAAACGCAAACGATACCGGACACAACGCCAATGATGAGTGCCCCGAATGGGCCGACCAGACCGGCTGCGGGTGTCACGCCGACCAGGCCGGCAATAGCGCCAGAAACAGCACCCAGCAGGGATGGTTTGCCTTTGACGCACCATTCTGTAAACAGCCAGGCCATGACAGCAGCGGCGGTTGCAATAAGTGTATTGAAGAATGCCAGGGCAGCGGTTTCATTGGCGCCCAGCGCTGAACCCGCGTTAAAGCCGAACCAGCCTACCCACAGCAGTGACGCACCAATCATGGTCATAGGCAGGTTGTGAGGAGGCATGGCTTCACGGCCGTAACCGAGGCGTGGTCCCAGGTAATAGGCACCGACAAGCCCGGCCACACCGGCATTAATATGTACAACCGTGCCACCTGCAAAATCCAGCGCGCCGCGCTCGAACAGGAAGCCGCCGGGAGCCCATACCATGTGTGCAATGGGCAGGTAGGCAAAGGTCACCCATATCAGCGTGAACACCAACACCGCTGAAAAGCGGACGCGCTCGGCAAAACCGCCCACAATCAGTGCGCAGGTAATCCCGGCAAAAGTTGCCTGAAAAGCGGCAAAACTGATTTCCGGAATACTACCGGACAGCGCATATTCGCCGGTAGCGAAGTTGGCGATACCGCTCAGGAATACGCGGGAGAAGTCACCGAAAAATGCATTGTTGTCTGTAAAGGCCAATGAGTAGCCGTAAACAAACCACACGACGATCGCTAATGAAAAAGTGCACAAGACTTGTGCCAGGACAGACAAAACATTTTTGGATCGAACCAGGCCACCGTAAAATAAGGCAAGGCCCGGAACAACCATCATCAAGACAAGCAGGGTGGATACGGTCACCCAAACAAAATCAGCTGCATTCATTTTTTTGGCTCCTAGATAGCGGCATCGCCGGTTTCGCTGGTACGGATACGAATGACTTGCTCGATCGGCGTAACGAAAATCTTGCCGTCGCCTATTTTTCCTGTATGTGCCGCCTGGCAAAGGGCTTCGATGGCCTGCTCGACCAACGCGTCGGTGACGGCCAGTTCGATTCTGAGTTTTGGTAGAAAGTCGACGGTGTACTCCGCCCCGCGGTAAAGCTCTGTATGGCCTTTTTGCCGGCCGAAACCTTTTACTTCACTTACGGTCATGCCTTGGATGCCCACGCCGGCGAGTGCTTCACGCACTTCATCCAGCTTGAACGGTTTGATGATTGCAGTAACTAGCTTCATGGTGTTTTTCCTTTTAGAGGACAATCACACATCATCAAGCAATAACCATGCCAGGTTTTTAAGTTGCCTTGGTTTGTTGTTCGGCGCGCCTTATATGATCTTGCACCATATTGATAAGGGCGGTGCCCCAGGTTTGCACCGACTTGGAGCGAACCGGTTTTTTTTGGTGCGAACGGGTGGTCCTTTTCCTGAATGCGCAAATAAAAAGTAACCGAAGATGAATGGGACGCAGGATTTGTGTCTGTTTATTGCTTTTCTATTTGCCGTTGATTAAGCCATAGACGCCGATTCATGCGGCTTGCGGCGTATTGTGAACGCTGCGCGACCGTTTTATGTGTAATCAGGGTTTACACTAATTGAGCCTGTGAGGCTTTTGACTCGTTAGACTTGTAACTGCGAACTCATCAGATGAGTTGAGGTTGGAAGGCTCATCAGGCGAGTGGGTTAAACAGAAGTAGGGAGGTAATACCATGAAGACGCAATATAAATCATTTGCTGCGGCATTCTTGTTGATTTCCGCAACCGCTTTAGGCGCCTGCTCCAATGAGGATGAAATGGCTGGACCTCCGCCCGGAGGTGGTGGAGCCATGAGTCAACCCGACGGAGCTGCAACACCTGCGCCGTCACCCGCACCTGCACCCGCACCTGCACCTCAGGAAGGCCAATCCTCGTCAGGTGGCAACAGCTATTGATATTAGTGTTTTCCATTTTTGCGGCGTTAAACCCGTTAATAACAACAAGGAGTTTTTATGAAGACGTATAAAACCCGATATGCTGCGTTAGCGTTAGTGGCTTCAGTGTCTGTGCTGGCGGCATGTTCGAATGAAGAAGACACCACTGCGCCAGCGGTATCTTCCTCTGGCAGCACAATGGAGTCGACTCCAATGACGTCGCCTACACCAACCCAGCCACAAGCTGAGTCGGCGCCGCCTGCTCAAATGGGTTCCTCTTCTGAAATGGACAACGATACCGAATCGACCCAGGACGAGATTGCCGACAAGGCTGCAGAGGTTCGTGACGACGCAGTGGATGCCGCAAATCGTGCCGGTGAAGCGATCAAAGAGGGTGCCCGCGACGCAAATGAAGCGATTCAGGACACACTGGATGAAGGCAAGCCGCCTGAAAATTCCCCTGAGGCTGAGCAGCAGGCAGGACAGTAATCGGGTTAGTACTTGGTAATACCAGATCAAGGGCGCCAATCGGCGCTCTTTTTCATTACACTGACGGGATATCAATATCAGGAGAGGATAATGACCAAGCGTAGCGACTGGATGGAAGATCTGCAGAAGAACATGTCTGACTTAATCAAAAATAGTCCTGCCGCTGATATCGAGCGCAATGTGCGTGCCATGATGACGCAAACGTTTTCGCGCCTGGATCTGGTGACACGAGAAGAGTTCGATACTCAGGCAGCAGTTCTTGAGCGCGCTTTAGTTCGTCTGGGCGAGTTGGAGGCCCGTGTTCGCGAACTTGAGCAAGAACAAGGCTCGTAGTTCTGCGGTTGTTGTTTTTGTCTGCCTGACACGCTTTGTTTGGCGCGTGCAGCGCATACTCCCGCCATGGTTTTTCAGGGGAAGGGTATGTCGCTGGCGATCGTTGAAAGTCGGGCCACGGTGGGTGTGGAGTCGGTAGCCGTTCGGGTGGAGGTTCATGTGGGCAGCGGTTTGCCCACTTTTTCAATTGTGGGGCTTCCCGATACGGGTGTCAGGGAAAGCCGGGAACGTGTTCGTGCGGCGATTGTCAGCAGCGGGTTCGACTTTCCCGCAGGGCGAATTACGGTTAATTTGGCGCCGGCCGATTTGCCCAAGGCGGCATGCTGGTTCGATCTGCCTATTGCCCTGGGTATTTTGATGGCTTCGGGGCAAGTCGCAACCTCCAACGAGCTTGGCCACCCGGACAAGCCGGTGGATATTAAAGGCTGGGTCTTTGTCGGCAACCTCTCTTTAACAGGCGAGGTGCCCCCTATTAATGATCCCCTGTCAGTTGCCTTGTCGATTGCGCGTCAGTACCCCGCAGCGTGTCTGGTTATGGGGGACGATAGTGCCAGGCTTGCTGCCGTTGTTCCCGATGTTCAGATTTACGGTGTGCATTCGCTGAGTCAGGTTGTTGCCTGTCTGGCGGGTGGGCAGCCGTGGGTTCCGGTTGCTTCGGCGGCTGCCCCCATCAACATGGGTTCAACGGTTGGTGTTGAGTGTCTTGCCGATGTCAGGGGGCAAACGTTTGCAAAAAGAGCATTGGAAGTGGCGGCGGCAGGCAGTCACAGTTTGCTGATGGTGGGCGCGCCGGGTACAGGTAAAAGCATGTTGGCCAGTCGCCTTCCTGGCTTGTTGCCTGAACTTTCGCGTTACCAGGTACTTGAGGTTGCCGCGCTGCGGGCACGCGATAAGGCCGGACTTTTTTTGAGTACCGTTGCGCCTTTTCGTGCGCCACATCATAGTACGTCTGTGCCGGCATTGATTGGCGGCGGCGCGGTACCGAGGCCCGGGGAGATCACGCGTGCTCATCATGGTGTACTGTTTCTTGATGAGTTGCCTGAGTTCGAGCGTCGCGTTATTGAGTCGCTTCGTGAACCTTTGGAAACGGCCCATGTCACTATATCGCGGGCGCGCTATGCGGTGCGTTTTCCGGCCAGTTTTCAACTGGTGGCGGCCATGAATCCCTGCCCGTGCGGTTGGGCGGGGCATCCATCACATGTTTGTCGTTGCACGCCGGAACGGGTCGAGCAGTATCGTTCAAGATTGTCAGGTCCTTTTCTGGATCGTCTCGATTTGCAGATCAGTGTTGCTCCGGTGCCCAAGGGATGGCTTGACTTGCCCGAAGGGGAGACATCGGAGCAAGTCAAAGCACGCGTGGTCCAGGCTCGTGCCCGCCAATTGCAGCGCCAGGGTGTTGTGAACGCAAAACTGCAGGCGAGTGAGCTGCTCAAATATGTCGATCTCAGCGGCGAGGCCTACGCCATGCTTTCGCAAGGCGCACAGCAGTGGGGATGGTCGGCACGGGTCATGCATCGGCTAATGCGGGTTGCCCGCACTGTGGCTGATTTGGCTGGAAGCCAGCATGTCAATGGGTCGCACGTCGCCGAGGCAGTTCAGTTTCGTCAAGCTTGGTAGACGCAAGCTAAAAAACATTCTATAATCAAGGGCTTTGCAAATTTTTGCAGAAGCAGTTTCCAAGCATTTATTAAATAAATGGCTCGTGGGTTTGCGGTGCCGCCAGTGTGTTCGGCATTCCCGGTATTTTTGGAACCGGGGTCTGTCAGCAGGCAGGGTAGCAGCAAAGAAGTTCGGTTTTTCCGGCACCTGCAGTCATAAATTACAGGGTTTAACATGCCAAAAATGAAAACCAAACGGGGCGCAGCCAAGCGTTTCCAGGTTCGCGGTAGCGGTTCCATCAAGCGCGGTCAGGCGTTCAAACGCCACATCCTTACCAAGAAAACCACTAAGAGCAAGCGCCAATTGCGCGGTTCCACTGCGGTTCACAAGTCTGATGTTGCGTCTGTTCGCAGCATGCTGCCCTACGCTTGAATTAACGGAGATTAACTATGCCACGCGTAAAACGCGGCGTTACCGCCCGCGCTCGTCACAAAAAAGTTCTTAAAGCAGCCAAAGGTTATCGCGGTCGCCGCGGTAATGTATTCCGGGTTGCCAAGCAAGCGGTCATGCGTGCAGGCCAATATGCCTACCGCGACCGTCGCAACAAGAAGCGTACTTTCCGCGCGCTATGGATCACTCGTATCAATGCGGCATGCCGTGAACTTGGTGTATCCTACAGCGTGTTTATCGCCGGTACAAAAAAAGCATCCATCGATCTCGACCGCAAGGTTTTGGCCGACATGGCTGTGAACGACAAAGCGGGTTTTGCCGCTGTGGTTCAACAGGCAAAAGCTGCTTTGGCTTCGTAAGCTTTTACGTCAACGGTATTGCACTAGAACGGGGCTCGGTCGGGCTCCGTTTGCATTTGGAAAAACGATTAACCCATGACTTCGTCCGATGAAGACCTGATCGCTCAGGCAACCGAGGCGTTTCAGCAGGCAACCGATGCCAATGCGCTGGAGAACGCAAAAGCCCGTTTTATTGGCAAGCAAGGCTTGCTCACTTCCATGCTGAAAGGGCTGGCCAAGTTGGAGCCGGCCGAGAAGAAAACCGAAGGCGCGCGTATTAACCAGCTCAAGCAGCAGATTGAATCCTTGCTGACCGAGCGTCGGCAGCAACTGGTGCAGGCGCAACTTCAACGTCGGCTGGCATCGGAAACGATCGATGTCACCTTGCCCGGCCGGGGCTACGCAACAGGCGGGATTCATCCCGTTATTCAAACATGGCAGCGTGTCGAAGCCATTTTTCGCTCCATCGGATTCGATGTGGCCGATGGGCCGGAAATTGAAGATGACTGGACAAACTTCACCGCGCTGAATAACCCGGAGAACCATCCGGCCCGTTCCATGCAGGATACTTTTTATGTCGACATGAACGACAGCAAGGGCTTGCCCATGTTGTTGCGCACGCATACCAGTCCCATGCAGGTGCGTTATGCACGCATGCATAGCCCCCCCATCAAAGTGATCGCGCCTGGCCGCACCTATCGGGTTGACAGCGACGCAACGCATTCACCGATGTTTCACCAGGTGGAAGGGTTATGGGTCGCCGAGAACATTTCTTTTGCCGACCTGAAAGGGGTCTACACCAATTTTCTGCGGGCCTTTTTTGAAACCGACGATCTCTCAGTTCGTTTTCGCCCGTCGTTCTTCCCGTTTACCGAGCCCTCGGCTGAAATCGACATGATGTTTACATCAGGCCCCAATCAGGGCAAGTGGCTGGAAATATCGGGCTCCGGGCAGGTTCATCCTCAGGTTATTCGTAACTTCGGCCTGGATCCTGAACGTTATATTGGCTTTGCGTTTGGCTCAGGTCTTGAGCGCTTGACCATGCTTCGCTACGGCGTGAATGATTTGCGTCAGTTTTTTGAAGGTGATTTGCGTTTCCTGCGTCAGTTTAATCGCTGACATCGCCTTGATTCGTGTCGGGTGCAAAGGCACCCGAACCCGGTTTCCCAGACTCTTTAATCGATTTCAGACATTATTATGCAATTCCCAGAATCGTGGTTGCGCAGCTTTGTGAATCCGAGCATTGATTCCGATGCGTTATCTCATCAACTCACCATGGCGGGCCTCGAGGTTGAAGAGGTTGGCCCGGTGGCTCCGCCGTTCGAGCAGATCGTTGTTGCCCATATCAAGGAAATTTCTGCCCATCCCAACGCCGATAAATTGCGCATATGTCAGGTGGATGATGGCTCCGGGGAATTGCTTCAGGTGGTGTGCGGCGCCCCAAATGCTGCGGCCGGCTTAACCGTGCCGTTTGCGCGCATTGGTGCCAGGCTGCCCGATGGCATGAAAATCGGCAAGGCGAAAATGCGTGGGGTCGAGTCATTCGGCATGTTGTGCTCGGCTCGCGAGCTGGGGTTGTCGGAAGATCATGCCGGCTTGCTCGAGCTCGATCAAGGCCTGCCGGCAGGACAATCGATCCGGGAAGCGCTCAGTCTTGATGACACGGTATTTACGCTGAAACTCACCCCGAACAGGGCCGATTGCCTGTCGATTCTGGGCGTTGCGCGTGAGGTCGCCGCGCTGAACGGCGTTACTTTGCATCTGCCGCGTGCGGAGCCAGTGGCCGTTACCATTAATGATCACTTGCCGGTTGAGGTCAACGCGCCCGACCTCTGCGGTCGATTTGCCGGTCGCGTTATCCGGGGCGTCAATGCCAAAGCCAAAACCCCCGATTGGATGCGCGCACGTCTGGAACGTTGCGGTCAACGCTCTATTTCGGCTTTGGTCGACATTTCCAACTACGTCATGCTCGAGTTGGGGCGCCCGACGCACGTCTTTGATCTGGCCAAGGTGAATCATGGTTTAACAGTGCGCTGGGGCAAAGAGGGTGAGCAGCTCGAGCTGCTGAATGGCCAAACCATTACGCTGCAACCGGATGTCGGTGTTATCGCATCGGGCAGCGAACTTGAGAGCCTGGCTGGCATTATGGGCGGCGAGGCCAGTGCGGTAACGCTTGATACCACCGATATTTACCTTGAGGGCGCCTTTTGGTGGCCTGAGGCAATTATGGGTCGGGCCCGGCGCTTCAAGTTCAGTTCCGAAGCCAGTCATCGTTTTGAACGCGGTGTTGATTTTGCGAATATTCCACAAGATCTCGAACGCATGACGCAATTGATACTGGATATTTGTGGCGGGCAGGCCGGCCCGCTCGACGACCAGATTATTAATTTGCCTGATCGGCCTGTCGTGGATTTGCGTGTCGATCGTTGTCGGCTTGTATTGGGTATCGATGTTTCCGAACAGGAAATTGGCGAAATCTTTACCCGGCTGAGCTTGCCTTATCAACTGGAAAACGGTGTGTTCAAGGTGACCCCGCCAAGCTATCGATTCGATTTGATCATTGAAGAAGATCTGATCGAGGAGGTTGCGCGTGTTTACGGGTTTGAACGCATTCCTGATTTGGCTCCGGTTGCGCCCGCCATCATGACAATGCCTGAGGAAACCTTGAAAGGCCCTCATGCCCTTCGGGCGATCATGGCTTTGCGCGATTATCAGGAAGTGATCAATTTTTCATTCGTTGAGCAAGCGTGGGAAACGAATTATTGTGCGAACAGTGATCCGATTCGCCTGTTGAACCCCATTGCCAGCCAGTTGGCCGTGATGCGTTCCAGTTTGATCGGGGGTTTGCTGGCAAATATCGTACACAACGCCAATCGCAAGCAGTCACGTGTCCGGATTTTCGAGTTGGGCCGGGTATTTGAACGTGATCCTGCGGTCAAGGAAGGCGATCTGGCGGTTCAAGGGGTAAGGCAACCGCAACGCCTGGCGGCAGCGGCCTGGGGGCCGGCCATGTCCGAGCAATGGGGCGTACCCGACCGGGCCGTTGATTTCTACGATGTAAAAAGTGACCTTGAAGCGTTAATGGGAAGCCGGGCACACGAACTGGTTTGCCAGGTGGCGACTCATCCGGCCTTGCATCCGGGGCGCAGTGCCCGCTTGCTGCTGGGCAGCCAGCCAATTGGCTGGCTCGGCGAAGTGCATCCGCAATGGGTTCAACAATTGGAACTGGCACGCGCGCCGGTGGTTTTCGAAGTGGATGTCGACGCAATCTCCCATGTTAACCTGCCTGCGCCAACTGAAATTTCCCGGCAACCTGTCGTGGTTCGCGATCTGGCGATCTGGGTTGATGAAGGTGTGTCTTATCAGGGTTTACTCGATACCTTAAAGCAAAGTATTGCTTCTGATGCTAAGCTAAAGATTGTCAAAGATATTCGCTTGTTTGATGTCTGGCGTGACAAGAACGCCGAAGTGGCATCGGCGCAAACCAGTCTGGCTTTGCGTTTTTGGTTGCAAGACCCGGCGGTCACGCTGGATGATCAGCAGGTGGAAGACTGCATGAAAGTATTGTTGGCGGCCCTGGTCGATCAGCATGGCGTTCGGCAACGAGCATAAGAGAGACATCATGAATCAGGAAGCACGTACACTGACCAAAGCCGAGTTGGCCGAATTGTTGTTTGACCGGGTGGGTTTGAACAAGCGTGAAGCCAAAGATCTGGTTGATACTTTTTTTGAGGAAATCCGAGACTCCCTGGCCAACGGTGTCGAAGTCAAGTTGTCTGGTTTTGGTAATTTCCAGGTTCGCGATAAGCCGCCGCGCCCGGGCCGAAACCCCAAAACGGGTGAAGTCATTCCCATTGATGCTCGTCGGGTCGTTACGTTTCATGCCAGTCAGAAATTGAAAGGCGCCGTTGAACAGGCACCAGACGAATCTGCTCTTTAATGTTTTCATTGACGAAACAAAGCCATGATTTCCAGCCAAACGTCAGTTAATCTGCCCCCTATACCTGCAAAGCGTTATTTCACTATCGGCGAGGTCAGTGAGCTGTGTGCGGTTAAGCCGCATGTTCTGCGCTATTGGGAGCAGGAATTCACGCAACTCAAGCCGGTTAAGCGGCGCGGGAATCGTCGCTATTATCAACATCATGAAGTCTTGCTTATTCGCCGAATCCGCGATTTGCTGTACGAGCAGGGCTTTACCATCAGCGGCGCGCGCAATCGCCTGGGTGATGCTCGTGATGTACCGCACGACGCTGAAGCGGCAGTGCGCCTGACCGGCCAGGAGTTCCAGGCAATGCGCAATGAACTCATTGCCATTCGCGATAACCTCGACCAGGCGCTTGGAGCGCAGTCTGAAACGGCCGGTTGATGCGTTCTGAGGCGTTGCATGCTTTGTGCCTGACAGACCCCGGCCAGAAGGTTCAGGCGGTGTGGGCAATTGAAAGCGGGCCCGATTCGCTTGATTCGGAACAAGACCTGCATGTGCCTGAAGGTGTCGTGATTCCCGGTCGCCCCGATCGACCGGAACTGGTTGGTCCTTTCAAAGTCAAGCAGCGATCAGTGCATACCGAACAGGGTCGAGCGGCACTGATTCATTCGCTGGCACACATTGAATTTAATGCGATCAATCTTGCGCTGGATATTATTTGGCGCTTTCCCGGCATGCCTTCCCGGTTCTATGGCGATTGGCTCACGGTTGCCAAGGAAGAGGCCTATCATTTTTCTTTGCTAAGCAACCATTTGCATGGCATGGGTCATGCCTACGGCGATTTTCCCGCGCATGATGGTTTGTGGGAGATGGCGCAACGCACTGAGGATAACTTGCTTGCCAGGCTGGCCCTGGTACCGCGAACCCTTGAAGCACGCGGCTTGGATGCTTCTCCGGTGGTCCGCACGAAATTGGCAAACGCCAATGATATCGAGGCGGCGCAGATCATCGATATTATTTTGCATGATGAAATAGGCCACGTGGCAATCGGCAACAAATGGTATCGCCATTTGTGTCTGGAAAACCGGTTTGATCCTGTTGCACATTACGCTGAGATGGCCCGAATTTACAGGGCGCCGCGTTTGAAAGGGCCTTTCAATATCGAGGCCCGGATAGCGGCCGGTTTTACTGAGCGCGAGTTGGAGGCGCTTCAGGCTCAGGATCGGGTACCTGCAACCTGAAGCTTTGTCCTATAAAGGCAATGTCACCTTCGGGCTCCACCAGTTCGGCGGGGTTCTGTTCGATGGTAATTTCGTACAGCATGGGCTCGACAACTGAAAATCCACTGGTCAGGCGTATCTGGCTGGGCGCGTTATCTTTGATTGTGCCCAGTTTCTGGATTGCCGGTGAATTGGGTTTTCGGCGCCATAAGACCAGCGTTTCATTGGTGTCCAATTGGCTTTTCAGCAGCGGCTCAAGATGCAATACGCCGGGTTCACGCGAAACAATCAGCCAGCCCGGTGTCGATGTGCTGCCCGGCGGTTGCAAGACAACTGTGTGCAAAGATAACGGTTCCGGCGGTGCATTTTCCGTATTTTCGGCCGTGTTGTGTGAGGCCAGTTCGGATTGAATGGGTGCCAGCCAGATATAAAGGCCAAATACCAATATCAGCAAGAAAATTGCAATGGCCAATATGTGCAATTTGCGGCTTTTTCGTGGTCGCACCGGTTCAGGTTCGGACAATCTTGGGCCAGGATCGGGCACTGCCTGGGCTTGTGGTTTGGGCGTTGCGGGTTGCGTTTCGTGGTCTGTTGTCCCACTGACCGGGTGGATGTTTTTTTCAGGCGTTTTCAACGGCTGTGGAATAATCGTCAGTTGTAACGTCTTTTGAACTTTTTCCCATGTTTGTTCGTCGGGATCGTTTATGGCCAGGATAGGTGTTAACCGGAAAAATAATCCTTCCCAGTAGAGTGCCTGCTTTAAGGCATTGTCGTCTTCGGCAATAGCCGACTGGGCAGCACCGGCCTGGTTTGGGTCAAGCAGGCCAAGCACATAGAGCGCAATCAAGGCCTGACCGGCCTGGGATCCCGATTGAGGGACGGTCGGTGTCCGGTTAAATGTGGTGGTCAGGTCTGTGAGTATTTCAGGCGCGTCAATATTCAATACTGATGCAATGTCGACACTGTTTAAACCTCGGCAATAGGCCAGAACGATACATTGTGCGTTTTGCTCGTTCAAATGCGCCCGAAGTGGTGGCTCGAAGTGATCCAGGCAGGGGCTTATGTTGTCCAGCCAGTGCTGTGCCGCGATAATGCGTTCGGATTCATCCGGCGTGGTTTGCCGCTGCAAAGCCTGCAGGCGATAGCGAAAAATACTGAAAATCCAGGCATAAGCCGGGCCATGAACCGGATTGAAGTGGCTTGCGTGTTGCCAAACCATGACCATACTGTCGTGCAATGCTTGCCGGGCCAAGGCTTCGTCGTTAAGAACATGCAGTGCCAGCGCCTTGATTGAAGGGGCAATTTGCCGGTAAATCTGCTCCAGACCAGTCGTTTCTTTTTTTGCGCAACGTTGCAGGGCTGGGTCAAGGGAGGGTAGCGTAGCGGGCATGCAAGCTCCAGGAGGGCAGACAAAAGCGTTTCTGTCGTGGTTATGTTCAGCTTGTTTATTTTCTCACAGTAAAATGGACCATGCGTCATGGACCGGTTCCTGATGACGGTCAACAGAAGAAGTCAATGAAATTCTCTCATCGGGGCCCTGCGCCTACCAATCGTAACGATCTTCAAACCATTCGTTCCTTGTTGCCTTATGTCTGGCAATTCAAGTGGCGCGTCATGCTGGCCATGGTCTGTCTGGTGGGCGCAAAAGTGGCCAGTGTGATCGCGCCGCTGTATTTGAAAGATATCGTCGATCAACTGGACATGCCGCCAACGGCATTGGTGGTGCCTATTGGCGCGTTGCTTGGTTACGGCCTGGCGCGCTTAAGCACGAGCATATTTGGCGAGCTGCGCGATGCGTTGTTTGCCCGGGTTACCCAGGGCTCGGTGCGCACCATTGCCACACGTGTATTCCGCCACTTGTTTTCCTTGTCGCTGCGTTTTCATTTGCATCGCCAGACGGGCGGGCTGAGCCGCGACATTGAACGGGGCACCAAGGGTATCGGCTTCCTGCTGAACTTCACCGTGTTCAACATTTTGCCGACGCTGCTGGAAATAACCATGGTTGCGGCGATTCTGTTCTGGCGTTACGACTTCTTGTTTGCTGTGGTTACGCTTTCAACGATTGCCACGTATATCGCCTTTACGCTGATTGTGACGGAAAAGCGCATGGTGTATCGGCGCAGCATGAACGATCTGGACAGCAAGGCCAACAGCAAGGCAATCGATGCACTGATCAACTATGAAACGGTTAAGTACTTTGGCAATGAGAAGTATGAAATCGACCGCTACGACACCAATCTGGGTAAGTGGGTTGATTCGGCTGTCAAGAATCAGGTTTCGTTGAATTTCCTGAATATGGGCCAAGGTGTCATTATTACGGCGGGTATTACCTTGCTGTTGTGGTTGTCGGCCCTGGGGGTCGTGAATCAAACCATGACGGTGGGCGATGTTGTGCTGGTGTCAGCTTATTTAACCCAGCTTTATGCGCCGTTGAACTTTCTTGGCTTTGTGTATCGCGAGATCAAGCATGCGCTGGCCGATATGGAGCGCATGTTCGGTTTGATTTCAGAAAACCGCGAAGTTCAGGATCAACCGGACGCCAAAGTCCTGGACATTCGATCCGCCGATGTTCAATTTGACGCCATCAGTTTTGCATATGAATCGAACCGGCAAATTCTGTTCGACGTGAACCTGAACATTCCGGCTGGCAAAACGCTGGCCGTTGTGGGGGCATCGGGTGCGGGAAAGAGTACGTTGTCACGCTTGTTATTTCGGTTTTACGATGTAACGCAAGGCGCAATTCGAATCAACGGGACCGACATTCGCGACTTAACGCAAGACAGTTTGCGTCATCATATTGGTATCGTGCCCCAGGATACCGTTTTATTCAATGATTCGATTCTGCATAATATTGCCTATGGCGATCCCAAAGCGTCTTTTGAGGACATTGTGCAAGCGGCCAAGGCGGCCCGTATTCACGATTTTGTCTCACGTTTGCCCGATGGCTACGATACCCAGGTGGGTGAGCGTGGTTTGAAATTGTCCGGGGGTGAGAAACAGCGGGTGGCAATTGCGCGAACGTTATTGAAAAACCCGCCGATTCTTATTCTGGACGAGGCCACTAGTGCGTTGGATACACGTACGGAAAGGCAGATTCAGGAAGAGTTGAATTTAATTGCCCGTAATCGGACCACTTTAATTATTGCGCATCGTTTGTCCACGATTGCTGATGCCGACATTATTGCGGTGATGGATCATGGGAAAGTGATCGAGCAGGGAACACACCGGCAATTGTTGCTGCTTAAAGGCCGTTACGCGCAAATGTGGCAAATGCAGCAGGTTGCCGAGGACACCGCAGGCTAGTTTCGAGCGTGGTGTAGGTTTGAAAATTGCGTCCCGAGGGACGCAATTCATGCCCGCTGTACTTCTTTGGTCTTTATATCGGTGTCGAAAGTATTGTTGGCCAGGCTTGCCCAACCCAGTTTGGCACCGCGTGAAACGGCAGCATAGACAGCGGCATTGCGATTATGTACGTTCAGGCGCTGGTATAGCGTTTCGGTGTGTGCTTTTGCGGTCGCAACGGAAATGTTTAATTTTCGCCCGATCATTTTCATGGGATGGCCTTGGGCCAAAAGCACCAGAACTTCATATTGACGAGGGGTTAAACCCAGCATTTCATGTTCACGTCGCGATTTTGGCGGGCGCACCGATAGTTCAATGGCGGGGGGCCAGCGTATTGGCGTGTAGGCCGTTACGATTGGATCGGATTTTATCTCAACCGGCGTTGCAACTTCAGTTTTCCTTGGAAAGCAGGTTCCACCAGCCAGGACAAGACGCACTGCTGCCTGTAGTACTTCGGAAGGACTTGAGCTGGCAATATAGCCTGCAATGGTGGGTGAGATTTTCGCGACATCATTTGGCAAAGTAGGCGCTTCGCCCATAAGCAAAATGGCATCGGGGGTGAACAATTGCTCAACTTCCTGGATTCGGTTCTGGGTATTTATTTCCCCAATTGACATTAACACAAGGTCATAATGTTCTGCGGGTGTCTCGTTTTCAGTAAGGTTCCCCTGGCTGTTCAGGATGGTATCGGTGCCTAAACCGGACAGAAGTTGAACGAGGCCCAGCCGAAGCAAAGGGTAAGGTTCAAGAATCATGATGCGTGCCATTTGCGATTTCCTTTAAGAAGAAAGAGTTAACGACTCTTCGCGACCGACAGCACAGGCGGCGATTCATACTACCGCCCGGCGTTCGTTTCAGCAAGCTGAATGTGGTATTTTTTGATATAAATCATCCTGTTAGCCTTGGGTAGGGCCGTTATTTTCACATTTGAACGTGAATGTTTTGTGGTGGCCCTTCGAATTCTTGATAGCGATTGTGATGCTGCAATGTTCGCTGTCGGTGCGGGTCAAGACGAGTTGGGCAAGTGCCTGGGTTTCGTTTGCCGCTAAGTGCACGCTTCCCGATTGGGCGGTCCGACTTGTTCCGGAACGCCCCTGATTGGTGGCTTCGATAAGATATTCAAGCGCCTGGCTCTCGGTGCTTCGGATAAACGGAACGATCACGGCCGGCTTGGCTTGGGTATAGGTACTTAACCAGACATCGAAATTCAGATCAGTATCCATCACATGAACCTTCATACATTGCTTGTTGGCCACAACACCGGCTTATGCCGGTGTTGTGGCGTCCGGCTTGGCTTAATGCTGAATGACATTAGCCTTGTTGAAATGACCAACCTGTGTAACGGTTGCGGTTTGGCCCGAGTTCTTCTGCATCACGTTGGCAACGTTGTAGCTGCCTGCTTGTGATACGGTCGATGTCAGGTCTTTGCCGTATTGGTCGACTGAAGCGAGGTTATGACTGCCCGACTGGGTAATGATGGAGCTGTCGGGGTCGCCGCCGGTGCCGCGCTGCACACTAACGGCCTTGTTGCGATGGCCACTTTGTGTGATGGTGGATGACACGTTATGACCTGTTTGCCCGATATAAGCGTCATGTCCCCAACCGCTTAGCTGGTTTACGACAGCAACCTGGTTGGTGCCATCGACAGTAACGGGATAACTCGGCCCACAACCGTACCATCCGCAACCACCGCCTACCATTGCAGTCGTGCCGCCTTGTTCGATAACCACTTTACTGTAGTCAGCGTTTTGAAAGACGTTGGCGCTCGAGTTCTGCACGTCTTCCTGACTGATGTAGTTGTCGTTGTTGCTGCCCCAACTGGTCAGAATATTGGCGGTTGTCGACTGTGTGTCTTGCTGAACCACGACGTTGTCGTTGGCGTGGCCATAGGTTGTCACCGTTGCTGCGGCATTTTGATTGTCATACTGCTCAATCGATGAGTCGTTGCCGAAACCATTTTGGTAAATGGTTGCGGTATTTTCAGCCATAGCTGATGACGCAACGCCGAATGCAAGGGTCAGACCGCAAGCTAACGAAGTTAATTGATATATACGCATTGCTACTCTCCTGAATAAAAGACCGGGTTTGCTGCACCAGGATTCTGCCGGTCTTGGTAGCAGGCCTGGTTTGCCCGAAGGCAAGGTTTATTGCGTTTGCGTGAAATCTGAAGTGGTTGAGGCCGCGTTGGTTACTGCTTCAGCCGTTTGAATGGGCACCGAGTAGTTTGTTTCTTCTCGCAGATAGTCCTGGATAATCGGCAAATTCCAGTCGGTTTCATTCTGTAAAGTCCATTGGCCGTCTTTCAGGCCTTTTACCGTTAAATAAATAACGGCCGACTCAATGGCTTCCTTGACGGCGAGCTGGGCCGGTTCGTTGCGTGTAAGGCCGCCTTCAATTTCCAGCAGGTCTTTGAAATTCACGAACTTGAATACACTGGGTCTTACTTCGTATGAGAAAATGGTTTTTGTGGTTGAAACCGATTGAAGAATTTGTCCGGACCGGATATCGACGCTTCGCAGCGCAATCGTGATCTGGTCAACACGGTATTGCGTCGACAGGCCAACACCCAGGAAACGGGCACCCAGGCCGCCGGTGCGTACATTGCTTTCATAGGCGATCACGCCCCCATCGATGAGAATGGAGGCCGGAACAAGCGGTGGAATCTGAATGGCCGGGGCGTCTTTGTCTTGTGATCCGTCCAGGGCGCGCACAATGCGGCGCTCTGTCAAGAGTTCCTGAAGGCTTTCCCGTTCAACGGGCGTGAACCAGCCTGAGTCTTTCAGTGCTTTAATCAGCATTGCCGCCGCGCCTTGTGTGACGGCGGTCGAGAAAGAGCTGTCTGGCGCCGCTTTGTACTGGCCCGTTTGATCCCTGAAGCCATAAACCGCCACCACAATTTTTCCTTTGGGTGGCGGCAATTTGAACAGGTCATGAGTTGATGGCGTTGCAGGGGTGAGTTCGGCCTGGTTTGCCACTTCAACCGGTTTTTGCAAAGGTGCGCAGGCAGCCAGGGCCAGGCAAAGCAAAGCCAGGCTAATCTTGGTGCCTTTGCGTAAAGGGGCAAGCGCCCGGGCATGATGTGCTTGGGCGTTCATTGCGTCACCTCGAAAGTGGTACTGCTGCCGGTGGTTTTGTCCAGCGTGTTAATCGCTAAAGTGCCGTTGCCTGTATCACTGATGGTGATGATGAAACTGCCGGTTTCGACAGTACCGGGAACAAGTTGCCCCGTGACAGGATCGAATAAATTCGAGGTTGCAGCCGAAGTGAGCCGCGATAGCACAGCGCGTTCAAGGCTTTCCTGGAACGCCTGCAATGGCGTTTGCTGGCCGTCTAATGGTGACTGGTCATCGACATCGGGATCGGTGTGTTTATTGGTAGCCAATGCGGAATTGAGCAGTACCGAACCGTTTAACGGATTGCCTCCAAAAGACGGGTTAAGAGGGTAGTAAACCAGTTCGCTGGCGTTGCTGCCGATATTTGCGGTACATGTTAGTACGGCGAAGAGGGCAGCGAGATGACGTCGATGGTGGATCTTAGTATTCATGATATTTTCTCCGTGGGTCACAATTCTTCGTCGGCCAGATCCTGACTTTGTGTCAGTGCTTTGCGAATCTCGCTTTCGATAATGTTTCGATGAACAATCTCGGCTGCCTCTTCGCTGACCTTTCTGGCCGCCTGACGTGCAGGCGACAAAAAGATGCGAAACATTTGATTGCGTTGATATTCAATCCAGATTTCGCTTCCCCAACGCGCCGACGGGCGTTCGTATACGGTGAGTGAGTAGCGGTTGTCGCCGTCCTTTTGCCGCCAGGCGGTTACGAAATAGTGATAAAAATCTTTGCCCAGCACGGTGACCGTTCTGTTAATTACAATGCCGGTCAATGGGTCTTCCAGGAGGCGCCGGCTTTCTTTTTCTGCATTAGTGCTCCCATTGATGCCGCCATTACCGTTTTCCGGCGTGTCGTTCGCTGCCCATGAGACGGGTGTCATCAGACACAGTGCTGATGACAGGGCGACTTGCGAGCAAAACAGCATTGCATAGGCGGCTTTCATTTCCATTGTCCTGATTACTCGAATATTTCTGGCGTCGGGCAAACTTACATAAATTCAAGTTTGCGCATGTTTTGATAATTGCTTTTACATTTATGGGTTCATGATAGGGATCTGCAACGCCTTATACATTCGGCAAAAGACCTAGATTGAGGATGTTTTTTTACGTACGCGGATTGAACTAGATCGTTAGTTCAAATGGCCTATGGCCTGTGTTACTAAAGTCAGATCATTAGGCAATCAACCGCATCTTCTCGGGCGATGAGTGGCGTGTCTGTACATGACTGATTTGGCCGTTGTCTTCGTGGTGTATGACGCAAAGAACACTATCTTGCAGGCGGCTTATATCGTGTGCAGAAAGATGAAAGGATGATGACAGGGCGTCCTTGGTGAGGGGTTCGCCCGAGGCTGTTTGACGAGGGCAATACCGACTTTTGTTGTAGAGCGACCAGGACGTCAGTGCGACAACGGTAATTAAAAAGACCTCACCAAACCAAAGAAATGCAGTCGGACTCGACAAGTTCGACAGTGCCTGTGTGGGTATTGCAAAGACATCATTGACACACAGGTATAGAAACCCCGTCCAGCCCAAGCCGGTTAATGTGCTGTCGACGATTCGTGTTGTACGTGAACACCGGGTATGCAATAAAGTAATCATGGTTGCTCCTTGATTCCGCGATCAGGACTGGTCCAGCGGGCACGTTGGCGCCGCATTCTCAGCATGACGCTTGGAAAACTGCAGATAGTGGTGGTGAGGCTGATCAGCCAGTAAACAAAGGGGTACCAGACGATCCAGTAAAGTGAATACGTCAGTCCGGGCTCGTAACGCCGGTCAATCAGGGTACTGATACCAAACTGAAACAGGCAGACAAATGCCAGAATCAGGCCGGTGTAGGTTGGAGGAAGTAGTTCGGCAACGCTTAATTGCGCCGGAAGACCGAATGCTTGTCCCCAAAGCCATAGCAGGGCCAGCAGGGCAAGCGAGAAGGCCCAGAGTGTCGAAAGGGCATACTCAAGCATCAGAAGCCACATACGGTTGTGCCTCCAGCTCAAAAGTACGGGTAGATTTTTAAGAAAGACTTCAGCGCCGCCGCGAGCCCAGCGCAATCGCTGCTTCCACAAGCCGCGCAATGTCTCGGGCATCAGGATCCAGCAAAGGGCGCGGGGCTCATAAAATACGTTCCAGCCGCCCAATTGCAGTTTCCAGGTAATGTCGATGTCTTCAGTGTTCATGTCCAGGCTCCAGTAGCCAACGTCGTGCAGGGCACTGCGTCGAAACGCGGCCACCACGCCCGAGACGCTGAAGAGTCGGCCATAGATGCGCTGGGTTCGTTTTATCAATCCGATGATCGAGGAAAACTCACCGACCTGTATCCTGCCAATCAGGGTGGAGCGTGTTCGGATGCGGGGGTTGCCGGTGACGGCGCCGACGGCGTCGTGTTTGACCAGTGGTGCAATCAGGTATTGGCAGGCGTCAGGCTCAAGCATGGCGTCACCATCAATGCAAACCAGATATTCGCTTCTGGCTGCCAGGGCGCCCATGCGCAGTGCCATCGCCTTGCCCTGGTTGTGGGTTAAACGAATAACGCGGATTCTGGGGTTCAGGCTTGCATAGTGCTCGCATAATTCGCCGGTCTGATCGGTAGAACCGTCGTCAATGACGATGATTTCGATGTTTTTGTAGTGCTGGCCTGTTGCCGCGTCCAGCGTGTCGAGGATGTTTTCGCTCTCGTTGTGGCAGGGAATCAGGATGGAAATGAGCGGCTCGTCATTCAGGACCGGGGGGGGAGTACCAGGCCCCCATTTCCAATGTCGTTCCCACCGCCACCAGAAGAACAGTCCGCCTGCGATCCAGATTCCGGACATGGTCAATGGGTAATAAAAGACGAAACTGCTCAGGTAGTGGCTTGTGGCTGCAAAGATCACGCCTGCGGGTGTGCCCAGCATGACGAGCAGGATGCCAAATGCGATGATGCGTTCTGTCATTTCAGTGGATACCATGCGTTAGAGAAAACGGGACGAATCACCGCCATTTGAGGGCGATCGCCCAGGAAGTCGTCGTAGGTGTAGCCGTAACTCATATGCCCGTGCTGCTGTAGCTGGCGCATGGCTTGCGCCAGGTCAATGCTTTCGCGCTCTGGGCCGACGTTGTTGATGTCCGGCGTACTGCTTACTGGTTGGTTGCCGGTAACAAAGCTGATAATCAGGCGTTGTGCGGCAAAAGGAGGCAGATTCAGTTGCGGGTTGAGGCGTTGAATGCGCCTGGCCGGTTCGTTGTATTGGTTGCCTGCTGATGCCAGTTCCACGACAACCCAGTCGTGCTGGCCAAGCAGTGAAGACAAAGCGATCAATGTGTCAGGCGGGAGTCGTTGTGCGGTGTCGTCATAACCGGCTTCAGCGGTGGCAGCTGTTTTCAGTTCATCTCCCCGGATGAATCGCATTCTTTGCGCAATGGTTTGCGTCAGCGGTGTGTCGCCCTGACTCCTGAAATGAACGCCGGCAAAAATGGCGTTGCGAGCCATGTCTTCAAACAGGGCGACCGCATCACGATCATTCTGAGCGACCTGCCTGACCTTGTCGGGCGAGAGGGAGGCGTAGACATCAACAAACGCGCGGCTGCGCAGTTGCCATGCGGTACGGTTCAGCAGGTCGGCACGCACCGGGAGCAGGCGGTTGGGAAAATAAAATGCATCGGGCAAGCCATCGTGATCTGTGTCGGCATCGGCATCCAGGAAAACGGTCGTGATCTGAAGATCGGCGATACGTTGAATCAAAAGCCCCAGCTTCCGGTTCATCTGGTCTGGATCAGTGTCGTATACCTCATCCAGACGGACTTGTGCCACGCGCATGATTTCAGGGTTTTCCTGGGCAAGTACGGCATTGGCAAAACTGGGCAGGACGGGGTCATTGGAAATCAATAATCGGGGAACATGCGTGAAGTTGTTTGTATTGCCAAGTCCGTCTTCTAATGTCAGCAGCAGGGCATATCCATGATCCTGAATAGTTTGCGCGGCCAACCCACTACCGGTTCCGTATGGCCAAACCCATACCCTGGGCGGCCGTCCGGTGGCGCGTGCGATCTTTTCCGTAATGGCGGCGACATCCTGTGAAATACGTGCGCGGTATGTTTTGTCGGATTCGTAGGTTGAAGTCAGGGGGTCGTAAAGGCGGGCGGCGGCGGCGGGCTGAAGATTTCCCTGTGGGTTTGCCTGTATTCCAAAATGCAGGTTGTTGGAGTGGGCCGCCACCTCAACCAGGCCGGAACGCGACATTTCGGTTATTTGGTCCCAGGTTAGAAAGCGTTCCCTGGGTACGACCAGATCGCCGAAGTTCACACTTGCCCCAGGTGGCGGGTCTGTCCATACTCCAACAGGCGCCACCACTGCCGGCCATTGATAGGCTTTTAAAAGCGGGTAGACATGCTGGTAAAAACTTTGATAGCCGTCGTCGAAAGTCAGTAGAACGGCTTTATGGGGCAGTTCGGTTCTGCCCGCCTTTGCATCCAGTATCTGGTCGATGCTTACGGGGACATAGTTGTTTTCGTGCAGCCAGGAAAACTGCTGCCGCAAATGTTCGGTTAGCACGCTAACGAATGTCTGGTCCGGGCTTGCATCTTCAACGTCGTGGTAGGCCAGCACCAGGAAATGATTCTTGGGCCAGGGGGCTTCGGTAATGGCTTTGGTGCGTTGGGCGGGTGGGGTGTATTCGATGCCACCCGAATTTCCCATGTGCTGGCAGCCTGCCAGAAACACCAGCACACATCCCATCAGGAAGCCGTAAGTGGCAGGGCGATAAGTTGAAAACCGTTTCATGATGATGCCCTCTAGAAGCGCAGGCTGATGTTCAACGCCAGGCGCAATTCTTTTTCTTGTTTGCCGTCGTAAGGTCGTCGAATACCCAGAATGCTTGATGAAATCTCAAGGTTGCGGTTGGCGCGCCAACTGATGCCGTATCCAATTGCCGTCATTGGCCCGGTACCGAAGTGTTTCTGGCTGTATGAGCCGGCCAGTAACTGCACGTAGTGTTCCAGTCGCGACTCATATCTTTGGTTAAGCAAGTGGGTGAGCCGCACACCGGCAAGCGCGCCAAAATCGGCCTTGGGGTTGTAGTAGGAGGTGTCTTCTTTTGTATTGGCCGAAGCGGATATTTCTATTTCCCCGTCCAGACGAACGGTGGGCCATTGCTTGATCGGTTCTTTACCGTATATGCGCAGCTCGACCCTGCGGTTTCCATCGCTGAAACGGGCGGGGGCGACGCTGAGCATCCATTCCCGATAGGTATCAGGGGTCCAGCGCACCCAGGCTTGTGCCGCGTTCGCGCTGATGTTGTCTGACAGTGCGCGCAAAGGCGTTGCCGGGCCACGCCATGAAAGGGCGCCACCGACAGTCCAGGTATCGCTCAATGCCTGTTCGACATTTGCGTACGCACCTGTTTTTTGGCCATAACCGTAACGCTGGTTGATTAAAGCGGCCTCAATGGTGGTGTTGCCGGCACGCCATTGAACGCCGCCTTTGACCCATCGGTTACGTAATGGCTCGTCGTTGAACGTTGCGTTGGATTGGCCCGCGCCAACCAAAGCGCGCCAGTTTAATGAGATGGGTGGGCTGTAAAGGGTTGTTTCCAACGCGTGTTCACCGCTGCCGGAAACCGGGCTGTCTGAGCTAAAGGTTTTTTGTGCCCCAATCAGCAATTCCCATTTTTCGTGGGTGCCCCAATCTTTCTGCAGGTGCTGGGTGGTCTTGAGTTCGGGATAATGTGTTTGGGTAAATTCAACCAGTTCTTGTGCCTGCTCCCATTCCTGAAGAGAAAGCGCGGTTTGTGCCTGGGCAGTCAGCAAGTCGGGATTCAAAGGCGCAAGTGCTTCGGCTTGCTTTAACGTAAGTTGGGCGGCTCGAGGATGGCCATATGCACGTTGGGTGTTGGCCAGTTCGATTTTCAGTCCGGCATCGCGGGGTGCGTTCTGGCTTAATGTCTCCAGGCGCTCAAGCGCCAGGCCTGGGTTGTTGTGAAATAACGGCGCAACCGCCCAGGTGCGGGCAACTTCAAGATAGGAATCGTTGGGCAGCGGCTGATTCACCCCGGGTAAGCGACGCCAGGGCGGCTCTTGCGCGTATGTGGTCTCAAGCAATGTGTAGGCTTCGGTCCAGCGGCCTTGCTCCTGAAGCGCGTAATAGCGTCCGATTTGTTCCTTTACGACATCCGAGCGGTCGCGCGGGCTATTGGCATTGGTGGCCAGGCTGTTTTCGTAGAAACTTGCGGCTTTCTCGGGTTGTTCCAGGTAGAGGTAGGCGTCGCCGATTTCATTAAGCAGGTAGGCGGGTATGACGATATTTTCTGCACTTAATTGTTCATACGATTGAACAACCCCCTGCATACGCTTTCTGGCGTGCAAGGCCTGGATCCGGTCAAAATATATCCGGTGGTTTGCCGGTTCAGTGGCCGACAGTTCATTGTTGGCCTCCAGCAGTGTGTCGTAAATTGCCAGAGCGCGATCGGCCAGCAGGTACCGCTCCGATTCGCTTCGCGCAGGTGCCAGTGAGAGCCTTGTCAGCTCCGCAGCATAATCAACGGTCAGTTCGCGCAGCAGGCCGGCGGGAATGGTGTCTTGGTGCTGTTGCGCCAGCACGTAGGCAATGCTGGCAAGACGCGCCTGTCGTAGCGCCGCAATATACGCCAGCAACGCGTTAGTGTCGGCAGGCTGTTGCTGATATGCACTTTGTGCCTGTAACAAAACAGGTACGCCGGGCTGAGCAGGATTTTCCCGCTGTTCGGTTACAGAAACGCCGGTGTTTTGGGCGCTGACGGATTGCGTTATCAGTGCGCCAAGAACAAACCATAATAGGGGGCGGAGCATGCTTTGTTTTCCTCGTTTATGACAATTTGATACAGCTTGTATGAGGCAAACTATAGGTATCAAATGAGCATGCTGAAATGCGCAAGATGGCGTACACCATTGCGCGGTAATGCTTGATATAAAAGGGTTAAGTTGTTTGGCGGAAGGCGAAAAAAGCGGGCTGAAAAGGTCGGGTAAAACTATGCTAAAATCACGTTCTTTCGGGGCGTAGCGCAGCCTGGTAGCGCACTTGCATGGGGTGCAAGGGGTCGAAGGTTCGAATCCTTCCGTTCCGACCAATAAAATCAAGGGCTTACAGATTTATTTCTGTAAGCCCTTGTTCCGTTATGGCCTCAAGGGGTAAACCCAGGGGTAAACGCGCCTACCTACTATGAACTGCACTCTCTGCCGGAAGAAAACACGGCTCTACCCCATAAAAGGGGGATAGGCACTCATCAAACACGGTTAATCACGCCGTTCCAACCGCACTGAGCTAAGACGCGCAGGCGGTAATTCTCAAAATTCCTGAACCCATACGCTCTGCGCGAAAGCATCTCCATCTTTGTGTGGAACCCCTCAGTAATTCCATTAGACTTTGAAAAGCGCCACATGCGCACAATGGGTTCTAGCCACGATAATAACGTAGCAGCCAGTGCTCGGGCTGGGCTTTGTTCAAACTGACGAATGAGCGCCAGGAACTTAGGCAGCATCTTGCTTGCCCGTTCTCGGTGTGTCATGCGCAGGGTCAAAAAACCATTAAGCTGCTGTTTAGCAAAATATAAAGCATTCAGAACAGGCGATTGCGCCAGATATTGATGCAACCGTTCCTTTTGAACAGCAGACAGTCGCCAGTGATGACGGCGCATCAAACTGAGCAGTCCCCGGTTCTTACGTCCCTCGGGGTCGTACTGTTGCCACAGCTTCAAAAAGTGCTGATTGACCAGGCGAATCACATGAAAGCGGTCGGCCACGATCATGGCATTGGGGAAGTACTGCTGGGCAATCCGACGGTACGTCTCGGACATATCCATCACAATGACCCGCACGTTCTCACGTCCGGGAAGACGCTTTAAATAGCTGCGCAGGCTCGCCTCTGAACGCCCCAGCACCACATCAAAGACCTTGTGATTCTTCAAATCAACCAAGGTGGTCGCGTAGCCCTTCTTACGGGTAAAGAAATGCTCATCAATACCTAAAACTTGCGGACAACTGCGCCCCGATAACTCAGAGACCCGTTGCTTGATGTAAGACTGGTACCAACGCTCAACCGTGGCACTGCCAATGTGGTGGGTTCGGGTCAGCTTGCGCTGGCTGACCCCACCTTCATGCGCCTCAAAGACCTCCAGGCGATACGCCTCGGTTGAGCGGTGCCAAGGCCGCAACCCGGCAAACCGATGACGAAAATAACGATTACACGACAGACAATGATACTTAGGCACTCGCAGGTGCAGCACCATCAACTGGTTACCCTGACGCGTGTGCTTTACAGTGCGCCCATACGTCGACTTAATCCGCACCGGCGCTTGCCGGCAATGAATACAAGCAGGCCGCTTGCCAGGCCTGGCCCACACCCGAATCGTGTGGGCGCGCTCAACCCGCTCAATTATCAAACCGGGCAAACCTAAGATAGAATCTATTGGGGACATCGGTATTACCTCCATTAAGCCTGTTCGTCGAAAAAACAAGTTTAATGAATACCGGTCGTCCCCCTTTTATGATGAAGAGCCGAAAACACATCATGCCTGAAATCGAGCCCGACTCGTCTGCTTCGTAGCGATGGCCCGCGTTCATTGCCCTGTATGGCGAGTAATGGAAGCGCTATTGAACCGAGGTATGTAGCCAAGCCTCTCAGCAAGACCTTGCACAGGCTAATGACCCGCTGCTGCGGGTATGATGGCAACAGGGCGAACGCGACCTGTTCTTGCTGCGCAGCCAGCAAAAGCCACTAGATTTAGCCAACGTCTGGTTGAATCGCCAACCGTGTGTGCTGACGTTGCAGACCGCTGAACTCTATAGTCGCCCCGCCAGGCAACACCAAGGACTGGGCTGTTTGCTATGGCAGACGGTATTTAAACGACACTCTACCCACGACCGATAAGGCCAGATTTTCGTGCACCGTGGCCTGCTACACAAAGCCGAACCCAAGGCGCTGCGCACATTGGAACGCTTGCGGCTACTGGCTTAATGGCAGTTATAAAGGCGGGCTAAATGTCTGGTGTGATGATGCACCGGCAAAGTGACAAACTCGATGCACACGCCGCGCTTGGTGAGTTTCTGCACCAGGCAGCGCAAGTCATCGAGATTGCGCGCCAAGCCTGACATCAGGTTAGGGTATGCTTCAACCTGACGACTGCGAACCGTCAGGAACAGGCGCAATGCCGGATTCTGTGGCGGCCTTGGCGCGTGCCAGGAAGCGTTCATAGCAATCCAGCCCGCAGAAGTGCTCGACGTATTTCGCGCCTTCCGGGGTGAAGGCGGCATCGAGCGGAATTTCTTTGCAGCATTCGCAGCAGGTGGTGCAACTGGCAGTGTTCGGGAAATTTGCGTTCGTGGTGATACTCCAGATTTGTAGCAAATCTCAAGATGCCTACTCTTGATTGGTAGGGAAGCGGTCATGATCTTCCCTTGAAGGCCCGAAGCAGCCGCATCACGGACAGGACAAACAAGCCGGTCAGCGCGAGGGCTGCAACACCCCAGTGCTCCCCGATGAATGCGCCGGCGGTCGTGCCGGCAAGAACGGCGGCGAGAATCGGCAGATGGCAGGGACAGGTAAGCACGGCCAGTGCGCCCCACAGATAGCCGGTCAACGGCTTGTGCGTCTCGACCGGCATGCGCTCGGGGCTGTTCATGGCAAACTTTCCGCATGTTGTGCCGGCTCGGTTGGCATTGTGGCCAACTGCATTTCGAGGCTGGCCAAGGCCTCGCGCCGGCGTTCGACGAGCTGACGCAACACGGCACAAGCTGCATAGCCGCACCGTCGCCATCCGCAGCATCCAGCGCCCGACACAGCCGCGCCAGTGCGTCTAGGCCGATGCCCGCCTGAAAAGCGGCCCGCACGAAACACAGCCGTTGCAAGGCGGCGGCGTCGAACAAGCCGTAGCCGCCCGCGGTGCAAGCGACCGGCCACAACAATCCACGCAGCATGTAGTCGCGCACGACATGCACACTCACGCCGGCATCAAGGGCCAGATGGGATACCGTGTAGGCGTTCATCGAACACCTCCTTTTCTTCATCCGGCGCAGCAAGAAAGCTGCTTCACGTCCTTACTGAAGGTTTGCGCCGCGAGCTTCAGCCCTTCGACCATCGTCAGGTACGGGAACAACTGGTCGGCCAGTTCCTGCACCGTCATTCGGTTGCGAATCGCCAGCGCGGCCGTCTGGATCAGTTCGCCCGCTTCCGGTGCGACCGCCTGCACGCCAATCAAGCGCCCGCTGCCGGCATCGGCCACCAGCTTGATGAAGCCGCGTGTGTCGAAGTTGGCGAGCGCACGCGGCACGTTGTCCAGCGTCAGCGTGCGGCTGTCGGTCTCGATGCCGTCGTGGTGCGCTTCCGCCTCGCTGTAGCCCACGGTGGCCACTTGCGGGTCGGTGAACACCACGGCTGGCATCGCGGTCAGGTTCAGTGCCGCGTCACCACCTGTCATGTTGATCGCAGCGCGGGTACCGGCCGCTGCCGCTACATAGACGAATTGCGGCTGGTCGGTGCAGTCGCCGGCGGCGTAGATGTCCGGCGTGCTGGTCCGCATGCCGGCGTCGATGACGATAGCGCCTTGCGGGTTGAGCACGACGCCCGCCGCGTCCAGCGCTAGGCTGCGCGTGTTGGGCGAGCGACCAGTGGCGACCAGCAGCTTGTCGGCGCGCAGTTCGCCGAGCGCCGTGGTGAGTACGAACTCGCCATCCACATGGGCAACCTGACTGGCCTGCGTGTGCTCCAGCACCTCGATATCCTCCGCCCGGAACGCGGCCGTGACGGCTTCACCGATGGCCGGGTCTTCGCGGAAGAACAGTGTGCTGCGCGCCAGGATCGTCACCTTGCTACCGAGTCGAGCGAACGCCTGCGCCAGTTCCAGCGCTACCACCGAAGAGCCGATCACGGCCAGCCGCACAGGGATCGTGTCGCTGACCAGCGCTTCGGTGGAAGTCCAATAGGGTGTGTCTTTCAGGCCGGGAATCGGCGGCACGGCCGGACTCGCGCCGGTGGCGACCAGGCAGCGGTCGAACGGCACAACGCGATCGCCGGCGCCATCGAGCTGTACGGTCAGGCTGTGCGCATCCTTGAAACGGGCTTCGCCGTGCAGCACGGAGATGGCGGGATTGTCATCTAGGATGCCTTCGTATTTGGCGTGGCGCAGTTCATCGACGCGCGCCTGCTGCTGGGCCAGCAGCCGCTCGCGCAAGATTGTCGGCGGTGTGGGCTGCATGCCGCCATCGAACGGACTTTCGCGGCGCAAGTGGGCGATGTGCGCGGCGCGGATCATGATCTTGGATGGCACGCAGCCGACATTGACGCAGGTGCCGCCGATGGTGCCGCGCTCGATCAGGGTGACGTGCGCGCCTTGATCGACGGCCTTCAATGCTGCCGCCATCGCCGCGCCGCCGCTGCCGATAACGGCAATATGCAATCCGCCACTCGCCGGAGCCAAGGGTGAGTCGACGAGCGTGGCCCGATAACCCGTTTTTGACAAAGCAGCGGCCGCGGCGGCAGTCAACGCGTCTGGCGACGTGCCGGCCTCAACGGCGAGCTTGGCGCTGCCCTTGGTATAGGAGACATCCGCCGACTGCACGCCGGGGACTTTCTCCAGGGCCTCCTTGACGTGCGTCGCACACGAGTCGCACGTCATGCCGGTGATTTTGAGGGTGGTCATTCATCTTTCCTTTTCTGTGTTGGCCGTTGGCTCACGCCGTCAGCCGTGTTTTGCGGGGAGTTCGCAGCCGTCCGGGCCGCAACGGCCATGCGCTGGCGACACGAAATCCCAGATCGACACGCCAACCATCAAGGCCAGCGCGGCGAATAGCGGTAGCAGACGGCTGATGAACAGGCCCTCATACTGGCTCAAGTAACCCAACCCGATGGCCGCGCCAAAGCTGGCGAGGACCGGAAAACAAGCAGCGCAGCCCATCGCGGAAACGACGCTGCCAAGCGCGCCGGCTTTATCGGCAATGCGTGTCATCAGTCCCATGATCGATCCCGGTTTTAGTCAGTGACTCACTGCTTGACGCTGGACGGGTAGCCGGCGTCTTGGGTGGCCTTGGTCAGCTTCTGCGCGTTGGTCTTGGCATCATCAAAAGTGACGACGGCCTCGCGCTTCTCGAAGCCCACATCTACCTTGCTCACGCCCTCGACCTTGGAGAGCGCCTTCTTGACCGTGATCGGGCACGTGACACAGGTCATTCCAGGCACCGCCAGCGTGACGGTCTGGGTGGCTGCCCATACCGGGGCGGCGAGTGCAGCGAGTACGAGGGCGGCAAACAGCTTGTTCATGGTGAGCTCCTGATTAATAGAAAAAGGGAACGACATAGGGGAATCCAAGCGCGACCAAGACCAGCATGGCCACGATCCAGAAAATCAGCTTGTAGGTGGCGCGCACCTGCGGAATCGCACAGACCTCGCCAGGCTTGCAGGCACTGGCCGGCCGGAAAATGCGCCGCCAGGCGAAAAGCAACGCCACTAGAGCCACACCAATGAACAACGGGCGATACGGTTCCAGCACCGTCAGATTGCCAATCCAGGCACCGGAAAAGCCCAGGGCGACCAGAACCAACGGCCCCAGGCAGCAGGTCGAAGCAAGGATGGCAGACAGCCCGCCAGCGAATAGCGCACCGCGCCCGTTTTGCGAATCAGACATACGTTGGCCCTTTTGAATTTGGATTGGATAGCGTAAGCTTACTTCCGTACCAATGTACGGAGTCAAGCGGTATGGAAAACAATTTGGAGAACCTGACCATTGGCGTTTTTGCCAAGGCGGCCGACGTCAATGTGGAGACAATCCGTTTCTATCAGCGTAAGGGCTTGTTGCCGGAGCCGGACAAGCCTTACGGCAGCATTCGCCGCTATGGCGGCGCGGATGTGGTTCGGGTGAAATTTGTAAAGTCGGCCCAGAGGCTGGGTTTCAGCTTGGACGAGATTGCCGAGCTGTTGCGGCTCGACGATGGCACCCACTGCGAGGAAGCCAGCAGCCTGGCCGAGCACAAGCTCAAGGACGTGCGCGAGAAGATGGCTGACCTGGCGCGCATGGAAGCCGTGCTGTCTGAACTTGTGTGCGCCTGTCGCTCGCGGCAGGGGAATGTTTCGTGCCCACTGATTGCGTCGCTACAGGGCGGAGTAAGCCTGCCAGGGTCGGCGATAGCTTAGCGTGCTTTGTTTTCCGTTTTCTGAGACGACCCCTGTTTGCTTGGCAAAGTCATTCCTGATGACAACGGACGTGCTTCTGGCCAGGATCGATACGCTGACCCAAAAGGTTGAGCGGCAGCGCGGCGCACGCAAGACGGCACATCTGACAATCGACAAGCTCAATTTGGAGCTTGCCTACCTGCGGCACATGCGCTACGGACGCTCCAGCGAACAGTTGAACGCCCAGCAGCTTCTTCGCAGATTCAGCGCCATGCAAACGAGTTTGAGCTCGGCATCGCACTTGGCCAGCCCGCGCATGCTGAACTGGCGAAACGCCAGCACGTTCTTGATCCAGCCATTGGGCGGCTCGCCGATCCACTTGTGATTCCGGTAGCCGCCTTGCCCTCTTCGGTCTGCAGCTTGGCGGCCATCTGGGCAATATACGGATAGTGCTGGCTGTCGATCTTGCCAGCGGCAACCTTATCCTGGCGCCACAGTGCGATGACCAGCTCGGACTGTGCATGATCCTTGGTCGGTTGCGCCATCACCGCTTCGCTGCGGTAGCCCGTATCGGCCAGCAGTTGCTGCGCGCTCGCATCCACATTGGCCTTCACCGATCAGGCGTCAGTCGCCTTGCCACACTGCGCGCAAAACTTCGCGCCGTGCGGTACCGCGGTACCGCACTGGGTGCAGGCCGTGGCAATCAAGGATCCACCGCACTGCTGGCAAAAACGCGCACCCGGCGCGTTGGGAGCGCGGCATGTCGGACACGCCACGCTTGGCACAGCCGGAGGTGGGGGCGGAGCCCCGCCTGGAGGCATGCCGCCGCCGTAGCCATACCCGCCATGGCCGCCGCCATGATGGCCACCGCCATGCCCACCTAAAATTCTGTCCAAAAGTCCCATGAGTCTGCTCCATCAGTTCAACTAATAATACACCCAATCGGGCTGCCTGCAACCTGACCACAGATCGACCAGGGGCTGCGATGAGATGGGTTTCATTGGCTTTTGCGCTGCTTATGGCAGCGGCAATCACTTCAGTGGGTGCCTGCGCGAATGCAGACGCAGCACCAAGCGATGCGGCCGCAAACAGGCACGTTGTGAGCCGCATGGCGCGGCCCTGCCGCTCAAAAGGCGAGTTGATGGTCCTGATGGCTGCGGCCATCGCGCGCGGTCGCAAAGGAAACCACGAGCGACCGTTCGTCCAGCGACTTCAGCCACTCGACAAGCTCGGGGCCGACGCTGCGACGAGGCTTTGATCCAACGAACCGGTTCCATGCAACACGCGCCGATCAAAACCGCTTGCTGATGCCGGCCGACAGAAACAGCCGCGGCGGCGTTTTGCCTGCGACCCGTGACCCGGCACTGAAGTCGAGCTGGACGTCCCGGCCGATGACATAGGCCGCACCGAAATCGACAAGGACGGCGACTTGCCCGTGTCTTGTTTCAGGAGACTGGAGGCCGGCGTCGATGAAGAAATTCGGGTCTTGCTAGGGTTGTAGTTGAGTGTCGCAAGGAACAACCCAGCCGCGTACAAGTGGCTCGCATCGCTCTCGTAGAGGGCGACACCTACGTTCGGGTTCAGGGACCATTGCGGCAAGAAATCCCAATCTGCGACGATCCTGAAGTCGCTAGTGGCCCGAGTGGTCTTGAAATTGCGAGTGCCGGATCGTAGGAAGAAGCGAACAATGGCTCCGACTGAGGGTTGTTGCCAGCCGAGAGAGTCAATGAAGTGGTACTTGAGGCCAACCGACGCAGGCGCGATGCCCTCGGCTCTCGCAGTCCCCTGCGGTCCGAGAATGGTTGCCATCGCTGCTGCGATATGAATCGAACCGGGAATCGCGGAGGCTGTTTGGTTAAAGTAAAACAGCTTCCACAGCGGGAGCCGCGAGCTGTCGATAATAACGCTCTTCGGCTTCGGCCGGTGG
>DGCD01000012.1 GCA_002384935.1 Pusillimonas sp. UBA3987
TCCGCGATTCCCGGTTCGATTCACCGTTGCTTCGACAAACGTGTCGGATGTGAGCGGCTGACTCGCTTTGACGTCATTTGTGACAATGGGTGCTTGCGGCTCAGGCCATGAGAAACTGACCTTGGTCAAGGGCGAAGAGGACAATGCACTGCTGATTGTTTCATCAGGGTTGTACGTTAGTAGTACTGGCCATATGGCAATGGGTTCTCGCTCGGTAATGGCACCCGCCTTTGTGTCTATCGAGATGGGGTCAGGCTTAGAGGGCTTGGTCTGTTCTGACGTTGTTGAAGCAGTGACTACTCGGGGCGCTACCTGGGAGTTCACTACAGTGCGTGACCAGGGGTGAGGGTTAGGCGCAGTCAGGTTAATTGGTAACCGCTGTCCATGATCGGGCGCGGGTGGCTTTTTAGGGACGAAGCCGCAGCCGCTGATGAACGTCACCGTTATCAACGCAGCAGCCTTGACTTGCAATTGCATTTAAGTCGCTCCGGTTCTAATGGCGAGCGATGACGCCAAGATTTGGGTACTTGTTCATGAGGAGCTCCAGGGGACGTAACCAGTGCGTTCCAATTCAGCTTGCACTGCTCGTACATCACCCGGCTTACAAATATGGCGCAGCAACAGCAGGATTTCCGCGATCGCCGGCAAAAGATCAGCAAAGTTCTCGCCGGGGTTGTCGAGCAACGTCAGTCGTAACTGTGCTAGTTGATTCGATACGTCGTTTTCGTTTGTACTTGCCAATCTAAGGCGTAGATACTCAGAAAGACTGACACCCATTTTTGTAGAGGCAACCAGATAATATTGGTGCTCCTCGTTCGACATCCGTATCGATATCAGACGTTCAAGAAGCTGGCGTTTCATAGCGATCCACGATAATTTGCCCGACCTGTTCCGCATACGCCTTGCGAAACGCAGACTCTCTGAGGTGTCTTTCAACAACTGAACCCTGATAGCGTTCGCAATGCTCCCAACATCGAGCGTCGCGAAATTGCGACAGCGTCATGCCTGTTTCGCTTTGAAACCAAATCAATGCTGCGTGACGAGCCGCGCGAATAGCTTCGGGATACTCTGGGCGTAAATAATTAGGACGCACGCAAGAAGCGGCGCCCTGAGAGTTGGGTGCATGCATAACTTTTTCCTGTAGGGATGTTCCGTCGCCAGACGGAGGAGGGCGGGTGGACAACGATAAGGCTGGCGAACCGGCTACAGGTATCCGGCGCTTGCGTTACTTAAAACGCAAACCCTCATCATTTCCACCCATTGAATAACCATTGGCTGCGCTTGAAGGTTCAAGGACAACCAACGCCTGTAGTTATACGCAATTCGTTATGCGTATAGAAATGCGGTGACTGACCCGCGGGAAACGGCAAAAACATTAGAGGCCTTTTTTCGGCCATGTCACCAAGTTTCTTTGTTAAGCCGCGTAAGTATTGAAAATTATGCCGGATTGTGATTCCGGTTGTCGTGGGTTCGAGCCCCATCGGTCACCCCAGAATTTAAGTGAAAACGCCACCTTTTATTGGGTGGCGTTTTTGCGTTTAGGGGTGTATGTACGCACGTTGTAAGCATAAGTGTTCAATCCCGCCGGTTGCTATCAGCTAAGACAGAACGAGCAATGACTGTTGATGCGCAGGACAGTCAACGAACTGAGGCCAGTAGCCATCTAGGAATAGCTGGTCTATTCAGCCTGACCCAAGGCAAAGGGCAGGGCGACCGTTTCTTGCGCCTGGGATTCGTTCATAATATCGAGCTATGAATCTGGATCTGTTTTTAGCGTTGAATGCAGGCACTAACCCCAGTCCTGTGGTGCTTGCGCTGGCTCTGTTTTTCAGCAAGTATGCGCCATATCTTGTAATGGGGTATTGCGTTGTCGGCTTGATATTTGGAGCCCCCAGGCTGCGCAAGACGCTGCTGCTTACTGTCACTGCGGCATTGGTTGCTGCAGTGATTAGTTGGGTGATTGGAAAGTATCTCTATATGCCGCGCCCGTTCGTGGAATCGGTTGGCAGCACGTTGCTCGCCCACAAGGACAATGCGTCGTTCCCAAGTAACCACGCGATGTTCATGACGATTTTCGCCACTGTTTTTTTGCTGGCCAGGCAAATAAAGGTAGGGTTGTTTTTTGGCTTTTTAGCCTTGTGTATTGGGTGGTCGAGAGTGTTTCTGGGTGTTCACTATCCAGTGGATATTGCGGGTGGGATATTACTGGGTGTCGTTGTGTCGGTATGTGTATGGCGAGGAATCAGATTCTTATTACGCTTCGAATAGCGCGCTCGGGTCAATACGGTATTTATTTTTTCGTGGCCGATGTGGATTGTGCCGAACGCAGCAAATTTTCAATGTTCTTGAAGCCGCGTTGCTGCGCATGTTGTAGTGGTGTCACGCCATCGCGGTCGGCCAGGTAGGGGTCGGCGCCAGCTGTAAGCAGGATCTCTACAATTTGTTGATGCCGCTTACCGCCATTGCCCAGAATAATGGCCTCAAGCAGTGCCGTCCAACCCAGGTTGTTAACATGGTCGATATCGACACCGGCATCGATCAGCGTTTGCACTGTTTCGACATGGCCGCGCTCGGCTGCTGGAATCAAGGCCGTTCCGCCATAGCGGTTTGTGCTTGAAAGGTCGGCGCCATGTGCCAGGGTCATTTTCAGAATTTCAAGATGGCCCCGGGCGCCCGAATACAGGTAGGCGCTGTCCTGGATGTTGTCTTTGGCATTAACGTCGGCGCCGGCGTCTATCAGTACTTTGGCCGCGTCGATGGCGTTTGCATGGGTGGCAACCAGCAAAGCAGTTGCGCCAGATGCGTCCCGCGCATCAAGCTTGCTGCCCGACGAAAGCAACTGCCTGATGTCTTCGACATGATTTTCCTGTGCGGCGGTGTGTAATGGGTACTGATTCATATTTTCTCCCAGCGAGACACCGGGGGCCAGCATGAACGCCAGGCCCGCGATGGCCGCCAAAACCTGGAAGCGGCGCAGGCGGCGTTTCAAGCGAGCGGCAAGTGTGCCATAGCTGAATAAGAGGCCCGTGCAGGTGGTTATTGCTGTTTCCGGCATGAGATTACCTTAAGAGTTCAGGAAGGTATGGGACAATGTGAATTGCTTGCTCTAAACTTAACCAATTATCCAATAATTACCCGGTAATTGTTAACAAAGTAGATTGAATGACCCAATTATTTACCGTTCATCCACAGAATCCTCAGCCGCGCCTGTTAAAGCAGGCGTGTGAACTTATCAATCAGGGCGGGTTGGTGGCAATTCCCACCGACTCCAGTTATGCGGTTGTTGCGCATCTCGACGACAAGGCCGCTGCCGATTCACTGCGCCGGATCCGGGGTTTGGATGCGCGTCATCATTTAACGGTGCTATGCCGCGATTTGTCTGAAATCGGGCATTTCGCACGTGTGGATAATCGGCAATATCGTTTCCTGAAAATGGCAACGCCCGGCCCCTGGACTTTTATCCTGGAAGCCACCCGCGAGGTGCCGCGTCGTGTGTCTCACCCGTCGCGCAAAACCATTGGTATTCGTATTCCCAATAATCAGGTTGCGCTTGATATTCTGGAAACCATGGGCTCGCCGCTGATTTCCACAACGCTCATCCCCGAAGGCGCAGAGCACCCGCTTAATGACGCCGATGAAATTGCGCAACGCTACGCCCACCAGCTGGCTGCCGTGATCGACGGCGGGCCTTGTCCTTTCGAACCCACCACCGTAATTGACCTGACTGGAAGCGAACCCGAAATTGTCCGTCGCGGACAGGGGGATCTGGCCGCGCTGGGTCTGGATTGATCCCCACGGAATTGTTTTCTAAGAAGCAGGTTAAGCATGGAATCCATCATTCAAACCATCACGGTTTACGCCTTGCCGGTCTTGTTCGGCATTACTTTGCACGAGGCGGCGCACGGCTATGTGGCGCGCATGTTCGGTGACCCAACCGCGTATCAAATGGGGCGTGTCAGCCTAAATCCCGTGCGCCATGTCGACCCGGTGGGCACGATTGTGGTGCCGCTGGTTTTGTTGTTAAGCACCAAGCTAATGGGCGGTGCGGGCCTGTTGTTTGGCTGGGCCAAGCCGGTGCCGGTGGATTGGTCGCGTTTGCGTAATCCGAAAAAAGATATGCTTTGGGTGGCGCTGGCCGGCCCGGGTTCGAATATGGTCATGGCCATCATGTGGGCCTTGTCGTTGCGCTTTCTTATCGAGTTTGGCGCAACCCCAACTGACTTCTGGGTGCGCATGGCCATTGCCGGTATTCAGGTCAACCTGATTCTGATGGCGCTGAATCTGTTACCCCTGCCGCCGCTGGATGGCGGGCGGATTGTCTTCAGTTTGTTGCCCGGCAAGGCCGCGTATCAGTATTCCCGCCTTGAGCCCTATGGCCTGATGATTATTATCGTTTTGATGCTAACGGGCGTGCTTTGGACCATCTTGCAGCCCTTGCTGATGCTGGGCCAGGGCATTGTCAGGTGGTTTTTGTAATAGAACCTGTTGTAACGATTAACGGTTTTGCCCTATATCCGTTAAACTTGCGAGTTAGTATTAATTAGGGCTTTCTCACCCCCTTTGGTGAGTTCTCGGAGAATTACCCCATCATGATAAGTACCGATTCTGTGATGCCTGAGTTCCAGGGAAGCATGGTGGCGTTGGTTACGCCAATGCTGCCCGATGGCGCACTCGATTTCGAAGCCTATCGCAAACTGATTGATTGGCATGTCCAGGAAGGCACCGATGCGCTTGTTGTGGTGGGAACCTCCGGCGAATCGCCTACTGTCAGCATGGACGAACATGCCGAACTCATTCGCGTGGCCGTCGAGCACGCTGCCGGACGCATCCCGATTATTGCCGGGGTTGGCGGCAACTCCACCAGTGAAGCCATTGAATTGTCGGAGTACGCATTCAAGGCCGGGGCCAAGGCAGGGTTGTCGGTTGCGCCTTATTACAACAAGCCGTCGCAAGAGGGCATGTACCAGCATTTTCGCACCATCGCGGAAAAAGTCGAGTTGCCGACGCTTCTTTACAATGTACCCGGTAGAACCGTGGCCGACATGTCGAACGACACCGTGTTACGTCTGGCGCAAATTCCCGGCATCATTGGTTTGAAGGATGCCACAGGCGATATCGGCCGCGGCGCGTGGTTGCTGCATTACAAGCCCGATAATTTCCAGGTGTTCAGCGGCGACGACGCAACTGCGGCGGCGCTGATTCTCATGGGGGGCAAGGGCAACGTTTCGGTTACCGCCAATGTCGCTCCCAAGCTCATGCATCAGCTGTGCGCCGCTGCCCTCAGCGGCGACGTACCCGCGGTGCGTCGTTTGAATGGCCAGTTGGCTCAGTTGAACAAAATTCTGTTTATCGAAGCGAACCCCATACCCGTGAAGTGGTCCATGGCTGAAATGGGCCTGTGCCAGGCAGGTTACCGTTTGCCTTTAACTCCCTTGAACGAGCAGTATCACAATGTGGTGCGCCTCTCCTTGAAAGAAGCAGGTCTTATTTAAATGACAAATATTCGCCTCTCCAAACGTTATACCGGTCTGGCCGTTGGGCTGGGCTTTTTGGTTTTGTCCGGCTGCTCGCAATTGAATCAGTACATGGGCTCTGAAGACGCCGTTGATTACAAGAGTTCCGTTGCGGGTGATCCGCTTAGCATTCCGCCCGATCTGACCCAGGCCAACCGAGATGCGCGTTACCGCGCGCCTGAAGGCACGGCAACGTTCAGCCAGTATGCCGAGTCGCAGCAACAGCAGGCGGCTTCGGGCGGGCGCGATACGGTTCTGCCCACAGTCGAAGACGTTGAAATTCGTCGTGACGGCGATTTGCGCTGGCTGGTGGTTGATCGTCCGGCGCAGCAGGTGTACCCCGACGTCGTTGATTTTTGGGGTAACGAAGGGTTTACCATTCAAACTCAAGATCCGCAGGCCGGTCTCATTGAAACCGATTGGGCGGAAAACCGTGCCAAGTTGCCTCAAGGCTTGATTCAGGGCGCCTTCAGCTTTATTTTCGAGCAGGTTGCCGACAGCGGCGAACGTGAGCGTTTCCGTACGCGTCTGGAACGGGTCAACGGCAAGACCGAGGTCTACATTAGTCACCAGAAAATGGTGGAAACCGGTACCGTCGATAACACGGGCTGGAAATGGATTGAGGGCAAGGAAGACCCCAACTTGAATGCCGCGATGCTGGCGCGCCTGATGGTCTTCCTGGGCACCGATATGGAAGAGGCACGACGCAAGTTGCAAGAGGCCGAAGAAGTTAGCCTTACGCCCGTGGTAGATCAATCAGCCGCAGGCGGTACCGCGCAACTGACCATTAACGAGTCGTTCGATCGCGCATGGCGTCGTGTAGGCGTGGCCATCGATTCGGCCGGTTTCTATGTTGAAGATCGCGACCGTTCGGCCGGCGATTACTACATTCGCTACCTCGATACCGATACCGGCGCGAAAATCGAGCAGCCCGGCTTCTTTGGTCGCTTGTTTGGCAGCAAAGGCACCGCAGAAGCCGCGCAGTATCGCGTTAACGTGCGGGGCGAAGGTGCCAATTCGGTCGTTCGTGTGCTAACGGCGGAAGGCCAGCCCGATAATTCCGATACCGCCAAACGGATTATCACGGTACTGGCCGAGGAAATGTAGAACGTTAGTTAGGGTTTACGGCTGGTAATGAAGCCAGCCGTCTTCCAGCCAGGCTTGTAATGAGTCCCGTGTATCGGGGCTCATTTTTTTTAGCGCTGCGCAATCAAGGTAACGTTGATCGGCCAGCATTTTTATGGGTGCCGAGGCTTTTACTGGTGCAACTTCGCCGTTGATGAAAACCTGCGAGCCCCTATACAGCAGGCGGGTGCATCGATCCAGCACAAGGGTGCCACTTGCGGGCGGTTCGTCGAATAAATCGATATCACCTTCCAGATTGCTTTCAAAAACGGCAGCCCGCGACGGTTCGCTGAGCCATTGACCCAGGAAGCGCCCGGCCAGGGTTTCATTGAATTTGATTTTGGCCACTGCGGCCAGGGTTTCCTGAACGAGTGCATCGGGAATGTAGGCGGGGCTGGCCGTTGCGGGTGCCCCTTTGTCTTTGAATGTTTTGTTCAGTTTGGGCCCGGGCAGGGGTGGGTCGCCATACAGGCCGCTGGTGTCGCCCAACTGGGCCATGATCTGGTCGCTCGCCGCCTCCAGCAAACCACAGGCCAGGGCGGCCTGTGTTGGCGCCCTGAAGCCAATCGACATTGTCATGCAGTTGCCCACGGCCACGCCATCGTGGGCAACATGGGGCGGCAAATAAAGCATGTCGCCCGGCTCCAGTTCCCAGGTTTGTTCCGGCTCGAATTGCGACAATATCTTCAGCGGCAAATCGGGCTCCAGGCTTAACTTCTTTTGCTGGCTGATTTGCCAGCGTCGCTTGCCAACACCTTGCAGCAGAAAGACGTCGTAGCTGTCGAAATGCGGCCCCACGCCGCCGCCGTCGCCGGCAATGCTGATCATGACGTCATCCAGCCTTGCGTCGGGAATGAAACGGAACTGATGCATTAAAGCGGCCACCGCGTCGTCGTGGGCATCCACGTTCTGGGCCAGAACGGTCCAGTCATGTCGCTTTTGCGAGGGCAGGCGATGCAGTGGTCCTTGTTTCATCTGCCAGCCGTGCTGGTCTTTCCAGATCAGCCGAGATTCCACCTCTTCGCGTCGCACGAGTTGGCGAATGTCGTTGATGGTGAGCGTTGGACGGAAATTGGGCAAAGCCTGCCGGATGAGCAGCGGCTTTCGTTGCCAGTAGTCGCGCATGAATTCGTGTGGCGTCAGGCCGCCCAGTAGCGCGCAAGGAGTATGGATATCAATCATGTATTTTTCAGGAAAGGTCTTTTCTGAGCCGGTAAAGCGTTTCCAACGCCTCTTTGGGCGTCAGGTTGTCGGGGTCGATGCCGCTGAGGTTCTCATACAGCGTCAAGGCGGCATCGATCGATGGGTCGGCGGGTTCGGGTTCGGGGTTGGCGGCCGGGGCACTGAACAGATCCAGTTGGGGCGTGTGGCTGCTGCTTTGTTCCAACTGGGCCAGCGTTTTCCCGGCGTGGCGAATCACGGCGGGTGGAATGCCGGCGCGCTGGGCAACCTGGATACCGTAACTGCGGCTGGCTGGGCCGGGTCGTACCTCGTGCAGGAAGACGATGCCCGTGCCGGATTCCGCCGCAGCCAAGTGGACATTATGCGCAGCAGGCAACGTGTCGGCCAGCCGCGTCATTTCGAAGTAGTGTGTGGCAAACAGCGTAAGTGCGCGGTTGTGGGTTAATAAGCGGTGGGCAATCGCCCAGGCCAGTGCCAGCCCGTCGTACGTTGAGGTGCCCCTGCCGATTTCATCCATGAGCACCAGGCTGGCCGGCGTACTTGCCGCCAGAATGGCGGCCGCCTCGGTCATTTCCATCATGAAGGTGGAGCGCCCGCCGGCCAGGTCGTCTGCGGCGCCGATGCGGGTGAAGATCCTGTCGATTTGCCCGATGCGGGCTGACCCGGCCGGCACGAAACTGCCGGTTCGCGCCAGCAGGGCAATCAGCGCGATCTGACGCATGTAGGTCGACTTACCCCCCATGTTGGGGCCCGTAATCATCAGCATGCTTTGGTCGCTGTTCAACGTGCAATCGTTGGGTGTGAACTGCTCGATGCTGCGTTCCACCACAGGGTGGCGGCCTTGTTCAATGATGATTTCGTGATCGTCGGTGAGTATCGGGGCAACCCAGTCATTGTTGCGGGCGTGTTCGGCCAACGCCGCCAACGCGTCGATTTGCGCCAGGGTGGAAGCGCACAAAGACAGGGCCTTCGTGCTGCCGGCCAATTCGTCCAGCAGTGCTTCGAATAATTGCTTTTCACGCGCCAGGCTGCGGTCTTTGGCCGACAACACTTTATCTTCCCAGGTTTTCAATTCGGGCGTGATATAGCGTTCGGCATTCTTCAGGGTTTGGCGGCGGCGGTAATCGGCGGGTACCTTGTCTGTTTGCCCTTTGCTGACTTCAATGAAAAAGCCGTGCACGCGGTTGTATTCCACTTTCAAGTTGGCAATGCCGGTGCGCTCGCGCTCGCGCGCCTCAAGCTGCATTAAATAGTCGCCGCTGTCTGTGGCCAGCGTGCGCAGCGTGTCCAGCTCTTCATCGTAGCCATTGGCCAATACACCACCATCCCTGACCAGCAGCGCCGGTTCCTGCGCGATGGCGTTGTGCAGCAGGTTGGGCAGGGCGCCGGGCAGCGTGAGGGCCTGTGCGTGCATTTCAATGGCAGGGTCCGGGTTGAATCGCGTGGTAAGCAGTTCAACAAGGCCCGGCAAGGTATCCAGTGCGTCGCGCAGGCTGGCCAGTTCGCGTGGCCGTACCGAGCGTAGTGCAATGCGCGTGGCAATGCGTTCAATGTCGGGCAGCGCGTTCAGTTGTTGGCGCAATGCGTCCAGCGCCGGCGATGCATTCCAGGGGTCTTCATTTTCATTGGGTAATAAAAAACACTGCACAAGTCGTTGGCGCTGGGCGACCTCGCTGTTGTCGCGCAACGGGTGGTGCAGCCAATGGCGCAGCAGGCGGCTGCCCATGGGGGTTTGGCAGTGGTCAAGAATCGAGAACAGGGTGGGCGATGCCTCCCCGGCCAGCGTTTGTGTAATTTCCAGGTTTTTCCGGGTCACGGGATCCAGAACCACGTACTGGCTTGAGCGATCGGTACGCAAGGTTTGAATGTGCGGCAGGGCCTGGCTTTGGGTACGTTGAACGTAATACAGCAGGGCCCCGGCGGCGCAGGTTCCGGCCGGCCAGTCCGACAGGTCGAAACTGTTCAAGGAGTCGATATCGAAGTGATTCTGCAGTGTGTTGCGTGCGTTGTCGCTGTCGAAATGCCAGTTGGGCAGGGTGCTCACTGCAACCCCTTCCAGCAGGTTGATTCGCTGGCTTTCCGGGCAAACCAGTTCGGCCGGGGCAATACGATGCAGTTCGGTATCCAGCATGCCGGGTTCGCACTGGGTGACGCAAAAATTGCCGTTGGCCAGGTTCATCCAGGCAATACCCGCGGTTTCCGTGCGGCGCTGTCGCAATATCCAGGCGGCGGCAATCAGCCGGTCGCTCTTGGCCGGCAACAGGGCTTCATCGGTGAGTGTGCCGGGCGTCACGATACGCACGATTTTGCGTTCAACCGGCCCTTTGCTTGCGGCCGGGTCACCGATTTGTTCGCAAATAGCCACCGACTCGCCCAGGGCGACCAAACGTGCCAGATAGCCTTCCATTGAATGGAAAGGCACGCCTGCCATGGGAATGGGTGCGCCGTTCGAGGTGCCGCGCTTGGTCAGGGTCAGGTTCAGCAGGCGCGCTGCGCGCTCGGCATCTTCATAGAACATTTCATAGAAGTCGCCCATGCGGTAGAACAGCAGGTGCTGGCCGGCCTCTTCTTTCAGGCGCAGGTACTGCTGCATCATGGGGGTGTGCGACGATAATTCTATTTTATCCATTAAAATCAACTGGTTATCAATTCTGTAGTGGCGGATTGGTGTAATTTTGGTGTAATTTGAGCCATTTTTTGCATGCCATCCCAGATGCGTTGAAGCTCCCTGGAGGACTCTGTATCTATCCATCGGCCATAGACGGTCACGAGCATGGAGTAGTCCTTGTGTCCCATCTGATTGGCGATAAAGGCCAGATTGCCCCGTGCAGTGAGGTTCCAGCAGGCGTAAGTGTGCCGGGTCTGGTAGGGTGGACGCGGGCGGATCTCGGCGCGCCGGATCAGGTGGCGCCATTTGGAGTTCCAGGCGCTTGGCACGAAGTAGTCATTGATCACTTTCCTGCGGGCCTGCGTCTTCGAAGATAGGAGCACGCGCACATGGTCGGTGCGTGACTCATGGCGGTTCAGCGCAACGGTCAGGTCTGCCGCCTTGCGTTTTTCAGCATCCGTGATCAGCACTTTCAAAGCGTCGCGCGTTGGCTGATGGAGCAGTACGGTGCGTTCCTTCTTTGTCTTGGGTACCTTGAACGTCACGGATTGCGTGATGGCGCGGCGCACGGTGATCTGGCTGAAATCGGGCGCCACATCTTCCACGACCAGGGCGAGTAGTTCGTCAGGTCGCAGCCCTGTATAGACGGCCAGCGTCACGGCGGCTTTGTCGATCGGATGCAGGCAGCCTTTTTCGATCAGCGCTTGGTACTCCTCGTAGGTCAACGGGTCTAGCTCTTGAATGCTTTTGGTGAAGCGCGTGCAGTGCTTGCCGAGTTCACCGCAATAGCGGTTATTTTCGCACCAATAGAGAAAGCCTGAGAAGGTGGCCAGATAGTGATTCACTGTGGAGACGGCGCGGGTGGCAATCAGATCGACACGCAGTTGCTGAATATCTTCGGGCAACAAGGCGCTGACCATGCGGTCGCGGCCGAGTGTGTCCACGCAGATGTCGAGCGCCGTCTCGCAGCGTGATTGGGTTTCGGGCGTGACGTCCATCGCCTTGAGTGGCTTGTAGCGGGCGCACAGTTCGGCCAGGCGTTCGCCGGGCGCTGTGCTTTCTGCCGAGCGAGAGAGCGGGAAAAAATCCGCCTCGTTGTAGCTGCCGTTTTTGAGGGCGAACAGCGCTGCGCTGCGTACCTGGACGGCATGCTTGATGTTGTTGCGGGTAGGTTGCGGCAGCGTATGGGTATGACGGGTGCACTTGAACATGAAAAAGACGCGGATCGAGTTGCCGCGCTTTTCGACACCGGAATAGCCTGTATTGGTTGCTGCTGCTCGTGCCATCGATATTACCTCACGTTGAGTCATCTGCTTTGTCATCGAGTGGCCACTGGCTGGTCTTGAGCATGAATAGCTCGAACAAACCTGCCGGCATGGCGCGATGGCCGGCCTCCCATTGTTGCCACCCACGTAGAGATGACCGCACCACATTGGCGGCCTCTGTTTGCGTGAGTCCCACAGCAAGGCGGGCAGTGCGGATGGCGTCGGGTTTCGGGTTGTGAGGTTTCGGGTCGTTCATGGCGCCGGTAGCGAAGTTCGCTGCGTAGCGAGCGGTTGAGAGGTACTACAAGACTGAATTATACGCTCATTGAGCGCATTGTGTCCATGACTCTCATGGTGCTGCCTTTTCGGGCGGGGCTAGAAGGCTTTGACCAGCGCATCGCTTTCGACCCATCGCTCGAACTCGCCGACGTTGACGAAGATTCGCCCGTCCGGTGCCTTACGCCAGATGCGCCACTTGATCCATATGCTGCCTTTGATTTTGTGCCGCACGGCGTTTTCGCTGTAGCCCGTGACGTTGGCAAACCGCTTGATCAGCATCCATTGGCTGGGATTGCTCATGGCGTTCTCCTGGTGATGTCGGCACCATTAGGGCGACCGACAGGACATGGAGAAATTGTTGCTGATATCCATCCTTTAGAAAACTCGTGTGGGCGTAGTCGGGTACAGGTGAGCGTGGGATGGCTTCGGTGAATGTCGTCTCGCCGATACGACAATGGATTGGGCGTCCCGGCGTGGTGCCGTCGGGTTCGCGGGCTGCGCCCCGTGCTTCATGCTGAATCACGGCCATTCGGCGTTGACCCCTGACGCTTTCGGCCCGCCTTGGTGAGTCGGGCCTGCGCGCTGCGCTTGCCAACCCCAACCGTGATGGTTCGCTGGCTGAGGAGGCGGCTTGCTGTTCCCTTCACCGTATTACGACGTGCTTGCCGTCAAGGGCTACGCGTGCTGGCACGCTTGCGGCCTACGGCCGTCTTTGCCCCCTGACTGCTTGCGCTGCGTCGTGCTGAACACGGTTCCGGACAATTCCGCCCTAGTAACCGGAGCACGATCATGTCGCCATTATCCCTTTCCTCTTTTGAATCCACGTTGCTGGTGCGTGATGCACAAGGCTGCTATCTGCCGGTCTCCAGCGATCAAATTCTTGAAGCAGCCCGTCAGGTCGTTGACTACAAAATGACTCGCGGCAGCGCTTTTTCCTCGCCTGCGGCGGTCAAAGAGTACCTGACAACAAAACTGGCTGGCTTGGATGTCGAGGTGTTTGCGGTGCTGTTTCTGGACTCACAACATCGTCTGATTGAATACGTCGAGATGTTCCAGGGCACGCTCAATCAAACCTCGGTGTATCCGCGTGAGGTCGTCAAGGCGGCGCTTTGTCTTCATGCGGCCGCGGTCATTGTGGCGCATAACCACCCAAGCGGTGTTCCTGAACCGAGCAAGGCGGACAAGGCGCTGACCTCGCATTTGAGGCAGGCCCTGGCGCTATTGGATATCCGCACGCTGGATCACATCATTGTGGCTGGGCAGGATACGACATCGTTTGCCGAGCTGGGCTTGCTGTAAGAGTTGGGGCTTCGGCCCCTTTTTTTGACCCAAGAGAGGATAGTCTTGCGCTACGTGCGCTGGGTCAAGAGCGGTGGTAGTCGGCGGGCAGGCGGTTTTCTGGCGACGGTTCAGAAGGCGATTGCCGTGTCTGGGCGGCGGAGTTTTTCTGGTTTTTGTAAGCTCGATAGTGTCCAATCGTAGCTTGAATCAGCGTCCGGATGATGAGTGCATACAGAGGCGCTTGCAGCACCAGAAAACCTTGCCGCACATCCACGGGCAACGGCGGATAGAGCGTTGTGCTGTAGTGGACGACGACGAGGGTATGGACCAAGGCGTTCAAGCCCAGGCCGGAGACCAGTACGATGGCGCTCAATCCCAACACTGCGTGGAGTTGCTCGACGGGCGAGAAGGGGCGTTGTCGCTTTTTGAGGAAACCCCTGACAATGAGCGGCACGACCACGGGCATCAGGCCATAGGTGATCAGCGCGCGGGGCCATTCGTGCCAGCCGGCCACGCTTGCGCCGATAAGAAAGAGCAGCGTCCAGACCCATAGAAATCGCCACATCAGTCGTAGCATAGACATCGACCTTCCTTTTGTGACGTCGTTACTACTTAGAGGTGTGGCGGGTGTAGAATCCGACGGTTGTCAAAAAAATTCATCTTGAGCGGACATCGTTTGCTAACCGGGGTTTGCTGTAAGGATTGGGGTTTCGGCCCTTTTTTGCTTTGTTTCAGAAAGCTAAATGAGACCATCGCGCGCGGTCGATGTTGATCGGAAGTGACCTGTCGCGGTATCAAGCTATGAAGCGACGGGAAAACGACAAAACTAGGTGTTGGCGTCGGTTAAATTGAACACATCGCGAATTCCTTTCAGCGTTTCCACTTCGCGCTCTTGGAAGGCGCGCACGAGGTCGGCCAATCGAAGGTTAATCTTGTCTTCACGGCTATAGAAAAGTCGTCGGTTTTTGAATCGCTCAAACTGACCATTCTGACGATCCGGCATTAGAACGAACCTCTCTATTGTCTTGCCACCCTGAATTACCTCATACGCCTTAGGAAGGTCGTCAAGCAGACCATCATGGATAAGAAGGTTTCGCACAAGCTCCACTTCAGCGACCTCATTACAGGGTTCAAAAAGCGAACCCTTACGTTGATTCAATCTCAGTTTACGACGATCACCGAACATAAAATTCTCGGAGGCGAGCCGAGGGTAGGTCGCAAAGTCAGTTCTAAGGCACTCAGTTTCTTTAGCCAGCTTAGCCAGGTAGTCAAGCAGGCTGTGCATGCGGATAAATAAAAAACAGAGCGTGGCATTGAGGTTGGTGACCACGGGGGATGTGCTCCATCTCACGTCGTCTTCGTACGCAATGTTAGGAGTAAAATGGATCTAGGTTCAGGATTCGATAAAATTCGCCCATAAGCTGGCAGATTTCTGTTGTGCATTCCTGTATCGCAGACACAAGCATCCGACAGTCGTATAGATACAGAAAACGATTTAACTCCGGAAAATCTGAAAATTTTTGGAGAAGTTTTCCGAACATATCCCGTTCCACCAAAGACTCCGAGTTCAGTCCAGCTTCCGCCAGAAAAGATGGTGCCGTAGGCAGATGTGCATGATAGTGGTGTAGTCCACCGAATATGCGTGCGGCAAGCTCGTCATGTAGCCTGACACACTGCTCTTCGACTGCGTAAAGACTGTCGCCGGTCAGAGGCCTCCACCAACCTATTTCATCAATTGTAAAACCGGTGCCGGGAACGCCACTATCACGGCTTGTTGCGATACCATCAAGACGCAAAATAATAGAGCGTAAATCGAGTGGTTTAGATTGGTTATCCATGCCTGTCGTTATGGTGTCCAGGCTATATGGAGGTCATCAAGGACGAAGGGGACCTATGTGCTTTTATCCAATTTTCTTGTCGTTTGATGGAGGTGCCTTTTGGAACGAGCTTCCATTTGCTAACGAATGAATTACCATTCTAAGTATCATCCACCAAGCATAAACGGACTGAATGGAAGATGATGTACTGTCATCAAGCAGGCCGTGGGCTGTCTCATTTCTTAGATTAAATCCTAGTGCTTCGGTAAAAATGCTTTTTATTTCAAAAGTAAGATCCTCTCCGAATATCTCAGTCGCTTCCGGTAACTCCATTAGCGTACTAAGGCCATTTTCATGTTCTATTCCGTCGGTATTGATGGTGGTGGTATGTGCGCCGGCTTCTTTCAATTGAACGCGAACGATATGTTCAAATTGAGGGCAAAGCAGGTGAATTGCGTGTCCGAACTCATACTCAAAACCGAGCCACAAAGCAAAGCTCAATAGTTTTTTGCGTGCTGGTTGAACAATGGGGGAGTGGTGGCAGAGGGCTTCTAAAAAATCTTGTGTGATTCTACGCTCCATCAGTATTTGCCGTAGTGCTGGAAGTATTTGGCCCTCGACAACAAACTGAATTTCGAAGACAAGGTGTTGTTGAATTTGCCGGTTCAACACGGCTTTATTGGCAGGATCATCTTCTCCAGCGCCAAGATTCGCTGGTGGGGTCTTTGTAATGACTCGCCCGTCGCTACTCATATGGCTGGAGCCAAAAAGGCTGCTTATGACGCTTTCTTGCATGGACTCCCGAGCACCCGCGACAAGTGCTTGCAGGTCTGGACCTGAATAAATTCCCGCGAGGTACAGCAATGATTCTTCTGGGCTGCGCTTGCCCGCGACGTGAGAAATAGAAGCTTCGACTATATCGGAGATATCGATACCTGGAGTTTTAATCAACGCCATTTCATCTAGGCTGGCTTTTCCGGTGTCGGAGATTTTTGTTCTGATCGCATATATTCTGTTTTCGACATCGTATGTGGCTCGATGCTTGGTAGGAATACGACGATATGCCTGTATCGTGTTTTCATAGAAAGAGTTAGCAACCATATTGCTTCCAGACGATCTCGAATCAGCTTCTTGCTCAAAGCTTTCGGCGATAGATATAAGACTATCTAACCAGTCTTTCTCAAGGCTGCATTGCTGGTATTTCTTTGCCGATAATTCAAAGTAAGACCTGGCAGCATAAAAATCGCCATTATTTTTGAGATCATTCCCAAGCTGAAGAAGTCTGTGGGCTATATCCTCTCCGTACGCTTTATCAGCTTGGAGTCTGTCGAGTAGGCTGGCCAGCCAAAGTGGCATGAAGGGGCTGCCTGGGTGTTCTATGCTGAATACTGCAAATAATTGATTCGTGATTTCGTCCAGCTTATCGAAGTCTTTGATTTGCATAGCGAGGCGGGCCGCACGTTCCCAGCAATCGTCGACATCCCGCAACCATGAATCTGCGTTGATTGGTTGTTGAAGGTAGGCTGCTATCGCGATTCTGGCGTGATCGGGGTTCTTCGGCTTTCTACACAACCACAGCAAGTCTGCGAGCCTGGCCTGTACCCAAGGGTCATTGACATCATTCAAAATTTCTTCGAAAAAGGCTAACTCTTCAACGGTGAAATCATCTGGAATGGCCGATCGCCTGCCTGCCTGAAAGTCTTGGGCAAGAGGTGCGAACGGCTGGTTAATGCTTTTGGGAACCAGCCTCATTGACGTTGCGCGACCTAACAAGTCCAGAATATTTGCGTGCTCGTCCTCGCCGGCTTCCCGCTTTGCTTGTGCGCAGCTTTGAATGGATTGCATCACGGATGAGTAGCCGTAGCACTGATCAGGCGGTATTTCAAGGCGCCATCCGCAGTCAATGAATCCGTCATGGGTGTACTTTTGCGAAGGGGACACTTGCGCTCCTTGAATCGTTCGTCAATCGCTGGGGTTCGCTAGCCACACAACGCCAAGCGAATGTGCAAGGATTGGTTTAACGCTGAGCTCTCTATATGGCTAAAGATTTAAATGCCTGTTTTGGCATTACATCGGTGTACGCATGGTTTCAAGCCTTTTCATGGCTAGTGAAAGCAATAACATTACTTAGGAATGTATCAAAAATAAACAGGGAGGTGTTGTCGCTTTTGAGATTCATCACCTAATCAAACCATGGCGTCTGCGCTATCGCGCACCGCGCTGCTCCACGTTTCGCTATTCGCTCATCCCTTCACGGGACGGGCTAACGCCCGCCTTGCACATCCCTGACGCCTACGGCCCGACTTCCAGCTTCGGGCCTGCGCGTTTGCGCTTGCGTGCGGGCAGCACCAGATAACGGCCGTTGCCTGCCCAGCCATCTTTCCTGAGCTCATCACCTTGTCCGCGACTGTAGCCCGTGGCCGCGTGCCGTCAAGGCGCGCCAGGCGGTGTCCTCGGCTCTCGCCTGCGGGCCGACCACCCTGACGCTTTGCTCCTTGACGGCCAACGTTCGTGGGCTCCTGAACGTCGCGGGCGACGAACTCAGGAAAGAAGGTGGCAACGAGGCCAACCGGGTTCTTTGAATCAAACCGGGTTTTGAGGAGGCTTTATTTCCTGAGAGAATGAAGCCATGAAGAAACAAAACACCTTTTCACCCGAAGTACGCGAACGTGCAGTGCGACTTGTCCAAGTGAATCTGATGGGCTAGTCCATCATTCCGATAGGGGTGCTCA
>DGCD01000018.1 GCA_002384935.1 Pusillimonas sp. UBA3987
GATGCAGTTCAATTCGCCCCGTCATGTCAACAGCGTCAGCCTCAACACCTCGAGCCGTTGAGGCATAATGTTCTGCTTGCCGCCCTGTGGGCAGCGCATTAATATGTATTGGCACTAACGTAGCGTCCTGACTAACCGGCCCAAAGTCACCCCGACGATATTGCCAACGCCAGTTATGTAGTTGGTTGGCGTTTAGCCCGTGCGTCAGGGCAACGCGGGCAATTGAGGCACCTCTGGCCATCGATTCCTGTACAACCTGGCGTTTGAATTGAACGGTATAACGGCGGCGTGGTTGGCTCGATGGCTCAACAACAGAGATAGATGAGTTGCTCATTAAAATAAATGTCCATTTAAAATTAATGGACATTTAGTTTGATGAGATTTAGGTGGGAAAGCTAGACGGTATTGGTCGGACGCTTACGCCCATTGTTGGTGGTGTAACCAAACACCTGCTCGACATCGAAAGCAAGCTTGGGTTGGTTTTGTTGGTTATGGGTTTCTTGCTCCTCGGCTTTGGCATGTTTAGCAATGCAGCAAGCTTTTTGGTTGGGTCTGGTCAGTAGCACCCATGCATAACATGGCGCTCAACCTCGCTCCCTTCGGTCGCTGGACACTGCGCCACAAAGCGGCGCAGCGCCGGTTAGCTCTACGTTAGGTATCTATGATCGAGTCTCCCGATGTCGAAGACTGGAAGCAGCTTCAGTATTCAGTGTGCAGGTTACTAAACGAGGTTGGTCTTGCAGCACAGGAAGCGGTTGTACTGAAAACGCCCCGAGGAACGGTCGAGGTAGATGTCTTCGCCATTGATCCATTGAGCGTCGACAAAATTCAATACATCGTAGAGTGCAAGAACTGGGCGAATGCGATCCCTCAGCATGTGGTCCATTCATTCACCACTGTTATGCAGGAAACGGGTGCCAATATCGGTTTTATAGTCTCAAGGCTTGGCCTCCAAGCAGGGGCCGAGCGCTACACCCAGAATACGAACATTATTGGGTTGACATTCGAGGCACTGCAACGTCGCTACTTTGAGCAATGGTGGAGCAGGCACTTCTGCAAGGTTGTGGCAGCATGTGCAGAAAAGGTATGTTTCTACACCGAGCCATTCAACGTCAAAAGAGACAAGGCGCTTGAAGGACTCTCTTCTGCACAGCTAGATTCATTCAAGACAATTCAAAAGAAGTACTGCGCCTTTGCAATGCTCATGTGGCAAGCCGACTTGATAACGATATCACCTCGCTTTGGTCCAGCCGTGCCGTCGTCAATCGAAGAGTACAAGAGCAAGTTCGTTGAGTTGATCGGAGACCATCTGGCCTTCAAGGCGTTGTTCTGGCGTGATCTTCTTGAGGAAATGTGCCAGAAGCTCGCCGCAGTTGAGGAAGAGTTACATCAACTATTCGGGCGTGATGTCTTCGAAGAAACCTAACCCGGCAGTCAAGAGGGGCCGCCCATAAGCTGCGCTCGCGCTACGCGCTACGCGCTCCGGCTGCCCCTCACTTCGACGTTTGTGGATGTCTGCTCTGGGTCGAAAGCAGCCACTAGCCAACGGCCGTTTTCGACCCGAAGCGGACAGATGGGTAATAGTCCGTCCTCATGAGTTTTTTACCCTTTTCAAGTAGAACACGAAGCCCTGTTTAGGCAGTATTCCACCTTCTACTTTATAAATTTTCTGCGTCGAGCTCTGTGTAATTAGTCGAGGAAATGAGGACATCATTGGCGAGATATCAAAGTCATATCCCTCTGGGTAATTTACTATTATGTCTGCACCAATAACAGGTACTTTGGTAGCCTGAGCGTCTGTAATATCTCCAGAATAAGCGCGCTGAAATACTGTCTTGTATTCAACATGACTCTCGGGTGGAATATTTACTGTGTATGCGACAGTGGTGATTCTCCCGTTCGATTCCACCTTAACATTTTCGCTATTGTCAGCATCAGTGGGATCGTAGTGAACTAATCTCTGGCCCGACTTGCTCAAGCATTCTGCTGACAATATTTTGTACTCCTCGCCGCCCAAGGAGTCGAGCTCAAGTTTAATAGGGTCTGATACCGATGCTTGGCTTAAGTTGTGAAGCTCATATCTTGTTGTTTGAGTACAAACGATTTTTCCGCCGGTTTCTTCAAAGTTATATACCCATTTGGCATCTTTCCTAACAACTTTGTTTTCTATTATTTCCTGCTTTATTATTTTGAAAATTTCCACGGGAATTATTGTCTTAAATAGGCTATCAAATACATTTACGTTGATGGCCTTATTAAGCAGGTTTAGCTCGTCTTCTTGTTCTTTTTTTTGGGCGCGCTCTAACCTGTTTGCGACAAATACTGTGATAAATATTGCCGCGGAAAGTCCATAAAGAAAGTTCTTCAATAGATTTACGATTTGATGCCAAAGAGGGTAGGTCACCTCAAGGCTGGTGGTAACTTGACCGTCTTTATCGAGGATGCTTTTTGGCCCAATCTCAACTGTCAAGCGTGACGAAGAAATGTCCAACGCAAAAGCCAGAAAGGCAATTAGGACGACCAGCAACAGATACCAAGACATTTTCTTGTAACCCACTCTAAACACCTTCTTTTCGATCCCGGTTAATTACAAATAAGCAACAGCCTTTGCGCGCGACATGCTCAACTAAATCAAGCGAGCCTGGCTGTGATCTCATGGATAGTAGCCACTGGTGCATTTAGAAGAATCCCAAAAAACCACATGAACTGACTGTCGGCTATTGGCCGAAATAGGCCATTTATCTCAGCACAGTTCCGGAAGCGCGGTAACTAAAATCACACACGCTTTCACGAGGGTCTAGTGATCAGCTCGTGACATGCGGTTTGGCCGTCATATCGACCCCAAGTGCTCGCATCACGGCCAGGGTGGTCTTCAACGTCGGATTGCCACGCTCACTGAACGATCGATAAAGCTGCTCACGGGAAAGGCCGGTTTTTTGGGCTATTTCCGTCATCCCCTTAGCGCGGGCAACTACACCAAGGGCTTTGGCAATGTAGGCTGCATCGCCTGTTTCAAAGGCATCGGCCATGAAGAGTGCTATTTCTTCATCATCTACCAGGGCAGCGGCAGGGTCGTAGGTCGTTAGTTTCTCAGTCATCTTGGTCGCTCCATTCGGTGGCAAGTTTCTTTGCAGTAGCAATGTCGCGGGCCTGGGTGCTTTTATCCCCGCCGCATAGCAGGACAACCAGAAGGTTTCCCCGTCGCTGGAAGTAAACTCGATAGCCTGGGCCGTAGTGAATCCGTAGCTCGCTAACCCCTTCGCCTACCGGCTCAACATCGCCCGGCAAACCCTCCGCCAAACGCATCAAGCGGGCGGCGATGATGGTTCTCGCTCGTTTGTCACGGAGTCGGGCCTCCCACTTCTCGTAGGTCGCTGTCTGCTTTCACTCTATCATCGGCTAAGTGTAGTCTATAAACTACGGATTTGCAATTCCTCCTTAAGGCAAGAACGAAGCAATTGGTACGTAGGGTAGACGTGGATGAGCTAAGCCCCGAGTCTGCACACTCCGTCCGCTATGTATGTCATTACTCGCAGGGGATGGGAATGACGTGCGTTTGATAATGGTTCAAGAGATCCGCTAATGTGCTGGATTTGATCTTCTTGTACTCGACCGATGCTCCGGCTTCAATGGCAGCTTCAATTTTGCGTCCGAATGCCTCTGCATCGGCTTTCCGGTCGAAGGTTGAACTGGTGCTACGTCCACGGCGACGTACCCAGACCCTGTATGTGCCGTTGGCTTGTTTTTGGATATACATGTGTCGGAACCTCTAAATCATGACGTTAGGGAAACGTCCGGTTCCTATTTTCGTGCACGGAATTTGCACGATATGCCTATCTGTGTAGTGTCGGAAAACCCAAAAAGGCAAGCTATCCGAAAGGCAAAAAAATAGCCAATTGATTTAATTGGCTATTTTCTTCGGTATTCTTGGCTCCCCGAACTGGGTTCGAACCAGTGACCTGCGGATTAACAGTCCGTCGCTCTACCGACTGAGCTATCGGGGAATTGAAAGAACAAAACTATAACACATAAAAACTTTTCTGTGCAAACCCGCCTGGTTCTTGTTTAATTCTTTGCCTGACCGCATTGCGGCCCGGGCGTGATGATACCCCATTGAACGATGAACGAGGGGCTGCGCCCGGAACGCGACCAGTGCTGTTCGAACTCACCTTTGATGCTTGCCTTTTGGTAAAGCGCAATAAGCTTGGGGGACCAGTACCCCTTCGCCTCGGGTGCATAAACAACCAGGGCACCGCAATTCAATGCGGTTTCGGGGTCGAGCCAGGGCGACTTGAAGTAGTCGGCACTAATGAAAACCTGGGTGTTGCGATGCAGGTTCAGGGCGATATTGCCGCCGAACCAGCGGTCGGACGCCACCAGGGGTACGGGTGTGTTTGGAACGTGCTGCTCCCATATGGCGTTAAGCTTACCTGCCAGCTCTGGCCCGGCAAAGACAGACCGGGCATCGCGCCCGGTATATTCCGCAATAGGTCCACGCGCCAGGCCATATGTGATTGCCATGGCCAGTTGCATTGCAATGGCCAGAATCAGGGTGCGTTGCAGCCAGATTCGATCGTTGCCCTTTAGTTTCCAGAATGCATAGAAACCGAACAGCACGAAAAAAGTGGTGCCCCAGGAGGCGGTTAGGCTGGTTCCCAGGGCGGCCGAAATTAGAACTGTTAAAACGAATGGGCCCAGCCCCACCCAAATCAGGAATTGACGCGCCCCGGCATTAATCAGGCCGGCATAGGTTTGATCGGTAATCAGGTGAAGCGTTTCGATTGGCTTGCGGCGTTGCCAATACCAAAGAGCCCCCCAGAGCAGAAACATTGGGCTCAGGCGCGCCAGCTGGTCGAGCACGAACTCAAGAATGCTTTTCCAGGCTTGCGGGTAGCTATGGCTTTGCATTGACGCGTCGGCATAGTGCAGAGGGGCGAAGTGATTACTTGCCAGCCACAGCAAGTGCGGTAGCAATACAACAAGGCATACCCCTGCACCCACCAAAAGACCTTTCTGAACGGATTTTCGGCGCAAGTCGCCATGAATAAGCATGAAAAGGAAGAAAGCACCAAACTGAACCAGCGCGCTGTATTTGGTTAGCATAGCCAGGCCGGCAACAAAACCCAGTGCAGCCCAGTTGACCAGCGAATTGAATTTCAATGCGCGGTAAAACAGCCAAATGCAGGCGGCAATTGACCAGAGTTGCGCTGTGTTGTGATTGAAGATGGTCGAGCGAAGCGAAAAGTACATCGTTACCGAGACCATGAGGGTGGCCAAAAGGGCGCGCCGGGGTGTGGTGATTTCACGGCCGAACAAATACACGAACACTAATGCAAGGGCCGACATAACCTGTCCGGCGAAGAACGAAACCCAGACTTCCCGGCCGAAAAGCTCAACGAATGCATACATGATCCAGGTGGGCAGGGGGGGGTGCTTTGCGTAGCCCCATTCCAGGCTCGACGCCCAAATGAGCCCTTCCATGCCGTCCAGGTATGGCGCGCGGTGGCTGGCCGCCGTGGCAATCGTCCAAAGCGCAATCATTCCCAAAAGGTAAATAATCAATATCAGCCAGGACGAAACCGACGAGGTGTTTGTTTTGGAAGCAAGCGTGCGGGAGGGGGTCGTGCTCATTTTTTTGACTGCTTTCGGGGTTGAGTAAACGGTTTGTAGAAGTTTAGCGGTATGATGGCTGCTTGTCCGCTTTTGGAAGCGAATCAGCTCAAATTATTGGAACATACGGAGCATACATGGGCGATAATGGTACTTATTACCGTAGCTTTGTCACACTATTGATTGTAGTGTCACTGGCGTTCGGTTGGCTGTTGCTGCCTTATTACAGCGCTATTTTTTGGGGGGCTGTCCTTGCGATCAGTTTTCTGCCGTTGCATCGACGCATCACTGAGCGGCTTCCGCGCTATCCGAATTTGTCGGCAATCATTACCTTGCTGATTTGCCTCGTTATCGTTATTTTGCCGCTGTTTGTCCTTATCAGTGCGCTGCTTCGGGAAGGGGCAATGATATACAGGCGTCTTGAAAGTGGGGAACTGAATCTGGGCCTGTACTATGAGCGCATCGTTGATGCGTTGCCGGCCTCAGTGCATCACCTGTTGCAAGAGCTTGGGCTGGCCGACATGTTCAGTGTCCAGGAAAAGCTGTCGGCGGGCGCGCTTGAAGGTAGCAAGTTTATTGCCGGCCAGGCGGTCAATATTGGCCAGAATACGGCCGGCGTACTGATTAGCCTGGGCATCATGCTGTACCTGCTGTTTTTCCTGCTGCGCGATGGCGCGCACCTGGCTCGTACGGTGAAGCTGCTGATGCCGCTGGGCGACGAGCATAAGAACATGCTGATTCAGAAATTCATCACGGTTGTTCGGGCAACGATTAAAGGCAATATCGTGGTTGCGGCAACCCAGGGCGCGTTAGGCGGTTTCATCTTCTGGGTTCTCGGAATCGAGGGGGCGCTGTTGTGGGGGGTCATTATGGCGTTTCTGTCGTTGCTGCCCGCGGTGGGAGCCGCCATTATCTGGTTTCCGGTTGCCGTATATTTCCTGGTAACAGGCGACTACGTTGACGCCACCATTCTTATTGCGTTTGGGGTGCTGGTGATTGGGCTTGTCGATAACATCCTGCGCCCGCTGCTGGTGGGTAAAGACACCAAAATGCCTGATTACGTTGTACTGGTTTCAACTTTGGGTGGCCTGGCGACGTTCGGGTTGAATGGCTTTGTAATCGGTCCGTTGCTGGCAGCATTGTTTATGTCGGTTTGGTCGCTTTTCCCTGCGGCAATCAAAGCACATCAGGGACATTAGTTAAAGATATTGGTGCGGGGGTCGTTAACCGTTTCAGTACCAATAAAATTATTGCGAATGAGTCATAAGTCATGAGTGAAAGCCAGAGCCCAATGGACCCGATTGACGATATCGATCCGGATGATCCTTACACGCTAAAGTCGCCGTTGGAAATTCAATCGGTATTGCGTAACATCAAACTGAACAAATCGCTGGTCCATATATTTGTCCTGGGCCAGGATGCCTCGGCCATTACGACAGTGCTGGATGTTGACTCAAAAGCCGATCGGTTGATTGTGGATGCTTTTAATGACGCGAACGTAACGCAACAGGTACAGCGTGCCCGCAAGTTAGTGGCCCAGGCCACGCTTGATCGCATTCATGTGAAGTTTGTATGTCCGCCGCTGGAGCCTTGTGAGTTTGAAGGCAAGCCCGCGCTCAAGGCGGTGATGCCCAAGGCGTTGTCGTATTTGCAGCGCCGGGACGCCTATCGAATTGAAACACCGGTTGCCAGCCCGGTTATGTGTACCATTACATCAAGCGAAGACAGTAAAGCGCATAAAGTTCATTTACCGCTTGCCGATATTAGTATCGGGGGCTTAGGGCTGTACGATGAACAGCAATTGCCCGAACACGCGATTGGCACAATTTATGAAGACTGCCAGATTGCGTTGCCCGAGGTAGGCAGCTTAACCGTGGCCTTGCGTATTCAGCATGTTACCGATCAAACGCTAACCAATGGCAAAACGCGTTTGCGTTTGGGGTGTGCATTTGTGAATCCTTCCAATTCGGCCGTTAATATGGTGCAGCGTTATGTTGGCCGGCTTGAACGTGAGTTATTGGCCAAGAAGCGTGGTTTTGTCTAGGCAGGTTTTGCTTTAGAACCTACAGCCAAAAAACGCTATAATCGCAGGCTTGAATCTTTCAGCCGATGTAGCTCAGTTGGTAGAGCAGCGCATTCGTAATGCGAAGGTCGGGGGTTCGACTCCTCTCATCGGCACCAAAATTCCCGGCTACATTCCCAGGTAAAGAATCCACCCGACTGCAAGCAATGTGCTTGCCAGTGTTACGGGCAGGCCGCCTCTTAAAAACTCGCCAAAACTGATTTTTACACCTTGCGCGCGGGCCTGTTCAACGACAATAATGCCGGCCAGGCTGCCGAACACAATCGCGTTCGAGGAAAAGCCCGTGCCCAGTGCAATAGCGGCACCCAGCGTTTCGGTTTGGGTTGCACCCGAGAGAAACGGGGCCAACAACATGACCGCAGGGCTGTTACCTACGATATTGCTTAAAACGCCGGAAATCAGCAGCATGGGAACGGGCGCATAAAGGTCGATGCCTGCGTTTTTAATGTCGCCCAAGAGTGTTTGCGGAAGCCCGGTAGCGGCCATGGCGGCATTGACCACGAACAACCCCATAAGCAACAAAAGCAGATTGCCGTCAACGTGCACCAGCATGTCGCCTGATGATATTTTTCGGTTCAGCAACAGTATGCTTGCACCGGCCAGTGCAATAAGCATGTGGGGCCAGTCGGTAAAGATGAAAGCTGCGATCAGGGCGAGTGTAATGACGCCCGCTTTCACCGTTTCCATGGTATCCAGTGGCGCAGTTGAGGTGAGGGGGGGCTGTGCGCCTGATGCCATTGGAGGAGAGGCAGACTCAAGCACCCAGCGCCCGCGATAGCACACTACAAGTACCAGCCAGATTAAAAACAACCCAATGATCGAAGGTACCAGCGTAATGCTGGAGAAATCTGTGAACGAAATGTTCAGTGCTTGCGCAATAATCATATTTTGCGGGCTGCCGATCAGGGTTGCCGTGGACCCGACATTCGTGGCAAAACAAAATCCCAGCAGGAAAGGAACCGGATTCAGCCTGCGCGCCAGCGCAATGGCGCACAACACCGGTGTCATGGCTACGACAACCACATCGTTTGTCAGCAATGCCGACAACACGCCGCCTACCGCAATCAACAAGCCCAGCAGGGCGTTGGGCCCAACTTTCAGGCCGCCGACTTTTCGAGCCGTCCAGTCGTAGAAGCCGCCCACGACAAACGCAGCCGATACGACCATCAGGCCGAACAGCAAGCCGATTGTATTGACGTCGATTGATGCCCATGCCTGCGTTGGTGTAATACGCCCGAATACGATCAGCAACATGGCACCCACGAGCGCAGCACCGGTGCGATCAACCTGGAAGCCGGGTAAGTGACCCACGCCCATGGCGATGTAAACAAGAATAAACAGGGCGAGGGTTATATCCATGAACAAGTCCGGTGGTTTTTGAGTTCAGTGTAGCCAGGAAAATAGTGTTGCCGACGAATATTACCGTTGAAATGGGTGATATGTTACGTATTTCATTGCGTGTTGATGTTCTGGTGGCGTGGCGTTTGCTCCAGTGCGAACATAATGTGCCGATACAATACCCGCATGTGATTTCTACTTCTTGGTAACAGAAAGGGGGCTTGAATGGCTTACGACAGCAATAATATTTTTGCCAAAATTTTGCGTGGCGAGGCGCCCTGCGTGAGGGTGTACGAAGATGCACAGACGCTGGTATTTATGGATTTGATGCCCCAGGCAGATGGCCATTTGCTGGTAATTCCGAAAGAGCCGGCGGAAACGCTGTTGGATGTATCTGAGGAGGGAGCCGAAGCATGCATCCGCGTGACACGGCGCATGGCGATTGCCGTGAAAAAGGCGTTGGATGTGGATGGGATTCACATTGCACAGTTGAATGGGGCTGCTGCAGGGCAAACGGTTCCGCATTGTCATTTTCATGTCATACCGCATGAGAAAGGCGTCGCACTGCGCATGCATGCGGCTGAACCAGCGGCGCGCGAGGCATTGGAGGCGATGGCCGAACGTATACGGGCGCAACTGTAGGTCTCTGCGCCTTCGCAGGCGCATTGGCTACCGAAACAGCACGGTTTCGTCCTGATTCAGATGAATGGTTGTCTTGCTGGGCGGTGTGTGTGCAATTACTCGTCCGGCACGAATCGAATAGTGCGTACGAACCTGGCGGCGCAAGGCATCGAAACCACTGGTTGCCGGCAAAATAACCAGGTTGGCGGCCTTGCCTTCCTGGACGCCATAGCTGGCAAGACCTAGTGTTGTGGCGCTGCGGGTGGTGATCAGGTCCAGGCCGTTGTCCAGCTCCTGGTAGCCCATCATTTGGGTCACATGCATGCCCATATGCAGTACTTGCAACATATTGGCGGTGCCCAGCGGATACCAGGGGTCGAACACATCGTCGTGACCGAAGCAGACATTCAGGCCTTCGGCCAGCAGTTCTTTGACCCGGGTAATGCCGCGGCGTTTGGGGTAGGTGTCGAAGCGACCTTGCAGGTGGATGTTCACCAGTGGGTTGGCTACGAAATTAATGTCCGACATTTTCAGCAAGCGCATCAGGCGCGAGGTATAGGCACCGTTATAGCTATGCATTGCGGTGGTGTGGCTGGCAGTAACTCTGGCACCCAGGCCTTCACGGTAAGCCAGCATGGCTAGGGTTTCCAGAAAACGGGATTGTTCGTCGTCGATTTCGTCGCAATGCACGTCGATGGGCAGGTCGTACTTCATGGCCAATGCAACCGTTTTATGAAGCGACTCGACACCCAGTTCGCGTGTGAATTCAAAATGAGGAATTGCGCCTACGACGTCGGCCCCCATGCGCAGAGCCTCTTCTAAAATGGCCTCGCCATTCGGGTAAGACAAAATCCCTTCTTGCGGGAAAGCAACGATTTGCAGGTCGATCCAGGGCGCCACTTCATTGCGGACTTCCAGCATCGCCTTCAAGGCCATCAGCGACGGGTCGGACACATCGATATGAGTTCGTACGTGCTGTACACCGTTGGCGATATGCCATTTCAGGGTGGTCCAGGCGCGGGTTTTAACGTCTTCCATGTTCAGCATGGACTTGCGTTCGGCCCAGCGTTCAATGCCCTCGAATAACGTGCCCGATTGATTCCAGTTGGGCTGCCCGGCTGTTTGCGTCGTGTCCAGATGAATATGGGGTTCCACAAATGGGGCGATGACCAGGCCTTCCTCTGCGTCAATGCTGTCGGGCTGCCCGGCCTTTGGCAGGTTTTCTCCAGCAGGTGCAATGCGTTCAATTTTTGCGTCGGAAAGCGCAAGTTGCCACAAGCCGTCTTTTCCGGGTAAACGTGCGTTGGTAATCTGCATGTTGCTCCTTCTTTCCAAGCGTGTTTTTTTGCGTAGTTACATTGGCCGTTTGCTGGGGCTCACGCGAACAAAATAACAATGTTCAGCGCCAGGGCCAGTGTCCACACCAGGCTACGAAGTGTTCCGTAGCCACCGATATAGCAGGCCAGATAGGCCAGGCGCGCGATAATCCACGCGCCCATCAGGCCGGCCAGCCAGCCTGGCTCAACGTTCTGGTGCAGTGAATACAGGGAGGCGGCGAAGAAAAACGGCAGTGCCTCGAAGGTGTTGCTTTGCGCCGCATTTGCGCGTGCACGCCAGCCTTGCAAGTTGGCCAGCCAGGTGCGTGGCTGTTCATTATCAAAGCCCTTTGCGCCTGCCTTTGCGCACCCGGCCGCAATAACAGGCAGTAAAGCGGCAATTAGAAACAACCAGGTAATAGTGTGCATAGTGACTCCTTGAAACTAAAAATTAAGTAGGCTCAATACGGGGTTTGGTGTCGCGTGGCAGCCCCAGGTCGCGCAGGCGTTCGCCCTGCATAACTTTGGTTTCGATGTCCTCCAGGCGAACGCGGCGGGTTTCCGGCAAATAGATAATGCTGATGATGAGTGATAGAAGGCATACCACCATGAAAATGCCGATGGTGGTACTGAGACCGATCGCCTTGATGACAGACAGGAAAGTAAATGCAATAGTGGCGTTGAACAGCCAACTGATCGATGAGGCAACCGCAATGCCGTTTTCACGGATGGCACTGGGGAAGAGTTCGGACATCATGACATACGGTAAGGGCCCCAGGCTGACGGCAAAGGCAATGATAAACAGACATAGACCTATTAAGCCGGCATAGGGCAGGGTGTACAACGATGCCAGAACAACCAGCCCAAGGCCCAATGTCATCAGGGCCGAACCAAAAATCAATAGAGGCCTTCTTCCGGCGTTGTCGACCAGTTTCAATGCAACAATCGTGGCCAGAAAATTAGCCAGTCCCAAACCGAACGTGGCAGCCAGCGAGGCAGAGCCGGGCGCAAACCCCAGTGTCTGGAAAAGGTGGGGCGCATAGTAAAGAATGGCATCAATACCGCTGAAGTTTTGCAGGATAAAAAGCGTACTGCAAAGTACCAGCACCGCAACGACACTGGTGCGGGTCTTTTTCGGGTTGGCGGCAGGGCGCGCCGCAGGCGCTGTATTGCCGGGTGTGTCAAGGCGCGGTTCCTGGCGGAGTATGTCCTGCCATTCTTGTTGCAAAGATAGAGCCTTGACAGCTTCATTGGCTTTGTCCATGCGTGACTTTGCGCTTAACCAGCGGGGGCTTTCGGGCAGGCTGAACAAAACCAGAAAGCCCAGCACGCCGGGGATAATGCCAACGCCCATAATGTGGAACCATGGCCAGGACGACACGAACAGCAAGGCAACGGTGTAAGACAATAAAATGCCTGCCGTAATAGCCAATTGAAAAAGCGCGACAACGGCACCGCGTCTGTGAGCCGGTGTTGTTTCAGCCGCGTACATGGGCACGACCATGGACGACAGCCCGATCGACAGGCCCAAGGCAAGGCGTGCGCCTACCAGGATGCGGTAAGTGGGCTCGAAAAGAATAACCGCATACCCCAACAAGGTCAGACCCAGCGCCAGGCACATGACAGGGCGTCTGCCCCAGCGCGAAGACAAAGGTGCGGCAAGCATGGCGCCAGCAAAGCAGGCGATGACCAGCGTTGACACCAGGGTTTCCTGGGCACTGGTTGCCAGTTGAAAAATGACGGCCAGGCGTTCCAGCACTCCGGCAATGGAGGTGATGCCAAAACCGAACAAAATGCCGAAACAGCACACCAGGGCGGCAACGCGGTAGCTGGGATCCAAACCTTTCAAAGTACAGTCCTTTCTATTGGTTATTCCGCATAGACTTCAACGGTTCCTGACTTTACACTGTGCGACGCTGTCCGACCACCCCTGTCATTCTGGAGCATTCCCTTATGTCGAAGTCTGTTTCGCACGCTACCGAGCAACTGGCCATTGATGGTGGACAACCTGTCCGAACTGAACCGTTGCCCTGGGAGTTTCCGGGTGCCGGGTGGATGGGTGAAGAGGAACATGAACTGGTGATGCGGGTCGTACAGGCGCACAGCCCGTTTCGTTTCTATGGGCCGCATGCTCAGCATATGGTTGATGTGTTCGAGAAAGAGTGGTGCGAGAAGTATGGGCACAAACATGCCTTGGGTGTGTCGTCTGGTACAGCCGGGTTAAGCATTGCAATGTGGGCACTGGGGCTTGGGCCTGGCGATGAGGTGCTGGTGCCGGGATATTTATGGGTCAGTTGTGTTTCGGCCGTCGTGCGCTCGGGGGCGATTCCCCGTCTGGTTGATATCGACCAGACATTTTGTCTCGACCCGCACGACTTGCGAATGAAAATCGGGCCGCAAACGCGGGCCGTATTGTGTATACACATGAGCGGCGCGCCAGGACGAATTGATGAAATTGCGGCTATTTGCCAGGAGAATCACCTTGCGCTCATCGAGGATTGTGCACAGGCGGCGGGTGCCAGCTTCAAAGGCAAGGCCGTGGGTACGTTCGGGGATATTGGCGTGTTCAGTTTTCAGTTGAACAAGAATATGACGTCGGGCGAAGGCGGCATGGTTGTGACACAGCGCGATGATTTGTTCAAGCGAATTGTCGCGTTGCACGACCTGGGGTATCCGCGTACGCCGGCCGGGCGGCTCGATACGTCCGACCCGAATACGCAGCTTTGGGGCGTTGGCGCGCGTATGCCGGAACTTACCGGCGCTATGGCATTGGCGCAAATGCGCAAACTTGAAAAAATTACGGGCGCCATGCGCCAGACGAAATGGCGCATTCGGGAGGCACTGGAAGGCACCCCGGGGCTTGAGTTTCGCGATGTGCCCGACCCTGGCGGAGACTCCGGTCCATTCATGCTCATGATGTTACCCACGCAAGATCACGCGCAGCGCTTTGTCGATGCACTCAAAGCCGAAGGTATTCGTGGGCCGGAAGGCAGTCTGGCCTGCCTGACCATGCAAGACTGGGGCCTGCATTGGTATTCCAATATTCCCAGTTTGGTAAACAAGCGTTCGAACAGTGCCGACGGTTTTCCGTGGTCGCATCCCTTGAATGCATTTGCAGAAGAATACAGCTATATGCACGGCGCGTTGCCGGAATGCGATGCGCTGCACGCGCGCGGGGCATTGCTTACCATCGCTTCGGTTTTGCAGGATAAAGATATCGACGACATCATCTCGGCTGTCAGGAAAGTGTCCCGCGCGGTCTTAAGTTAAGTCGCGAAGTCGAGCGCCTGTAGAAAAGCAAGTCAATAAACCCAGGGGAGTTCAGGTGATTTATTTTGTCGCGTTGGTAGCCGGCCTTGCCGGTATTTTGTTTGGTTTCGACGAAGGAGTGATTGCGGGCGCGCTGTCATCCCTACGCGCCGAGTTTCAAATAACGGCGTTGGAAGAGGGCATCATGACCGCCGCCGTGCCGTTTGGGGCGCTGTTTGGTGCGCTGCTGGCAGGTTCGCTGGCCGAGCGTTTTGGCCGCCGACAAACCTTGCTGTTTGCGTCGGTTTTGTTCGTTATCGGTGCTTTTTGTGCCGGTCTGGCGCCAGGGGCGTGGGTTCTAACCGGTTGTCGCCTGATATTGGGGCTGGCGGTCGGCGTCGCGGCGATGGTGGCACCTTTATATATTTCTGAAAGTGCCCCCACGCGGCAACGCGGTATGCTGGTTTCGGTGTATCAACTTGCCATTACCATCGGTATTCTTGCTGCTTACCTGGTGAATTTCGCTTTCGACGACAAATGGCGCACCATGTTCATGCTGGGCGCTCTGCCCGGCATTGCCCTGTTTTTTGGCATGCTGGTTTTGAAAGACACGCCGCGTTGGTACGTTTTGAAGGGGCGTACTGAAGAGGCCCGCCGTGCATTAAAAAGCGTTCGCGGTGAGTCGGTAAATTCTCGTGAAATTGATTCGGAGCTCGAGCAGATCACGACGGCAGTCGATATGGGCAGTTCCGGTCGTTGGGCTGATTTGCTGGCGCCTGTTGTCCGGCCGGCTTTCGTGGTTGGGATCGGACTTTTTTTCTTGCAGCAGCTAAGTGGCATCAACGCCGTTATTTACTACGCGCCCACCGTCTTTCAAGAGGCCGGTTTTGATTCCGGTTCCACGCAATTGCTGGCAACCATAGGCGTCGGCGTGGTGAATGTGCTCATGACATTGGTTGGTATGTATCTGATCGATCGTATTGGCCGCCGTCGGCTTCTGTTTCTGGGGTTTGTAGGTACGGCGCTTGGTTTGGGCATGATCGCCGTTGGAGCGGCCACCGGAATGCAGTCGCTTGATATTCTTGCCGTTATCGGTATGGCCCTCTATATTGCCGCTTTTGCCGCCAGTATCGGTCCGTTGCCATGGGTCATGATGGCTGAAATCTTCCCGTCCCATGTGCGTGGCATGGCGATGGGCGTTACCTCGCTAACCAATTGGGGCTTTAATTTCCTGGTGGTGTTTTCGTTTCCGGTGCTTGTTTCGACATTGGGTTTGGGTGGGGTGTTCGGCATTTACGCATTGGTATGTGTTGCCGGCATCGCATTCACTTATCTGCGCATTCCCGAAACCAGTGGTGTTTCGTTGGAAGAGATAGAAAAGCATTTGCGGTCGGGGCGTCCGTTTCATATGTTGGGGCAGTTTGCGCCGCCGTGCTTATATACCGATGCACCCGAAATTACACCGGATCAGGCGCATGACATGCTGGCGCAACTTATTGAATTCAGTCCGTATCGCAATGACTTACGCCCGTTGATTAATCAGATCGGTAAAGTCGGTTATGCCAATGATCAGGTTCGTACAGCATTGCGCATTGTGCATGCCCGGGTGGGGTTGCAACCCGGGCAATCCCTTTCCCGGCGCGACATGGGGCACGAGCGCGAGACTTTCGTCGCATTCTTTGAGCATATCAGGTTTGCTTCGCCTTCCTTTTTGAAGTGGGTTGGAGAAACGCAAGCACACAACAAAGGAGACCCGCGTGGAGCGTGACTATGATTGCGACGTGTGTATTGTGGGAACAGGCGCGGGAGGCGGCATTCTTGCACATCAGCTGGCCAAGGCCGGGGTGAGTGTCTGGTCGCTTGAGCAGGGTCCGTCTCTGCAGGACGACTTCTTTAAGACCGTCATGCCGCCTGGAGCGGGCGCGACTTTTGGTATCGGGCCCAGTACTGTTTGGCCCGGCGACCCGCACGATAGTTTGTTTGTTCATCCGTTGTTCGCTGATGGCCAGCACGGCTCGACAGCGCGTCCCGAAGGGGGCTTTCAGCATTTCCAGGTATTGGCGGCTAATGGGCTGCAGAATCTTTGGAATGGTGTCAGTGTCCGGTTCTCCCGCGACGATTTCAAATACTGGCCAATTGAAGGTCAGTCACTTGATTCTCATTACAGTGCGGTCGAGAAGCTCATTACCGTATGCGGAACGCGCGAAGGGATTGACGCATTACCCGACGGCGAGTTCATCGAACCCAAGCCATTGCGTCCGGCAGATCACATGATCGTCGATGCGGTACAAAAATTAAACGATGGGTATTCCTACGCTATTCCCAACCGTAAAGCCATTAATACACGCCAGGGTATGGCAACCTCGTGTGTCTCTACCGGTATCTGCACTTCGGGTTGCCCGGTCGGGTCCGTTTACAAATTCACGGCACGGCTGTTGCCTGACATTGCCGGGCTGCCAAATTATCGTTTGGTTTCCAATGCAAAAGTACTGCGCGTGTTGCGCAGTAGTGAAAATCGCAATCAGGTTGATGAAGTAGAGTATCTCGACACAGAAACGCTTGAAAAGCACCGCGTACGCGCGCGCGTCGTTGTGCTGGCAACCGGTGCGGTTGAAACGCCACGTATTTTGTTCAACTCTGCAGATGCAACCGAGCCCGAGGGGCTGGGGAACCAGGGCGGCATGCTGGGGCGGGGCTTGCAGGACAATCCTAAAGTAGTGTTGTCCACCTCATTGCGGCGTCTTTGGGGCAAACAGCGTGACTACGACATTGGTTATGGCGATTTGCTTATCTTGATGTCGCGGGGCAGGCTGGCAGGTGGCGCCCAATTCCCCTTTATCGGCCATGCAATTCACGGCATACCCGATGTTCCTCATTATTTGGGGCAAATGAAATGGATGCCGCCGCGCCTGAAAGAGCGTGTCGCCAGGCATTTGTTCTATAGCTATGTAACGCTTGGCCTTTTTTGCGCTGGCGAGCGCAAGCTGGACAACAGGGTTCGGCTTGCGGATACAACCGATCGCTATGGTGTCCGACAGGTGGCCGTTGATTTCACCATGCCGGACGCGGTGCATGAGCAAATGGATGTCATGATGGCCTGGGGGCGGAAAATCCTGAAGTCGGCGTCTTCTACATTGATTTATGAAACGCGTGACAACAGCGGCACCGGTATTCATTATGCCGGTACCACTGCGATGTCGACGGATGCTTCGCAGGGCGTAGTCGACAGTCACTTGCGAGTGCACGGTTTCGACAATCTGTATGTTTGTGACGGCGGAGTGATACCGCATCTGCCGGATAAACACCTTACGTTGACCATTATGGCGTTTTCCCATCGTCTTGCCCAACGCCTGTCGTCGCAGTTCCAGGCGCTTGATGCACAAACAGGGCAGGCTGCCTGAGGGTACACACGCTTTATGAAAAGCTCCCCCGACATGATTTCGGTTTCCCCTCATATTGCTGCTTCACTGGCGCATGCTGAAACAGACCCGTTTGTTGACGAGGATTCAGGGCTGCAACAGGTTCAAGCGCTTCGATTGCAGTTGCTGAAAGCACAATATGCGCATTTGCGGCGCGCGGATCAGGCGCTGTTGATTGTGATTGCGGGTATCGACGGAGTGGGGAAAGGCCGCTGCATCAACTTGCTCAATGAGTGGATGGACGCGCGCTATGTGCATACACTGGCTTTTGGTGAGTCGCAAGCACCCGCGTCACTGATGCCGCCTTTGTGGCGTTATTGGCAATATATGCCGCCCAAGGGTACGACGGGAATTGTGTTCGGTTCCTGGTATCGGCCCTTGCTTGAGTTGTTGAAGAAAAAGCGGCCCGATTGGAAGCAGGTCGAGGCTGTTACGCGTGCCATTCGTGATTTTGAAACAACATTAAGCCGCAATGGGGTGCAGGTTGTGAAACTGTGGTTTCACATGTCCAAGCAAGCTCAGAAGGCCCATACAGACAGCTTGCTTGCCGACCCTGAAACCGCCTGGCAGGTCGAAACACTCGATTTGAAAGTAAGGAAAAAATTCGATCATGCGCGCCGAGCTGGTGCGCTGGCAATGAGTTTGACACACGAGCGACGTATGCCGTGGCAAATCGTACCATCGGCGCACGACGTGTACCGGGTCATCAGTACCGGGCAGGCTGTACTCAAAGGGTTGCGTAAACGGCAGGTCGCAGGTGGTTGGCGTCCTGCTTACGAGTTGGCTATAAGTGAATCTGCGCCGACCTCTGTTGTATCGTCATTGTCATTGGATGAAATTGATTTTTCAGCAAAGCTGAAAAAGGCCGACTATCAGGATCAGTTGCCTGCTCTGCAAGGCCGCCTCGCCCGCGCGCTGCGCGACCCGCGGTTCAGGAACCGATCGCTTGTGCTGGTGTTCGAAGGCCAGGACGCTGCCGGTAAAGGCGGTGCGATTCGCCGTATTACGGCGGCGCTCGATGCACGTCAATACCGCGCTATCCCCATCTCGGCGCCCTCCGAGGAAGAGCGGGCGCGGCCTTATTTGTGGCGTTTCTGGCGACGGTTGCCAAAGCCGGGACGTGTCGCCATTTTTGATCGCTCCTGGTACGGACGGGTCTTGGTCGAGCGGGTCGAGTCGTTGATAACGCAACCTCAGTGGGAACACGGTTACGACGAAATCAATCAGTTTGAAGAACAAATAGTCGATAACGGGGCCATTGTGATTAAATTCTGGCTTGCCATTACCAAAGAAGAACAATTGGAGCGCTTTCATGCGCGCAAGAAATCGCCTTTCAAGTTTTTCAAGATCACGCCCGAAGACTGGCGGAATCGGCGCAAATGGGATGCTTACTGGGTAGCCACGAATGAAATGTTGGCCCGAACGCATACCGCCCGCAGCCCCTGGCATCTTGTTTCTGCTAATGACAAGCACCATGCAAGGATCGAGGTGCTTGAAACGGTTTTGGCGCGCCTGGAAAGCGAATTGGGCCGGGCGGGTTAAGATGTTGTGCTTCGCCCATCGTTGACGTGGCCGGACTTAATGATATTGAGATTGGGGTAAGGGTTTCAGGATGAGTGTTGCTAAATTTGGCCTGCAGGTGTTTTTCGCGCTGCTGTTTTATGTTGGTTTGCAGCCCGCGTGGGCCGACATTCCGTCTCCCAGTGCCGACAAACCCACCCTGGTCACGGTTGACCTTAAGCTTGAAGATATTAACGATATCAAGCTCGGTTCCGGCACTTTCGACTTAACAGCGCAGTTCGGCATGCGCTGGCATGATCCGCGTCTGGCGTTCACGCCTGACGCAGGAAGAGCGGGGCCGCGTATCTGGATGGGGGCGCGGGCGGAGCAGCAATTGCAGCAGATCTGGCATCCGATTATCGACGTCAATGGCGAAAAGGGCTTGTCGGTTGCCCGGATTTACTCCCTCAGTATCTGGCCAGATGGGAGTGTGGAGTTACGTGAAAAATTTTCGGCAATGCCACGTTTCGACGGCGAATTGACGTGGTTTCCGTTTGGCCATTTGACATTAAGTTTAACGTTGACCAGTGCAGCCATGGATCGGCAGCAAATTGAATTTGAGTTGGGGGAACTGACGCCCAAAGATGACCTTGCCGCCGTGGATCGGGTCATTCATGGCAACTGGGTGCCCGAGGAAGTGCGTTGGAGTGTCAGTGAGCGAAACCGCATGGTGCATTCCAACCATTTATACCCTCAAATTGATCTTGATATCCGGGTGGAACATGATTTCCTTGACGGTGTTCACAAGGTTTTGCTGCCTTTGATTGTTATTGCCTTGGCGTCTTGGGGCTTGTTATGGCTCAACCCTACAGTTCAACCGGCTTTTTCTTCGCCCAGAATTGGAGGCACAACAACGCTGATACTGACGACAATTGCGATGAAATTCGTCTTGGGGCGCGAACTGCCGGTGGTGCATTATCTGACGCTGGCCGATGTGTTGTTTAATGTGACCATCGTTATGTTAACCATCGGTTTGCTGACGTCGTGCCTGGTTGTCGCGGTATTCACCGCGCGTGGTGCCGATGCCGCCCGGCCTTTGAATCGCGTCATAACGCAGTTGTACCCTTTGGCGTATGTCGGGTTGCTAGCTGTATCGATAGCTCTATTTGTTGAATGATGCCCGTTAGTTCTGTAAAGCGTTTTTGGGCAGGGTACTGCCTGGCGATTCTTGGTGCGATATTTTTCTCGGCCAAGGGTGTCGTGGTGAAAATGACCTATCTGTATGAAGGGGTCGATGCGGTCACCATCATCGGGTTTCGAATGCTCTTGTCGGGGCCCGTTTTTCTTGCGGTTGCGGTGTACCAGGCCAATAAGGCGCGTAAAGGATTGATCCCGCGCCTTACCGTGCGTCAGCGCTGGCAAATCGTGCTGTTGGGTTTCATTGGTTATTATTTGGCCAGTTTTCTTGCTTTCCTGGGATTGCAGACCATTTCCGCCGGTTTGGAGCGCGTCGTGCTCTACCTTTCACCGACTTTCGTCCTGCTGATCACTGCCCTGTATTTCAAGCGGCCGATTGCGTTGCGCCAATGGTTGGCATTGGCCTTGTCTTATGCGGGTGTCGTGTTTGTGTTTCTACACGATTTGTCTTTTTCCGGCCCGGCCGTGATTGTGGGCGCCGGGTTTGTGCTGGCGTCGGCACTGTCTTACTCGGTGTACTTGATCGGGTCGGCTGAAATCATCAAAGTCGTTGGGGCAACACGTCTTGTTGCCTACGCGATGTCGGTTTCGGCTGCGTTTACGATCGCACAGTTCTTTTGGGTTCACTCTTGGGAGGGCCTGCAGCAGCCTTGGCCGGTATATCAATTATCGCTGATCCATGCCACGCTCAATACGGTCGCGCCCACATTCATGATCATGTGGGCGGTTGCCAGAATCGGTGCACCGTTAACTTCGCAACTGGGGCTGATTGGACCTGTCTCGGTGCTGTTTCTGGCGGCCTGGTTTTTGGGTGAGCCGGTTACGGCCCTGCAGCTTGTTGGTACTGCTTTTGTGTTAACCGGCGTCATTGTGTTGGGTAGGGGAAAACGTTAACTTGCCATGTGCTCAAGACCACCACGACAGGGGGTTCTGCGTTAAAGCAACGCCGACAATATAGAAGAAAATCAATACAGCCACCACTGCGGCCAGTGCACGGGCCGTAGCGGTTTTGCCTTTCTTTATGGCCACCATGCCAACCGCAATATAGAAAACAACCCCAATAATCTTGGCCAGAATCCAGGTTTGGTGAAAACCGATCATGAAGGCCAGGGCCAGACCACAGACTAGAAGAATCGTATCGACGACATGCGGTGCGATGCGCACAAACGGGGCTTGCAGTCTGGGTGAGCGCATGACCGACCAGTACGCGCGGACAATGAAAAACACCAGGCTGACAACGGCGGCAGTAACGTGCAGGTGTTTCAGGATTGTATAAGAGAGCATGGCAGTATCAGGCTGGGGAATCATTTGAAATGAACCACTGGCCGTTTCCTTTTAAATTGAGTTGTTTGTCGTGGTGTCGGACAAGCGTGCTACGGTGTCCGACGCTGATTAAGACGGTATCCGGTATATGCTTGTGAATCAAGCGATACATGGCATCTTCCAGGCCTTCGTCCATTGCAGAAGTGGCTTCATCAAGGAAAGCAACGTGCGGGCGGGCCAGCATCAGGCGGCCGAACGCGAGCCTTTGTTGCTCACCCAAAGACAAAATCCGGCTCCAGTCGTTCACTTCGTCGAGCCGGTCAATCAAATGGCCCAGTTGAACTTGTTCCAGCACTGCGCGGGCATACGGGTCTTGATGCGTTGCCAGGGGAGCGACGGTGGTGGGGGTGTCGATCTGGTCATCCAGGTTGTGCGGTGCCGAACCGGAGCTGGCCAGAGCCGCTTCTTTTTGTTCCTCGCGGTCGATAAGCTGGCCCTCTTTGGTGCTTACTATTTGCGGATAATACAGCGCCTGGCGAAGTGATCCCAGGGGCAGGTACGGCTTTTGTGCAAGGAATAGCAGGTGGTCCTGAGGCCGCTCGACATCACCTTCACAGAAAGGCCACAGGCCGGCAATTGCGCGCAACAGCGTTGTTTTACCCGAGCCCGATGGTCCGCGAATAAGAAGCGTATTGCCTGGCTCAAGAGAAAAGCTCAACTGGTCGATCAGCAATCGGTTGTTGGGTGTGCGCACGGTAAGGTTGCGGATCGCCAGATGATTGACATGGTCATTCAGCGTGGGGCGCGGCAATTGTTGCGACTCGTCAATCGCCCGGTTGAAACCGGTTAGACGATCCAGGGTTGCGCGGTACGACGCGAACTCATCGTAGGCGTTGCGAAAAAATGAAAGATTGTCTTGCAAACGCCCGAATGCTTGTGCCGTTTGCATCAGGTCGCCCAGCGTAATTTGTTCGGAAAAGAAACGTTTGGCCTGAATAATGAACGGAAACACGACGGCTGCCTGCGTTACCGTGAAGTTAAAGCCCAGAAACTTCAGTGATCGATACACTATCGCCCAGGCATTGCTGATCACTTGTGCAAAGCGGCCGCGCAATAGCGCGCCTTCAACCTTTTCGCCGGCATAAAAGGCAATGCTTTCCGAATATTCGCGCAACCTGACCAGCGCATAACGATAGTCGGCGTTGAAGCGTTCGTTCAGGAAGTTCAGCATAATGAGCGGTCGGCCAATGCGAATGGCCAGCAGGGTGGCCACCAGCACATAAATGAAAACCACAAACACCATGGCGCGAGGTATTTCAAACCCAAACAAGTCCAGCGGCCCCGACAAGCCCCATAGAATAAGCGTAAAAGCAACCGTTGAAACCAATGCGTCAACCACGCCCATGGATAATGTCAGCGACGATTGTACGAATACCGTAATGTCCTGTTGAATGCGCTGGTCGGGGTTGTCCACACCTTTTTCCAGGTGTTGGGTGCGATAGTAAGATTGCCCGTCGAGCCAACGGTTCAACAACCGATTGTTCAGCCAGGTTCGCCAGTGAATTGAAAACGCCTGTTGAACATAATAATCGAGCAGCGACCGTAAAACGTGTACGGTAGCCAAAGCCGAAAACAGCCACATTGCCAGCCAGAACGCTGTCTCGTTCAAATCCTGCAGGGCGCTGTACATGGTGTTGTACCAGTTCGAAAACAGCACTTGCAACCGCACGCCGGCCAGCGTCAGGAACAGAATAAATGCAATGGTTAGAATGGGTTTCCAACTGCGTCGGGGCGAGAAGTAGCCACTCGATAGTTGCCAGAACTGGCGCCCCCATACCGTGCGCCGGGCCAGGAACCAGACTGTCAGGCCGAAGCATACCAACGTAACGGCATATACTTGTGAAAGCCATATGGCGCTGTTGATCAGTTCCTGCGTCCAGTTCATTCAGTTCACTCCGGCCTGCTGAGGTGTTGGCGGTTGATTTTTGTCTTGTAAAAAAAGCGGCCATAAAGCGATAATGGCCATCCAGTTTCAACAATTTTTAAAGGGTAGTCATGCCATACGTCACCATTACCACCACTTCAGGTTTGAACAATGTCCAGAAAAAACAACTGATTGAAAAATCAAGCGACGCCATTGTTCAGGTTTTGGGCTCCGCTTTGCCTTCAGTCCGCGTGATGTTACATGAATTGCCGGAAGGGCACTACATGGATGGCGGGCAGTGGGATGCGCCGGGTATTCTTTTTAATGTCGATATGATTGAAGGACGTACGGAAGAGCAGAAGGCCGAATTGCTGGCCGCATTCGGCAAGCTGGCCAATGAGATTACCGGCTATTCGCAAGACCAGATTCACGGTATTTTGCACGATATTCTGAAAACCAATATTCGTGTCAAGGGCGGTTTAACAGCCAAGCAGGCAGGGCGTTAAGCGCCAGGGTTGCCTGGTAACCGTTCGCGGTATTGAGCGTTGTGAATAAGAAACACCCCGCGCCAGTTTGGCAGCGGGGTGTTTTTTTAATGATTTAATAGCGGCCCAGATTTTCAATCGCGTCTACGACCATATTGGTGCCCACCGCCAGCAATAGAATGTCCGAAGCCACGCGCACGTATCGATAGCCATCCGGAGGGTCGCCCAGGCGGATGCGTAAGTTTTGATCTAGGTCATAGAACGTGATGTCAGGCTCGAGGGGGTAACCCAATCGCCATTGCTTTGCCTGACCTGGCGGCATGCAGCCGTTGTTTTTTTTGGCTAGCCCAGGGGGGCAGTGACCACGACGGAACATGTCATTGTAGTAATCCCCGGCGATCCGGCGGTGGTTGTCGCCGAAAAATGATATTTCGATCGCGGAACCGGAGCCACGATCCTCAGGGCTGCGTTCGTATCCTGGAGCGCGTTGGCTGTTATTACTCTTTTGCATTTTGTCAGGCGGCCCGTTACCGTTGCCCGGTCCTTTAGGGCCGGGCCCTTGAGCGGCAACAGTTGATGAGGCCAAAACCAAAGCAAGCGTCGCAAAATAATAAGCTGGTTTGGCAAGTTGCATAGTGAACTCCTTTCAGGTTTTAAACCGGGCGTCGTAATTAGTATCGCCCCAGGTTTTCAATGGCATCAACCACCAGATTGGTACCCACTGCCAACAGCAAGATGTCAGACGCAACACGCACGTAACGGTGTCCGTCGGGGGGCGGGCCCAAACGAATACGCAAGTGTCGATCCAGATCGTAATACGTAATGTCGGGGCCAAGCGGGTATCCCCTTCGCCATTTTTTTGCTTGCCCAGGTGGCATGCAGCCATTGCGTTTCATTGCCAGCCCGGGCGGGCAATGGCCGTAATAGTGTTCTTGGTAATAATCGCGCGCAAGCCTTCGATGTCGGTCACCGAAGAAAGATACATAAATATCGATTCCTGAGTAGTGGCGGTCATGGTAGTTTCGTCCACGGTCATAATGGCGATCGTGATGCCGCTTGTATCGTTCTGCTTGTCGATGTGCGCGTTTCTGGTGCTTGCCGCCATCCCAATGTTTGGCGGAATGGCCTTTGCCGTGATGCGGCCCTCGATGGTCTGGCCCTTTAGCCAGCGCCATCGAGGAAGCGATTGCCAGCGTTAACGCACTGATTACGGAGGTGGTTTTTGCAAATCGCATTGTTGAACCTCTTGTTATTAAGATGGTTCAAGTGTAGGAATTTTACGTATTACCTTGCGTTCCGATAATTATAAAAATGTTACTGCTGTTACGAGGTAATGCGTGTTGCAGCGCTGCGCGTGCCAAAGGCGAGTAAAAAGGTAAACGCCAAGGTTGGCAGTGCTGAGCCCAGGCCCGGCACCCAATGTCCTACACTGTGGTAGCACACAATACCTAATATCCAGATTGTTGCTGCCGACCAGTCGGCCCGTTTATTGTTGTCTGCAATCGCACCCGTTCCAATACCGTGGCGCCCCAGAATCACGCCGTAAAGGGGTACGAAAATAGAACTTAACATCAGTAGAAACGGTTCAAGCGTGTGAATGGGTAAAACCGTGGCGAACACCATGCTGATAACCGCCAGCGTCATGCCCCAGCGCCGGATACTCCATTTTGGCAACAAACTATGGGTTGATACCGAGCCGGAATACAGGTCACCGTAAGCGTTGTCGAGTTCGTCGATCATGATCAGGCCCAGTGCCACCAGCCCGCCTTGCGCCAGCAATAGCGCATTGACCAGTCCTGCATTGGGTTCTGCCACACTGACGATGACAACCCCAAGGCTGTAACACCAGATATTGGCAATGGCATAGCCCAGCCATGTCCCGCCCAGCGCCCCTTTTGTGCTGCGCCCGTGGCGGGCATAGTCGGCCACCAAAGGCAGCCAGGAAATGGGCATCGCAATAACCAGATCCATGGCTGAAAACAAGCCCATTTGCCCGTTGCCGGGCCGATTCCAAACCGCATCAAGACCCTGATCATTCAGCAAAACAAGGAACTGCCAGCTTAGCCACAACAAAGACAAAATGACCAGCGGCAGGGCAAATCGTGCGATGAGCTTGCGTACCAGCTTGATCATTGAACCTGCCAGCAGCGCCAATAGAATGAGTCCCCAAAAGAGGGTCACCACAATAATTCCCATGGTTCCGCCCAAGTCCAGTCCGAAGGCCTGGTTTGCGATTGCGGTGGTGCCTTCCCGCATGATGACCATTTCGAAAGTCGTCCAGCCCAGCAGCTGCACAATATTCAGAATGACGGGAAGACGGGCGAAATGACTGCCATAGGTTCGGTGTATCAAGCCGGCGCTGGACAACCCGCTACGGCAACCTGTTCGAGCGACCCAGGCCAGCAGGCCGGCGCCAATGATGGAGCCGCAGATAATCGCGATAACTGCGCTGCGGGTGCCCACCGATGGGACAAGATAAGCACCCACCTGCATAACCAGCAACCCCACCCCCAGGCTGAACCACAGCGAGGCGTGCTCATGCCAGCCAAACACGCGGTCTGATTCCGGGATGGGAGTAAGAGCTTGATTCTGGGAAGACGGAGAATTCATAACAGGCAACTTTCCAAAAAGGCAGGGGGCGAGCGCCCCGCCTGGAAAATTGCATGAGTGCGATTCAGGGCGAAGGTCGCTTTCCTGCGCGAGGATGATCTCAACAGGTTCTAAGGGACTCTCTCAGTCGCCTACGGTATATGACCGGACGACACCCCTAGCGATAACGTGGCAAATTGTACCGATTTCAGAGAAAAAAGAAAGGGTTTCTGAAAAAGGATCTAAACGTGCTTGATGATATTGAAACTCAGGCGATTTTGACTATCCCGCGAAACATCGTAGCTAAGTCGCTCATCGATGGCGTTGTCGGCATGGAACGTCAGAATGACGGGTTTGATTTGCTCGATTTCCGGTTCTGTAACGTAAACTGAGTTGCAAATGATAATTTCGTCGCCTTTCTGGCAGGTGCGGGCCGCCGCACCATTGAGGATGCAACACTGCGAACCTCGTTCGCCATAGATCACGTAGGTGCTGATACGGGCACCGGAATTTTTATTCCAGATGTCGACGAACTCCATAGGCAGGATTCCTGCTGCCTCACAGTGATCCGGATCCAGCGTGATGGATCCGTGATAATCGAGATCGGCTCCGGTGACGCGAATGCCGTGTAGCTTACCGGCGACAACTTTTCTCACTTTCATTCTCGGAAAAGACTAATTGGGTAGATATTGTAGTGCTTTTGAGCTTCTTTGCAGTAAGGAGGCGCTCTCATTGCATTTCGACGTTTTGGAAATCCATATCTACTATTTATATATTATTTAAATATAATAAAACACTAATATGATTAACATATATTTCCTTAATGCCGGAAGGTAATTCAATGTTCGCTTTGCAAGAAGCCTGGCGCGCTGGTTTATTAGGGCCTAGATATTGGCTACCGAATATCGTGGCAGGACTGATTGTTGGTGTCGTTGCCCTTCCGTTGGGAATGGCGTTTGCCATTGCCTCGGGAGCAAAGCCAGAACAAGGCTTGTATACCGCAATTGTTGCGGGCTTATGCGTGTCGGTCTTTGGTGGCAGCCGGGTACAGATTGCGGGGCCAACGGGGGCATTCATTGTTATTCTGGCCGATATCGTGGCGCGTTATGGCGTGGGCGGTTTGCAAATCGCCACGTTTATGGCGGGCCTCATCCTTGTTTTGTTTGCGCTTTTTCGTCTGGGAGTGTTGGTCCGTTACATTTCACCTCCCGTGATTATTGGTTTCACCGCAGGTATTGGTGTGATCATATGGGTGGGGCAATGGAAAGAGTTTTTTGGCTTGCCGGTACTACCCGAAGGCCATTTTCATCAGAAATTGTGGGTATTGCTCCAGTCGTTTTCAGACATAAACCCTGCCGTGACTGCGGTCGCGCTGGTGTCATTGGCACTGGTGGTTGTGCCCAAATGGCTGCCGTACCGGCTTGGCCGTATCCCGGGGCCATTGCTGGCTTTGGTTGTCATGACGCTATTACAGGCGGTTTCTGGCTTTGAATGGTTGCCAACGATCGGTTCGGCGTATGGCGATATTCCACGGGCACTTCCAGCTTTTCAAGGCCTGAGCTGGGAGTACGCACGATGGTTTGAGTTGTTGGGTCCGGCTGTGGCAATTGCCATGCTGGGCTCAATTGAGTCCTTGCTTTCAGCGTCGGTGGCTGACCGAATGGCAGGAACGCGTCATAACCCGAATAGTGAATTGTTTGGCCAGGGGTTGGCCAATATCTTTTCGCCACTTTTTGGTGGTTTTGCTGCAACGGGTGCCATCGCGCGCACTGCAACCAATATCCGCAGCGGCGGGTCAACCCCTGTCGCAGGCATCGTCCATGCAGTGACGCTGATTCTGATTGTGCTCGTTCTGGCGCCGTACGCCAGCCATGTTCCTCTTGCGACCCTGGCTGCCATATTGTTCGTCGTGGCGTGGAACATGAGCGAAGTACCGCACGCGCTGGCGCTCTTTCGTCGTGCACCGCGGTTCGATACGTTGACGTTGCTTATAACCTTCACTCTGACCGTGTTCGTGGATTTGATCGTTGCAGTGTGCGCCGGGGTCTTGTTATCGCGGCTACACCTCATCCCTTGGTTGAAAGCAAACAAAAATACAAATACTTAGTTATTCGTTTTTTACCGTATTGGTTGGTTGCGGTGGTTCGGTGGTGTAACTGACGCCGTGATCAGCCAGATAACCGCGAATCAGTTGCCTGACGACTTGCGACGGCGTGATGTCCTGGGCGGCGCAGAGTTGCTCGAATGCTTCTTTTTTTCGAGGGTCAATCAGCACCGTGAGCCGGGCCGTTTTGTTTTCCATGATGGTATGCCTGGTTACTTGAGCATCAGATATTCAGTGGGGTTGTCGGGGCAGGCCCCTATTCCGCACTCCAGGAAGGTGGAAGCAAGGTTGCCGATGATCATGAGCACGAACAGCCACATTATCAGACGCACAACGCCGTTAGGCGGTGTGTTTACAATCGTGCCGTTCAATGTCCGGTCGAGCATAAGCATAATTGCACAATAAGCAATAATGATCACGAATAGGATGAAGGCCCAGGTGTAAAAGTGCATGCCGAGAAAAGGGCTGCCGTAGCCGGTGTCGCCCGGTGCAATGTGCAATAGTGTCTGGCGACCAGAGGCGATTGCCCCGCCAATGGCCGACAAGATGGTAATGCCGTAATGCATGGCCGACGATCCGAAACGGGCATTCAGTAAAAAGCCGATGCCAACCAGCATGAAGGCCACGCGCTGGAGCAGGCAAAGCGGGCAAGGCAGTTCATGATAGGCAAATTGCCAAATAAAGGCAAAGGCCAGTACAGACGTGATTCCAATCAGGCCCAGCGTATTCAGAAAGCGGGGAAAAGTGAATGCGGCACTAACGTGATAATTGCTCATGGCAGCCTTAAAGTGAGATCGGCAGGGAGTCTGTCATGTGGTAATTGCACCACACGGCAAATATAACGAATGTTATAAACCAAGCCCACAGGCAAGCGCGCCGTTTGCCCCTGACGCCCAGCCAAGCAGCGATGGCGCCGGTTAGAAATGGCAAAACCATTATCATTTTGTGTCCCTTATTTTCAATGCCAAGTAATGTAACGGCATTTTGCAGTAGAAATGTATCAGGGTTTGCCGCAAGTTACGATTGCACAGCGGGAAACTCATCGTCGTTCATGAAAGCATAACGAATGGCATCAATCAAGCTGATGATGACCACCAAAGGAGGGAATATCCACAGGATGATCAAATAAATAATTCCCCAGCCGATCTGGCCCAGGTAAAAACGGTGGGCGCCCAGCCAGCCCAGGAAGATGGCCAGAATAATAGCCATTTTTCGCGTGCTGACGCCGCGCGTCAGTTTTTCGCCCTGCTGGCGAATGAGCCAAATGCTGATTGGGATCGTCAAAACCAGCGCAATGATAATTTTGGTGAAGTGGAGTCGAACAAATGTTTCGACTGCGTACCAGACATCGGCGAAGTTGTGGATAACCAGACCGGTCAAGTGGTTGAGCCAGCGCAACATTTGGGTACCGACGGTTTCGCCAAAGGTCAGTGCGACCAGGACGATCAGGAAGACTGCTATAGGGATTAGCGCTTTACGCAGCATAAATATCTCGATGTTTCAAATTTCCAATAGTGTTCATAGTTTAGCGGCTACGCGTTGCGATGGCGTTAATTTCCACAGACTCGTTACTTCCCGGGCTCGTGCTTCGTGCAAAGGGTCATGCGTGTTTTTGGTTTTCGCGTGCCCGGGTCGGGTGTCAAGGCGGTCGATCACCCGCAAACCGTGTTTTTCAGCCAATTGAGGTATGAAGTCTTGCGGGCGAAGTTTAACCAGCTCTGCCAGATTCGACATAACCAGCCACACCTGGCCGTTCGGGTTCAGGTGTTGTACTGCTTGCGACAAAAACTTTTCAAGCATCGCGTTGTCCGGGTCATATACGGCGGTTTCGATTGGCGATGTGGGCCGTGCGGGTATCCAGGGCGGATTGCATACAATTAAATCGGCCAAGGGGTGTTGCGAAGGAAACAGGTCGGTTTGTTCCAGCCTGATTGCAGTTTGCACTCCCAAGCGCATAAAGTTTTCAGTTGCGCAAAGGATGGCATCTTCGTTTGTGTCGGTTGCAATAATTTTGGGGATGCCGCGCAGTGCCAAAATGGCAGCTATAACGCCACTGCCGGTTCCAATATCGAATGCCAGTCGTGTGTCCGGGGGCAACTCAGTTGTCTTGATCAGATTCAGATATTCCCCTCTGATGGGAGAGAAAACACCGTATCGGACGCTGATAGGTTCGGGCAGGGCCGGAATATCAACCCCTTTGTTTTGCCAGGCATAAGCGCTAAGCGCACCTTGAATCATTCGAAGCGGCACAAGGGTTTCTTTTGCCAGTGGTCCGAAGGCGATTTCACATGCATTTTTCAGTTCCGGAGCGCGCTTCAACTCAAGCGCGTAATCGGGTCCAACAGCGACAAGCAGGCGATTCAGAAGGCTGGCCTTCTGGGATTGAAACATGCGGTAGCGGTGGAAAGCCTCGGCGTCAATGGATGCCGGTGGCTGTTTGCGTTTCCTGTCGATGCGGCGCTTGAGCGCCGAGAGCAATTGAACACCATTATGGTAATCGCCCGTCCAGAGCAGATGGTTGCCCTGGGTGATCGATTGATAGGCCTTGTTGGCGGTACTGTCGTCGGAGACGGGGTGCAAGTATTTCGGCTTTATGGTTGGAAGGGGGCTGGGCATGATGCTGATTTACTGGGGAATACAGGCCTGGCGAACAGCGAATTCCCACTGGGCCATTTTTGTAGCGGCTTGGTCGCGTGTAATCGAGGGCGTGAAACAGGTATCAGTCTGCCATAGTTCGGCCAGTTCGTCGGTATGGCTGTATATCCCCGCCTCTAATCCAGCCAGCCATGCTGCTCCCAGGGCCGTCGTTTCGGTTACTGCCGGACGAATAACGGGGATACCCAATAAGTCGGCCTGAAACTGCATTAACAAGTCATTGCCGCTGGCTCCGCCGTCTGCACGCAATTCTGAAAGCGTAGCGCTTGCGTTTGCCTGGGCGTCACGACTCATCGCTTGCAGAAGTGCGGTGCTTTGGAATGCGATACTTTCCAGCGCTGCGCGTGCAATATGTGCCAGCGTGGTGCCGCGTGTCAGTCCCGTGATCATGCCTCGGGCATCGGGCTGCCAATAGGGCGCTCCCAGGCCGGAAAAAGCCGGCACGACAGTGACGCCACCGTTATCCGTAACGGTGGCGGCCAGCTTTTCGATATCCGCGCTGCGCTCGAACGCATGTAAACCGTCGCGCAACCATTGAACGACAGCGCCGCCTACAAAAACACTGCCTTCGGAGGCGTACCCGGCTGAGTCCAGCGTGGATTGTGCGTTGAGTGTGGTGATCAGCCCATTGGCCGACAGCTGAAATTCGCTACCTGCGTTCATCAGGGCAAAGCAGCCGGTGCCATAAGTGTTCTTGGCCATACCCGGTTTAAAGCATGCCTGGCCGAAAAGAGCGCTTTGCTGATCACCCGCCATGCCATTGATCGGGATTGCGCTGCCGAACCATTCAGGATCGGTAAAGCCAAATTTGCTTGCGCAGGGGCGAACTTCGGGGAGATATGAAGACTTGAGTTCGAACAGGTCGAGCAGGGTGTTGTCCCAGCGGTTTTCCCGGATGTTAAACAGCAAAGTGCGTGATGCATTGGTCTGGTCGGTGGCAAAACAGGCGCCTTTGGTCAAATTCCACAGTAACCATGAGTCGACTGTGCCCAACGCCAGGTGACCTTGATTGGCACATGCACGGGCAGCCGGAACATGATCCAGAATCCATTTGGCTTTGCCCGCCGAGAAATAAGCGTCGATACGCAAGCCGCTGCGCGACTGAACCATGGCTTCGTATCCCGATGCCACCAGATCCTCGCACAGCTTCTGTGATCGTCGATCCTGCCAAACCAGGGCCGGACACAATGGCTCGCCGGTTAATTTGTGCCAGGCCACCAGTGTTTCACGCTGATTGGCGATGCCGATGGCCACAATTTCATTGGCCGAAATACCGGCCCGCGCGATGACATTTTGTGCCGTTTCGAGTTGGGAGCGCCAAAGCACAAGCGCGTCATGTTCTACCAAACCAGGAGAGGGAAAGTTGGGCACAACTTCTTTTTGCGCTATTGCAATCAAATGTCCGCGAGTATCGAACAAGGCGCTTCGTGAGCTCGATGTGCCCTGGTCGAGCGCCAATAAATAAGATTTACTCATAATATAAAATTATTATCTTGTAAATGGGCTTTAAGGCCTAGTCCATCGGTGTGACATTGTGTTGTACATTTTGTTCTTCATAAAACAAAACTTAACAATTTGTTTTCCAAAAAACAGCATGCGTTTTTTTAAGTTATTGTTTTTATTGGTAAATGTAATTTAAAATTTTTATTTTCCCGGCGTTATCTTTCCTTTTGTTACTTTTTCGCAATATTATGAGCAATTGGAAAGAACTAGGCTTTTTGGTTTAAGTTCATGTTTTATATGAAAAATAGCCTAATTTTTAAGTGACTTTTCATATGTTACTGGCTGTTTGTCATAATCTTGTCGAGATGTGTCCGTAAAATTCGAGCCAGCCCAATTGTCTCTACATATTTAAAGGAATATTAACGTGTCAGTTCAAACAAGCAACATTACGCAGGATATCCAGGAAGTCAACCTGTCGTATCTCATGCTGGCCCAACGTTTGTTACGCGATAACCTGGCAAGCGGTATGTTTCGGCTGGGCATTGGTAAAGATGCCGCTGACATTCTTTTACAGCTTTCACCAGCTCAATTGGTTCGTCTGGCAAGCTCAAGCTCACTGGTGTGTGGTTTCCGTCTGGACGACGCAGCCTTGCTTACTTCGTTAACGCGAGACGTGCTCGACGGTGTCTTGCAACAGGCGCATTCCACTATTTTGCTTTCGCGTCGTGCGGAAGTCGCAGCTTCCTGACGTAGCTGCTTTACTTGTTTCCGGAATATTGTCATGGCGATAAAAAGCGTTGCTAAAGAAGCTGAAGAAATCATGCTGGCTTCACAAATGGTCTCCCTGGGTGCCCGGCTGCAAGTGCTTCAGGCAGAAACTTCGCTCAGTTACGACAGGCTTGCGAAGCTTTACCGGGAGGTTAAAGGCTGTTCGCCACCGAAAGGGATGCTGCCGTTCTCGGTTGATTGGTTCATGACCTGGCTTCCAAATATTCATTCAAGCCTTTTTTACAATATTTATTCGTACATTCACGCGCATACGCCTTCGAAAAACGCTTACGCACTGATCGAGGCTTACAAGGTGTATCTGGAGCAGGCCGGTGCTGGTCGTGGTGGCGCTGACATCTCCGAGCCCTTGTTGAGTTTCACCCGTGCATGGATGCTGGTGCGTTTTTTTGAAAGTGGCTTGCTGCAATTGTCTCAATGTGAACGCTGCACAGGGAATTTTGTTGCTCATGCTCACGACCCTCAGAAAGGGTTTGTTTGTGCGATTTGCCGGCCCCCGCCGCGGGCGGGGAAAACACGTGTAAATCGCGCGCGTCGGAAGGTCGACGATCCGGTGGTAACGGCTTGAGTTTTCCTGTTTCTCTTTTTAGCCGCTGGATTTAGGTGTAAAAATGCCCGTTGACGGGCATTTTTACTTTTGGTGAATCAGGCGATGATAGTGCGCTCATAGGATTAATCAGAGGTTTGCCCGTGCTGATCTTTTTAGGTTTTATCATCGTTTTCGTGTCGGTTTTCGGCAGCTATGTCGGTCTGGGAGGCTACCTGGGAGCCCTCTATCAGCCGTTCGAGTTTGTCCTGATCGGTGGCGCGGCGCTGGGCGCCTATCTGGCGGCGAACAATATGCGCTCCATCAGGTTGCTGCTCAAGGCCATTCCGGGAATTTTTCGCCGCACGCCCTACGACAAGGCGCTGTACATGCAGTTGATGGCATTGCTTTTCGTATTGTTGAACAAAGCGCGTCGTGACGGCCTGATGACCATTGAGGCCGATATTGAAGAGCCGGATAAAAGCCCGATCTTTGCTGAATACCCGCGAATTTTGAAAGATCGTCATTTGGTTGAGTTCATCACCGACTATATGCGCCTGATGATCAGCGGCAATATGAGTCCCTTCGAAATTGAAACCCTGATGGACCAGGAACTGGATGCGCATCATCAGGAAGTCAGCGTTCCCTCGCGCGCCTTGTCGGTGGTTGCCGATGCGCTCCCAGCATTCGGGATCGTGGCGGCGGTGTTGGGGGTCATCAAAGCACTGGCTTCGGTTGACCAACCCCCGGCAGTATTGGCTGACCTGATATCCAAAGCCATGGTGGGCACGTTTTTGGGTATTTTGCTGGCCTATGGTTTTGTGGCACCGGCTGCTTCGGCCATGGAGCGACGCAATGAGGCATCGTTGAAAGTGCTTGAGTGCATTAAGGTTACGTTGCTGGCGTATATGAATGGTTACCCCCCGCAATTGGCCGTTGAGTTTGGTCGAAAGGTCCTGTTTTCCGACGAGCGTCCCTCCTTCCAGGAATTGGAAGAGCATGTGCGACAGGCACGCTCGGCTGGTCGTAAATAAAGCAGGGGGAACTTCATGAGTGATGCGCCGCGGATCGTTATACGTCGCAAGCGCCGTGAGCATCCCGCCCATCATGGGGGGGCGTGGAAAATAGCGTACGCCGATTATGTCACGGCGATGATGGCTTTTTTCCTGGTTATGTGGCTGGTTGCGCTCATTCCTCGCGAGAGCCTGGGCGAAATGGCCGAGTATTTTCGCATGCCGCTGATGGACGCCATTCGCGGCGGAGAGCAAATCAATGACAGCTCGTCGGTTATTCCCGGGCAGTCGCCCAGTGTCATTCCCAACAAGAACCCACTGCCGGCGCGGCCTGCGAATCAGGAGAGCGATCGGCGCGATACGCAACGGCTTCAGGATTTGAAAGCCCGGCTCGAGGAGCTGATTGATACCGATCCGGTCTTACGACAGTTTCGTCCTCAATTGTTGCTCGACATGACCCCTGAGGGGTTGCGCATTCAGATTGTTGATCAGCAGAATCGCCCTATGTTCCAAGTTGGCAGTGCGGTGGTCCAGCCCTATATGCGTATAATTTTGCGCGAACTTGGTCCGTTGTTTAACCATATTTCCAATTCAGTCACCATTTCCGGGCATACCGATGCACAGCAGTACGCTCGTGGCGAACGCTCGTACAGTAACTGGGAGTTGTCGGCAGATCGGGCCAACGCTGCGCGTCAGGAGTTGGTGGCCGGCGGCATGGAGGAAGGCAAGGTCAAGCGTATCCTTGGTTTGGCTTCAACTGTTAATTTAATTAAAGATGATCCCAATGCCGCCGTTAACCGTCGTATTAGCTTAGTAGTCTTGAATCAGCGAACTGAGCGTCGGATCGACCAGGAAAATGCCACAGGTAGTATCTCGGTTGATGCGCAAGGCAATGTTGCTGGGGCTGTTGAAAGTTCCATGGGGGCGATGGGTGCTGAACAAAGTGCAGAATCCGAATCGCTGGAAAGCAAACAAACGCGGTAATTAAGGATAGTTATGAGCGAGGGTGTCGACCTTAGCCAGTTCTACGACATGTTTTTCGATGAGGCAGATGAGCTCCTCGCCGAAATGGAGCAAACACTGCTTCAATTGGACATAGAACAGCCGGATATAGATCAGTTAAATGCGATTTTTCGGGCTGCACATTCAATTAAAGGTGGGGCGGGTACTTTTGGCTGTTTTGGTGAATTGGCCAATACCACGCATTTGCTCGAGAACCTGCTCGACGCCTTGCGCATGGGTGACATGGCCCTGCGTAAAGACATGATTGACCTTTTCCTGGAAACGAAAGACGTGTTATCTGATCAAGTGTCTGCATATCGCAACGGTGAGCGACCCGATGAACAGGCCTATGAGCGCATTTGTCAGCAATTGCAGCAATTGGCAATTGAAGAAAAAGGGGGGCAGGCAATCGATTTGCCTGATCCCAGTGCAGGCCAACCGTTGTCGCAGGGCGCCAGCGATGCCGGCGCGGTGCAAGTGCATGCCGAGCCCAATGCTACATCGCCGCAGGCGTTTTCGGTGCCATCCCCAACAGGTAGCTCAACAAACAACGCGGAACAGTCGGGCCCCCTGCATATTACATTGTCGCGTTTAAACGACAAAGATGCGGCTTCGTTGGAAGCCGAAATGGCGCTGATGGGGGCTATCTTGCATCGTGAGCGCCAGGGCGACAGCCTGCAATTATGGCTTGAAACCACAGAGGCGGCTGCTGATATCGAGGCAGTGTGTTGTTTTGTCATTGATGCCAGTCAGGTGAACGTTGATCACGAATCGATGCCTTCCGGTTCCATAAGCGCTACGCAGGAAGCGGCCTCTGAAGTCGATATTCAGCCTGTCGCGTCCGAACGCAGTATGCCGGCCAGCGCCAAAGAGGCACCGCTAGCCGACTCTCCCAGCGCTCAGCGCGACGCGGCGCGTGCTGCCTCCAAAGAGTCAACATTAAGGGTCGGGGTCGAAAAAGTCGATCAAATCATCAATCTGGTTGGCGAACTGGTCATTACCCAGGCCATGCTGGTTCAAACGGCGTCGACGCTCGATCCCGTCATACACGATCGACTGTTGAACGGCATCGAGCACCTGGAGCGTAATGCCAGAGACTTGCAGGAAGCGGTAATGTCAATTCGCATGATGCCCATGGATTACGTGTTCAGCCGATTTCCTCGTGTTGTCCGGGAATCGGCAGCCAAGTTAGGCAAGCAAATTCGTCTCACAACCAAAGGCCAGGCCACTGAACTCGATAAAAGCCTTATTGAACGCATTATCGACCCCTTGACGCACTTGGTACGCAACAGTATCGACCACGGCATCGAGGCGCCTGAAGTGCGGGTTGAGAACGGTAAGTCTGCAGAAGGCAATTTAACTTTGTCGGCCCAGCATCTGGGCGGGCAGATCGTCATCGAGGTGGCCGACGACGGCGGCGGCTTGAGCCGCGAGCGAATTTTGAAGAAGGCGGCTGAACGTCGCTTGCCGGTTAGCGAGAACACGCCCGACGAAGAGGTATGGCAACTGATTTTCGCCCCGGGTTTTTCCACTGCAGAAAAAGTCACAGAGATATCCGGCCGGGGCGTGGGCATGGATGTGGTGCGTCGTAATATTCAGGATATGGGCGGACATATCCAGCTTAGCTCAAGGCCGGGTAAAGGTACGACAACGCGAATCTTCCTGCCCCTGACGCTCGCGATCCTTGATGGCATGTCGGTTCAGGTCGGGCAGGAAATTTTTGTTTTGCCGCTCAGTCATGTTACCGAATCGCTGCAGCCGAACGCCGAGCAGATACATCAGATTTCACAGACCGAACAAGTATTGCACGTTCGAGGGGAATACCTACCGCTCGTCGCGCTGCACGACATCTTCAATGTCGAGGGAGCTCAAACAGATATCAATCAGTCGATTGCGGTTATTTTGCAGGCTGAGGAAAGCCGGTTCGCCCTGCTGGTCGATCATTTGGTTGGCCAGCAGCAGGTTGTTGTGAAAAACCTGGAGGCCAACTATCGGAAAATTCCCGGTATATCGGCTGCCACTATTCTGGGTGACGGCAGTGTCGCGCTTATTGTTGATGTGTTTGCGTTAATGCGTATGACGCGTAATAAAGGCGTTGCCTCCAGCCCCAATACGACTGTTATCGGAGAACATTATGCTTAATGACGCGCACAACAAAGCCGGCTCCACCGAGGGAGACGGCAAGGAATATCTGATTTTTACGCTAGCCAATCAGGAATATGGCATCGATATCCTCAAAGTCCAGGAGATCCGCGGATACGATGATCAAAGCGTAACCCGTATCGCCAACGTGCCTTCTTTTATCAAAGGCGTTACCAATCTGCGTGGTGTGATCGTGCCTATTGTGGACATGCGCATCAAATTCAATCTGGATAACGTTGAATATAACCAGCAAACTGTTGTGGTTATTCTGAATGTTGCCTCGCGCGTTGTCGGCGTGGTTGTTGATGGTGTTTCCGACGTTTTAATGCTGAACCCATCACAGACCAGCGCTGCACCACAGTTTGGTACTGCCTTTTCCACGGAGTACCTGACAGGCATCGGTACGGTCGGCGAACGCATGATTATTCTGGTTGATATTGAAAAACTCATGACCAGCAATGAAATGGCGCTGGTAGAGCAGGCAGTTACCTGACAAGCGGCATAAATTGACTACAACATCATTGTTTGCTCAACAGGCGCTTAGCGTGCTTGCCGTTGAGCCGGAAGAGTTTGAGCGTGCGGCCCGCATGCTGAAGACGCGCACGGGTATTTTGCTAGGTGAACACAAGCGTGAAATGGCGATCCGTACTTTGGGCATGCGGGCACGTCGGATGGGTGCGGCCAGTGTGGGGGCCTATTTATCGGTTTTGGCCCAAAGCCCGGATTCGACAGAATGGCACGACTTCGTGAATGCATTCACGATTAACCACACGGCTTTCTTTCGCGAGCAGCATCATTTTGAAATATTAAAGAAGTTTATCCGAACACGAAGCAAACCAATCTCGATTTGGTGCGCTGCAGCTTCAACGGGAGAGGAGCCTTATTCGCTTGCCATGACGTTACGTGAAGCGTTGCCGTCCGGGCAGGGACACTGCCGGATTTGGGCAACTGATATCGATACGCAGGCCATCGCGCGTGCAAGAAAAGGAGTGTTTACCCTTGAGCGGGTCAAGGATATTCCAGAGGTTTTGCTGAAAAAATACTTTTTGCGCGGTACGGCAGCGAAAGCCGGATTGGTCAGGGTCAAGCCCATTTTGCGAGATATGATCGATTTTGAATCGTTGAACCTGCTTGATCCCCGTTGGCCCGTTGACGGTAAGTTCGACGCAATATTTTGTCGCAACACCATGATTTACTTTGATCGCGACACGCAAAGCGCGTTACTCGACCGTTTCGCCCCCTTATTGAAGAAAGATGGTTTGTTGTTTGCCGGTCATTCGGAAAACTTCACCTATCTGACCAAGCGCTTCAAGTTGCAGGGCCAAACAGTTTATACAGCGGTGGGATAACGCAACGGTGGAGAAGTTTGAATGAAAAAGGTTGTTGAATGAGCAAGATTCGGGTTTTGTGTGTCGATGATTCTGCCTTGGTGCGCGGTTTGATGAAGGAGATCATCAACGGGCAACCCGATATGGAGGTCGTGGCGGTTGCGCCCGACCCGCTGGTGGCGCGCGACTTGATCAAGCAGCATAATCCCGATGTCCTTACGCTTGATGTCGAAATGCCGCGCATGGATGGGCTGGATTTTCTTGAGCGCTTGATGCGGCTGCGGCCCATGCCGGTGGTGATGGTGTCGTCGCTGACGCAACGCAATTCCGAGGTTACGATTCGCGCCCTTGAGCTGGGGGCAGTCGATTTTGTGACCAAACCCAAATTGGGGCTGCGCGACGGTTTGGTTGAATATAGCGATCTCATTGCCGAAAAGATTCGTGTTGCCGCGAAGTCGCGTCCCAAGCCACGTCCCGCGGCAGATAAGGGAGACGCACCGCGTCGTTTAAGTCCTGTATTTTCGACAACAGAAAAATTGATTGCGATCGGCGCCTCAACCGGCGGAACGGAAGCGATTCGGCAGGTGTTAATGCCGATGCCTGCGAACAGCCCGGCGATTCTTATTACGCAGCATATGCCGGCGGGGTTTACCCGGTCTTTTGTCCAGCGTCTGGATAATATTTGCGCAGTCAGCGTGCATGAAGCGCAAGACGGGGAGCGGATATTGCCGGGGCACGTTTATCTCGCCCCGGGCGGCGTTGCCCATATGAAACTGGCGCGCTCGGGGGCCAATTATGTTGTCCACCTGGAAGAAACTGAACCTGTGAATCGACACCGGCCTTCCGTCGATGTGTTGTTTCAGTCTGTGGCGGAAGTCGCGGGGAAAAATGCCGTGGGTGCGCTTTTAACCGGAATGGGCAAAGATGGGGCTCAGGGAATGCTGGCCATGAGGCAGGCCGGTGCCACCACCTTCGCGCAGGATGAAGCCAGTTGTGTTGTCTTTGGCATGCCTCGCGAAGCGCTGTTAATCGGGGCAACCGATCAGGCGGTGCCCTTGTTGAAAATGAGCGAGACATTGCTGAGCAGCGCGGGCGCCTACGGGCATCGGGTTTGATTTTTTTTATTGCATGTAGCGTATTCAATTTTTTGGGAGTGCAAAGTGGTACAGAAAAACATCAAGATTCTGGTGGTGGATGATTTTCCAACCATGCGCCGAATTATTCGTAATTTATTGAAAGATCTGGGTTTTGAGAATGTCGATGAGGCCGAAGACGGGCAGATGGGGCTCGATAAGGTTCGAGACAATAACTTCGATCTTATAGTGTCCGACTGGAACATGCCGAATATGGACGGTCTATCAATGTTGCAGGCTATTCGCGCCGACGAAAAGCTTGCCCATACGCCTGTGTTGATGGTGACTGCGGAAGCCAAGAAGGAGAATATTGTTGCGGCAGCCAAGGCGGGCGCAAACGGTTATGTGGTTAAACCCTTCACTGCCGCTGTGCTAGAGGAGAAAATCAACAAGATCTTTGACAAGCAGGGTGGGTAGGAGGCCGTATGTCGACAGAGAATAATCAGAGCAAGCCGGGCGCAGACGCGAATACGCCTGAGCTGATTCAGCAGGTGGCAAATGTAACGCGCATGTTGCGTGAAAGCATGCGCGAGCTAGGACTTGATCGCGCAATTACCGAAGCAGCCGACGCCATTCCCGATGCCCGCGATCGACTCGATTATGTGGCCCATAAAACCGAGCAGGCGGCCACGCGTGTTTTGAACGTTGCAGAAGAAATGCAGCCCGCCCAGGAAGAAATGCAAAAGCGTGCTGAAGTACTGGATCAGCGTTGGCAGTCCTGGTTCGACCAGCCGGCCGAGTTGGCGCAAGCCCGTGAACTGGTCGACGACACGCGGACATTGTTGCAAGATATTCCTGAAAAAACGAAAGTAGCGCAGCAGCAGATTCTTGAAATTATTATGGCGCAGGATTTTCAGGATCTTACTGGCCAGGTCATTTCGCGCATGCTGGGTGTGGTCAACGCCATCGAAACTGAACTGATTCAGGTATTGATCAGCCACTTGCCGGAGGAAGAGCGAGAGGCCAAACGCAAGGAAATTGATCAACTGTTGAACGGCCCCCAGATCAAACCTGATGAAAAACCGGAAGTGGTTTCAAATCAGGATCAGGTCGATGATCTGTTGTCGAGTCTTGGATTCTAGCGCTCCCTTCTGGTTCAAGACTGTCATGCCGTCATCCGAGGTCGGTGGAATTAAGCGGTTTTATAGGCGTTACTTTGCCGATAGATAAAACAGGGCCGCCCATACAATGGGCCGTCATTTGTTTTATCTGTTAATTGCCGCAAGTAGTTTTCATCCATGGCTGAGGAAAGCGATCTCGAAAAAACCGAAGCCGCAACGCCCCGGCGCCTGGAAAAGGCGCGAGAAGACGGGCAGGTTGCGCGCTCGCGTGAGCTTAATACCCTGATGCTTTTGGCAGGCGGGGTGGCAGCGCTATGGTTCCTGGGGGCAGAGTTCTATCGTGTTCTACGTGGCGTGATCCGGTCTGGCATGGCTTTCGATGTGCGTGTGGGCACTGATGTGGGTGTCATGACCAGCCAGGCCGTTAATGCAGCCTGGGAAGCGCTGGTGGTGCTGTTTCCCGTTTTTGGTGTGCTGGTTGTTCTGGCGGTTGTTTCCTCTGTTTCCTTGGGGGGCCTGCTGCTGTCCGGCAAGGCGCTGCAACCGAAATTCGAGCGTTTGAATCCCCTGAAAGGGGTAAAGCGCCTGTTTTCAGCACAAACGCTGGTCGAGCTATTCAAGACCATTGCGAAAGCCATCGTAATTGGGGGTATTGCATCGCTGGTGATTTGGTCTTATCAGGATCAAATGATTGCGCTGATGTACGCCCCGACAACGCAAGCGCTTGCAAGTGGCTTGCGTTTGGTTGCCTTGTGTTGTGCCCTGATTGTGGCGGCCTTGCTTCTGATTGTGTTTATCGATGTCCCATGGCAGTTGTTCAGTCACCATAAAAAATTGCGGATGAGCCGGCAAGACGTCAAGCAGGAACATAAAGAAAATGATGGAGACCCCCACGTAAAAGCACGGATTCGGCAACAGCAGCGGGCCATGGCACGCCGTCGCATGATGGCGGAGGTGCCCAAGGCAGATGTCATTGTGACTAATCCGACGCATTATGCCGTTGCTTTGAAATATGAAGCAGGCGGTTCTGGTGCGCCGTGTGTTGTTGCCAAAGGTTCGGGCCTGATTGCCGCTCGGATCCGGGAGTTGGCTCAAGAGCACGGCGTTCCGCAACTGAGCGCGCCGCCGCTTGCTCGCGCTCTGCATGAACATGTTGAACTGGGCCAGGAAATTCCTGCTGATCTGTATAAAGCGGTAGCTGAGGTGCTGGCCTGGGTTTTCCAATTGCGAAGTTGGAACGAAGGGTTGGGCGCAGAGCCGCAGCATCCGTCCGATTTACCTGTTCCTGATGCGCTGGATCCGCTGGCCAATGGCGCCGCCCGAAGCACCTGATAAACATCTATGAATAATCTCATCGCCTTGTTCAAGCTCAACGGTTCACAGCATGCCCGATTCCTGGCCGGGCCCGTGCTGATCCTCATGGTTTTGTCCATGATGGTTTTACCGTTGCCGCCGGTGATTCTCGATCTGCTTTTCACTTTTAATATTTCAATGGCCATCATGGTGTTGTTGGTGGCCATGTTTACCAAGAAACCGCTTGATTTTGCCGCGTTCCCGGCTGTGCTGTTGTTTACAACACTGCTTCGGCTGGCCCTGAATGTGGCGTCCACCCGGGTGGTTTTGTTGAACGGTCATCAGGGCCCAGACTCCGCCGGGCAGGTGATCGAGGCTTTCGGGCATTTTCTGATCGGCGGCAATTTTGCCGTTGGTATCATTGTTTTCATTATCCTGGTCATCATCAATTTCATGGTGATCACAAAAGGCGCCGGCCGCATTGCAGAGGTGGGTGCGCGCTTTACGTTGGATGCAATGCCGGGTAAGCAAATGGCAATCGATGCGGATCTGAACGCGGGTCTGATTGGTGAAGAAGAAGCGCGTACCCGCCGTACCGAAGTGGCTCAGGAGTCGGAGTTTTATGGCTCCATGGATGGTGCGAGCAAATTTGTCCGGGGTGATGCGGTGGCCGGTTTGCTGATCATGGTGATCAATATCGTGGGTGGGCTGATTGTGGGTGTGGGCCAGCACGGCCTGTCATTTGCCGAGGCAGGTGAGGTATACACCATTCTGGCGATTGGTGATGGCCTGGTGGCGCAAATTCCGGCACTGGTGATTTCCACTGCGGCGGGTGTTGTTGTTTCTCGGGTGGCGACTAACGAGGATATCGGCCAACAGATGATTGGCCAGTTGCTGAACAACCCAACGGTGATGTTCATTACAGCCGGCATTCTGGGTGCGATGGGCTTGATTCCCAACATGCCGCACTTTGCTTTCCTGATGTTGTCCGCCGTGTTGGCAGGTAGCGGCTGGATGTTGTACAAGCGTCAACAGAAGGAGAAAGTGGCAGACCTTCCCGATCCGCAGGTGCAGCAGGCGGCCGCCGATGCCGCCGCTGCCGAGGCAAGTTGGGACGACGTGGCATTGGTGGATCCGTTGGGGCTTGAGGTGGGTTACCGGCTGATTTCCCTGGTTGATCACTCGCAGGGGGGGGAGTTGCTGCACCGGATACGCAGTTTGCGCAAAAAGTATGCGCAGGATGTCGGCTTTCTGCCACCCGTGGTGCATATTCGCGATAATCTCGAACTCAAGCCCAATGAGTACCGTATTTTGCTGTCGGGTGTGGAAGTAGGGCGTGGTGTTGCCATGACAGACCAATGGATGGCGATTGATCCGGGCGAAGTCGCCATGAAGCTCGAGGGCACCCCCACGACAGACCCGGCATTTGGCCTGCCTGCAGTCTGGATCGACGTGGCAATGCGTGAGCAGGCGCAAATTGCGGGCTACACGGTTGTTGATGCCAGCACGGTGATTGCCACGCATTTGAATCATTTAATGCACCGTCATGGTTCGCAGTTGCTTGGCAGGCAAGAGGTTCAGCAGTTGCTTGAGCACATCGGTCGTGACGCGCCCAAACTGGTTGAGGATCTTGTTCCCAAGACGATCAGCCTGACCTTGCTGCAGCGAACACTGCGTGGGTTGCTGGACGAAGAAGTGCCGATTCGAGATGCACGTACGATTGTTGAAAGCATTGTCGAAAATGCGCCTCGTTTGGCTGCGGCCAATACAACCGGCACAGGGCCTGACCCTGCGGAGTTGTTGCAACAGGTCCGAATTGCGTTGGGGCGTGCAATTACACAGCAATGGTTTCCAAGTGGTGACGAAATCCGTGTTATTGGTCTGGACCCCAAGCTCGAGCGCGTTTTGACCCAGGCTGTGACAAGCAGCGGCGCTTTGGAGCCGGGGCTGGCAGACACGCTGTTGCAGGAAGCCCAGCGCACTGTCAACCAACAAGAGGCAAACGGTGATCCTGCAGTATTGGTTGTGCCACCGGTACTGCGCTCAGCCTTGTCGCGCTTCTTGCGCCATCATTTCCCTCATATGGGGGTGTTGTCGAACTTTGAAATTCCCGAAGAGCGCATCTTGCGCGTCACTGCTGTGATCGGTGGAGGTAATACATGAACGTCAGCCGATTCTTCGGGATAACCAATCGTGAGGCAATGCGTCAAGTGCGCCTGGCCTTGGGGCCCGACGCCCTGATCATCTCCAATCGGCGAGTCAATGGGGGGGTTGAGATCCTTGCAACGGATGAAACCTCGCTATCGCCTGAGACCGTGCGTCGGATTGCCGACGATGAAGTCGCCAAAAGCAGCGCCGCGGGGCCGGTTACGATGCGCAGCCCAATTGCGCGCCAGTCGCCAGCCAAACCGGACATACAAGCGCCTGCAAGCCCCGCTGCTCTGACTATGCAGACGGCTATGCCGCCAATGGCGCCGGGCAGTGATGTCATGGGTGCCATTGGCGCGCTGCAAGGGGCTCTTGAGTCTCGTATCGACGAACTGATGTGGGGTAATCAACTGCGGCGCGTACCGCAGGCGGTTAGCTTGTTTCAGACGTTGCTGGGGTTCGGTTTCAGCACTGCGCTTGTTCGGGCAATGTTGAAGAGCCTGCCCGAGGGGCTTGGTGCGCGTGCGGCCTTGCAATGGGCGCGCGCTGAACTGGTGAAAAGTCTTCCGGTGCTGGAGGGAGAGGATGCCTTGTGGCGACCGGGCGCAGCCATTGCCCTGGTTGGGCCGACTGGGGTTGGAAAAACAACCACGGTTGCCAAGCTTGCCGCGCGCTGCGTTAAAAAATACGGTGCTGAGAATGTGGTGCTGCTCACCACCGATACCTATCGCATTGGCGCACATGAACAATTGAAGATTTATGGCCAGATGATGCATGTTGCCGTGCATGTGGTTCAGGATGCCGATGAGCTGCGACGCATTACTGCCGCGGCCGGGCCACACCAGATTATTATCATCGACAATGTGGGTATCAGTCAGCGTGACCGCTTTGTATCCGATCAAGCCGCTATGTTGTCGGCGGCGGGGCGCGAGGTCAGCCGGCTTCTGGTTTTGAATGCATCCAGTCACGGTGACACGCTTGACGAAGTCGCGCGCCGCTACACGCACGATGGTGGCAGCCCGTTGCGCGGAAGCATTATTACCAAAATCGATGAGGCCACGCGGCTGGGCGCGGTTCTGGATACCGTCATACGGTACCAATTACCTGTTTGTTATGTTTCTGATGGCCAGAAAGTGCCGCAGAACCTGGCGCATGTGACGGCCAATGATCTTGTCGACAAGGCCCTGGTGAAACATCAGCAAGCATCGGACTTGTATGCGCCATCCGAAGCCGACTTCGCCGCTTTGATATCCATGTCCGAGCAGGCACGTCCACGCGATGGCAGGCAAGAGCAAGTTAAAGAGCGTCGGGCGCTGTTGCCGAATTTACTTGCGGTTGCCCGGTCAAGCAAGGCGCCGCTCGAGGTGGACGAGATTGACCAGGCCGGTCGTTATATCGATGAAAACGTATTGGCCAGTGAAACTTACTCACTTTGGCGCGCCTATTTCAAGGGTGAAGCCGCCGACAGCATGGGGTCGCTGACGCAGCATTTTCTGGGTGTGGCGCGCAATGAGTTTGCCGAGAGTGCGGGCCATTATGTACTTGCCATACATGATCATGTTGGTTTGCGTGACGAGTCTGCCGCAGGTGCGGTGGGGCGGCTACGCGCGACGGTGTTGCTCAGCCAGTCCGGGGTGCCGTGGTGTTCACCTTATCAGCAGTTGACGTTGCCCGACGGCTGGCGCGCATCTGATGGTGAAACTGCTTTAAGGGCGCCTATTGGTTATGAAGCGTTGCAGAAACAAATGCACTGGGTCGCCGCAAACGTGCGTGACTTGCCGGCACTGCATCTTTTTGATGGTGCGACGATCTCGGTCTGGCAATCGGCTAGCGCGCAGGCGTTGCCGTGGCTTTGTGCATGCACGCGTACTACCCGGGTTGTTGAAGACGGCAGTGCCACTACAGTTGGTGCAGTCGTAAAAACCCTTGACTTCCATCCTGTCGGGGCCTTGGGCGCGCGCTATGAACGTGCAATGGTTCAGGGTGTTGAGCGCGGTCAATTGGTTGTTTGGGTCGCGACTCGGGAAGTGAGTCTTTTTTCACGTCAGAATGGATACACGCCTGTTCAACTGGTTGCTGTACGCGTTGTCGATCGTCGGGATGGAACCGTTTTGCGTGAGGCAACCGGGTTGGCCGACATTGCATCGCTGGCCATTCAGGCTGATGGATTGGCCCTGGCGTTGCTTGTTCATGCCGAACACAAGACCGCTTTGAAATTTGCCGCCCGCTGGTGGCCCATGCTGGCTCAACGTCAGTGGGCCGATGCCGTATCCCGGCGAGCCCTGACAGCAATGCAGGTTGGTCTGGCAACCTGGGATGCGTTTCAGTCGCCTGATGGACACACCCTGTTAAGTGCCATTCAGGCGCTAAGCGGGAAAGTGCAACCGAATCAGGCCGAAGCCGTTTCCGCCATGATGAAGTTGTTCACCTTGAAAGAGATGACGGCCTGAAAAGGCTTGAGGTATGAAAGGTTGTTTGGCGTTAACCGGCTTTCAAAGGCTTGAGCCGGGGAACATCAGCCGCAACGGCAGTTGCTTTCTTTTTCCCTGACGCATCGTAAACTGTGTTGGCGCCGCTGAGCGTTTGTAGTGTTGCCATCATCCGTTGCGTATTGGTAAGCAGTGCATTGATAATGGCGCCGTTTTGCTCATTCAGGCGTTGTGCCCGGCCGGATAAAACTCTTAGCTGTTCAATCGATGCAGAAAGCTCGGGCGTTTGGGCGGCGGCACGCAGGCCCTGAAGATTGTTCGGCAAATTCAGTGCTTCAAGCAGGGCGCCGCGCTGTTGTGTGGCCGAGTGTAGTTCTTGCGCCACGCCTTCTTTCAACGAGGTTGTTCGGTTCAGGTCGTCGGGCTGGCCGGTTTCCAGTATTTGTGCTTCTTCCTGCAGGATACTCAGGAACTGTTCCGTCAGTTTCAGTTCTTGTTTCAACTGGGATTGCAGTGGCTGAAACCGGGATTGGGAGTCTGTCATTGGTTAAAAGCCTTATTTAAAAAGCAGTGTGCGTGCCTTTAACGCACTGCTTATTTATTCAAGAGTTCCCTTGCACTTGCCAGCAGGCCGTCGGCAATGCGTTCAGGGTTGATTTTCAACTGGCCCGAAGCCAGCGCGTCTTTGATCTGTTGCACACGGGCCATGTCGATGTCGTTTTCGCCATTCTGTAAATTGGCCAACTGGCGCGCGGCCGGGCTGAGGTCGACAGCCGTCTTGCCACCGCTGTTGTTCTGGGCGGCCTGAGCAGGACCCTGGCGCGAGGGCGTCGCGGGGGTTACAGCTGCATTCTTGATGGATGGTGTGATTTTCACGACAGACTCCGGTAATTCTCGACTCCTGGCACATTGCCAAGCTTAGTATAGGGAATAACGGCCGCACCGTGCAAAACTTTAGGGTTGCCCATGATGTCTTTGATACTGGAAGTTACATGGGAATGAGAACGGTATGGGCATCAAGTATCGTGGCTGTAACAGTTTGTCCGGATGACGTTCTGACCTGAATATGGTCACCGGGTTCGCCATCTTCCATGGCTTTTCCTTCGCTGCGGGCCACGAACCCTACCCCGCGTACTTCCATATGCACCATTTGACCCCGCTCAATTGATAAAGGGCTGCGTATTGCCGAGGCTTTTATGGGTTTGCGCGCATTCAGTCGATAGCGTGTGATGTAACCAACAAGCTGCTCGGGCTCGACCAGGGTGCCTCGCGGTAAACGCAGGAGGTCTCCCTGTCGTTGTTCCAGGTCTTGCATGCTTAGCGTGGTGCCTGCCCGGACCGGTCGAGCAGTAATGTAGTAGCTGCCTTCGATACGAATGCTGGCCTGTGTGTAACTGACCCAGGGTTTCGGATCCAGGCAACGAATGCCCAGTGTAATGGTGGGTCGTAATGTTCCCCCGCGCCCTGGCATGAAAATCTCGAAGTGGTCGCACTTGGGTTGGTTTGAGATGTCTGGCGGTTCAATTCGGGCCTGTAGCGTACCGTTCCAGCTCGCGGCTTTGCTTTCCAGAAAAGCGAGCATCTGCTTCTGGAGATTCAATTGTTCGGGCGACGGGGAAGATGCCTGGGCAATGCCGTGAGTGAATGGCAGCAGCGCCAGCATCATGAACCCGAGCGAAACGATTACTTTGCGCATGACGGTATTGTAATGAGGGCCGTTTACATTCAATTCTGGAATTGGAGCATAAATGCCGCTTTATTTCCGGGTTTGTGTTGCGGGCCTGCCCACTACCATACAACCTGATCCAATATTGTGCACATGACGGCAGGTAATCAAGATGGTAGATCGTATCAGTAACGACTTAAGCTTTTTTCAGGACGCCATTCGTTTGCGCCAGCAGCGCCAGGAAGTGCTGAGCGCCAATATTGCCAATGCCGACACGCCCAATTATAAGGCGCGCGATTTCGATTTCACGAAAGCCTTGAAAGAGGCAATGGGTAGCGGCCCTTCGCGTTTGCCTGATACCTCGTTGGCCCTCACGTCCGAACGACATATTCCTGGCAAGGCACAATCGCCGGCGCGTGCGGAATTGCTATACCGACAGCCGGTTCAGCCAAGCCTGGATGGCAACACTGTTGACATGGATGTCGAGCGTGTTGCGTTTGCCGATAACACGATGCGTTATCAAACTGATCTCACCATTATTTCGCAAAGAATCAAGGGCCTGGTCGCTGCGTTGCAGCAGTAAATGATAGATGACCGCCCCGGTCGTATTAAAGGAGTCAGTCCATGTCGACTTTCAGTATTTTTCAAATTGCCGGTTCTGCCATGACGGCGCAGTCGCAGCGCATGAATGTGGCTGCCAGCAATTTGGCCAACGCCGATAGCGTGGCCGGGCCCAACGGACAGGCCTATAAAGCCCGCGAAGTTGTGTTCGAAATGACGCCGATGCCGGGGCAGGCCTATGCGGGTGCCGTAGGTGGCGTTCAGGTCGCAAATGTAGTTCAAAGCAACGCGCCTGCCCGCATGGAGTACCAACCCGATCATCCTTTGGCCGATGACCAGGGGTATGTCGAGATGCCGAACGTCGATGTCGTGGCGGAAACCGTCAACATGATTTCTGCTTCCCGTTCATATCAGGCCAATGTGGAAGTGGTGAATACGGCTAAAGCGATCATGAGCCGCACGCTTTCCATTGGGCAATAAGCTGCTATTGAAATTTTTCTGAATTTTTGGAGATCCGACCGTGACTACTGTCGATTCGAACACAACAGGCCAGGCTGTATCGGGTAGTTCCCTGGCGGCTTCCACTGCTGAGGCGGCTAAACGTGCAGAGGACATGAAGAACCAGTTCATGACCTTGTTGATTACCCAGATACGTAATCAGGATCCGCTGAATCCAATGGAGAATGCCGAGTTCACAACGCAACTGGCCCAGATGGAAACGGTGAATGGGATTACGCAGCTGAACACAACATTGCAGGCGCTGTCGGGCCAAATGGACATGACGCAATCGATGCAGGCGGCAACGCTCATTGGCAAAGAAGTACTGGTTACCGGCAACAAAATTTCCACTGGCAGTTCCCCGGACGACCCCAATACCAAGGTTGCAACGCCATTTGGTGTCGATCTTATTTCCCCGGCCGAGAAAGTGAAAGTCGCGATTCTCGACGGCAGTGGCAAGGTGGTGCGTAATGTCGAGCTGGGGCCGGTTAACCCCGGGGTGGTGTCGCTGGAGTGGGATGGTTTGAATGACGCCGGCGAGCCGGTACCCGATGGCGCCTATACGCTCGATGTATCGGGCGTTGGGGTGGATGGTTCTGCGATTGGCGTAGAGGCCCTTACTTACGGGCAGGTATCCAGCATTGCCTATGCGTCCAACGGAGTTCGACTGGACTTGGGGTTAATGGGCTCGCGTTCTTTGTTCGACGTGCGCAAGATCATGTAAGGCTTTGTTTTTATTGTTCAAGTTTAGCCGTCCTGGCGTGAGGGTCCTGGCCAGCGGTGTTGAAAGTTACTTTTGAAAGGAAGACATAATGGGTTTCGGTCAGGGTTTAAGCGGTCTGAATGCCGCGGCACAGGAACTGGACGTGATTGGCAACAACATTGCCAACGCGGGCACGGTGGGTTTCAAGTCATCGTCGGTTACCTTTTCCGACGTGTACGCAAATTCCCAGGTTGGCCTGGGTGTGAAAGTGGCTGCGGTGAATCAGCGTTTCACTGTTGGAAGCATCAGCAATACGGGTAATTCGCTTGATATGGCGATTGACGGGGAAAAAGGGTTGTTCCGCACGGAGGATACGAACGGCAACGTGCTCTATACCCGAAATGGCCAGTTTTTTGCCGACAAAAATAATTTTATCGTCAATGCGCAGGGCCAGCGGCTCACCGGCTATGGTCTGGTTGGCGACGATGTACAGGCGCTGACGGTGCCGGTTGGAAATATCGCGCCCCAGCCAACGGCCGATATTACGACCAGCGCCACGATGGATGCGAATGCGCCGCCTGTTTATGAGGCAGATTCCCCCGAGGTGCTTGGTAGTGTTTGGATAGATACCGGGGCCGGAGGGACGTACGAAGAATATGAGTATCGCGTTGGGTCCACAGGGCAGATGACCTGGTTCAGCCCACCGGGCAGCGGCACGCAAGTCAGTATTCCAGATGGTACTTATTCGGCGGCTGACGATAATGCAGGTACTGATGCAACGCCAATTACCCTGGACACGACAACAGGACAAACCGTCGTCCCGTCGAATGTATTGGGTGAAAATGCAGATGTGGGGGTTGCTTATGAGGCGCCTATTATCGGTCATCCATTCAGCCTGACTGATCCCGAAAGTTATACGCATACGCTGCCGTTAACCGTTTACGACTCGGTCGGTAATTCACACCAAATGATCCAATATTTTGTGAAACGCCCGGGCGGTGGTGGCGACTCACCGTGGGATGTTTATTATGCGCTCGACGGTAATGTTGTGAATGAGGCGACGCCGCACGAAATTACCTATGACACGGCCGGTCGTTTGAGTACGGGTACGCTTGCCAATTTAACCATACCCAATCCCGGCGGCGCCAATACGCCTACCGATCCACTGGAACTGACTTTCGATTACACCGGTTCGACGCAGTATGGCGGGGATTTCGTTTATAACTTTACGCAAGATGGTTTCCCCACCGGTGAGTACGCCGGGTTATCCGTCGATACCGACGGCTCCGTTATCGCCAGCTATACCAATGGCGAGCTGCGTACGATTGGTTACGTCGCCCTGGCTAATTTCAACAACATGAACGGTCTTAAACCCATGGGGGATAACTCATGGGTGGAGACCGGTGCGTCGGGCCAACCGATTGTAGGCCGCCCCGGCACGAACGGCCTGGCCACCATCAAAGGGCAGGCGGTGGAAGAGTCGAACGTCGATATGAGCCAGGAACTGGTCAATATGATTATTGCCCAACGCTTCTACCAGGCGAATGCCCAAACCATCAAAACGCAGGATCAGATCGTTCAGAATCTGATCTCCATGCGTTAATAACAGGATCGCGTCATGGATCGAGTTGCCTACATTGCGGCGGGTGGCGCCGCGCAGGTACTGGAGCAGCAATCGGTGCTCAGCAACAATATGGCCAACGTCAATACGTCCGGGTTCCGGGCGCAGTTGGCCAATTTCCGGGCTGTCCCTTTTGAGGCCCAACAGGGTGAGTTGCCGACCCGGGTTGGAACGGTTGCTTCCACGCCGGGTAGTCGGCTTACGCAAGGCACCATGACAGAAACCGGTCACGCGCTTGACCTGGCCATTACCGGTGAAGGATGGTTCGCTGTTCAAACCCCCGATGGCCAGGAGGCGTACACGCGGGCAGGCGATTTTGCCGTCAATGCGCAGGGTTTGCTGGTGGGGCAAACTGGTATGCCGGTGCTGAACAATGATGGGCAGCCGATTCAGGTTCCGGATCGCGGCAGTGTCACGTTTTCCAGCGACGGCTTTATTACGGCTTTGGGCGCAGGCGACAACCCGGCCGATATACAGGTGATTGGCCAGTTGAAAATGGTTAATCCGCCGGTTGAAAACCTGGAGCGCGGTGACGACGGCCTTTTTCGATTCAATCCCGGCGAAGGCGTGGTGGCGGCACCGGCCGACCCCAACGTGCGCATGATCTCCGGCTTTATTGAAAAAAGTAATGTGAGTGCGGCTGAAACCATGGTCGGCATGATTGAAAACGGTCGTATGTTCGAGATGCAAATGAAAGCGATACAAGACGCCGATCGCAATGCCGAGCGCGCCAATTCAATCTTGTCGTCGAACGGCTAAGTCAACGACCAACCTAATAGTGAACGCAGCCGGGCTGCATGACAAAGGAATAGAAAATGATTCGATCACTCTGGATTGCCAAAACAGGTTTGGAATCGCAGCAAACCAATATGGATGTCATTTCCAACAACCTGGCCAACGTCAACACATCGGGTTTCAAGCGCAGTCGCGCCGTGTTTGAAGATCTGATGTATCAAACAATTCGACAGCCTGGCGCACAGGTGGGGGCTGCCAACCAGTTGCCCTCCGGTCTGCAAATTGGTACGGGTGTGCGTACCGTGGCCACCGAACGCATTCATACACAAGGTAATTTGCGCGAAACAGGCAACCCGCTGGACATTGCGATCCAGGGGCGAGGTTTCGTCCAGGTCGAAATGCCCGACGGTACCTTCGCCTATACGCGCGACGGCAGTCTTCAGGTCGATCAGAACGGGCAACTGGTTACCGCCGGCGGCTATCCGGTTCAGCCTCCGATCAATATTCCGGACAACGCCCTGAACGTCACCATTGAGCGTGACGGTACGGTGTCGGTAACCCAGCCGGGGGCGGTCGGCATCAATGTGGAAGTGGGTCAATTGCAATTGAGCACATTTATCAACCCGACCGGATTGCAGAGTATGGGTGAGAATCTGTACGCCGAGACAGACGCGTCCGGGCCGGCCAATTTTGCGCAGCCGGGTCTGGATGGTGCCGGACTTGTTCTGCAGAACTATGTTGAAACGTCGAATGTGAATGTGGCTGAGGAATTGGTCAACATGATTACCACCCAGCGCAGTTATGAAATGAACAGTAAGGCAATTCAGACATCCGATCAAATGTTGTCACGTTTGACGCAGCTGTAATTTTTTGAACGGATTGTGTTGGGAATGAAAAAGCAAGTGCGTTTCTGGATGGTCGGCTTGGCTGCTATGGCATTGCACGGGTGTGCGATGATTCCGCCCGAGCCGATTGTGACAGGCCCGTTAACGGCACCGCCGCCTCCGATGACAACGGCTGCGCCTGAGGCCAACGGGGCGATCTACCAGCCGACGGCCTATGGGAATTATCCTTTGTTCGAGGATCGTCGCCCGCGTAATGTGGGTGATATTGTCACCATCGTCATCCAGGAAAACACCAATGCTGCCAAGCGTGTTTCAACGGAAAGCAGTCGTTCGGGTAGCGCCGGCCTGGGCATGAATACCGTACCCGACTTTTTCCCGCCAGGCCTGGGGCCGCAGCAGAATTTTGACATGAATGGTAATAACGTTGCCGACGGGAGTGGGGCCAGCGAGGCCAACAACACTTTCACCGGCACGTTGACGACAACGGTGGTAGGCGTGTTGCCCAATGGCAATTTGCAGGTGGCCGGCGATAAGCAGATCGCCATTAATCGGGGTTCGGAGCATATTCGCTTTTCTGGCGTGGTCGATCCCCGTTCTATTACCGGCGACGGTACGGTTCCATCGACGCGCGTTGCTGATGCACGCATCGAGTTTCGCAGCAAAGGTCGCATGGATGAAGTCCAAACCATGGGCTGGCTGCAACGGTTTTTCCTGAATATTTCGCCGTTCTGACAAGGATGACAAAAGTGTTGAATAAACATCGCCGCGCAAAGTCGGGTATTAGCTTGAAGGGCGGATTGGCCTGGCTGCTGCTCGTGCTTTTGTTTTTTGGCGTGGCGCCCTCCGCCTATGCTGAGCGTATCAAGGATCTGGCGTCTATCCAGGGCGTGCGTGAAAACCAATTGATTGGGTATGGTTTGGTGGTCGGGCTCGATGGCAGTGGCGATCAGGTGCGTCAATCTCCTTTCACGCAGCAGAGTCTTACCAATATGTTGTCGCAGTTGGGGGTTACGTTGCCGCAGGGCACCAACATGCAATTGCGTAATGTGGCGGCGGTCATGGTCACGGGGCGTCTGCCCGCGTTTACCCGTCCCGGGCAAACGATCGACGTCGTGGTGTCGTCGATGGGGAACGCCAAAAGCCTGCGTGGCGGCACTTTGCTGATGACGCCTTTGAAAGGGTCCAATGGTCAGGTTTATGCGCTTGCCCAAGGCAATCTTCTGGTAGGTGGGGCGGGCGCTCAGGCAGGGGGTTCCAGCGTACAGATCAATCAACTCAATGGCGGAACGATTCCCGACGGGGCGATTGTAGAGCGGTCTGTTCCTACTACCTATATTCGCGACGGTTTCATTAACCTGGAAATGAATACAACCGACTTTGGTATTGCGCAGAATGTTTCCGCAGCGTTGAACAAAAAATTTGGCCCAGGCACGGCCTCGGTGCTTGATGGGCGCTTGGTCCAGTTGCGCGGTCCGCTAGATCCGTCACGACAGGCCGCATTTTTGTCGGATGTTGAGAACGTGCAGGTGAGCCTGCCGCCGGTTCGTGCCAAAGTCATTATCAACGCGCGTACCGGCTCGGTCGTGATGAATCGCACCGTTACCATCGACGAAGCGGCTGTCGCGTATGGCAATTTGTCGGTCTCGATTAATCGTCAGGAGCAAGTCAATCAACCGGATACGCCCTTTGCCGGCGGTGAGACCGTGGTTACCGAGAATACCGAAATCGCATTGAGAACGGACACCGGCACAATCAAGCGCGTACAAACCAGCGCCAATCTGGCGGATGTCGTACAGGCGCTGAATGCGTTAGGCGCGACCCCGCAGGATTTGTTGTCGATTCTTCAAACACTGAAAAGTGCTGGTGCGTTGCGCGCCGATCTGGAAATTATTTAACGGGCGGCATCCATGACTGCAGCGTCTTATTTCTTACCTCGTCCAGATGCTGGTAGCAGCGCAATGGATTTCAATTACCTGAATCGTTTGGGCTATACCGCCCGAAACTCCAACGGGCAAGACCCGGCAGCTCAGAAAGAGATCGCCAAGCAGTTTGAAGCGCTTTTCCTGCAGCAGATCCTGAAGCAGGCCAGGGCAGGCGATGTGGGTTTGGAAGGATTGCTCGAAAGCGATCAAACGCGTCTGGCGCAAAGCATGGCCGACGAGCAAATGGCCTCCAATCTGGCTGAGGCGGGTACCGGCCTTGCGCAAGCGCTGCTCGACCAAATGCGAGGGATCAGTGACGTACAAACCGATCCCCGACTTCTTGCTGACCGGGGATTACAATCTTTTTCCATCCAGGGGCCGACTTCCGCGCGCAAGGAGGTTGCCGACTCCATTTCCGAGTTGCTTGACATGCTGGCCAATTCCCCGGTGGTTGAATCCGGGCGCCGTACCGGTGAGGCATTGTTAACGGCCATTCGTGGTGCGCCCGGTCATATCGACCAGTTTGTGGCGAAAATGGGCGATGCTGCTCGTCATGCAGCACAGGAGTCAGGTATTCCGGCCAAGCTGATTTTGAGTCAAGCCGCGCTTGAGTCGGGTTGGGGACGGCGCGAAATCAAAATGGAAGACGGTTCAAACAGTTACAACCTGTTTGGCATCAAGGCAACTGCCGGCTGGGATGGCAAGGTTGCAAATATCGTTACTACGGAGTTTGTGGATGGCAAGCCCCAGAAAATGGTACAGGCGTTTCGCGCTTACGACTCTTATGCCGATTCGTTCGCGGATTATGCCCGCTTGATCAGTCAGAATGAGCGCTATCAGGCCGTTCTTACGGCGCCCAGCGCAGAGGCTGCGGCTGTGAGCGTACATGAGGCGGGCTACGCAACCGATCCCAACTACTCCCAGAAGCTGATTTCCATCATGGGTTATCTGGATGACCGCCTGGATTCTTTCATGGTAAGAGGGCCATCCGCCAATCCTGCCGAGCAGGGGTAAATATTCCGTGACGCCTGCCGTAAACCAGTTATGTTCGATTCTTGCCGTTAATTGTTTGGAAACACTATGAACTTATCGAATTTGGGCCTCTCCGGCATTCAGGCTGCACAAAATCGGCTGCAAACAGCCGGCCACAATATTAATAACGCGGCAACCGAAGGCTATAACCGCCAGTCAGTGAAGGTTTCCACTGCCGGGGCGCAGGCAACCGGCGCCGGCTATGTGGGCCTGGGGGTTCAGGTTGATACGATTGAACGGGCCTATAACAATTTTCTTTATCGGCAATTGGTCGACTCCCAGAGCAAGGGCGCGGAGCTGGGTGCATACGGCACCGAAATTACGCAAGTCAATAACATTATGGCCGACCGCACCGTGGGTATCTCGCCTGCACTGCAAAAGTTTTTTGACGGCATCCAGGCTGTTGCGTCTTCACCGGCCGATCCGGCGGCACGCCAGGAACTGTTGGGCCGTGCTTCCAGCCTGGTAGGGCAACTGAATGATACCAATGCATTTTTGAATGATCAGCGCAGCAATATCAATACCCAGGTTGATACGGTTGTGCGCCAGATCAACAGTTACGTGGAACGAGTCCACGACTTGAACAATCGCATCGTTACCGCCAAAGCCGCCGGCTCGGGGCATGCACCGAACGATTTGCTCGACCAGCGAGATCAGACAGTGGCTGAACTGAGTGAATTGGTCGGCGTGGAAGTCATCGAACAGGGTGACCGCGTTGGCTTGTCCATTGGCCGCGGCCAGGTGTTGCTCAGCTCCGACACAATGTACCCCTTGCAGTCCGGTCCGTCGGCAGACGACCCGAGCCGTAGTGTCGTCAGTTACGCGATGCCGGCGGGTAACGGCACTGTCATGACGGAAATCGGCGACCAGTATATTCGTGGTGGCAAGTTGGGGGGTTTATTGCAATATCGCTCACAGACGCTTGATGCGGTCCAGAACGATTTGGGTCGTCTTGCTGCCGGGCTGGCCATGACGGTCAACGCGCAGCATGAGCAGGGGTTTGACCAGGCGGGGCGCCCAGGCGAAGCCTTTTTCACGTTACCCGACCCGTCGGTAAGTGCGTCGGAAGGAAATCAGGGCAACGGTGAGTTTTCAGCTTCTTTTGTCAACGCCAATGACTTGACTGCAAGCGATTATCAAATCAGCTACAACGGTGCCAGTTATTCCATTGTTCGCCAGCCTGATGGTTCTTTGATGTACGAGGGCAACTCATTTCCCGTAACTGTCGATGGCATTGAAATGGATTTTTCCGGCACAGCAATGGCTGGCGACCGCTGGACAATGACACCCACACGTGATGCCGCCTCCGATATCAAATTGAATATTTCCAATCCGGCCTCTATTGCAGCGGCCGGCACTGACGCTGGTGACAGTGACAACGCGAATGCGTTGAAACTGGCGCAGTTGCAAACCGAGAAAGTGCTGGGTAACGGCACCATGAGTCTGAATGAATCATTCTCGCAAATTGTAAATACCGTTGGGGTGCAGACACAGCAAAACCAAACCGCCCAGAAAGCTCAGGATACGTTAATCCAGCAAAACTTCTCGGCTCAGCAGGCGTTGTCCGGTGTCAACCTGAATGAAGAGTACGTAAATCTCGAGCGCTATCAAGAGCAGTTTCGTGCTGCCTCAAGGCTGATCGATGTCAGCTCGACGTTGTTTGATACGTTGCTGGGCTTACGTCAATAATTTGTATTTGAATATTCTGCTGTGAAGGGGTAACGCGATGCGTATCAGTTCTAACTTGTTTTTCGAGACCGGCATGCGAACGATTAATTTGCAGCAAGCCGACCTTATGCATCTTTACCAGCAGGTGGGAACCGGGCGTCGCATGATTACGCCGGCCGACGATCCATTGGCCGCCGCCCAAACAATCAATATTGCTCAGTCGCAGTCGCTGAACGAGCGTTATGCGGACAATCGCGAGGTTGCCAAAACACAGTTGGGCATGCAGGAAAACACGCTTGACTCCGCTTCTACTTTGCTTCAGGGTATCAAAACCCGTTTGGTCGAAGCCGGCAACGGCACTTTGTCGGACGCCGACCGCGGGGTTTTGGCTAACGTGTTGCAAAATGCCAAAGACAATTTGCTGGGTTTGGCCAATGCCACCGACGGCAATGGGCAATATCTCTTTTCAGGTTATTCGGGCAGTCGGCCACCCTTCATCGCCGACTCGTTTGGCGCAGTGAGCTATCAGGGCGATGAAGGGCGTCGCCTGATTCAGATCGATCAAACGCGTCAGTTGGATTCGGCTGATACCGGGTCGGCTATCTTTACCAAAGCGGCACCCGGCGCGCGGGATTACATTACGCACGCCGCCACAGGTAATGAGGGTACCGCGATTATCGGCAAACCCGTTATTGGTGATCCGAAGGGCCAGTATGTGGGTGCAAAGTTCGAACTTTCATTCACTGAGGCAGGCGACGGCTCAATGGAGTACAGCGTTACCGTTCGCGATGCAGGCGGTTACGTTCTTTCCGGCCCCAGCGTGCCAACGGCTTACGATGAATCAACCGAAACATTGGCATTGCCAGGTGGGGTTCAGGTTGGTTTTTCAGGCATGCCTGCCGATGGCGATGCCTTCAATGTTGAACCGGTCTTTGTCACAGATCCTTTTATTTCGGCGCAACAGACGGCAGCCGGGACAGAAGGCACAGCGGTCTTGGGTAAGCCGGGTATAACGGACCCGGCTGGTGAATACATGGGCAAGCAGGTCGACGTCGCGTTTCAGGATAATGCGGGTACGCTTCAGTATCAGCTTACCGTTGACGGCACGACGGGTCCCTGGGTTGACTATACTGATCCGGGTCCGGGTGGTGTGTTGGATTTGGGGGGCGGGCTTGAGGTGGCCTTTGAAGGGGTGCCCAACGACGGTTACGCTTTTTCCGTGGAACCGGTTGAGCCTTCCACCGATTTGAACGTCTTTAATGCGCTTGATGACATTATTGCGTCCCTGAAGACTCCCGTCGAGGGTGATCCTGCAGCGAATGCCAACTATCAGAATGTACTTGCTTCAGCGATGCAGCGCCTTGATGTCAATTTCGACCAGGTTCAAACGGTTATTTCATCGGTAGGAACCCGTTTGAATGAAATTGATGCCATCGATGCCAACAGCGGCGTTCGCGAGTTAAGTTATGCGCAAGATCTTCAGCGTCTTGAAGAAGTTGACCATTACGAGGCCATCTCACAATTGCAGTTACGTAGTGCCGCGCTTGACGCAGCCCTCATGGCATTCAAAAAGATCCAGGCAACCAGTATGTTTAATTTACAAGGTTGATATTAATTGACAAGACTTGGCTTGTGTCGGCGCAGGCACGTTTCGGATCGATTCAAGACTTTTTTGCTGGCCGGCGTTTTCACGGTGCTGGCGGGGTGTGCCACCACTGGCCGCTCCTTCAATGAAATGGCCCTCTCTGAGTTTGTGCCGGGACAAACAACCTACAGGCAGGCGGTGCGTCTTCTGGGGGCGGAACCGATTAATACGTATTCTCAGTTGAATGGCGTCATGCTGGCACAGTGGGAGCATAAAATAACGGTGCTGACCGATGCCGCTTATTATCGGCGCAATTTAATATTAAGATTCAGCCCCGACGGGCGCTTCGAAGCGGTGGTCGAGAGCAATAACGTGCTGCCATCGCCCAAGTCTGCCAATAACACAAAGCGATATGCCCAGATGCCGTCTGCTCCCAGCCCTGTGCGCCAGCCGAATCCCGAGTTGGAACAGACCGTGTCGTCGCAGGCGGTAGCCTATCCCTTGAAAGTCAATTAAAGCGCACCCATCAGCCGGCCCATTGCGCTGATCCCCTCGTCGAAAAGCCGTCGCAGAAATGGGGACGTGTGGGGCAGGACTACCCAAAGCAATACGATTCCCACTAACAGGCTGATGGGGAAACCCACTGCGAAAACCGATAGTTGTTGTGCCGTTCTGTTCAGGATACCCAGTGCCAGGCTGATTGTGAGTAAAACAATAATCAATGGCAAGGCAAGAAGCATCCCCGCAATCATGACCTGAGCACTCCATTCAAACAGCACGCTAAGGCCGTCAATATTGATTCCTGCATTTTGAATAGGAAGGATATCGAAGCTTCTGATGAAGCCCGCCAGCATCAAAAGATGACCGTTCAGGGCAATAAAAAGCAGCATGGCGATCATATTCATCAGGCGGGCCAGCACGGCAGTGTTCGCACCGGTTGCCGGGTCGAAAAACGAGGCAAAAGACAAGCCCATTTGAAGGCCAATGAATTCGCCGGCCGTTTGTACTGCCGCGAATACGATGCGCATGACAAGTGCCAGCAAAATGCCGATTAGAATTTGCTGTAGAAGGATAAACAAGCCTTCATAAGAGGCAGGTGAGATGGCTGGCATGGGGGGCAGGGTCGGCGCAATCACGATTGCGGTGAAAGCGGCCAGACCCACTTTTGCCCGATTGGGAATGGCGGATTCGCCCAACAGCGGGACGGCACCGATAAAAGCAAGCAGCCGGGCAAACGGCCAGACAAATGCGTTGATCCAGCCGTACAGTTGAGTCAGGTCGACGGAGATCATGGCTGTTCGTTAGCTGGCCAACGTGGGTAATGAAAGCAACAATTGCCTGATGTAATCCACCATGGTGCCAATTAGCCAGGGCCCCATTAATGCCAGTGTGACGCCGATTGCCAGCAACTTGGGAATAAATGACAGTGTCATTTCATTAATTTGCGTTGCGGCCTGGAAAATACTAATCAGCAAACCAACGGCCAAAGTAATGAGCAAGATGGGCCCGGCCAGAAAGAATGCCACTTTTAGCGCTGTGTAGGTCATCGACATGACGGTTTCAGGGGTCATGGGACGAATCCTCCGTATCAGTAAAAGCTGCGGGCAAGTGAACCCAGCAGCAAGTGCCAGCCATCGGCCAGCACAAATAGCATGAGCTTGAACGGCAATGAAATGGTAACCGGAGGCACCATCATCATCCCCAGCGCCATCAGCACGCTGGCAACGACAAGGTCAATAATCAAAAAAGGGATGAAGATGGTGAAGCCGATTTGAAATGCTGTTTTGAGTTCGCTGGTGACGAAAGCCGGTACCAGCACGCGCAACGGAACATCTTCGGGCGTTTGAAATTCGCCGGCATTAGACATGTTGGCAAACAGGGCGAGATCGGTTTCGCGCGTATGGTGGAGCATAAATGCGTGAAACGGGGCCGCACCTTCTTGCAGCGCGGCTTCGAATGAAATTTCACCCTGGCTCAATGGAAGATAAGCCGTTGTATAAACTTCATCGAGCACCGGAGACATGGCGAAAATGGTTAGAAACAGGGCTAAGCCAATGAGCACCGAGTTGGGGGGGGAGGCGCCGGTGCCCATCGCGTTTCGAAGCAGGCTAAGAACGATAATAATACGTGTAAAGCCGGTCATCATGAGCAGCATGGCCGGCAGAAACGACAGCATGGTGAGCAACAACAGCGTCTGCAGGCTCAGCGAGTAGGTTTGTTCGCCGTTCGGCCCGGGCGTGGTCGTGAAGGCAGGCAAGGTGGCCTGCGCAATCGCATCTTGACACATCAGTGCGATTGTCAGCAGCAGGCCGATAAGAGCAAAGCGTTTTATGTAGGGACAGGCGCCGGACAGACGGTTCATGACAGCGGGTATTTATGTGTCGGATGGGGCTGAATCAAGCATTGCTTTATTTTTTTCCAGCGTATGCAACAGGGTAATATTTTGCGGGGTAATGCCAATGACCAGGCGGGCGTCTTCGACCTCGACAATGGAGATGAAGCTGCGTCCCCCCAGGCTTTGAGACCCGACAACCCGGATTGATGCGGGTTTACCGCGCGTTTTCAGCAAGCCTGTACGGCGCGCAACCCATGCCCCGCCCAATATAAGCGCGAGAATGAAAAGCAGGGCAACAATGGGTTGAAGGATCTCGGGGGCTTGCATGGTTACCGACGGCTATTGAGCCTGTGCAGCCGGTCTGATGGCGTGATGATGTCGGTGAGGCGAATACCGTATTTGTCGTCAACCACAACCACTTCGCCCTGGGCAATGAGATAGCCGTTCACAAATATATCCATGGGTTCGCCCGCCAGACCGTCCAGCTCGACAATAGAGCCTTGCCCCAGTTGAAGAATGTTCTTGATGGTTAATTTTGTGCGCCCCAACTCGACGGTCAGTTGAACGGGGATATCCATAATCATGTCGATATCACTGCTCACGCTGGTGGGTTCGCCTGAAAGCGGCTGGAAAACCTGTTCGGCAGCCAGACGTGCACGATTTGCGTCGCCACTATCTTCGGCGGTGTTTGTCTGCGCCTGCTGGGGTTCGGATTTTGCCTGGTCTTGCGCCGGTGCGTTTTCGCCCGCCTCGTCGGTTTGTGATTGTGTTGCGGCGGTTTGTTCGGCGAGTGCAGCTGCCCAGTCATCCATATCGTTGTTCAGGCCATCGGCCTGTGTACCCTGGTTGCCCGCAGCTTGCTCTGATAGCGCAGCCGCCCAATCGGTGTCCATTTCCTCAGGGGTCTCCTGGGTATTTTCCTGGTTTGGGTCTTTATCGGGATCTTGAGTCGGATCAGTCATGGTGAGTAGCTCGAGTAAATTCAGTTTTTGTCGGGGCCAATGTTTTTTCTACCCGCAAAGCGTAGTGATGGTTATGAGTGCCGTAACCACACTCAAGTATGGGTACGCCACCTACGTGGGCAACAATATTTGGAAGCAGGTCAAGTGGCAAAATATCGTTGACTTTCATGCGCACCAAACCGCCTACCGTTGTGTCGATGTGTCCGAACTCTGCAACAAGCTCGACTTGCGCGCTGCGAACCTCACCTGAAAGTTGTTGCATCCAGCGTTGGTCCGTTGATTCCAGTGCAGTATCTTGAAGCGGGCGCGACAGTACGTCGCGAACCGGTTCGATCATGGAGTAGGGGATGCAGATGTTCAGGTGCCCGCCAGAGGCGCCAATTTCGATCTGGAAAGAGCAAACCACAACAATTTCGTTGCCGCTTGTGATGCTGGCGAACTTGGTATACATCTCTGAGCGGATGTACTCCAGTTCCAGTGGGTAGATACTTTCCCAGCAGCTGCGGTAGCAATCAAGCGTTACGTTTACCAGGCGGCTGATGATGCGTTGTTCGGTTGTCGTGAAATCCCGTCCCTCGACCCGTGTGTTGTAACGTCCGTGTCCGCCGAACATACTGTCGATAATCAGAAACACGAGATTGGGGTCGAAGGTAAACAGCGCAGTACCCCGCAATGGCTTCATGGCAACCATGTTCAGATTGCTTGGAACAGGCAGATTACGTTCGAAGTCTGAATACTTCTGTATGCGAATCGCCGATACGGTAATGTCGGCATTACGCCGCATAAAGTTCAACAGTACGGCGCGCATGCGTCGGCCGAAACGTTCATGAATCAGCTCCAGCGTGTGCATGCGATGGCGCACGACCCGATCGGGTGAGCTCAGGTCGTACGGACGAACGCCCGAATCAGCAGTGCCCGACTTTTTAGTGGCACTGCTGTCTTCGCCAGTCATGTTGGCGATGATGGCATCGACTTCGTCTTGCGAAAGAAAGTTGGAATACGACATTTATTGAATCACAAAAGCGGTAAACAGCACGCGGGTGAGCTTGGCTTGAGTGGGGTCGGGTTCGTAGGGTTCCTGCAAAAGCAACTGTATTTCCTGAGCCAGCGTTGCCCGACCGTCGTTTGTTTGCAGGAAGTCGGGAGAGTAGCTGGACAGCGCCGTGATCACGCGATTGCGAACTTCCGGCATATATTCTTCAAGATAGAGCTTCGACGCTTCATCGCTTGTTCTCAAGGTGATTTCCACATACAGAATGCGACTCAGGCTGTCGTTGTCGCGCAGCGTTACCGTAAAGGGCTCCAGCGGCAGGAAAACGGGCTTTATGGGTGGTGCAGCTTCCACGTCGCTTTGCTGGGCCTGTGCTTCTGAAGTACCCAGAACACCGGTAGCCGACAAATAATAAAATGTGCTGCCCAAAGTGACGGCAATGACGGCAATAACAAGTAAGCTGATTTTCAGTAATTTCATTAATTTTCTACAACTAAAACAGATTAGGCGAAGGTATCAACTTGCCCGTTGTGAGAACGTTGGGCGGCAATCGGCGGCTGGGCCGCGTCATTGGTATCGGCAGCATCGGCTGATGAGGCTGAGCCGGCTTTGGCGTTTGGCATGGCAGAAGCCTGGTCCCCCTGCTGATGCTGATCACCGACGGATGTCTGCCCTAACGAAATACCGGCTTGCGCCAGTTGTTCCTGCAATTGGGGGAGGGCTTGTTCCACGGCATGGCGCACGGCCCCATGGGGCGAAACGAATGAAGCCTGGGCAACGTTGTCGGACATGCTTAATGAGATGCGAATGGGCCCCAGGTCGGGCGGATCCAAACGTAATTCAATCGTTTGCAGCCCGTTCTTGAGGTGCTGACTGAAAGAGCTGACCTGCTGGCTGAAATCGCGGCCCCATTGCGCACTGCCGACAGGCGTTGAAACCGTTGCCGACCCCAATGAGAAGGCGGTGTTTTGGGAGTTTGTCATGGTCAGGCCCGGCACAACAGCTTCGGAGCCGCCCGTTGCGCGTTCAGTGTTTGCGGCAGCAATGTCGCTGTGCATGGCGTTCTGCAGTAGTTGTTGCCCGCTGATGCGCCGCGCCTCGACAACGCGGTCAAGAAATGCCGAGGTATTCTCGGACCGCGCGAAGGTTCCTTCAACGCGTTCCAGTCTGGCACCTTCGAGCCGCTGGGCGTCGATTCTGCCATTGAGTAGCTGAAGCTGGTTGGCGCCAGTGCGATTATGGGTTCCGGCAATGGCCGCACCGGCCGGATTCATGGCCGCCTGCAGGTTGGTCACGCGGATTTCCCGCCCATTCTGATTGCCGGCTGCGGCTTCGTTAACTGCGCTCAGTATTTCCCTGGTGGCCGATTGCGTTGCCTGAGCACCTTTTTCGGACTTTATTTCCGCTTGTCTCGTGTTGCCGTCGGAAATGGCAATAGCCGTGCGGGAAGCTTTTTCGGCGGCGATAACGTTTGTTGCCTGTGCAGGGTTTGAGTCTGAGGCAATAGGTTGTCCTGATGTTTTTTCGCCCGTCTGGGGGATCAATCCTTGAACAACTGCGTCGAGAGAGCTCCTTGCGTGCTCGGATTCGGCAAGTTGTTTGCCTTCGGTGTCACTGCGCTCGTCGTGTTCAGTTTGATTGTCGTTGTTGCGCTTGTCGGATACGGTGTCTTTCTCCGAGGTTTCGTGACGTGCCGTGCGACCGGGGTCCTGGGACTCGTCCTTGCTTTCTTGCGAATCTGGCCTCTGGGCGACGTTTTCTTTTGGCGCCTCTGTTCCAGACTCTGGTGCACGAGCGGTACCAGACGGCTTTTCGCTTTCCGATACGGTTTTTTTCTGTTGTTCCAGCGCGCTGGAAAACGACGTGCCGCTGTCATTGGCGGAACCTTTGGACGACGCGCTTTTTTCGGGGCGGGTCAGTGTGTTCAGCGCGGAAACCGGTGTAGGTGTGTTCATGCTGATAGTGCTCCGTTAATGACTCTGGTGCGCGCGGCGGAAAAGGTTCATTGACAATTCATCGTTCGTGCGCTGCTCAATGCGACTCTCGCGTTGGGCCGCCTGCTGTACCTGGCGATTCAGCAGGGTTTCGTATGACGATAATTGCCGCTTTTGATCGCCCCATTCTTTTTTGCGCAGCTCGACGTTAGCGTCGAGTTGTGCCACCACTTTATTTTGCTGTGAAATGGCGTCGTCCAAAGTGGCGATAAACTGCCTAAAATTATGATAATTCGCCGCTGACAACCCTGTTGTTGTGGCATGTTGAAGTCGTTGGGCGTAATCTTGTCGGTACGTATGTAATGTTTCCAGCTGTTCGTGTGCGCTCTGACGGCTTGATGTCAGGCTTTGCAGTTGTTTCGCGACATCATTGGTTTTGTCTTTAGTGAGGTCGATCAGGGTCGTTAAAGCGGAATGCTTAGCCATTTATTCCTCCTGAATTTTTTTGCCCCATTAACGTCGCCAGATCACTGCAGGCGGCGTCGTAGTCAACGCGTTCTTGCATTCCCTGTTGAAGAAAAGCCTCGAGCCAGGGATATTTGTGTATTGCTTCATCAATTTTCGGGTCGCTTCCCGCTTTGTAAGCGCCGACGGCCAGCAAGTCGCGGTTGCGTTGGTAGCGGGAAAGCATTTGTTTGAAGCGATGCACCATCGAGATTCGTTCGGTGGGCACAATTCCCGCCATGACGCGTGAAATCGACGCTTCAATGTCGATGGCTGGGTAATGGCCGGCCTCGGCAAGTTGTCGCGAAAGTACGACATGACCATCTAGAATGGCCCGAGCCGAATCGGCGATCGGGTCCTGCTGGTCGTCGGCTTCGGTTAGCACGGTGTAAAACGCAGTAATGGAACCGGCTGGTTTGCCATTGACCGGAGCCCCATTTCCAGCGCGCTCCACCAGTGCCGGCAATTTCGCGAACACAGACGGGGGATACCCTTTTGTTGCCGGTGGTTCGCCAATGGCGAGTGCGATTTCCCGTTGCGCCATGGCGTAGCGTGTCAGTGAGTCCATAATGAGGAGAACGTTTTTCCCCTCGTCACGGAAATGCTCTGCGAGCCGGGTGGCGTAAACGGCGCCCTGAATACGCAAAAGCGGTGAGACATCAGCAGGCGCAGCCACGACAACCGATCGTTGCAAGCCATCTGGCCCCAGGTTGTGTTCAATAAATTCCTGTACCTCACGGCCCCTTTCGCCAATCAGGCCCACCACAATGACATCGGCTTTTGTGTAGCGTGCCATCATGCCCAGCAGCACGCTTTTGCCCACGCCAGATCCGGCGAACAGGCCCATGCGCTGGCCCCGGCCAACAGTTAACAAGCCATTGATCGCGCGAACACCCACATCGAGGACTGATCGAATTGGCGCTCGCTCAAGGGGGTTCAGGGTCGTAGCGCTCAATGGTGCCTGTGCAATATTCTTAAGTGGCCCCAGGTTGTCGAGCGGTCGACCGGCGCCGTCGAGGACGCGCCCGAGCAGCGCATCACCGACAGGTAGATGACGTGCCTGGGTGGTCATGGCCGAAGGCCGTTGATTAGCGCGATTTCTGGTGGTGGGCGTGTTCAGCACGGCCGTTTCCGCAGGGATCACGCGTGCGCCGGGCGGCAGGCCGGATATGTCGCTTTGCGGCATTAAAAACAAAGTATTCCCGTGGAAACCGACCACTTCGGCTTCTGCCCATCGGTCGTGGCGAGCGGAAATTTCAACGCGACATGCCGCGCCTACTGCCAGACGCAATCCGGTCGCTTCCAGAACCAAGCCGGTGGCGCGCGTGACGCGGCCATACGCGCTCCAGGATTCGGTGGCGCTGACCAGGTTCGAGGCGGTGTCGAGCCGGTCGAACCAACCTTGAGCGGTGGACGGTAGGGCCGGTTCACCCATCAGCTATCCTCCAGCCACTGAGTGTTTTCCCGCAACAGCCCGGCGACGCGGCTCCACCGTGTTTGCAAGGTTGCGTCGATACTGCCTAAAGAGGTGTCCGCCATACAGCCGCCACGCTCGATGTTGGCGTCGCTCAACAGTTGCCACTTCTGCAGGCGAGGGTCGTCCTTGAGGTGTCGCCGCACAATGGCGATATCTTCCGGGTGCATGCGGATACATAAAAAACCTTGTTCCGATGTTTCGGTAAGAAGAATATCCTGTACGGTTTCAACAATGAATTCAGGCCGAATGGTCAGTGTCGTGCGGATAACCTGGCGCGCAATATCGAGCGCCAGGGTGACCAAGGCGTCACTGACCTGCTGATCAATCCGGTTAAGCGATTCACCCAGGTTGTCGGCCAACTGTTTCATTTTTAGCGCTTCTTCGCCCGACAGGGTCTGGCCCTCCAGAAGGCCTTTTTCATAGCCTTCTTTGTGACCGTCCTGATACCCCTCGTCGTGACCTGATTTCAAGCCTTCGGCATGGCCCGACTTGCGCCCGTCTTTCAAGCCTTGTTGTTTGCCTTCGGCAAAGCCCTTGCGGGTCGCTTGCTCACGCGCGTTCAGGCCAATACGCTCAATTTCCTCAAGAAGATTCCTGGGAATTTCAGACTCAGCTGGTGCGTTTGCCTCAAGTGCGGCGCGCTCAAGCTTCTCGGGAGAGAATTGGCGGGCACGGCTGGACTCTTTTGCACTATCGTCGTTGCCCGGTCGGGCAACGAGTCCCTTTGCTTGACCGCCGAGTTCGTTCAGTTCAAGCCGCCTCCAGGCCGTACGCGAGTTTGCATTGGACACATTTGGGTTAGACATACTCGTCGTTTCCAAGTCGGGTCAGGCTGATTTGGCCGGATTCGGCCAGGCGTCGTGCAACACCCAGAATGTTCTTCTGTTCCTCTTCGACCTTGGACATCCGGACAGGGCCCTGTGCCTCGAGGTCGTCGCGCAACATTTCGGCAGCCCGATTGGACATATTTCCAAGGAACTTCTCTCGCAGCTCTTGCGGTGCGCCCTTGAGGGCGATCGTGAGACCGTCGGTATTGATCTCCTTGAGAATGAGCTGGATGGCGGTGTTCTCGATGTCGACGAGATTTTCGAAAACAAACATCTCTTCCGAGATGCGCTGTGCCAAATCGGCGTCGAGTTGTTGCAGGTTGCTCATGACCAGTTCTTCTTCCGAGGAACTCATGAAATTCAAGATTTCCGCAGCTGTGCGCACACCACCCAGTTTGCTGCGCTTGGCGCCTTGGCCAGAGAGCAGGTTGTTCAAAACGTCGGTTAATTCAGACAGTGCGGCTGGCTGAACCCCGCCGAATGTGGCAATGCGCAGCATGACATCGTTACGCAAACGTTCAGGCAATAGCTCAAGTACGCCAGACGCCCGGTCTCTTTCCAGGTGCACCAAAATTGTTGCAATGATCTGGGGGTGCTCATCGGCAATCAGTTCAGCAACGCTGTTTGCATCCAGCCAGTTCAGCGCGTCGATCCCGCCCGAGCCCGTTTGCGCTTCGAGCAGGTCTTCGATCAATCCCGCTGCGCGGTCATTGCCCAGCGCCTTGGTCAATACCGAGCGAATGTACTCTTCCGAACCAAGCGACACGGCCATGAATTGATCTGCTTCCTGGCGGAACTCGGAAAGGACCTCCTCGACATCTTTACGTGTGAACTGCTTCAGGCTTGCCATTGCAGTGCTGATGCGTTGAATTTCAGGCGCCGAAAGATGTTTGAAAACTTCAGCGGCGACGTCTTCGCCAAGCGACATCAGCAAAATGGCGCAACGTTCCATCTCGTTGTCAAGATTTGCCATTTTTTTCCATCCATGTTCTTAAGACCATTGCGACTGCGCGGGGATCTTTTTCGGCCAGTTCGCGGGTCGATTGCAGATTGTCTTCATAGCGGGAAAGTTCCGAGGAACGCCGCATTTCGTCGGCTTCGGTGCTGCGCCGTAACGCGCCCGCTGCCGATGAGTCCGGCTCGGCCGGCTCGGATGCAGTGCGAGCCTGGCCCAGGCTTTCAATGAGCGGACGGCCCACTTTGCGCCAGATAATGAAGACGGCCAATGCAATCAACAGGTACTTAAGTGCCTCGAGAGCCAGGTTCTGGTACTGCGGATCTTTCCAAAGAGCAATTTCAGGCTGGTGGTTCTCCGAGAACGGGCTGTTGATGACACTGACCGTATCGCCACGCTCTTGTGAGTAACCCATCGCATCGCGAACAATTTGCTCGATATTTGCCAGTGTTGCCTCTGGAAGAGGCTCATATTCCCCTTCGTCATTCAGGCGATAGTTCAGCACGACAGCAACCGAAAGACGGCGCAGGGAGCCCGACGGGTCTTTGACATGGCTGATGGTGCGGTCAACTTCGTAGTTGATTGTGGAATCGCGTTGAATCGACATGGGCCCGTCGGGCGCGTTGTCGTTGTTCTCGTTGCCATTCCCGTTGTTGTCGGCGTTGTTGCCTTGGGCGTTTTGCTCTGCCGCGTTGTTCTGCGCCTGGGGTGGCTGGTCGATGGGCGCCTGTGCGTTAGCGGGTGGCTGGTTGGTTAGTGCCCCCGGAACGCCCGCAGGCGGCAAGACATCGTATTGATCTGAAGAGCTTGTTTGTTTACTGCGTACCGCTGCGTCATTCGGTGACTGGTTCGGTCGATAAACTTCCGAAGTTTGTTCACGTATTGCAAAGTCGAAGTCGGCGCTGGCTTGAGCCCGGACGTTGCCTGGGCCGACGAGCGGGGTGAGCAGGGTGGTAATGCGCTGTACTGTTCGCTGTTCCACGTCATTGACAAGGGATCTGCGGTTGTCTTGCAGGCCGGCCTCGCCTGATGGTTGGGTGAGTAGTCTCCCGGTTTGATCGACTACTGACACTTTGTCGGGCGACAGCTTCGGAATGCTGGCGGAAACCAGCCAGGTGATCGCGGCCACCTGCGCTTCACTGAGGCTTCGTCCTGCATACAGGGTAACCAGAACGGAGGCGGTGGGGTCCTGGCGCTGACGCACGAATAGCGATTCCTGCGGTATGGCAAGATGAACCCGGGCGCTCTTTATGTTGTATAACGCCTCAACAGAACTGGCGAGTTCACCTTCAAGTGCGCGTTGATAGGTTACTTGTTCCGTAAACTGGCTGGCGCCGAATTGGGCGTTATCGAGCAATTCAAAGCCGACTTCACCGCTTTGCGGCAGGCCTTGCTCTGCCAGTTGCAACCGCGTGGCGTGAACCTGATCTGCCGGCACCAGAATAGCCGTGCCGTTATTGGAAATGCGGTACGGCACATTCATTTGACTGAGCGCTGTAACAATGGCGCCGCCATCACGATCTTCAAGGTTTGAAAATAAAACCTTGTAGTCGGCCGGCCGGGCCCAGAGCGCAATAACGACGACTAAAGCCAGGATGCCCGAAGCGATGCCGATAAGAACAGGTTTGGGTAGCTGGCCCAGTTTTGCAGCGGCGGGGAAACGAGCCAGCAGAGCAGACGCCTGGCTCATCGATCACCTCGGGCTTGCAGAGCGAGTGAGCTGGGCAAACGGACTGGCAGGGTGAAAGACAAAGTACGCATTCGTTACAACGTTAATAATCGGAGACTGGATTATTGCGTGTATCGAACAATTGCCAAGCTTAGAAAAGGACCGCTTTTGGGTGCTTTTTCCAGTTAACGACGACAGGGTGCAAGAATTTAGCCCTTGCTCACGAAGGAGCTCTGGCACGGTTGCAGGGTGTTTTTTGAAGAAAGGCCATTTTTGCCGTTTTTAACCGGCTTTGAAAATCAAGGTCGACGTTATAGTGGGAGCGTCACTTTGACGTTTATATGGAAAGCTTCATGAGTGTTTCACAGCTATCTGCTATTGAAGATGTTCTTGCCCAGATGCGTTCGGTTGCCGACGCGGCATCGGGTTTTGAGCGCAAGCCGAACGGGCCGGTTGCCGAACCGGGCGGGTTTGCCGCAGAGTTGCAGCGATCCTTGCATAAAGTATCCGACATGCAAGGCCATGCCACAACGCAAGCCAAGGCTTTTCAGCTTGGTGCCCCCGATGTCTCGTTGAATGATGTCATGATCGACATGCAAAAAGCCAGTGTTGCGTTTCAGGCAACGGTGCAGGTTCGTAATCGCCTGGTCGCCGCTTACCAGGAAATTGCGAGTATGCCTGTATAGACTCCGGTGCGCATGCAGACACGCAGTGTCTTGCTTTGTGCAGGCGGGGCTTTATACCTCGTTGGTGAAGTCGTTGTCTCGAGATTCGAGCGCATACAGCCAGGCGAGCAGTTCGGCGACGGTTTGATACAGCTCAGGCGGGATATGCTGATCGAGATCAACCTGCATCAGCAGGCCAACTAGCTCTGGTGACTCATGAACATAAAGGTCATGCTCATGGGCGGTTTTAATGATGTTTTCCGCCAGAGACCCATAGCCTTTGGCAACGACTCTTGGGGCGCTATCTTTTTTATCATAAGTAAGGGCAACCGCAGAGTTGCGCTTATCTTGGGGTGGTAGGGGCGGCCTGTTCATCGTTATCGTCTGCCATTGCCGGCTGTTGCGCGACGGTTATTTGTGCCAGTTGGAGCCCGGCCAGATCAAGTCGCTCGTGCAGTTCGGGAGCGTGTTCTTTGAGAATGGTCGCAGACTCCGGCGCCACAATCGCCATTTGGATTGTGGTGTTGTTAAGGTTCAGGCGAACGTCGACTTCACCAAGGTTGGGAAGCGTGAGCTTCAAGCGCGTGGACCAGTGCGCAAAATCGGTGTCCTGTTCGGCAGCGTCTCGCTCGCGTCGTTGAATATGCATTTCCAGATCAGTGCCGGCCCAGGCTTCCCCTTTCCATATGAATCCCTGGTTTGCCAGGACTTCAAGTTGCTGACGAACAAGCGTGTGTGTTTCAGGATGCAGTGCAGCCAGAGCAGCACTTGAACCTGGGGCGCCCATACCGGCGGTATTGGCTGTTGCAGGCGACGCGGCCGAGTTGTTTCCCGCAGAGACGGTGGTTTGGTTAGGTTGTGATGCCGCGCTATTTGCCGTGTCTGATCGCAAGACGGATGCATTCGCCGGATTCGTCCCTGCTTGTGCTTGTGCCGGCTGATTGGACTGCGGCATGGGAGGCCCTGTTTGTGCGGCCGCTGGCGCGTTGGCTGGAGATTGGGCAGCCGAGGCTTGGGCGCCACTACCGGTTGTTGTGGCATTGGCCGTGGTAGTAAGCAAGGCCTGGGGCTCTGTACGCAAGGCCGATGCCGCATATTTACCAAACGATAAAGCGCTTAGATGGGCTTCGTAAAACAAACCGCTTGACTGCACGGTTTGGTTCAAGGTCTGTGCCAGCGCTTGAGAGGATATTTGCGTTTGCGGTGCGGGCACAGGCGCGGAGCCCCGCGCCTGTGCCGCACCCTGACCTGAGCCGGTGCCTTGCGCGGTCGAAGTGGGATTGGCAGGATTCTGGCTCGTTTTGACTTGCGGCTGAATCAGGGGCTGTTGCCCGCGCACAATGGCGGCTTGCTCAGGAAAATTCTGCAGCAACGCAAGTATGGAGCGCGCTGCGGCGCCCAGCGTGGTCGGTGCCGATGTGGTTGCCCTGGTATTGGGTTGATCAAGCCCGCCTTCCAGCAACGATTTATGCGCATCAATTTTGGTGCGCTCTACCGCCTGACGGGTTGCCCGCTCTGCGTGGCGCTGAACCTGCTCAATGGCCTCGCGGGTATCGCGGGTAACCCGATTGTGCGCCGGGTCGTTGCGTTGCGCTTCAGGTGTCTGGGCAATCGCGTCTGGTCGCGCGCCATTGACCACATTGGTTTGTTGCGATAATGTTGTACCAAGAACGGCATCCAGGCGCTGGACAAGTAACGTACCCAGGCCGGAAGGACTGTTTACACTCATGGTCTGGATTTAGGCGGTGCCAGGTAGGTTTGCAATACATTCTGGTGGCGCCTCATGCTGCCCAGCAAGGATCCCAACCGAACCAGTTCCGGTGCAGCCAGCTCTCTGATTTCGGCGTCATCTTGTAGGATTTTTTGCAGAAGGGGTTTGCGAGCCAGGCGGTCGCTGTCGTCGAGCGGCTCATATTGGCGCAGCGCGTTCACTGCCTCGGAGTACGCCTGACTGGTCGCCACGACCTCGTCCCATTGGTTTTCACGCGCCAACTGAACCATTTTCCCCGATAGGTTTGCAATTGTCTGGTATTGATTCAATATGGTCTTCGAACGGCTCATGGCAATATTATCGGCAAACATAGGTCGAGAATAAGTATAGGGTGGATTAACAAAGCGGGTGTGACTGCTTGTGTATTAAGTAACGTAACGTTCAGGACGCCACCGCCGCGGGTTTCTTTACATCGACCGCAGATCGCCAGGCGTCTGCAATTTCGGAAAGAGCCTTTTCGGCCGCCTCAAGTCGTGCCATGTCGGCATTCAGGTTGGCCAACAGTAAATTACGTGTAATCAACTCATAAGTAAAGACCATGTTTTTTGCCACTTCACCGCCAACTTCCTGGTTGACGCTGGCTTTCAGGCCGCAGTCGACAATTTCAATTGCTTTTGAAATGGCTTTGCCGCGCCCGGTGGCGTTATCATTTTGCATATACAGCCTGGCCTTAGCCATGGCGGCCAGCGCGCCGTCGTACAGCAAGGTAATCAAACGCTCAGGGCTGGCGCTCATGACTTTGGTTTCAAGGTCTATGCTGGCGTATGTGTTGGCGGAACGAGTGGCTCGGGGGCCGCGTGCAAATGAGTATGTCATTTTTTATTTCCGCTGCTGAGATTTTCCAACATGCCCATTTGCTGGGTTAAATAATTGCTTAAAGAATTCATTTCGGAGACCATGCTGTCGAGCGCTGAAAATTGACGCTTGTAGTTCTCCATGCGCACATCAATGCGCTCGGAGGTACTGTCATATTGTTCCTGCAGTCGTTCAGCAGTCGTCTTGGCGCCGGTGGTTGCCGAGGCGATCAGGCCCTTTGAGTCCAGTATATTCTTGGCACTTTGTTCAAGCCGGGTCGCGATGCCGTTATCGCCGATCAGAAGATTCTCGACGTCGTCTAAGTTGTTTTCCAGCGCCTCGGTTAACTGGTCTTGATCAATGGTGAGCTCGCCCGAGGTTAAGTTTGTTGTGATTCCCATTTGCGATAGGGTTCGTATGTCGCCCGATGCGCTGAATGAGTTGACAATTTCACGTGCCTGGTTCTGGATGCGGCGTGCTATTGAGTCGCCCGTTAGGGTATTGGCTGTTTGTGTCTCGGTATCGTAGGAAGTGAGGGATTTAATCGTGCCTTGCAGCGCGTTATATGCCTTGACGAATGTTTCAATTGCCGCTTTTGCCTTGCTATCGTCGCGGGCAATTGTCAGGGTTTCGATTTTGCCCGGATTGGCTTCTGTCAGATTGAACTTGACGCCTTCAATTGCGTCTTCAATGGTGTTCGTCTGGCTGTCAATCGTGATCCCGTTTACCGTCATCTGGGCGTTGCTGGCCGCTTGCTCTTGCAATGTCGAGCCGGCAGTGCCGAAATTCAGCAGGTCGTTCAGGGGGCTGCCCGCACCGTCGGAGTTGCCGGCGATCTCAATTTGGGTAATTGCGGCGTCTGTCCCTGTTTCGGTACTCGACAACATAAGGCGATGGGGGTTGGCCGAGCCATCGTTCAGGACGGTTGCCTGAATACCCAGGCTATCGTCGGCATTGATGGCTTCGATAATGCCGTTGATTGACGTGTCTTTCCCGGTAAGGTCAAGTGTTTTGGTTGAACCGTCGCCAAACGTGAAGGTGATGACACCGTCGGTGCCGTTTGCCTCGGTGCGGCTTGCCAAACCTTGGGCTACCAGTGTCTGGCTGTTGGCTAATGCCTCTACGGTGATATTGTATTGCCCGGAGACGGCGGTTTGCTCGGCGGTGGCACCAAAGGAGTCGGCCGTGGTGTTCGCTTTGTAGGCACCGAAAGTGCCTTCGTTGGAGAGCGTTTGCCCGGCTTTCTGGAATGCCTCAAAGGCGCTTTTTATTTTTCCGTATGCAGAAATACGGTTTTCAACATCGGTTTGCCGCGTTTTGATTTGCTGCAGGGCAATGTTTTCACTGGATCTTAGGTCGGAAAGGAGTTCGTCGAGCGGAAGCCCGGACCCAACGCCGATTGCTGAAATAGCCATTTTCTTGAATCTCCTGTTGCGTTATTTTGACTCGACAAGGCGTGTTTCAAAGCCGGTGTCTGCTGTCAAATGCGTCGTTACTTTCTCAATTTGCTTCGCGCCCGGCGGGCCGACAGATTTACTTTGGGTTAAATTCTGGTGTCGACGCCTTGGCCTTGCATTTGCACGATCATTTTGGCAACTTGCAGTACAGCCTCTGAGGGGACGGTGCGCAGCACTTCGCCACTATGGTTGTCGACAATGGAGACCACAATTCGCTGGGCCTCTTCATCGAACTTGAACTGCATTCCAGTTGACCAGGCCCGCAATTGTCCATTCACTTCGTCGAGCGCCTTGTTTGCTGCATCGGCACTGGGTTGGTGTTGCGTGGCTGCAGGGTCTAACCGACCGTCCGGCACGTGTTCAGCCGGGGTCACTTTTTGAGCGGGCTCGGGGCGATTCAGCACCGGTGCGGGCTCAGTTGTGGCCGGCGTACCGGTTACAGTGGCAGGAAGGTTTGAAACTGAATTAATCATTGGGCTGACTCCCGGAGTATGTCCGCATTCAGGTTAAGATGCATACCTGAACCGCTTAACGGCAATCTGTACGCAATCTTTAGGGTTGTTTCTTTGTAGAAGACGGCAAAGAATGGAATTACACGGGTAATAGGGTGTAAATCCGCCAGTTTGCATGGGCGTATTCAGGCGAAAATGCAATTTCAGGTTTTTTTATTGTCTTTCCAGCGAATGCCCGTTTCTGAAGAACAGCTTGTAACCGAACATGCGCCCATGGTGCGCCGGCTTGCCTTGCAGCTTGTCTCGCGGCTGCCTTCCAGTGTCGAGCTCGACGACTTGTTACAGGCAGGCATGATGGGCTTGCTTGACGCTGTTCGACGCTATCAGCAAGTGCCCGAAGCACAATTTGAAACATATGCTGTAACGCGTATACGTGGCGCGATGCTTGACGAATTAAGAACCCAGGATTGGCTGCCGCGCAGTGTTCGGGCCAAAAGCCGCGTGATAGAGCAGGCGGTTCATGCTTCGGAGCAGCGCTTGATGCGGCCCGCAACGGAAGCCGAATTGGCTCAAGAACTGGGAGTGTCCCTAACCGAATATCAAGAGATGCTTGAAGGCGCTCAGGGCGTTCAGGTTGTGCATTATGAAGACCTGTCTCGTTTTCAGGGCAGTGGTGGGCGCATTGCAGAAGAAGCGCTGCCCTCTGATGATTCGGCGCAGCATTGGGCAAATCCCCTGCAGCAGATCATGTCGCAAGGGCTCAGGGGGGCTTTGGTTGATGCCATCAGTCATCTGCCGGAACGGGAACAGCTCTTACTGTCGTTACAGTTTGAGCAAGATTTGAATCAGAAAGAGGCAGCAGCCGTATTGGGGGTGACGGAAGGGCGAGTGTCCCAGTTGCGTGCCCAGGCGATTGGTCGTATCCGGGCCGCTCTGGCGCGAGGACAATGGGATACGGATTCGGGGTCAATCGACTTTCAAAATCTGCTCTGACCTGCAAAGAATGTTAATCTTAGCCTTTTCCGAATCCAGCAAGCGGCCTGTTTGCCGTTTCTCAGAGTACCAAATTGGACTACGTAGCCTCCTGCAAGCTGCCCACGCCCTGGGCCGTTTTTTCTTTGCACGCTTTTGTATCGCCTGAAAGCGGTAAAGAGCATGTTGCCATGACACTTGGTGACTTAAGCGGCACCGAGCCTGTTTTGGCGCGCGTACATTCTGAGTGTCTGACAGGAGACGCGCTTTTCAGTCAGCGGTGCGATTGCGGTGCCCAGCTCGAGGCGGCGTTGCAGGCCATCGCGGCTGAAGGCAGTGGCGTTTTGCTGTATTTGCGTCAAGAAGGCCGGGGTATCGGGCTGGTGAACAAGATTCGCGCCTACAGCCTGCAAGACGAAGGCGCGGATACCGTTGAGGCCAATGTCCGGCTGGGTTTTCCGGCAGATATGCGTCGCTACGACGTTTGCCGCCCGATGCTGGCGCATTTTGGGGTGACGCAACTGCGTTTAATGACCAATAACCCCCGCAAGGTCGATGCCCTGCGTGAAAACGGCATTGAGGTGGTGGCACGTGTTCCGCTGCAGGTGAATCGTAACCGCTACAACGAGGGTTATCTGCAAACCAAAGCCGCCAAAATGGGGCATTGGTTCAACTTAGCCGACCTTCCTGAAAATCCGTAACAGCCTGAATGATTTCCTGCTGGGTGTTCATGACGAACGGACCGTATTGCGCAATGGGTTCCTTGAGTGGTTGGCCGGAAATTAGAATCAGTTTCGCAGCGACATCGGTTTCAATAATGATGCCATCGGTCTGCGGGTCGTTCTCAAGTATGGCCATGTGTTTCAGGGGCACCGGTTTGCCATTGACGCTGACAGCACCCCGGTAAACGAACAAAAACACGTTGTGTTCGGGACTGAGCGATTGCCTGAAAACGCCAGGCCCGGAAAAATGCACGTCGAGATAGCGTGGCTGGGTTACCGGATGTTGCACAGGCCCGCTAACACCATGGCTGGCGCCGGCAATAATGCGGGCTTTGACACTGTTACCAGGCTGTATCTCCGGTATGGCATCGCTCTGGATGTCTTTATAGGCTGGTTCGCCCATTTTTTCATTGGCGGGCAGGTTCAACCACAGTTGAAACCCTTCCATAACCCCTTCTTCCTGCTCCGGTAACTCCGAATGAATAAGGCCGCGACCGGCGGTCATCCATTGCACACCGCCATTTTGCAAAATACCCTCGTTGCCGCGGCTGTCGTTGTGACGCATGCGCCCGGCAATCATGTAGGTAATGGTTTCGAAACCCCGGTGAGGGTGGTTCGGAAAGCCGGCGATGTAGTCATCCGGGTTGTCGCTGCCGAAGGCGTCGAGCATGAGGTAGGGATCGAGCCTTCGCTGCAGGGGTTGGGTGATGACACGAGTCAGGCTCACGCCCGCGCCGTCTGATGTGGGTTGGCCCGCTACCAGGCGCTCTACATTCCTTGAGCGCGTGACAGTTTCAGCTGTTGGGTCGGCTGGTGTGGGTTGGGACATGGCATCACCCCTGTTAAGAAGAATAATGAGTTAACCGCGAATGGGTTTGATTGCTTTGGCCCATTTCTGGAGCTCGGTGAGCATGGCATCAGCCGATTTGTCAATCAGTTCATTCGATTTGAAGTTCTGGTTTTCATCGATCATGGTGGCAACCATGGGGGCCATCACGCATTCGGTCATGGGCATCATTTTCAGCGTAGTGACCAGTGTCTTGGCCTGCTGGATCGCCCGCACACCGCCAGAGGCTCCACCATAACCGACAAAGCCGCAGGTTTTATAGTTCCACTCTTTGCTCAGATAGGTTAACGCATTGTAGAAAGAGGGGGGTGGATTGTAGTTGTATTCCGGCGTCACAAATACAAATGCGTCGGCCGAGTCTACAATTTCGCTCCAGCGTTTGGTGTAATCGAACTCGTACTTTTGTTGTGCCGGATGATTGGGTTCATTAAACAGCGGCAGATCGATTTCGGCTAAATCAATGAGATTGACATCAAAGCCGGTGCTGTGGTTTTTTGCATATTCGGCAAACCACTTTGCCACTGACGGACCCACTCGGGTGGGGCGTGTGCTGCAGATAATGACGTGCAATTTCAAAGACATATGTTGTTTCCCTATTGGTTGAGTTTTGCAATAAGGCGACTTTCATCGCGAAACCGGATAAAGCATCAGCTATCATAACCCTTTTGAAATACCGCTTTCAGCGTGTAAGGATGCCCCATGTTGTCTGCTGAACAGATTTCTCTCCAGAATCAAATCAGAGCCGAACTGTGCGTTGATGAGCAGTTCGATGCCAATATACAGATTTCCCGGCGCGTTGGCTTTCTGGCCGATTATTTAAAGCATCATCGTATTGGGTCTCTCGTCCTGGGGATCAGTGGCGGAGTCGACTCACTGGTAGCCGGCTGCCTGTGCCAAAAAGCGGTTGAAACGTTGCGTGCGCAAGGAAGTTCCGCTTGGTTTTATGCCATGCGCTTGCCTTATGGTGAGCAGAAAGATGAAAGTGAGGCACAGGCAAGTCTTGCTGTCATCAGGCCCGACGAGGTCGTGACGGTGAATATCAAGGCTGCTTCAGATGCCATGCTGCAGGCGGTTAAAGAGGGTGGGACTCGTTTTCGGGATGCTCCTCATGAGGATTTTGTTCTGGGTAATATCAAGGCGCGTCAGCGCATGATTGCCCAGTATGCCGTTGCCGGCGCATATGGTAGTGTGGTTGTGGGTACTGATCATGCTGCTGAAGCCCTGATGGGCTTTTTTACCAAATTTGGAGACGGGGCCGCCGACCTGACCCCGCTGGCGGGCTTGTCAAAACGGCGGGTCAGAGCCCTGGCTCAAGCATTGGGCGCGCCCGATGCGCTCACTTACAAGGTGCCTACGGCTGATCTTGAGTCGTTAACGCCCCAGAAGCCAGACGAACATGCGTTTGGCCTTACTTATGATCAGCTTGATGATTTCCTCGAAGGAAAAATAGTTTCCCCCGACGTTTTTGAACGAATCGTGGATATTTTCCGTCGCACAGCTCACAAGCGTGCCTTACCATACGCTCCCGAATAAACAAGGATTCAAATCATGATTTCCAAATGGGAGTGGCTGTTGACGCAGTTCTCCCGAACCCTGTGGGTTCGGGCCTTGCTTTACTCTTTATTGGCTATCGTGACGGCCCTGGTCTCCATTTGGGTCGATCCTTATATCCCGGCAGACTTTGGTGGGCGTATCGGCGCGGATGCGGTCGACCAGATCCTCGACATTATGGCGAGCAGCATGCTGGCAGTAACGACATTTTCGCTGACTGTGATGGTCTCGGCATATAGCGCAGCCACCTCAAGTGTGACACCTCGGGCGACACGTTTGCTGATGCAGGACACAACCACCCAGAATGTGCTGTCCACATTCCTGGGTGCGTTTCTTTTCAGTCTGGTGGGTATTATTGCGTTGAGTGCCGGCGCCTACGGGGATGGCGGGCGGGTACTGCTGTTTGTCGTGTCTCTGGCCATGATCCTGATTGTGGCTCTGACCTTGCTGCGATGGATTTCCCATTTAACCTATTTTGGCCGGGTAGGGAACACAACAGAAAGGGTTGAGAAGGCGGCACAGTCGGCACTTGAGTATTGGGTGGCGCATCCTTGCATGGGTGCAAATCCGTTAACCGATGTGTCGATCGTACCTGATTCTGCGCAAACGCTACCCGCCAGAGAGGTTGCCTATGTTGAGCATATCGACACACAGAAATTATCCGAATGTGCTTGCCAATGGGACGTGAACATATATGTATTGGTCTCGCCAGGCTCCTTTGTAACCCCCAGTACCCCGTTGGCGAAAATCGACGGTTCCCTGACCGAAGAGCAATGCGACGCGCTTCAAGAGACTTTTCTACTTGCCGCCGAGCGATCGTTCGACCAGGACCCACGCTACGGGATGTGCGTATTAGCTGAAATCGCGTCGCGAGCCTTGTCTCCGGCCATGAATGATCCGGGTACTGCAATTGATGTTTTAAGCCGGGCAGTGCGGATATTGTCATGCTGGGAAGATCAGGATAAAGATACCGACAGTGCCCGACGCGAGGGGGAAAAGGGCAAGCGTGGGCCGGTTTGCGAGAAAGTCTGGATGTCGGCACTCGACCCCCACGATGTTTTCAATGATTTCTTTACGCCTATTGCCCGGGACGGTGCCAGCATGATTGAGGTGCAAATACGATTGCAGAAGGTGCTGAGTAATTTGGCGCAATTGCAGCCGCAAGCGTTAGGTGAAGCGGCCCGGCATCATGCAAGGCTTGCGCTGGAGCGAGCCCTGCATGCTTTAACACTTGAAACCGACCGGCGAAATCTGGCCGATCTGTCAAAACGACTGTTCCCGCCTCTTTAAGTATTTTCTATTTTTGTGCATGCCCACCAATAATTCTGATTCCCCACTGAAACGAATTCGCGCCTCATTACGCCGTCGTGTTCGTCATTTAAATCGATTTTCACGTCGTTCTTTGCAGTTCTCTCTGATTTTGATCGGAGCAGGCCTGGTTTCCGTGATTTCCATTGGCTTTGCCCATTTGGTTGACTGGGGAATCGAACTGAACCGGCATTGGGTGGCCATGGCGCCCTGGGCGGTATGGATTGTCATTCCATGCAGTTTTTCCTTGTTGTGCTGGATGACACGTCGCTTTGCCCCGTTTGCCGCCGGCAGCGGGATTCCACAGGTTATTGCGGCCATTTCCCTACCGGCCGACTCGGGGAGATACCGTTTGGTGTCTCTGGTACAGGCATTGTGGAAAATACCACTGACTTTTTTGGCGCTGATCGCAGGTGGCTCCGTCGGGCGTGAAGGGCCGTCGGTTCAAGTTGGCGCGGCGCTGATGCTGGCGTGGGGAAAGTGCTGCCGGTTGCTGGGTGTGCCGTTAGTTCATGTGCAAACTTCGGAATTGATTGCAACCGGTGCCGCAGGTGGTCTGGCAGCGGCGTTTAACGCCCCTTTGGCGGGTGTGATTTTTGCAATTGAAGAGGTGGGGCGCGGCGCCTCCTTTAAATGGCAAAAGCTGGTGTTGCTGGGCGTGCTGGCAAGTGGCTTTATTGTCGTGGCATTTATGGGCAACAACCCGTATTTTGGCATGTTCGATACGAAAGCACCCAATCGCCAGTTAATTTGGGGTGTTGTGCTGGCCGGCAGTATTTGTGGTTTGGCAGCAGGGATTTTTTCCCGCATGCTAGGCAAGGGTGCTGCGGCTTTTGCGCCTTCGCGATTTCGTGGCTGGATACGCCGCCATCCAATCCAAATGGCTTTCCTGCTTGGGCTGATGCTGGCGGCACTAGGCACGTTGACTCATCATACTGTTTACGGCACGGGATACGGTATTGCCGCCCAGGCTCTTTCAGGTAGCGGCGAGGTTCAGGCCGGCTTTGGCATTAGCAAATTATTGGCCACGGTTGTGACGTATTGGTCGGGCATCCCCGGCGGCATTTTTACGCCTGCCTTGACGACGGGAGCGGGGATCGGAGCCGAGTTGGCCAACGTGTTCAAAGGCCTTTCGGATCCGCAGGTACTTGCGCTGATGGGCATGACTGCATTTTTGGCCGGGGCAACCCAGGCACCACTGACTGCCAGCGTCATCACCATGGAAATGACCGGCAGTCAGCCAATGCTGTTCTGGTTGTTGCTGGCATCGCTACTGGCTTCGGTGGTTTCCCGCCAGATTATGCCCCAGCCGTTCTACCACTATGCAGCAGGCAGGTTCCGGCAGGCTATTCGCGAGCAAGACCGCAAGCAAGGGCTACAGACTTAAGTTTGCTGGGGCGTATGGGTCCAGTGCTGGTACAGTTTTTGGGCAATCGTGTCCAGCATGAAGCCCAGTGCGCCAATGAGCACAATCACCGCCATGAGCTCTGAATAGGCCAGCCTGTCGCGTGTGTCGAGAATAAAGTAACCCAGGCCGGAACTGACGCCCAGCATTTCGCAAGGGACCAAAACAATCCAGATAATGCCAATGGCCAGGCGCGCGCCGGTCAGGATGTGCCCCAGAATGCCGGGGATAATGATGCGCGAGAGCAGTTCCCACCGGGTGGCACTTAAACTTTTGGCCAGCATCAGCCATTTTTTATCGAGCTGTTTTACGCCGGCGGCAGTGCTCAGGATAATGGGCCAGACTGCAGCAAACGTAAGCAGGAAGTATATGGGGGCATCGCCAATACCGAAAATCATGACGGCAATGGGCATCCATGACAACGGTGAAATCATGCGCAAGAACTGAAATGCGCTGCTGGTGCTGTTTTCAAGCGTGCGTGAACTGCCGATGGCCAGACCCACGGGGATACCAATTAACAGGGCCAGAAATAACCCGACCAGCACCCGCTTCAAACTGGTTAACGTGTGAAGCGTTAATTGATTGTCGGCTAACAGGCTGAAGAGATTCTGGAATGTCTCTTCGGGACCCAAGAGGCTTGCCAGGCTGATGTCTTGTTGCAGCCACCGGGTACCCAGCGACCACAGCCCGATCAGCACCAGCAGGCCGCACAGGCTTAACAGAGTGCGTTTGCCCGGCGCAGAAAGTGAAAGGGCTTTTTGCATGACGACTCCTGGTTAAACCGTAATGATTTCCTGTCGCTCGTAGTCGGGCTGCAGGCCGAATACCGGCAAACCACCGATTGATTCTATGGCCTTGCGGGCGAAACGGTCGTCGACCAGGTCTTTTGCGACGAAGGCAGGATCCAGCTCGGCCAGGAAGTCATTGCGCCCGGAGACCAGCGTATCTTTCAGCCTGCGTACCAGTTCCTCGGTGTAGCTGGGGAACGGATAGGGTTGGAAGTCGATACGCTTCTCTTCCCACTTTGTATTGACGATCGCACCGTCTTTTTCATACAGGGCGCGATCCATTTTTGCTGGCACCAGCACTTGCGCCAGGGTTTCATAGGCATGAGGCGTGTAGCGCTGGTCGTGCTCCTTGGACATAATGCGTGCCGTTTCCTCACGGTTGTCCTGAATCCAGGCCTGCGCCTGAACAATGCCGTTCACAACCGCCTGGGACCATTGGGGGCGGTTGACGGTGTCTTCTTCGTGCATCAGCACTACGCAGCATGCGTGGTCTTTCCAGACGTCGCCGGTAAAACGCAGAATCTTGCCCACTTTCAGTTGTTCGGCCGCCGCGTTGAAGGGTTCCGCCACGATGTAACCCGAGATGCGGCGGTTTGCCAATGCCGGCAGCATGTCGGATGGCGCCATGACGACAAGCTTGACTTGCCCGGGGCCTGGCTCGCCGTCGGCAATCGGTTCCAGCCCTTTGCTTTTCAGCAAATGCTGCAACACGACGTTGTGGATCGAGTACCAGAAAGGAATGGCAACGGTTGTGCCTCCCAGGTCGGATAAGTCGTTGATGTCCGGTTGAACGGTCAGGCCTGAGCCAGACATGTGGTTCCAGGCTACCACCTTTGCTTTCGACTGGCTGCCGTAGCGCGCCCAGATTGTCATGGGGGAAAGCAGGTGCACCGCATTTACTTGTCCTGCCAGGAAGGCTTCAACCAACTGGGCCCAGCTTCTGAACAAGCGTGGTTTTTCAACCTGAATACCCTGTTCTTCAAAAATACCGTTGTTGTGGGCTACCAACAGGGGAGTTGCGTCTGTGATTGGCAGGTAGCCGATTCGCAGGGGCGCATCGGCTTGTGCTGCGCGAGCCTGTTTGTGCAAGTTAAGCAGGGGAAGCGCGCCGGCTGCCGTAAAAAGCGTAGACAGCTTCAGAAACTGGCGGCGTGCTTCTTGCGTGGCGACGGGTTCATTCTGGAAAAGGTCGTTTTTTTTCATGGCATTCAGGCTTTTAATGGGCAACCGAGGCTGCATGTTTGGGGCGTGCTTTGCGCAAGGCATGCACAATTTCAAGGCGAATCGGTTCGAGCGCGTCGATGGCTTCTTCGCGCGGATGGGGCAGTGAAATACGCCATTGACCAACCAGTCGACCTGGCTGATGGCCGATCAGTACGACACGGTCGGCCAGCGTGAGTGCTTCGTCGATGTCGTGTGTTACCAATACGGCGGCAGCGTGGTGTGTTTGCGTAATGTTGCGCAACAACTGCTGCATTTCTTCACGGGTAATTTCGTCCAGCGCGCTGAACGGTTCGTCGAGTAAAAGTATTTCAGGTTTACGTGCCAGGCAGCGCGCCAGCGCGGTGCGTTGTGCCATACCGCCTGAAAGTTCGGTGGGGTAGCGGTTGCGAGCGCTATTCAAACCGACTTCGTTGATGGCCGTATTGATACGTTGGCGCTTTTCCTGGTCGCTTAAATTTGGCTGATGTTTGAAGTCGAGTCCAAAACCAACGTTTTCTTCAAGGTTGAGCCACGGCAAAAGGCTGGGATCCTGGAAGACGAAGCCCAACCTGGGGTGGGGGCCCTTTACCAAATTCCCATGTAAGTGCACCGTTCCGGCCTGTGCACTTTGTAAACCGGCCAGAACCCGCAGCAGCGAAGACTTTCCTACCCCGCTGGGGCCAAGAATGGCAACGGTTTCACCCTGTGCCACTTCCAGTGAAAAGTCGGTTAAGACGGTCTGGCGTGGCTGGTTCGCGTTTGCATAGCCCAGTTCGATATTGTGGGCCTGCAGGACAATGTCGCGGGGTGAAGCGGTATGAGTTGGCATGATGCTTTGCTGACTGGAATGGGATGGGATCAAGCAGCCTGAGCTTGTTGGTCGGGGTGCTCGATCGCATGAATTTCTTTGCGCAAATGCTTGAGTGCCGGGGTGACAATCGCGACAAATACGGCTTCACGCTGGCGGCGCTGGGCGGGGTGATTCATAAGATACCCTTTTGCTCCGGTGTGCAGCACAGCCGAATGTGTAGCGCGCAAACAGAGCTCGGAGATCGCCAGTCGGGCTTTCAGGACATCAAGCACCTGGGGGTTGTCATTTTTGGTGGCTCGGGCCAGTTCCCGGATACGTGATTTCAAAGGCTGCAGTTCCGCACGCAGGTCGTCGACCTGGTCGTCGAGGAAAACGTTCACGTGCGCATGTGTTGCGTTGGTGTCCTCCATGGTTTCCAGGCTGGCTTCAATAATGCCCAGGCCCATGCCCGTTTGCCCGAGAACGAAGCCGGGTTTGATGCGTTGAATATAAGCCTTGAACTGTTCCGGATGCGCAATGATGTCGGCCTGATTCAACCGCACCTTGTCGAAGCGGATGCAAAGCGTTTGCGTGCCTTCCATACCGGAAAACTCAAGGCAAGGCCGCAGCGAGACGCCGGGGGTGTCGCAACGCACGGCGAACATAATATACCCTTCATCCTGCACATAGGCGGCCACAACGGCCAGGTGATCAGCACTGACATTGGATACCCACGGCAACGAACCACTGACCTGGTAGCCGTCTTCGGTGCGAACTGCACGCAGGTTGATTTTTTCGATACCGGCCAAGTGTTTGACGGTATTGGACATGCCGGTACCGGCTAGCAGACGTGCGCGAGCGACATCCTTCAGATAGCGGTCGCGAACCTCAGTATTGGGGGAGTTCAGCAGATACCACGCACAGGTCGACTGGCACCACACCATGAAGCCGGTTGAGCCGCACTCTCTGGAAATTAATGTGGTGATATCAATTTGTGTGGAAAGGTCCAGCCCCAGGCCGTCGTACTCCGTTGGGACAGCCGCCGCAAAACCACCCAGTTTACCCAGTTCGCGCAGATACGTTTCCGGGTAGAAGCCTTCGCGGTCGATGGCATCGGCCAGCGGCCGCAGTTCGGTGCGGGCCTGCTGGGAAATGGCATTGATGATCGCTTCTGAGTGGTTCATTGGCTTAATGTCCTTTGTGTTGCCGGGGTGTTTCTGTTTTTTGCGGGTGCGCCGTTCAGGTAACGGCGCACTCAACGTGTTCAGGCGTGGGGCTGCAGTTCGGGGTTGATGGGTGTGCGCGCCAGGTTGTTGGCGTAGTTGCATAGCGTTGCCAAACTGACACCCAGCACAGCCTCAAGCGCATTGGCTTCGGAGTATCCTGCTTCAAAAAACGCCTGCAGCGCGTCATCCGATACATTGCCCTTGTTTTCCATCACGGCAATCGTGAATTGGGCCAGCGCATTGAGCTTGGCGTCGTCCAGCGCTTCGGTTTTGCGCAACGCTTGAATAACTTCTTCAGGCATGCCCAGCTTCTTGCGTGAAAGGGCCGTGTGACCGGCCACGCAGAAACCACAACCGTTCAGGGTGGCGGCTGTAATTTGCACAACTTCACGTTCTTCGGGGGTGAGTCCTGTTTTGGCGTTAATGCCGCCGACAACCTGATAGGTTTCCAGTGCAGTGGGTGCATTGGCTAGAACGCCGATCAGGTTAGGCAGGAAACCATTGTTCTTTTTTGCGGTTTCCAGGCGCTCTTTTGCAGCATCGGGGGCGGAATCGAGAGTGTGAATAGTAAGACGGCTCATATAGAAAAACACTTTTTAAAGGAGAGTTTAAAAATCTGCTTTTCATTGTAGAGATGAGTCGTTAGAATAAGAAATAATATAAAAGAATATCTTTATTTCTAATAGATATATCAAAAGTAGAAATGCGCAAAGTTGGAACGGCCGGGCGCCGGAGGCGTTGTGCCGTTCCAACAAGGCAATTTTCAAGTTTATTATTCTGTGCGGTAAGTTGCCGCAATTTGCCCCAGCGCATCGGCGAGCAGGGCAACCGTGCGGTCAACGTTTTGTAGTTTGTCCAGGCCGAACAAACCCAGGCGAAAGGTCATGAAATCGGCAGGCTCGTCGCACTTTAGTGGAACACCCGCTGCGGTTTGCAAACCGATTTGTGTAAACGCGCGAGACGAATGGATGTCTGGATTGGTGGTGTAGCAGACAACCACGCCTGGCGCTTCGAAACCGGAAGCTGCCACACTTTTGTAGCCGCTTTTTTTCAGAAGTTCGCGCACTGCGTTCCCTAGTGCTTGTTGGCGGTTTTTGGCCAGTGCAAGGCCTTCAGATTCGGTTTGGGCAATGGCATTGCGCAATATCGCTAAAGCGTCGGTTGGCATCGTTGCGTGGTAGGCATGGCCGCCGTTTTCGTAGGCTTGCATGATCTGCAGCCATTTGCGCAGATCGCAGGCAAAGCTTGAGCTGGTCGTTTCTTCAATACGTTCCAGGGCACGATCGCTTAACATGACCAGGCCGCAACACGCCGAAGCCGACCAGCCTTTCTGCGGAGCGCTGATCAGGATGTCCACATTTGTCTCTTTCATGTCGACCCACATTGCACCGGAGGCGATGCAGTCCAGAACAAACAGCCCGCCATTGGCCCGCACCGCGTCACCGATCTGTTTCAAGTAATCGTCTGGCAACATGATGCCCGACGCTGTTTCCACGTGCGGGGCGAATAAAAGATCGGGTTTGTATTCGTGAATGGCCCGGACAACCTCGTCGATGGGCGCCGGCGCAAAAGCCGCCTGGTTGCCGGAAGCGACAGGTTGTGCTTTAAGTACCTGTGTGTCGGCCGGGATATTGCCCATTTCGAAGATTTGCGACCAGCGGTAGCTGAACCAGCCATTGCGCAAAATCATACATCGCTTTCCATGAGCAAACTGACGCGCAACGGCCTCCATGCCGAAAGTGCCGCTACCCGGGACGATTACGGTTGCCTGGGCGTTGTACACGCGCTGCATGGCGCTGGATATGTCGGTCATTACGCCCTGAAACAGCGTCGACATGTGGTTCAATGCCCGGTCGGTGTAAACAACTGAATATTCAAGCAAACCATCGGGATCCACATTGGGCAGCAATTTCGACATCGAGTACTCCTGGCAATCGGTTTAATAAACAAAGCGAATTGTATTCGACGCCGGTGAACGGGTTGCGGGTACCCTTATTGGACGCCAAAGTTAAGTCTGTCAACAACGTGAGCCGCGCCGTTTCGGTGCTTAATAACAATGCCTTCACCCGAGCGGGGAACGATGTCTGTTAAGGCTGTGATGTTCACCTGATGTGTTACCACCACCAGAACTCCAGGCCCTTGCCATTTGGAAAACCGGGTCAGTGCTCGCTGCGTTTGCTCAGGTTCAGTCTGTCGGTTTCGGAAAAAGGAATTGAATTCCGACGCTTCGGTGACTTGCCCCGGGAATGCAAGCGTGGCGGTATCCATGGCGCGGCACCATTGTGAACTTAGGACTTGAGCTACTGTAATGGATTTATCACGAAACCATTTTCCGATTTGCCGTGCCTGATCGCGACCGGTGTCATTAAGGTTGCGCTGGGTGTCGCACTGACCCAAAGTAAAGTTTTCAGGGTCGCCACCGCCGGGGGCATAGGCGTGCCGAATGAGCACAATGTGCCCGTCGGCGGGAAAGGTGTCGGACTTGCCGGCATTTTGTGCTGCGGCCGGTATGGCTGCGACGAGCAGCACCAGTGCCAGGCACGAAGCGAAAAACAAATTTGCGGGGACGGTTAAACGGGCGCATAAGGCGTTCATATAAGGTCCTTTTCGAGTGGGCCGCAAGTACGATGTGATGAACAAGGGCATTGCATAATATATTCGCAAAATCAAAAGGGTGGCGTGTGGTTGTGATCTTCGAAGAGGGGCCGGGTTAAATGGCAAAGCAGTTGATATCTGCCGATTTTCAGGACGATGCTTCGCGCGTTGCGCGCCGTCTTATCGGCGCCATATTGCTTGTGGATGGTGTTGGCGGACGAATAGTGGAAACAGAGGCCTACGATCGTGATGATCCGGCGTCACATTGTTTTGGCGGACAAACAGAGCGCAATAAAGCCATGTTCGGCCCGCCAGGGCACGCCTATGTTTATCGGTCGTACGGTATTCACTGGTGTTTGAATTTCGTTTGTCGCGAGCAGGGTCATGGCGCCGGGGTCTTGATCAGGGCGCTAGAACCGCTTCATGGGGTAGACGTCATGCTTGGCCGGCGCGCAAACCGGTCATTGCGCGAGCTATGTTCGGGTCCTGGCAGGTTGGGGCAGGCGCTGGCGATTCGCCATGAATACAATGGCCGATCGCTGAATCAACCCCCGTTTGAGGTTTGGGGGGCGCGTGAGCCTGTACCCGTCAGCGTCGGGCCGCGTATTGGTATCAGCAAGGCTGTTGACACACCCTGGCGGTTCGGTCTGACAGGTTCGTTATTTCTTAGTAAGCCATTTCGCGTTGGGTATTAAGTGGAACCTTCGTTCAATCGTTCCGCAGCCCAACTGGCTTTGGCTTTTGCGTAGACGTCTTCGATAAGTGCCGGTTCAACAGGGGGTTTTGCTGCGCCTTTCAAACCGTCATCATGAAAAATATAGAGACGCGAGGCGAAGTCGGCAAAGGGCAACGAGCCTTCGCCCGGCAGTTCGCCATTGCCTTGCGTGGAAACCACCGTTTCGTTGCCCCAGTCTTGCCCGCTGTCGTTGTTGGGGTTGAAAAAATACACGCGCATTTCGTTGTTCTGATCAAGCGCAACCCGGATAATTGTAATTGCGTGCCAACCCACGAAGCCGCCCGAGCTGTCGGTGATGGCAACGCCGGCCGGTTGTGGGTGAATGATGGGCTCGTTGCCGTTATAGAACGGATGGTAGGTTTGATAAAACGCGGTGATGAAGTTGATGTACTCTTTTAATTGCCCGGTTGTGATGTCAACGGCAATATAGAAATCTCTTCCGACCCACCAGCCGTGAAGTTCAGGGTTAATCCACTTGTGCGGGTCTTCGCCGCGTCCGGCCACACGACGTCCCATTTCGGCATACAGGCGGTCAAGGTGCGGTACAAGCAAAATCGATACTGCGTCGGCATCCAGCGGGATATTAGACGCCAAGCCAAGTTGCAGTTGACTTGAGTCAAGGGGTTGCCCTTCGAAATGCATAATGATGCGATCATTGTGTGTTACCTGGGCCAACAGCCAAAGCAAATAGTCGGGATCGTTCAAGGCCCACATGGAAAGCGCACGCGCGGATTGGCAAGTGGGATTGTTGCCTTGCCCAACGCCCAGCGGTTGGCCCAGCATTTGTACGACGCCCGCAATCATGCGTTCTCGGGGCGGTATGACCGGACCGAACGCTGCGTCCAGCGAAAGGGCACAGGCGGTGCTGGGTTCCGTTGCCAAAATTCGCCACAAAGACGGAGCGATGGGCGGCGAGTAGAGAATACCGCGCTCAAGCATGAGCGCAATGCCCAGAATCGCTTCGCCGGTACTCAAGTGAACCGCTTCTTTGATCAGTTGGTTGACCAAGGGCTGGTAGCAGCGCAGGCAATCGAGCCCTGTACTTGAAAGCCCCAGAACTTGCGGAAGCAGGTCGTGATAATCGGAAGCCATAATAAACTGCACGAATCCGACCTGGTAGTCGGATACCAGGCCAGTGTCGTGCATGGCACGTGCCATGCCCAGGGCTTCGGCTTGCAAGGCACCGCGGTCGGCTGTGCTTAGGCGTTGTGTGTAGATTTCCAGGCCGGGGTCATCGCGGCATAAGTGCGTGGGGCCGAAAAGCGCACTGATCAGGCGATCGGCGCCCACAGCGCGGGCATCACTCATGCCGTTCTGTTCGGCGTGCATCGCAACGGCGATTTGCACAATCATTGATTTCACCGGCCCAACCTGCAATGGTCGCTGGGTCAGTATGCGCCACACCTCATCGACAAGACGGCTCAGGATGCTTTCCGCTCCGATTTGCTCGAGAATGTGTTTGAGCAACTGGTCGATTGCAGGACCCAGGGGACCTTCCCGAACACGTGATACTTCAGATGCCGTGCCCAGGATGCGATCAAGATTCAGCGCCAGTACCTGGGTTAGAAAATGACGTGCCTGCGCGGAGGGTAAACCGTTTACCCGATAGGTCGATTGGGCAACGGCCAGAAACCGCAGCAGGCTCAGGCACTCGAGCGCGACGGTTTGGGGTTCCCCTTTTTCCAGCGTGCTTTTGACCAAGCCTGGCAGAAGCTGGGACGGGGTGTTCCAATCGGTTCCGGCAAAAATGCCGCCTTGATCCAGGCGTTGGATTCTGGCCTGAAGCGAATTGATGCTGCCGGGCTGTTTCAACAAGCGACATGTCGCTTCCAATAGACGGCTTTGATACGTTGCCTTTCCAACCACCGACGCTTTTTCAAGCTGCTTCAGCATATGGTCGAATTTGCTCAGCATTGAATCAATGGATGCGTGTGCGTCTGGTGAATGGCTTGAGGCCGATTCTGTTTTGTAAAGCGGATTACCCATGTGGCAAAACACTACCGTTAAATATAGAAATCAAGGTCTTCCTGTGCCTTAAGCAGGTCGCGAAGGCGATGCGGATCTTCACCGTGGAAATAGACCAACCCCCAATGTGTACCAAAAGCCGAGCGTTTTGTAACCTTTTGCTCATGCGGCGGTACCAGTTCGTGAAATTCGAAATAGGGGTCATCAACCGTTTCGTCTGGAAGCGACAGTTCGCTGACGACACGTCGGCGTGGGTATACGCCAAAGCACCCTGCATGGCCATTGGCATCTTCAACCGCTGTTGGGAAAAATTCGTCGAGTTCTTCCTGAGTTGTTTTCGGATCGAATGCCATTATCAGTGCCTGATAGCCATTGAATTCGTATACACGCTCAAGCAGTTCGAAAACATTGAAACCGGGTGGCCGATAGGCGACCTCGCCGAAATACATGGTGCCGTCGCTGGTGACGAAGTATTCTGGATGAATAAAGCCGAAATCAATGTCGAAAACCTCAATGAGCTTCTCTATTTCCTGAGTGATCCGCCCGCGCCATTTTTCCAGTTCGGGCGTGGCAGGTACAAAGACAGAGTAGCCCAGAGATACATATTCGGAAATATTGAGGAACTGGATTTTGCGGTCTTTAATCCAGGCTTCCACTGCAAATTCCCAGCCACTGAGATGGCTTTCCATTAATGCGGGGAACTCGTCGTCGGAGATGGTTGCGACGTCGTCGGCAGTGCGAATCACGCGGTGCCCCAGGCAGCCGGCCTTATCGAACGCCTTGAAATGAATGGGATCATTCGGGTCGCCGTCCAGCTTGAGCAAGGTTTGGTTTACCCGCTTGAGAAACCGGATAACGTCGTTGCGATCCATTGCTTCTTCGAAAATGCCAACGCGAATCCCGCCCAGTTGTGCGCGGCGCTTCATCAGCGATTTGTCGCGGAACAACATGGATTGGCCTAGAAGGCGCGGGTTATCGAGCAAGACGGAGTTAACGGCGCCGGCCCATTCAACGGTTTCTTCGAAAAGCGGGACGGCAACATCTACGCCCATTTCCTGCAATGTGATGGCCAACTCGTAGGAACGATCGTTAAGGCGTTCGAAATCCCAGGAGATGAACGGAATATCGTGCTCTTTCGCGTATTCTTCGGCCCAGGGGGGCGCAACAACAACGTAGCGCCGGTCGAAATTTTCCAGTGCGTCGATGCAGCGCAGGCTCCAGCCCAGTACCGCAACAAATCCCTTGTTTGGGTCTTTTTCCATGTGAGACCTCCTTAAATGTTCGCCGGCTGGCAACAGGTGGCCCGAAACCGGGCACAGGCGAGCCGGTTCTTACTTAGCATACAGTGTTAAGGCGGGGATGTCTTGTTTCTTAGGGCGCAGTAGATTGAGCGACGTAGACAGGAAGGCGCTTGCGATTTGCGTGGCGCGCCGCTTGATATTCCATAATGCGTGCTGTTTCGTCGGCGACTGCTTCACCTAGGAAGCGCTCCAGCAAATAAAGGGTTAAATCGACGCAAAGGCTAACCCCACCGCCGGTAACAACGCTACCTTCGTCTACAACAAGAGCATGCATGGTTTGTACGCAGGGATGGTTTTCTTTCAGGGTGTCGAGCGGGCAAACTTCCGGTGCTATTACGGGTACTTTGGTTGTTGCACGCTGCCCGTCCAGCAGGCCCGCCGCCGCCAATATCATTGCGCCGGTGCAAACGCTGGCTATACATGCGGTTTCATTGCTTCGGTTTCGAAGAAAGGAAAGAATAGGTTCATTTTCGACTTGTTGCTTCCAGCCGGGGCCTCCGGTAACCATGACAACATCGGCCGCCGGTGCGTTGTCGAAGGCGTAATCTGTTTCCACTCGCAGGCCATTTTGCAACTCAATTAAGCCCCCGTGTTCGGACACGGTGAAATAGGTAAGCGAAGAGTCGACACGCCTAGCCATTGACAGCGTCCCCAAAATGCCTATTTCAATTGGTTCAACAAAATCGTAGAGTACGACGGCAATCCGCATGAGGTCTCCTGGTTTACTTGCATTGATTGTTTCCTATCATAAGACAGTGTTTCATTTTAGGCAACAAAAAGGAGTCCTGGTGTCCTGCGTGGTAACGGAGGCCTGTGTTGCTTGGCGTTATGGAGATTACGTTGACGTTTGCCCTTTTTCGCCTTCTTCAGATTGGTTGTTGTCTTCCATGACAACAACCAGGGCCTGGGCGTCTCCGCTGGGGCTGCGCCCTCTGTGCGGCAAGCTGGACTCAAAGTAAATGCTGTCGCCTGGTTCGAGGGTCCAGCGTCGCAGGTGACCGTCTATTTTGATTTCGAATTCCACTTCGCCGGCCAGAACATAGATGAATTCTTCTCCGGGATGTTCGAAATAAGTATCGATATCGACTTGGGAGGGGAACGTAAAAATAAAAGGCTCCATGTGTTTATGTGCCTTTTTGTGTGCCAGGCTGACATAGTCATAGCCAAAGCCGGTTCCGCCGCGGACAACCGGCTTGCGTTCCCAGCGGTGCACAACGGATACCTTGGCGTCTGTGCCAGTTTCGCTCGTGTCGTCGGTTTGGGCCGGGTCGACAAAAAAATAACTCAAGTCTTGATTCATTGAACGGGCGATGCGTGCCAGAGATGCGATGGGCGGCGCATTTTTTCCGTTCTCGATTTTGGAAAGATACCCTTTGGTAAAGCCCGATCGCTCAGCAAGCGCGTCAAGTGTGAGCCCGTTGCTGATACGTAATGCTTTCAGGCGTTCGCAGACAGCGATTTCGTCACTGCTGATCTGGGCGGACTGCGATGCGGCTGATTTGCGCCCGGAGGCCGTGCGTTTTGAGCGGGTGGGCGCAATGGTCTTTTTCTGTGCCTTCATGGTTTTGTGTATCCGCTATGCCATTAGTACTCTTGTGCGAGGGAGGGCGAGTTAGCTTCTCGTTCAGTTTCTTATTCTAACTCGCCTGCTGCGTTGAGCGCGGATTACGGCTGCTGGCTTTGTTCGGATGAATTGGACTCAGGCCTTCTTTTCAAATCCAGCCGTGTTGAAAAAGACATTCGGCTTGCGATAAATGGCCAGTAGAAGGCAGCCCTCGTCGGATCGTGTTTCATGCAGTGACCCCGGTTTACGCCAAACGTATTGGCCCGCTTTGCATATGCCGTCGTGATCATAGAACGAGCCCTCGAGAACAAAACTCTGTTCAATTTCAGGATGGCGATGAAATGGCAGTACAGCACCGGGCTCCCATTTAAGAAGAACCGTCATTTCACCTTCCTCATCATTTCGATATAGCACTTTCATCCAGATTTTATCGAATTGAGACTTTTGCCATTCCAGCTTTTCCGGGTCAACGTAAGTTGAGCCGCCGATGGTGGGTTCCGGTTTGCCTTTAAGGCGATCTTTGAAGTGTGTTTCAGCCATGTTTTGACCTCCTGGTCTGTTCGGGTTGAGTGTTTTGGTGACGCTTGAAGTTATCGTACGACTATGTTTCATTAAATGCAACTTATATAAACATTAATTTCATATAAGTAAATATAAATGAAAACCCTATGGTTTTTATAGGAAATATTTGTTGTTCTTTAGGAAACTATGAGTTAAGTTGGTTACGTGGGCGTTGTAAGACAAAAAGAAATCGTTTCACCATTGAGGAGGTGTATTGTGAGAAAGCCTGTAAGTTGGTATTTGAAAACCGTGACGCTGGCCGTCATAACGGGTGTGGCGCTGGGTAGCGGTGCCGCGATGGCGGATGACAAACCGGTCAGGTGGAAGGTGCAAAGCTGGTTCCCAACAAAGTTGCCTCATGTTGGTACTCAAATTACCGACATTTCCAAGAAGGTTAAAGCCGTTTCCGGGAACAATATTCAGTTCCAGGTCTTTGAGCCGGGTGCACTCATACCGCCCGCTGAATGCTTCGATGCTGTTTCGAATGGCGCGGTGAATGCGTGCTGGGGTATTTCGGGCTATTACTACGGCAAGCATCCTGCGTTGGCGATTTACTCGGCTGTCCCTTTTGGCCCTCAGTGGCCTGAAATGCTTGCATTTTTTTACTATGGCGGTGGCAAAGAACAATATGAGGAGATCTACGCCAAGAACAATATCAAAGGCATTATGTGCGGCGGCACCGTGTCCGAAGCGTCGGGGTGGTTCAGGGAGGAAATTACTTCGGTTGATGACCTCGCTGGGCTGAAGATGCGCATTTTCGGCCTTGGGGCCAAAGTGGTAGAGAAGTTAGGCGTTTCCGCGCAGTTGATTCCTGCTGGCGATATTTATCCAGCGCTTGAGCTTGGCACGATTGATGCCGCAGAATTTGCCATGCCTGCCGTTGACTTGCAACTTGGGTTTCATCAGGTGGCAAAACATTATTATTTTCCCGGTTGGCATCAGCCCGCCACACTGTACGAGCTGATTATCAATATGGATAAATGGAAAGAGCTCTCCAAAACCCAACAGGCGCAAATTGAAATGATGTGTGGCGATAACGTTCGCCAGGCAATTGCCGAAGGCGAAGCCAAACAGGCGGCAGCGTTGAAGTCGATTGAGGAAAAGGGCGTGACGGCTCATGAATGGCCACCCGAGATCATTCAGGCATTCCGTGATGCATGGGAAGAAGTGGTGGTAGAGGAGTCGGCCAATTATCCCGAGTTCAAGCAGGCTTATGAGCAATACGCCAAATTCCGAGAGGAGTACAAACCTTGGCGCGAGCTTAGTACTGTTAAGGACCAATAACGGAGTATGGCAAAGGGGGTTTCGCTGCAATTTAGCGAACCCCCTTTTTCCATTTCTGGCTTTGAATATCAACGGATAAGGTGGGGCAAGAGATGCAGGGCATGTTGAGATTGTCGAATTTGCTGGGGCGGTTCGTCGAAAGGGTAGGTGCGATTGCTGCCTGGTCGGCTTTGTTGCTTGTTGCGGTCATTATGATTGACGTCGTCGGGCGTCATTTTTTTTCGACGGGGTCTTCCAAACTGCAAGAACTTGAGTGGCATCTGCATACGATTCTGTTTATGTTTTGTTTGGGGTTGGGTTACGTTCACAACAGTCACGTACGTATCGAAATTGTCAGCGAACGGTTAGGGCGTCGCGCGCTTTGCATTATTGAAATACTGGGTTGCCTGTTGATGCTGCTGCCGTTTTGCTTTGTGGTTATTTATTACGGGTTGGAGCTGACTCAGCGTTCGTGGGACGTAAGCGAAATTTCGTCTTCCGCCACCGGGTTGCCTTATCGTTGGCTGATTAAAGCAGCGATTCCTTTGGGCACACTGGTGCTTGCCATTAGCGGCATCAGTATTCTGCTGCGCAATATTGTCCGATTGTTCAGGCCGGATCTTGTCTCGACAACCACCATGGAAGTGGAGTCGGCCAGTGACGAGCGTCCTGTCAACATAACCTTGCAAGCCGGGCGATAAAAAATGGATATTATTGGCAACCTTCCCCTGTTTATGTTTGTGATGCTGGCTTTGCTTATGTTTACCGGCTATCCCGTTGCGTTTGTATTGGGCGGAACGGCACTGACTTTTGGCCTTATCGGCTTTGCTGTTGATTATTTTGCGCTAATTGAGTTTTACAACATTACTGCCCGTATATGGGGCAGCGTGGCTGAAAAGCCGATTCTCGTTGCCATTCCCATGTTCATTTTCATGGGAACAATGCTGGAACGAAGCGGTATTGCCATCGACCTTTTGCATTGCCTGCAGGTATTGCTGCGGCGGGTGCCGGGCGGGCTGGCAATTTCAGTGACCATGATGGGGACAATTCTTGCGGCAACAACCGGTATTGTGGGCGCATCGGTCATCATGATGACGCTGCTTGCATTGCCTGTGATGTTGCAACGTGGCTATCAGGTTCAGTTGTCGGCCGGTACGATTGCCGCCTCTGGCACGCTGGGCATTCTGATTCCCCCAAGCATCATGCTGGTTATCCTGGCGGATCTTTTGGCGGTTTCAGTGGGCTCATTGTTCATGGGCGCGTTGTTTCCTGGTTTGCTGCTGGCTGCGCTGTACATGGTTTATATCTTTGTCCTTTGCATGATCAAGCCAAAACTGGCACCGCCAATGGGTGTTGACGAGGCGCCGGCCGACAAGGCGGCGCTCTGGTCTTTGATTTTCCGCAGCTTTATTCCGCCGGTGTTTCTCATTGTTTTGGTGCTGGGTTCTATTTTTCTTGGCTGGGCAACACCGACTGAGGCTGGCGGTGTGGGGGCGTTCGGTGCGATTTTGCTTGCGGCGGCGAAACGAAATTTGAATTTCCCTGTTTTGAAAGACGTTTTGCTGAGATCTGCGAAAACCAATGCCATGCTTTTCATGATTTTTCTGGGCGCGACGGCATTTTCCTACGTGTTCCGTTCTTTAGGGGGAGACGACATCATTGCTGAATTCTTTGAGAATTTAGGCGTTGGTCCTGTCGGTGTCCTGATACTGATGTTGGCCGTTGTATTCGTGATGGGTTTCTTTTTCGACTGGATTGAAATTATTCTCATCATTTTGCCTGTTTTCACGCCTATCCTGGAAACCATGGATTTGGGAAGTCACGTTGCCCAAAGTGAGTTTTTGGTCTGGTTTGCGATTCTGCTGGCGGTGAACTTGCAAACCTCGTATTTGACCCCGCCGTTTGGGTATGCCTTGTTCTATATGAAAGGCGCAAAGATTCCGGGAGTGACAATGCAGCATATTTACGCAGGCATTGTTCCCTTTGTCATTTTGCAGTTGATCGGGCTTGCCATTGTGGCCTTGTTTCCGGAAATCGTTTTATGGCTACCGCGGCAGCTTGGTTTGTGAACATAGCCTTGTATTTGGCTTGCCGTCTGGGTATGAGTCAGTCAGAATAAGCCCGTTTTCTTCGGAAGCTTTCGGGTTTTTTCAAAATGTCTAATCCAGACGGCCGGTATGCCGATGCAGTTTATTTTTTCATTGCGCTTCTTATTGGCATTGCCGTTGGTGTGGTGGGGGGCTATTTTCACCAATCGATTGAGTGGTTGTCCCAATGGCCGCAGTGGGTGGGCGGCCATGTGCAGGGCGCTTTACGCATTACCATTGGCGCACTGGTCACCATGAGCGTTGCGGTTTTCTGCGTTTTTATTGTCAAACGGTTCGCCCCCGAGGCGGGCGGCAGCGGTGTGCAGGAAATTGAAGGTGCCATGGAGGATAAGCGGGTTGTGCGTTGGAAACGCGTGCTGCCCATCAAGTTTTTTTGCGGTGTCTTGTCGATTTCATCGGGCCTGGTATTGGGGCGGGAAGGCCCAACGATTCACATTGGTGCAGCCATAGCTGCCGGGCTGTCGGAAAAATTTCGTATTCTGTTGCAGGAGCGCAAAGGGCTGCTGGCTGCCGGCGCGGGTGCCGGGTTGGCATGTGCGTTCAACGCCCCGGTTGCCTCGATGGTTTTCGTGGCAGAAGAAATGCGTCGACAGTTTCCGTTTTCATTCCGAAATTACGTGGCGGTTGGCCTGGCTTGCGTTATGGCGACGGTAATGACGGAGTGGGTAGGTGGCGTTGCACCCGATTTAAGCATGACCCTGCATGGCGAAGGCGTTTCGCTGCCGCTGCTTGCGGCATTCGCTCCACTGGGCGCGTTATTGGGTGCCCTGGGTGTCTTGCTGAATCGGGGGCTGTTGAGTGCCGCACAGTGGAGCACGATTTGCCATGCGCGTTTGCCTTACGCCTTTCCTGCCGCCGTGGGTTTGATTGTGGGTGCCTTGGTGATGGTCTTCCCGATGGCCGTTACCGGGGGCGAGCATATGATTCAACGGTTCAATTTTGAGTCGCCTGGTTTATGGATGTTGCTGCTGCTGGTCGTGGTGCGTTTTTTCACCTCGACCGCCAGTTACGCGTCGGGGGTGCCGGGGGGCATTTTTGCGCCGATTCTGGCACTGGCGATGTGTGTGGGTTTGGCATGCGGCACCATGGTTGAAATGTTGTTTCCCCATGCAGGTGTTGACCCCGTGGCATTCGGTATTGCCGCGATGGGCGGCTTGTTTACCGCATCGGTTCATGCGCCCACGGTGGGTATTATTCTGGTGGCGGAGTTAACCGGAACGTATCAATTGTTGTTGCCCTTGGCGATAACGTGCCTGTGTGCCCATGTTTGTGCCAAGTGGCTGGGTGGGCGCCCGATTTACGAAGCGCTGCTGGAGCGCACGCTCGAGCAGGAACGCTTGAAAGAAGGGCTGAAAGCCTAGGTTTTACAGGGTGTTTTCGATGCATGCCCGGCTGTCAAAGATTGTTTCAACGCAATAGCCACATGGCCGTTGGCAAAATCGCAGGCGCATATACAATGGTCTGGACATCTTTAAAGGCAAACGAAATGGTTTTGGATAAGTTACGAGGTTATGGTGCGGCCGCCTGTCTTCTGACCCTGCTGGCAGGCTGTTCATTCGGCGGGCCGGACTTCTCGGGTGAAAGGGCGATGGGGCCTGATTCGGTTGTGGGCAGTGCCCAATGTCAGAGTAATCCACGAAGCTGTAATTACGAAGGGCGTTATGAGTCTGACGAAAGAGCCTATGCCGAGCAGGAGGCGGTGCGCTTGAATCAGTTGGAACTGGAACGATTGCGACGCGGGGGTCGTTGGTAGGCGTCGGCAACCATTAAGGGAGTGCGATCGACATGCCAAAAGGGATTAAAGATTACACGCATCCGGCAGGCGGCTGGGATGCGTTGCGAGCGGTTGCCGTAGCCGTGAAAAATGAAATGGGCATGAGTATGCACGCACGTGCCCTTTTGAAAGTGAATCAGCCACAAGGGTTTGATTGCCCCGGCTGCGCATGGCCCGACCCCAAACATACATCGTCTTTCGAGTTTTGTGAAAACGGTGCCAAGGCCGTGACCTGGGAGGCAACGTCAAAACGTGTCACCCCGGCGTTTTTCCAGCAGCATGCGGTTTCCGAGCTCTGGTCGTGGCCTGATTATGCCCTGGAAGAGAAGGGGCGTTTAACACACCCCATGCGCTACGACAGGGATACTGATCGTTTTTTGCCGGTCAGTTGGGCGCAGGCGTTTGAGCGCATCGCAACGGCGTTGAATAACCTGGCCGATCCAACGCAGGCAGAGTTTTATACTTCGGGGCGTGCATCCAACGAAGCAGCCTTTCTATACCAGCTTTTTGCGCGCGAGTTCGGCCACAATAACTTCCCCGACTGCTCCAATATGTGCCACGAGCCCACCAGTGTGGGCCTACCCAAGTCAATTGGGGTGGGCAAGGGCACGGTGACACTGGACGACTTCGATCAGGCGGATGCAATTTTCTGTATCGGACACAACCCAGGCACAAACCACCCACGCATGCTCAAGACGCTGGCAAACGTGGCAAAGCGTGGAAAGCCTGTCCTGGTAATCAACCCTTTGCGCGAGCGCGGCCTCGAACGCTTTCAGGATCCACAGGAAGCGGGTCAGATGCTGCGGGGCGGTTCAACGAAAATCGACCGCGCCTATTTCCAGGTAAAAGTAGGCGGAGATGTGGCTGTTTTCAAAGGCATGATGAAAGTGCTGTTCGCGGCAGATCAGGCCGACCTCGATGCGGGCGGCAAAGGGTTGCTCGACCGCGCCTTCATCGCCAAGCATACCGTTGGATACGACGATCTTAAAGCAGACATCGACAATACCGCATGGGAGCCGTTGCTGCGTCGTTCCGGGCTTTCACGCGAGCAAATTGAAGCGTTGGCAGAAATCTATCAGAGCGCAAATAACGTGATTTTTTGCTATGGCATGGGTATCACGCAGCATCGTCACGGAACCGAAGCCATTCAACAGATGGCGAACCTGTTGTTCCTGCGCGGCAATATTGGGCGTCCCGGTGCAGGTATCTGCCCGCTGCGTGGTCATTCCAACGTACAGGGAGACAGAACCGTTGGTATTACAGAGATTCCGGCAGAGGCGTTTTTGTCGCGGCTGGATAAAGCCTTTGGCATTAAAAGCCCGCGCGCTCATGGACACAATGCCGTCAATGCGCTTGCCGCCATGCGCGATGGCAAATCTAAAGCGTTCATTGGGCTTGGCGGCAATTTCGCCGTTGCCATGAGCGACCCTGAAATAGCGTTCCGGGCCTTTCGCAACCTGGTTCTTAATGTTCAGATTGTGACAAAGCTGAATCGGACTTGCTTGCTGACCGCACATGAAACACTCATTTTGCCCTGCCTGGGCAGAACCGAGCTTGACCTTCAGGCTGATGGGCCGCAAAGCGTTACCGTGGAAGATTCCATGTCGATGGTGCACGCTTCGCGGGGCTCTCTGCAACCCGCCTCGGATGAACTGCGGTCGGAGCCTGCCATTGTCGCCAGCATTGCCAGGGCAACCTTGCCCCGGTCTGTCGTCGATTGGGAAGCGCTCATTGGCAACTATGATCGCATTCGCGACAAAATTGAAGAGGTCTTCCCCGACTTCTACGACTTTAATCAACGCATTCGCGAGCCCGGTGGCTTCCGTTTGAGAGTGGGTGCCAGCAACCGGGAATGGGACACGCCGGATGGCAAGGCACATTTCATTGTCATGCCCGGCACCGACGAAGACGATGGCCGTGATAACGGCCTATTGACGCTGACAACCTTGCGCAGCCATGACCAGTACAACACGACGATTTATGGCATGAGTGACCGTTATCGCGGCATTACCGGGCGGCGCGACATATTGTTTGCCAATGCCGAGGATCTTGAACAGTTCGGGTTGTCTGAAGGCGACGTGGTCGACGTGGTGTCCGGCGCACGCGTGCTCCCGGGCCTGACGCTGGTATCGCACGCGATTTCACGCGGTTCTTTGGCAACGTATTATCCGGAAGCCAACTGTTTAGTCAGCCTCGACGATAAAGACCACCAGAGCGGCGTACCGGCGTATAAATCCATTCCTGTGACGCTCAGGAAGGTTGAGGCTGATTAATTGCTGGTGTATGAACCAGAGTCAATTGAATAACTAGTCCGTTAGATATTGCTGTATGCCTTGAAGTAATAAAGCTTTGTGCTTGTATAAATCAGTCACTTTCTCAATTTCGAATTTATTTTCTTCTTTTTCTGAACTATTAGCGATAAAGATACCGACGGAGAGCTTTTTCTTATTAAAGTATAGTCTGGCAATTGGTTTTCGATTGTTGTCGTCATACAAAATTGCACAATAAGATTTTGCGTCGCGAATCACGATATGTTCGACGTCGGTGATCTCTGCCCCGATTGCCTGGATGATTCGATGGGCCTCAAGCTCTTCTAATGTGGTGTCAATTCCAGATGAGCTTGATGACTGATTTTCATTTTCTGAAGTTTGCAGATTGCTAACAGGCACATTGACTCGCTCAGGTGCAAAAGCGGATTTAAGTTTTGAATTAATGCTCTCCAATAAAAATGTTTCAAAAGCTTTTTTCACAAGCACTGTGAACTGCTCCTTTACTTGAACAGTAAAGCGTCCGTCGTAAACTCGGGAGCACAGAACTCGTACCAACTCTTCACTCGGTGCCTCTGTTAGCTCATGGCGAATTTCATTCACGAGGCCTCTCGTATATTTCAGGTTACTGGCCGTACTGATTATCGTATCCAGATTAAAAATAGCTTTTGCAAATTTTTTTAACTCTTCTACATCACTTTCTGAATAGTCGTTTAGGACAAACTCAAAAAATGGTCTTTCGTCCATTTTGTTTTCTTTGTCTAGGTCGGAAAAGAAAACATATCTAATACCGTCAGTTAAGACTCCAAACCTAGCATCTGTAACGGAGAAGTAGCGGAAAAGTTGTCCGGCATGCTTCGCCTCAAGGGGAGCTCCCGGCTGTTTACATTCGATTAGCATGACAATTTGGCCATCTAGCTTAACCGCATAATCTACTTTCTCTCCTTTTTTGACGCCGTGATCTGCTGTCAGTTCGGGTATAACCTCTGCTGGATTGAAAACGTCATACCCCAGGGCGTTTAAGAACGGTAAAACGAAAGCCGTCTTTACTGCTTCTTCAGTCTCGACATGTTCGAGTTGTCGTTTGATACGTGCAGATAGTTCGTCAAGCTTATCTTTCAAGTCCATGTTGGCTCCTCCGTAGTTTTAAGTATTGTAACGTTTGTAAACGTTTAAGTGGTATTTAAGTGGATGTCTGGCCTGATTTAGTAATCAGGTCTCATAGTTAGCAGAACGTTATTCTGAAAGGCGTGGCCTATTTTGTAGTCCGACGTCTAGGTCGTGGTGCTGCGGTTTATACCGCCGGGCTTTGAGCACGCCGCGAAACCAGGGTGTGCGGGGAGGCAAGGAGGCGGCTGTTCGAGCGGAGCGTTTTCGACCTGCCGGGGGCAGGTCGATTCCGCGAGTTCCGCCTCCGCCCCGAGCAGCCTGAGTGCAGCGGGCAGCCCGAAGGGCCGTGCGATGCCCGTCGGTATAAACCGCAGCACCACGGCCGCGTTAAGAACCCATACCAAATCCCAGCTTCAAACAAAATCCCCAGAACAAAAAAATGCTGACCAAAATGCTGACCAAACGGCCTAAAACAGCCCAAAAAAAAGCCAGCTTTTAAGGCTGGCGATTTTCTAAGTTATTGATAAATAACAGAATGATGGTGGAGTCGGGGGGAATTGAACCCCCGTCCGCGGGACCTCCGCAGGCAGTTCTACATGCTTAGTCAACCCATTTTAAAATTTTAACCTCGGATCATGCCGGCTGACGGGCCCTTCCTTGGCGAGTCACTAAGATTTAAGCATTAACTTCGTAACCCAGCTAATGCCGATTCCTTGTATATGACGCTGCTGTAGGTTTCCCTACCTAGCCCAAAGACAAACTAGTGCAGCGGCTCACCGCTTAAGCGGCCAGAGCGAAACGCTCGTCGTTGGCGTTTATATTTTTTCCAGTGGATTTACGAGCGAACTGGTGCTCGGCATGCCCTACGCTGTTTTGCGACCCACGTCGAAGCCAGATCGACCCCTTAGTGGAAAAACGATTGTAACGTATTACAGTGGGTTAGAGGCGCAATACCGTAAAAAGTTCCGGTGGGCGGCGTAATTAAGCAACCCGCTGCAGCAGCGCTTGTACGGCAGGCCAGATATCATGCGCCGAATCCACCACCGCATCAGCGTTCCAGCGCGGAACATCGTTGACCTGGCAATAGCCATATGCCGCGGCAATCGTAGGCATGCCAGCCGCCTTACCCGCCACAATGTCGCGTTCATCGTCGCCTATATAAATGCAGTCTTCAGGCTCGAACCCCGTTTTTTCCGCTGCATAAAGCAACGGCGCCGGGTGCGGCTTGGCATGGCCGGCGGTATCGCCCCCTACGGTGATTGCGCAATCGGTCTCAAGTTGCAAATGACGCACAATGGGCACGGCCAGGTACTCAACCTTATTGGTTACGATACCCCATTGAAAACCTTCGGCTTTCAGCGTCTCAAGAAGTTCGTCAATACCGGGGAAAAGCTGCGTGAGCGAGGTCATTTGTTTCTCGTACTCGCTCAGAAAGCGCAGGCGGTGCTCTTCGTACTCGGGTTGTTCTGGTTCCAGGCCCAGGCTGGCCTTCAAAAGCCCACGCGCGCCTTGCGACGCCATGGGGCGCAAGGTTTCGTAGGGCAGGGGCTCAAGCCCCCGCTGTGACCGCATCAGGTTGGCCGTGGCGGCCAGGTCGGGCGCTGTGTCGGCCAGGGTACCGTCAAAATCAAACAGAATCAGTTTTTGCATTACAGGACTTTGCGTGTTGCCATCAGGTAGTTCACCGATGTGTCGCGTGACAGCTTGTAGATATCGGTCATGGGGTTGTATTCCATGCCCGCCATTTTTTCAACTTCCAGGCCGGCCAGGCGTGCTGCCTGGGCCAATTCGCTGGGTTTGACGAAGTTTTCATAGCTGTGCGTGCCGCGAGGCAATAAACGCAACACGTATTCAGCACCCACAATCGCGAACAGAAATGACTTCGGGTTGCGGTTCAAGGTTGAGAAAAATGCCCAACCGCCTGGTTTCAGCATTTGACCGCAGGCGTGCACAATGGCGGCCGGATCGGGTACGTGTTCCAGCATTTCCATGCAGGTCACCACATCGAACTGGCCGGTGTGTTCATTGGCGAAGTCCTCGGCGCTGATTTCTTCGTAATTCACCTTTACGCCCGACTCCAGGCTATGAAGCCTGGCAACGGTAAGTGATTTCTTGGCCAGATCGATCCCGGTGACTTCGGCGCCACTGGTGGCCATGCTTTCGGCCAGGATCCCACCGCCGCAACCCACGTCGACAATGTGTTTGCCCTGCAATGAGCCGACGGTTTCGCGGATCCAATCCAGCCGTAGCGGGTTGATGGCATGCAGCGGTTTGAATTCACTTTCCGGATCCCACCAGCGTGATGCCAGCGCGCTGAATTTCTCCAACTCGGCAGGATCGACATTATTCGTTGTGGTATTGGATGAGGAAGAGTTACTGGTGGCAGTGGTTTGTGTCATGGTGCGGCCCAAAAAACAAAAGGGGTGCCTGAAGGCACCCCTCGATTGTAGCGCTATACGCACAAATTACATGCGTGTACCTACAATTTCGATCTCTACGCGGCGGTTTTGTGCACGACCTTCGCGAGTAGCATTGCTGGCGATAGGATCGGCTTCGCCTTTACCTTCGGTATAGATACGGTTGGCAGCAATACCTTTGCTAACCAAGTATTCTTTTACCGCATTGGCACGACGCTGAGACAAGCCCAGGTTGTACTGTTCGGTACCGATGGAGTCGGTGTAGCCAACAGCGATAACGGTTTCAAGATTCAAGTTTTGTGCCTGGGCAGCAACTTGATCCAGAACCTGACGACCGGCAGGCTTCAGTGTGGACTTGTCGAAGTCGAAGAAGGTGTCTGCATTCAGAACAACTTTCGTTGCCTGGGGAGCTTGGACAGGTTCTTGCTGAGCAACAGGTACACCGTCACAGCCGGGCAGGCCTGTAGCGGGTGTCCAGAAGCTATCGCGCCAGCACAGTTCATTGGTGCCGTTCATAACGGGGCCACCAGAAGAATTACGCCAGTTGTCGATGGTTTGCGCAGAAACTGCACCGGAAGCCGAAAAGGCGGCAATAGCAAGGGCTAGTGCGAATTTGGAGGGTTTATTCATGTTTCTCCTCGTTTGAGCTTAATGCTGGTAAGTGACCGCAGCGAACCTCCGCCGCATATAAAAAAACGTAACCAGTATAGCAATGCAATGGTTTGGTTCAAAGAATTGCACTGGATTTTCATGCTTTGTTAGGCCGAATCTTACGGCATTTTCGTGTTGTTCGTTACCCCTATATGGGCATGACGTGTCCAGTTGTGCGTAATTCTACCTCAAGTTGCGTCATATTGTTGGTTTTAGGCAACGGCAAGGGTAATATTGGAAGGTGCTAGAATTTGCCATTCGCCCAAAGTGGGTCAGCCAACCTAATTTTCTTTCAAGAACTGAAACTATATGGATTCCTTCGCCAAGGAGACACTTCCTATTTCGCTGGAAGAGGAGATGCGTCGCAGCTATCTTGATTACGCAATGAGCGTAATTGTAGGGCGCGCGCTACCGGATGTTCGCGACGGCTTGAAACCGGTTCATCGTCGTGTGCTGTTTGCCATGCATGAGCTCAACAACGATTGGAACCGGGCGTACAAGAAGTCTGCGCGTATTGTGGGTGACGTCATCGGTAAATATCACCCGCACGGTGATTCGGCTGTGTACGACACCATCGTTCGCATGGCACAGAACTTCTCTTTGCGCTATCCGCTTGTCGACGGGCAGGGCAATTTCGGCTCGGTTGATGGTGACAGCGCTGCCGCCATGCGGTACACCGAAATTCGTCTGGCGAAGATTGCGCACGAGTTGCTGGCCGATATAGATCAGGAAACGGTGGATTTTGGCCCCAACTACGATGGCAGCGAACAAGAGCCTTTACTGCTGCCTTCGCGTTTGCCGAACCTGCTGGTTAATGGCAGTGCCGGTATTGCCGTTGGCATGGCAACCAATATTCCGCCACATAATTTGTCGGAAGTGGTGGAAGGATGCCTGTACTGCTTGCGTAATCCCGAGTGCACGGTTGATGAACTTATCGAGCTGATTCCGGCGCCCGACTTTCCCACGGGCGGCATCATCTATGGCGTGTCGGGTGTGCGTGAAGGGTATCGCACCGGTCGCGGTCGCGTCATTATGCGCGCCAAGACACATTTTGAAGACCTTGAAAAAGGCAACCGGCAAGCCATTATTGTCGATGCGATTCCGTATCAGGTGAACAAGAAAACGTTGCAGGAACGCATTGCGGAACTGGTCAACGAAAAGAAAATCGAAGGTATCTCCGATATTCGCGACGAGTCCGACAAAGACGGCATGCGTCTTGTCATCGAGCTCAAGCGCGGCGAAGTGCCTGAGGTGGTGCTGAACAATCTCTACAAGCACACGCAGTTGCAGGACACCTTCGGCATGAATTTCGTGGCGTTGGTCGACGGCCAGCCCCGCTTGCTGAATCTGAAGCAGATTGTTGAGTACTTCCTGTCGCATCGCCGGGAAGTGGTAACGCGCCGCACGGTCTATCAGTTGCGCAAAGCGCGCGAACGCGGCCATGTTCTGGAAGGCCTGGCCGTTGCGCTGGCCAATATCGATGATTTCATCGCCATTATCAAGGCGGCGCCCACGCCGCCGGTTGCGCGTCAGGAATTGATTTCGCGGTCCTGGGATTCGTCTTTGGTGCGCGAAATGCTCCAGCGTGCCGACGACGGCAATACGCCGGGTGGCCGTGCTGCATATCGTCCCGACTCTTTGCCTGAAGGCTTTGGCCTGCAGGAAGACGGCTTGTATCGTCTTAGCGATACACAGGCGCAGGAAATTCTGAACATGCGCCTGCAGCGTCTTACAGGGCTTGAGCAAGACAAGATCGTCAATGAATACAAAGACATCATGGACACGATCACCGATCTGCTGGATATTCTGGCGCGTCCTGAGCGAATCACGACCATTATTGCCGACGAACTGGCGGCGATTAAGACCGAGTTCTCGACCGGTACAAAAGACACCCGCTTGTCTGAAATTGAACACAACGCAACGGAGCTGGATACCGAAGACCTGATCACACCCATGGATATGGTGGTGACCTTGTCGCAGACGGGCTACATAAAGAGCCAGCCGTTATCGGAGTATCGCGCGCAAAAGCGTGGCGGGCGTGGCAAACAGGCCACCACGATGAAAGAAAATGATTTCGTCGACCAGCTCTTCATTGCCAATACGCACGACTACCTCTTGTGTTTCTCGGATCACGGCCGGGTTTACTGGTTGAAGGTTTGGGAAGTGCCGCAAGGTTCACGAAACTCGCGTGGCCGACCCATTGTGAATATGTTCCCGCTTGTAGACGGCGAAAAAATCACGGTGGTGCTGTCTGTCAAAGAGTTCAGTGAAGACCATTTCGTGTTCATGGCGACATCGCGCGGTACGGTCAAGAAAACACCGCTGTCTGACTTCTCCAACCCGCGCAAGGCCGGCATTATTGCCGTGGGTCTTGATGAAGGCGACTACCTGATCGGTGCCGAACTGACCGATGGCAAGTACGACATCATGTTGTTCTCCGACGCCGGCAAGGCAGTGCGTTTCAACGAAAACGATGTTCGCCCGATGGGCCGCACGGCACGAGGGGTGCGCGGCATGATGCTCGAAGAGGGGCAAACCGTTATTTCCATGCTGGTGTCGAACGACGAATCGCTAAGCGTTCTGACCGCCACCGAAAATGGTTATGGCAAACGTACGCCTATTACTGAATATACCCGTCATGGGCGCGGTACCAAGGGCATGATCGCCATCCAGGCCAGCACACGCAATGGCAAGATGGTTAGCGCGGTGCTGGTGCATGCCAGTGATGAAATCATGCTCATTACGAACTCGGGCGTGCTGATTCGCACACGTGTCTCGGAAATTCGTGAAATGGGTCGCGCCACGCAGGGTGTCACCTTGATCAACGTTGACGAGAACAGTTATTTGTCGGGTGTGCGTCGTATTGTTGAAAGTGACGTCGACGATGTCGAGCTGCTGGACGATGGCCAGGCGAGCCCGGGCGGCGATGCCGATATCGCGGATGCCACCGGTGCTGCTGCCGATGGTGAAGATCAAAGTCATGACGACGCCTCGGGCCCCGATGCCGGCGAACCGGATTCGGAGGACAGCTAATGCGCCCCTGGAATTTTTCCGCCGGCCCTTCCGCGTTGCCGTTGCCGGTGCTCGAGCAGGCTGCGCAGGAAATGGTCGATTGGCATGGCAGTGGCTTGTCGGTCATGGAGATGAGCCATCGCGGCAAGCATTTTCTTCAGATCATCAATGAGGCACACGACGATTTGCGCGAGCTGTTGTCTGTGCCCGATGACTTTGAAATCCTGTTCATGCAAGGGGGCGCGACAGCCGAAAATGCAATCATTCCGTTGAATCTGATGGGACGCCAGGGTTTGGGAAAAGCCGACTATGTTTTATCGGGAATCTGGTCGGAAAAGTCTTGCAAAGAGGCTCGGCGCTATGGCGACGTGGCGGTGGCGGGGAGCAGTGGTTGCGCCTCTGTCATCAACGGGCATTCACAGGCGGCCTTCACTTGGTTCCCTGAGCCGGCGCAATGGCAGCTGCGTGACGATGCCGCCTACGTGCATCTGTGCAGTAATGAAACCATTGGGGGCGTTGAGTTCGTTCATTGGCCTGATCTGGCTGCGCTGGGGGCCAAAGGCGTGCCGCTGGTCGTGGATGCTTCGTCGCACATTTTGTCGCGCCCGATTGATTTTTCCAATGTTGGCCTGGTGTATGCCGGTGCACAGAAAAATGCCGGGCCGGCCGGGGTCACGCTGGTCATCATTCATAAAGATTTGATCGGCCACGCCTTGCCGCATTGTCCTTCGGCTTTCGATTACATCAATGTGGCGGCATCCGGCTCAATGTTCAATACGCCGCCGACCTACGCGATTTATGTGATGGGTCTTGTCTTCAAGTGGCTCAAGCAGCAGGGCGGGGTGGGTGCTGTCGAAAGGGTGAATATTCAGAAGGCCGATACGTTGTATCAATATATCGACGCTTCGCCTTTCTACGAAAACCGGGTTCAGACCAGTGTGCGTTCTCGCATGAATGTACCGTTTTTCCTGGCCGATGAGTCTTTGAATGCAACGTTCCTGGCTGAATCGGAGCAAGCAGGCCTGTTTCAGTTGAAAGGGCACAAGAGTGTTGGCGGAATGCGCGCCTCTATCTACAATGCCGTGCCGCTTGAGGGTGTGCAGGCGTTGGTGGGCTTCATGAAAGAATTTGAACGTCGCCACGGATAACAAAGTTTGCCATGGATAAAGAGTTACAGGCCAGTTTGACGCCGTTGCGCGAAGCAATTGACGCGATCGACAACGAGATTTTGTCTTTGTTGAATCAGCGTGCCCGTACGGCACAGGAAGTTGGAAAAGTGAAAGCGGCTTTCGACGCCGCCGGTCCGGTATTGAAACCAGAGCGTGAGGCCAGCCTTATCCGACATTTGCAAAAACTGAACCAGGGCCCGAGTACGGACGAGGGTATTGAGTCGGTTTGGCGCGAGATCATCTCTGTATGCCGTGGTCTTGAGCGAACATTGGTTGTGGCTTATTTGGGCCCGCAAGGCTCGTTTTCCGAGCAGGCTGCTTTAGAGCAGTTCGGTCACTCCATTCAGAGAAAGCCGTGTGCCAACTTCGATGAGGTTTTTCGGGCTGTGGAGTCGGGCCAGGCGGATATCGGCATGGTGCCCGTTGAGAACTCAACGGAAGGTGCCGTTAGCCGGACCCTGGATTTGCTGTTGAGCTCGTCGTTGAAGGTGATGGGTGAGCGCTCCCTGAGCATACAACATTGCCTCATGACGCAGTCGGGTGCAATGGAGGGTATTGCCTCGGTCATGGCGCATCCGCAGGCGTTGGCGCAATGCCAGGGCTGGCTGGGTCGACACTACCCGCAGTTGGCTCGCGATGCGGCATCCAGTAATGCCGAGGCGGCGCGTGTGGCCGCAGAAGATGCTTCCGTTGCCGCCATTGCCGGCGCGGCTGCGGCTCAAGCCTGGAATTTGAAGGTTGTGGCGTCGGGCATCCAAGACGATCCGCATAATCGCACTCGTTTCCTGATGGTAGGTACCGACGACGTCGCTCCCTCCGGTCACGACAAAACAAGCCTGATTCTGGCGGTACCCAACCGTGCCGGCGCAGTTTATGAAATGTTGGAACCCATGGCTCGTAATGGCGTGTCGATGACGCGCCTGGAATCCCGGCCGGCGCGTACAGGTCAGTGGGAATATTATTTTTATGTCGACGTTTTGGGTCATCAAAGCGAATCCGCCGTTAAGGCAACGCTGGCCGATTTGAAAAAGCGTGCTGCCTTTTTCAAGGTGCTGGGTTCCTACCCCGTGCAATAACGGGGCACATTGCATGTCAAACTTTCCGTCTTCCTCGTCTATCGATACGCTGGCGATTGTGGGTGTGGGCCTGATCGGTGGTTCGTTTGCCGCGGCCCTGCGCAAAGCCGGGCGCGTGAAGCGCGTACTGGGAGTGGGACGGCGGCCGGGACCATTGGTTCAAGCCAAACAACTGGGGTTAATCGACGAGGCCGTTTCGCTTGAAGAGGCCGCTTGCGAGGCCGACCTTATTTTGCTGGCCTCTCCGGTTGGTGCCATGCCGGCTTTATTTCGAGGTCTGGCGCCGCATTTGAAAGCATCTGCGCTGGTAACAGATGCGGGGAGTACCAAGGCTGATGTTGTGAAAGCGGCCTACGAAGCGCTGGGAGATCGGGTCGGGCAGTTCATACCGGGTCATCCGATTGCCGGTGCAGAGAAAACGGGGCCTGAGTCGGCGGATGCCGGCCTCTACGAGGGGCGGCATGTAGTACTGACTCCCTTGCCGGAGAACTCAGCGGCCATGCGTCAGCAATTGATTCTGCTATGGGAAGCCGTGGGGGCACGAATTGTGCTGATGGACCCTCACAGTCACGATCGGGCCTTGGCCTCGGTAAGCCATTTGCCGCATTTCCTGGCCTCTGTGTTCATGGAGCAAGTGGCGGCCTGCACCGATGCCGATTTGCGCCTGGGCCTGGCGGGCACCGGCTTTCGGGATTTCACCCGTGTGGCTGCCGGGTCGGCCGAAATGTGGCGGGATATTTTCATGGCCAACCGTGAAGCGGTATTGCGTGAACTGGGTGATTTTCGTGCAACGCTTGATGAGGCCGAATCCGCCTTGCGCGATGAAGATGCGCAGAAACTATACGACATGCTTGAGCGCGCGGCATTGGCGCGACGTTTTTGGGGTAGCAGGAGCGGTTTGCTATGAGTTCTGTTGATACCAAAGCGATGCTGGATCGTCTGGTGTTGTCACCCTGCACTGAAGCGTCAGGGCAAATGACGTTGCCGGGGTCCAAAAGTATTTCCAACCGCGTGCTTTTGCTTGCCGCTTTGGCACAGGGTCAAACACGCATTCACGGTCTGCTCGACTCGGACGACACAAGGGTGATGCTGGCATCCCTGGAAACGCTGGGCCTTCCCCTCAAGCGGGTGTCAGATACGGAAGTCTGGGTAACCGGCCAGGCTGTTTTTAAAAATCGGCAGGCAGATTTGTTTCTGGGCAATGCGGGTACAGCGTTTCGGCCACTGACGGCGGCGCTGGCCCTGATGGGAGGCAATTTTCGCTTGTCGGGTGTGCCGCGCATGCACGAGCGGCCCATTGGTGACCTGGTTGACGCATTACGGCAACTGGGCGCCGATATTCAATATGAGTCCGCACAGGGTTATCCCCCGCTGAAAATCGCGCCTGCGGCCACAACCGAGATTTCGCTGACACGAGTCAAAGGGTCTGTTTCCAGTCAGTTTCTGACGGCGTTGCTTATGGCGGCGCCGCTGGCAACTGCCCGGTTGGGCCGACCGCTTGTCATTGAAGTTGAAGGCGAATTGATTTCAAAGCCTTATATTCTGATCACGCTGAATCTAATGGCGCGTTTTGGTGTCCGGGTCGAGCGTGAGGGTTGGTCCCGTTTTACAGTGCCGGCCGAGTCGCGCTATGTGTCACCGGGAGATATTACGGTCGAGGGCGATGCGTCATCGGCTTCCTATTTCATGGCGCTGGGGGCCATTGGTGGTGGGCCGGTTACGGTTCACGGCGTCGGCGCCGACAGTATCCAGGGAGACATCAGTTTTGCGCAGACACTTGAGCAAATGGGGGCGCAGATAGAGTGGGAAGCCCATTCCGTTACTGTTTCCGGGCCGCGCGTTGCCCGGGGCGGGCGGCTGCGTGCTTTCGATCAGGATTTCAACCTTATTCCCGATGCGGCGATGACGGCCGCTGCGCTGGCCTTGTATGCCGATGGCCCTTGTCGCTTGAGTAATATCGGCAGTTGGCGGGTGAAGGAAACCGACCGGATTCACGCCATGCACACCGAACTGGTCAAGCTGGGGGCACTCGTTGAGTCGGGCCCCGATTGGCTGAAAATAACGCCGCCGGCAACCCCGGGGCATTGGCGTTCTGCCGAGATTGCAACTTACGATGATCATCGCATGGCCATGTGTTTTTCGCTGGCGGCATTTGGCCCGGTCCCGGTTACGATTCTCGATCCGTCCTGCGTCAGAAAAACCTTTCCCGATTATTTCAACGTATACAGCGCACTGGTGAAATGACCCTCAATATGCAAAATGTTCCTGTCATCGCGATTGACGGGCCAACCGCGTCCGGCAAAGGTACAGTGGCGCAGCGCGTGGCGCAGCGACTTGGATGGGTCGTGCTTGATAGCGGCGCCTTGTATCGCCTGACGGCACTGGCCTGCCTGCGCAAGGGGGTATCCGACAGCAATGAGGCCGAAGTGGCAGGCATTGCCGCCGGTTTGAGTGTGCAGTTTGACGACGGCCTGATCCTGCTTGATGGCGAAGATGTAACAGCGGCCATTCGCGAGGAGGCGGTGGGTGTGCTTGCATCGCGTATCGCCGCATTTGGCTTGGTTCGGCAGGTCTTGCTTGAGCGCCAGCGTGCTTTTAGGCAAGCGCCTGGCCTGGTGGCCGATGGCCGGGACATGGGAACTGTTGTGTTTCCAGATGCGCCATTGAAGATTTTCCTGGTGGCCGATGTTGCCGCGCGTGCTGAAAGGCGCTGTAAGCAGTTGAAGGACAAGGGGTTTTCTGCTAACCTAGCGAGCTTGATGGAAGATCTTCAGGCGCGCGATGAGCGCGACCGTACCCGCAGCAATGCGCCGTTGGTACCAGCACCTGATGCCGTCACCATCGATTCTTCAAATTTAACCATTGAAGAAACCGTGAATGCAGTACTCGACCACTGGTCGAAAATAGGGGCTTGAATTTAGCTGAAAGCCGCGTTATTCCAACGTGTTCAGTTGTTCAGGCAATGTTTAACTCCACTGGGGCAATGGTTGCCTTGGTGTGTTTTTACCGGCCATATTGGCCTATGGATTGAATTTAATGTCCTCAACTTTAACCCCTGAAGCCGCTGTTGGCGGTGAAAGCTTTGCCGATCTTTTTGCTGAAAGTCTGAAAACCCAAGACATGAAATCTGGCGAAGTTATTTCGGCAGAAGTCCTTCGTGTTGATCACAAATTTGTTGTTGTTAACGCCGGCCTGAAATCGGAAGCATTGGTTCCGCTTGAAGAGTTCCTGAATGATCAGGGCGAGCTGGAAGTCAAGGAAGGTGATTTTGTTTCGGTTGCGATTGATTCGCTCGAAAATGGCTACGGCGACACCATTCTGTCGCGTGACCGCGCCAAGCGCTTGTCGGCCTGGCTGTCGCTCGAGCAGGCGCTGGAATCCGGCGAACTGGTTAGCGGCACGATTACCGGCAAAGTCAAGGGTGGTCTGACCGTAATGACGAACGGTATCCGTGCGTTCCTGCCCGGCTCACTGGTCGACATGCGGCCTGTTAAAGACACCACGCCCTACGAGGGCAAAACGCTTGATTTCAAAGTTATCAAGCTTGATCGTAAGCGTAACAACGTTGTGCTGTCGCGCCGTGCGGTGCTTGAGGCAAGCATGGGCGAAGAGCGCGAGAAGCTGCTCGAAACATTGCACGAAGGTGCGGTTGTTAAAGGTATCGTCAAGAACATCACCGATTACGGTGCGTTTATCGACCTGGGTGGTATCGACGGTCTTCTGCACATTACCGACATGGCATGGCGTCGTGTGCGTCATCCTTCCGAAGTCCTGTCCGTTGGCCAGGAAGTGGAAGCCAAAGTACTCAAGTTCGATCAGGAAAAGAGCCGTGTTTCACTGGGCGTGAAGCAACTGGGCGAAGATCCCTGGATCGGCCTGGCACGTCGCTACCCGCAAGGTACGCGTCTGTTCGGTAAAGTCACCAACCTTACCGACTACGGTTCATTTGTCGAGGTTGAAGACGGTATCGAAGGCCTGGTGCACGTATCGGAAATGGATTGGACCAACAAGAACGTTGACCCACGTAAAGTCGTCACCTTGGGTGAGGAAGTGGAAGTCATGGTTCTGGAAATCGACGAAGACCGTCGTCGCATTTCGTTGGGTATGAAACAGTGCCGTCAAAACCCATGGGAAGAGTTCGCGATGAACTTCAAGCGTGGCGACAAGGTTAGCGGCGCAATCAAATCCATTACCGATTTTGGTGTTTTCGTTGGCTTGCCCGGCGGTATCGACGGTCTGGTTCATTTGTCCGACCTGTCCTGGTCCGATACGGGTGAAGAAGCCGTTCGCAACTTCAAGAAAGGCGACGAAATCGAAGCTGTCGTCCTGGGTATTGACACCGAGAAAGAGCGTATCTCTCTGGGTATCAAGCAGCTTGAGGGTGACCCCTTCAACAACTTCGTTGGTACTCACGACAAGGGTGCGGTCGTTCCTGGCGTGATCAAGTCGGTTGAAGCCAAGGGTGCTGTAGTGAACCTGTCGCTCGACGTCGACGGTTACCTGCGTGCTTCTGAAATCTCCAGCGGACGTGTCGAAGACGCCACAACGGTGCTTAAAGAAGGCGCTAGCATCGAGACCATGATCATCAATGTTGATCGCAAGGCGCGTTCCATTCAGTTGTCCATCAAGGCTCGCGATAACGCCGAAACTGCAGAAACGTTGCAGCGCATGACTGAAGCAAGCGCCTCGTCCGGTACAACCAACCTGGGTGCATTGCTGAAAGCCAAGCTCGACCAGCAACGCGACGACGGTTAATTGGTGTGACTAAGTCAGAACTGATCGCTTTATTGGCCACCCGGTATCCGCAACTTGCGTTGCGTGATACCGACCTGGCTGTGAAAACGGTGCTTGAAGCAATGACTCAGGCATTGGCAGACGGCCAGCGGATTGAAATTCGTGGCTTCGGTAGTTTTTCTCTTTCGAAGCGGGCGCCCCGGGTGGGGCGCAATCCAAAATCAGGAGAGAAAGTCATGGTGCCGGGTAAGCAGGTTCCGCATTTCAAAGCCGGTAAAGAACTGCGTGAGCGGGTCGATGCGGCATTTGAGCAGGAGCAGGCCGGAAACAAGGCAGAGAAAGCTGAACTTTTTCCAACGTCGTACGACTCAAAAATTGCCCATGGTTAGCTAACGCACGCCAAAGCAAATTGCAGTCATGAATAAAGCCGGAACCCTTAAAGGTTCCGGTTTTTTCATTTCAGGGGTGTTCGGGCGGCTTTCAGCGATAAATTCCCTTTACAATTGTCCTCATTGAAATATTTGCGGAGGCATTGTCATGCGCTATATCGTATGGGCATTGCGACTGATTATCTTTGTCGTTGTTTTATTGTTTGCCCTGAAGAACACGCGGCCGGTTGACGTCGGTTTCTACGGTGATTATGTCGCTTCGGGTATACCGCTTATTGTCGTCATGCTGGTGGCCTTCGTTGCTGGCATTGCATTTGCGCTGCTTGCCATCGTGCCGGCCAGTTTGCGGCGCAGGCGCGAGTTGAAAAAAACACAACGTGAAGTGCAGCGCTTGCAGGACAACCTGGCAACGCGCGAAGTCCAGGGCCGAGAAGATATTGAGCCGGTGGTGCCACTGGCGCCGCTTTAGTCGCTGTTTGCCTGAGTTCTTCCAATATACAAGGCTTGATACATGGATTTTGAACCGTGGTGGCTGATTGCCGTTCCCGTTCTGTTTGGTCTGGGCTGGATTGCGGCACGCGTCGATATTCGGCAAATGCTCTCTGAAACCCGCAGTTTGCCCAACTCTTATTTCAAGGGGTTGAACTTTATCCTCAACGAGGAGCCCGATCGCGCCATTGACGCGTTCGTGGAGGTTGCGAAACTCGATCCTGAAACGACGGAATTGCATTTTGCGCTGGGCAGCCTGTTCCGGCGTCGTGGCGAGGTTGAGCGGGCGATTCGGGTACATCAAAGCTTATTGTCGCGAGCCGACCTGCCACAGGCTGAACGCGAGCAGGCGTTGCATGAAATAGCGCACGATTATCTGAAAGCCGGCATGCTCGACCGTGCGGAAGAGGCCTTTTTGCAGGTGGAACACACGCGTTTCTCGGTGTCGGCTGTGCGGGCCTTGATTCGTATCTATGAGTCCGAGCACGATTGGCCACGCGCAATTGAAGCGGTGAAGCGTTTGCAGGGGCTGGTCGATGAGCCTGTGCCGCAGTTAGTGCATTATCAGTGTGAGCAGGCATTGAATGCGTTGTTGCAAAAGCCGCCCGCCATCGAGGCCGCAGAATCTGCGCTGGATGCGGCAGAAAACGCGGCAAAAGCCATGAAAGAGCAATTGAAGGGCGCTGCCTATCGGGCCCGAATTGCCATTCTGCGAGCTGCTTTGTGCCGTGCTGAAGGTGAGTTAAAGCAAGAGCGGATTTATCTGGAGTCGGTGTTTTCCGATGCGCCCGATTATGCCGGTCTGGTTGCAACGGATCTTCTGGAAAATTACCGTCAGTCGGGTCAGGCTGATCAGGGCCTTGCGGTATTGAAGTCGCATTACGCCCGGTATCCGTCGCTTGACCTGTTCAATCTTGTTTTTCGCGAGTTGCGCAGCCTGCAAGGCTATGGTCCGGCATGGGCTTTTGCGCGGGAAGCACTGCGTTCGAAGCCCTCGCTGCTGGGGCTGGATCGTTTGCTTGAGGCGGAATTGGCGGTGGATAATCGGGCACAGGCTGATTCTTCAGGTGCGCCTGCAGTTAACGAAGCTGATCTTAGCCTTTTACGTAGTCTGATTCACAAACACAGTGAGCGGTTGGATCGCTATGCCTGCAGCCAATGCGGCTTCGAGGCGCGCAATTATTATTGGCAATGTCCTGGTTGCAATGCATGGGAAACGTATCCCCCCCGGCGTCTGGAGGAAATACGATGACAGCTTTTCCTCAGGAGAAGGTAGCCCGGGCACGTGTGTTGGTGGTGGGCGATATCATGCTTGACCGCTATTGGTTTGGCGAGGTGGAGCGTATTTCGCCAGAAGCACCGGTGCCGGTTGTGCGCGTCGCTCGTCGCGAAAACCGTTTGGGCGGGGCAGCCAACGTGGCGCGTAATATTTCCGCCCTGGGCGGGAATACGACGTTGATCGGCGTGGTGGGTGACGATGAAGCCGGTGTTGAAGTTGAGCATCTGGCGGCGCAAGACAATATCGCAACCCGTTTGGTGACTGATCCGGTATTGCATACGACGCTGAAGATGCGGGTGCTCGGCAGGCAACAGCAAATGTTGCGTATCGATTTCGAAGAGTATCCGGGGCAGGCCAGTCTGGACCAGATACAAACCTTGTTTGCTGCACAACTGCCGCATCACGACGTTGTTGTTTTGTCGGACTATGCCAAAGGCACGCTTGCGCACGTTGACGTCTTGATTGAAATGGCCCGGGCGGCGAACAGGCCGGTATTGGTTGACCCCAAGGGGCATGATTACCAGCGCTATAAAGGGGCAAGCATTATCACACCGAACCGGCAGGAAATGCGCGAGGCAGTGGGGTATTGGTCGTCGGAGGCCGATCTTGAAATGCGGGCTCAGGCCTTGCGACATAAGTTGGCGCTTGAGGCCTTATTGGTTACACGGTCTGAGCAAGGCATGACTTTGTTTCTTGACGATTTACGGTTTCATGTCGATGCGGCTGCCCAAGAGGTGTTCGACGTGTCCGGCGCGGGCGATACGGTTTTGGCCACACTGGCGCTGATGCGTGCGGCGGGCTTGTCATGGGAAGACGCCGTGGCGTGGGCGAATCGCGCCGGTGGCATTGCTGTGGGTAAACTGGGCACATCGGTGGTAACAGTAGGAGAGCTAGGATGATTGTGGTTACCGGGGGGGCCGGCTTCATCGGCAGTAATATCGTAAAGGGCCTGAATGCAAGGGGCATGAGCGACATTCTGGTTGTCGATGACCTGACGGACGGCGATAAGTTCATTAATCTGGTGAACCTGAATATTGCCGATTATCTGCATAAGGATGTGTTTCGCGAGCGCCTTCTGAAGGGGCAGTTATCGGGTGTGGAAGCGGTGTTTCATCAGGGCGCCTGTTCCGATACCACCGAGCGTAATGGCCAATACATGATGGACAACAACTATCGTGTCACGCTTGAGTTGTTCGAATGGTGTCAACAGGCGAAAGTGCCGTTTATCTATGCGTCGTCGGCGGCGGTTTATGGTGCAGGTCCCAGTTATGTTGAGGATATTCAGTATGAGTCGCCATTGAATGTATATGGTTATTCGAAGTTTTTGTTTGATCAGGTTTTGCGCCGTCGCTTGAATACGTTGTCGGCGCCGGTCGCCGGTTTGCGGTATTTCAATGTGTACGGCCCGAATGAACAGCACAAGGGTCGCATGTCTTCGGTTGCTTTCCATAATGCCAATCAGTATCGCGAAGAAAGTCATGTGCGGTTATTTGGCGGTTGGGACGGCTACCCCGACGGGGGGCAGCAACGCGACTTCATTTATGTCGACGATGCCGTTGAAGTGAATTTGTATTTCCTCGAGCATCCGGAGGTCTCCGGTGTCTTTAACTGCGGAACAGGCAGGGCTCAGCCTTTCAACGATGTCGCCTGCGCCGTTGTCAATGCCCTGCGCATGGCTGAAGGCGAGTCGGAACTGTCATTGCAGGAACTGGTTGATCAGCAGCTTATTCACTACATTGATTTTCCGGAAGACCTGAAAGGGCGTTATCAAAGCCACACTCAGGCCGATTTAACGCAATTGCGAAAAGCAGGGTACGACAAGCCTTTTCATGATGTGTATACCGGCGTAACCAAATATATTCAGCACCTGCTGGAACAGGGGCGCCTGTAAACGCTTCTGTTGTTTGTTGTGCCGGTGCGTAGCTTTACGCATGGATAAACCACAGACCTGCCCATAGCGGCTGTCAGCGCGTTAACGCAAGATCAAGCATCGGGGATGTCCCCCGGTGTTTTTTCTTTTCAGGAGCGCTTTCATGAATCCTTTTACAGATCCAACGGTAGCCACACCTTCAAACACAGTCTGGCAGGATCCGCCGTCTTCGCCAGGTTGGGTCAAGCAGTTGTCCCGCTCTTGTCTGTGTCTTGCATTGCTTGGCACCGTTTACGCCAATACGGCGCATGCGGTCGACGTGAATGCCGCCACGCTGGCACAGCTTGAAACGGTGAAAGGCATTGGCCCCAAAACTGCCGGCATCATTATCCAGGAACGTGTCCGGGGCGGGCGCTATGAGTCGTTTGAGGATCTGTCTGACCGCGTAAGGGGTATTGGCCCGGCAAAGGTTGCAGCACTGAGAACGGCCGGACTTTCTGTCGGGCCCAGTACCGTGTCAAACACCCCGAACAAGGTGTATGATTTGCGCCATGAAAACATACATGACAATTGAAGACACCATTGGGAATACGCCTTTGGTTCGCCTGCAGCGCATACCGGGCGGCCTCGCAGACGAGCGCGGTAATGTCATTTTGGCCAAGCTGGAGGGTAACAACCCAGCCGGTTCGGTTAAAGACCGTCCGGCAGCGTCCATGATTCGGCGCGCCGAAGCGCGGGGGGAAATCAAGCCGGGTGATACGCTCATTGAGGCTACCAGCGGCAATACCGGCATTGCATTAGCCATGGCCGCTGCCATTCGAGGGTATCGCATGATTCTCGTCATGCCCGATAATCTTTCATTGGAGCGTCGGGCATCGATGGCGGCATATGGCGCCGAGCTGATCCTGACCAAGGCCAGCGATGGCGGCATGGAATATGCGCGTGATCTGGCAATGAGAATGCAGGATGAAGGCAAGGGCAAAGTGCTCGACCAGTTTGCGAACCCCGATAATTTTCAGGCCCATATCGATACGACCGGGCCTGAGCTGTGGGAGCAAACCGGCGGTGAAATTACTCATTTCGTCAGTGCGATGGGGACAACCGGCACGATTATGGGGGTTGGCATGTATTTGCGCAGCCAAAACCCGGATATTCAGATTGTGGGTGCGCAGCCAGCGGAAGGCTCGCAAATTCCGGGGATTCGAAAATGGTCACCTGCCTACCAGCCTAAAATTTACGATTCGTCAAAGGTGGATGCATTTGAACTGATTGATCAATCGGAAGCTGAAACGATGGCCCGGCGCCTGGCGGCGGAAGAAGGGATTTTCGGCGGTATTTCTTCGGCTGGTGCACTGATTGCCGCCCTGCGCGTGGCTGAGCGGGTAACGAACGCCACCATTGTCTTTATTGTCTGCGATCGTGGTGATCGTTACCTGTCGACCGGGGTTTTCAACCCAACATGAGCCTGGCGTTGGTCCGGCCGAGGTTGTGGTAACGGTTGGCCCAGTGGTTCAGAAAGCGCGACCGTAGCCCATATTGTCAGCCAGTATATTGGCCAGTTCCGCTACGGAAGTGGCATAGAAATAGCTGCGGTTATATTCCGTCAGGGCAAAGAAATTCGGGGTGGCAACCCGATATTCCGCCAGGTTGCGCGGTTCGTCGAGCAGGTCGATGACCCCAACGGGGTAGCGTGTCCAGGCGTTGCTGTCCTTTTGCGTTTGCGCCTTGAAACCGGCTTTTTCCAGTTCAGGCCAGGTCAGCTTGGGCGTGAGCCCGCCATCGACCCATTCTGCTGCGTTGGCAGGCACAGTAACCGACGCAAAAACCGGTAGCCCTGGTTCCCAGCCGTGCAGGCGCAGAAACTGCGCCACCGATGCAACTGCATCGGCGACACTGTGATGTAAATTGATTTTGCTATCGTTATCGCCATCGGCGGCAAACCGCCGCAAACTGCCCGGCATGAACTGTGGCAGGCCTATGGCGCCGGCAAATGATCCCGTTGCATTCAGCGCATCCAGCTGATTGGTCCAGTCAAGCTCTATGAGGTCGGCAAGCTGATCGCGGAACAACTGGCTTCGTTCGGGCCGGTTTGGGTCCGGATTGCGAAAACCCAGGGTGGCCAGTGCGTCGAGTACGGCAAAGCCGCCGGTATATCGCCCGTAGAGCGTCTCAACGCCGATAATGGCAACGATAACCGACGGCGGTACGCCGTAGTGTTTTGCGGTTTCGTCCAGCAATGCCTGGTGTTCCTGCCAGAAAGCGATACCTTGCTTGATGCGCACCGGCTCGACATAGCGTTTGCGATAGGTCACCCAACTGCGTTTGATGCGGCCGGAGGAGGGCGTCATGAGACGAGCGACCTTTGGGTTATAGTGTGCTGCTTGCAAGAGTCGCGTGACATGCTCCAGCGGTACGTTTCTGGTTTGTGATACTTCAAGCGCGTAAGCCTGAATGTCGGGTAACAGCTGTCCGTTGGCGTCGGTGAAGCCTTTGGCCTGATTGATCGACGTGCCGGCCTGAATGGCGGGAGCCTGTTTTGCGCGCGGCGAGACGTGTACCAAAGTGGTGGTCGTTCTGGGTGGTGCGTCGGCCACAGCCGGTTGATTCGTTTTTTGGGCTTGGCTGGTTGCCACGTTAGGTGCCGAAGCACATCCGGCCAGAACCAGAATAATCGAAGCTTGCAATACTTTTACGGCTTTGAACATAATCTTCCTTATGCAGACCCTATATATTACTCATCCTGCCTGCCATCTGCACGAAATGGGTAGCTGGCATCCCGAATGTCCCGAGCGGCTGGATGCGATCAATGATCAATTCCTGGCCAGTGGGATCGAGGGCTTGCTTCGCCCGTGCCAAGCGCGCCAGGCCAGCGAAGCCGATTTATTGCGCGTGCATACAAAGAAGCATATCGATTTTTTGAAAAAGCATGTGCCGGTTGAGGGGTATTTTGAAATTGATCCGGATACCTATATGAATCCGCACACGCTGGAATCTGCGTGGGTGGCGGCCGGAGCCGGCCTGACGGCGGTTGATGAAATAATGGATGGGCAGGCGCAAAACGCGTTCTGTGCGGTTCGGCCGCCGGGGCATCATGCCCGTCCTGACCAGGCCATGGGATTCTGTTTTCTGAATAACGTCGGCATAGCTATAGCGTATGCACTTGAAAAATATAATTTGAAAAAAGTGGCGGTGGTTGATTTCGATGTTCATCATGGAAATGGAACCGCAGAAATGTTTGCGAAAGAGCCCAGAGTGTTAATGTGTAGCTTTTATCAGAATTTGATATTTCCTAATGTACACACTGAAAAAAATTCGGAAAATATGTTAAACATACCGGTTGATGCCTATGCAACCGGCGATGTGATCAGAAAACTGGTTTCAGACCAATGGCTGCCGCGTTTAGAGGCTTTTGAACCCGAGTTCATTTTTGTATCGGCCGGCTTCGATGCCCATAGGGAAGACGAGTTGGCCCAACTGGGTTTGGTGGAAAGCGATTACGCCTGGATCACCGAACAGATCGTGGCGCAGGCGCAAGCGTCTGCGCAGGGTCGTATCGTTAGCTTTTTGGAAGGTGGCTACAATTTGTCGGCGCTTGGGCGTAGTGCAGTTGCCCATGTCAAGGCATTGGCTAAGCTGTAAAATGGAAAAATTTTAATCCCCCGGAGGAACTGCTCGATGAAGGTTTTGGTACCCGTCAAGCGTGTGGTTGATTACAACGTCAAGGTACGCGTGAAGTCCGATGAAAGCGGCGTTGATATTGCCAACGTCAAAATGTCTATGAACCCCTTCGACGAAATTGCGGTTGAAGAAGCAACGCGCTTGAAAGAGCAAGGAGCGGCAACGGAAGTGATTGCGGTATCCTGCGGGGTTCAGCAATGTCAGGAAACTTTGCGTACGGCCATGGCAATTGGGGCTGATCGTTCGGTTCTGGTTCAAACCGATGCTGAACTGCAGCCTTTGTCTGTAGCCAAGTTGCTGAAGGCGGTTGTTGAAAAAGAAGAGCCGCAACTGGTGATTCTTGGCAAACAGGCTATCGATGACGATGCGAATCAAACGGGTCAGATGCTGGCTGCGCTGCTGAACTGGCCACAGGCTACTTTCGCCAGCAAGGTCGAGGTCTCGGGCGAAACCGCAAAAGTAACCCGTGAAATCGACGGCGGTCTTGAAACGATTTCGCTGAAGCTGCCTGCCATTGTCACAACCGATTTGCGCCTGAACGAGCCGCGTTACGTGACGTTGCCCAATATCATGAAAGCGAAGAAGAAAACCATTGATACCTTTACGCCGGAAGATTTGGGTGTCGACGTTGCGCCCCGTCTTAAAACCTTGAAAGTGACCGAGCCGCCCGTGCGTTCCGCAGGCGTGGTCGTAGACGATGTGCCGGCACTGGTCGATAAATTGAAGAACGAAGCGAAGGTGGTGTAATTATGCCTATTCTGGTTATTGCTGAACACGATAATGCCCAGTTGAAAGGGGCAACCTACAATGTATTGGCTGCGGCTGCGAAGCTGGGTGACGACGTTCATGTGCTCGTAATGGGGCAGGATGCCCAGGCAGCGGCTGATCAGGTTGCCAAGGCAGAAGGCGTTGCCAAAGTCTTGCTGGCCGATGGCCCGTCGTTGGCTGAAGGCCTGGCCGAGAACGCCTCGGCCCAGGTGCTGGCCTTGGCGTCCGATTACTCCCATATCTTGTTTGCTGCCACGGCCTCGGGAAAGAACGTGGCGCCACGCGTTGCCGCCAAGCTCGATGTGGCTCAGATTTCCGATATTGTGTCGGTTGAGTCGCCCGATACTTTTACACGTCCTATCTATGCAGGCAACGCCATTGCAACGGTTCAGTCGGGCGATTCCGTGAAAGTCATTACGGTACGTACGACCGCTTTCGACGGTGTTGCTGCCGAAGGTGGGCAGGCTGCGGTCGAGTCTGTGACTCCGGTCGATGATTCCGGTTTGTCGTCATTTGTGGGTCGTGAACTGGCCAAAAGTGATCGTCCGGAACTGGCGGGTGCCAGTGCGGTGGTCTCCGGTGGTCGTGGCATGGGCAGCGCAGAGAACTTCAAGATTCTCGAGCCGCTGGCCGACAAGCTTGGTGCTGCCTTGGGGGCCTCGCGTGCCGCAGTTGATTCGGGATACGCTCCAAACGATTGGCAGGTGGGTCAAACCGGTAAAATCGTTGCGCCGCAGTTGTATGTGGCTGTTGGTATTTCGGGTGCGATTCAGCATCTGGCCGGTATGAAAGATTCCAAGGTCATTGTGGCAATCAACAAAGATGCCGAGGCACCGATTTTTGGTGTGGCCGATTACGGCTTGGTGGCCGACTTGTTCAAAGCCGTGCCCGAGCTTACCGACGCGTTGTAATTGGTGCATCCGGCCGGCGTGTCCCGGCCGGCCGATTTTCCGGGTTTGGAAAAAACTGCTTGCTAAAAACACTGTTGTTTTATACAGTATGAAAATACTGTGTTTAACGACAGTGTTTTTTTATTTGGTTTCTGTTTGTGTTTTTGTGCAAACAGACTTAATAGCGAGGCAAGCATGAACTCTTTTACACGAAACGGTCAAGATGCCGGAATTTTGGGAAACGGGCGTAACGCGCGCGGTGTAAATCAATCCGGGACATCAAAATGGCCGTTCACACCGGTAGCGCCGTTTCCCCGCTCCAAATCGTCGCAGCCAGGGCGGTATTCGGGCAGTGGTCATGATTCGGGTGGTGCCAAAGGCAAAGGCCAGCTGACCCGTGCTGCCATGCTGGCAGATGTTTGTTTGGTGGTGGTATGGGGGGCAACAATTCCGGGCCTGATGTGGCTGGGTACCTTAAGCGGCTTCTAATGCTGGCGCTGAATGGGCGCGCCTCTTGCCTCTGGTTGTGGTCAATGGGAATAGCGGGTGTCAGCGCGGAATGGAAAAGACTGCTTTTCATATTTATGTTTCTCTTATATAATCATGGGCTTTGCAACCTCATCCTCTGCTGGGCTTTTACAAAGAAAACACGCTGCTTAAGCGGCTGTACCCTGCAGGCTGTCCTTAAGGCAGACTGTGGGCAGGCTGTGAAACTTAAGCGGGCTGTAAAAGGTATTGCTTGAAACAAGCCCTGAACATGATGATTTATGGAGTCTATCGTGGACCTTATCCAACAGTTGGAGCAAGAAGAAATTGCTCGTCTTACCAATGGTGAACCCCGCCCCGTATTTGGGCCTGGCGATACCGTTGTCGTTAACGTAAACGTGGTTGAAGGTAACCGTAAACGTGTGCAGGCATACGAAGGTGTTGTTATTGCACGTCGTAATCGTGGTCTGAATTCCTCGTTTATTGTGCGTAAAATTTCTTCGGGTGAAGCGGTTGAGCGTACGTTCCAGCTTTACTCTCCGCAAATTGCCTCTATCGAAGTCAAGCGCCGCGGTGATGTCCGTCGTGCTAAACTTTACTACCTGCGTAACCGTTCGGGTAAATCGGCGCGTATTAAAGAAAAACTGGTTCGTAAAGCAGATAAAAAAGCAGCGCAATAAGCACTTTTTATTTGTCCCAGTTACAGCGAAGGCACCCCGGGCGGTGCCTTTGTTTTTATTTGGGTTTATGTCGCAAAATCCTTCGAGCCCTTCTTTTCGTTTGCGTTCCCCTGGCGTCAAACTCCTGTTTGACCCGCAAACGCAACCTGTTGTGGCGTCACCCGCTGTATTGCAGCCTTTGCCAGACTCGGCGCTTGAGGCAGACTTCATCGCCAAGGCTTTCGATCGTCGTATTGAATGGCAGGTTGAACCGGTTTTCGCGAAGGATTTTTTGGTTCATCGTGATCCTGACACCGGTTTATTGTTGCCCGATCATTCTGCAATGATTCCGGCGGCTGTCTTGTTTCCACTGATTCAGCGTGAGAGCGGCTTGCATGTGTTGTTTACGCGCAGGGCGGATCACCTGACTTCACATGCGGGCCAAATCTGTTTTCCTGGCGGACGAATTGAATTGCATGATGCAGATGTGAAGGCTGCAGCGCTTAGAGAAACGCACGAGGAAGTGGGTATCGGCGCCGAGCACATTCAATTGATTGGAACCCAGCCCGGTTTCATTACCTCTACCGGCTATACCATGCAGCCGGTGATTGGGTTGGTAAAGCCTGGCTTTGTCATCCGGCCCGATCACTCCGAGGTTGCAGAGGTCTTTGAAGTCCCTTTGTCGTATCTGATGGACCCGCGGCAACACCAGTTACACCAGGCAACGTTGCCCGACGGGCGCCAGCGATTGTATTTTTCCATGCCCTGGAATGATTATTTTATCTGGGGGGCTACGGCGGCATTGGTGCGTAATTTCTATCATTACCTGTCGGCCGCACACCAACAGCGGTAACGCTAGACCACAGCAGTTTATTTAGTATCGGCCCTGCGCTTCATTTTCTGCAAGTAAGCGCACATATAGTGCGTGCCTTGGGGCCGGGATGGCCCCGGTTTTAACGGCCTCCAAAATGGCGCAGCCGGGCTCGTGGCGGTGGGAGCAATTGTAGAAACGACATTGGCCTGCGTAAGGGTCGAACTCGGCAAATCCGGCTTCTATTTCAGTATGGCTTAGATGATACAGGCCGAAATTCTGGAAACCGGGTGAATCAATTAAATGCCCGCCTTGAGGCAGGTCGTACAAGCGTGTGCTGGTCGTGGTGTGCTTGCCGGCATCAAGGGCAATGGAGTGGGCCTGGGTTTGTGCCTGTGCGTTGGGAATGAGTGCATTCAGCAAGGTTGATTTTCCCATGCCGCTCTGGCCCAGCAATAGGCAGGTTTTATCTTGCAAGTGCGGGAGCAGGTATTTGCCGACCTGATCGGTGTGCAACGCACTGAGCTCAACGATGGGCAGGCCCAGTGCAGAAAAAGGTGCAAGGCGTTCACGTGCGGTTGCCAAAGATTCCTGTATGTCGGCTTTGTTCAGAATGATAAGACAATCGATGCCCGCAGCTCGCGCCGCCACCAGGGCGCGACCGACCAGATCATCCGAAAAAGCAGGGGTGGTTGCCACGACAATGAGCAGCAGGTCGACATTTGCCGCGAATTGCTTGGTGCGCATGTCGTCTGACCGATAAAGCAAGTTGCGGCGGTCAAGACGTTGGACAATGACGCCTTCTTCGTTGCCTTCCAGTTGCACGAGCACGTTATCGCCAACCGCAGCATCGCTTTTTTTACCTTTTGGGAAACAGGTGCGTTGCGAGCCGCCGGAGAGTTCAATGGTGTAATGACGTCCGTGAGCACTGACGACCCGACCGCAAACCGCGTTTTCATTTCCCATAACGTGTGGCTTCCAGGCCTAAAGGCCGTATTTAAGTTTCTGGATACGAATGGCCGCTGGTGGATGGCTGTCGTAAAAAGCGGAGTGAACCGGATCAGGCGTGAGCGTAGCCGCGTTATCGTCATACAGTTTGACCAGCGCGGAAACCAATGCATCCGGGTTAGCCTGTTGAGCCGCAAAATGGTCGGCCTGGAATTCGTCACGTCGCGACAGCAGGCTGAACAAAGGCGTGACCCAGAATGTGAAAACCGGCACAACCAGGAAAAACAATATTAGCGCCAACGCGTCGTTGGGCCGCCCCAGTTGCGGAATGACACCGAGGTCGGTGTAGAACCAGACCTGTTGCGAGAGCCAGCCCAGAACCTGGAAAAAGACCAATGCCAGCAAAAAGCTCAGCGCCATACGTTTAATAATATGTTTGAATTTGAAGTGTCCCAACTCATGCGCCAGCACTGCCTCGATTTCTTCGCCCGACAGTTTGGAAAGCAGGGTATCGAAAAAGACAATCCGGCGTGATTTCCCGAAGCCCGTGAAGTACGCGTTACCATGCGCCGAGCGCTTTGACCCGTCCATGACGAACAACCCGTTGATGGCGAAGCCGCAACGCTGTGCAAGGTTGTGAATGCGCTCGGCAAGTTCGGGGTTGTCGAGCGGTGTGAATTTGTTGAACAGCGGTGCGATGACGGTTGGGAAAAGCCACATAATGGCCAGGTTGAAGGCGACCCAGATTCCCCATGCCCACCAGTGCCAGTTGGTGCCCGCGTTACCCATGACCCACAGCACCAATGCGGCCAGAGGCAGGCCCAGAATCAGCGTGACCAGCAGTCCTTTGATCATATCGCTGAAAAATAGCCCCGGGGTCATTCGGTTAAAGCCGAAACGGGCCTCAAGACGGAATTTTCGCCATAGTGAGAAAGGCAGGTTCACTACACCCATAACAAGCACGACGGCACCGATAAGGGCCAATTGCCGCGCCATCTCATGTTCAATCAGGCGAGCGAGCTCGACATCGAGAAACTGCAGGCCGCCCAGCAGTGTGAGGCCGATCAGCACGGCCGCATCAACCAATGTTTCAACCATGCCTATCTGGATTTTGCCCTGCGTGTAGTCGGCCGCCCTTTGATGGCTGCGCAGGCTGATGCGATCGGCAAAGGCAGCCGGGACTTCATTGCGGTGCTGATAAACATGGCGACTTTGACGCCAGCCCAGCCAAAGACGGGTAACGATGTCGGCAAACAGAAAGGCAACAAACAGAATGGTGAACATAGGCAGTGGACAGTTATGCGAAAATTGGTGTTTTAAGGAATGATTATATGGCGGTTAATAAAGAACAACGTTTAATATGGCTTGATCTGGAAATGACCGGTCTTGATCCGGAAAAAGAGCGCATCATCGAGGCGGCGGTGGTTGTAACAGAGCCCGATCTTACGCTGGTGGCGGAGGGGCCGGTCATGGTGGTTCACCAAAGCGACGAACTTTTGAATGCCATGGACAAATGGAACACGTCGACGCATGGCCGAACCGGCCTGACTGAAAAGGTCAAGGCTTCGACCATTACGGAAGAAGATGCACAAGAAGCCCTGTTGCGGTTTCTGGCACAACACGTGCCGGCTGGAAAGTCGCCTTTGTGCGGCAACACGGTTGGGCAGGATCGCCGTTTCCTGGTTAAGTATATGCCGCGCCTGGAAGCTTTTTTTCATTACCGGAATCTGGATGTCAGTACGTTGAAAGAGCTGGCATTACGTTGGAGGCCTGAAGTGTATAAAAGTTTCGCGAAACAAAGCCGTCACGAAGCGCTGGCTGATATTTATGAGTCAATCGATGAGCTTAAACATTATCGTGAACATTTTCTTAAACTGGATACCCCGTCAGTCTCATGAATGAATCAACGATTACTTTGTCTGATAGCAGTGTGGTGCTGTCGATTCAGAATGGCATTGCCCGTATTACGCTGAATCGGCCCGAAAAGCTCAACAGCTTCACTGCCGAAATGCATGAGGCCATGCGCGAGGCTATGTCACATGTTGAGGCGCAATTGCCAAGGGTGTTGGTCTTGACTGGCGCCGGGCGCGGTTTCTGCGCCGGGCAGGACCTGTCGGCGCGGGTGGCCAAGCCGGGCCAGGCTCGGGTTGACCTGGGCGAAAGCATTGAAAAAAATTACGGCCCGCTGGTTAAACGCCTGCGTGCGTTGCCGATGCCTGTGGTTGTAGGCGTTAATGGCGTTGCTGCCGGCGCCGGCGCCAATCTGGCCTTGGCCGGCGATATTGTCATTGCACGGGAGTCGGCCAGTTTTATCGAACCGTTTTGTCGCCTGGGTTTGTTGCCTGACACGGGCGGGACTTACGCTTTGCCTCGCCTGGTGGGGTCGGCCCGCGCGATGGGTATGGCCTTGCTGGGTGAAAAAATCGGCGCGCGCAAAGCCGAGCAATGGGGGCTGATTTGGGAGTGTGTGGCCGACGACGCTTTCGAAGAGCGCCTGAACGATCTGGCGCTTCATTTTTCCACGGCACCCACGAAAGGGCTGGCCGCGGCCAAACAGGCCTTGAACCAGAGTTTAAGGAATACCCTGGCCGAGCAACTGGATCTGGAGCGTGATCTAATGCGCGAATTAGGCTACAGCGACGATTATGCCGAAGGAGTCGCCGCCTTTATGGAAAAGCGAACGCCGGTGTTCAAGGGGCGCTGAGCTATGTTATCGAACCTGCCTGGCACGGTCGCGGGAATAGGTACTGATATTGCGGTTGTCAGTCGTTTTGATGCGGCTTTCGAGCGGTTCGGGTTGCGTTTTGCGCAGCGTATTCTTGGGCCGGGCGAAATGCAGGTTTTCGAGCGTCGGCGTGCACGTGACCCGTCCCGCGGTATTCGCTATCTGGCCACGCGATTTGCCGCCAAAGAGGCATTTTCAAAAGCGATTGGCCTGGGCTTGCATAGTCCGATGTCGTGGACCCGCATGGAAACCCTGAACGCGCCGGGCGGCAAGCCCCAGGTGAAGCTGAACGGCGTATTGGCCGACTGGTATGCAGAACGGTTCGGCAGGGCGCATGTTTCCGTCAGCGATGAAAAAGACACGGTAATTGCATTTGTTTTGGTAGAGTCAAAGCCGGCCTGAGCGGCCAAGGGAGCATTATGGTAGCGGTATTGCCGCCCGGCCAGGTCATGGTCGATGTAGAAGGGGTGAGTCTTAAACCGAACGAACTGACGCGTTTGCGCCACCCCCATGTCGGTGGTGTGATCTTGTTTGCACGCAATTTTGACAGTCGTGAACAACTGACGCAGTTGTGTGCCGAAATTCATGCTGCGCGCAGCGAGCCCCTGCTTATTGCGGTTGACCACGAAGGGGGGCGGGTTCAGCGTTTCAAGTCTGATGGATTTACGCCTTTGCCGTGCATGCAGCGCTTTGGTGAAATCTGGGAAGATGACTCTTTGGCGGCCATGCGCCTGGCGACCGAAACCGGTTATGTATTGGGTGCGGAATTGCGGGCGTGCGGCGTCGACTTGAGTTTTACGCCGGTGCTTGATCTCGATTATGGGCACAGTTCGGTGATTGGCGACCGCGCTTTTCACCGCGAGCCTCAGGTTGTTGCCATGTTGGCAAGGTCTTTGATTCAGGGGCTCATGCTGGCCGGCATGGCTGCATGCGGCAAGCATTTCCCCGGTCATGGTTACGTGAAAGCCGACTCACATCACGAAATTCCGGTTGATGACCGCACGCTTGAGGAAATCATGCGTGAAGACGCCGCGCCCTATGGGTGGCTGGGCGACATGGTTTTGCCGTCGGTCATGCCTGCGCATGTCATTTATTCAAGCGTTGATGCGCATCCGGCAGGTTTTTCGCGCTATTGGATCCAGCACATTTTGCGTGAACAACTGGCCTACGATGGCGTCGTTTTCTCCGATGACCTGACAATGGAAGGCGCATCGGTGGCCGGCGATATTCTGGCTCGCGCGCAAGCGGCTTTCGGGGCCGGGTGCGATATGGTGCTGGTTTGTAATCATCCGGAACTGGCCGACACGCTTTTGCAGCAGCTTGAGCTACCGGAAAACAACAGCCAGGCCATTAACCGCATTCGCCAGCTTGCTCCCCGTTTTGCCTGCCCCGATTGGGCAACGCTACAGAACCAGTCACGATATCAGTATGCCCGAGACCTTCAATCTGAAATCATTTCTGGCTGATTTGCCGCATTTGCCGGGGGTATACCGTCATTTGGATGAAAATGACGAGGTGCTGTATGTCGGTAAGGCACGCGACCTCAAGAAGCGGGTTTCGTCTTATTTTCAAAAGAATCTGTCGAGCCCGCGGATTGCCCACATGGTGGCGCGGGTCAAGCGTGTTGAAGTAACCGTGACGCGTACGGAAGCCGAAGCGTTGTTGCTTGAAAACAATTTAATCAAACGCTTGCGGCCCCGCTACAACATTCTTTTCCGTGATGACAAGTCGTATCCTTACTTACGCATCAGTGGGCACGAGGCCCCGCGCATTGCTTATTACAGGGGTGTCACCAGCGGAAAAGGGCGCTACTTCGGCCCCTATCCCAACTCGTGGGCCGTGCGCGAGACAATTCAGATCCTGCAGCGCGTGTTCCGTTTGCGTACATGCGAAGACAGTGTTTATTCGAACCGTTCGCGCCCCTGTTTGTTGCATCAAATCGGCCGGTGTTCGGCGCCGTGTGTGGGGATTATTCCCATCAAGGACTACCAGCACGATGTTGAGCGGGCAGTGCGGTTTCTCGACGGGCAGGCCAGTGACGTGATGCGCGACATGGAAGAGCGTATGTTGAACGCGTCTGAACGCCTGGCTTTTGAAGAGGCGGCAATACTGCGAGACCAGATGGCGGCTTTGGCCAGTGTTTTGCAACAGCAAACCATGGAAAAAATCGGTGATGAAGATGCCGATATCATTGCAGTTTCCATTGCCGGAGGTCGGGTTTGTGTCAATCTGGCGATGGTACGGGGTGGTCGTCATTTGGGCGACAAGGCTTTTTTCCCTACCCACACGCAAGATGATGAGCCGGGTGAAATCCTGTCGGCATTTGTGGCGCAGCATTATCTTGACAGCCCGCTGCCGCCATTGCTGATTTGCTCGCATGCTTTATCCGACAACGATTTGGTTGGATTGCTGCAGGAACAATTGGGCGTGCGTACCCGTGTATTGACTCGACCGCAAGGCGTACGCCGCTCCTGGCTGGAGCAGGCGCAAAAGAATGCGCAAATGGCGCTGGCCCGCATGTTGACTGAGTCGGGCGCGCGTGTCACACGCACCCGTGCGTTGGCCGAGGCACTGGGGCTGGAGACGGATGAAGTGGCATTGGACGCCCTGTATATTGAATGTTTCGATATCAGCCATACCTCCGGTGAAGCAACACAGGCGTCGTGTGTCGTGTTCAAGCACCATGAAATGCAAACGTCACTGTATCGTCGCTATAACATTGCCGGGATCGCACCGGGTGATGACTATGCCGCGATGCGGCAGGTGTTGACCCGCCGGTTTTCTCGTGTTGCCGACGGTCAGGCGCCGATGCCTTCTTTGGTATTGGTTGATGGCGGCAAAGGTCAAATCAGTATTGCCCGCCAGGTGTTCGCCGAACTGGGATTGGATATTTCCACGCTGGTGGGTGTGGCAAAGGGAGAGGGGCGCCGGGTTGGGCTTGAAACATTGGTGTTTGCCGATGAACGAGAGCCGGTTGCCCTGGGTAAAGAGTCGGCTGCGTTGATGCTGATTGCACAGATCCGCGATGAAGCACACCGCTTTGCAATTACCGGGATGCGTGCGCAACGGGCCAAGGCGCGCAATGTTTCGCGGCTTGAGCAAATTGAAGGTGTGGGTGCCAAACGCCGGCAGAAATTACTGGCGCGTTTTGGCGGGTTGTCGGGCGTGTCTGCCGCCAGCGTCGACGACTTGTGTCAGGTGGATGGCATTTCAGCGGAATTGGCTGAGCGCATCTATTATGCGCTCCGATAAGTTAGTATTACGACTATGCCATTAAACATACCCATGATTTTGACCTGGTTGCGAATCGCCCTGATTCCGCTGGTCATTGCCCTGTTTTATCTTCCTGCCGCGTGGCTGGGGGGCGAGGCATTGCGCGACACGATGGCTGCCGGCGCGTTTATTGTGGCAGCGCTAACCGATTGGTTCGATGGCTGGCTGGCCCGGCGTTGGAACCAAACGTCGGCTTTTGGGGCATTTCTCGATCCAGTGGCCGATAAACTCATGGTGTGTGCGGCTTTGCTTGTGCTGCTCGATTTGCAACGGGTCGATGTTTTTATTGCGCTTATTATTATTGGCCGCGAAATCACCATTTCCGCCTTGCGTGAATGGATGGCAAAAATTGGCGCCAGCGGTAGTGTGGCAGTACACTGGCTCGGCAAATTCAAAACGGCTGCACAAATGGTTGCCATTCCCTGTCTGTTGTATGGTCAGCCCTTGTTCGGGATGTCATCGGCGCAGGTAGGCAGTATACTGATCATAGTTGCGGCTGTTCTGACTGTATGGTCGATGTTTTATTACCTGCGCCGTGCCTGGCCGCAAATCCGGGAACGCGCATCCTGAGCCTGCCAGGTATCGTAGCAGCAGGCATTTAGCTGGGTTTGGAAGATTATGGTTGCCACTACTGTTGAAGATATCCCTGATAGTCCGCAGGTTCAAAAAAACGATTGGAAAATTATCAGCTTGATCGGGTCAGCGCACGCCGGCTCACATTTTTTCCAGTTGGTTCTCCCTACATTGTTTTTATCGCTGGCCAATGAGTTCGGTTTCAGTTATGGCCAGCTTGGCCTGCTCGTGTCCGTTTTTTTCGTGACTTCGGGCATTGGGCAGGCGTCTTCGGGGTTTATCGTCGATCGTATTGGTCCTGCCCCGGTTTTGCATTTCGGCCTGGCGTGTTTTGTGTTGTCGGGCGTGCTGATGGGGTTTGCCAACGGTTATCCGCTATTGGTTTTGGCAGCATTTGTTGGCGGGGTGGGCAATTCCGTTTTTCACCCGGTTGATTACTCCATCATCAACCATCGGGTCAGCCGTTATCGCCTGGGGCATGCGTACAGCACGCATGGGTTCACGGGGAATCTGGGCTGGGCTTTAACGCCGGTTTACATGTCTGCGCTGATTTATCTTGCCGATTGGCGTGTGGCCGCTTTTGGCGCGGCTGCGTTGCTGGCGGTTATTCTGGTGGCGGTGTGGTTTGGTCGCCACCTGCTCTCTGGACAGAACATGGTGGGGCGCAAGATCAGCGCACCTGTCGATCACAAAGGCGATCCGGCCTCGCTGGCGTCCAAGTCGGTGGCGCAAACGTTTGTTACGCTGGTTAAGCAGCCTGTGTTGTGGGGGGCTTTCTTTTTCTTTACCTGCTCGACCATGTCGATGTCGGCGGTGCAAAGTTTTACGATTCCCATGCTGGGGCAGGTGTACGGTATCGATAAGGTGCTGGCCGGTACCGCGTTGTCGGGTTATATGCTGGCCTCTGCGATCGGGATGATTGCGGGCGGGTTCCTGGTTGGCGCAAGCCGTCGCAACGAAATGACCGTGGCGGGGTCGCTGATTCTGGCCGGGCTCATTCTTGTATTGCTGGCCTCGGGAATGCTGCATCCCTGGCTGGCGATTGCCATGGTGGGGCTGGGCGGTTTTTGCGCCGGTATTGCTGCACCTTCGCGCGACATGCTGGTACGCAGTGTTACGCCAAAAGGGGCAACGGGTACGGTCTATGGCCTGGTTTATTCGGGTATGGACGTGGGGGCATCGATTGGTCCGGTCGTGTTCGGTATTTTGCTCGACGCGGGTTTCCGCCAAGGCCCGTGGATAGGCGCTGCCATTACTTTTGTCCTGGCTGCGGTGGTTGCCCTGGTGATTGGCCACACGGTGGCACAACGCAAAGCGACAGGGGCGGCACCGGCATAAGGTACCGCGCCAGCCAGGGTGCTTCAATAATTACTGGCGAGGAGTGCGTGCCGGCTCGAACGACGTGGGCCGGCTGGCGCGCCAGGGGTTGATGTCCAACCCGCCACGGCGGGTATAGCATGCATATACAAATAAAAATTCCGGCTGGCAGGCCTGCCAGATATCACAGTAGATTTTTTCCACGCAGTGCTCATGGAATTCGGTGTGTCGGCGCAACGAAATAATATATTTGAGCAGTGATTCCCGGTTGATTTTCGGACCGGTGTATTGAATTTGCAAACTGCCCCAATCGGGTTGCCCGGTAACCGGGCAGTTCGATTTCAGCAAATCGGAAGTCAGCGTTTCGCTTACAGTTTGGGCATTGACGACGCATTTCAATAAATTGGCGTTGGGCTGGTAGTGTTCAATTTCGACGTCGGCCTCATCAATATTGATTCCCGCCAGTGGCGCGCATTGCGCTTGTCCAATACGGTGCAGGTCGGTCAGCACGACCTCAATGTTTGCGCCGGCCACTTTCGACAAGTCATTTTCCAGGCGTTGTTTAACCTCATTGATTGATTGAAATCGGCTTTCGTTAAAGCTGTTCAGATAAAGTTTGAAAGACTTCGATTCGATTATGTTCGCACTGCCGTGCGGCACGACAAAACGGGCCATCGCCACCAGGGGCTTGCCTCGTGCATTCAGCCAGGACACTTCGTAAGCATTCCAGATATCGGCGCCGACCCAGTTCGGTACAAAGGGCAGCATCGCACGATTGGTTTCCCGGTTAACGGCGAACAGAACGCTGGGGTCGTATTGTGTCGGATAGGCAGTGTCGCGTCCAAGGGGAGCCTGATCTAAAGAGGAAGACGACATTTTGATTTAAAAAAAGGTAGGCAAATTGAGACAGTCATGTGAACATTTTACTGCGCTTGATTTAAATCAATGAACAAAAGCTTACTATCAGGTACAGTTTTGCCATGTCCGTAATGTCTTTATTCGCCCCTCCGGCCGCAATGGCTCCGGCCGACCGAAATGCACGACGCCACATGGTGGCACGGTTGGGTTTGGCGTGGTTGGGCATGATGCAGGTCATGATGTTTGCGTTTCCCGGTTACTTGCGCAATCAACCCATGTCGGTTGAAAACCAATTGTTTCTCGATGAGGCCGTTGTGTTGCTCAACTGGTTAAGCCTGGTTCTTACGGTACCCGTCATTTTGTATTGCGCCTGGCCGGTTTGGAAAGGGGCACTGGGCCGCTCCCGTTCACATGTCATCACCATGGATGTCCCCGTTGCCTTGGGCATTTCGGCGGCGTTTATTCCCAGCGTTTACGCTACCTGGGTCAACCACGGTGAAGTGTATTTTGAATCGGTCACCATGTTTGTGGCTTTTCTGCTCACAGCACGCTACTTGGAATTTTGTGCGCAACAAACCATGGCACACGGCGCTTTTCATGAAAATATTCAATCATTACGCCATGCTTTGTCGGTGGGGGCCGACCGCGTCGCGCTTTGGTTTACGGTTGTGCAGCTTACTTTGGCCGCACTGGCAGGGGCATATTGGTTTGTTTTTGCACCGGAACATGCCGTAGCGGTGACGGTTGCATTGCTGGTAATCAGTTGCCCGTGCGCCTTGGCAATGTCGGTGCCCACGGCTATTGCCGCCGCGCATGCCAGCTTGTACCAGCGTCAGCACGTTTCTTCCCGCCATCTTGAACAATTATCCAAAGATACAACACGGGTGGCGCACCAGAATTTGTATGGTTCCATGATGTGGCACTTGTTGCTGACACCTTTGGCCGCATTGGGTTATGTGCAACCTTGGTTGGCGGCGATCACCATGCTGGTTTCATCGCTTGCCGTGGCGGTAAATGCCTTGCGTTTGTATCGCCGGCAATCGTATGAACTGGCCCACGTGTGGGCGGGCGGGCCGGCCGGTTCAAGGTTAGGCTAATGGGGGCGCTGTATTTATTGTTACCCATATCGCTCATATTGGTCGTGTTAATTGGTGCCGCTTTTTGGTGGGCCATTTTTTCAGGGCAATTTGAAGACACCGACAAGGCGGCGCGATCGATTCTGGAGGATAACGATACACCGGAACCCAAGGTGCAAGAACGAGAGGAAGAGAAAGAATCACGACGTGATAACGGTGAATAAACAAGTCAAGCCGAAAAAAATTTTGAAATTAATCATGTGTTTTTTGTTTTAGGGGATTTTTATGGGCAATTCCGGCACGCGGGTTAAGCAGCCAGAAACCTTTAACTATGGGGTGGTCAGGCAGTTTACTGTCATGACCATTGTGTGGGGGGTTGTGGGCATGGCGGTAGGCGTTCTGATTGCGGCGCAGTTGATCTGGCCCGATTTGAACTTCAATACACCGTGGCTTAGTTACGGGCGTTTGCGCCCGGTTCATACCAATACCGTGATTTTTGCCTTCGGCGGTACGGCTTTGTTTGCAACCTCTTACTACGTGGTGCAGCGAACCTGTCAGGTGCGTTTGTTCTCCGATAAACTGGCGGCCTTTACGTTCTGGGGTTGGCAAGTTTGTTTGCTGGCCGGTTTTTTAACCTTGCCCCTGGGTTATACCAGCACCAAAGAGTATGCCGAATACGAATGGCCGATTGATATCCTGATCACCCTGGTTTGGGTGGCTTACGCTGTCGTATTTTTCGGCACCATCTTTAAACGCCGTGTAAAGCACATTTACGTAGCCAACTGGTTTTTTGGCTCGTATATCCTGACCATCGCCATCCTGCATATCTTCAACAACATTGAAATTCCGGTTTCCATGTGGAAATCGTATTCCGTCTATTCGGGTGTGCAAGATGCCATGGTGCAGTGGTGGTACGGACATAATGCGGTTGGTTTTTTCCTGACTACCAGCTTCCTGGGCATGATGTATTACTTCGTGCCCAAACAGGCAAACCGGCCAATCTATTCTTATCGCTTGTCTATTGTGCATTTCTGGGCGCTGGCCTTTACCTATATGTGGGCCGGCCCGCACCATTTGCATTACACCTCCTTGCCCGACTGGACCCAGGCACTGGGCATGATCTTTTCCTTGATTTTGCTGGCACCGTCTTGGGGCGGCATGATTAACGGCATCATGACCGTATCAGGTGCATGGCACCGCTTGCGCACCGATACCATTTTGAAGTTCCTGGTCACAGGCTTGTCTTTCTACGGTATGGCCACATTCGAGGGCTCAATGCTGTCGATCCGTACCGTGAATGCCTTGTCGCATTACACCGACTGGACAGTGGGGCACGTGCACGTGGGCGCGCTCGGTTGGGTTGCGATGACTATTTTTGGTTCCTTCTACTACATGATTCCGCGTTTGTATGGCCGCTCGGAAATGGCCAGCCCCAAACAGGTTGAGCTGCACTTTTGGCTGGCCACGATTGGGGTGGTGCTGTATATCGCCTCAATGTGGGTTGCCGGTGTCATGCAGGGGTTAATGTGGCGCGCCACGGCTGAAGACGGCACGCTGGTTTACAGTTTTGTTGAAGCACTGCAGGCAACGTACCCGTTGTACGCCATTCGTTTGCTGGGTGGGTTCTTTTTTCTGGCCGGCATGCTCGTTATGGCCTGGAACACCTGGAAGACGTTACAGGGGCAGGACAAGCCCAACCCGGTGGTTTATCTGTATAACCCCGACAGCACCCAGCCGGAGCTCGTGGGGCCGCCTTCCGATAAACCTGTCACAGGCCCGGTGTCGGCTTAAGGAGTAGATGAATGGCCAATCAAAAGAAAAAGTTTTTCAGTCACGAAACACTGGAAACCAATATCGGCTTGCTCATTATTGCCAGTATTCTGGTGGTGAGCTTCGCCGGCCTGGTGCAAATTGTGCCGCTTTACTTTCAGCATTCCACAACGGAACCGACGGAAGGGGTTGAGCCCTACGAAGCGCTTCAACTGGTTGGGCGCGATATTTATATTCGTGAAGGGTGTGTGGGTTGTCACTCGCAACAGATACGTATGCTGCAATCGGAAGTGCAGCGATACGGCCCTTATTCGTTAGCCGGTGAGTTTGTGTACGATCATCCCTTTTTGTGGGGCTCGAAACGCACCGGACCCGACCTGGCTCGTGTCGGCGGTCGTTATTCCGATGAGTGGCACCGTATTCACTTGCGTAACCCGCGTGACCTGGTGCCTGAGTCCAATATGCCTGCGTATCCCTGGCTCCGGCATAACACCGTCGGCAATGCCGATGTGCAGGCGCGCATGCGGGCGTTAAGGGCAATTGGGGTGCCTTATACCGACGAGCAAATTGCACAAGCCCCGGAGCAATTACAAGGTCGAACCGAGGAAGATGCCCTGGTGATGTATTTGCAAAGTCTGGGTGTGGCCGGGCGTGAGGCCGCGGCGCGCGCTGTTGCGGAAGGGAGCCGATAGTCATGGGTATTGTTAACGGTATTGTCACGCTAGTCGCGTTAGTCACCTTTCTTGCCATTGTGGTGTGGGCTTTCTCAAAAGGCCGCAAGAAAGCGAACAAAGACGCTTCCATGCTTCCGTTTATGCAGCCGGATGAAGACAACCTGAGCAACGACAAGAAAAAGACACCTGGCACGCAAGAAAAAGGGGATTCTCATGACTGATTTCGTGAGCAGTTTTTGGGCTTATTTCATTGCCATTATGACGGCGGCGGGAATTATTTTCTGTGTCTGGTTGCTGTTTACCCAGCGTCGCTGGCTGGGCAAGGAAGTGAAAGAAACCAAGAACACCGGGCACGTGTGGGATGGCAATCTCATGGAGTTGAACAATCCCGTGCCGCGCTGGTGGACCGTGTTTTATCTGGCCTTATGTGTTTTTAGCGTGGGTTATTTGGTTCTGTATCCCGGCCTGGGCATTTTTAACGGGATTTTGAATTACTCAACGGCTCAGGAGGTTAAGCAGTCGCAGGAAGCGTTGTCTGAACGTATTCGTCCGTTCTACGCGCGTTACGAGGCCATGCCTATTGAGCAGGTTGCGGCCGACCCGCAGGCCCGGCAGATTGGCGAGCGTCTATTCTTGAATAACTGTGCGCAATGTCATGGGTCGGATGCGCGCGGGTCGGTCAGTTTTCCGAACCTAACCGATAAAGATTGGCTTTATGGTGGTTCCCCCGACCAAATTATGACTTCCATTACCAAAGGGCGTCACGGTGTGATGCCGCCCATGAACGCACAAGTCAGTGCGAATCAGGCTGCGGATATTGCGCAATATGTTCGTTCACTTTCCGGCCTGGCCAGCGATCCGTTGCAGGTCGTAAGAGGAAAGAAAGGTTTTGAGAATAATTGCGTGGCCTGCCACGGTGTTGACGGCAAGGGTAACCAGGCGCTGGGTGCGCCAAATCTTACCGACGACGTCTGGCTTTATGGTAGTTCGGCGGATGTCATTGTGAACACTATTCTGAATGGTCGCGATAACCAGATGCCGGCTCAAGAGGGAGTGCTGACTCCTGAACAGATTCGTATGTTGGCGGCCTGGGTATGGGGGCGATCAAATTCACCGCGTTAACCAGGCCGTATATCGTCGCGTTTTCAAGCAGGAGCGCTCATGGATAAGAAACCTATTGCTCAGTCGGAGGACCTGACCCAGACGGGTCAGGGTGCCGCGCCCGCGTGGCAGCCTCCCAGGGTGGCGCCCGCGCCGCGTCGGGGTGGGGTTTCACCACAGGTCGAGAAAGCGCTTACCGATGTTCGCAACAAGGTTTATCCTCGAGCGATAACCGGGCTTTATGCACGCTGGCGCGTCATTATGGTGTTGTTCACACAGGCCATTTTTTATGGTCTGCCCTGGCTGACCTGGGACGACCGTCAGGCGGTGCTGTTCGATTTGGGTGCTCGTAAGTTTTATATCTTCGGCATGGTGTTGTGGCCGCAAGACGTCGTGTACCTGGCCGTCTTGCTTGTTTTGTCGGCATTTGCCCTATTTTTGTTTACTGCGATTGCCGGACGATTGTTTTGTGGCTATGCGTGTCCGCAAACGGTCTATACCGAAATTTTCATGTGGGTTGAGCGAAAAATTGAAGGTGATCGTCTGGCGCGGATTCGGCTCGACGGTCAACCCTGGTCGTGGCGCAAACTTCGGTTGAAAGCGGCCAAACATGTCGTTTGGGTGGTTATAGCCTTTTGGACAGGCTTTACTTTTATTGGTTATTTCGCGCCTATTCGTGCATTAGGCGCCGATTTAATCGCCTTTTCGCTTGGCCCATGGCAGTGGTTCTGGATGTTGTTTTATGCTTTTGCCACATGGGGTAACGCAGGATTCATGCGCGAGGCGGTTTGCAAATACATGTGCCCGTATGCACGCTTTCAAAGCGTGATGGTCGATGACGACACTTTTGTCGTGACGTATGACTACAAACGGGGTGAGCCCAGAGGAGGGCGCTCACGGCAAATTGATCATAAAGAAGCAGGCATGGGTGATTGCGTTGACTGCACTTTGTGTGTTCAGGTTTGCCCAACGGGCATTGATATTCGCGATGGTTTGCAGTACATGTGCATCGGTTGCGGCGCCTGTGTCGACGCTTGTGATCAGGTGATGGACAAGATGGGTTATCCGAAAGGCCTGATTCGCTATACCTCGGGTGCCGCCATAACAGAAGACCTTACCCAGTCGCAAGCACGCAAGCGGGTTTTGCGGCCGCGTGTGCTGTTTTATATGGGGCTGATGGCGGTTATTGCAGCAGGGTTTGCTTTCTCGTTGTTCACCCGTGAAACGCTGAAAATGGATATTATTCGCGACCGCGGCAGCCTGGGTCGCGAGATTCCAGGCAATTTAATCGAGAATGTTTATCGCTTGCAGATAATGAACACGGACGATACGGCGCTTACCGTTACATTGCGTGCCGATGGCTTGCCGGGGCTTGAAATGCTGGCTGCCACAGGTGAACCCACCGGCACAATTGAAGTAGCTGGTGGCAGCCACCGTTTGGTACCTGTGCTGGTGCGTTTGCCTGCAGGTCAGGCCGGCCCCGGCGTGCACAGTATTTCGTTCGTCGCCCGTGCTGAGTCGGCCTCTGGATCAAGCGCGCAGCTTGTCGAGCAAACCAGTTTTTATGTCCCGCAATGAAACAAGATTCCAACCATACTGACACGCGCCCCTGGTGGAAAGAGCCCTGGCCCTGGATTTTGATGGCCGGCCCGTTTATTACCTTGGTGGGGTGCGCGGTAACGATTGTGCTGGCAGTGCATTATTACAGTGATCAAGCAATTCACGATGGTGGGCAGCGTAAAGGTTTGGTCGTGCAAAAAATACAAGATGCGCCGTTGCCGGAGATGGACGCTAAAAACACGTCTGCCGAGACGGCAGCCCATAACAGGAGACAATCACCATGAGCCGCTATTCTCTAATGTGGATACTGTGGCCCTCGTTTTTATTTGCGGGGGCGGGCAGTGCCACGGTATTTGCATTAATTGATCCGCTGGATATTGCCGTGTTCGGCTCGATGCATTTTAGCCGCGAAGTTGTGTACACAGCAGGCTTCTTTCTATTCTGGATTATGACTGCGCTGTCGAGTGCGCTGACGCTGTATATGGCCCCGGCGGAAGGGGTTGATCAGTTGCCTGATCGTTGAGTGACAAGGTGGGTTACCCGCAGTCGGTGCCGGCTAAATCGCGCAGCGCGGGCAGATCGAGCAATTTGACTTCGCGTTGGTGAATGCGGATGAGGTTTTCACGTGCGAAACGGGAGAACAGGCGGCTGACCGTTTCCAGTGTCAGGCCTAAATAATTGCCGATTTCTTCCCGGCTCATGCGCAAAATGAATTCAGACGAGGAATAGCCGAGGATGGATAGCCGTTGCGACATGTTTACCAGAAAAGCCGCCAGGCGTTGTTCCGAGCGCAAAACGCCCAGTGATACGACCAACTGGTGTGAGCGCTTCATTTCCGTGCTGGTCAGACGGCGCAACTGTTGCTGCAGTGACGGAATGTGCGCCGCGATGCGGTCGATTTCCTCGACACGTGCCACACACACCTCGCTGTCTTCCAGCGCAACCGCGTGCGATAGCTGGTGTCCTTCCAGAAAGCCGTCGAGTCCGGCAATTTCTCCGGGAAAGAGAAACCCCGTAACCTGCACACGGCCTGCGGCGTCTTCCAACTGCGTTTTAAGTGATCCGACCCGAATACCGAAAATGGCCACGGCACAATCGCCTGCCTTGAACAGGCTTTCACCCTTTGGAATACGCAAACGTTCCTGGACGACGTCCTCGAAGCGGCTGATATCGATGGCCGACATGCCCATAGGCAGGCACAGGTTGTTCAGCATACAGGTTGAACAACGGCTTGAGTCTTGCGTCAGAGGGATTCGTTTCTGCATAGACGTCGTGGTGCCTGGGGGAGTCGCGTATTGAGGGAAGTTTATATGCCTGTGCAATAAGCTTATGATACGACTTGGACGCAATTGTACATGTTTATGTAACGATTGACATCATATGCAAATGATTTTCGTATCCGATATGCATAGTACAAACAGCTTAATGCTTATCCCAATAACTGGGCCGGGCGTAGGTGTTTTTCAGCATTTCAACAAAAACCCGCAGTCGTTGCGGTTGATGCCTGCGTTCGGTAAGGATGGCAAAAATACCGTTTGGGGGGGCGGCATAATCATCGAGCACGCTCACAAGTCGCCCCGCTTCGAGTTCTTGCCGAACCTCCCACAACGACCGCCACGCCAATCCACAACCGGCCAGTGCCCATTCAAGCAAAACGGAGCCGTCGGTACTGGTAAGAGTGCCTTTTACCCGGTGTGCTCTTACCTTGCCGTTGTGTTGAAGCAGCCAGCCTTTCGACTGGTTCCCCTGGCTGCCGAACGACAGGCAGTTGTGCTGAATCAGGTCGTCGGGCGTGTCGGGGCGGCCGAATCGGTCGAGGTAGTCGGGCGAAGCGACAATGACACGGCGGTTATCCGCCAGGCGCATTCCAATGAACTGGGAGTCGTCCAGGTCGCCGATCCGGATGGCGCAATCGTAGCGTTCCTCAATCAAGTCGACCAAGCGGTCGGTCAGGTCGAGCGTAATGTGAATTTCGGGGTAGCGGAGCAAAAAGGCGGGTACCAGTGGGGCGATATGACGGCGCCCGAAGCCGGCAGGCGCACTAATGCGCAGTTCGCCGCTGGGGCGGGCACTGCCTTGCGCGACCTGGCTTTCCGCATCGCTCAGTTCTTTCAAAATGGATTGGGCTTTTTCCAGAAAGGCAGTACCTTCGTTTGTCAGGGACAAACGCCGGGTCGAGCGTATCAGCAATTTCACGCCCAGCCGCTTTTCCAGCGCATCCATGCGGCGTCCCATCATGGTGGGCGCAACGCCTTCGGCCCTGGCTGCAGCCGAGAGACTGCCCAGAGTGGCAACAGAAACAAAACTTTCCAATTGTTTGAATTTATCCATTTTTCACATCTTGAAATGCAGCGTTGCGGCCTTATTTAATCATCATTCGAGCAGATGCTCAGCCTTATTTTTGAAAGAAGACTATGCGATTCGACAAATTAACAACCAAATTTCAGCAAGCACTTGCCGATGCGCAAAGTCTTGCTATCCAGAACGATAATCAGTATATCGACCCGTTGCACCTGTTGTCGGCCTTATTGGCTGACACCGATAGCGGGGCCGGCAGTTTGCTGGCCCGGGCAGGCGTTGCGGTGAATCGGCTGGCACCGGCCGTTTCTTCCGCGATCAAGTCGCTGGCACAAGTGCCTGGCTCGGCGGGCAACGTGCAGATCGGGCGGGAGCTTCAGTCGGTGCTTGCACGCACGGATAAAGAAGCATCGAACCGTGGCGACGCCTACATTGCGAGCGAGCTGTTCCTGCTGGTGCTGGTCGACGACAAGTGCGAGGCCGGCCGCCTGTTGCGTGAGGCGGGGGCGCAACGCAAGCCGTTGGAAACGGCAATTGACGCGGTGCGCGGCGGCGCTACGGTGGGCGATCCGGAAGGAGAGTCGAACCGGGAAGCCTTGTCGAAATACACAACCGATTTAACCGAGCGTGCGCGTGAGGGCAAACTGGACCCCGTTATCGGGCGCGACGATGAAATCCGCCGCACTATCCAGATTCTTCAACGTCGTACCAAGAACAACCCCGTCCTGATTGGTGAGCCGGGGGTGGGCAAGACGGCAATTGTGGAGGGCCTGGCCCAACGCATCATTAATAACGAAGTGCCCGAAACCCTTAAAGGCAAGCGGGTCCTTTCGCTTGATCTTGCCGCTTTGCTGGCCGGAGCCAAATACCGTGGCGAATTCGAAGAGCGCCTGAAAGCGGTTTTGAAAGAGCTCTCGCAGGATCAGGGCGGCATTATCGTATTCATTGATGAGTTGCACACGATGGTAGGTGCCGGCAAGGCCGAGGGGGCCATGGATGCCGGCAACATGCTTAAGCCCGCCCTGTCGCGAGGTGAGCTGCATTGTATTGGTGCCACCACGCTGGATGAGTACCGAAAATACATTGAAAAAGACGCAGCACTGGAGCGCCGGTTTCAAAAAGTACTGGTCGACGAGCCGGATGTGGAATCGACCATTGCTATTTTGCGCGGCTTGCAAGAGCGCTACGAGCTTCATCACGGGGTGGACATTACCGACCCGGCCATCGTGGCGGCGGCCGAGTTGTCGCATCGCTACATTACCGACCGCTTCCTGCCCGACAAGGCGATCGACCTGATCGACGAGGCCGCGGCGCGTATCCGCATGGAAATTGATTCCAAGCCAGAGGTCATGGACAAGCTGGATCGGCGCATTATCCAGCTGAAAATTGAGCGCGAGGCGGTAAAAAAGGAAACCGACGAAAGCTCCATGCGTCGTTTGAAAGTCATTGAAGACGAACTGGAGAAACTGCAGCGCGAATATAACGATTACGAAGAAATCTGGAAATCGGAAAAGGCGGCGGTACAAGGTTCGCAATCGGTCAAGGAAGAAATCGAGCGCACGCGTGCCGAGATGGCCGAGTTGCAGCGCAAAGGCCAGTTCGACAAGTTGGCCGAGCTCCAGTACGGAAAACTGCCCGAGCTTGAGGCGCGCTTGAAAGCGGCCGAAGCGGGTAATGCCGACGAGCAGGAAAAGTCGGGCAAGCCTCGCTTGTTGCGCACGGAAGTGGGTGCGGAAGAGATTGCAGAAGTGGTCTCCCGTGCCACTGGCATTCCCGTATCGAAGATGATGCAGGGCGAGCGCGAAAAGCTGCTGGCGATGGAAGCGCATTTGCATCGTCGTGTGATTGGGCAGGATGAGGCAGTCAGCCTGGTGGCGGATGCCATACGCCGTTCGCGCGCCGGGTTGGCCGATCCGGCACGGCCATACGGTTCGTTTCTGTTCCTGGGGCCGACAGGCGTGGGCAAGACGGAACTGACCAAGGCGCTGGCGGACTTCCTGTTCGATTCCGAAGATCACATGATCCGCATCGACATGAGCGAGTTCATGGAAAAGCACTCGGTTGCGCGTCTGATTGGTGCGCCGCCCGGTTATGTCGGTTATGAAGAGGGGGGGTATTTAACCGAGGCCGTGCGTCGCAAGCCTTACAGTGTAATTTTGCTGGATGAGGTGGAAAAAGCGCATCCCGATGTGTTCAATGTGCTCTTGCAGGTGCTTGACGATGGCCGCTTGACTGATGGCCAGGGTCGGACCGTGGATTTTCGCAATACGGTGATCGTGATGACGTCGAACCTGGGTTCTCAACATATCCAGAGCATGGCGGGGCAACCCTACGATGTGGTCAAAGAAGTGGTGTGGGAAGAGTTGAAAACTGCGTTTCGACCCGAGTTTCTGAATCGAATCGACGAAGTGGTTGTCTTTCACGGTTTGGAGGCCAAGCACATCGAGTCGATTGCAGGCATTCAAATTCAGCGCTTGCAGGCACGTTTGGCACAGCACGAAATGCGCCTGGAGGTCTCTGACTCGGCATTGGCGCAGTTGGCCCATGCCGGATTCGATCCTGTTTTCGGCGCACGTCCTTTAAAACGCGCGATCCAGCAGCATATTGAAAATCCGGTGGCCAAACTGATTCTGGAAGGCAAGTTCGGCCCGAAAGACGTCATTCCGGTTGATTGGCGTGACGACAAGTTCGTGTTTCAACGGACATTGCAGTAACAGCAAAAAGCCCGCTTTTAAGCGGGCTTTTTGCATTGGTGTGCACGTAACGCATTGACGGGCTGTTGATGGGTTGATTGCGGGCCCGTATTCGTTTACAGCGTTTCTTCGCGTCCGTAGAACTTCACACCGATTTCAATGGCCTCGCGGCCCTGGGCGCGGCGATGGCGGTTGGTGTCGCGCAGGGAGTAAATGCAGCCGCAGTACTCCTGCTGGTAGAAATTTTCCCGCTTGCTGATTTCGATCATGCGGGCCGATCCGCCGCCTTTACGCCAGTTGTATTTCCAATAGGCCAGATCGGGATAACGGGCAGCCGCCCGCTCGCCGCAACCATTAATCTGGTTCATGTCTTTCCAGCGCGAAATGCCCAATGAACTGGTGATGGTATCAAAACCGTTTTCGTGGGCATAAAGCGCCGTACGTTCGAAACGCATGTCGAAACAGACGGTGCAACGCTCGCCCCGTTCCGGTTCGTTCTCCAGCCCTTTAACGCGCTCAAACCAGTTATCCCGGTCGTAGTCGGCATCGATGAATTCGATATTGTGCTCTTGGGCAAAGCGAATGTTCTCGTTCTTGCGGATTTCATATTCACGGTCGGGGTGAATATTGGGGTTGTAGAAAAAGATGCTGTACTCGATACCCGAGGCGGCCATGGCTTCCATGACTTCGCCTGAACAAGGGGCGCAGCATGAATGCAACAGCACTTTCTTGCGGTTGTCGGGGAGTTGAAGCTGGGGACGTTTGTAATCACTCATGGTGTCTATTTTAATCGGGTAGCACCGTATTCCAAAGTGCAATGACTGCATCGCGTTCAACCACGAATTCATCCTGGGGAACACGCGCGGCTTCGGCGCCTTGCAGGCGCAAGCTGTGCTGTGCCTTGCGAAAGACCCGGTAGGCGTCTGAAACTTCCCCGGCGAGCTCCGCCGGAATGAGTTTTGCCTCGGACGCCAGCTTGAGCAAAGTGATATTGCCCAGGTTTTCTAGCAAAACAGGGTGTTCGCATGCATGGCTCAATACGAGGTATTGCGTAATAAATTCAATATCGACCATGCCGCCCCGGTCGTGCTTCAGGTCGAACAATTCGCTGCGGTTGGGATGGCCGGCGGCAATTTTTTGCCGCATTTCCTTAACGTTCTTGTATAGCGCAGCCGGGTCGCGCTCCAGCAGCAATACGTTGCGGCGGGTGGCTTCAAAGCGTTCCCCCACTTTCGGATCGCCGGCGGCAAAGCGGGCGCGCGTGATGGCCTGATGCTCCCATGGCCAGGCGTGGGTGAGCTGGTATTGCTCGAATGCTTCGATGGAAACGGCCAGTAAGCCCGCATCGCCATCGGGACGCAGGCGCAAGTCGATTTCGTAAAGCCGGCCTGAAGAGGTCATGGTTGACAGCCAGGACGCCATGCGCCGTCCCAGTTTCGCGTATATTTCGCCTGCGTCGTCCCGGTCGTCGTCGTACAAGAACACCAGGTCCAGATCGGATGCGTAGCCCAGTTCCTTGCCGCCCAGGCGCCCGTAGGCGATGACAGCGAAATGATGAGGTGGTACGGACAGGTGACGCTGGTCTTTGGGCTGCACCATCGGCCACACGCGTTCGATGGTTTCGTTAAGCAGCATGTCGGCCAGTGCGGACAACTGATCGGCCAGTTTTTCAACGCTCAGCACGCCGCCAAGATCTTGTGCCAGCAGTTGGAAACTGACCTGACGCTGCAAATCGCGCATTAAATTCATTTGCTGTTCGACATCGGGCTGCCCGGAGGGCAGGAGGCAGGCATCGAGTTCGCTACGCAACTGTTGCGCCAATTCGGTAAAGTCGGGCGCAGCCATAAGCGAGTGCCATTCAATCAGTCCATCGAGAAGCAGGGGATATTGGCGCAAGTATTGTGCGGCCCAGGGGCTGGCACCAATAATGCGGGCGACCCGGGCCAGCGTTTCGGGATATTCCGCCAGCAAGGCCAGATAAGGGCTGCGCTGCGCGATTTGTTCCACCAGGTCGCACAAGCGGATGGCGGTTTGTTCCGGGTTGGTGGTTCGATGCGCTGTTTCGAGCATGGCAGGCAGCAGGGTTTTGACGCGTTTGCGGCTGCTGGTGGGCAGGCTGCGGATACGGTGGCTTTGCATCAAAGCTTCGATTCGCTGGGCAACGGTTTCGCTTGCCTGGCCAAAGTACGTCTTGACTTCGTCATCCAGCTCGTCGGGGTTGGTATCCATAGAGGGGTTATTGTTTTCCTCTTCCGGCGATTCGCCCATGCCTGCGATACGAAAAGCATTTCGGAACGTGCCGTTCACAAACGCACGATGTGCATTCAGCGTTTCCTCGAACTCTGATCCGGACATGCCCATGGCAAAGGCCAGTTCCTCACGTAATTCCGGGTCATGGGGGAGCAGGTGCGTTTGCTCGTCTTCACGGTACTGAAGCAGGTGCTCTGTGCGGCGCAAAAACAGATACGCCTCTTCAAGTCGGCGCGTGAGCGTTTCGTCGAGAATGCCGGCTGAAAATTGCTGCTTCAGGGCTTTGAGCAGGTTGCGTTTCTGCAACGAAGGCGTCCGGCCGCCGCGAATGAGCTGGTTCAGTTGAACGACGAATTCAATTTCCCGTATGCCGCCGTCGCCCAGCTTGATATTGTGTGTGGCGTCGATGCCGTTGCGCCGGGTGGCGCGCCGGTTCCAGTCTTCCCGTATGCGTTCCCGCAACGCACGCAGCGAAGACAAGGCGTCGAAATCAAAATATTTCCGGTAGACGAAGGGGCGACGCAGCGCTTCAAGTTGTGCTCGCTGCGGCTTCGGGTCGCTGTCTTTGAATGCCTTGGCCGGGACGGCGCGCGCTTTGAGCCAGGCATAACGCTCCCATTCCCGTCCCTGGCTCACCAGGTAGTTTTCCAGTGCGTCCAGGCTCCAGGCCAACGGACCGGCGTCGCCATCGGGGCGCAGGCGCAAATCGGTGCGGAACACCACCCCATGCTCGTCGGGTTCGGAAAGAATCGGCATCATGCGTTGGGTTGCACGCCCATAAAACTCATGATGACTGATTCTGCGGCGCCCGGTGGTTTCACCCTCTTCGCCGTAAAGCATGATCAGGTCGATATCGGATGAGACGTTCAATTCGCGACCACCCAGTTTGCCCATCGCCAGAATCAACATTTCCTGGGGTTTGCCGGTAGCGGGGTCAATGGGTGTGCCATGAAGCTCGGCCAATTCCGTTGCAACTGTGCGGTAGGCCTGCGCAATTGCCAGGTCGGCCAGATGCGACATGGCCTGAACGACCTCTTTAAGGTCGGCCAGCTTGGCCAGATCGCGCACGAGGACCGTGTAAAACACCTGGGTGCGGACTTCGCGCAGCGCTTTGCGCAGCGTATCAAGCGGTACAATGCCCTCGGTCGACTTGGCTTGTATGGCATGCAGAAACCATTGATCGATGCGGGCGGGTGTAACGGGCTCTTGAGCCGCTTGTTCAAGCCAGGTTTCAAATTCAGGGCTACCTGCGATCTTGCGTCGCAGCGCACCCGACCAACGGGAAGCAGTTTTTATCGGCGTAGTGTGGTTCATGCTAAACACGTATAAGACGTAACCAGAAAATTCGGGTATAAGTCGAACAAGATACCGCAAAATGCGCTTGCCATGTTGTCAGCTTAATCAGGGATTTCGTGCGTTCCTTTCCTAAAATACTACGTGGGCTGGGTTGGCTGGCCTTGGTCATTTATCTTGTTCTGGCGTCGTTCATTCTTGTTTTGCGCTATGGGATATTGCCGAACATTGATACCTGGCGCCCGACGATTGAACAACATATTTCCCAGGCGATGGGCGGGCCGGTTTCCCTGACCCGCCTGCAAGCCGATTGGAAAGGCCTGAACCCCAGCCTTGATATTACGGGCCTGCGCATTCACGATCGCAATAACGATCTGGTGCTTAGTCTGCCCCGTGTGCGTGCGCAACTGAACTGGCTTGCCCTGATACGGGGGCAGGTTCAATTTGCCACCTTGCAGGCCCAAGGGCTTGAGCTGGATTTACGTCGCGATGCACAAAACAATTTGTGGGTTCTGGGCCATGAAATCGGAGCCCTTGATGACAATAGCAGCGGGAAGTCGATGCCGCCGGTGCTTCAGTGGCTCTTACATCAGAAGTCGCTGGTTGTGGAGCAGGCAACGGTGCATTGGAAAGACGAGTTTCGCAATGCCCCCGTTTTATCATTGGATAATGTTCTTATCCGGTTCGAGGGTGATGGGCGCACGTTTCAGGCGCGCGTGCGGGCCGGTACCGATGCCCTGATGCAGTCTGCACAATTGTTGCTGAGGCTTGAGTTTGAGCAAAGTTTAGCGACAGCGGAAGTCCCCGGGCGAATGGCGGCATTGCCGGCATGGAAGCTACAGGCTTTTGCAGATATTCAAAGCATGGATATGGTTGCCTGGGCACCGTGGATCAACATGCCCGAAGAACTTCAAAGCGGCATGGTCTCGACGCAGGCGTGGGTCGACGCCCAGCGTGATCGGGCACCGCTGGTGACGCTTGATTCGGAAATGACGAACGCTCACTGGAATGGTGTCGACAACACCCGGATTAAAGTGGCCCAGATGCGTGTTTATGCCCAGGGCCGCCTTCCGCTGTCCGTTGATGCAACCCCGCCGCAGGAAAGCGCGCAGTTGTCTCTGGCGGTTCGCCTGCAGGCAATGGATGTCGATATGCCAACGTATTTCAGCAATTCGCTGGCGTTCGACGATGTGCAGTTGGGGGGCATGCTAACCCACGAGAAGGGCGCGTTAAGGCGGCTTGAACTGAACACCGCCCGAATCGTCAATGCCGATATGGATGTGACATTTGCGGGCCATTGGCACGATGACCCGGCATATTCACTGGGCACCGTCGAGACACAGGGACGTTTTGCGCGAGCCAGTTTGAACGCCATTCATCGTTATCTGCCGTTAGAGGTTGATGCCGATGCGCGAGACTGGATGTCGACCGGCTTATTGCAAGGTCAGTTGTTGGGGGCCGGGTTTGTCTTGCGTGGCGATCTGGCCGCTTTTCCGTTCGGCAGTCAGCCGGAAAAAGGGCATTTTTATGTAGGTGGGCCGTTTGAAGATGCCATTATCGATTATGTGCCTTCAACACCCGACAGCCCGGGATGGCCGCGTCTGGAAGGGTTGAACGGATTGGCGTCGTTAACCGGGACTGAACTGCGTGTACAGGCTGACTCTGGGGGAGTAACACCGGGAGACGGGCCCACGATTGCACTTGAGCGGGTTTTGGCGCGTATCCCTAATGTGGAAGACAATGCCACTTTGCTGCTCCAGGGCCAATCATCTGCGCCGGCCGCTGCCTATCTGGCGTTGAACCGGCATTCGCCTTTGAGTGGCCTGCTGGACAATGCGTTGGATGAGGCACAGGCCGACGGTTCCTGGCGAGTGCCTTTATGGTTGAACGTGCCTTTGTACGATACCGATGCAACCACGGTGTCGGGGTCGATCGTGTTCAATGGCGGTACGTTTCAACTTGATTCGGCCATGCCGGTCATGTCGGCTGTGAGCGGCCAGCTTGATTTTTCCGATACCGGTATTCGTTCCCAGGGTGTCAAGGCCACCGCTTTGGGTGGTGCGCTTGCCGTTTCAGGCGGCCTGGGCGGCAATAACACAAATCTTCTGATTGCCGGCGAAGCCGATTCCCAGTCTCTCGCGCGTTTTGCCGGGCTAAGTCAATCGGTGGGCCTGGAAGGACGCGCTGCTTATCGTGTCGAGGTCGAGCGTACACCGGCGGGTCGTTACGATATCGATTTAACATCCGACCTGAAGGGCATGCGAATTGACCTGCCCAGCCCGCTCGGCAAATTTGCCGACGAAGCCTTGCCGCTTTATGCGCAGTGGCAACCGTTGGGCCAGGGGCGGGGGCAATTGCAAGTGCGCCTGGGTGACGACATTCGCATGGATATGCGTCGTGACCCGGCTGTAAAAGGCACGTATTTCAATCGCGCAGCCATTGGACTGAACAAACCGCTTGTTCTTCCCCAGGCCGGCATGAATATCGACATTCGGTATCCGGCGCTTGACCTGGACGCCTGGCTGGCCCTGATGGATTCTTCAACTGGCAGTGCCGAAACGTCCCCCGGCTTGTTACCGGCACTCAGGCAGATTCGTATCCAGTCCGACCGTTTACGTGTCCAGGATGTTGATTTAGACAAGGCAACTCTTACGATTTCGCCGCTTGAACAACCCGACGGCTGGCGATTGGATATCAGTTCCACCCAGACGGCCGGCACGTTGTGGTGGCGAGAACCCGTTTTGTCCCAACCTGCTTCGCTTGAGGGTAAATTTGCGCGTCTGGCGCTGGGGAACCCGGATGCGTCTCCTGCGCAAGACGAAATCAAGCCACCATCTGAGTCACGATTTGAAGATTTCAAAATACCCTCTCTTAATCTGACGGTCGACGAATTGATGGTGTACGGCGAGGATGTCGGGCAAGTGATGCTGAGCGGAGCGGTTTCCGGCGCCGGGCGTGTGCTAAATATTGATCAACTGGAAGTCAAGAACACAGGCGCAACGCTAACCGGGAAAGGTGCATGGCGGCTCGATGGTGCAAACAGGGGGTTGTCGTTGAATGCTTCATTGGCGGTTCAGAATCTGGGACATTTTCTTGACCATGTCGGACTGAAGCGGGCTGTGTCCGGCGGTAGTGGTTATATTGAAGGCACATTAACCTGGAATAACCTGCCTTGGCGTTTTCAGAAGTCGGACTTGCAAGGGCAGTTGAACGTTAAGCTTGAAAAAGGACGTTTGAGTTCCGTGAACTCGAGATCGGCGCGTGTGCTGGAGCTATTGTCGTTGCAGTCTTTGCAGCGCATTTTTTCATTCGAGGCGAATCCCGAGGGCGCTTTCGCACAAGGGTTTCCATTCGACTTGCTGGAAGGCTCGATACAGATTCAAAGCGGCGTGATGAGCACCAATAATTTTCGCGTGAACAGTCCCGTGGGTAACATCAGTCTGGGGGGTGACGTTAACGTGGTGAATGAGACGCTGGATATGCAGGCAATGGTGGTACCCAATCTGGACATGAGCGGGGCGTCGATCGCGGCAGGCATTATCAACCCCATCGTGGGTGTGGGCGCATTTTTAACCCAGTGGCTGTTGAAAGCACCGCTGAGCAAGGCCATGACGATTCACTATGATGTTTCGGGGACCTGGGCCGATCCGAAACTGCGCGAGCTGAAATAAAAAGGGCTGGCCTTGCGGGTGTCAGGCACCGCCCGGCCAACCCTGTTTGTTCAGCGATGTGTATGCCTTTTGGTTAATACACCCCTTGTTGCAGCATGGCATCGGCCACTTTGACGAATCCGGCAATATTGGCGCCGTCTACATAGTTCACCTTGTCTTCGCGCTGACCATAGCGCAAGCAGTTTTGATGAATGTCGCGCATGATCGCGTGCAGCTTGGTGTCGACGTCTTCACGTGTCCATGACAGTCGGGCTGCGTTCTGGCTCATTTCAAGACCCGACACGGCAACACCGCCTGCATTACTGGCTTTGCCCGGCGCATACAGCACACCGGCCTCAATAAAGCGGTTGGCCGCATCAATGGTGGCGGGCATGTTCGCGCCTTCCGAAATGCAGCGCACACCATTGCTGATCAGCGTTCTGGCATCGTCAATGTCCAGTTCATTCTGGGTGGCGCATGGCAGGGCAACTTCAGCCGGAATGTGCCATGGGCGCTTGCCTTGTTCATAGGTCAGGTTCATTTCCCGGGCATAGGTCGACAGGCGGGCGCGGCGATTGTTCTTGATGTCCATGAGCAATGCGAGCTTTTCAGGGGTGAAGCCGGCCGGGTCGTGGATGCAACCTTCAGAGTCGGAAGCAGTAATGACTTTGGCGCCGATCTGCATGCACTTTTCAATTGCGTATTGCGCGACATTGCCCGACCCGGAAACAGATACGGTCATGCCGTCCAGGGAGCGTCCCGCGTGTCTGAGCATTTCTTCGGCAAAGTAAACCGTGCCATAGCCTGTCGCCTCAGGACGGATGAGGCTGCCGCCGAAGCTCAAGCCTTTCCCGGTAAATACGCTGGCAGCCGAATTTGACAGCTTTTTCATCATGCCTGTCATGTAGCCCACTTCGCGCGCACCCACACCGATATCGCCGGCAGGCACATCGGTATCCGGACCGATATGGCGGTACAACTCACAAATCAGCGCCTGGCAAAAACGCATGACTTCACCGTCGGATTTGCCTTTTGGATTGAAATCGGCACCGCCTTTGCCCGCCCCCATGGGAAGCGTGGTGAGTGCGTTCTTGAAAGTCTGTTCAAATGCCAGGAACTTCAGGATCGACATATTCACCGAGGGGTGAAAGCGCATGCCGCCCTTGTACGGCCCAATAGCCGAGTTATGCTGAATACGGAACGCCCGGTTGGTTTGCACTTGCCCCTTGTCGTCGACCCACGATACACGAAACTGGATCACGCGCTCTGGTTCCACCAGGCGGTTCAACAAGCCTTGCTCGGCATACTGCGGATTTTGTTCGATAAAAGGCCATAGCGATGCCATCACTTCTTTTACCGCTTGCATGAATTCGGGTTGATGGGGGTCGCGCACCTGGAGTTGCTCCAGGTATTGACTAAGACTGGGTAGTTTCATTCGGTTTTGCTCTGTAGTTTTGTGGCGGGCACGAGAATACCGGCACAGTGGCTAAAGAAAATTGTTTTTTTGCCCTTTATTTTGGGGCTTATTATGCATCAAGCCTCTCGAGAGAGAGGCTTGATGGGATGCCGCTTCTTTTATTTTTTCATCATCTCGAAGAATTCCGCATTGTTCTTGGTTGCGCGGATTTTATCCAGGATGAACTCCATGGCCGCCACTTCGTCCATGTCGTGAATGAACTTGCGCAGCACCCAAACCTTCTGTAAAAGCTCGGGTTTGATCAGCAATTCTTCTCGACGGGTTCCCGATTTGTTCAGGTTAATGGCCGGGTAGACCCGTTTTTCAGCAAGGCGGCGCTCCAGATGAACTTCAGAGTTGCCTGTGCCCTTGAATTCTTCATAAATCACTTCGTCCATGCGGCTGCCGGTTTCAATCAGCGCGGTGCCGATAATCGTAAGCGAACCACCTTCCTCAAGGTTACGTGCAGCGCCGAAGAAACGTTTTGGACGTTGCAGCGCGTTGGCGTCGACACCGCCGGTCAGGACTTTGCCCGATGAAGGGACAACGGTGTTGTAGGCGCGCGCCAGGCGGGTGATGGAGTCGAGCAAAATCACGACGTCTTTTTTCAGCTCGACCAGGCGCTTGGCTTTCTCGATCACCATTTCGGCGACCTGGACGTGGCGTGTCGCAGGCTCGTCGAAGGTGGAGGCCACGACCTCGCCGCGCACGGTGCGCTGCATTTCCGTTACTTCTTCCGGGCGCTCATCGACCAGCAACACAATGACATAGGCTTCCGGGTAATTGGTGGTGATGGCGTGCGCGATATGTTGCATTATGACCGTTTTGCCCGATTTGGGACTGGCCACGATCAAAGCGCGCTGGCCTTTACCCATGGGGGCGAAGATATCCAGAATACGGCCGGTTACGTTCTCTTCACTTTTGATATCCCGTTCCAGGGTCATGGTCTGGTTGGGGTGCAAGGGAGTGAGGTTCTCAAACATGATGCGATGCTTGATGGCCTCGGGCTGCATCCCGTTGACCTTGTCGACTTTGACCAGGGCAAAATAGCGCTCACCATCCTTGGGTGTGCGTACTTCGCCTTCAATGGAATCACCTGTATGCAGGTTGAAGCGCCGTATTTGCGAAGGGGAAATGTAGATGTCGTCGGTGCTGGCCAGATACGACGTTTCAGGCGAACGCAGGAAACCAAAGCCGTCGGGCAGTACTTCAAGAACGCCATCGCCGAAAATCTGCTCGCCTTGCTTGGCGCGCCGTTTCATGATGGCAAACATGATTTCCTGTTTGCGTAAACGGCTGGCATTGTCGATATCCAGACTGGCGGCCATTTCGAGCAGCTGCGAAATATGCAGTGCTTTAAGTTCGGTGAGATGCATGGAGAGAAAAGGAGAAGGGAAGTTATGCGTTGATGGCAGGCCAAGACAGGCCTGCGCGCAAGACAAAATTAAAGGGTGGTTTACAAAGCTTCTTCAAGAAAGCTGTTCAGTTGCGACTTTGACATGGCCCCAACTTTGGTGACAGCGGCTTCGCCGTTCTTGAACAGCATAAGCGTCGGGATGCCACGTACGCCATACTTGGCTGGAGTGTCGGGGTTTTCGTCGACATTCAGTTTCGCGATAGTAACACGACCTTGAAAGGTTTGCGCAGCTTCCTCGAGCAACGGTGCGATCATTTTGCATGGCCCGCACCAGGCGGCCCAGTAATCAACCAGGACAGGAACATCGGATTGAAGCACTTCGGCTTCAAAATTGGCATCAGTTACGGTTTTGATGAGGTCACTCATGATTTGAGAAATAGGTCAGGTTACTGAAAAAACTATACTAAGCATAACATTAGCCTGCTTCGCCTGACTACTGAGTCGCGTGAAGTCAGGCAAAATACGATTTTTTCATTTGTTTGATTTCAGGGGGTCACTTGGCGAACGCACCACAGTACGACGAAGGATCCATCAAGGTACTGAAAGGCCTGGAGCCGGTTCGGCAGAGGCCGGGCATGTATACGCGTACCGAGAATCCGCTGCATATTATCCAGGAAGTCATCGACAACGCGGCCGATGAGGCATTGGCCGGTTACGGCAGCAAAATTAACGTAACGCTGCATACCGATGGCAGTATTTCGGTTGAAGACGACGGCCGGGGGATTCCGGTGGGTTTGCATCCCGAGGAACAGGTGCCTGTTGTCGAGATTGTCTTTACACGCCTGCACGCCGGCGGGAAGTTCGACAAGAAGGCCGGTGGGGCTTATGCTTTTTCTGGTGGTTTGCACGGGGTTGGCGTATCGGTCACGAATGCGCTATCGACGCGTCTTGAGGTCGATGTGTGGCGCGATGCGCAGGCGCACCGGCTGGTGTTCCAGAATGGTGACGTGGTTGAGCCGTTGGCGGCGCAAGGTGCCGTGGGCAAGCGTCGCTCGGGTACCCGGGTGCGCGTCTGGCCTGATCCAAAGTATTTCGATTCGGCCGTCATTCCTGCTGCCGATCTGGTGCACTCGCTACGCAGTAAGGCGGTGTTGCTGAGTGGCATCAAGGTTTCGCTGACGGTCGACAAAACCGGGGAGACACGCCAGTGGCAATACGATGATGGTTTGAAAGGTTATTTGACCGAGGCGCTGGGCGAGGCTGAGCGGATTGTGCCGTTGTTTGAGGGCAAGCGTTATGCACAAGCCGGCGACGATACTTTTTCCGAGGGTGAAGGCGCGCATTGGGCGGTTGTCTGGTCAGCCGAAGGCCCGGTGGTGCGTGAATCTTACGTTAATTTGATACCGACGCCGGCCGGGGGTACGCACGAAGCCGGACTGCGCGACGGCCTGTTTAACGCGGTGAAGTCCTTTGCCGAATTGCACAGTCTGATTCCCAAAGGCGTCAAGTTGTTGCCTGAGGATGTTTTTGCGCGAGCAAGCTTCGTCTTGTCGGCCAAGATTCTCGATCCCCAGTTTCAGGGCCAGATCAAGGAGCGATTGAACAGTCGTGATGCGGTTCGGCTGGTCAGTGCCTACGTGAAAAACGCCCTGGAGCTGACGCTGCATGCGGATGTCGAGGCGGGCAAAAAGCTGGCTGAAAGCGCCATTCGGCAGGCCCAGGCGCGCGCGCGCTCGGCCCAGAAGGTCGAGAAACGCAAAAGCTCGGGCGTGGCTGTCTTGCCAGGCAAACTCACCGATTGCGAGTCCAACGATCCTGAGCGCACCGAGTTGTTTCTGGTCGAGGGCGATTCGGCGGGTGGGTCTGCCAAAATGGGGCGCGACAAAACCTTTCAGGCCATTTTGCCCTTGCGAGGCAAGGTGTTGAATTCCTGGGAGGTCGACCGCGACCGCCTGTTTGCCAACAACGAAATCCACGATATTTCGGTGGCGATCGGGGTCGATCCGCACGGCCCGGGTGACAAGGTCGATTTGTCGGGGTTGCGCTATGGCCGGGTTTGTATCTTGTCTGATGCCGACGTCGACGGTTCCCATATTCAAGTGCTGTTGCTCACCTTGTTTTTCCGCCACTTTCCGCGCCTGGTCGAAGCGGGGAATGTTTATGTGGCGCGGCCGCCGCTGTTCCGGGTGGATGTACCCGCGCAAGGCAAGCGCACGGCACGCAAATTGTATTGCCTCGATTATGGCGAGTTGGAGGCGGCGCAAGACAAACTGCGCGCAGAAGGGGTTCGTGAAGGGACCTGGAGCATCAGCCGCTTTAAAGGGCTGGGTGAAATGAGCGCCGAGCAATTGTGGGAAACCACCATGAATCCCGATACGCGTCGTCTGGTGGCGGTGAGCTATGGTGACCTTGGCATGGAAGCCACGGTTGATATGTTTGATATGTTGATGGGCAAGGGCGAGTCGGCACAGCGTCGGGCGTGGCTGGAGGAAAAAGGCAACCTGGCCGATGTTGACGTGTAACGGCCTCACGACTCCCTTTGTACGACAGCCTTAGCAGGAAATTATGGACAGCACACAAGTTGGTTTATTTGATAGTGATGAAGGCGGGGAACAGTTAACCCTGGGTCTTTATGCCGAACAGGCGTACCTGGATTACGCGGTTTCAGTGGTACGGGGGCGAGCCTTGCCCGATGTGGCCGACGGCCAGAAGCCGGTGCAGCGGCGTATTTTGTATGCCATGGATGCCATGGGGCTGGGGCCCGGCGCCAAACCGGTTAAGTCAGCCCGCGTGGTGGGCGACGTGCTGGGGAAATATCACCCCCATGGAGACCAGGCCGCCTACGATGCCATGGTGCGCATGGCGCAGAGTTTTTCACTGCGCTATCCCCTGGTCGACGGACATGGCAATTTTGGCTCGCGCGATGGCGACAATGCTGCTGCTATGCGGTACACCGAGGCCCGGCTGACGCCGTTCTCCCGTATTTTGCTTGACGAATTAGGCGAAGGTACGGTTGAGTTCATCTCCAACTATGATGGCAGCCAGAAAGAGCCTCAACTGTTGCCCGCGCGCCTACCGGTGATGTTGTTGAATGGGGCATCCGGCATTGCGGTGGGCATGGCTACCGAAGTGCCTTCGCACAATTTGCGTGAAGTGGCGCAGGCTTGCGTGGCGTTACTGCGCAATCCGAAACTGCTCGACGACGAACTGTTTAGCATGATTCCGGGCCCTGATTTCGCCGGCGGCGGACAAATTATTTCGGCCCCGGAAGATATTGCCGCGGTGTATCGCAGCGGGCGCGGGTCGATCAAGGCGCGGGCAAGGTGGCAGTTTGAGGAACTGGCGCGCGGTCAGTGGCAGTTGGTGGTAACGGAGTTGCCGCCCGGGACATCGTCGCAAAAGATACTGGAAGAAATTGAAGACCGCACCAATCCGAAGGTGAAGGCGGGTAAAAAGTCGCTGACTGCAGAGCAGCAGCAAACCAAGGCCCTGATGCTCAGCCTGCTTGACGCGGTTCGTGATGAGTCGGGCAAGCAGGCGGCAGTGCGTTTGGTTTTCGAGCCCAAGAGCAGTCGCATTGATCGTGACGAATTCGTGAATACCTTGCTGGCTCAAACCAGCCTCGAGGGGAACGTATCGATCAATCTGGTGTGCATCGGAACCGACGGTCGTCCAGGCCAGCGTGCGCTGCGCGATATTTTGTCCGAATGGCTGGGTTTTCGCACTGAAACGGTGACGCGCCGTACGCAGTATCGCCTCGATAAGGTCACTGACCGTATCCATGTGCTGGAAGGGCGCATGGTGGTGTACCTGAATGTCGATGAAGTGATTCAAACCATTCGCGAGTCTGATGAACCGCGTCTTGCCCTGATGGAACGGTTCGACCTGTCGGAGCGTCAGGCGGAAGATATTCTGGAAATGCGCTTGCGCCAGCTGGCCAGGCTGGAAGGCTTCAAAATTGAAAAAGAACTGGCGACTCAGAAAGATGAGCAGCAGCGCCTGGAGGCGTTGTTGGCCAGCCCGTCGGCGTTGAAGCGCCAGATTATCAAGGAAATTGAAGCCGACGCCAAGCAGTTTGGCGACGACCGGCGCACGCTGATTGAGGCGGCACAAAGGGCTGTGCTGGAAACCAAGGTGGTTGATGAACCCGTTACGGTCATAGTGTCTCAGAAAGGGTGGTTGCGCGCACGTCAGGGGCATGGGCATGACGCCGGCCAGTTCAATTTCAAAATGGGTGACAGCCTGTACGATGCAATTGAGTGTCGAAGTACGGATAATCTGGTGGCGCTGTCCTCAACCGGCCGGGTGTACACCGTGCCCGTTGCCAGTTTGCCTTCGGCCCGAGGCGATGGCCAGCCGGTGACCTCTTTGATCGACCTGGAACAGGGTGCCCACGTGGTGCACATGGTGGCCGGCGACACTGAACAGGTCTGGTTTCTGGGAACGCAGGCCGGTTATGGTTTCATGGCCAGGTTGAAAGACATGGTAACGCGCCAGAAAGCGGGCAAGCAGTTTGTGACGCTGGAAAAAAGCGACGTCATGCTCAAGCCGATTGGTCTGCAGGAAACTGACCACGCCCTGGCGATGTTAACGCGCAAAGACCGTTTCCTGATTGTCGACTTAGCCGAATTCAAGACGCTTTCAGGTGGCGGGCGCGGCACCATTTTGATGGGACTTGATTCCGGTGATCGCATTGAGCAGTGGTGTGCGGTCAGCCAGGCCGGCGTATGCCTGAGCGGGGTGTATCGCAACAAGCAAACGGATGTTGTGCTGGATGCGGCGCAAATACAGGAGTATCAGGGCAAGCGGGCCCGCAAAGGCCGGGCGCTGGCTGTCAAGGTGAAACAACCCCTGTTACGGCGGATGTAAAAATAACAATGGGCATAAAATGACCCTGTTTTTCTCAAATTGCAATTAGTCAACACAATGAGTTTTTCGGTTACGGTTCAACCCACAGGCCATACTTTCACTGTCGCGTCCGGTGAAACGGTGCTCGATGCAGCGCTGGCGGCCGACATCATTCTGCCATACAGCTGTCGCACCGGGGCGTGCTCAACCTGCAAGGGAAAGGTCATATCGGGGCAGTTTGATGCGGGTTCCTCTCCCGCCCAGATTCTGTCTCCTGAAGAGATGAAGGATGGCTATACCTTGTTCTGCCAGGCTAAACCGGCCTCAGACATGGTGATACAGGCCCAGGAAATTCGCATGGCCGGCGACATTCAGATTCGCAAGATGCCCTCGCGCGTCATGGGTCTGGAGCGTGTTCGCGATAACGTCATGTTCATTAAATTGCAGTTGCCGCCTGCGGAACCCTTTCGTTATTACGCAGGTCAGTACCTGGAATTTATTCTGAGGTCCGGTGAGCGGCGCAGTTATTCCATGGCGAACGCGCCCTCTGATGACAACATGGTAGAGCTGCACATCCGGCATATGCCGGGCGGGGTTTTCACCGATCATGTATTCGGTGCTGGTGAGACGGCCATGAAGGTACGTGAGATACTGCGAGTTGAAGGCCCGCTGGGTTCGTTCTTTTTGCGTGAAGACAGCAACAAACCCATTGTGTTTCTTGCCAGCGGCACAGGTTTCGCGCCGATTAAAGCGTTGGTTGAGCGCATGCAGCAAACAGGGAATACCCGTCCTGTCGTCTTGTATTGGGGTGGGCGCCGCCCCAGTGACTTATACATGGATGAACTGGCCAGGCAATGGGCCGACAGCCTGCCTGATTTCCGTTATGTTCCTGTTGTTTCCGATGCATTACCGGAAGACGACTGGCACGGGCGCAGCGGGTTTGTTCACCAGGCGGTGTTGGAAGACTTTCCCGATCTTTCCGATTACCAGGTATATGCTTGCGGTACCCCTGTTATGGTGGAAGCCGCGCGCAGGGACTTTACCCGACAGGCCGGTTTGCCTGACAATGAGTTCTATGCGGATGCCTTTACGTCTCAGGCTGACACGCACAAGTAATGTGGTTGGTTGTGCCCGCTACGCAACAGGGGTCCGCCGTTTGAATTGAATAAAGGTGAACGTTCATGAAAGTCGTGGTACTGGGTAGTGGAATAATCGGCGTCGCCTCGGCCTGGTGGCTAAAACAGGCCGGTCATGACGTGGTTGTGATCGACCGTCAGCCTGGGCCGGCTCAAGAAACCAGCCGTGCCAATGGTTGCCAGATTTCGGTCTCTTATGCCGAGCCCTGGGCTAATCCTCAAACGCCGATGAAATTGCTGAAATGGTTGCTGAAAGACAACGCACCCATGGCATTCCGGCCGCAGGCCGACTGGCGTCAATGGGCGTGGGGGTTGCAGTTTTTGCTTGAGTGCCGGGCGTCGCGGGTTCCCAAAAATATTCGGCCCATGGTGGCACTGGCGGAATATAGCCTGCAAACCTTGAAAGGAATGCGCGAAGAACTGGGAATTGAATACAATCATCTGAGTCGCGGTATCTTGAATTTCTACCGCAATAATGAACAGTTCGACGCGTCCCAGCAGGCAGCCGGCTATATGCGCGATTACGGCCTGGATCGCCGTATTGTCAGTAAAGAGGAAGTGTTGCAGATCGAGCCTGCCCTGGCGCCGGTGGCTGAGTCGATTGTGGGCGGCGACTACACAGAACTGGATGAAAGCGGTGATATTTATTTGTTCACCACTGCGCTGGCCAGGAAAGCCGAACAAGCGGGTGTCGAGTTTTTGTTTTCAACTCAAATCAATCGTTTAATGGCGGACGGCGGGAAAGTTTCAGGGGTTGAGGTCATCGACCCTGACGGCGTCTTTCATACGATTACGGGCGACGCCTACGTGGCTGCTTTGGGAAGCTATACGCCACATTTGGTCAATCCTCTTGGGGTGTCTTGCCCCGTTTATCCTGCCAAAGGTTATTCTGCCACGTTCAAGGTGGTGAACCCCGATGCAGCACCCGTGGTGAGCCTCACCGATAGCGAGCACAAGGTTGTCTTCAGCCGGCTGGGCGACAGCCTGCGCATGGCCGGAACGGCTGAATTGGGGGGGTATAACCGTTCGTTGAATACAATGCGTTGCAGAAACCTTGCTGTGTTGGCGCACGAGCTATTTCCAAGTGCGCTCGATTTTGATAATGTTGCGTTCTGGTCAGGATTACGTCCTTCCACACCCTCTAATGTGCCCTTAATTGGTCGCACCCGCGTTTCCAACTTGTATCTGAACACAGGCCATGGCACGTTGGGTTGGACCATGGGTGTGGGGTCGGGGCGTGTCCTTGCCGACCTTATTTCGGGCCAAACGCCCGAGCCCGATTTTCCTTTTCTAGGTTGATGCACGGTATGAAATTACTCGCGTTTGAACGTACGCCCAGGTTGTTGCGTACGCGGCTGGCTGCAATGCTGGTGTCGGTTTTGGGTTTTAGTGCGGCGCAGGCGGCAACAGATGTACAGGTTTGGGTTTCGCTGATCCCGCACAATCAAGAAGTTTTTGACGATCTGGTTGATGATTTCAATAGTGAGCAAAGCGAGGTTCGTGTCGAGGTCAAAACGTTCGATACCTCGCGTCAGATCGAGCCGGCTTTGCTGGAGCGTGTAAAAGGCAAACAGAAAACGCCTCATCTGGTGCAAATTGACGATAACCGCGACCCTGAAGCGCTGGCAGTCCAAAAGCATATTACGCCGTTGTATACCTTGTTGGCCAAGTATCCCCTTAAAGACACACAATGGTTTGTCGCACCGCAGAACCTAAGCATGCGTGACATCCGCGGCCGCCTGTTGGCATTTCCGTACATGATCGACGTGCCGGTTATGTTCTACAACATTCGTGCTTTCGAAAAAGCCGGCCTGGTTCCGGCGGTTCCACAGCGTTCCTGGTATGGCTTGCAGGAACAGTTGGTCGACCTGGCAAATAAGGCAACCCGCAAGTGTCCTGCCATTACCGATCAATCGGTTTCCGTCAATCTGGAAAATCTGGCGGCAGTGAACAAGCAGTTCTTCACGTCGGCCGATAATGGCACCAAGGCGGAGTCTGCCGCCTTTACATTCGACATCACATTCGTGCGGCATTTGTCGTTAATGATTGCCTGGGTGCGCTCCGAGCTGCTGGTTGACCCTGAGCCGAATGTGTTTGCGCCAGATCAGTTTGCGGCCGACTTATGTTCGGTATTGTGGTCGGAGTCGAGCAATATCGGTCGTTTCATCGAGTCTGATGCATTGAAATTCGGTTTGACGGGCTTGCCGTATTATCCGCAAGTGACTGAAATGCCGGGCAGCCCCTTCCTGGATGGAACAGGGCTGTGGGCCACTTCCGGACATTCCGATGCCGAACATAAGGCCACAGTTCAGTTTCTGGCATGGCTGGCCGAGCCGGATAACGCAGCCCGCTGGTACCAGGAAACCGGATTTTTGCCGCTGACCAAGCAGGCGTTCGAGCAGACGCCCGAAAGTTACTACAAAGATCATGGCATTGAACCCTGGCGTGAGCTGGTTGCCGTGTATGCCAAGCCACCATCGGAAACGGGGCGGGGGTTCAAGATAAAAAATTATCCGCAGATCCGCCAAATGTTCCATGAAAAGCTGGAAGAGGCGCTTGGCGGACAGTACCCGGCGGTTACAACGCTGACAACGGCCAAATCAGAGGCCACCCGCATTATGCAGGGGAAATAGAAGTAGTCAGTTGAGGCCGCCGTTAAGGCGGCCTTTTTTACTGTTAAACATCAGGAGAGTGATTCATGCAACCAATAAAAATGAAGTGGGCCGCCGCAATGGTGCTGGCTGTGGCCAGCGTGGCTGTTCATGCCGATGATGTTCGGGTAGACGAGGCGTTTCGATTGGCCAGCGACGGGATCATCAAATCGTTTGATAGTCTGAATCAGACTGTGCTTGATACACGGCAGGGGCGCATTACGGATACCGAATTGGAAAACAATCGCGGCAATTACGTTTATAAAGTCACGGTCCTTGATTCCAAGGGCCAGGAGTGGGAGATTAAGGTTGACGCAGTGACCGGTAAAGTCATTGAAGAAGAACTAGATAATTAATGTTGCTGGTGATTTACCTGGTGGCGATTACGGCCGAGGCCATGTCGGGGGCGCTGGCCGCCGGACGTCGCAACATGGATATATTCGGGGTGTCGGTCATTGCCTTTGTCACGGCACTGGGCGGCGGTACGTTGCGCGATGTCGTGCTGGGGCATTATCCCGTGCACTGGACTCAGCATCCCGAGTACGTCTATATCGTTGTATCGGCCGGGTTAATCACGACATTAATTGCCCGTTATTTGCATCATATAAAGCGTTTGTTCTTGCTGCTTGACGCCATGGGGCTTATTGCATTTTCGCTCATTGGCTGCAATGTGGCGCTGGAACATAATTACCCGGTTGTCGTGGTGATTATTGCCGGCATGATGACAGGCATTAGCGGTGGCGTCATGCGCGATGTGTTGTGTAACCAGGTGCCGGTGGTGTTTCGCAAAGAGCTCTATGCCAGTGTGTCGCTGGTTGTTTGTGTCTTGTTTCTAAGCCTGCGTGCGTTCGATGTAGCGTTCGGGTTGAATGCGCTGATGTGTTTTGCTTTTGGGCTGACGCTGCGTTTGCTGGCGATCCGTTTCCAGTGGCACTTGCCGATTTTTTCCTATCATCAGCGTTGGGATTAGCTTTTCGGGACCTGTAAGCTAAAGATTACCCGGGTTCGGGCCGTTACCTCGTCAGGGAGCCGTTTGGGGCTACCCACCTTTCAGGGAGTAAACTTATGGAGCTTTCATCGGTTGAGTCTGCAGTAAGCGCGTATATGGGGCTGAAAAGCGCCAGCGCCCAGCAGGATCAGCAAATCGCGTTGTTACGTCAGACGCTGGATAACCAGAAGCAAATGGTTGAACAGATTATGTCGCCGCTTGAGCCTCAGTTAGCCAATAGCGGTTCAGTGGGAACACGTTTGCACGTAACGGCTTAAAAATAAAAAACGAAAGGCCGGGCACCTTATCTATTAGGGTTTTCGGCCTTTTTTGCGTCAATAAACTGTAATGTGGACTGAGCAACATCAATGACACGCAACCCGAATGCCCCTTGGAGACACTCCCTGGTACGACTGTTAAATTTGCTGGGCGTAGTGGCTGCGCTTGTGCTGATTGCCAGTATTTCATTCGAGGCATTCAGTAATACTGCTTTTTCAGGAGACACCGTTTACAACCAGATTCAGTTTGGCGTGTGCGTTTATTTCTCGCTGGATTTCCTGTTGCAACTGATTCTCGCGCCTGATCGTTTGCGCTTTTTTGCCAGGAATTTTGTCCTGATTATTTTGTCGGTGCCTTATTCCTATCTGTTAGGTTATTTCTCTGTCGACCTTTCCAGTGAAGCGTTCTACGTGATTCATTTCCTGCCTATTATCCGGGGCGGCTTTGCATTGGCGATATTGGTGAAAATGGCGGTGAACAGCTTCCTTTCCGGATTGCTGATTATCTATTTGGCCATCTTCTTCGCCATAGGCTATTTTCAGACCTTGATTTTTTACGCCTTTGAAGCAGGTACGAATCCCATGGTGAAGTCATATGCAGACGTACTTTGGTGGGCGTCGATGACGGTGACGACAGTGGGCTCGAATATCATTCCCATGACAGCTGTTGGCAAAATCTGCACGGCCGTTTTGGCGGTGGTGGGTATGACCACCTTTCCCATTTTCACGGCGTATATTACCGCGCTGGTTCATGGAATTAACGAGAAGCAGAAGCAATCGCTGGTTGAGTCTTCCTGATGTGACACGTTACGTTTTAGTTTACGTTGAGCCTTTCAAACGATGTGGTTAATGGGAATGGCGTAATGTCATTTGTTAAATGGATAGTAGCTGGAGGGTAAGTGATGGGGGAGACGAAAAGTAGGTTTTCAACTAGAGCCAAACTCAGGAAGATTATTTCAGAAGCATGGGTAAGCTGTATTAAGTATGACTACCCTCAGAAGGTAATAAATGGTGAGCGAGCTCTTCAAGCTTGTTTCTACCATCGTTTGAAATTGGCTTTAGGTGGGGAGAAGTCTCCGAAGAGAACAATATTTGTGGAACCTAGGTTGGGTTTTTCAAACGGGAAACGGTGTTTCCCAGACCTTGTGGTATGTGACGCAAAGAAAGTCATTGCTGTCGTTGAGCTGAAATTTCTTCCACGGGGAATGTTGATGCCTCGGGATGGGAAAAAAACAAATTACGGTGTTGAAAAAGATATCTCGACTTTGTCTAAAGTGGCAAGTTTTTTGAGTGCAAAGGCGAACGAGATGGATAGTGTCGATATGACGATTGTGAATGAAAGGTATCTTGGTACTGGAACTAAGGCTGAAACTTATCAGATATCAACTGATAGTTTGTTAGTTTGGGCAGGAATTTATAGTAATTCAGCTGATAATTTTGAATTAAACAGACCTTTTATTTTTGGATGTAATGAGAGTTTCGGGCGAAGAAACTGGTTAGAGCTACATTCTCTGACCAACTATGAGGCTCTTCCGACAACGTACCATTTAAGCTCCAATACCGCGAAGGCATCTGTTTGAGCGGAACAGTCGGAAGAACATGATTAGCTTTGATGGTAATTACATAAGCTGTATCAAAGCCAGTGATAGCGCAGGGAAAAACACCAAGAGCATTAATCGAATGATGTCTGCCCCGATAAACGGAATGAGGCCCCGGAAAATATCTCGGAACGCAACGTTGGGCAGTGTGGCTTTGATCACAAACACGTTCATACCAATAGGTGGGGTGATCAGTGCAATCTCGGTTGCAACAACCACCAGAATGCCGAACCAGACCAAGTCGAATCCGTTGGCCACTACAATTGGAACGAAAAGAGGAACGCATATTAAGATAATGGCCAGTGAGTCGAGCACGCATCCCAAAATCAGAAAGACGGCCAGAATAGCGAAGATGAGTTGGTAGGAGGAAAGCCCCGCCTCTTCCACCCAGCCCAGCAAGCCTTCACCCAGGCCGGAGAAGGAAATGAGTTTGGCGAACAGCATGGCACCGAACAAAACGGTGTAAAGCATGACTGAAACAAACGCTGAATCAAGGAAAATCGCGCGAAAACTTGCCCTGCTGATACGTTTTTGCCAAATGGCAATAATCAAGGCAAAGCCAGCACCCATCCCGGCAGCTTCGGTGGCAGTGAAAATTTTGACGTAAATGCCGCCGATAATTAGCATGAACAGCAACACAAACGGCCAAACGCCTTTAAGTGAGGCCACCTTTTCATGTCGACTTGTTTTCTCGCCGCGCGGCGCGTTCCCCGGTCGTAGTAACGCAACGATGTAGACGGCTCCCATATACAGCAACAAACCCAGAATGCCGGGGATAACGCCGGCAATGAATAGGTGCCCGATATTGGTTTGCGTCAGAATGCCGTAGATCATCAGGATGATGGAAGGGGGAATCAGAATGCCTAGTGTGCCGCCGGCCGCGATGGTGGCAGCCGACAAGCTATCTGAATAGCCGTACTTCTTCATACTGGGGTAGGCCACTTTCGACATGGTGGCGGCGGTTGCGAGGCTGGAACCGCACACGGCGCTAAATCCGGCACAAGTTACGATGGTCGACAGCGCTAACCCGCCTTTAATATGGCCGAAGTAGGCATTGGCGGCGCGAAACAAGTCGGCTGAAATGCCCGAGCGCGACAAAATATTGCCCATCAGAATGAACAGGGGTACGACGGCTAGTTCATAAGAGAAGACGGCCTCTTCAATCGTCATGGAGGTCATCGTGAGAGCGGTCTGCAAACCCATGTCGACCGATAAGGCCGTAATGGAAACAGCGAGCAATGAAAATGCCAGCGGGACTCTTAGAAAAGTAAGAAGTAAGACCGCAAAAAGGGCCGAAAAGCCGACGATCATGTGTTTTCCTCGGGGGCGTTAAGCGGTGCGCTCGGTGGCAGCAACGCGGCTATTGCGCTGGCGAAGCAACTGAGGCTGATTAATGCGTAGAAGTAGCTGCGGGGAATCAGCAGTTCCTGGCTGACTTCCTTGATTTGGTTGGCATCGATGGTGGCGAAAATAAATTGATATCCGATTAAAGCCAGTATGACGGCGACAAGCAATGTGGTGAGCCCGCGCCACCAGCGCATGGCGTTGGTCATGACGAAACGGTCGAAAAGTGTCAATGCCGGTTGAAATCTGACCCACTTTCGTCGGAATCGTCGGAGTAAAACTGACCCACCCCGGCATTCCGAAACTTAATTTTTTACCTTGATGTTTCCCGCCTTTCGTTTGTCTTTGAGCCGATAGCTTTCGCCCGCAATCTGCACGATATGGGCGTGGTGCAGCAACCGGTCAAGCAAGGCGGCGGTCAGGGTTTGATCTTCAGCAAAGCATGAAGACCATTGGCTAAAGGGCAGATTGCTGGTGACGATGATACTGGTTCGCTCATAGCGCTTGGCTACCACGTTAAAGAAGAGGTTTGCTTGCTCGCGCCCGAAGGGCAAATAGCCGATCTCGTCGATAATCAACAATCGCGGCCCTATGATGGCGCGGTTAAAGTACTGCTTAAGACGATCTTGTTTATGAGCCGTGGCCAACTGCATCATCAGATCAGCGGCGGTCAGGAAGCGGGTTTTAATGCCAGCCATCACAGCCCGGTACGCCAAGGCTTGCGCCAAGTGGCTCTTGCCCACGCCGCTTGGGCCGAGGAACACAATATTCTCGGCACGCTCGATAAAGGTCAGGGCTGCCAGTTCTTGAATCTGAGCACGCGGGGCGCCGCTTGCAAAGGCGAAGTCATAATCCTCAATGGTCTTGACCGACGGTAATGTGGCAATCTTCATCAGTGCGATACGCTGGCGTTCAATCCGGGCGTCGTTCTCCATACCCAGCAAACGCTCCAGGAAATCGCTATGGCTGGCGTCCTCGCGGGCGCACTGCTGAGCAATGGCGGGCCACTCACTGGCGATGCGCTCCAGCTTCAGTACATCACATAACTGCTCGATCCGGTTGTGTTGCAGATTCATGCACGCACCTCCAACAATTCGTTATAGACAGACAGCGGGTGCTGGAAACTCTCCAACGGAACCGGCCGCTGAGACGCTGGCGGCACAAGGATGCTCTGGTGTTGCTGGGGTAACGGCAGCAAGGTCAATCTCTCTTCTTGCAGCCTCTTGGCGGGCCGCTCCCCGGTCGTACCGTGTAACCGTTGGTCGGCTACTTCTGTCAGCCATCGGCCAATATGAGCGTTTGCTGCTGTTGCGTCGAATCGCAGGCCAGCCTGCTTGAGCGTAGCAGCCAGCGGTACGCAGAAGCTGCCCTTCAGGTAGCCGTTAAAGCGTTCAACCTTACCCTTGGTCTTGGCCCGATAAGGCTGGCAAACACGTGGGATAAAGCCAAACTCCTGGGCCACTGCCAGGAGTCCGCCATGCCAACGATGGTGACCATCGCCATAGGCATCGCGCTCAATGATAATGGCACCTGCATTATCAAACAGCACGTGCTCGGGCACGCCACCGAAATAGATGAAAGCCTGGCGCAGACACCCGAACCACGTATCAGCGCGTTCATCGGTGGTAAACCGAACCCAGCTCGAACGGCTGTAGCCTAGCGTAGCGACGAAAGCCAACAAAGGATCACGGCCCCGCCGGATATGCGTGAAATCGGCTTGCATCTGTTTGCCAGGCGGCGTCTCAAAACGTACAACCGGCTCGGACTCCTGACGTTTGTAGCCGTTCAGAAACGCCTTGAGTTGAGTAACGCCACCGGGATAGCCGAGCTCGCGAATCTCTCGCAACAGCACGGCTGCCGGAATCCAATGTGGCCGAGCAGCTTCAATTCGCCCGTGCAAATAGTCTTTATATGGATCCAGCTTAGTTGGCCTCGCATCACGGGGCCTGTACTGTTGAGCGTCTGCCTCACGCAGGTATCGCCTTATGGTGTTGCGCGAACAGCCCAACTGCCGGGCCATCTCCCTAATACTGACGCCTCGACGCGCCATTACCTTGATCTCCACTGCTTGCTCCTGAGTCAACATTATCGATGGCCAAAAAGCCACCATCATTGCCCAGATGGGTCAGATTTACTCCGACGGGGTGGATCAGTATTACACCGGCGCTAACAGAAAAGGTCAACGACCAGATGGCCGCGGGCCGACGTGAGCAAAGGCAGGCCCGAGAAAACGATGAGCGCCATCAAATGTTCAGTGAGGTCGTGCGCGCCGTAGATGGGGGCGCCGAAAAAGCGGCGTCCAATGACGTCGGCAAACGTCAGGAACACCATTGCAAGCAAAGCACCAATCAAAAATAGCTCGATGGATTTTCGAGTTTTTTGCAGAAAAGAATGCATAAGGCTTTCCGAGAAAAATTTCGGTATGGCGTGTAGGCACGGGCAAAGAATGCCCGACCTTGTGGCGCACCGTCCATCTGAAGAGGGCGTTAAATCCAAGTCTTAGTTCTTGTTTTTCAGTTCGTTGTATCGAGAACGATAGAACTCTACCATCTCCATGGGATCGTCAATATTGAACGATGCGCTATCAGCAGCCCATTCGGCCACGACCGTTTTGTTTACCTCTTCGATATTGGCCATCAGTTCCGGCGATGGTGTGTTGAACTGGTGATTTTGCTCTTTCAGTTCTTTCAGCGCCATCTCGGTTTGACGGTCGTATTCGCTACCCCAAAGACGGGAAAAATGTTCGCCCGATACACTCATGATGGCTTTCTTGTCGGCATCAGACAGTTTGTTCCATTTGCCTTCATTCATGGCCAAGAAGAAGGTGGCATCGTAGAAGCCGCCGGGTATGAGCGTGTGGTGTTTCAACATATCGGCTGCGCGGAAGTTGATGACAGACTCAATGGGGTTCAAAGAACCGTCAACCACACCGTTTTCCACTAATTCGTATACCTGTGGCCCCGGTGCGGCAATGGGCACGGCGCCCATATCTTCAAGCAAGCGCTTTTGAATGGGTCCGCCCATGCGTATTTTTTGATTAGCGAGATCTTCCGGGGTGACGATATTCTTTGTGCTGTGGTGAATAGCACCGCCGCCAAACATTCCGGTGCCCAGCAGTTTCACGCCTTGAAAAGTGGGCGTGTCTTTTAAATACTTTTGGTAGGTGTCCCACAAAGCAACCGATTGCGCCTCAGCGTTGTCGCCACTAAATGGAAACTCGGCAAACCATATGGCTTTAAAGCGGTCGGGTTCGTATGTGAAGTTACCCCAGGTAATGTCGGCAATGCCTTTGCGTGCCAGTTCCCAATGTTGAGGTGGGCTGCCAACGGGTTTGGGCAGCATGCGAATTTTGACGCGGCCTTCGGTAGCTTGCTCGACGTCTTTGGCCCACACTTGCAAAATATCGGTGGTAATGAAGTGTGTGGGCGGCACCCAGTTGGAAAGCGTAAGCGTGGTGGCTTGTACACCTGCTGCACAGCTAACCAGGGCAGCTGCGGCGATCAATTTGAGGGATTTAAGGGCTTGTCTCATTGTCGTTATTCCTCTGTTGGTGAAATGAATGAAAGGCGTGATTTACTTTTAGGGGGATCCCACCGTTTTTGTTGAAAAGAAAAGCTTGACCAGATTGAGCCAGAATTCGGCGCCATATGACAAACAAGCGTCGTTGAAATCGTAGTGGGGGTTATGCACACTGCAGGGCCCCAGTCGTTGACCGTGCTCGTGGCCGTTGTCACCGTTGCCGATAATCAGGTAGCAACCGGGCACTTTCTGCAACATGTAGGCGAAGTCTTCGCTGTTGGCCAGCGGTAACGCTTGTTCATTAACGTTGTTTTCGCCAAATGTTTGTTTGGCTGCTTGCTCCAGTAGTTTGGCTTGGGTTGGGTCATTAACGAGTACGGGGTAACCCAGTTCGTACTTGATGTTCACACTGCAGTTGTAGGCCTTTGCCTGATGTAGTGCCATACCCTCAATTCGTTCACGCAAATTTTCACGGATTTCGGGTTGCAAGGCGCGCACGCTGAGTTCGAGTTCTGCCTGATCGGGAATAATGTTGTAGCTTGCGCCGGCGGCGACTCGCCCCACGCTGATCACACCCGACTCGAAAGGACTGAGGTTGCGCCCCACAATGGTCTGCAAACCCATTAGCGTGGCCGCCAATGGTAGGGTGGGGTCTTGTGATAGCTCAGGCATGGCACCATGTCCACCCTTGCCTTGAAAGCGAATGAGCACTTTGTCGGACGAACACATGAAAGGGCCTGGCCGGAAAAAACAATGGCCTACCGGTGTGCCAGGTAAGTTATGTAAAGCGAAGACGGCGTCGCACGGGAAAAGGTCAAACAGGCCTTCTTTAATCATGCGCTGAGCACCGCCGCCGCCGCCAATTTCTTCGGCCGGCTGAAAAATGATGTGGACAATGCCATTGCCAGTCAGCATACCTTCGGCATTCATTTGGGCCAGTGCTTTGGCCGCGCCCATCATAATTGCGGTATGGCCGTCGTGGCCGCAGGCATGCATTTTGCCGCTTACCTGACTTTGCCAGGGCAAGCCTGTGGCTTCGTGTATGGGTAAGGCGTCCATTTCAGCGCGTAAGCCCAGTTTGGGTCCTTCACCTGTGCCAACCACCAGTTTCCCAACAACGCCTGTTCCGGCCAGGCCGGTGTGTACTTCATAGCCCCACTCATCCAGGCATTGCGCGACCAAAGCGCTGGTGCGTTCTTCCTCGAACCCCAGCTCGGGGAACTGATGGATAGCATGACGCCATTCTTTCATTGATTGCAGATCCAGTTCAGGAAATGCCATTTGTTCTCCTCGGTATCTTTTTTTTTATTTTTGTCGGAATCAGTGATAATTGAAAGACGTTGTTTTTGGGTATATGAACACTTTTTGATGTCACCAAGTTGAAGCATAAAGCCGTGTTCCCGTCGAGGTCGAAGAATGAAACATCAACATGTGAAAGCATTCGTGCAAGTTGCCGATAGTGGCTCAATACGCGCAGCCGCGCGTGCCTTGCGAATCAGTCAAAGTGCGTTGACCCGTGCCATGAAAGAGTTGGAAGAGGATATGGGTGCGGAGTTGGTGAATCGAAGTTATCGTGGGGTCTCCTTTACAGATGCAGGAAAGGCATTGTTGGGGCGTGCACGCATGATTCTTGCAACAATGGATCGGGCCCGGAACGAAGTTCAACAAATTAGTGGTGGGGCCGGGGCACGCGTTTCCATCGGCATTACGCCGGTAGTGGCAACCACCATCTTTCCCGAAGTCTATCGCCGGTTTGCGACGGCCTTTCCCGAGGCGCTTATGACATTGAAGGAAGGGTTCATGACTGAAATCATTCCCGGGTTGCTGGAGGGCGCATTGGATTTTGGGGTTGCTATCGCAACGCGCGACGAACTGCCGCCGGAATTGGTTTTTCTTCCGTTGTGCCCTACTCAACTTTTGATCGCTGGGCGCGAGGGGCATCCGTTGGCTGCAGCTAAAGATTGGGCAACGGTGTCAAGGGCGCGGTGGATTCTAAATTTAACTAACGGGAGTACTGGGCATCACTTATTACATTGGTTGGATCAGGCGGGGTTGCCGCATCCAACGCAAATCGTGCAATGCACGTCGCCATCGCTCATGATGGAAATGATGCGTCGAACGGATTTGGTCGGGTTTGGTCCTGATCGACTGATGACCGATCCACTTTATAGTTGCGGTGTCGTTACGTTCGAGGTTGAACCGAAACCACCTGCGGCGACCTTGGGCTTGTTCAGGGTGCGTGGCATTCCGTTAACACCCGTGGCACAACGGCTTGAAACCTGGATTAAACGCGCGATTAGTAACGACAATCGCGCCGATGTCTGAATCACACCGGCATCGCGCAGGCTGTTTGGTTAAAGTAGAACGAATGGCCGCCTACTGCAGCCATGTCAATCTATGTTACAGCACGCTTACCTTGCGTTGTACATCTTGCTCGATAAGAGTAAGAAGTTGGGCTGCCGTTGCTGCTGAGAGTGTCCAGCCAAGATGCCCATGTCCGGTGTTGTAATAAACTTTCGCATGCCTGCCGCGGCGCACTCTTGGCATCATGTCGGGCATCATAGGTCTGAGACCCGCCCAAGGAACAACGCGCGATGTGTTGATAGAAAAATTCCTGTTTACCCAGCGCGTTAAGGGCGCAATGCGATCAGCCCGAATATCGCGGTTCTCTCCATTGAATTCCGCCGTGCCCGCTACTCGAAAACGGTCTGCACCTAACCGAGATGTTACGATCTTCGCGCTTTCATCGAGCAGGCTTGTCCACGGCGCGCTTCGCACGCTGTCTTCGTCATCCAGATGAACGGTAATCGAATAACCCTTTACCGGATAAACATTAAGCCTATCACCTGCCATTTCTGCGAGTTTTTTACTACCGACCCCGCCACAGATCACTATCGCGTCAACGGTGAGGTCGTGATGATCTTGGCTCTTGGCCATGTTGCATTGCGAGGGGCGTGTACGAATTTCAACTTGTTCTTTGAGTTGCAGGTTAATAACTTCTTGCCCATGATAAAAAGTCACGCCTTTGCGTTCACATACTTTAGCGAGCCCGCGCGTAAATTTATGAATATCACCCGTTGCATCCGACGGGGTATAAAAGCCACCGTAATATTCGCCCTGCAATGAAGTTTCTATTTGTTTTAGTTCAGATGGGGTAACGGCATAGCGTTCAAGCCCTCCTTTCTTCAATAAAGTGTTTGCTTTTTCCGCTTGTACAAAACTGGCCCGATCGTAGTAAATATGAAGGATGCCTCGCCTTTGAAGGTCAAATTGAATGTTTTCTTGCTGCGCAATGGCAAATAAACGTTTACGCGCCTCAATGGCCATCTGCGTCGTGGTAATTGTGTTGAGTTCGTACTTACGGATTGCCAAAAGAAATTCGCCCATCCAGCTGTACTTGTGCCACGAGGGCAGTGGGTTGACCAAAAACGGCGCGTCGGGTTGCAGCATCCAGCGTATCCCCTTGAATACGGTGGCAGGTTGATTCCAAACTTCGGCGTTCGAAGCCGAAAGTTGGCCGCCGTTGGCAAATGATGTGTCCATAGCGGGGTACAGATTACGGTCTATTACTGTAACCGTGTATCCAGCCCGACTTAGCTCGTAGGCGGTGGTAACACCGGAAATACCCGAGCCTATAACAGCGATATGTGTCATAACAGTACCTTGAAAGTGAGTTTTCAATGGTCAAATGACCATTGCACCCCCTCTGTTCAGGTACCTGAGAGCTTAAACTGCCAGCCCTTGTAGGGCGTAAGCAGTATCCCCTTCGGTGGGTGTTTTTAGACACCTCTCTCCAGATTGTCAAGCGAGCGTGGTCCTGGTGCCTGAGAGTTTCCGGGGTGGTTGCTCCGTCGGCGTCGGTGTGTAACCAATCTCTCCCACGCTACTGTACAGCGACAGGAAAATGCTAGTGGCCAGGTTAACGGTTGTCAAATGGTACTTTGTCAGTTTTTTGGCATAAGATCGCGTTTTTAATCACTATTTATATCATTGATCAGGGATTCCATCTCTTTGATTTCCCGGCGCTGGGCTTCAATAATTTCGTCAGCAAGTTTCCTGACCCGAGGGTCAGAAATATCGGCGCGCTCGCTTGTGAGTATTGCTATCGAGTGGTGCGGAATCATCGCCTTCATCCAAGCAGCATCCGCTACAGTTGCTTGGCTTCGAACTAACCATAAACCTAAACCCATGAGCGCGATGCTCGCAATAACAATGGCTATATTAGCCTGTCTGTTTTTGTACATATGGCGCATGAAAAAGAGCATGACCAACGCCATGCAGCCGGCCATTATGAAAGTCATGAACAAACGAGTTTGGCTAAACCACACATGGCTAGGCTGATAGGTGTTCAGATACATCAAGCCAAACATGAACGTAGCAGACACCGTGATCATGACGATAAAATTTATGTACGGACGCATTCTTCTCTCCTGTGAGGACCAATATATAAGCAAGTAACTGTGGTGCCCCGCGGGAATGATAAATTTTTGTTGGACAAAGGGATCCACGCACTGGCAGGTGTATTAAGGGTAGAGTAGGCTAAAGAGTGGGTTCTGTGCGCTTGCGAACGCAGATGAAGTGAAGTCGCAAAACAAAAACGCCAACCCCGAAGGATTGACGTAAGTGTTTGATATCTTTGGTGGCGCATCCCTGATTCGAACAGGGGACCTGCGGATTATGATTCCGTCGCTCTAACCAGCTGAGCTAATGCGCCGCTCGGAAGACCGCTACTATACCATAAGTTTTTCTGTTGTTACGTTTTGCACGTAAAATTTTTATGGGGGTCTCTTGGGGTATTTTTCGGCACGCTCACGCCAACGAAAAGGCCCCACCTTTTGGTGAGGCCTTACTGCCCTTGCGGCAGTTGACACACGGCTTTACCGGCCGGTGTGGTGGCACCGTCTCGAAAGAGCGGTGAACCTGCTCCCGAGGAGCAGTAAATTCAATTTAACGCCAGCATCGCCAAGGTTCAACCTAGTGTTTCTACTAAGTTCAGGTGTCGTGAGCGTCAACTTCCGACATGGCCCGGCTTAGGCTATACAACGGTTGAAAAGAATCGGCCTGTGCCATGGGCCAGCCAACCCGATAAATGGTCTGGCGGAACTTTCCTTCCAGAATCTCACCTTCTCGCAAGTCGGGGAAAATGGCCGACAGCATGCGAACTTCCAGGTTTGAAATCCGCCGCGCAATATGATGCGGGCGCAGGTCGCCGGGGTGAGTTAGCCCGGCGGCACCCAGCAACTCTCCAAGCGCGCTTAAGGTATTGTCGTGAAAGTGCGCAACGCGTTCCGATTTGTCTTCCACGACAAGCGCCGCTTGCCGTTTTGGGTCTTGGGTTGTTACGCCCGTTGGGCATCGGTCGGTATGGCAAACCTGAGCCTGGATGCAGCCCACCGAAAACATAAAGCCGCGGGCGCTGTTACACCAGTCGGCGCCCAGCGCCATAATGCGGGCCATGTCGAAGGCACTGATGATTTTGCCCGACGCCCCCAGTTTGATTTTCCTGCGCAGTCCAATTCCCACCAGGGTATTGTGAACCAGTCGCAAGCCTTCACGCAGGGGCGTACCAACGTGGTCGACAAACTCAATGGGCGCTGCGCCGGTACCGCCTTCGGCACCGTCGACCACAATGAAGTCAGGTGTAATGCCGGTTTTCAACATGGCCTTGGCAATGGCAAACCATTCCCAGGGGTGACCAATACACATTTTGAAGCCAACGGGTTTGCCGCCAGAGAGTTCGCGCAGACGGACAATGAATTCCATCATTTCGACCGGGGTGGAAAACGCGCTGTGGTGAGCCGGTGAGATGCAGTCGACGCCAACAGGAATGCCCCTTGCGTGGGCGATTTCCGCTGTGACTTTGGCGCCTGGCAGCATGCCGCCATGGCCGGGCTTGGCACCTTGTGACAGTTTAAGCTCAATCATTTTTACATTAGGCTGCGTGGCGCGTTTCGCGAATTCCTCTTCCGAGAAATTGCCCTGCTCATCACGACAGCCAAAATAGCCCGAGCCGATATTCCAGATCAGGTCGCCGCCGTGCTCAAGGTGGTAAAGGCTGATGCCGCCTTCGCCGGTGTCATGGGCGAAACCGCCCATTTGGGCGCCTTTATTCAGCGCCCGCACGGCATTGGCCGACAGCGCGCCAAAACTCATTGCCGAAATATTCAGTACCGACATGGCGTAAGGCTGCGTGCAGTTTTCACCGCCGACCTGTATTCTGAAATCGGTATCGGCCAAGTGTGTTGGCACCATGGAATGGTTGATCCATTCGTAATCGTTGCCATAAACGTCGTTCTGGGTCCCAAAAGGGCGTTTGTCCATGTCGTGTTTGGCGCGCTGGTACACTAAAGATCGTTCCGAGCGGGAAAACGGCAGTTCGTCTTTATCGCTTTCGATAAAGTACTGACGAATCTCAGGACGTATCGACTCGAAAAAATACCGCAGGTTGCCAATAACCGGGTAATTGCGCCGAATGGCATGACGTGTTTGATTCAGGTCGTAGATGCCCAGAATGGTCAGCCCAATGAATGCAAGCGCAACCGGCCACCAGGCAAAATGTACAGCCAGCGCCAGCCAGGAAAAGAATAGGGCCAGCACAATAACAAGATAAAAAGCGGTGTGGCGGGTAAGCAATTTGTTCATGCGGTACTCCGAAGCAGGCAGTATGATTCGCGACAGGTAGTAACCATAGCAGAAAGTGTTGTTATCTTCAGGTGTAATCGCGCAGGCCAGCAGACTCTTTTTTGTGCACTCGGGGTGCTTGACCTTTTTATTCAGGAGACCGATGTGAACCGTTTTCAACTTCTTAATTTACGTATGTACCATCAGCGGCGCCGCACAGCGCACTGGCTGCTAGATGCCACCGAGGACGTGTTCGACCAGGGCACGTCGGAAGGGGGGCGGCGCGTGCTGCGTTACCACGGCGACCACCATGCCAGCTTGTTGAAGGCCGAAGAGGATGAGGATCCGGCCGAAGGGGACTAAGTTTGAAGAGTCAAGCGCAATTCGCTGCATCAGTGCGGTTTGTCGTGGGAAACTGGGAGCAGTGCCGTCCCGATGCCATGTCCGTTCGTCATGAAGTTTTTATTGTTGAGCAACAGGTGCCGCCCGAGCTGGAGCTTGATGAGTTTGATGTCGTTTCAGCACACGCTGTAGCCTATTCCGACGGTGGCGAGGCCGTGGCGACGGGGCGCTTGCTGCCCGACGGCCATATTGGCCGGGTGGCTGTCTTGAAGTCGTGGCGCGGGCGGGGAATTGGCCGGCATATTATGCAGGCGCTGATGCAGCAGGCGCAGCGGCATGGCTTGCCGGGCGTTGCATTGTCGGCCCAATACCACGCGTGTTCATTTTATGAGGCCTTGGGTTTTCAGGCTGAAGGTGATATTTACATGGAAGCCGGTATTGAGCACATCGATATGTGGTTTAAGTTCTAAATGCTGACAACGCCGGTCTTTACATGCGCCCACACTTTGGTGCCGCATGCCAGTTGGAGATCGTAAGCGGCTTTACTGGTAATACGTGCCAGCAGGGGATGGCCCGCGCAATCGAGGCGAATCAGTTTTTGGGCTGGGTGGATATCGTTGATAATGCCTGCGACGGTTACTTGAAGATGATTCTGGATACTGGTGTGTGCCGCGCTATCTGCTGATAGGCTGACATCGCGCGCCATAATGCGCAGCCGCACTGTCTGTCCAACGCTGAACCCATCGTCTCGAACCCAAAGGACGCCGCCGGGAATGGCAATTTTTGCCAAATGCCACTGCGCTTGTTTCTCCTCGACGATACCGGTCAGAATCGCGCTGGCTTGCTCGCCGCTGAGTGCAGGGTATTGTATTGACGTGAGTATTTCCTCAACCGAGCCCGTGGCAATGGCCTTGCCTTTTTCCATGATGACGACGTGGTCGGCCAGGCGGCTCAGTTCGTCTGCCGAGTGGGTGACATACAGCATGGGAATGGCAAGCTGGTCGCGCAGACGCTCCAGCCAGGGCAGAATTTCATGACGGCGCGCCAGGTCTAGCGAGGCCATGGGTTCGTCGAGCAAAAGCAGCTTGGGATGGGCGGCCAGGGCGCGGGCGATGGCAACGCGCTGGCGCTCGCCACCTGAAAGCGCCTGGGGGGCGCGGTGAAGTAAATGGTTGATGCCCAGCAGTCCAACCGCCTCGTCCAGCGCCTGCCGGTCGTGCGGCTTTGCGCAGCGTCTCAAACCATATTCAAGATTAGCTTGTACATTCAAGTGGTCGAACAGGCTGGCTTCCTGGAAAACATACCCCAGTGGGCGCTTCCAGGTGGGCAGAAACAGTTTGCTGGAGTCGTCTTGCCACAGGTCTGCACCAATTTGAATGTGGGTGTTTTGTCCGCGCTCAAGGCCTGCAACACAGCGAAGGATGCTGGTTTTTCCTGACCCGGACGCGCCAAATAGAACTGTAATGCCGGTTGTCGGCAGCGCCAGGTCGACTTCCAGCATAAAGTCGGCACGAGCAAGGTTGATGCGGATATGGTTTTGCGGTGGCTTCATCCAATGACTCCGGGACCTTTGCGCTTGAACAATGACAAACACATCAGTATGAGGAAGGAAAAGACCACCATGCCTGCGGCCAGCCAATGGGCCTGACTATATTCCATGGCTTCAACATGGCTATAGATTTGCGTTGAGACCACACTGGTCTTGCCCGGTATGTTGCCGCCAATCATAAGCACGACGCCGAACTCGCCGACTGTGTGTGCAAATGTGAGGATGGCGGCGGTGATCAGGCCCGGTCGCGCCAGGGGTAGCGCCACAGTTAGGAACGCGTTGACCGGACTGGCCCGCAGCGTGGCTGCCGCCTCCAATGGACGCGGGCCGATCGATTCAAATGCATGTTGAATGGGTTGTACGGCAAAGGGCAGTGAAAAAAGCAGGGAGCCAATCAGCAAACCGGTAAAGGTGAAAGACAACACACCCCATCCCAGCAATTGGGTTAACTGACCCAATGGGCCGGCCGGACCCATGACGACCAGTAAATAGAAACCGAGCACGGTGGGCGGTAATACCAATGGCAAGGTTACCAGTGCACTAACAGGCGCGCGCCAGCGAGAGTGGGTTTGTGAAAGCCACCAGGCCAGCGGTGTGCTAAGAATGAGCAAAAGAATGGTTGTTAACCCAGCCAGTTTCAGGGTCAGGTAGACAGCAGACCAGGTTTGAGGGTCAAGCGGCATTATTGTCCTGCCGATTCAGGCAGATTGTAGCCAAAGGATTCAATCATCGCCGCGGCAGTTGGGCTTTTCAAAAATGAAACAAAAGCAGCGGCGGCCTCATTATCTTTTCCCTGCTTCAGTAATTGCGCGTCTTGCCTAAGCGGTTCATACAGGTCCTGGGGGATGATCCAGGCTGAACCTGACTTCATCCTGCCCTGTTCGGCTACTTGCGACAGCGCAACGAAGCCCAGGTCAACATTGCCACTGGCGATAAACTGGTATGTCTGGCCGATACTTTGCCCAAACACCCACTTGTTCTTCAAAACTTCAGCCAGATTCATTTTTTCAACGACTTGTTCGGCGGCTTCGCCGTAAGGTGCCAGTTTGGGGTTGGCCATGGCAATACGTTCAAACTTGTCTGTGTTTAAAATGCCGCCTTCGTTGTCGACCAAAGTGGCTTGCGGGCTCCATAGCACCAGCTTGCCAATGGCATAAGTGAAACGGCTGTCGGGCACACTTAGCCCGGCGTCTTCTGCTTCTTTAGTTGTTTTCGTGTCGGCGGCCAGGAACACATCGAACGGGGCGCCATTTTGAATCTGCGAGAACAGTTTTCCGGTTGATCCAATAGATACGGTAAGCTGATGCCCGCTTGCCTGTTCAAATGCGCGCGCGATTTCCTTCATGGGTGCGGCGAAATTGGCCGCAACCGCGACATTTGCGTTTTCAGCGTGCACAATAGCAGGGAAGAGCAAAGCGGTTAAAGCTAAAGAAGCGAATATTTTCATGGCTGCATTTAACGTGATTATCGCTATTCATAATTGGAATAGCGATAATGCTACCGGTAACTATTTTGTTTGACAAGTCCCAAATGGATCACACTTCATCACTTCGTTTAGACGCCGCGCTAGGGCACGACATTACTGATAAGCGAATTGATGTCTTGCGTCGGATCGACGCGGCCGGCTCGATATCGGAGGCGGCCAGGGAGGCAGGTATCAGTTACAAGGCGGCATGGCAGGCAATCGAAACCCTGAGTAACCTGGCCGGTACGCCGCTGGTTGAAAAAGCGGTGGGCGGCAGCGGCGGCGGGGGCGCGCAGCTTACTTCGGCTGGCCATAAAGTGTTGGACGCTTTTGATTATTTTTCGAAAGTCCGACAGGCTGCCATGCTGCAAGCCTTCAACGCAGGCCATGAGGCAACGTTGGGTCTTAGAACCAGTATGCGGAATCAGTGGGTTTGCACGGTTCACCATCTTGCACCCGATGAGCACGGCCAATGCGTTGCCTTGGCATTGGTTGACGGTACGCCTATTCAATCGGTTTTAACCGACGAAAGTGCGCAGCTACTGGGGCTCAAGCCAGGGCTTACCGTGTTGGCCTTGTGCAAGGCAACAGCGGTTAGTGTTGGCGCAAATTTGCCTGAACAGGAAAATATGAACGTGTTGGCGGGTCGGGTAGAGGGGGTGTCCGGCGGGCCCGGTAAAACCGAAATCACAATGCGCCTGGCTTGTGGCGCCAGCTTGGTGGGCTTCCAGAACGAGCCGCAATTGCTGGAACAGGGCCAGCCGGTGTGGGCGCAAATCGATCCCGCGTCACTTGTCGTGGCCCTTCCCTGAACGAAAATCCAAGGCTTGCATGCTAGAATATGGGGCTTTCATGCCTTGATCGGCAACAAAGTATTAACAGTTCTGCGCAGCGCTGGTTTTCTACCGGCCGCGTCCCAACTTTCAGACCCATGTAAATTTTTCGTCTCCTCTGATCGGTATCATTTAACTGATCCAGCCTGGTTTTCGCGTCGCATCGTATGCTGGTCTTTACGACTTGGTGCCGTCGGCGTATCTATTTAACTTTGCAGAAATTGTGTGCGTGCCCACAGGGCGCCTTCAGCAGCAGACGCCCCCCCTGTTGCTGCAAGCGGCTTGCCCCGTGCAAGCGGTGCGCCCGTATTTTGCTGATTATCGAATTATTCCCATGCAATTAAAACAAATTCAAGAAGATTGGTTTTCCAATATTCGTGGCGATATTCTGGCGGGTATCGTTGTTGCGTTAGCGCTTATTCCAGAGGCCATTGCGTTTTCCATTATTGCCGGTGTCGATCCTAAAGTGGGGCTATATGCTTCATTCTGTATCGCTGTGGTCATTTCTTTTACAGGCGGTCGGCCAGGCATGATTTCGGCCGCCACGGCGGCTATGGCGCTTGTCATGATTACGCTGGTAAAAGAGCATGGCCTGGAATATCTGCTGGCGGCTACGATACTGACCGGCGTTTTGCAGATTCTGGCCGGGTTCCTGCGGCTGGGTGTTTTAATGCGCTTTGTTTCGCGTTCGGTGATTACGGGTTTCGTGAATGCCTTGGCCATTCTCATCTTCATGGCGCAATTGCCAGAACTCATCAACGTACCGTGGGCAGTTTATGTCATGGTGGCGGCAGGCCTGGCCATCATTTATCTGTTTCCCTACGTGACCCGGTCTATTCCTTCGCCTTTGGTATGCATTGTGGTACTGACCGCGATTTCGCTGGCCCTGGGGCTGGATATTCGTACCGTGGGCCACATGGGTGAGTTACCGGATACGTTGCCGATTTTCCTCTTGCCCGACGTTCCATTGAACGTCGAAACCTTGCAGATTATTTTTCCCTATGCGGCGACATTGGCGGTGGTCGGGTTGCTTGAGTCGTTACTGACGGCGCAAATTGTGGATGATTTAACCGACACGCGCAGCAACAAAAATCGCGAATGTGCAGGGCAGGGCGTTGCGAATATTGCTTCCGGTTTTCTGGGTGGCATGGCCGGTTGCGCGATGATCGGACAATCCGTCATTAATGTGAAGTCGGGCGGGCGCGGGCGTTTATCGACGTTTGTTGCGGGTATGGTTCTGTTGATTCTGGTGGTCTTCCTGGGGCCTTGGGTCGAGAAAATACCAATGGCTGCCTTGGTCGCGGTCATGATCATGGTGTCAATCGGTACATTTAGCTGGGGTTCGTTGCGCGATCTGGTTCGCCACCCCAGAACATCAAGCATTGTGATGGTTTCCACGGTTATTGTGGTGGTGGCAACGCATGACCTGGCCAAGGGGGTTCTGGTGGGTGTTCTGCTCAGCGGCATTTTCTTTGCACATAAAGTGGGGCGTGTGCTGCGTATTACCTCTGAAACGCGCAACGAGGGACGTGAACGCGTTTACACCATTTGGGGTCAGGTGTTTTTTGCTTCGTCCGAGAAGTTCACCACGTCATTTGATTTCAAGGAAGTCATTGAAAAAGTGGTGATTGACCTGAGTCGCGCGCGCTTTTGGGACATTACGGCCATCAGTTCGCTGGATGCGGTTATTTTGAAGTTTCGGCGAGAAGGAACTGAGGTTGAAGTTGTCGGCCTGGACGAGGCTAGTACAACACTGGTTGACCGATTTGCCGTGCATGACAAGCCTGGTGCCATGGATAAGCTGATGGGTCATTAATATTTTCTAATACATCAACAATTGCTATGTGCGCTGATACTTTCAGCATGTTTTGCGTCAGCCTGCGTTCATTGCATCGACATTGATATGTATGCGTATTGTTGTGCCTTGTTCAATGGTTTTTGCTAGCTCCAGCGGCCAATTCAGGCGTTCCGCAATTAACGTGACCAGATAGAGCCCTAAACCCGAAGTGACCGTTGTAGGCGGGCGGGCCGGGCCCGTGTAAGCAAGTAAGGCCCTGGCTTCTTCCGTTAATCCAGGGCCTTCATCGCGAATTTCAAGCGTGTTTTCGTACAGCTCGACATAAACCCGGCCATGGGTGTGTTGCAGCGCATTTTGAAGCAGGTTACGCAGAAGCATTTGCACCAGGGCTGGGTCGGCTCGAACATCTACCGGGTTGCTGGCTTTGAAACTCAAGCGTGAGTCTACCGGGAAATTGACCGACAAATCCTGAATGGTTTGATGAATGGTCGATGCAAGCGAAACGATTTGATCGCTAGCAGTGTGCTCGGTTTCTTTTCGGGCAAGTGTTAGAAGGGCGTTTACATTGGATTGCATCTCGGTGGTGGCGCGCCGGACCCGGCCAAGCGTGGTCTGATCTTGTGCGTTAAGGTTACCGCGGGCTTCCAGTATGTCGAGGGCTCCCGAAATGACAGCCAATGGCGTTCTAAATTCATGGCTGGCCATGTTAAGCAACGATTTCTCCCGTTGAACATAGGCCTCAAGTTGCGCTACGAAAAGGTTGAACGAGTTTGCGATGCTCTGCAGTTCTGCGTCTTGCCAGTTCTTTGGCAAGCCAGACATATTGGAGCCCACGGGTAATTTTTCAATTTGTTTCGAAAGCGTTGTTAATGGCTTAACGATGCGTTTTGCTTCAAACACGGAAAGTAAGGCAGTAACAATTGCGACGAGTCCGATGACAACTAGTAGGGCAAGTCTAAACAGCCATTCTCGCTGCTCAAAATGGGTAATGTCCCTAGCCAGGTAAAGCACGCCATGCTGGAGTGTCTGTATGGTTACAAGGTAAGTGTCATCGTTCTTGTAAATTTCCCCCGAAAAATCGGTCTCAAGTCCGCTGAAAATAGCGGGAACCGCGGGGTCAGGACGCGGGTTCGCGGATGATTCAGATGACTTGACCGTGGGGATATATGCCAGCGTTAAGCCGGACGTTTCCCGAATAATGGGACTTGATGGATCGAAGTTGTCGCCTAGCAGAAAGTCTCGCTCCTGAGCCAGTTCGACTCGCAACATGGTCGATTCCAGATCTTCGCTGACCCAGGTGACACCCACAAAAACAACAATCAGGGAAGCAAGGCTGATCAGTGCCGACGTTCGATAGATTCGGTGGGAAATAGATCGCATTATTCAGACTCGCCAGGCGCAATTAAATGGTAGCCAAGGCCGTGTCGTGTTTTGATTAGAGGTTTGCCAAATTGTTGTAAAAGCAGTTTTCGCAGCGCGTAAGCGTGTGTTCGTATGGTGTGCCTGTCAACTTCGCGGTCGCCCCATACCGTATCGGCAATTTTCTCGTAAGTGACCAGGTCGGGGTAGGCGTCAATAAGTTGTTCAAACAGTTTTGCCAGGGTTCCTGTCAATTCCAGTTCTTTGTGGTTTTTTACAGAAACAGAGCGTGTTTGCGCGTTGTACGTTAAACCGGGTACATGCATCAGCCCGGCATTACCTGTTTCATGGCGCCGTGCAAGTGCCTCAACGCGAAGTTGTAGCTCGCGTAAATTAAAAGGTTTTACAAGGTAGTCGTCGGCTCCCACACCGAAACCGGTTTCCTTATCCTTCAGCATGTCTTTGGCGGTCATGATAATAACCGGCGTGCGCTGCTTTAAATCAAGCCGTATCCGTTTGCAGATTTCAAAACCCGACACGCCAGGCAACATGACATCGAGAATAATGACATCGTATCGATGGGTGGCGATCAGGTGTAAAGCGGTAAGCCCATCGGGTGCGTAGTCGAGCAGGTAGCGCGGATTTTGTCCGAAGTACTCGAACATATTTTCCGCCAGCGCTTTATGGTCTTCAACGATTAAGAGTTTTAACGGTGTTTCGCTCATTGGGAGATTGGCTCAATCAGTCCGGATTGTGTCGCCTGGGCAGTAAGGGCGTTTTGTGCATGTTTGTTGACAAGGTATAAGCTATAGCGTTTGCTGGAGAACTCCGGTTGGTTTAACGCTTTCAATATCGTACTGGGACGATTTTTGGGTACGGCAAGCCAGAACTGACGACCAGAGCGGATTTTCGCTGAAATCTCATGTTCTTTAAGTGGTTGGGCAGATTCGAAAGAATAGAATCGCGCAGAAAACGGAACTTCGTCAAGATAATAAAGCGGATAGTCTGATGCGGTAACTTTGCGAGTGTGTTGCACCAAGAGTTTTTCGGTTTTAAGCAGGTTCGGCGTAAATGAGACTGTTACGACGAGCGCGGTTATGGCTGCGGGCGCGAACAGGGTCAGTAAAGGGAAGCCGACTGCATGCCACCGATGCTTCGGCTTTGGGTTGGTGTTTTTATCATTAGCTGGCAGCGTCCAGGCATAAGCCAGGCAAATACTGAAACCGCCTAATGAAGGAAGGATATAGGTCCAAAGAATATTCCCGGAGAATGTGAAAAATAGTGGCGTAAAGAGACTCCAGGCCAGAAAATAGCCCAGTTGCGCGTCTGATAGATAGCGTCTCATAGCGGCTTTTTGCCTTGAGCTGAACAGTCTGGTCAATAGGATTGGCAGCGCTGCGAATCCCCAAGGAAACGAGGCCTGTAGCCAGTAATACCAAATCGTTCCGAAATTGGCCTTGTGGGCGGTGCCGTAAAGGTCTCCGTTCCAGCCTGGGTCGATAAAACGCAGAAAGTGCTCGCCAATGAAAAAGTAGTTCAGGAAACCCGGCGTTTTCAGCTCTGCGGCAAGATACCAGGGGGTGCTTAACAGCAGCGTGAGCGCCAAGCCCTTACGCCATGGCAGAAAACCCGGTGTTTTGCGAGCTTGTGGGTAAAAAAGGAGCCACAACCCAATAGCACCACCTACCAGCACAAGAATCAATGGTCCTTTGGCCAAAAGGCCCACGGCCAACCCAATGAAGAAACTGTAGCGCCAGAATAGGCCTGTTGCGTTTCCTGCCATGATCCATCCTGACATACAAAGCGTTGTGCCCAATGCAAGAAATGGGTCGGTGAGTACCGCCCCCGAAGAGACGAGCGAAAGCGCACATGTAGCGTAAATCAGAACAGCTCGCCGGGCCGTTGCTGTATTGAACAGAGACACGGTGCAACGATAGAGCAACCAGAGCGTAACAATGCCGGCAATCCATGAAGGCAGTCGCACTGCAAACTCAGATAGCCCGAAAACATGCATTGACGCAGCTTGCAACCAGAACGATAACGGTGGCTTGCCCCAAAAGGGTGTTCCGGGTGCGAACCAAGGCGTAATCCAGTCTCCCGACTCGTACATCAGACGGGCGATTTCCGCATAACGTGGCTCCGATGTATCGGCCAGCGGCATTATTACCATTGCCAGGACAGGAACGGCTAACGCAATCCCCATGTAGGTCATAAACACCAAGTTACGCTGCATTACGGTGTCCCTGCTCACGAGTTTGCGCCAACTGGGCGGGTCTTGTTTGCAAGACGTCGCGCACCAAATAGACAGGACGCTGTTTGGCTTCAAAGTAGGTTTTACCCATGTACTCACCCAGCAGTCCGATAGACACGAGCTGCACGCCTCCCAGGAAGGTGATTAGCGCAATTAGCGAGGGATAGCCGGGGGTCGGTTCGCCAAGCACCAGGGTTTTAACGACAATCCAGCCTGCAAACAAAATGCCTGTTAAGGCGGTGGTGGCCCCGGCAAGGGTGGCAAGGCGAAGGGGCGCAATCGAGAACGAAGTAATGCCTTCAAACGCCAGACGCAACAAGCGAAGATAGCTCAACTGGCTTTCGCCTGCCGTGCGGGGTGCGCGATCATATTCGATAACCGTCGTGGGCAATCCTATCCAGGCGAACAAGCCTTTCATGTAGCGGTTGCGCTCATGAAGGCCGGCCAGCGCATTTACCGCTTTGCGGCTTATTAAACGAAAATCCCCGGTATCTGGCGGAATATCTGTTTCGCTGATGCGATTGAGTAAACGATAGAAAACATGCGCACTGGCTCTTTTGGTGAACGTTTCTCCTGCACGGGTCCGCCGCCTCATTGCAACAACGTCGGCGCCTTCGTGCCAGGCTTGCAGCATTTGCGGGATAAGTTCCGGCGGATCTTGCAGATCTGCATCCAGAATAATGACGGCATCGCCGCTGGCATGGTCGATTCCCGCGGTGAGTGCTGCTTCTTTGCCAAAGTTCCGGCTCAAACGTACAGCCCGAACATTTGTGGTGCGCAGTGCCAGGCTTGCAATCCATTCGTCGCTGCCGTCTTTACTGCCGTCATCGACCAGGACAAGCTCACTTTCTACCGCAACTGATTTCAGTACGCTGTTGATCCGCTCATATAGGCCGGGCAGGCACTGACGTTCATTGTAGACAGGCACGACAATAGACAAGAGCGGCTTTTTGTTGGCTGTATGTTTTGCAATTTCGCGCTGCGAATCTTTGGACACAGGGATACTCCAGCTAATGAAGTGTTGATATATGCGGCAAAGATAGCGCTTGGTGCTGCAAAAAGTTGTCAAATAAACATCAAAAAAGCATCAAACCCGCTGCCAGTTTCGTGCAGCGGGTTTGAGCGGCTTGTTGCCATACCGATGTGATGTATTGCAGCTTAATCGCGCCGATCGTCGTCGCGTCTTTTTTCGTTGATAATGTTGCCATTGATCGGCTCGACATACAGTTTGACCATCTGCCCATTCTGGTTACGCGCTTTGACTTCGTAGCCACTTTTTTCTTTTTCAACTTCACGGATATCGGAATATCCGGCAGACTCAACACGGGCCAGAATGTCGCGCATGCCAAGCCAGTTTTCGTGTGCCTGGGTGGCGGCACTTGATGCCTGCGGTGCGTTTACATTGTTTTGCGCATGAGCGGGCAGGCCTAAAGCAACAAGACCTGCGCTGCCAAACGCGGTCACAATAGCGAGTTTACGGAAACTTTTGTACATGGCTTTCTCCTGATAAAGGATTCGGACAACCCGAATACAGTGGCCATTGTGCGTGTGCTGCTGTGAACGGAACATGAAGCCGACGTTCATGTTTTGTTCATGTTGCCTGTAATAAAACGGCCTTTAACGCGAATGGAAAGGGTTTGGTGATGTGGTCTTCAACAAAGGTTCTTGTTGCCGTCATTCTGGCTGCGGTGGTATTGATATTTCCTCTTCTTAGTCTTGCGGAGAACGACCGAGACGATCAGGATCGTGCCCGGCAAGCCTTGCTGGAAGGCAAAGTGCTTTCTTTAAGAGAGGTGCTGGACATAGTGAGTCGTGATTTTCCCGGAGAGCCGGTGGAGATCGAGTTTGAAGAGGACGACGGTGTATACATGTATGAAATAAAGCTGCTTCAATCAGCAGGCACTATTTTGAAGCTGGAAGTGAACGCCGAGAATGGCCAAGTGTTGCAGATAAAAGGCCGGAACATTCAATACAGGGGTGACTGACAATGCGTTTGCTGGTGGTTGAAGATGATCCCGCGCTCGTCCGTCAGTTGGAACAGGCTTTGTGCATTGCCGGTTACGCGGTCGATGTCGCCAATGATGGCCAAGACGCTCATTTCAAAGGCGAGACCGAGTCGTACGACGCTGTGGTGCTGGATCTGGGTTTGCCGCTTCTGGACGGCCTGACCGTTTTGCGAAAGTGGCGCGCGACAGGGCGGAGCATGCCGGTTCTGTTGTTAACGGCGCGCGATGGCTGGGATGAAAAGGTGAACGGCATTGACGCGGGCGCCGACGATTATTTGACCAAGCCATTTCATATGGAGGAGTTGCTGGCGCGCATTCGCGCGCTGATTCGCAGGAATGGCAAGCATGCAAGCGCACAATGGCAGTGCGGCCCTATCGTGCTTGATACCCGATCAGCCCGTGCATTTGCCGATGGCGTGCCGTTGAGTCTTACCGCTCATGAGTACCGGGTATTGGCGATGCTGATGCAGCATGCGGGCGAGGTTGTTTCAAGATCCAGCCTGATAGAGCACATTTACGCACAGGATTTCGACCGGGACTCGAACACAATCGATGTTTTTATTGGGCGCTTAAGGAAAAAACTGCCGTCCAACACCATTGAGACGGTTCGTGGGCTTGGGTATCGCCTTCATGAAGGGCAGGCATGAGAATGGGTTTGCCGCTGCTTGGCCGCTCCTTGCGTGGCCGGCTGCTCGTGGGAACCCTGGTGTGGATCTTGGCAACCGTCGCGGTCGCCGGCTGGGGGTTGAACGCGCTATTTCGCCAGCATCTTGAGCGCCAGTTGGATACAGAGCTGCGTGTTTATATCAATCAGTTGGTCGCGGGCTTGTCGGTTGGAGAAAATGAAACGGCGACACTTACTGTTGAACCCAGCGACCCCCGGTTTCAGCAGCCGCTTTCCGGCCTGTATTGGCAAGTGAACAGGCTGCAGGAAAACAGGGCGGATCATCCTGTTGTTGCTCAATCACGGTCATTGTGGGACCAGACCCTTAACGTGTCGGTGTTTGACTCCCCGGGAAACGAGTCTGAGCTGATCCTTTTTCCTGCCGGCAATGATACCCAAATGTATGGGTTGTCGCGGGTGGTGACACCGCCGGAAGGGCAGGCGCGTTACCAACTGACGGTGGCGGCGGATGAACGTGTACTGGCCAGGCCGCTGAAGCAATTTACGCAGATCCTGCTTGCGGCCCTGGCAGTGCTGGTGGCGGGTATGGTTGCCGCCACTTTCCTGCAATTATGGCTTGGGTTGAAACCGCTAATCAGAATGCGCGAGGAGTTGGCAAAAGTACGTGCCGGCGCAGCGCGCCAGATCAGTGGACATTATCCGTCTGAAGTGCAGCCGCTGGTCAAGGAGTTTAATCAGGTGCTGCGCAATAACGACGAGATCGTGCAACGGGCGCGAACCCAGGCAGGAAACTTGGCCCATGCGTTGAAAACGCCGTTATCGGTGCTGGCCAACGCGGCACAACAAGACAACAGCCAATTGGCCGCGATGGTAGGCGAGCAGGTATCGCAGGCGCAGCGCCAGGTCAATTATCATTTGGCGCGCGCCCGGGCTGCGGCGATTGCTCGCACGCCCGGCATTTCCACACCCGTTTTGCCGATTGTTGAAGGGCTGCTGCGTACTCTTGAACAGTTATACCGGGATAAAAATATCCGGTTTTATTTGCAGTGCGATGCGCCGCAATTGGCTTTCCTGGGGGGTGAGCACGATTTGCAGGAGATGTTGGGCAATGTGCTGGACAACGCATGCAAGTGGGCTGTGCAACATGTTTGGATTACCGTTGTGGCGATGCAGGCTCCAGACCAGCCAAGGGTTGTGATCAACGTAGAAGATGACGGGCAGGGCTTGCCTGAGTCAGATCAAGCGCGTGCCTTTCAACGCGGTACCCGGCTGGACGAGCAAACGTCGGGATCCGGCCTGGGCTTGGCTATTGTTCAGGATTTAGTGCAAACCTACGGCGGTAAGGTCAGTGCCTGCACCTCGGTGCACGGTGGGTTGAGCGTTGAGTTGATCCTGCCGGGAGCATTGCTGGACAAGTCGCTAAATAATAAGTCTTACCGGCGCTAGCGTATTATCCGGCTTCACGATTCGCCCTATTTTTGTGGCCGGGTAGCCCAGCGTCTTAAGTGCGGCTATTGCGGCATCAGCCTGGGGGGCAGGCACGCTTGCCAATAGTCCCCCTGCGGTCTGCGGGTCAAAAATCAATGGGTAATTCAAATGCGCTGTAGTGGTTTCCTGATTCTGCAGCGCCCGGCGCAGGCGCACGTTGGCCGGTTGTAGTGAACTGAGTATGCCCATGGCCGCTGTTTCGGCCGCGCCTTCCAGAACCGGAAGGGCGTTTAGATTCAATTCGGCATGCACGCCGGATGGCGTTGTCATTTCCACCAGATGGCCAAGCAGGCCGAAGCCGGTTATGTCGGTACAGGCAGTTGTGCCGTGTTCAATCAGGCAGGGCACGGCCAGGCGGTTCGATATCTGCATGTAGTCCAGCGCATTATCAATCCAGCGTCCCTTTGCCTTTAATTGGGCATGTGCGGCAAAAAGTGTGCCCGTGCCAATGGGTTTGGTCAGGATCAGTACGTCGCCGGGGCGCATGCCGTTTTTGGTCAGGATGCCCTCAAGCGATTCGTTTATAACGCCGTTAACCGCAAAACCAAGCGCCAATTCCTGCCCTTCGCCGGTATGCCCGCCTACAAGCGCGCAACCTGCGTCATTCAATACTTCAATCGCGCCTTTCATCATTTGAAAAAGCGTGTCTGCTACTTTTTCTTCAAGCCCGGGAGGAACCGTCGCTATGGCGGTGGCGGATACGGCTTCGCCACCCATGGCAAAAATGTCGCCCAGCGCATGGTTGGCCGCGATACGTCCGAATAGGTAAGGGTCATCGATAAAGGCACGGAAAAAATCAACGGTGTGCACCATGGCTTTGCCGGGCGGAACCTTCACGACGGCGGCGTCGTCGGGCGTATGCAGCCCAATGAGCACTTCCGGCCGGTTAATCGGCTCGATAGTGGCCAAAGCGCGCGACAGGATACTGGCGCCGACTTTGGCACCGCAGCCACCGCAGCGCATTGCCGTGGCGGAAATGGCCTGGACTTGCTCGTCTGGATTCAGAGAAAGGCGGGTCTGCGTCGGTTTCGCCTCTCGTGGCATGGTGGGTGCAGGTTCGTTCAACTTGCGCATGAAACGCCGATCGATTTGGTTTTTCCAGCGCCATATCCAATTGCCTTTGGCATATAGCGAGCCTCGCGATGCAATGGCATGCGGGTCGCCCGTGCTGATTAAAGCCAGCCATTTCTGCTGCGGCCTGTAGGGTAATAGGGGATTTTGCTCCAGGGCCCTGCGTAAGTTGTGGGTAAGCGGGGTGCCCATGCGTACCGCGAAGACACCGGCCTTTTCCAGCGGCCGGGGTGTAAACGCCACGCAATCGCCGGCCGCAAAAATCAGCGGGTCGGTTTCCGTTTGCAGGGTTTCGCTTACTTTGATGAAATGGTTTTCATCAAGCGCCAGCCCGGTTTCCCGTAACCAGTCGGGGCCAGTGGCTTGTGTTACCCAGAACGTTTCATGCGCGGTAAACGTATCACCGTTTTCTGTATGTAAACAGTCCTGTTCCAGGCGGGTTACCTTGGCGCAGAGATGGACCGTGATGTTGCGCGCTGCCAGTGTGCGCATGAATGCGGCGCGTACGCGGGTGTTGTGGGTGGGCAGGATGACCGGATCGGCTGAAAACAGATGGAATTGCAAGGTCTGGTTTTGGTGCTCCTGTCGAATCATTTCGTCTTGCAAGCGGTACTGTATGGCCAATGCAAGTTCAACCCCGCCCGCACCGGCGCCCACGACGGCAATGATGGTGGGCTGTGTTCTTTCCTTCATGCGATCCAGCAAGGCCAGCCAACGCGCATTGAAGTAGCGGATCGGCTTGACGGGGATACTGAATGTCTTTGCCCCGGGCACGGCATCCACTTGGGGCGTTGCGCCGACATTGATAGATAAAATATCGTAAGGAACAGGGGGCCTGTTCCTGCACAGTACGCGTTTCGTGTCGCGATCCACGCCTGTGACTTCATCTTTAAAATAGCGGGCTCCGGCAAATTCAGCCAGTTTTCGCACATCGATATGAATGTCATCGTACGTGTAGTGCCCAGCGATATAGCCGGGTAGCATGCCGGAATAGGGCGTTTCGGTATCTGTACATATCACCGTCAGGCGCACGCCGGGCATCGGTTTCATGGCAAACTTGCGCAGCACAATCGCATGACTATGCCCGCCACCGACCAGGACAATATCGCGCATAACAGGGGAAGACGTTTGCTGCATTCAGGAAACTCCGAATAAAACATTAACCAAGCGTTGTGCTGCAGGTTGACCCATCCCGGATATGGGCTTTGGGACATATGCGTGGCGATGGTAACCTTGATTTTTTGAAAACGGGGGTGCCATGGCAATGGATTTTTCAGTTGCACAATCTGCGCGCTGTTTTAGTGCGGCAGAGCTCGAGACAGCGTTGCGGGCAACGCGCGAAAAAACATTAACCCTTTTGCACGCCCATGTGGATGCGCTGGGGGCCGATCTGACGATTCCCTATAGTACTGAATTGAACCCGCCCAGGTGGGGCGCCGGGCATGTTGCCTGGTTTCAGGCATATTGGACTGCACGCAATCTGCAGCGGCATCGGGGTCTGGAGTGTGATCCCACCCACACGCGCCCGGCCGGACATTTGTCGAATGAAGATGCGTTATACGACTCTAGCCGTGTGGCGCAGGAAACCCGCTGGGACTTGCCTTTACTTGATTTGCAGTCGACCCTTGCGTACATGCAGGCCACGTTTGATGACACACTGCAATTATTGGCAGATGATGCGCAACACGGGCGCGATCTGTATTTTTATCGACTTGTTTTATTTCATGAGGATATGCACGCCGAGGCGACCATCTATATGGCGCAAGCGTTGGATATTCCTTTACCTGCGTTTTCCGGTCTTTGCCAGCAGGAGATGCCGGCGGCAAAAACACTCCGGATGCCTGCAACCACGTGGCAACTCGGCTGGTCGGACCCGGTCGCCGCCGCGCCGGCTCATTACTTCGTCTTCGACAATGAGTTGCCTGCGCATCCCGTTCAGTTGGAAGGTTTCGATATCGACAGCCATCCCGTTAGCTGGCGCCGCTTTCTTCCCGCAGTTGAAGCCGGCGCGGTTGCAATGCCGCGTTACGTCCGAAAGCATCGTGGTATGTGGCAGGCATGCCATTTTGGAAAGTGGGGCGAACTCAATCTCGATGCGCCTGCCGTGCACATTTCCAAAGATCAGGCTGACTCCTGGTGTGGTTGGGCGAAGCGACGTTTACCTACCGAGGCTGAGTGGGAGTACGCAGCCTGTGAGCGTCCGGAATTTGAATGGGGCTTGGTTTGGGAGTGGACATCAAGTCGTTTCGCTCCCTTCGAAGGGTTTGTTGCACATCCGTATCGTGATTATTCCCGCTTTGGGTTTGAGGGACATCGCTATGTACTGAAGGGGGCCAGTTGTGCAACCGATGCGCGGATAGCCCATCCGCGCTACCGTAATTTCTTTGCCCCCAAGCGAAATAACCTTCATGCCGGGTTTCGTTCCTGTGCATTATGACGTTGCTTTCATGCGTTATGAATGAACGTACTTGTTAAGCCTGGGCTGCAAACACCGCAAACCAGTTCTGGTCGTCTGTCCAATGACGGCAGCTTTTGAATCCGGCTTGCCTCAGCAACGCTTCAAATGCCTGCGCTTGCCATTTGTAGGAGTTTTCGGTGTGAATGCGTTCGCCGGCAACGAATTGACGCTGTCCATTTGGCCAACTGACGGTGGTGTCCTGCACTGCCTCCAAATGCATTTCAATACGCGAATCATCAGGGTTGAACAGTGCACGGTGGCGCCAGTCATGAAGATTGAAGTCGGTTTGCGCAATGCGGTTTACATGACGCAGGATATTGCGATTGAAGGCGGCGGTGACCTGTAATGCGTCGTCGTAGGCATGTTCAAGAATATTGGCAGGCTTAATCATGTCGACGCCTATCAGCAACTGACCATGCCGGCATGCAGTGTGAACCTGTTGAAGAAAAGCCAATGCATCGGCAGGGTTGAAATTGCTGATGCTTGAGCCGGGATAGAAAATGAGGCGGGCGTCATCGCCGGCTTCGGGCGGCAAGTTCAGGGCATGGGAAAAATCCTGGCCAACCGCGACCATCTCGATTTCCGGATAGCGGCTTTCCAGGCGAGCCAGTGACGTTTGAAGAAACGAAGCCGAAATATCGACGGCGACATAACGCTTGATGTTGAAGGGCTCAAACAGTCGGGAGGCTTTCTCTCCATCGCCGGCGCCAAGGTCGATAAGCGTGGATACTTTGCCGACAGCGTTTTGTATTTCAATGCTGCGTTGCGCCAGGATTTCTGCTTCCGTGCGTGTCGGATAATATTCCGGAAGCGCCGTAATGGCTGAAAATAAGCGCGAGCCTAATTCGTCGTATAAATATTTTGAGGAAATAAACGCAGGAACTGCGCTTAGCCCGGAAATGATTTCCGTATGGGCCTGGTCGCTATGCTGTGTAGACACGGCCTTCCTTTGTTGTAGTGAAAAAAAAGCGAGGCCGGTAATGAACCGGCCTCGCCAATTTAGCACGAACGTTGCCTGGGTTAGTAACGCAGATTGGCGCTCAGGATAAACTGCCTGCCGGGCCCAAAATCGGCATGATGAACGCCATTGGTACGCTTGTAATAGACCTTGTCGGTCAGGTTCAGGGCATTCAAGCGAATACTGAGCCGGTCGTTGAATCGGTATGAGGCCATCGCATCGAAGCGCCAGTACGACGGCATATAGACTTCCCATTGTCCGCCACCGGCGGTGCCCTGATTTCCGCCGAAGGTTTTTCCTACGTAGTAAGCACCGCCGCCCAAGGTCAATTTGGGGGTAACGGCATAAGTGCTCCATAAGCTAAAGCTGTGCTTGGGCGTATTTGCCAGCGGATCGCCTTCGTTTACGCCATCGTAGGCGCCTTTCAGCAATTCGCTATCCATGTAGGTGTAGCCGCCAAACACATTCCATTTTGGTGTGATTTGCCCGGAAATACCCAACTCAAGACCGCGAACACGCGTTTTTCCGGCTTGTTCATAAATGCCCGAGTCAACTTCAATTTGCGCGTCTTTGCGTTCGTTCTGGAACAGGGCGGCCGTCAGGCTAAGTTTTTCGTTCAACACATCCCATTTCGTCCCCAGCTCGATGGTGTTGCTGCGCTCGGGCTTGAGTTCATTTTGCCCCGCGCTCAGACTTTCCTGGTCACCCCCTGAAATGGTGGGTGGGGTCGAGGCTGTTGCATAAGAGAGGTAAATGCTGCCATTGTGTGCCGGTTTATAAACCAACCCAAGCTGATAATTGAACATGGTCCATTCCCCATCGGCCGATTGGGGTTGGGTTGCACCACGTGTCAGGTAGTTGCCGGAAATGCGATAGTTATCCAAACGCACGCCGGTGCTGACTTGAAAGCGCTCGTTCAGGTCAATTGTGTCGAACGCGTAGATTGAGCGCGTGGTTGATGTGGCATCCTGGCTAAGCGCGGACCGGGTAATTGAACCTGTCCAGGGGTCATACGGATTGGGATTAAGGTAAGGTGTGCAATCCAGGTCGGTTGAGCTGAAACCTGCGCTGGCGGGGCAGGCACTGCCGGAGGTTGTATTTACCGCATAGCTTGCGTTTTTGTTTGTTTCCCGTGTTAGTTCAATACCCAGATTGAAACTATGTTTAAGGTTGCCAGTGTCGAATTTTCCATACAACTGGCTCACGTTCGACAACAGCGTGGATTTTTGCCAACGTGATTTTGTGCCACGTTTCAACCAATAGGTATTGGTGGTGGGGTCCAAACTGACCGTGCCATCGCCTGGGTTGGTCACTACATAATCGTTCAGCGTTTCGCCGTAGCGGGTTGCGTTGCTGAATGTCAGCCGCTCGGTAAAATCATGCTCGACTTCCAGTGTGCCAATGTCGGCGCGTGTTTTTTGGTAGTCGCGATCAAGTACGCCATAAAAAGTGCTGCGTCCGACGTCCAGAATACCTGCGGAATTGCCCAGTTGCGGTGCTTTGCGGGCGGTGGGTACGCCGTAATCGGGCATTCCGTCTGTTTGAAGGTGATAGTAGCTCAGCGTAACGCGGGTGGGTGTTCCCAGGCCGAATGACAATGATGGGGCAATGCCGAATTTTTTGTAGTCAACTACTTCGCGACCCGGCGTATCACCTTTGGCTCCCAGTACATTGAGCCGGAATGCGGCATGGTCGGTGAACTGCCAGTTTCCGTCTGCGGTACCACGCCAATAGTGATCGGTGCCCAGCCCTACGTCGCCTTCCACAAAGTTGCCCAGGCGGGCTCGTTTGCTGGACAAATTGATACTACCCCCGCCCGAGCCGCGACCGCCGTATACCGAGTCGGCTCCTTTAATGACTTCGACGGACTCAAGGTTGAATACTTCACGGGTTTGACCCCCGGGGTCTCGCACACCGTCTACATAAACGTTGTTGCCCGAGGACATGCCACGAATGAAAGGGCGGTCAGCCAGTGGTTGGCCACCTTCGCCAGCACCGAACGTAATTCCAGGGACATTTCGCAGAACGTCTTCCAGCGAGGTGGCGGCACTGTCCTGAATGACGGCCTGCGGAATGATTTGAACGGTTTTTGGTGTGTCCAGGAGCGGGGCGGTAAATTTGGTTTGTGACGCTTCGGGAACGGTATACGATTGCCCGCGCTCACCTTCAACGGTGATTGAGGGCAGTTGTGCTGCCTGCCCATTGGTTTGGCCGAAAACATGGCTTGGAACAAAAACAGTTGAAGACGCCAGCGCCAGCGCCAAAGACGGGGCCGTACGCCGAGATTTCTGAGGGGTTTTGCGACTCACTTTCTCTCCCTAAATTAAAATGAATACGAATTATTCTCATAATCATAAGTTAAATTGATTTTTTTATTGCGTTAAAATGTCAACTTTTACAACGTTGACATTTGGCTGAATAAGAATGATTACGGTAATTCCGGACTTGTTGAATACCGAAGAGGTGAGCGCTTTCCACCAGGCTTTGAGTTCAGCTGATTGGGTGAGCGGCGGGGAAACAGCCGGGCATATTGCAGCGCAAGTCAAGAGCAATCAGCAGTTACCGCTTGAACACCCCATGGCGCAACAATTAGGGGAAAGAATGTTGGCTGCTTTAAGCCAGTGCCCGGCGTTTATTGCAGCAACGCTACCTGCGCGGATTTTGCCGCCCCGGTTTAATCAATATCAGGCAGGGGGTGCATATGGGAACCATATCGATAATGCGGTTTTTGCCATCCCGGGCTCATCCGAGCGTTTGCGAAGTGACGTTTCCGCTACCTTGTTTTTAAGCCATCCGGATGAGTACGAGGGCGGTGAGCTGGTTATTGAAGATACCTATGGAACCCAGTCTGTTAAGTTGCCGGCAGGGCATCTTGTGGTGTATCCGGCCAATAGCGTGCACCGGGTCAATCCAGTTGCCAGAGGCGTCCGGCTTGCTTCATTTTTCTGGGTGCAAAGTCTTGTTCGGGAAGATCACAAGCGTCGCTTGCTGCTGGAGCTCGACCAATCGATTCAGGCGTTAACGATGCAAAGTGCTGATGCTCAGACAATTTCGCGTTTGACAGGCGTGTATCACAACCTTATCAGGGAATGGTCTAACCCATGAGCCAACCCAAACCGGATCGTGTGCCGGGCGAAATTGCATCCGTTACCGACTACATTCCCTATGCGTGCGAGCGTGTGACTGAAGCTGCGTGGGCCTACTTGAATGCCGGCGCCGGCGATGGTTTTACCGCCGCAGACAATATCAGCGCCTTTCAGCGGTTGAAGTTATTGCCCAATGCGATGTGCGCTACCGAGAGGGCTTCAACGCAGGTGACGTTACTGGGGCAAACTTTTCTTCACCCGATTATGCTGGCGCCGGTTGCCTATCAGAAATTAGCGCACCCCGATGGGGAAATTGCCTCGGCGCTGGGCGCGTCCGCCATGGGTGCCGCTATGGTGGTCAGTACGCAAGCCAGTTACACGTTAGAGCAGATATCGTTGCGTTCAAAAACACCGCTGTGGTTCCAGCTGTACCTCCAGCCCGCGCTTGAAAACACGCTGCAACTTGTGCGCCGTGCCGAGGCCGCTGGTTATCAGGCATTGGTTGTCACGGTGGATGCGCCCATTAATGGTTTGCGCAATGAAGAGCAGCGTTCAGGTTTCCGGTTACCTGACGATATTCAGGCTGTGAACCTGCCAGTGACGCCTGCGGCTTCAACCGCGCAGGCAACGTTGCATCAACGTTTGTCCGGCCCATTGTTAACGAGTGTGCCCACCTGGGAAAGCCTGGCGCAACTTACCGCACAGACGCGATTGCCTGTGTTGGCCAAAGGGATTACGCACCCGGCCGATGCGGAACGAGCCCTTCGCGCGGGCTGTGCCGGTATTATCGTATCCAATCATGGTGGTCGGGTGCTTGATGGTGTTCCCGCCGCCATTGATCTTTTACCCAGTGTGGCAAGCGCCGTGGGTAAAGACGTCCCGGTATTGCTCGATGGCGGTATACGCAGGGGCACAGATATTGTGAAAGCGTTGGCGCTGGGCGCCAGGGCGGTGTTGATTGGGCGGGCGCAAGTGTACGGCTTGGCCACGGCAGGTGCGGCAGGCGTTGCTCATGTACTGCATATTTTGCGTACCGAGCTGGAAATGGCAATGTTGCTTACCGGGCGCGTCAGAATCGAGGAAATTGATTCGAGCTTGCTGTGGAACGCGAATGGTTGAAATTGCGTTATGTTGTGGCCGGAACGAAAAGTTGAATGCCTGGGCGCGGACCTCGGCTGGCCAGGGTTACTCGCTGCCAGAAAGCTTCATCAGCAATAATCCCGATACGATCAAGGTTGCGGCGACAATTCGCAAGGCACTGATTTGTTCGCCCAAAAACAAAATACCAATCAGGAACGCGCCGATTGCACCGATGCCCGTCCAAATGGTGTACGCGGTGCCAAGTGGCAATGAGCGCATTGAATAAGCCAATAACGCAAAACTTGCAATCATGGTGACAAAGGTGACAATCGTGGGAACGGGTTTGGTAAAGCCATGGGACACCTTCATTGAAAATGCCCAGACCACTTCAAGCAGGCCGGCGATAAACAGGGATATCCAGGCCATGATGACTCCCTTTATAAAGAGTCGGGCCGTCCCGGTGTGGTTCCCGAAATGCGGGGAAGGTCGTCCTTCTGGATAGCGCACAGAAAACCGATGCATTCAGGTGATCTGCTTTCGCTTTATTCTATTATAAATAAACGCTAAAAAGAAAAGTTCCGGCGGGCAGAGTAAAACATGTAACAAAAACCGTGGTTTCGCGTACTCGCTGTGCGAATTTATCGCATTTGGTAACTTTATTCGGCTTGTGCATCGATACGGGATGGTAGATGATCGATTACCGGGTTAACAGCCAATAGTATTTTTTAATCCAATAAAATTACAGGAGGCCCCATGTCGAGCGTTCACTTGGAAGAGGATTTTGCTACCGACCCTTTGCAAAATTATTTATTGGCGGCGTTGCCGCAATCCCATCGTCAGCCTTTAATTGACCAGCTTGAACAGGTCAACTTGCCTTTGGGGAAGGTCATTTACGAGTCTGGAGACGACGAGTTTTTTGCTTATTTCCCGACCAATTCGATTATTTCGATGTTGAATGTCATGGAAGATGGGTCCTCGGCTGAAATTTCCGTGGTGGGAAATGACGGCCTCGTCGGTCTTCCAGCCTTAATGGGAGGAGCGAGCACGCCAAGCCGGGCCGTTGTGCAAAGTGCCGGGTCTGCGTATCGAATTAAAGTTTCTGATTTGCAAAAAGAATTCGAGACCCACGGCCCTCTCACGCGCTTGATCCTAAGGTATACGCAATCGTTATTTACTCAGATGTCTCAAACTGCAGTTTGCAATCGCCACCACGCGATTGAACAGCAATTATGCCGATGGCTTTTGATGTCATTGGATCGATTGAGTTCAAACAGCCTGATCATGACGCATGAGTTAATCGCCAATATGTTGGGTGTGCGCCGGGAAGGTGTTACTCAGGCGGCTGGCAAGTTGCAGAGCCTTGGCGTCATTGCATACTCAAGAGGGCGCATTACCGTTCTCGATAGAGAACAGCTTGAGGATTTAAGTTGTGAGTGTTATGCCGTTGTGAAGAAAGAAAATCTTCGTTTGCAGCCCTATTTAATGGATGTGGCTTAGTTAAATAGTGACGGCGCCTGTATCAATCAGGGTTTGTTTCCATGGGGCGGACTCATGAAAAGGCTTGCATTGTCATCTTCTGACAACGCAAGCCTTCGACAGGATTGATTTTTATTTGCCTCCAAACATGTTGTCGAACCGGAATGCTGTTCCCATTTTCTTTCAGCAATTTCTTGTTTGGAGACGTTTTTTACTTCTGATTATTTCAGCTGCATATTGTTTTTCACCGACTTTACGCCTTTGACTTCGCGCGTGACTTCTACCGCGCGGTTGGCGTCTTCTCTGGAACTGACAAAACCGCTAAGCTGCACCACACCCTTGAATGTTTCAACATTGATTTCAGTAACGCTCAAGTTGGGCTCGTTAAGAATAGCGGCTTTCACTTTCGTTGTGATAACGGTGTCGTCAATGTATTCACCTGTTCCAGATTGAGTACTGGTCGATGCGCAGCCTCCAAGGGCAAGCAGGGCGAGGGCCACAAAAAGTGCTGCGAAATATTTATTGGCAATGTGCATCCATGTTCTCCTACGGGGTTGGTTGTAAAGCTCAAGGCCGTTCATTAGGTTGTTAAAGGCAACAACTTAGGTTGACACTAACATAATCATCTACTTTTTTTGCTGGGTTGGATGTGCGTTGCCGCACCGACGGCCGGCTTTGGCATGTGAGTTACTTCGTTTTTTTAATAGAGGGGATAATAAGCATGCCGCTTGAACTGATTGTTGTTGTTGTTCTGCTGTTGATACTTATAGGTGTTTTGCCGGCGTGGCGACATAGCGCAAACTGGGGTTATGGGCCAAGCGGGATTGCTGGTGCGATCTTGCTGGCTTTGCTTGTTTTATTTTTGTTCGGCAAAATTTAGGCACGCGTGATTTATTCGCAGCCTATTTAGCAATCGCAGCATATCCTGAAATTTTTATACTTGAGATCGAATATGGAAACGGCGTCTCAATGGCGTCTCCATTTCGTAGGGCCAACAAACGGCCAAAAAAACAAAAGGCCAAAACAAAAAACCCAGCTAAACATTGTGCTTAGCTGGGTATTCTGTTTTAGTGCTGGTGCCCAGGAGAGGACTCGAACCTCCACACCTTGCGGCACATGGACCTGAACCATGCGCGTCTACCAATTCCGCCACCTGGGCCCTTAATGACTTAAGAGTATGCTAATGTAAGCCCTGTGTTAAGGCACTACATTTTGCGGCACTTATTTTGCGCCCGCACCGCTTTGTAAGCCTGTGCGGTTTGCCGATGGTGATGCAAAACGACAAGAACAAGATTATACAACAATTTTTTTGCTAATGGGAAGTACCCTACTTGGTTAAGCGAACAAAAAACACCCCCCCTAGTACCTCCGATGTTAACGGCGACGAACTCGACGCCGGTTTACCGCTATTGCCCGCCGACTTCGACCCCGATGTGCCGAGTCGCGAAGCCATTCTTCAGCAACTGCGTCAAGTGGGTAAACCCATTGGCGTAGATGACCTTGCCCGCAGCCTGGGTGCGCAGGTTCCCTTATCTACCGGCTTTGATCGCCGCCTGCGTGCCATGGAGCGCGACGGCCAGTTGCTGTATAACGCCAACGGCAAGTTGCTTCTTAACAAGAAAATGGATTTCATCGCCGGGCGTGTCCAGGGTCATCGCGATGGTTTTGGCTTTCTCGTACGCGAGGATGGAGGCCCCGATGTGTTCCTGCTACCGCGGGAAATGCTGAAGGTGCTGCATGGTGATCGCGTTCTGGCCAAAGTCGACGGAGATTATCGCGGGCGCCCGCAAGCCACCATTGTGGAAGTGGTTGAACGCAAGACCAATCAATTGGTTGGGCGCTTTCTATATGAACGTGGTGCGCATATTGTGGTGCCGGAAGATCAGCGCATCAAGCACGACGTCCTTATTCCCGCTGGTGAAACCGGGGCTGCCCAGCCCGGGCAGGTCGTTTCGGTGGAAATCGTGCAGCAGCCCACGCGTCACACGCAGCCGATGGGCCGGGTGGTTGAAGTGTTGGGCGAAATCGATGATCCGGGAATGGAAATTGAAATTGCAGTGCGCAAGTTCGATGTTCCCCACGTTTTTTCCGACGCAGCAGTGCGCCAGGCTGAACGTACGCCATCTTCGGTCACAAAGCCGGATCTTGAGGGGCGGGTCGATTTGCGCGATGTGCCGTTTGTCACTATCGACGGTGAAGACGCTCGCGACTTCGATGATGCGGTGTATTGCGAACCGGTTAACCTGGGAACCGAGAAACGACGCCGTCCTGGTTGGCGCTTACTGGTGGCGATTGCCGACGTCAGTCATTATGTGAAACCGGGTGATGCATTAGATGACGACGCAATTGAGCGTGGCACCAGCGTGTATTTTCCCCGGCGTGTGATTCCCATGTTGCCGGAGGCCTTGTCCAATGGCATCTGCTCTCTTAACCCGCATGTTGATCGTGTCGTTTTGGTATGCGACATGGTGATTGCGGCGTCGGGCGCCAAAGCGGGCACAGTAACGGCATACCAGTTTTACAATGCGGTGATCCATTCGCATGCGCGCACCACTTACACCGAGGTGTGGGCGGCGTTGCAACAGCCAGAGGGACCTGCAGCCAAAGGTATGGGCGCGGTTTATCCGCATGTTCGTCATCTATATGATCTGTTTCATTTGCTGTTTGAAACACGTGCGACACGGGGTGCGATTGATTTCGATACGGTTGAGACCAAGATTCTATGTAATCCGCTGGGCCGGATCGAGAAAATCGTTGCTTATGAACGTAATGATGCGCACCGCTTGATTGAAGAATGCATGCTGGCCGCCAATACATGCGCAGCCGATTTCATCAAACGCAACAAACGTTTTGGTTTATATCGTGTTCATGAGGGTCCGACACCTGAAAAGCTGCAGCAGTTGCGCGATTACCTGCGCAATATCGGGCTTTCTCTGGGTGGTGGCGATGATCCCTCCACAGAAGAATATGCTCGTCTGATCAAGGCCGCGCGCGGCCGACCCGATTACGAAGTGATTCAAACGATGTGTCTGCGCTCGATGCAGCAGGCCATTTACAGTCCGGAAGAGTCAGGGCACTTTGGTTTGGCTTATGAGCATTACGCCCACTTTACTTCGCCGATTCGTCGTTATCCCGATTTGCTCACGCATCGCGTCATCAAGTCGGTTATCGAAGGGCGCAGGTATATTCCTCAAATCGACGACGCTCCTGCAATTGCGGCATTACCAAGGAAAGAGCAGGAAAAGGCGGTTTGGGAAAAACTGGGCTTGTTGCTGTCGGCACGTGAGCGTCGGGCCGATGACGCCTCAAGAGACGTTGAAGCCTGGCTTAAATGCTGGTTTGTCAAAGAGCATGTGGGCGAGGTGTTCAGTGGTCGCGTAACGGGTGTGGCGCCGTTTGGTATTTTCATCACGCTCGATACTTTATTCGTGGAAGGCATGGTGCATGTATCGGAACTTGGCTCCGATTACTTCCAGTACAACGAGGCCATGCATGAATTGCGCGGCGAGCGCACGGGTATCCGCTATCGCTTAACCGATGCAGTACACGTGCAGGTGGCTCGTGTCGATCTTGAGGCGCGTCGCATTGAATTCCGTCTGGTGAAGGACACCAGCTTCAAGACATTGCAAAAAGCCGTTGAGGATCCAGGCGGCGTGGCGCCCAAGCGCGTTAAGAAGGCGGCTTCCTCCAAGCCTGCGGCTTTGAAGGGAACCAATGCGCGTCAACGACGCGCGAGCGCCAAACGTAGCGCAACGCCCAAAAAGCAAACCGCGTCGGGCCGCAAAACCGGGCGACGCGGGCGTAAGTAGTGGTTTGGGGCGACGGCGTTTAAAATAGCGGTTAGCGAATCGCTGTTTTTCAAGGAAATTTATGTCGTCCCATCAGGTTTTGGCGGGCTTTCACGCAGTGGTAGCCCGTTTACGCCATGCTCCGTCTTCAGTTAAAGAGCTTTATGTCGACGCCTCCCGGCGCGATAAAAGAATGCATGCTTTGGTGCAGCAAGCCAGTCAGGCCGGGGTTAAAGTGCTGCAAGTGCCTGCCCAGCGTCTTGATGGCATCGCCAAAGGGTTAAAGCATCAGGGGGTTTTGGCCATGGCCGACAAACAGGTCCTGGCGCAAGATATCGAAGAAGTGCTTGACCTGCTTGAGGACCGGGGCGAAACACCCTTGTTCCTGCTGCTCGATGGCGTTACCGACCCTCATAACCTGGGGGCGTGTTTGCGTACGGCCGACGCGGCCGGCGTCCATGCGGTGATTGCGCCTAAAGATCGCGCAGTAGGCTTGAATGCGACTGTTCAACGCGTTGCGTGCGGTGCCGCCGAAACGGTTCCCTATCTGATGGTTACGAATCTGGCTCGTACCATGCGCCAGCTTAAAGAGCGCAATGTCTGGCTGGTGGGAACCGATGATCAGTGTTCCGGCTCTCTTCACACCGTAGAGGCAACCCGCCCCATGGCGTGGGTCATGGGTGCCGAGGGAGAGGGAATGCGGCGTTTAACGCGCGAAACCTGCGATGAGTTGGTGCATATTCCAATGTTGGGTTCGGTCGAGAGCCTGAATGTCAGTGTGGCCAGCGCCGTCTGTTTATATGAAACCGTGCGTCAGCGCACTGGAAAAAAAGCTTGAGATTGAAATGAAGACAAACGGATTCTCTACCACCACCCTGCATTCCGATCGTCGTAGCGGCGTTGAGCACGGCGGGGTCCATAAGCCACTGCATCCATCAACGGAATACGCGTTTGCCGATGCGCGTGAGTTGGCTGCTGTCTTTCAGGGCAAGTCTGGCTTTACGTATGCAAGGCAGGGCACGCCCACCACCGCGGCGCTGGAGCAAAAAATTACGCAAATGGAAGGAGGCGTGGGTTCGGTTTCGTTTTCTTCCGGTATGGCGGCGTTAACGGCCACCTTTTTCACCTTGTTGAAAAAAGGCGATCATCTCATTTCCAGTCAGTATATCTTTGGCAATACCAATAGTCTGTTCGGCACGTTATCAGACCTGGGGGTAGACGTTACGCTGGTTGATGCAACGGATGCCGAGCAGGTGAAGGCGGCACGCCGCAAGGAAACACGAATGGTTTTCACGGAAACCATTGCCAACCCCGGTACCCAAATCGCTGATCTGAAGGGTATAGGGCAGTGGTGTGAAGAAGAAGGGCTGGTGTTTGTGGTCGACAACACGCTGTCTTCCCCATGGCTGTGCCGTGGTGTTGACGTTAAAGCGTCATTGGTGGTGAACTCGCTATCCAAATACATAGGCGGGCATGGTAATGCCCTGGGTGGCATGGTGACCGAAACGGGTTTGTTCGACTGGTCTGCTTATGCCAATATCGCCGAGGTCTATCGCAAAGGTAACCCAACTTCATGGGGGCTGACCCAAATCAAGAAGAAAGGGTTGCGGGATATGGGCGCAACCCTGGGTTCGGATGCCGCTCATCGCCTGGCTGTGGGTGCCGAGACATTGCCGTTGCGGATGGATAAGGCGTGCGCCAATGCGCTGTCGCTGGCTCAGTATCTGGCATCGCACGATAAGGTATCGAAAGTCATGTATCCCGGCTTGCCGTCACATCCTCAGCGCGAGCGCGCCATGACGTATTTCAATGGGCGTTTTGGTGCGTTGCTGTCAGTTGAGCTAGTGCCCGAAATCGACGTATTTGATTTTTTGAATCGTTTAAAAGTATTTGTGCTGGCGACTCATTTGGGTGATACCAGAACCCTGGTGCTGCCTGTTGCTCATACCATTTATTATGAAATGGGGCCTGAAAAGCGTAAGCTGATGGGCATTGGCGACAACATGCTCAGGGTGTCCGTGGGGATCGAGGATACGCAGGATTTACTGGATGATTTCAATCAGGCCTTATTGTCTTAATTAGTGTTTTGGTACCGTATTGATAACAAACAGATAACATTTTCTTGCTCGAATTGTTCCCTGGGTATTGTATTTGTTCTCGCGCGGTTTTATATTACGTGGCACAGGTTGTATTGCCGAACATAATGGTTATGCGGGTTTTCAGCTTTTTTGCTTGACAGACCCAGGGTTCCTAGGCTTAATATGCCTTGGCCTTCGAATACCTTTAACCTGGTATAAAGGCAAATAATTTTTAGCAGTTCACGGCAGCGCAAAAAAAAGTGCTGTGTTTGTTAATGGGGTGCCAAGTAAGACCGGGTTTTCTTGCTTGGCAATAATAATTTTTAGGGGTAATCCTTAATGAATAAAACTGAGCTTATCGAGCATATTTCCACCAAAGCAGATCTTTCCAAAGCCGACGCCGGTCGCGCGCTTGAGGCTTTTATTGGTGCGGTTAAAACCACACTGAAAAAGAAAGGCAGCGTTACCCTCGTGGGTTTCGGTACATTCGCCGTTTCCGAGCGTGCAGCACGCACAGGGCGTAATCCACGCACTGGCGAAGCAATCAAAATCAAGAAAGCAAAGGTTCCCAAGTTCCGGCCTGGTAAAGCCCTGAAAGACGCCGTTAACTAAGCGGGTGTTGTTCGGCTTTAATAACGCGGGTTGTTAAGGCAAGCCAACTTGCAACAATAAAAATAGTTGGCTATAATTCGACTCGCGTTACACGAAGTGAAGTGACCCCATTTCAGTTCAACAAGAACAAAACGTTATTGTTGGTAAAAATGGAACAAGGGGTGCTTAGCTCAGTTGGTAGAGCGGCGCCCTTACAAGGCGTAGGTCACAGGTTCGACCCCTGTAGCACCCACCACTTAATTTCGTGTGTAAAAAATTAAACCACTTGGGAAAGCCAAGTGGTTTTTTTATGCATACAGAATAGATACAAAACAAAAGGCAGTGAGCGATCACTGCCTTTTGTACATTTCGTGCCGGTAAAAATTCAGTACATGGTAAAGCGCGAAGGCTTGCCTTTTATTTGGCTGCCTTGAACGAGCCGTCTTCAATGGTAAGCATCATACGAGCCTTGTCATCGAAACCAAAATGATCGTCTTTTGTATAAGTAAGGACACCCTGTGTGATGGGGATGCTGCCGTAGTTTTCCAGGGCGTCTTTCAGGGCGACACGGAACTCTTCAGTGCCTGGTTTGCCTTTTTCCAGGGCAATCGGAACGGTTTTATTCAGTACCAGCCAGGCATCGAAGGCATGAGCCGCGAACTGATTACGGGTGCCTGCGCCATATTCTTTCTCGTAAGCGGTTACGAAGTCAGTGGCCAGTTTTTTCGAGGGGTGATCTTCTGGCAGCCCTTCGGGCAAGACGGCCAGCCCGGATATAACAAACGAACCTTCAACGGCTTTGCCGCCCAGGCGAATCAGGTCGCGTGAAGCAGCGCTGTGGGTTTGATAAATGGTGCCTTCAAAGCCGCGATCGACCACGGTAGTATGAGGCATAGCCGAGCCGGAACCGGAAGCCACAATAACAATGGCGTCGGGTTTACTGGCAATGGCTTTAAGTGCTTGTGCGGTTACGCTGGTGTCGGCGCGGGCGTAGCGTTCCTCGGTGGTGATTTCGATGCCGGCTGCTTCAGCTTGTTCTTTAAGGTCGCGAAACCAGCTGTCGCCATAAGCGTCGTTATAGCCGATGAAGGCAAAGCTTTTGATGTCATTTGCTTTCATGTGCTTGATAATGCCGCCCGCCATTACCCCGGTGGATTGTGGCAAACGGAATGTCCAGGTGCCTTTGCCGTCGGGAAACTCGGCCGGTGAAATAGCGAGTTGAACTGTTTTGCTGCTGGCGGCGGTTTCTCCCATGGCGATGGCGGGAGTGGTGGTGCTGGAGCCCAGGATGACGTCGACCTTGTCTTCAGTTACCAGTTTTTGCGCATTTTTCTGGGCTTGCGCCGGGTTGCTGGCGTCGTCCAGGACGATCAGGTTGTACTTCAGGCCGCCCACGGTGTCAGGCCACAGCTTGAAGCCGGAATTGGTGGGAATACCCAGGCCGGAGGCGGGCCCGGTTAATGACAACACAACACCAATATTGAGTTCTTCAGCGGAAGCCGTTGAAACGGTAAGGCCCAATGCGGCTGCAAGAATAGTCGTTTTGAATAAACGTTTCATTTTTGTCTCCAGGATGTAGTGCACAGCAATAAACGTAATTTGTTGCTGGCCGGGCTGTCGTATTGCACACTGACGGCAACACTTTTACCCAATGATTATTTTCCATGTATATCAGATTACCTGACATAAGCTTATACTACCTCCAGTTCAATCGATAGGCAACCACCTTATGAGTTCCGTAAACAAGCAAATTGATTCACGTCGAGCCTTGCCTGATCACCCAACCGGGTTTGCCTACCTTATTGGCAGGCTCGACAGAAAGCTCAATGCACAATTGCGTGCGCGCCTGGCCCCGTTTGGGCTTACGGTGGCGCAATATACGTTTCTCTCCGTGTTCCGTACGCATGCTCATATGTCCAATGCCAAGCTGGCTGAACGCTCTTTGATTTCACCGCAATCGGCAAATGAAATGGTCAATTTAATGGAGCGAAAAGGCCTGATTGCGCGCCGTCTCGAGGCTGCGCAAGGCAGGGTCATTCCAATCGTGCTCACGCGAAAAGGGCAGGCTTTGCTGGACGATTGCGACAAAGTTGTCGCCCAGATCGAGTCACATATTCATACCGAACTCGGTGAAGACGCATTCTGGCTGTTGCATGAGCAGTTGCGGAATTTGGTGCGAGTATTGAAAAAGCCTGAATAAAGGAAGTTTCGCCATAATATTGCGAATAATTCGCATTTCTGTTATTGTTGCGTTTTCCGTTATTTACGGGCGGCAAGTGTGATCTTGCCACTTTCACTTAAGTTTGTCGTTCATGTCGCTTCATTCCTCAGGCCCCGGCCAGCCATCTTATGGCATCAAGTTATGTGCCCTCGCGGGCATGCTTGGTGTCCATGCCGCATTAGCTGCCACCATTTGGTTCTCTTCCGAGCAACAGTCAACGCTCTCTTTGCCGGAAGCCACAACAATCCAGTACGTTGAAATCGCCGACGAGGTCGTTGACACCGCCCCAGCCGAAGAAACGGCAGAGCCGGTTCAGGAGCCAGAACCCGAGCCCGAGATCGAGCCCATTCCCGAACCCGAATGGACACCGACCGAAATGCCCGAGCCTGAGATCATGCCCGAGCCGGAACCAGAGCCGCTTCCCGAGCCAGAGTGGACGCCAACGGAGATGCCCGAGCCTGAAATGTTGTTGCCTGAGCCCGAGCCAAAACCTGAACCGAAACCGGAGCCAAAGCCAAAGCCCGAACCTAAACCAAAGCCAAAACCCGAGCCAAAACCGAAGCCCAAGCCAAAACCGAAACCCAAGCCGCAGCCCAAGCCGGATCTGCCCAAAGCAGAAAAATCGTCTGAGGCAGGTGGGCAGGCCAGTGAGAAAGCTGCGCCCAAGGCGCCCCAGGCCCCTGTCGACCCCGATCGTCCGCGCGTCGTGGGGCAGGTCGATTACCAGGGGCGCCGCCCTGTACCTGAGTACCCCCGTGCCTCTGTGCGCCGGGGTGAAACCGGGCGCGTCGTGGTTCGCGTACTGATTTCTCCGCAAGGAAGTGTTCAGGAAGTGTCGGTTCAGCGTTCATCGGGCCATTCCCGGCTCGATAACGCCGCCCTGGATGCGGCACGTAAAGCCCGTTTTCGTCCATATACGGAAAATGGTGTGGCTTACCCGGCACTGGCGGATATCCCTTTTGAATTTGTCTTATAGGAAGACCTATGTCTGAAGTATTGCAATCATTGATCACAATCGTTGCTCAGGCAGCCAGCCAAAGTATCGAGTCAACGACAACGCTGGTGCAGGAAGCAACCAATTCGGCAGCGCCTGCGCTTACCGAGATGGCCGGGGTTGTGCAGGAGCAGCCCGGAATGCTTGAGTTCATCGCACAAAGCGATCTGGTGGGTAAAGCGCTGTTCGTGATTCTGGTGCTCATGTCGCTCACCAGCTGGTATTTGATATTTGTGAAAACAATTACGAATTGGCGTATTGGCCGTCGTTCCGAGCGTTTCCTGCAGCAATTTTGGGCCGCCAGTTCATTGGAGCAGGTGGAAAATGAAATTGCCACGCATGGTGCCAACGAGCCCTTTTCCCATTTGGCCAGTCATGCCATTCATGCACGTAATCATCACGAGAAATACGGGGCAGTGCGCTTAGAGGAGAAAGGCTCGACGAATGCATTCGTGACGCGCACTATTCGAAAGGTCATTGATGAGGAAACCGCCAAGCTTGAGAACGGTCTTACCGTGTTGGCCTCCATTGGTTCCACGGCACCGTTTGTGGGTCTGTTCGGTACGGTATGGGGTGTTTACCATGCCCTTATTGGCATCGGTTTGTCGGATGGCGTTTCAATCAGCCGCATTGCCGGGCCAGTGGGCGAGGCGCTGGTCATGACTGGTTTGGGTTTGGCAGTGGCTATTCCTGCCGTATTGGCGTATAACGCTTTTGTGCGTACTAACCGGGTTTATCTGGCACGCCTGGATGCGTTTGCGCATGACTTGTTCACCTTCCTTACAACGGGGCAGCAGGTTAGCTCGAAACGGCCGGTGGCTCGCCCCGCCGCCCAGGTTTGATTTGCACTTTTAAGTTCAGGACTCGATATGGCATTCGGCAGTTTCAATAATAGCGGTGGCGGCCAAACGCAATCGGAAATCAATATGGTGCCGCTGATTGACGTCATGCTTGTGTTGCTGGTTATCTTTATGGTTACCGCGCCGTTGCTTACGCACTCGATACAAATCAATGTGCCGCAAGCGTCGTCGGAACCCGTCACCCAGAAGCCCGACATAATCGACCTGGCGGTCGATGGGCAAGGGCAGGTGTTCTGGAACGAAGAGCCGGTAACCCTTGACGCCTTGCCGGAGTTGCTTGCGCAGCAGGCCGTTCTCGATCCCCAGCCCAATCTGCATATTCGTGCCGACCTTGAAACGCGCTACGATGTATTGGCCCAGATCATGGCCGGCGCAAAGCAGGCCGGCATGCAGAAAGTGGGGTTTATTACCCGTCCGGGGGAAAAAGCGCTAGAATCTGCGAATGCGAGTTCTGGTAATTGAAGACGACACCACTTTGGGTCATGCGCTGCGCGAGTTCCTGGCCGCGCAGGGGTATGCCGTCGATTGGCTTGAGGCCGGTGCGCCGGCGCTCAAGGCGTTGAAAGAACAAGATTACGACCTGCTTATTCTGGATCTGAACCTGCCCGATATCAGCGGGCTGGATCTGCTCACCCAAATTCGTGCCAATGGTCATCAAGAGTCAGTGTTGATTCTGACCGCACGCGATGGTCTTGACGAACGGGTGGCGGGCCTGGATGCCGGGGCGGATGATTACGTTACCAAGCCGTTCGAGCTCGCCGAACTTGCCGCTCGTGTGCGGGCTTTTGGTCGGCGCCGTGCGGGTCAGGCCCAGCCCACGATTGAAGTGGGCCAACTTTCGTTTGATACGGTGGGGCGTGAGGTACGCATTGATGGTGACCGACTCACTTTGTCGGTGCGGGAACTTTCAGTGCTTGAAATGCTGATGGGGCGTGCTGGCAAGGTCGTTACCAAGCGTCAAATCGTTAATTCCCTGTCGGCCTGGGATGGTGATTTCAGCGAGAATGCGGTCGAGGTTTATATTTACCGCTTGCGCAAACGTCTGGAAGGCAAGGGTGTAGGCATCCAGACCATCCGCGGTTTCGGTTATCTGCTAGACCTTGAAAGTGCGGCTTGATTGCAAACCTTTGCGCACCCTGTTTCCCCGGGGGTCGCTGGCGCGACATTTAATTCTTCGGTTATTGCCACCCGTTATGTTTCTGGTGGCTGTTGACTTGGCCGTTACATGGATTATCACGAGCCGAATTAACCTGTCGGTTTGGGTGTTGCGGGATATTTTCTGGATTATGCTGGCTGGTCAGTTCATTCTGGTCTTGCTGTTCATCTGGGTCTTGGTCGTGGGAGTCAAGTCGGGTCTCAGGTCGGTAAACAGGCTGGCTGATGAAATCCAGGAGCGCTCGGCCGATGATTTGTCTCCTTTGAATATCGTCGGGGTCACAACAGAAGCGGCGCCGGTCGTTGATCACATTAACGACCTGCTGGCGCGCTTGAATGAGGCATCGCAAAGTCAGCGCCGTTTTGTGGGGCATGCCGCACACCAGTTACGAACGCCTTTAACCGGTTTGCGCCTTGAGTGCGAACTGATGCTTTCACAACCTTTGCCCGATGATGTGCGTGCTCGGGCTGAGCGTATCAAGGTTGTAACCGACCGGATGATTCGTTTGGGTCAACAGCTGCTGGTGTTGGCGCGGGCAGACTCAACAAGGCAGATCAAAGAGGCTTTTCGCCGGCTGGACCTGGCTGATTGGGTGCGTCAAACAGCGTTGGAGTGGGTCCCGGTTGCGCGGTCATACAAGATTGATTTACAGTTGCACGCGCCGGAGTTTCCGGTATGGGTGGACGCAGATCCCTTGTTGCTTGAGGCGTTATTAAGCAATTTGATTGATAACGCATTGCGGTATGGGAAAGGCGCCACCCGGATTGTGCTCCACGTGGGGCAAACGCCACCGTCTATGTCGGTGGAAGACAATGGCAGCGGTATTGCGCCGGAGGCCCAGGTGCGCGCTTTCGAGGCGTTTTACCGGGCACCCAAAGTCGATAGCGACGGTTCGGGCCTGGGTTTGGCTATCGTGCAGGAAATTGCGCAGGCGCACGGTGCAGGCTGGAAGCTGGTGAGTCGTCCTGCGTTTAACGGTACCCGCATTAATATTGTGTTTCCTGGCCCGCGCATTGGCGCCGGGCTGAACCGGGGTGAACCTGTTACCCGGTGTTGAACAAGGTCTTTTATGTCAAATCATTCGGTGCCGGAGGGTGGCCAAACAGGCGCTACGGCTCGTTCAACGTTGGTTGTGGGTGCGCTGGGGGTGGTATACGGCGATATTGGCACCAGCCCGCTTTACACAGTTCGCGCGGCGTTGTCCCAGTTCGGTACATACAGTGCAGAAGAGGTCTTCGGCGTTCTTTCCCTTTTGTTCTGGCTGTTAATGATCGTGGTGTCTCTTAAGTACGTCACCCTCATGTTAAGGGCAGATAACAAAGGTGAAGGAGGAACGCTCTCGCTAATGGAGCTGGCCGGCCGGGGTGTTTCTGGTCGCAAGCGCTGGGTTATTACCGTGCTGGGATTAATCGGCGCCTGTTTGTTCTATGGCGATAGCGTGATTACACCGGCTATTTCGGTCTTGTCTGCGGTTGAAGGCGTCAGTGTCGTTTCCCATACCCTCGATGAATGGGTTGTCCCTATTGCCGCCGGACTTATTATTGCTTTGTTCCTGTTACAGCGCCATGGAACAGGCGCCATTGGCAAGTTTTTCGGGCCGATTATGCTGGTTTGGTTTACCGTCATTGGCGGATTGGGGGCATGGCGCATTTTCCAGACCCCGGAGATCCTGCAGGCGCTGAATCCAATATGGGCGTTTCACCTTATCGACGATGCCCCAGTGAGCACATATCTTCTACTGGGCGCGGTCGTGCTGGCGCTCACCGGTTCGGAAACCCTGTACGCTGACATGGGCCATTATGGGCGCAGAGCCATCCGACGGGCGTGGTTCGGCATTGTATTGCCGGGCTTATTGTTGTGCTATTTCGGGCAGGGCGCGCTCCTTATCGCCGACCCCACGACCTTGCGTAATCCGTTCTTTCTCATGGCGCCGTCATGGGGGCTGATCCCCCTGGTTATTTTGGCCACTATTGCCACTGTTATTGCTTCGCAAGCCGTTATTTCCGGTGCCTTTTCGGTTACGCGTCAGGCGGTGCAGCTTGGGTTCTGGCCGCGTATGGATATTCTTCATACTTCCGCCAAGGAAGAAGGACAAATTTTTCTCCCGCGGGTGAATCAGGCCTTGTTTGTGGGGGTCATGATTCTGGTTTGGGGATTCCAGTCGTCAGCCAATCTGGCCAGCGCCTATGGTTTTGCCGTAACGGCCACCATGCTCATGACAACCATGCTGGCATTTGTTGTTCTTCCACGCGGCAGTACCGGTTTGCGTCGGGTGGGCTGGTTTGTGTTGATTACGCTCTTTTTATTGATCGATATTCTGTTGTTTACGTCGAACACGCAAAAAATTGCCGATGGGGGCTGGCTGCCTTTTTCCATTGCGATTGTGTTGCTTGTTTTAATGTTGACCTGGAAAACAGGGCGCGATCAGATTCATCACACTTTGGCCGACGGGCAGCAACCGCTGAAGCAGTTCATGCAGGGGCTTGAGGAATATCCGCCCAATCGCGTTTCAGGCACGGCTGTATTCATGAGTATGATTGCAAATACAGTGCCTCCCGCGCTGCTGCATAATCTGAAGCACAACAAAGTACTGCATGAGCACGTGTTGTTCGTCACGGTTGACGTGGCCGATGTACCTTATGTTTCGTATACCGAACGTTACCAGCTTGACCGAACCAGTCGTTCGTCTTGGCAAATCATGGCGAACTGGGGATTCAAACAGGAACCGAACGTGCCGCAGTTGTTAGAGCAGGTTGCGCAGGAGCATCCTGAAATCCAGCTTGAGGCAATGCAAACGTCTTATTTCCTGTCGCGCCAGAGCATTATTGTGGTGCGTAAAATTGCATGGCATCAGCGATGGCGTCGCCTGCTTTTTGCATTCATGGCACGCAACGCTTCCAGAAGTACTCGATTCTATAAAATTCCGCCCAATAAGGTGGTGGAGATGGGGATGCAACTCGAGCTTTAGCACGATTTGCCTCATAACTTGAGTCGAATACGCGATTCCGGCGGGGCGCCGGAATCGCGAAAATACCTGTAATTATTGTGTGGCTGGAACCGTAATGGTTGTTTCCCGCAAGATGCCGCCTTCTTCAACACTGCCCATTGTGCGCGTGTTCTGGCCAGACATTTGCATCATGCACTCATCACGCTGGTTTGCAGGCAGTGATGCGCACCGACCGGTTTTGTTGCTGTCGTAATTCATGCCATTGTTGTTTTTCAGATTGCCTTGTCGCGTAGCCTGTAATGCAGCGCCAGCTTCACGTTTGCAAGCTTGCATATCGACGGTTGGGCTAAGTTGTTCGCACTGGCGCAATTCCTGCTGGTAGCGTTGCTCTGGCGTTTGGGTTTGCGCGTTGGCGCCAGCCAGTGAAAAAACACCGCTTAATGCCAAAGTTAAGATACCAATTCGTTTTGTGCTTGTCATTGTTCCCTCCGTTAAGGATGAATTACACGCTTTTATATTGGCACAAACCCTAGTTCTACACCACCCCAGAAGTAAGGAAAAGTTTCAATCGGTGTCGACCACATCGTGGCTGTCGTTCGATAAAGGCTGGCGTGGATCGCGGCGTAGCCCGGCCTGCATAAGCAAAATTGCGGTAATGGGTGATGTCACAAACAGAAAGAAAGTGATGAGCAGTTCATGGATTACCACTCGTTCAAGCAGGGCGCTGGAAACAAGCGCCGACGACAGTAATACCAGGGTCACACCCAATGTATTGCCCAGCGTAGGGGCGTGCATGCGCGAATAAAATCGCTTGAAACGCAACAGACCCAGCGAGCCGGTCAGTGTCAGGATACCACTGATAATTAACATGAGCGTGGCCGGAATTGAGGCCCAGAGTGGCAAACTGTTCATGGTTGGATGACCTCGCCTTTAAACAGGAATTTGGCCATCACCGATGAGCTGATAAAACCGAACAAAGCCATGAGAAGGGCAATATCGAAATAGACGCTGGTGGCGAAATTCACCCCCAGCACCAATACGATGCAAATACCGTTGATATACATGGTGTCAACGGCCAGGACGCGATCCTGGGGTGTCGGGCCTAACAAGAGCCGGATGGTTGCGCAGGTGAAGGCAAGGGCGAAACAAAACAGGGCGAAAGTGCCTGCCCAAATGAGAACGGTATCCATCATTCGAAAATCTCCATCAGCGGACGTTCATAGCGGTTTTTAACAAGTTCAATCCAGCCCTGGGCGTCCTCCAGGTCGAGTACATGCAGCGTCATGACGCCGCTTTTTTCTGAGTATCCGGACCAGACCGTACCGGGTGTATACGTTAGGATGCAGGCGAGCGCCGCCAGGCCATGCGGGTCTTTGAGCTCGAGCGGAATACGGATAAAGCCGGCGGTGTGATTATGCGGCTTGAACCAGATTGTCTTGAAGACGGCAACGTTCGACTTTGTGATGTCGACCAGCACTTTCAAGAACAGGCTGATCATGACAAGCGGCTTTTTGGGTTGAGAGCGTAAGGGGCGCAAGGCCATGGCCGCCCAGGCAAGCAACAGCGACAGCAGCGCGCCCAATACAACCTGGGACCACGCCAGGGTTTGGTTCAGCAGCAACCAAAGCATCGTCAGCAAGGCGGGCAGCATCAGCCAGTTAATGATTCTTCTCATGATCCGCCTCCATTACCCAGTTTTCTTACCGGGTCATGCGACAGCACAGCATCGATATAGGTTTCCGGGTTGTCTAGCGAGATTGCCGTTTCATTCATGAAATCGAGCACGGGTCCTGCCCAGATGGCCAGCGCAATACCGGCGAAAACCAGGGCGGCTACCGGTGCAGCCTCGCTCACACGCAAACGGGGCGTGACCGTTTCATTGGCCCAGAAAAGCCGGATCCCTGTGCGCGCCAAAGCCAGAATGGATGCCAGGCTGGCAAACAGGACTGTCCCGACCAGGAACCAGGCTGCCATTGAAGGCATGGTTTCCGATGTTTGGAAGGCGGCTGACAGTAAAGAAAACTTGGCGACAAAGCCCGATAGGGGAGGCAGGCCTGCGATTAGAATGGCGCTGGCGATAAAACTCAGGCCCAGAAATGCCATGGCTGCGGGGATGGCGACACCGACAACCGTGTCGGTACGTTCAGACAGGCTGGAGTCGGGGTCGTCGAGGTCGAATGCCTCCATACTCACCGCAAGAATATCGGCACCCACGCTGCGGGTGCGCTCGACCATTTCAAGCAGCAGGAAGAATGCCGCCGTTGCAACGACGGAACTGAGCAGGTAGAACAAAGCCGGCCCGGTCATAGCCACGCCCGGCATCCCCAGTGCCGATAGCAAGGTGCCTGCGGAAATGATGACGCAATAGGATGCAACCCGTTCGGCATGGTAGGCCGCAAGAATGCCGATGGTGCCGAATATCAGCGTAGCCAGGCCCACCGGGTACATCCATTCACCACCAAACGCGGCCGGGGCGCCGGTGGGTTGCAGCAAAGAACCCAGGCGCAACAAGGCATAAATGCCGACTTTGGTCATGATGCAGAAAACCGCTGCAACGGGTGGGCAGGCATTTGCGTAGGCTGAAGCCAGCCAGAAATTTAGGGGCCAGGCAGCCGCCTTGATAAGAAAGGCAACACCCAGGATGGCGGCGGCCGTTTCAAACAGGCGCCGATCTCCCGCCTGGAGTTCGCCGGCCCGGATGGCCAGGTCAGCCATGTTCAGGGTGCCGGTGACACCGTAAATCAGGGCGATGGCCACCAGCAGCAACAGAGAAGCAACCAGGTTTACGGCAATGTAATGCAGGCCCGACGTGACCCGCATTTCCCCGGAACCGTGCAGCATTAGGCCATACGAGGCGGCCAGCATGACTTCGAAGAAAACAAACAGGTTGAACAGGTCGCCGGTTAGAAACGCGCCGTTCAGGCCCATCAGCAAAAACTGAAAGAGCGGCAGAAAATGCACCCCGGCACGATCCCAGCGCGCGGTGGAGTACATGAGAACAGTTAACCCCAAAAAGGCCGTTAACGTTAGCATGACGGCCGCCAGGCGGTCTGCCACCGCGACAATACCAAATGGCGCAGGCCAGTCTCCCAGCAAATATACGGCGACCTGGTAGGGCCACAACTCGGGCTCGTAACCCGATGTGATGAATAAAAGTTGAATGGCGACAATCAATTGCAGCACGAGCGAAGCAAATGACAGCGCCAGCCGGAAATGGCGATGCGTGTCTTTGATGACAATAAGCATGCCCCCTGCAATCAGGGGGATGACAACCGGCAGAATAGGAAAGTGGGCCAGCAAGACGTTCACAGATCCGCCTCCCGCCCGTCTACGTGGTCATTTCCGGCCAGGCCACGTGATGCCAGCAAAACCACCAGGAACAATGCGGTGGTTGCGAAACTGATGACAATGGCCGTGAGTACCAATGCCTGTGGCACCGGGTCGGCGTAAAGCGCCGGGTCTAAACCTTTTGCTTGGTCGATGACCGGTGGTGCGCCGATGGTAAGGCGCCCCATGGAAAAAATGAACAAATTAACGGCGTACGAAAGTAACGTTAGCCCCATGATGACCTGAAAAGTACGGGGGCGCAGAATCAACCAAACGCCTGAACCGGTCAGGACGCCGATTGCCAGTGCTAGAACGATTTCCATCAGGCGGCCTCCTCTGGATGCGGGTTGCTTCGTGCCGGGGCCGGTTTACGCCGGAAGCGTAAAGACTGGTGAGCCAGCGCGACCAGAATAAGGACGGTTGAACCAATAACCAGCATATAGACGCCAATGTCGAAAACAAGCACGGTTGAAATAGGCATGACGCCAACCCACGGAATACTGACCTCAAGTTTGAAGGCCGAAAGGAAAGGACGCATGCTCCACCAGGCAGACAGCGCCGCTCCTGCGGCCACCAGCAGGCCTATTCCCATCCAGTATTGGGGCTTCAGGTTCTGCCTGGCTTCAACCCACAGTACGCCGCCCACGACATACTGCAGGATAATGGCAGTGGCAAAAATAAGGCCCGCGATAAATCCGCCGCCCGGCAGATTGTGTCCGCGCAGCAGGAAAAATAATGAAACCAGTGCCGCCATGGGCAATAAAAGGCGCGACAGTATGGCCGGAATCTTAAGTGGGCCGCTGGGGGCCAGTACTTCCTTGGAATCCGGTTTTTCCACTTCCGCCGCAATATTTGACCCCGACCCTTTTTGTCGGCGCAAAGGGCCGTCTTTAATGGTTTCTGGTGGCGGACGAAAGCGCCGCAGCAGCGCAAACACCGTTAGCGCCACAATACCCAGCACGCAGATTTCTCCCAGAGTGTCAAAGCTGCGAAAATCGACCAGTATGACATTTACCACGTTCGACCCGTGGCCTTCGGGAACCGAGTTGCTGACAAAGAAACGTGAAATCTCGTTGTCGAATGGGCGGGTCATGATGACATAGGAAACCAGCGCAATGCCCGACCCGCTTGCAACGGCAAGGATAATGTCGCGAGATCGCCGGGTAAGTGTTTTGATGCGATCCAGTACGTAGGTTTCCTCCGCCCGCACGCGCGGAGGCAGCCATCGCAGCCCCAACAAAATGAGAACGACGGTAACGACTTCGACAACCAATTGGGTCAGTGCAAGATCGGGTGCCGAGAACCAGGCGAAGGTCATGGCTGTTGTGAGTCCGGCGCCACCGGCCATGGCCAGCGCGGCAGGACGATGGTACTTGGCCTGGATTGCTGCGCCGACTGCACATGCGCCACCGGCAATCCACAGCAAAAGAAAAAACAGATTCACCGGGGTTGCCAGTTCGGGCTGCCACCAGCCGTTTTCCAGCAGGGGCAGGGCGGCCACCACAACCGTAACGGCAATAACCAGCATCAGTTGTGTTTGCAGGCGTATTGAGGATACCCAGTCGAGCAGGTATGACGCACCGCGATCCATAAATTCAATCAGCGATTCAAAAGTCTGGCGCCCGTTCAATCGATAGATCAGCGGCGAGCGACCCGTATGCATTTTGTCGAGCCGGCGCATGATGAGCCACAGGATAATGCCACCGGCCAGGGCAACCAGGCTCATGACCAGCGGCAGGTTGAAACCGTGCCAGACCTTGAGGCTGTAGGGCGGTGTGTCCGGCCCCAGGATGGAGGTTGAGGCCGACAGCAGCAGCGGACCCAATGTATAGCGCGGGAAAATACCCACAACCAGGCAGGTGAGAACCAGCAGAGCACTGGGCACCAGCATCCAGAATGGCGGTTCATGCGGCGCTTTGGGCAGGTCGGTGGCCAGCGGACCGAAGAAAACGGTGTGTATGAAGCGCAGGGAATACGTTACGGCAAAAGCGCCGGCCACCACCGCGCACAGCGGCAAAATCTGCTCAATAATGGAGCCTTTGGCGACAAAAACGGTTTCGGCAAAAAACATTTCTTTCGACAAAAAACCGTTGAGCAACGGCACACCTGCCATGGATGCCGCAGCCACGATGGCCAGGGTGGTGGTTACCGGCATGGCGTGTCGCAAACCCGATAGCTTCGACATATCACGCGTACCTGTTTCGTGGTCGACAATACCCGCGGCCATGAATAAGGATGCTTTGAAGGTCGCGTGGTTCATCATGTGGAATACGGCGGCAATCAGGCCCAGGGTGCTGTTCATGCCCAGCAGTAGGGTAATGAGCCCCAGATGGCCGATGGTTGAGTAAGCCAGGACCCCTTTCATGTCATTCTGGAAAATAGCGGCGTAGGAACCCAGGACCAGTGTAATGAGCCCTGCGCCGCCGATAATCCAGAACCATTCGTCGGTGCCGGCCAGAACCGGCCAGAAGCGGGCCAGTAAAAACACACCGGCCTTGACCATGGTGGCCGAGTGCAGATAGGCCGAAACCGGCGTGGGAGCGGCCATGGCATTAGGAAGCCAGATATGAAACGGGAATTGGGCGCTTTTGGTGAGCGCACCCACGGCTACCAGAACAATAATGGCCGGGTACCAGGCGTGCGCGCGAATTTGCTCGCCGGCGCCCAATACCTTGTCCAGGTCATAACTGCCGGCCACATGGCCCAGCATGAGCATGCCTGCCAGCAGGCACAACCCGCCCATGCCGGTAATGGTAAGGGCCATGCGGGCGCCCCGGCGGGCGTCGAGCCGGTGATTCCAGTAGGCAATCAGCATGAAAGACGACAAACTGGTCAGTTCCCAGAACACCACCAGTTGAATAAGATTGCCGGACATCACCACGCCCAGCATTGAGCCCATGAATAATAGAAAGAATGAGAAGAACCGGGGCACCGGGTCTTTGGGCGACATGTAATAGCGGGCGTACAGCACAATAAGTGCGGCCATCACGCAAACCAGCATGGCGAACAGCCAGGCGTAGCCGTCGAGGCGCAAGACAAAATCAATTTCCAGCGCCGAGGGAATCCAGGCCAGCTTAAGTTCAACAATTTCACCCGCAGCCACTTGCGGGTAGAAGCCGGCAATTAACCCGGCGCAGCACAAGGCGATAAAACCGGCCAGCCATGCCTCGATGGTGCGTGCGTTACTGGGTAGAAACGCCGCAATAATACTTCCCAGAAAAGGTAAAGCCAGGATCAGCAGTAAGGTCATCGAGCCTCGGGCAGAGTGATAATTCAGTGGATTTTGGCCTCCCAATAATACGATACTTTTATAGCCATTTCGTGCGTAATGACGAAAAAAAACCGACTTTTAATGCCGGTTCTAGGTTTTTTGAAATCGATTTTTTTGGCTACCAGGTGCGCACTTTTCCGGTATCCACGTGTATGAATTGCTCAGTCGGGTAGTATCCCACGCCGCCTGCGTTCAAGGAGATGGCCGCGTCGCGCAATTCGGCCAGCGGCACGCCGGGCAGGCGAACGTCGATGGCCTTGCCATACATATGCAAACTGTTCTTTGCCACGCCACCCCCGCGGGTTTTGCGCAGGTGTTCGTTGGTTTTCGGGTCGCGATAGCCGGAAATAACCTCGAATGAGCCTTTGGTATTGAGCAGTGTGCGGATCTGGTTGAGCTGGTCGTACAGTGCCGGGTCCATGGTGCCGATCGCGCCTGAATAGTGGTCTCGCAAGAACACATTCAGTTGTCGAAGTGCGGGGGGGATATAGTCATCGTTCAAGGCATAAACCAGTTGAACCTTCTCAAGCGTGTGGGTGTGGTCAAGGGCAATCTCGCGCTCGTAAACACGGACACCTGCCAACGCCGGGCCCGAAATGACGGGCGTGGCGCCCAGCAGTGACAAGGCGCCCATGCGACGCAGAAAAGCGCGTCGGGATACGGCAGCACGGGAGGGCGATTTCAGAAAATGATCAGGTGGCATGGGAGAGCCTCCGAAAGACAAGTGCCCGGTTATTATCGCCGGTTTTTCAATGCTTTACTTAAAGTGGCATCGTGACCATAGATGTCGTCATAGAAATAGGCCTGCCCGTCGCGAATGATGACAGTGCCGTAAGCCAGCACGACCGGAATCGGTTCGTTCAGGCGAATGGTTTGCGATTTGCCGGCTTGCATCGCCTGCTCGATGCGTTCGCGCGGCCAGGCGGGGTCGTTTTCCAGCACAAACCGGGCCAGTGCCACCGGTTCCTCCACGCGAATGCAACCATGGCTGAAGTCGCGTCGCGTGCGCTCAAACAACTGCGGCGCCGGGGTGTGGTGAAGAAAAATATTGGTGTTGTTCGGAAAAATAAACTTGATGTCGCCCAACGCATTTACCGGCCCGGGGCGCTGGCGGATACGTGCCTGACCATTCATGACGGCTTGCAGATTGGCATCAGACAGTTGAGTGGATACTGAACCATCACTTTTTACAAACTCGAAACCCTGGCGGCTGAAGTAGGCCGGGTCACGTTTGAGGCGTGGAATGGTTTCACCGCGTGCGATAGACGGCGGCACATTCCAATACGGACTGAACTCGATAAAGCGCATGTCCTCGTCAAACACCGGTGTCGAGGTGTCCAGCGCCCTTCCCACAATGACCTTCATGCGCAGTTTCATGTCGATATTGCCTTGCTGATCGGTTTCATAGGCGCGCAGGACGAACTCCGGTACGTTTACCACGATCATGCGCGGGTGGGACTGCAGCGGTGTCCAGCGCAAGCGCTCCAGCGTCAGCGCCATTTGTTCAAGGCGTTGTTCGGGTGACACGTTCAACTGGCGTAATGTGGCAGGGCCGATGATGCCGTCGGCGTCCAGACCGTGTCGCACCTGAAATGCGCGAATGCCGACCTGGAGGGTGTCGTTGTATTCCAGCGGCACCTGAGTATCGATGGGTAGGTCACCCAATGCGATCAGACGGCTTGTTAACGTATCCAGGGCAGGATACGCCTGGCCGCGTGCCAGTTTTTTTCCTGCGGGCATGGGTAGCGGGGCAGACCAGGCCGGATGTTGTGCCAGTAACCGGTAATGGGCCATTGCGTTAACCAGTGCATCGTACATGGGCACCTGCGGTTGTGCTTCTTGCAAGGCATCGCGCAGACGGTTCTGCTGCAGGGCATCGGCAATGTAGGTGCGGGCGTTAAAGGCCGGTTGGGGGCGAGGCTTGAACTTCTGGTGTACTGCGTGGGGGTCGACCCGGCCGTCACGCAAATCGGTCAGGTATTTTTCCAGGCTCGCCGTCAGTTGTTCGTTAAGCGCACGCTGTTCAGCAACTGTTGGCGTTTCGCCATCGGATAAGCGGGTAAATTGAGCCCAGAGGGCGGCGGTGTTGTAATCGGCCGGGTCCAGGCCCTGATTGCGTGCACTGGTAAGGGTTTCCAGCGCGTCTAAAACCTGATCAACCGGCTTGCCTGTTTCATCCAGCCATTCAGGCGTCGGTGCCATTGTTGTTGATTGTTCAACAGCGCCGGCTTCGACGTATGGGTTTGCCGCTGCCGGTTGTGCCAGGGCTATTTTCTGGTTGAACAATAGTAAAGCACCAGCAAACACAATAGCGCCCACCCGTAGGCAGGCGCTATTGCAGCGTACCGCGTAATGGCTGCGATCAGCGGTCGGCGGGTTTGAAGCCGTTTCGGTTGGGCATTTCAATTTTCGCAAGATTATCCTGGTTCAAGGTTGCGTCTTTTTCAATGATATTGCCCTTCCAAAGTATATAGGCTGATACGGCATACACTTCGTCGTCGGTCATGCTGCCCGGGCGGTCGAACGGCATGGCCCGTTTGATGTAGTCGAACAAAGTGGTGGCGTAAGGCCAATAACTTTCCACGGTTTTAACCGGCGCTTTCTCGGGGTTGTCGTTCACCAGCGTTCCGCGCCCCCCGGCCAGGCGATCGCCAATGCCGCCTTCAAGATTAACGCCGTGGCATGCCAGGCATTGTTGCTGGTAGATTTTTTCTCCCTGCATCACCGTGCCGGAGCCTTCAGGCAGGCCGCGCCCGTCGGGCAAAGGTGAAAAGAAAGGTTTTAAATCCTCGGTGGTGGCCGGCTCACCAAAGTTGTAGGTTTTGTCGGCGCCGTGGTTATCGGCCCAGGCGTTCAGGCTTAGCCCCAGGCCCAGGGCGAGCACAGCAGCGGCCGTGCGGCCCTTGCGCGAAAATTTAGTAGTGGTGGACATTGGTAACCTCCCCCGTAGAAGCAACTTGCCAGCTTTGAATGCCATTCAGGTGGTATACCGAGGCAAGTGGCCCATTGGTGCCACGCTCTTCGATGAGCTTGCCAATGGTGGGCTGAACATAGCCGGTTTCATCAGTGCAACGGCTTTGCAATATGGCTTGCTTGCCATTCCACTCCCAGGGAATGGTAAAGCGCGTGTGGCACATAGGCAGAATCGGGCCGTGCAGTTTGGCTTCGCGCCAGTTTTTTCCGCCGTCCACTGATACTTCCACTTTCTTGATGACGCCGCGACCCGACCAGGCCAGCCCGGTAATTTCGTAAAAGCCGGGCTTTTGCAACAGCATTTCGCCTGATGGATAGGTAATAACCGATTTGGCTTCCATGGTGAATGAAAACTGCAAGGCCGTGCCATCGGGCAGCAAGTCGGTGTATTTGGAGGTTTCTTCTCGTGTCATGAACGGCATGTCGGATACTTCCAGCCGACGAAGCCACTTAATGCACATGTTGCCTTCATAACCCGGCACCACCAAACGAAGCGGGTAACCTTGTTCAGGGCGAATGGCTTCGCCATTCTGCCCGTACGCCAGGAAACAGTCGGCCATGGCTTTTTCGATGGGGATACTGCGTGTCATGACTGCTCCGTCTCCGCCTTCGGCCAGCAGCCATTTGGCGCCGGATTTCAACACGGACTCATCCAGAATGGTAGACAAGGGTACGCCTGTCCATTCAGACGTTGAAGTGAGTCCATGTGTGCCTTGTACCGATTTCAAAGTGGGCTTGATCCATTCCGTTAAACCGTTGCCCGAACACTCAAGAAAGCAGATGCGCGACATCATGGGAAACCGCTTGATGGCTTCCATGTGATATTTCTTGGGTTCTTTCACCATGCCGTGGACATACAAAACGTGCTTGGCCGGGTCGATGGTGGCAATGCCGGCATGGTGGCGCTCGTAGTGCAGGGCCGACGGCGTAATGATGCCCATGCCGCTGGCCAGCGGTGTCATGCTCCACGAAGATTCGGTGGTTTTGGTGGGGTAGCGCCAGCGTACTTCCGTTTCGAATTGAGATCGGCGCCCATAACCACCGTCGTCGACGTCTACGCCCACACCCTGGTGCTTGCTGGGGTCGGCGAAGACTTCGCGTTCAATGGCGCCGGGCGTGTCTTGGGCAAAGGTGGGCCGTGCCAGTGCGCCGGCCCCCAGCGCCGCGACGCTGCCCAATAAAAAACGCCGACGCTGTTTGGCAGGGTCGGCGTTTCCTTGGTAATAAGGGGATTCGGGGTTCTGGCGTTCCTGAGCAAGAAAGGTTTCTTCTTTTGCCTGCAGTGCTTCATGCTGCGCAGTACTACCCGGCGGCAGTGTTGAGGACGATTTATTTTTCATGTACGACTCCTTGTACAGGGCCGGCTTATGCCGATACTGAAAAAAGGCCGCTATTGCTGTTTACAATATGCCTTGGCTGGCCGTCTGTATTCATTTTCACGGCGAGCGTGCATTTAGCATAGGCCTGTCGTATGGTGCCGTCAACCTTAACCCAAAGTACGAAGTAAAAATCCAAAAGGAATGATCCATGACTGTCGATTACACCAATCCCGTTTCACAAAATACCAATGGTTCCGACCCTGAAAAAATCCGCTCGCTTCGCACCATTGTGACGGTGGTTTATGCCTTGCAGGCCATCGCGTTTTTTGTGGGTATAACCAGTATCGTGGGTATTGTCATTAATTACCTCAAGCTTTCTGATGCACAGGGTACATGGCTGGCGTCGCACTTTCGCTGGCAAATGCGCACGTTCTGGTTTTCGCTGCTGTGGTTTATTGTGGGTTTTATTACGACGTTTATTCTTATTGGCTATGTCATTCTGTTCGCTAACGTAATTTGGATGATTTACCGTGTAGCCAAGGGATGGCTGCGCTTGAATGATAACAAGCCCATGTACGAGGTATAAGAGTTGAATGGGCGCCGGCCCTGGCTGTGGGGATGCCTTGCCGCATTAAGTGCGCTGCCGGCGGTTGCCCAGCAGGCCTGGTCAGTCGAGCAGGCGAGCCCGCCCCTTCATACGCGCGGTGTACCGGTGATGGTGGCGTATGAGCCACCTGAACCTTTGCCGCCTGGCGATGCAATATTGCGTGTTCATGTTCAGCGCGAAGGTCAAACACGTGTGCCAGTGCAAACCCGCGTTTGCGTTGATCTTCAGGCTCAACAATGTATGGCTGTGAATGGCGCGTCGGTCACCACGTCGCGTTTTTACGGCGTGCCGGCGAACAGGCCTGTTTATCTTGTGCATACTGTGCCGGGTGACGGGCCGCTTGACCCCAATGTCTATCTTCGCGCCAGCGTTACGGTGTGGTACGGGCACGCGTCTTTGCCTTCAACAGGCAGCCCGGTCGGGCCGCCTTGAACCGGAACGGAGGGTAGGCTATGTCGCATAAATGTGATGTTTTGTTAACCGGCGGTGTGGTGGTCACCATGGATGATGACCGCCGGATTATTGAAAATGGTGCGGTTGCAGTGCAGGGCAAGCGTGTGGCCGCGGTAGGTCCTGTCGATGAGTTGCGTAATTGGAAAGCGGCACGTGTGGTGTGCTGTGAAGGTCAGGCAGTGATTCCTGGCCTTATCGATACCCATAACCATTTGTTCCAGGCGGCGGCTCGTGGGCTGGGCGATGGCATGGCGTTGCAGGCGTGGTTGGATAAACTCATGTTACCGTTGGCCGGCGGGATTAAAACGGATGAAGCATTGGCGGCTGTACGTGCGGGCGCGTTGGCGTCCTTGTCTTGCGGAACCACCACCATTATCGACAACCATTATGCGCCCAACGATGTGCAAACCAGTTTGCAGGTAGCCGGCGTATTGCACGATATGGGCTTGCGCGGTGCCATTGCGCGGGGTGCATTCGGCCCATTCACCGCCATTGCCCGCGAGAATCAACAGAACCCAATGTTGTTTCACAGTAGCGTAGCCCAAGAATTGGACAATATGCGCACCTGCATGAATGCCTGGCGCAGCGACCGTGTGACTATCTGGCCTTCACCTGTGAATTTGATCTATAACGATCAGGATCTGGTGCGAGGCCTGGTTGAGATGGCACGCGAGTTCGGCGTGCCGTGGCACACCCATTGTTCCGAGGCGGCGAGTGACCCCGAGAACTATCAGAAGGCTTATGGCGTGCGGCCGTTTGTATGGATGCAGCAACAGGGCCTATTGGGGCGGGATGCGACCTTCGCCCATGCCATTTGGCTGGACGACGAAGAGGTGGACATTGCCGGCTCAAATGCTTGTGGTATTGCCCATAATCCCATGTCGAACGCGTATCTGGCGTCGGGCACCATGCGTTTGCGCGATTTGCGCAGCGCCGGAGCCATGATTGGCATGGGCACCGATGGCGCGGCTGGCCACTTAATGGACATGTTCCACATTATGCGCCAAATGGTATATGTTCAGCGCCTTCACACGCTTAACCCGCAAGCTTCCAGCGCCGCTGACGCATTTGAGCTCGCCACACGAGGTGGGGCAGCTATGGTGGGTATTGATGCCGGCTGCCTGATGCCAGGCAAACTGGCTGATATTGCCGTAGTGTCGTTACAAGGGGCTCACATGGTGCCGTGTTTCGATCCGGTGGCCAGCCTGGTTTATTGCGCGTCGGGCCGAGACGTAACCTTAACCATGGTGAATGGGCGCATTGCCTGCGAACAGGGCCGCGCACAGTTCGTTGATCATGACAAAATCATTGGCGATGCACGCCAATATTGCGAAGATTTGATTCTGCGCTTGAACATTAATGTACCTGGCCGGTTTGTGTAGCCGGCATTTCCAGCATCAACTCCACACGCCGGTTCAAGGCGCGGTTTGCCGCAGTGTTGTTCTGGGCCAGGGGGCGGGTGTCGGCATAACCGACCGCCCGCAGTCGCCGGCTGGCAATACCGTTGGCTTCAAGGTAGCGCACCACACTGCCGGCCCGGGCACTGGAGAGTTCCCAGTTCGAGGGAAAGCGTGCACTGCGAATGGGAATAGCGTCGGTGTGCCCCTCAATGGTAATGGCGTGTGGGCTGTCTTTCAGTGTGCGGGCCAAGCGTTGCAGTATTTCCAGCCCGCCCAGGCTAAGTTGTGCCTCGCCCGAGTCAAACAGAATTTCGCTGTTGATACGCAAGCTGACGGATTTGTCGTTCACCACAACATCAACGTTGTCGCCCAGATTGTCCAGTTGTAGTCCTTGGGTAAGGCTTTGCTCCGTGCCATTACGCGCCGGCGCAGGTAAGGGAGCGGGCAAGGGCGCACCGTTGGGCAGGCGGGCGGCCTGTTGATTCAACAAGCCGTCTTGTGCAGGCATCGTTCCCGGCCCTTGCTGGTGGCCGTCGCCTTTGCCGGCCATGGTCAGCATCACCAGTAGCAACACCAGCAATAGGGTAAGGGTGTCAAGATAGGTAAGTAACCAGCTGTCGGTTGGTTCGCGCGACTGCGGTTCAAAATACCACTTACGGCTGTGAACACCCTGGCGTGGAACATGGGTATTGGCCTCTTGCCCAATGGCTTGCTTTTGTGCGTGCTCGTGCTTGCGTTGTTCAATTTCCTCAAGCAGCGTGCGTCGGCCGGTTGCGCGTGGTGTCATGGGCGCGACTCCGGCCCCAACGTGATTTGTGTTTGCGCCGGCGCATTTTCTGTTTTATCTGTTTCAAACGCTACGCCGTTATTGCCGTCGTTCAATTCGTCTTCGTAGTCGGCCATAAAGGTTTTCAGTGTTTCACGCATGAAAGCCGGGCGACGTTTTTGGCTCATCATGGAAAGCCCCTGCATGACCATATTCATTAAGGCCACGCGCTCTTCGGTGCGCCGTTCCAGTTTGACGGCAATGGGCTTGAACACCAGATTAGCCAGCAAAATGCCGTAAAACGTGGTCATGAGGGCCAGAGACATTTGCTGGCCAATGGCCGTCATGTCGCCGTCGCCCAGCATGAACATCAGGTTCACCAGGCCTATAAGCGTGCCGATCATGCCAAAAGCAGGGGCGTAGCCGGCCATGGTACGAAATAACTGGGCTTCCGCATGTTCTTTGGCGCGCAACTTGGAAATGCGCCACTGCAAGAGATCGATAATGTCTTGCTCCGGCGTCATGTCGATAATGAGTTGCACGCCTGTTTTCAGAAAGGGGTTCGATACCTTTTCCAGCGCTTTTTCCACTTTCTGAATATCGCCCGACATCCAGATTTTCGATATGGAAACCAGCTCTTCAATATCGTGCTGCGCGTACATGCGTTCGTTGCGCATGACGGTGCCGATAAGCCCGAAAATGCGCATGACCTCTTTCAGTGGGTAGCTGATGAAGGTGGCCGCCAGCGTGCCAATTAACACAATGCCCAAGCCGGGCAGATCGATAAACTGCGTTGGGTTTTCGGCTGAAAAGAACAGCACGACGCCAAGCAAGACAATGCTGGCCAAAATGCCAATTAGGGTTGAGGGGTTCATGCTAGTACCAGAAAATTGAAAACTGCTTTATGGTTTAACGGCAGTTGCCCTGAAAGATTTAGATTGCGTACACCGGCGCGCCTGGTGCAGGTAATGGCAAATACGCGCAATATGGTGGCCGGTGCGATCCAGCCAGCGTACCGTGTCTGTGGTTTCCAAAACCTGGGCCACCGCAGTGTGATTATGGCTGGACCCCTGCAGCAAAGTTTGGCGCATCTGTTTCGATTGGGCGTGCAAGGCGTCGGCCTCGACCTGAATACCAAGCATTGTCGCGTCGGGGTCGGGGCTGTTGACATTCCGGTTTTCAGGGGCGGCAAAGAGTAACAGCGGGCTGGCCAGTGACAGCAAGTGTTTATGGTGCGCAATGGCCGTGGCGTACTGCGGGTTTTTCAGATCCAGCCCAAGCTGGTTCAATTCCAGTAAGCGCTGGCGCAGGCGAATTAAATGGTCGGTTGCATGTAATTGGGCGATACGTTGTTGGGCCAGATTGTCATTATCGCTTTCCAGCGGAATGCGGCTGATGAATGCATAGGCACGATCCAGGGCTACCTGTGATTGCTGCAGCAGTTTTTCGGGAACCGAATGCGGTGCATCTTCCAGCGCCTGGTGGTAGCTGTTGAACAGTATGTTGGCAATGCGTTCCAATGAACGTTGCGATGCCTCCAAGGCCACCTCAGGCACCTGCAACAAGCTGTTATCCAGGTTGTCGGCAATATCGTTTGCCGGCGCCGGAACGATACGCTCAACGAGCCGTGCGAATTGGTTCGCAAACGGCAGGAACAGGGCGGCGCCCAGGCTGATGAATAAGGTATGAAACAGCACCAGGCTGATGGTGCCGGGCGAGACTTCGATTGCCTGGCTTAGAAAATGGGTAAGGGCCAGAAAGCCCGGCAACAACAAAATGGCAATCAGGCCGGTGGCCAGATTGAACAGAATATTGGCGTAGGCCGTGCGCTTGGCGGCAATGGTGGCACCAATGGCCACCAGCGCCCCGGTTACCGTCGTGCCAATGGCAGCACCCACCACCAAGGCGGCAGCCTGGTCGAAGTTGATGGTTTGCGTGTAAAGCGCCGTTAGCGTGGTGGCGATTGCTGCCGAAGACGATTGCAAGATAATCGTCATGACCAGGCCAATTAACATGATGACGGTATGAGCGCCCAAACCGCCCATTGGCAGCGACGACAGGTCGACCATGGCAGAGAGGTCGCGCATGCCTTCCTGCAAGGTGCTTAACCCCAGGAAAATCATGCCGAATCCGGCCATGGCCACGCCCATATCGCGCCATCGACCATGTGCCAGCAGCCTCAAAAGGGCACCCAGACCAATTAACGGCAGGGTGTAAAAACCGAAATTGATCTTCAGGCCCAGTACCGCCACAATCCATCCGGTTGCCGTGTTGCCCAAGCTGGCGCCAATCAAGAAGCCAATGGCCTGGGCGAACGTAATCAACCCTGCGCTGACGAACCCGATAATCGTAACGGTTGTGGCGCTGGATGATTGCACCAACGCGGTGGCCAATGCCCCGGATGTAAAGGCTTTCAGCGGCGTGCCGGTAAACCGGATCAGACCCTGGCGCAATGCGGGCCCGGCAAAGGCAATCAGGCCTTCCGACAGCAGCATCATGCCGATCAGGAACAGGCCAATGCCGCCGATGAAAGGAAAAATAATGTCGCTCATGTTTCCGAGGTTGAAAAGGCGTTGGCGTAATCTACCTTAAATGTCCGAGTCGGTGCGGCCTGGTTCGTTTTCAGTGCCCTGATTGCGAATGGATTCCAGTAGCGCGTGCTGATAGCGGCGCTGATCTGCGGTGGCTTTGCGCAAAATGGCATGCAGTTGCTCGTATTCTGCTTGCAGGTCGTTATTCATGCCCTTGGCCTCGAAATCATCAATGGTTTTCACCGTGTCATTAATGACTTCCTGCAATTGGGCAATAAGCCGGCGGTAATCATGATCTTGCATCGGCGGGCCTTTTCAGTGTGGTTATCAACCCCAGTGTAATAAAAAAAGCGGGGCCGAAGCCCCGCTTTAACGTTGGGAGACAACGTTGGAAGATTAACCCAGCAGCGAGAGGACGCCCTGAGGAATCTGGTTGGCCTGGGCCAGTACCGAGGTACCTGCCTGTTGCAGGATCTGGGCACGGGTCATGTTGGCCACTTCAACCGAGTAGTCGGCATCTTGAATACGCGACTGAGCGGCTGACAGGTTGTTTGACGTGGTTTGCAAGTTGGTGATGGCCGATTCGAACCGGTTCTGGATGGCACCCAGGTCGGAACGAAGGGCGTCAACTTGAGCCAGCGCAGCGTCGAGCACGTCGAGTGGGTTGTCTGTGCGGGCGCTTGTAGTTGTAGCATCAAGCGTGAGTTCGCCCGCGCCGTCAACATAAACCTGAGCGCCAGCGTCGTCAGTTACAACACCGCTTTCCTGTGCGAAGTATGTTGTAGTGGTTATAGTGTCGCCAGTTAGTGCGCCGTCGGTATCAACGTATTGAGCGGCACCGCCTTGTGTAACACCGCCGGCACCATCCTCTACATATGCTGTTCCGTCCAAAGTCACTGTGTATCCGGCGCCACTCGCGTCAGCCAGATTCTGTAAGCCTTCGCGACTGATTGAAGCACCTGTTACGTCGATAGTAGTACCATCGCTTGTGTAGGTGGTGTCACCGACCACAATGCTATCGCCGGAAGTTCCAGCCACTGCCGCTGCGACGTTTGTGGCAGAGGCAGCAGGGTCACCGGGAAGAGCTTGGGTCTTGGTCAGGTTGCCGGTGGCGTCGAGATAGAGCTGTGCGTTATCGTCAGCAGCCGTCATGTTGCCATTGCTGTCGATAATGACTTCTTGGCTCGATCCGCCAATTGTGACTGTAGCGGTTGTTGTTTCGCCAGTGGCCGGTGTCAGTGCAGCTGCGACATCTGCAGCTGCAGCGTCATCTGCCGCGAAAGAGAAGCTGTCAGTGTCCGCGTCGTAGGTGTAGCCTGCCGCTGCAGCTACGCCGTAACCTGTATCTGTTCCTGCATAGGTTACGGTATCGCCGTCTGCCAGTGCGGCGAACAGGTCGTCGGAGGTAGCGGCGTCGTTGTTTGTGTCTTTTGTATAGGTGACCGAACCGTTGGCATTGGTTGCGCCTTGAGTAAAGCCGGCCAAAGTGAGGTCATCGGCGGTCGCGGCTTCGTTCGCGACTGCGCCCTGGCCGTTCACATTGAAGCCTTGCAGGCTCAACGAGGCAACGTCGATTTTCTGCAGGTCGATTTCAATAACTTGCCCGTCGTTGGCACCGACCTGAATGCTCAGGGTGTTGTCTTCAGCCAGTACGTTCACACCGTTGAACTCAGTTTCGGTGGAGATACGGTTGATTTCGTCCAGGCGCTGACCAATTTCATTCTGGATGGAGGTCAAGTCTTCTTCGCTGTTGGTGCCGGTTTCAGCTTGAACAGTCAGTACGCGGATGCGCTGGAGGTTATCGTTGATTTGGTTCAACGCGCCTTCCGTGGTTTGTGCGGCCGAGATGCCGTCGTTGGCGTTACGGGCAGCCTGGTTCAAACCGTTGATTTGCGAACCCATGCGGTTGGCAATGGCTTGGCCGGCGGCGTCGTCTTTGGCGCTGTTGATACGCAGACCGGACGACAGTCGCTCAATTGCAGTGCCTAAAGACGACTGCGATTTCTGCAGGTTGTTTTGGGCAACCAGAGAAAGGTAGTTGGTGTTAATTACTGACATGAGTAACTCCTGTAAGAAAAAATTGGCGAAGGGTCTTCGCCCGGTTGCCAGAAAGGTTAGTACGCTTCCTGTTCAGTGGCATTAACGACGGGGGGGAAATAAACTTTAGGGAAGCTGACCGAAATTTTTTTCAGGTCATATGTGTCCCGCAGTATGATCAAGGCATGATGTTCATGTGAAGTTGGCCCGCCGGTTTCATGTGGCCCGCTGATTTTTTGGAGTTTTCATGAGCGAATCTGTGTCGTTCAATGCCGACCCGCACGCGATATTCGGGCAGTTGGCGCCCGACGATCTTGCGCAGTTGCGTTATGCCAAAAGTTTGCTGGAGCATCCCGGCCTGGCCACGCGCATTACCAGCGTCATTGGCACGCCCATTGAAAAGGGCCTGGCGCGTTTGCCGGCGTCGTGGTCGAATAAAATTGGCGTTGTCACGGAAAAGGCATTGCGCCAGGCCTCGAACGCGGCGCTGTATACCCTAACGGATGTGCCGGGAAAGGCTGCCTCAAATCGCTGGCACCAGTTCAGTGTGGCCGTATCCGGTGGTGTGGGTGGCTTTTTTGGCTTAGGCGCACTGGCCGTGGAGCTGCCTGTTTCCACCACGATTATGCTGCGCTCGGTGGCCGACGTGGCGCGCAGTCACGGTGAGTCCATTTCTTCAGAGGATACGCGGCGTGCCTGTATCGAGGTATTTGCCCTGGGCGGCAAAACGCAAGACGATGATGCAGCCGAAAGCGGCTATTTCGCGGTGCGCACGGTGCTGGCGCAATCCATTACCGAAGCAGGGCGCTACGTGGCGGAAAAAGGCCTGGCAGAGCAAGGGGCACCAATTATGGTGCGGCTGATTGCCAAGGTGGCCAAGCGTTTCGGTGTACAGGTAACCGAAAAAATGGCGGCCCAGGCCATCCCGGCCATTGGCGCCGCCGGCGGGGCGGCCATTAATACCTTGTTTATGGACCATTTCCAGGAAATGGCCCAGGGCCACTTTACGGTGCGCAAGCTGGAACGCCAGTACGGGGCGCAAGTGGTGCGCAGGGTTTACGAGGCCCTGCCCAATGAACCCCGGCGGGGGTCACGAGCAAAAGGCGCATCGAAAACCAAGTCAAGACCTAATCTTTAAACACCGTATCCAGCCAATCGTAAGCATGCCGGTGGTACACCGAACGGATCATGGTTTCGCAATGGTCGCCGGCACCTTCTTCGGCGGTGAAATGTTTGAAGGTTCTGGGGGCTTGAATGGCGTCGAACAGAGTCTGGGCCGCACCGGCAATGGGGTCGTTTTCCGCCTTGGTAATGAGTACCGGGCATTGAATCTGCTGAACGCGATCCGACACGGTAAATTGGGCCAGGGCTTTTACGTATTCGGTGAATGAGGTCACGCCGTGTACCCAAAAGCCGCGTTGCACCAGTGTCCATTTCAGCGCGGGGTTGTGGTCTACCGCTTGCATAATGGGCGCGTTGGCCTCTTCGGGCAGGTTGGGCAGGGCGGCGATTAAGTCTTGTGCGCCCATGCGCTTTAGCATGCCGGCGATGGCATCGAGCATATCCCATTGCCCGGGGTCGGCAATTAAGGCTTTAATGCGGGGCTCGCCGGCTGCGGCCCTGGGCGCCAGAAAGCCGCCGAAGCTCCAGCCGACCAGGGCGACTTTCTTATGGTTGATATCGGGGCGGGCCAGAATGTAATCAAGCACTGCGCCCACCACGTTTTCCCAGTCGGGCCGCAGGGTTAGGCCGTGTTCTATTAAGGGCGCGCCCTGGCCGGGGCCATCGAAAGTGAGCACGTGGTAGCCGCGCCGCTGTGCGGCCACGGCATGGGCGTAATGCATGGTGTGCAGGGTATCGTCGTAGCCATTGGTGCAAATCAGTAACGGGCGTGTGCCTTCGCCACCGCTATAGAAGTAACCGGGCAGTGTGGTGTTTTCAAAAGGAATGGCTTGCGGCTCAATGGGCGGGTTGAATAGTTGCGCCGCACAGTGAAAGGCGCGGGCTTCGTTGCGGTAAGCTTCTGTTACGCGCGGATCTGTGGGGGCGCCGAATAATAACGGGTAAGACGTCCTGTAATACGTGGCGGCTCGTTGGTACAGTTGTCGTGCGCTGATAAGGTGGCCGCTTTGCTGGCATTCCCGGGCCTGTTCAAACAGGTGGCTGGCCAGTGCGCACCACTCACTGTGCCAGGCGCTTGTGTCGCCGGCGGGAATACGGGGCGCCAGCGATAACACTTCGCCCAGCTCGCAGCCGCCTTCGGCAATATTCATTAAGGTGCGTTGGGCCCAAACTTCGAATAAGGGATCGCTGAATCCAAGTTGCAACATGATGAGTCGTTTCCTTACCTGAATGAATTCAAAGTCGTTTGATATTGTCTAGCCTCTTGAAACTATTGGAAATTACGTCAAATGTCTACCGTCACCCTGCCTATTCGCCTTAAGTTAGATTCTGTTACTATTTTGAAATATTATTCGTATTAAGAGTCGAGGCAAACAGCCGGTTATGGTTTTTTCCAGCACTTCCTCCCGCGAGGCTGCCTGTGTTGTGTTGGCAGCGGGGTCTAGTCGTCGTATGGGCGCGCACAATAAACTGTTGTTGCCATACCGGGGCATGCCCATGGTACGGCAGGTGGTGTTGCAGGCCCTGGCCTCATATTGCAGCCGCGTTGTGGTGGTGTTGGGGCATCATGCACCTGAAGTACAGCAGGCTTTGTCCGGTTTGTCGGTTCAATTTGTGCATAATGCCGAATACGCCCAAGGCATGGGGAACTCGGTTGCAGCGGGTGTCAGCCGGGTACCGGCGGACGAAGGTGCCATTATTTGTTTAGGTGATATGCCGCGCGTAAATGCCCAGGTATTGAACATGCTTATAGATGCGTTTCAAGCTGATGAGCGCAACGAAATTTGCCGGCCGCGCTACAAGGGTCAGGCAGGCAACCCTGTGTTGTGGGGGCCGTCGTTCCTGCCTGCATTAAGCCGCCTGCAGGGCGATGAAGGTGCACGTGGCATTTTGCAGGCGCACGACGCTTATGTTTGCTGGGTTGATGTTGAAACCGACGGCGTATTGCACGATGTGGATCAGCCCAATGATCTGCAGGCAATGGGTATGGCGCTGCCGCGCTCGAAAGACGGGGCCTTGGCCTCGTAGTAGAATCTAGCCTTTACCCAATTGAACTATTTCGGCGCAAATAATGACCACAATTCTTCAAAACGTTCCTGTTGGCCAGAAGGTCGGCATTGCCTTTTCCGGCGGCCTGGACACCAGTGCCGCGTTGCTTTGGATGCGGGAAAAAGGCGCAATTCCATACGCATACACCGCCAACCTGGGCCAGCCCGATGAGCCCGACTACGATATTATTCCCAAGCGCGCGCGCGAGTACGGCGCAGAAAACGCCCGTTTAATTGATTGTCGGCCACAGTTGGTGGCAGAAGGCATCGCCGCGTTGCAGTGCGGCGCGTTTCACGTGACCACGGCTGGCATCACTTATTTCAATACCACTCCTATTGGCCGCGCGGTAACCGGTACCATGCTGGTGGCTGCCATGAAGGAAGACGACGTTCACATTTGGGGCGACGGCAGTACGTTCAAGGGTAACGATATCGAGCGTTTCTATCGTTATGGTTTGTTAACCAACCCCCACCTTCAAATTTACAAGCCCTGGCTTGATCAGGTCTTTATCGACGAGTTGGGCGGGCGCGCCGAAATGTCGGAATACATGCAAAAGCATGGTTTCGGCTACAAAATGTCGGCCGAGAAAGCCTATTCCACCGATTCGAACATGCTGGGCGCCACGCACGAAGCGAAGGATCTGGAATACCTGAACACGGGTATTAAAATCGTTCAACCGATCATGGGTGTGCCGTTTTGGCGTGACGACGTTGAAATCAAACCCGAAACCGTCTCGATTCGTTTCGAGGAAGGCCAGCCCGTTGCGCTCAATGGTAAAACATTCGGCGATGCCGTTGAATTGGTCATGGAGGCCAATCGTATTGGTGGGCGTCACGGTTTGGGCATGAGCGACCAAATTGAAAACCGTATTATCGAGGCCAAGAGCCGCGGTATTTACGAAGCGCCGGGTATGGCGCTCTTGTTCATCGCTTACGAGCGGCTGGTTACCGGTATTCACAACGAAGACACCATTGAGCAATACCGCATGAACGGCTTGAAGCTGGGTCGTTTGCTGTACCAGGGGCGCTGGTTCGACCCGCAAGCCATTATGCTGCGCGAAGCGTCGCAGCGTTGGGTGGCCGGTGCAGTTACCGGCGAGGTAACGGTAGAGTTGCGGCGCGGAAACGACTATTCCATCCTGGACACCGTCTCGCCGAATCTGACTTATCAGGCCGAGCGGCTTACGATGGAAAAAGGCGATTCGGCTTTCTCGCCGCGTGATCGCATTGGCCAACTCACCATGCGGAACCTGGACATTGTGGATACCCGCGACAAACTGCGTACTTATCTGGACGTGGGTTTGCTAACGTCGAAGAAAGGTTCGCCGTTACCTACGTTAAAAGACGCTAGTAAAGAGAAGTCGTAAATAGTTAAGAAGCCGACTCAGGCCTGTACCCCGGTTGTTGGGCTACCGCCCGGTAACCGGGGTGTTTTATGTGGCGGTAATTGTGCTGACCGTTTAGATTGCTTTAACCGCTGCGTTTGCCCAGCAATAAAAACTCCATCAGCGCTTTTTGTACGTGCATGCGGTTTTCCGCTTCATCCCAGACCACGCTTTGCGGGCCGTCTATCACGTCGCCCGTTACTTCTTCGCCGCGGTGGGCCGGCAGGCAATGCATGAATAGGGCTTTGGGGTCGGCCATGGCCATCATTTCCTCATCGACACACCAGTCGGCAAAGGCTTTGCGGCGGGCTTCGTTCTCTTCTTCGTAGCCCATGCTGGTCCAGACATCGGTGGTGACCAGATGCGCACCCTTGCAGGCCTGCATGGGGTCGGCAAACACGCGCAACACGTTTTCAGGTGGGGTGCCAATGCGCTCTTGTTCCAGTTCATAGCCCGCAGGCGTAGAAATATGCAGGGTAAAGCCCAACATCTCGGCGGCTTGTAGCCAGGTGTACGACATATTGTTGCCATCGCCGATCCAGGCAACGGTTTTGCCTTCAATCGGGCCCAGGTGTTCTATAAACGTGAAAATGTCGGCCAGGATCTGGCAGGGGTGGAATTCGTTGGTTAGGCCGTTGATAACCGGGACGCGTGAATGGGCGGCAAAGCGTTCAATACGCGTTTGCTCGAAGGTGCGGATCATGACCAGATCGACCATGCGCGACACGACGCGGGCTGTGTCTTCAATGGGTTCAGAACGCCCAAGTTGGGAGTCGCCTGTTGTTAAGTGAATGACCGAACCGCCCATTTGATACATACCCGCTTCAAACGAGACACGGGTGCGGGTGCTGGCTTTTTCAAACACCATGGCCAGGGTGCGATCGTGCAGGGTATGGTGCGGTTGATAACGCTTGAATTTGTCTTTAATAAGGCGCGCACGCTCGAGCACATACAGGATTTCGTCGTGGGTGAAGTCGTTGAATTGCAGGAAGTGGCGCAAGGGCGCTGCGGGAGACTGGGTGTGAGACATGATCAACCTTGATTCGCTTGCAAAGAAGTTTAATTGAGTATGATAAACAATTTTGGGGTGGCCCTGCGATTCGGCGCCTAAAGCAGTACAATGCAGCCACGCAAAATTCCCGTGAAAGTATCGTGCAGCAGTTCATTATTTACGGCGTAACGGAGTCCGGCCAGCGTTTTCGGCCAAGCGATTGGGCCGAACGCCTTGCAGGGGTCATGTCACAGTTTCGGCCACCTGGTATGCCCGCCAACCGTCTTACGTATTCCCCTTATGTGCTGCCGACCTATATCGAGGGTGTGCGCTGTGTGGCGGTGGATCCACGCTTGCGCGACCTTGAGCCGCTAGCCTGGAATTTTGTAGTGGATTTTGCCCGCAGTAACCAGTTGAAAACCGAAGAAATTAAAGCGTCGCCAGAAAGCCCGGATTAACCGGGTTTTTTTATGCCTGCAAAAGCGGATCATGTTCGTTGCGGGCAAAAAAACAGGGTGCTGTTCGAGCACCCTGTTTTGTGGCGGCGTGTTTTTGCCGCTACTTTGTTTTTACTGACAGCTTTTTGCCAATTAAACCGTGCTGGCTTTTCAGGAAGCCATAGCTTTCACAGCAGCAGACAGGCGGCTTTTGTGACGTGCGGCTTTATTCTTGTGAATGATTTTTTTATCGGCAACGCGGTCGATGATGCTTGCGGTGGAGCGCAGAACAGTGTTCGCAGCTTCCTGGTCTCCGGCGTCGACTGCCTGGCGAACGCGTTTGATAGACGTGCGCAGCATGGAACGAAGGCTGGAGTTGTGTTTGTTCAGTTTAATCGCCTGGCGGGCGCGTTTACGTGCTTGTGCGGTATTAGCCATAGTTTTTTAGTACGGTTTAAGTGTGTTTAATTAGCAAAGACAAAGATTCTAACTTAGACTGCTCTTTTTGTAAAGTGTCGAAGGCGAAAACCGAACAGAAACAGCACTGCGAAATAGGCGCTGCCCGCCGCGGCGATGGTACCCAGCAACAAGGTAATGCGCAGGCCGGATGATAAGGTCGGGTCGACCCAGTTCACCGTGTGATTGGCGCCATAAAGCAGGGCACCCAATGCCAGCAAGGCGGGCAGGGCACGAAGCAGGAATGGGATCCAGCCCGGGCCGGGTTTGTAGGTGCCGCGACGAACAAGCAAGGTAAGCAGCAAGAGGGCGTTCACGCTGGCGCCCAGCCCGATTGAAAGGGCCAGTCCTGCATGGTCGAACAGGGGGACGAAAACCAGATTGAACATTTGGGTTAGCACCAGGACCAACAGCGCAATTTTCACTGGGGTGCGTATATCTTGCTTAGCATAGAACCCCGGTGCCAGAATCTTGATGGCCAGCAGGCCAAGCAATCCCACGGAGTAGGCCATGACGGCTACCTGGGTCTGGGCGACGTCGTACGCGGTAAAGGCACCATAGTTGAACAAGGTGGCTACCATGCCTTCACTGAGCATGGCCAAGCCCAGGGCGGCAGGCAACCCCAGCAATATAACCAGGCGCAGCCCCCAGTCAATCAGATAGTTGTAGCGATTATGGTCGTTCTGGGCATGTGCGGCCGACAAACTGGGCAGCAGTACTGTGCCCAGTGCCACGCCCAACAGGGCCGTAGGAAATTCCATCAGCCGGTCGGCGAATGACAGCCACGTTACGCTGCCGGCCGCCAGCCAGGTAGCGATGTTGGTGTTGATGAGCAAGGAGATTTGCGCCACCGACACCCCCAGAATGGCGGGCAGCATCTGGCGCATGATGTGTCTAACAGTGGCGTCTTGCATTGCCTGGCGCACACGAAATGAGTAACGCGGCAGTAAACCCAGGCGCGCCAGGGCGGCCCATTGAACCGTCAGCTGCGCCACGCCACCGGCCAGGACGCCGACGGCCAACGCATAGACGGGCGTGCTGAAGTAGGGCAGCAGAAACAGGCAGGCCAGAATCATGCACAGGTTAAGCAATACCGGTGTAAAAGCCGGGACCGCGAAGCGGCGCCATGTGTTCAATACGCCCGAGGCAAACGCCACCAGCGACATGCACAAAATATAGGGGAACATGGCGCGGGTCATCCAGACCGCCGCCTCGAACTCGGTTTGGCGCTCGGCATTCAGCATGCCACTGGCCATGGCGCTTACCACCCACGGGGCGGCCAGCATGCCAATTAATGTAACGGCCATGAGCGCAACCGTTAACAATAGTGCGACGCGATCCAGCAGTTCGCGTACCCGCTCGGGACTTTCCTGTTCGCGTGTTTGCCCCAGTATGGGCACAAAAGCCTGGGCAAAGGCACCTTCGGCAAATAAACGGCGCAACAGGTTGGGAATGCGAAATGCAACCCAGAAGGCGTCAGTCAGCGGCCCTGCGCCAAAAGAACTGGCAATAAAAATATCGCGAATCAAACCTGTGATTCGCGATAGCAGGGTAAAGCTGCTGACTGTTGCCGCTGACCGGAACAAGCCCATATTAATGCCGGCTTATTTTGGCGCCATGCGAATGGCACCGTCCAGGCGAATGGTTTCGCCGTTCAACATTTCATTGGTCATGATGCTGTGAACCAGTTTGGCGTAATCTTCCGGCGTGCCCAGACGAGATGGAAAAGGAATGCTGGCAGCCAGTGAATCCTGAACTTCCTGGGGCATGCCATAGACCATTGGGGTGGCGAAAATGCCCGGCGCAATGGTCATGCAGCGAATTCCCAGTTTTGACAGATCGCGTGCAATGGGCAGTGTCATGCCGGCCACGCCGGCTTTTGATGCTGCATAGGCTGCCTGCCCGATTTGGCCGTCGAAGGCGGCCACAGAGGCGGTGTTGATAAGGACACCGCGTTCACCGGTTGCCTCGGGTTCGTTTTCGCTCATGGCGGCGGCCGCCAGGCGCGACATGTTGAACGTTCCCACCAGGTTCACCATGACCACTTTCTGGAATGTTTCAAGGGCATGCGGTCCATTTTTCCCTACCGTACGCGAAGCGGGGGCGATACCGGCGCAGTTCACCAGCCCGAACAGGCGGCCTTGCTGGCGGGCCGCTTCAATAACGGCTTGCGCATCGGCTTCCTGGGTCACGTCGCAGTGCACGTAGGTTTGGCCCAGTTCCTTGGCCAGTGCCTGCCCGGGTTCGTCCTGAACGTCTGCCAAGACGACTTTGGCGCCTTGTTCAACCAGCATGCGGGCCGTTCCGGCACCCAGTCCGGAGGCGCCGCCCGTAACGATAAATACTTTGTCTTTGATGTCCATGTCGCTCCTTTATTTCTTCAGGATTGCAAAAATACGATTGCGTATATCTTCTACGCTGCCTACGCCCTGAATCTGGTGAAACCGGGGGGCAGCCGAGTCGTTCGATTTTGCCCATTCAGAGTAATAATCCACCAGGGGGCGGGTTTGTTCTTGATAAACGGCCAGCCGATGACGCACCGTTTCTTCCTTGTCGTCGTCGCGCTGCACGAGCGGTTCGCCGGTGAAATCGTCGGTGTCGGGCGTTTTGGGTGGATTGAACGTGACGTGGTAGCTACGGCCGCTGGCGGGATGAACACGACGGCCACTCATGCGTTCGATAATGTTTTCCTCGGGCACAACCATTTCGACGACAAAGTCCAGCGAAATATTCGCTTCTTTCAAGGCATCCGCCTGCGGAATGGTGCGCGGAAAGCCGTCGAACAGGTAGCCGTTGCGGCAATCATCTTCCTGCAGGCGGTCTTTGACCAGGCCGATAATAATGTCGTCGGATACCAGGCCGCCGGCGTCCATGATTTTTTTGGCTTCCACACCCAGCGGCGTTTGTGCTTTAACTGCTGCGCGCAGCATGTCGCCCGTGGAAATTTGGGGAATACCGAATTCCTGGGTAATAAACGTGGCTTGCGTGCCTTTGCCAGCACCGGGTGGACCGAGCAGGATCAGTCGCATGGAAATACCTCCGTAAAAACTTCTTATTTCTGGTGTTTTGTTTTGTCGCGACGCAACAATCTAACCGCCGGACACCTCGTTTTGAACACGCTTTTATAACCGATTTGCGAAAATGGCGCGTACGCGTTCCAGATCGGCGGTGGTATCCACGCCCGCAGCCGGATGCGCTTGCGCAATGTGAACAGCAATGCCGAACCCATTCTCAAGTGCCCGTAATTGTTCGAGTGACTCGAACGCTTCAAGTGGGCCGACGGGCAAGCGCGGAAATGTATTCAGAAAACCGACTTTATACGCGTAAAGGCCAATATGATGCAATGCGGGAAGATTGGGTGCGAGAACGCGGTTGCCGTCGGCCAGCGCCTCGCGCGCCCATGGGATGGGCGCCCGGGAGAAGTATAAGGCCTGTTGGCGATGATTGCATACGACCTTGACGATGTTGGGGTTGAATAAATTGTCCGTCTCGGTAATGGGTGAGGCACAGGTGGCGATTGCCGCACCCGGCTGATTCTGCAGTAAAGCGGCAACGTGATTAATGAGTGCCGGGTCGATAAGCGGTTCGTCGCCTTGTACGTTAACGACAATATCGTCGGGCCCCAGCTTGAGTTGCTCGGCCACCTCGGCCAAACGGTCGGTCCCGGTCGGGTGGTCGGCACGGGTTAACTGGCATTCAAACCCCGCCTGCTCGGCAGCCTGCCGAATCTCGGGGTCGTCAGTGGCCACCAGAATGCGGCTGGCCTTTGATTTTGCTGCTTGCTCGGCAGTGCGGACAACAAGCGGCTTGCCTGCGATGTCGAGTAATGGCTTGTTGGGCAATCGGGTTGAGGATCGCCGCGCGGGAATAATAGCGATAAAACTCACGAATTTGATGCACTCTGTGCCGCGCTCGTTTCATTCAGGTCACGCGCTTCGTTTTCCAGCATGACGGGGATGCCGTCGCGAATAGGGTATGCCAGGCGGTCGGCCTTGCAAATGAGTTCATGGTTGGCTTGGTCGTGGTGCAACGGCCCCTTGCACAGAGGGCAGACCAGCACTTGCAGTAGGTTTGAGTCCATAGCAGGTATCCGTATGTGGAGTTTCGGGCAACAAGGATCGCGCTACCCATTTTGTCCGGGCGCAGGATTCGATTGTAGTCGCTTTAGCAGTGCTTGTACCCAATGGGGGTCGGAGAAACGGGGTGCTACTTGTACCGACCACACGCGTGGATCGCTCGTGTCTTGCAGTTTGACCGCGTCCTTGTCGGTGACCAGGACAATGGCTTGCTTTACTTCGTGAACGGCCGATGCAATGTCGGCGGCGTGGTCAGGCAGGGCAAGCGCGGGATCGGGGTTCAGACCGTGTTGTCTGAGCAAGCCGAAAAAACGCGCCGGCTGGCCGATGGCCGCTATGGCGCCCAGGCTTTCGCCGCGATGCTGATTTAACCATTCCGACCACGATACAACCTGCCCGGTGCTGAGTTGGGTACAACTGATGGGCTGCAGGCGCATGCGTATCTGGGCAACCTGGGGGGGCGGTGTGCGCGGCGCGATACCCTGGGTTTGTGGCAGACTGCCCTCCTGGGGGGTAGGCCCGGATTGATGCAAAACGATCAAATCAACGTTTTCTAACCGTGAGGGGTGTTCGCGCAGCGGGCCGGCGGGCAATACCCGTTCATTTCCCAGCCCCCGCTCGTCTTGCACCACGATTTCGATATCGCGCGGCAAAGCTAGATGCTGCAGTCCGTCGTCCGAGACCACGATATCAATGTCGGGATGCCGTTCGATAAGATATTGCAGGGCCAAACGTCGTTTTGGATGAACGGCAATGGGAACGCCGGTGGCTTGGGCGATTAGCGCAGGTTCGTCGCCGAACAGGCTGGGGTCCAGTTTTCCTTTGCCGACGCGCGCTTGCTGCTCGGGTAGCGCAACCCCGTAACCCCGGCTGATCACGCCCGGTCGTCGGCCGAGCGCTTTCAGGGTGTTGACCAGCCCGATCACAACCGGTGTTTTACCCGTGCCGCCCACCATGATATTGCCGACAATGATAATGGGAATGCCCTGGGTGTGATGCGCGGCAACATGGGTATGACGCCGCCGTTTGATGAAAACCGCCGCCAGCACCATCCAGGAAAGCGGTAACAATAATGTGCTGATCAGCCCTTTGCGCTGCCAGACTCGATGTGCGAACTGGGCAAGAAAGGTGTGCGGTGTGGGCATGGTTGCTTATTGTTGCGTGGCGAAATTAACGCGTTGGATGCCCGCCAGGCGGGCCGCCTCCATGGCTTTAACAACGTTCTCGTGGGTGGCCTGGGCGTCGGCATTAATGAGCAGTACGGGTTCGGTCTGACTGCCGACAGCCAGTTTCAGTGCGTTGGTCAGGCCTTGCATGCTGGTGTCGGCGATTAAGTTGGTGTCGAGTGCGAACAGACCATCTTTGTTGATCGCCAAACGTAATGGGTTGGGGTCTATCGCCTGCGCGCTGGCCTGGGGCAGGGTAATGCTCAGTTGCTGGAAACGTGTGAACGACGTGGTGGCGGCCAGAAAAATCAGGATAACCAGCAAAATATCGATGAGCGGGATCAGGTTGATCTCTGGCTCTTCATGCTGAATGCGGCGACGGAAATTCATGATCAGTTCGGGGGCGTGTTACGCGAGTCTTGCTGAAGAATCCGGTCTAGCGTGCTGGCCTGGTGTTCGATCTGGTGCAGGAAATGGTCGACCCGGGCACGGAAAAACCGATGAAAAATCAGGGCAGGCACGGCAATAATAATACCGAAGCCCGTATTGTACAGAGCAACGGAGATACCGCGTGCCAATTGTGCCGGATCACCCCCGGCCGGGGTGTAGGAGGCAAAAATTTCAATCATCCCGATCACGGTGCCGAACAGGCCAAGCAAAGGTGATACGACAGCTACGGTTGCAAGGCTGGGAACGTAGCGGTTGAGGCGATACGCTACATCTTTGCCGACATCTTCAATCGCTGCCTGGCGGTAGGTGGTGTCATGATGGCGAACGGCGATCACCTCCGCCAGCACGCGCCCCAACGGAGAGCTCAAGGCTAATTTTTCCAGCGCATTGCTGGTGGGGGCCTTTTGCCGGATAAGTTCAGTGACCCTGTCAAGCAGGTGCTCCGGCGCAATCAGTTTGGTGCGCAATGACAGGAAGCGTTCAATGATGAAGGCCAGGCCGATCACTGATGTAATAATCAGCAGCCAGATAGGCCAGCCGGCGTCATGAATGATTTGCAGCAAAACAGCTCTCCGAACAAAGATCCGGTTCAACCGGATCAGGATGTGCAAACGCCCATTTTAATCGGGAAGCGTCGGGCGGCAACAGCACGGTAAAAGTTATCAAATTGTAACGTCTGGAATTTAGGCGTTTTGGAGGGTGAATTGGCGTCAATAAAGGGTTTGCGAAGGGTATCCACAGAAACTGTGGATAATTTTGTGCAAAACTATGGGCAACGCGTTGTTTTACGTGGTCTGGCAGTTCAGTGGTCAATAATCAGTCATTTTGTTGAAATAAATTAAATCCTTATAAATCATATAGTTAATTTGATTATTTAAGGCTTTTTAAAAGATCAGCCCTGAATCGGCTTGATATATGGCCTATTTGACATTTTCAACCGTTCTGTGGATAGAAGTTGCTTTTAAGGTATGTGTCAGGGTCGAATGCTATGATTGAGGCTCACACAGGTTTTTTTCTCTGCCGTTCGGCCTACGTCGATTTTTGCAGGGATTTTACATAAAGTTACACATATCAAGTCGAGCATTAAATCACGCCCATGTCGCCTGATTCCCCAGCCTTTGCAAATGATGCCACGCACGCTTCCACGATATTGACGGTAAGTCAGTTGAATCGGGCGGTGGGTGCGTTGCTCGAGGGCAACTTTTCACGTATCTGGGTAAAAGGGGAGGTGTCCAACTTTACCCAGGCCGCGTCGGGACATTGGTATTTCACTATTAAAGACGACCGGGCCGCCGTGCGCGCCGTGATGTTCCGGGGGCGGGTGCAAGCCGTTGGTTTCGTGCCCCGGGTCGGAGAGCAGTTTGAGTTTCGCGCCGTGGTTACATTGTATGAGCCGCGCGGCGACTACCAACTCCAGATCGACACGTTGCGCCGGGCAGGCCAGGGCGATTTGCATGAGGCCTTTCTTAGATTAAAGGCGAAGCTGGAGTCGGAGGGTTTATTTGATTCAGCCCGAAAACGGCCGATACCGCTAATGCCCAGGGCGGTGGGTGTGATTACCTCGTTGGCTGCGGCAGCGCTGCGCGATGTTTTAACCTCGTTCACGCGACGAGCGCCTCATATTCCCGTTGTGGTTTATCCGGCGCCGGTTCAAGGCGTCGATGCGCCTGCCGCTTTGGTACAGGCGCTGGAAACGGCCTACAGTCGTAACGAGGTTGATGTCATCCTGCTGGTACGCGGCGGCGGCAGTCTGGAGGACCTCTGGGCGTTCAATGACGAGGCCCTGGCTCGAACCGTGGCAGCCAGTCCGGTTCCGATTGTGTGCGGCGTCGGTCATGAAACCGATTTCAGTATTGCAGATTTCGTGGCCGATTTGCGAGCGCCCACGCCCACTGCGGCGGCTGAGCTTTCCTGTGCACCACGAGAGGTGTTGCTGGATCAAGTGTTCGAGTTGCATCGAGCCCTTTCGCGGCATCATCAGCGTTTGCTTGAGCGCTTGTCAATGCGGCTCGATCGCGCGATGTCGCAATTGGTGTCGCCGCGCCAGCGCTTGAATCAGCAACGGGAAGGGTTGCTCTCGCTGACGGCACGCCTGCATCGCGCCGCCCGCAGAAGCACCGAGCTTGAAGCGGCGCGATTGAATTTGTTAAAAATACGCCTGAAGGCCGCGCTGCCTCCCGTTGCCCAGCGCCGCCAGGAACTTGAACGTTTAACCGAACGGCTGGCGGCGGTTGGGCCGCGTCAGTTTCGCCGCCCCCGGGCACGGCTTGAGGCCGCCGAGCAAACGTTGCAGGCGCTTAGCCCGAAACATATTCTGGCGCGTGGTTACGCTTTGGTTCGCAACCAGCACGGGGTGTTGGTTAAAAATGCGTTAGACTTGAAAGCAGGCGACCGGCTGCTGCTTGAGCTGGCTCAGGGCGCGGCCGATGTCGAAGTACTGAAAACGCGCAGTCTGTTATAAAAAAACGCTTAAAATAGGGCGTTGAAACAGGCTTTGTGATGTATTTTTCATTCACCTTTTATAAGGAAATTGATTATGGCTTTTACGCTTCCTGAACTGCCTTATGCGCTCGACGCGCTGGAACCCACCATTTCGAAAGAAACGCTTGAGTTCCATTATGGCAAGCATCACCAAACTTATGTAACGAATCTGAACAACCTGGTTGCCGGAACAGAGTTTGAGTCGGCTTCCTTGGAAGATATCATCAAGAAAGCCTCCGGTGGTGTTTTCAACAACGCCGCGCAGGTTTGGAATCATACTTTTTACTGGAACAGCATGTCGCCCAACGGTGGCGGTGAGCCTTCCGGCAAGTTGGCTGAAGCCATCAATGCCAAGTGGGGCAGTGTTGCCGCATTCAAAGAGGCGTTCAACAAGTCGGCAGCCGGCAATTTCGGTTCAGGCTGGACCTGGCTGGTGAAAAAATCCGACGGCTCGCTCGATATCGTGAACACCAGCAATGCCGCCACGCCGCTCACTACGTCCGACGCCCCGCTGCTGACCTGTGATGTCTGGGAACACGCTTACTACATTGATTACCGTAATGCGCGTCCCAAGTATCTGGAAAGCTTCTGGAACGTTGCGAACTGGGATTTTGCTGCCAAGAACCTGGGGTAATCTCGGGTGTGCAGTTTGTTCTGCAGCGCATTTATCACTGATTTCAGTGCATTGACCCCTGCCGCGCGCTGCGTGGCAGGGTTTGTTTTTTTTGAACCCTCAGGTTTTCATTATGACTAAACATGCATTTATTTGCGACGCCGTTCGCACCCCGTTCGGTCGTTATGGCGGCGCACTTGCGCCTGTGCGTACCGATGATCTCGCTGCGATTCCAATCAAGGCGCTTACGGAACGTCACCCCGATGTCGATTGGTCGCAGCTTCACGACGTAATCTACGGTTGCGCCAATCAGGCGGGGGAAGATAATCGCAACGTGGCGCGCATGGCGGCATTGCTGGCGGGGTTGCCTCACACTGTGCCGGGTTCGACCGTTAATCGCTTGTGCGGTTCCAGCCTTGATTCCCTCGGGTCGGCTGCACGAGCCATCCGTTCGGGTGACGTCGATTTCATGATTGCCGGTGGTGTTGAAAGCATGAGCCGCGCGCCGTTTGTCATGGGGAAAGCCGAAACCGCGTTTTCCCGTAACGCCTCTATCTACGACACCACAATCGGCTGGCGCTTCATTAATAAATTGATGAAAGCGCAGTATGGTGTGGATTCCATGCCCGAAACCGCCGAAAACGTGGCCGATCAGTTTAATGTGTCGCGCGAAGATCAAGATAAATTTGCACTGGCCAGCCAAACTAAAACGGCAGCCGCTCAGAAGCAAGGCATTTTCAAAGATGAAATTGTCCCGGTAACCATCCCCCAGCGTAAGGGCGACCCCGTTGTGGTCGATACCGACGAGCACCCGCGTGAGACTTCCATGGAAGCACTGGCGCGTTTGAAGCCTGTGGTTCGCCCAGACGGAACGGTAACCGCCGGGAATGCCTCGGGCGTGAACGACGGCGCCTGCGCGCTTGTGGTTGCTTCAGAAGAGGCGGCCGGCAAGCAGGGTTTAACGCCCAGGGCACGTGTGGTTGCAATGGCAACGGCAGGTGTTGAGCCTCGTATCATGGGTATTGGCCCGGCGCCGGCATCTGAAAAAGTGCTGCAGCTGGCTGGCTTGACCATTGATCAAATGGACGTGATCGAGCTTAACGAAGCGTTTGCTGCGCAGGGCCTTGCCACTTTGCGCATGCTGAATGTTGCCGACGATGACCCGCGAGTGAATCCCTATGGCGGCGCCATTGCCCTGGGGCATCCCTTGGGTGCCAGCGGGGCCCGCCTGGCAACAACCGCCATGTATCATCTGGAACGAACCGGTGGTCGTTATGCTTTGTGCACCATGTGTATCGGCGTTGGTCAGGGGATCGCCGTTATTCTTGAGCGCGTATAAGGTCTGGCGTTCAGGCAAAAGCAGTCGATGTTTGAAATACCTTGCGGTTATGGTACCGGCAAGGTGTTTCAATTGGGCGCAGGCAGGTTTTCAACCTTGGCCCCGGTTGTAATACCGTACCGGTTGAACCAGCCTTGCTCCATTTCCAGCGCGTACGAAATTTCACCCGGTGGGCAGTGGGTTTGTTCCGACAGGGGCTGCATGTCGGCAATGTGAATAATGGCCCCGGTTTGGTTGATAAACGCAATCGATAGCGGCAACGGCGTGTTTTTCATCCAGAAGCATTGAAGCTGTGGTTGATTGAAAACAAACAGCATGCCATGATTTGCCGGCAGTGATTCGCGATACATCAGCCCTCGTTGCAGGCTGGCCGGGGTGGCTGCAATTTCGGTCTGAACCGTTATTTGATTGATTGAAAGTTCGGTTGTTGGGAGAATTGTTTGAGCCCGAAGCGGTTGGGCTCCCAATGCAAGCGACGTTGAAAAAAATATTGCAAAATAAAAAACAACGAGGCGTTGCCCCGTTGTTTGTAAAAAATCAGCCATTCTTGTTGGTGTTTAAAATAATTGTTTTCAGGAGGCAGCGGTAATGTTCAAAGCCTGTTTGCCCTTGGGGCCCTGGGCGATTTCAAACATGACTTTCTGACCTTCTTTCAGGGTTTTGAACCCGTTCATTTGAATGGACGAAAAGTGTGCGAAAAGGTCTTCGCCCCCATTATCAGGGGTTATGAAGCCAAAACCCTTCGCGTCGTTGAACCATTTTACGGTTCCACTCAGCTTAGGGGACTCCCCGACTGCGGTGGTGCTTAAGTCTTCGGACATACGTACTGCCTCTCTCTGCTAGTGTTGGGTTAAAACCAGGTAACCGTCTTTTGCGGTAGCCTGTGGGTTCGGGATAAGCTGGTGAACCAGCGTTGTAACCAGAACATGTTGATAATGCGCAATGTGATCATTCGTAGTCAACTATGGAAATTACTTAGTTTTGATCTGAAATCATGGCAACAAACACAGATATTCAACGGGATACCGTCCTGGAACGCGAGAAAGAGGCGCTCAAACCCCCGCCCATGTACCAGGTTGTGCTGCTCAACGATGACTATACGCCGATGGAGTTTGTGGTGAATGTGCTGCAAAGTGTCTTTGGCAAAACATCGGAAGAAGCGGCGCACATTATGTTGAAAGTGCATCACGAAGGGCGAGGTGTGTGTGGGGTTTATACCCGCGATATCGCCGCCACCCGGGTTGAAATGGTGCGGCAACTGGCGCGCGCGCGGCAGCATCCTTTACAGTGCATAATGGAACCGGCGCCCGATGCGTAAACTTCACAATGTTGTTAATCGAACGCGGCGTGCAGGGCGATTAAACTTTTTTGATGTAATCGGGTCAAACCCAGTGTACGAGGTGCTTAATGGGTGATACTGTTGAGTAGGATTAGTCGTAGAATAGTTGTTGAAATAGTGGTTTGTCCGCTTCGGCAATAGGAGGAAGCGTGATCTCTGAAGAACTGGAAGTTAGTTTGCACCTGGCCTTTGTTGAAGCCCGGAATGCAAGACATGAATTTATTACGGTCGAGCACCTTTTATTGTCGCTGCTCGACAACGCTGCTGCGGCCGAGGTTTTGAAAGCCTGCTCGGCCGACGTTGAAACTTTGCGTAATGATTTACGCAAGTTTATTGCCGAAAATACGCCCGTTGCACCGGGCGAGGGCGAGGTTGATACGCAACCCACGCTGGGTTTTCAGCGGGTTATCCAGCGCGCCATCATGCATGTGTCTTCGGGCAGTTCCAGCAAGAACACCGTAACGGGTGCCAATGTCCTGGTTGCCATGTATGGCGAGAAAGATTCGCATGCAGTGTATTACCTGCTGCAGCAGGGCGTTACGCGTCTTGATGTCGTGAACTATTTGTCGCATGGTATTACCAAAACACCGGAACCCCCGCGTACTGAACCGTCGCCTAAGGCGGCGTCGTCCAGTGCCGGCAGTGATGCCGAGTCGGCCAAGTCCGATCAGCAAAAGTCACCGCTTGAGCTTTACGCGCTCGATCTGAACGCCGAGGCGCGCCAGGGTCGTATCGACCCGCTCATTGGTCGCGAGGCCGAAGTGGAACGCGTTATTCAGGTTTTGTGCCGCCGGCGCAAGAACAACCCATTGCTGGTTGGCGAGGCCGGTGTGGGCAAGACGGCAATTGCGGAAGGCCTGGCCTGGCGGATTACGCGCGGCGATGTCCCGGAAATTCTGGAAAGCGCCCAGGTTTATGCCCTCGATATGGGTGCACTGCTGGCCGGCACCAAATATCGCGGCGATTTCGAACAACGTTTGAAAGCAGTGCTGAAGTCGTTGCAAGATAATACCAACGCCGTGTTGTTTATCGATGAAATTCATACCCTTATCGGCGCCGGGTCTGCTTCGGGCGGTACGCTTGATGCGTCCAACCTGCTGAAGCCGGCCTTGTCGTCGGGCAAGCTCAAGTGCATCGGCGCTACCACCTACAACGAGTACCGCGGCATTTTTGAAAAAGACCACGCGTTGTCGCGCCGTTTCCAGAAAATTGACGTCGCCGAACCTACCGTGCCGCAAACCGTTCAAATTTTGCGTGGCCTGAAGCCGCATTTCGAAGCGCACCATGGGGTGAAATACACGGCCGCGGCGCTGACGTCGGCTGCGGAATTGTCGGCACGTCATATTAACGACCGCTTCCTGCCCGACAAGGCCATCGACGTAATCGACGAAGCCGGGGCTGCCCAGCGTTTGCTGCCGCGCTCGCGCAAGCGGAAAACCATCGGCAAGGCCGAGATCGAGGCCACGGTTGCGAAAATCGCACGTATTCCACCGGCAACTGTGTCTTCAGACGACCGCAACAAGCTGGCCACGCTCGACCGCGACCTCAAAGCAACCGTGTTCGGCCAGGATGCGGCGATCGAGGCGTTGTCGGCAGCGATCAAAATGGCACGCTCCGGTTTGGGTCGTCCCGACAAGCCAATCGGTTCGTTCCTGTTCTCCGGACCAACCGGCGTGGGTAAAACCGAAGTGGCGCGTCAACTTGCGTTCACGTTGGGCATTGAACTGTTGCGTTTCGACATGTCGGAGTACATGGAGCGCCATGCCGTCTCGCGGCTGATTGGTGCGCCTCCGGGGTATGTCGGCTTTGATCAGGGGGGCTTGCTTACCGAGGCCGTGACCAAGCAGCCGCACTGCGTTTTGCTGCTTGATGAAATCGAGAAAGCGCATCCCGATGTCTACAATATCCTGCTGCAGGTCATGGACCACGGCACGTTAACCGACAACAACGGGCGCAAGGCTGATTTTCGCAATGTCATCATTGTCATGACGACAAATGCGGGCGCCGAAGTGTTGAACAGAAACACAATTGGTTTTGCCAACACCACCGAAAGCGGTGATGAAATGGCGGAAATCAAACGTCTGTTCACCCCTGAATTTCGTAACCGCCTTGATGCCATCATCAACTTCACACCGCTTACGCGTGAAATTATTTTGCGTGTGGTCGACAAATTCCTTATGCAGCTGGAAGACCAGCTTCATGAAAAGCGGGTTGAGGTGGTGTTTTCTGAACAGCTTCGAGACTATCTGGCCAAGCAAGGTTTTGATCCGCTTATGGGCGCGCGCCCCATGCAACGCCTGATCCAGGACACCATTCGGCGTGCATTGGCCGATGAACTCCTGTTCGGACGCTTGACCGACGGCGGAAACGTGACCGTCGACCTCGACGACAAGGATCAGGTGGTTCTGTCGTTCCCCGATGATTCGGCGGCAGGGTCCGGGCAATCGAAGCAGTCGCCGCCCACTGTTTCGGAAGCAGAACTTATAGACTAAATGACCAATCCGCCCCTGGTTATTTGCCCGCATTGCGCCCGGCTGCATGAGCGAACGCCCATTGCCCCGGGCGCAATCGCGTCGTGCGTTCAATGCGGTTATGAACTTTACCGTCATTCACGTGTTTCGCTCGAAGGCTGGCTGGCGCTTTGCTGGACGTCGTTATTTGTATTTATGGTCGCCAACCTGTTTCCGGTGGCGCATATTGCGTTGTCGGGTAAAACGGTTGATGCCTCGTTTCCCCATGCGTTGTATCTAACCTGGTTAAGTGGTGATTACGTTGTCGCCCTGATGGCCGGGCTATTTGTGTTTGCGTTTCCATTGGGGCAAATCCTGTTTTTGATGTGGGCCATCCAGGCTGTGCGCAAACGTCGATTGCCTTGGGATTTCCGTTTCGGTTTGAGGATGCTGGAGGTGCTCTCGCACTGGAGCATGATTCCGGTGCTGTTTTTGGGCATGTTGGTTTCCATGGTGAAAATGGCGGATCTGGCCAAGCTGACGCCGGCCACTGGGCTTTGGGCTTTCGGTATATTGGCATTCATGCTAACGGGGCTAAGCCGCGTGTCGGCGCACCGGCTGTGGCATGAGGCGGAAGACGATGGTCTGGTTGCCCGTTCGGGCTCGACCCTGACAACGGATCATATTGCTGCCTGCTCTGCCTGCGGTTATGTGCAAGATATGCCACGCGATAAAACAGGTAAAACGTGTGATCGTTGCAGCGCTTACTTTCATCTACGCAAACCGAAGTCGAACTCGCGTGCCTGGGCCTTTCTGGCGGCAGCGGCGATGCTTTATTTTCCAGCCAATTTTTATCCCGTCATGACAATGCGCCTGCCCACGGGTGTGGAGTCACACACCATTCTGGGCGGCGTAGTTGAGTTGTGGCAGCTGGGGTCATGGGATCTGGCGCTTATTGTTTTTATCGCCAGTATTATTGTGCCGCTCACCAAGATATTGGTCTTGACGGCATTAATGTCTGCTCGGCACTGGCGCGGCCCTTTGCTGCAGCGCCAGCGAACACGATTGTATGAAATGGTGGAGTTGGTAGGGCAGTGGTCAATGCTCGACGTTTTTGTCGTCATTTTCCTGTCATCGATGGCGGATTTTCCGGGATTGGTTCAGATTATTCCCGGGTTGGGGGCTGCCAGTTTCGGCTTGGTGGTTATTCTTACAATGTTTGCAGCCATGAGTTATGATCCGAGGCTGGGTTGGGATCAAGGCAAAATGCAGTTAGAGAAGAGCACACAGCATGGCGGATGAACCGTTGAAGCAAACAGGGCAAAAGTCGGCGTCAACGTTGACGGCTGACACACCGAGTGTGAAAGAGCGTCGTGCCTGGCGCATCTCCTGGATTTGGCTTGTGCCGTTCGTGGCCGCGTTGGTGGGAGGCTCGCTTCTTGTGCGCGACTGGTTGAACACCGGCCCCACCCTTTCCATCACCTTTAACTCGGCCGAGGGTCTGGAGATCGATCAAACCAAGGTGCGCTATAAAGACGTTGTCATTGGCACGGTGACCGATATCGACGTTGGTCCGGATCGATCGAACGTAATTGTAAAAGCGCAAATCGATCATGAGGCTGCCGATTACATTGCACGCGATGGCACCCGCTTCTGGGTTGTGAAACCGCGGCTTGATATAAGCGGCGTGTCGGGCCTGGGGACATTGTTGTCAGGGCCCTATATTGCGGTTGATATCGACAGCAATGAGAACGAGAAGCAGGGAGAAAAGTTTGAGTTCGCCGGCCTGGAAAAGCCGCCGGCAGTCACGCATGACAGCTCAGGAACGCGCTATGTTCTGCATGCGACCGATCTGGGTTCGCTGGAAATTGGTTCCCGTGTTTATTACCGGCAAATACCCGTTGGCCGCGTGATTGATTATGAATTGAATAAAGACGGCAGTTCCGTGGATGTTCAGATTTTTGTCGATTCTCCGAACGATCGCTATGTTACGTCTGATTCGCGTTTTTGGAATGCCAGTGGCATAAATATTTCGCTTGGGGCTTCCGGGGTTGATGTTCAAACGGGCTCCTTGTCGTCGATTATTGCCGGTGGAATTGCTTTTGCCAATGTTAATTCGGCCAACGAAGTGCCTGCCGAGTCTGAAACGGTTTTTGAATTATTCAATAGCGAATTGGCGGCTAAAGCCGAGCCCGACGGGCCACCGTTTCGGGTGGACCTGATCTTCGACAATTCGGTACGTGGGCTTGAGGTTGGGGCGCCTGTGGATTTCCGTGGTATGGAGCTGGGCAAAGTCTATGATATCGACCTTGAGTTCGATATCGAGAAACGCCGCTTCTACATTCTTGTAAAAACAAATATTTATCCGCGTCGTTTTGGTATCGCCTACGAACGGGTCAAGACACTGGACCCAGACAATCGTTACCCTGGCAGGCTGTTGTTGGAGCCGATGGTACAGCATGGTTTGCGTGCGCAATTGAAGACATCCAACATACTCACCGGGCAGCAATATGTTTCGTTGGGCATCATCGAGGATGCAGAACCGGTCGATTTCAACCCGGAGCGCACGCCATTGCTGATTCCAACCATCGCGGGTAGTTTTGATCGTCTGCAGGAACAGATCATGAGGATCGTAGGCAAAATAGAGGCTGTGCCGTTCGAGGGAATTAGTAACGATCTGCAAAACAGCCTTCAAGCGTTGAATCGCACCCTGAATACGCTCAATACCGAGGTGGCACCGCAAACAGCACAAGCACTCAGTGCAGCCAAGGATGCGCTTGAGCGTATCGACGGCATGTTATCGGATGACTCCTCGATGAATGAGAATCTGCAAGGCACCTTGCGTGAGTTGAACGGTGCTGCGCGCTCTTTACGAAACCTGGGTGATTATCTGCAAAGTCATCCGAACGCATTAATTACCGGAACGCCGCCAGACCGCTATCCAAATTAGGAGGGTATATCGTGTTGTTGCTGAAAAACGGGCGTGTGTTACTGGGCGCCGTCATGCTTGCCGGGCTTGCCGCCTGCGCAACCGACGCCGATCAGTATTATAGTTTGCAGCCGACTGCCTCGAATGCGGCTGGCCCGACGTCTAACGGGCAGGGCGGATTCGATTATGTGGTCAGTGTGCGGCCGGTGCAGGTTCCTGCACAGTTGGATCGTTCACAGATCGTACTGAAAGGCAGCAGTGGCGATATCAGTGTTTTGAACGAGAGTTTATGGGCGTCGCCGCTACCCGATGAGCTTCGTCTGGCGGTTTCCAGCGAACTGACGCAGCGCCTGGGTGTGCCCGACCTGCCGTTGCCCGCCGTACCCGATGGTTTGCGCGTATGGTTGGTCAACCTTGATGTTCAGCGGTTTGATTCAATTTACAATACCGCCTCGGTTATCGATGTAACGTGGCGCCTGCAGGGGCAAATGCCAACCACCGACAAAGCACCGGCGTCGGTGTGCCGGGCAACAATTTCCAAATCGGTTGGCACAGGTCTGGCGCCCCTGATGAACGCCCACCGAGACAGTCTGCAAGTTGTAGGCGGCTTGATTGCCCAGCAGATTGCGGCGGCGCAAGCCCAGACCAATATCAGCAGCATCACGCCGCCCGCACAGGTTGATGCGCCAGGGCTGGTATTTCGAGGATGCGCGCAGGCCAAGGTTTAATAAGCAATTCGAAGGCCTGACGGGTTCAGGCGGGCCTTCCCGCTTTGGCTTAGTTGCGTCCGGTGCTGCCGAACCCGCCTTGTCCCCGGTCGCTGTCCTCAAATGCTTCCACAAGGTTGAAGTCTGCCTGCACTACCGGCACGATCACCAGTTGCGCCAGTCTTTCCATGGGTTCCAGCTTGAAGGCTTGAGTGCCCCGATTCCATACCGATACCATCAATGGGCCCTGGTAGTCTGAGTCGATCAAACCCACCAGGTTACCCAGCACGATACCGTGCTTATGGCCCAGGCCTGAGCGTGGCAGGATCATGGCCGCGTAATTCGGGTCGCCAATGTGAATGGCCAGGCCGGTTGGAACAAGCTCGGTTTGGCCGGGTTCCAGAACCCTTGTTTGCTCCAGGCAGGCTCGCAGGTCGAGACCGGCCGAGCCTGGGGTTGCATAACCCGGCAGTGCATCACGCATGCGCGAGTCCAGAATCTTGACGTCGATCGTTTTACGTTGGTTCACGGTATTTGCTTTGTACAGTTTATTGATTGGTAGGACGAGTGCGGCGTTTGCGGATGACGACCAGCATAATCGCAATCGCAATGACAACCGATAGCACGGTACTGATGATGATACTGGCGTTGCCGCCATCGGACCCTAATGAGCCAATGCTGCGTCCGGTCAGGTAGCCGGGAACCAGCATGACCGGAACCCATACGATGGCCGAGAGGATGTTTGCCACCTGAAAGCGCCAATGACGCATTTTCATGACGCCTGCCACCGTCGGAATGATCGCACGCAACGGACCGAGAAAGCGGCCGCCGAAAATCGACAGCATGCCGTATTTGTAAAAAAACAGTCGCGCCCGGGCTACGGCCCGTTTTTGGCGATTCAATGGCCAGCGGTGGATAATCTGGGGCCCCAGCCAACGGCCGATATAGTAAGAAATGCCGTCGCCGATAATGGCGCCCAGGATCCCCCAGCCAATCACAGGCAGCGGCTCGACGGTTCCGCTGCCGATGAGTCCGCCAACCACGAGCATGATGGCGGTGGCAGGTATCGCGATGCCGACAATAAGCAGCGATTCACCCATTGTCATGAGTCCAAGAATGAGCCCAGTCCATTCCTGATTGGCGTGAATGAATTGAGTCAGTTGGTTTACCAGTTGTTCCATGAGTTACTCAGAGTGAAGTCGACGGCCGGCGTTTCAAGTGCGCTCGGAAAGGCGGTTGGCAATGGCGTGAATCAGTTCACGTGCCGCTTGCTGCTTTGGCAGATGGGGCAGGTCGTGGTGGCCGTTCCTATCGAACAGTACCAGGGTTGTGGTGTCGGCATCCATGGCGTTTTGTGCCAGATTACCCACCAGTAGCGGAATGTTCTTGCGCTGGCGCTTGGCCTGCGCGTATTCGTGCAAGTTTTCGGTTTCTGCGGCAAACCCGACACACCATGGGCCGTTTTCAAGGGCTGCCACCTCGGCAAGAATGTCGGGGTTGGGCGCAAATTCAATGCTGGGGGGTTGTGGTTGCCCGTTCCTGGCTTTTTTCAGCTTTTGTTCGCTGGCATTACTCACATGCCAATCGGCCACTGCCGCAACTGAAATAAAGATATCCGCGTGCTGAGCCTGGCCCATGACGTGTGTATGCATCTCGCGCGCACTTTCCACATTGATGCGTTTTACTCCGTATGGGCAGGCCAATGCGGTAGGCCCGGACACCAGCGTTACATTGGCCCCGGCTTCATACGCTGCGCGTGCAATGGCGTAACCGGTTTTTCCAGACGAGCGGTTGCTGATGACGCGCACCGGATCCACACGCTCTGATGTCGGGCCGGCAGTAATGAGTACACGCTTTCCGGAAAGCCGCTTGGGTTGAAAAAATGCAATGATTTCGGCAAGTAATTCGTGAGGTTCCAGCATCCGGCCGTCACCGGTTTCCCCGCAGGCCTGATCACCCGTTCCGGGCCCAAGCACCACAACGCCGTCGCTGCTTAGTTGTCGTATATTGCGTTGCGTGGCCGGATGCTCCCACATTTCACGATTCATCGCCGGGGCAACCAGCAACGGGCATTGCCCACGGGCCAGGCACAGGGTCGTGAGCAAGTCGTCGGCCATGCCATTGGCCAGACGTGCCAGCAGATTGGCACTGGCCGGTGCAATCACAATGGCATGGGCCTGGCGGCTCAGATTAATGTGCGCCATATTGTTGGGCACGCGGTTGTCCCACGCGTCGGTAAACACCGGGCGGCCGGACAAGGCCTGAAAAGTGACAGGGGTGATGAACCGGGTGGCCGATTGCGTCATGACCACGTCAATCGTGACACCTTCGTCCTGCAATCGCCGTAGTAGCTCCGCACTTTTATAGCCGGCGATACCGCCGCTTAGCCCAAGCACTATTTGTTTGTGATCAAGATCACCCATGGTTTTATTTAGCCTGCCGCCGAATGCGGCGTATTTCATCGATTATGAGCAGTACCGCACCTACGGTAATTGACGCATCGGCAATGTTAAATGCCGGAAAATGCCATTGCTGCCAATAAAATAGCAAGAAATCGATGACGTGACCATGTTGGACACGATCGACCAGATTGCCGACTGCGCCGCCCAGAATAGCCGTCAATGCCGTGCAGAACAAGTATTGACCCCGGCTGCGCCAAAGTAAATGCAAGATGAGCGCAATCGCACCCACGGCAATGACCGTAAAAAGCCATCGCTGCCAGCCCTGGCCATCAGACAGAAAGCTGAACGCCGCGCCGGGGTTGTACAACAGGGTGAAGTCGAAGAACGGTAAAACCGGCCAGCGTTGACCATATGCCAAAGTCGTATCGAAGTACACCTTGGTCCACTGGTCGAGGCCGACAATCACGGCCGCACCCAGCAGCCAGGCGATAAAGGCGCGTGGCTGCTTAGGCATAATGGCGCGACTCACCTGTTTCAAACAGGTTGGAAGTACACCGGCCGCACAGGCCCGGATGGTCGGCATTGTGGCCGACATCGGCACGGTGATGCCAGCAACGTTCACACTTTTCGTGCCCGGTGGGGATAACTTCAATGCGTGTTTCACCTTCGCCTTCGTGGACGCTGGCACGCGAAACAATCATGATGAAGCGCAAGTCGTCGTCAAGCGAGCGTAAAAAGGCAAGATCGCTGCCTTGGGCATAGATATCCAGCTCTGCAGCCAGCGAAGAGCCGATTTTGCCGGTGGCGCGAACGTCTTCGATGCGGCGCATGGCCTGAGCGCGAATTTCGCGTAGGCGCGCCCATTTTTCAGTGAGGGCGTTTGCATTGTCTTGCGTTGGCAATACGTGATAGCACTCGGTGAAAATGGTCAGCGCATTACCATCGTGAAGGTCTTTCCAGGCCTCTTCGGCTGTGAATGACAAAATGGGCGCCATGAGACGCAGCAGCGCATGGGTAATGTGGTAAAGCGCGGTTTGCGCCGAGCGGCGTGCCTGGCTGTTGGTGCTGGTGGTGTACAGGCGATCTTTCAGAATGTCGAGATAAAACGCGCCCAGATCTTCCGAGCAGAAAATCTGCAGGCGCGATACGGCCGTGTGGAATTCGTAGCGTCGATAACACGCCAATACCTCGTCTTGCATGGCTTGTGTCATGACCAGGGCATAGCGGTCGATTTCGAAAAGGTCGTCGGTGGCCAGGCCATCACGTTCCAGATTGAAATCCTTGATATTGCCCAGGAGAAATTTCAATGTATTGCGAATCCGGCGGTAACCTTCAACGACACGTTTCAGAATCTCATCGGAAATGGACAGCTCACCGGAATAATCAGTTGACGCTGCCCATAAACGCAGAATTTCCGCGCCCAGAGAGTCGGACACTTTTTGCGGTGCCACCACATTGCCGTCTGATTTGCTCATTTTGCGGCCCTTGCCATCAACCACAAAACCATGGGTCAGCAAGGCTTTGTATGGCGCACGACCGTAAAGCATGCAACTGGTGAGCAAAGACGAATGGAACCAGCCGCGATGCTGGTCGGAGCCTTCAAGATACAGGTCGGCGGGCCAAGCCAGTTCATTTGCATGCGAGCCGCTCATGTCGTGATCGCACCCACCTAAGACGGTTGCATGCGTGGTGCCGGAATCGAACCAGACGTCGAGTGTGTCGCGGTTCTTTTCATACAGCGCTGCTTCGTCGCCCAGCAACTCTGCGGGATCCAGGCTTTGCCAAGCCTCGATGCCCTCTTTTTCCACCCGTTGCGCCACTTGCTCCAGCAGTTCTGGTGTGCGCGGATGAAGTTCGCCTGTTTCCTTGTGAACGAAAAACGCCATGGGGACACCCCATTGACGCTGGCGCGACAGGGTCCAGTCGGGGCGGTTGGCAATCATGGCGTGCAGTCGTGCGCGGCCCCATGAGGGGAAGAACTGGGTGTTTTCCACGCCGTTCAACGCCATTTCCCGCAGCGTGGGGCCGTTTGCCGGTTGACGTTCCATGCCGGCAAACCATTGGCTGGTAGCACGGTAGATAACCGGGGTTTTGTGGCGCCAGCAGTGCATGTAGCTGTGTTTCAGCGGCGCCTGTTTCAGCAGGTTGCCGCCGGCTTCGAGTGCTTTCACGATTTCCGGGTTGGCTTTCCAGATCAGCATGCCGCCAAACAAAGGAAGTGAACTGACGTAATGCCCATCGCCCATGACCGGGTTAATGATGTCGTCGTCGTGCAAGCCATGCGAGCGGCACGACAGGAAGTCGTCGACCCCGTAAGCCGGTGCTGCGTGAACGACACCCGTACCGGTTTCCAGGGAGACATAGTCGGCCAGATAAACAGGCGCGCTGCGTTGATACCCTTCATGAACGCTGTAAAGGGGGTGGCGCAATGCCAGGCCGGCCAGGGCACTGCCCTTGCATTGTGCAATAACCTTGCCTTCCAGCTCCCATTCCTGCAAACAGTCTTCCACACGTTCAGCGGCAATCAGCAGGCAGTTGCCACTGGCGCGCGGGCTGTTCAGTTCAACCAGCGCGTAATCGAGCTCCGGGTGCACATTCAAGGCCTGGTTGGCCGGCAGTGTCCAGGGGGTGGTTGTCCAGATCACAATTGCGCCCGTTTGCGCTTCATTCAGGCCAAACGCCTTGGCAACCGCGGCCGGGTCGTTGAACGGAAAGGCCACGTAGACGGCGGGATCGGTGCGGTCGGCGTATTCCACTTCCGCTTCGGCCAAGGCTGAACCGCAATCAAAACACCAGTTAACCGGTTTCAGTCCCCGGAAGACAAACCCTTTTTCCATGATGCGTCCCAGGGCGCGAAGTTCGTTCGCTTCGTTCTGGTAGTTCATGGTCAGGTAAGGGTTCGACCAGTCGGCCAGGACACCCAGGCGCTTGAAGTCGACGCGCTGACGCTCGATTTGTTCCTGGGCAAAGGCACGCGCCTTGGCTTGAACTTCAGCCACAGGCAGGCTTTTTCCGTACTTTTTCTCGATCTGGATTTCAATGGGCATGCCGTGGCAGTCCCAGCCGGGTACGTAATGCGCGTCGTAGCCATCCATATTGCGGCTTTTTACAATGATGTCTTTCAACACCTTGTTGACGGCATGACCAATGTGAATGTCACCATTGGCATAAGGGGGCCCGTCGTGCAGTACAAACTGGGGTCGCCCTTTGCTGGCTTGCCTTATGGCGGCGTATATTTTGTTTTCCTCCCATTGTGCAACCCACTTGGGTTCGCGCTTGGCCAGATCGCCGCGCATTGGGAAAGGAGTTTCAGGCAGGTTAAGCGTTTTTCTATAGTCCATGGAGCGAAAAATAATCGCGAGCGCGCTGCGCATCGTTGTCGATGGCCGCGGTCATTGTCGGTAAGTCGGGAAATTTCTCTTCGTCGCGAAGAAACTTCAGGAATTCAATACGTGTGAGTTTACCGTAAGCATCGATATTGCAGTCGAACAGGTGCACTTCCAGCATGATTCGCCCGGCTTCATCAACCGTGGGGCGCACGCCCAGGCTGGCCACGCCGTTCAACGGCTGTGCCGTCAGGCCGTAGGCCTGCACGACATAAATGCCAGAGCGGGCGGCGCACAACTGCGGTACGCGCACGTTCAGCGTGGGGTAGCCCAGTGTGCGACCCAGTTTTTTGCCATGTACGACATGGCCGCTGATGCGATAAGGGTGACCCAGCAAATGCGCGGCACGCTCGAGGTTGCCCACGGCCAGGGCGGTGCGCACCTCGGAACTGGAAATGCGGTGGCCGTGTTCATCGACGACATCGGTGATAATTTCAACTTCGAAGCCGTTGCGCCGGCCGGCACGTCGCAAGTGCTCGATGTCGCCCAGGCGTTTGTGGCCATAGCGGAAATCTTCCCCAACCAGGAGCCAGCGCGTGTTCAAGCCTTGAATCAACATGTGTTCAACGAACTCGTCGGCAGTCAGGTTGGCCAAAGCCTCGTTGAAGCGCAACAGAGCGAATTGCTGAATATTCAGGCGGTTGATGCCCCATACTTTGTCGCGCAAACTACTTATTTGCGTTGGCATGAGTTCGGGGCGATTTCCTTTGCGGGCAAAGTACACACGCGGATGCGGGTGGAAGGTCATGACCGTTGAGGCCAGCTGGCGCTGGGCGGCAATATGCGCCACCCGCGCCAGAATGGTTTGATGACCACGATGCACGCCGTCGAAGTTGCCTATCGTAACGGCGCTTGGGCTGTGGCTATCGTGGCGGGGCAGAGACCGATAAATTTTAAGGGTATTTTTCACGAACAACAGTTTACAATTTTATGTTGGGTTGCTCAGGAAAATCATTTTGTCTTCCGTTCAAAATATCGATGCACCGAAAAAGGGTCGGGAGTGCCGTCTGTTGGTCATGATTTCCGGCCTGGGCACAAACATGCGCGCCATCGTGCATAGGATCAGGCAACAAAATCTTCCTGCAGCATTGGTGGCGGTTGTGTCCAGCGATCCGGATGCGCCCGGTGTGGCGTGGGCGCGCCAGCAAGGGTTTACTATACATGTGGTGGCACCCGCCGGTTTTTCAACACGCCGCCAGTGGGATCTGGCTTTGGCCCAGGTGGTTGCCCGGGAAAAACCAGACTACATTTTGCTGGCCGGGTTCATGCGGGTGCTGGCGCCGGCGTTCGTTGAACAGTATGCCGGGCGTCTGGTGAATATCCATCCGTCGCTGCTGCCGGCCTTCCCTGGTTTGCGAACGCACGAGCACGCTTTGGCCGCCGGGGTTCAGTGGCACGGGTGTACGGTTCACTTTGTGACGCCGGATCTCGACAGCGGGCCGATCATCGCCCAGGTTGCCGTATTCGTGCATCCCGATGACACCCCCCGGCGCTTGGCTGATCGGGTCCGTTTGGCTGAACATCGGTTGTATCCCGATGTGGTGACCTGGCTGGTACAGGGGCGGGTGTCGTTGAATAAAAGCGGGCGGGTCGACGTTGCGGATGTCGCACCGCGAGCCTATGTTGCGTTGTCATCGTCGGATTCTCCGGCGCAGTTAAAAATTCTTAGGGCAGGAAATGAATCATCCACGCAGGACTGAAAGCCGAACCCATGGCGCAGGCAATGCCGCGCCGGCAGGTCGTAAAAATTTAGATAAACGAAAATCGGCGCCGCGTAACACCCGGGGCGCACCGAACCAGGCCGGTGCTGCATCGCCCGCCGCGATTCGCATCGAACAGCTCAGGGCGGTGCTTGACCAGGCGGTGAAGTGGATTCATCCGGCAGACGCGGTGTTGTCGCGCTGGATGCGGATGAACCCCAAGCTGGGATCGCGTGACCGCAGCGAATTGGCCGACGCGTTTTTCAAAACCTTGCGCCATTTGCGTTTGTATCGTCATCTGGCCGAAAGCGGGCAGGGGCCGTTATCGCGCCGGCTGGCCATTATGGGCTTGTCGGGCGTAATACAACCCGAAGTGCTGTCGCAGGCTTTGTCAGAGCAGGAGCAGGTCTGGCTGGAACACGTGACGCATGTCGACCTGGGTACGCTCCCATTGGCAGTGCGGGAAAGTTTGCCCGATTGGCTGGCGCAGCGGATGCAGGCATTGCCCGATGGCGAGCCCCTTATCGCCGCCCTGAACAGCAATGCGCCTCTCGACTTGCGGATCAACCCGTTCAAAACGGATCGCGACACGGTATTGCGTTTGCTTGAAGCTGGCCCTGCCGCCGCGCTTGACCCGCAACCGACGCCGTATTCCCCCTGGGGTATACGCATTCATGGGCGTCCGCCCATTAATCGCTGGTCTTTGTTCGAGAAGGGCGAGATTGAAGTGCAGGATGAGGGCAGTCAATTGCTGGCCGCCTTGCTGGCACCCAAGCGCGGTGAAATGGTAATTGATTATTGTGCAGGGGCAGGGGGCAAAACGCTGCTTTTGGGCGCGCTGATGCGTTCCACCGGGCGCTTGTACGCGTTCGATGTCTCGGCCACAAGGCTTGCGCGCGCCAAGCCGCGGTTTGCCCGTAGCGGGCTGTCGAATATTGTGCCGGTGGTGATCACTGACGATAACGACCAGCGTGTAAGGCGTTTGAGGCAGAAAGCGCATCGGGTGCTGGTTGACGCCCCTTGCAGCGGTTTGGGAACGCTGCGGCGCAATCCCGACCTGAAATGGCGCCAAAGCCCGGAGTCTGTGCAGGAACTTTGCGCTCTGCAGGCCCGTATCCTGAAGCAGGCATCTGCCTGCGTGGCGCCGGGTGGCCGGCTGGTTTATGCCACTTGCAGTGTATTGCCTGAAGAAAATCAGGCGCAGGTGGACGCTTTCCTGGCGGAAAATCCCGATTTTTCCTTGAAGAATGCCAGTGAAGTGCTTGCAGACCGTTGTAAAAACCTAACGTTTGATACTCCCTATATGGTTTTAAGGCCTGACACCCACGGAACAGACGGCTTTTTCGCTGCTGTGCTGGAACGGGCCAAGAACTAATTGCAACACCCCCTGTCATACAAGAGTCATCTAAGCTACACTTAGCTGGATTTACTTTTTAAAAGGCCTGAACAGGTTTATGGATTACATTCTTTCTTTTCTTTCCGGTGGTTTACTGCAGTTTTCGTGGTGGCAGGTGGCATTGGTTGCGCTGGTTCTAACGCACATTACCATCGTGGCCGTTACGCTGTTTCTGCACCGTAGCCAAGCGCATCGGGGCATTGATCTGCATCCGGCAGTCATGCACTTTTTCCGCTTCTGGCTTTGGATGACCACCGGTATGGTGACCAAAGAATGGGTTGCCATTCACCGTAAGCATCACGCCAAGTGCGAACGTGAGGGCGACCCTCACTCACCTATGGTATTCGGTATTAACCGGGTTTTTTTCCAGGGTGCGGAACTGTACCGTCGCGAGTCGACCAATGAAGAAACGCTCAAGCGTTTCGGTTACGGCACGCCCGACGACTGGATGGAAAAGAATGTCTATTCGCGGTACAGCGTAATGGGTATCCTGATCATGCTGGGTATCGACGTTGCGCTGTTCGGTTTCCTCGGTCTTACCGTTTGGGCTATCCAAATGGCCTGGATTCCCTTCTGGGCTGCCGGTGTGGTCAATGGCCTGGGGCATTTTTGGGGTTATCGCAATTACGCCAGCCCAGACACCAGTACCAACGTCTTTCCCATTGGCTTGATTATCGGTGGCGAAGAGTTGCACAACAATCACCACGCTTATGGCACATCGGCCAAATTTTCCACTAAGTGGTACGAATTCGATATTGGCTGGGGCTATATTCAGATTTTGCGGACACTGGGCTTGGCCAAGGTGCGTCGCATGGCGCCCAAGCTTAAGTTGAAGCCGGTGGTGCCCGCCGTAAATGAAAGTACGCTGGAAGGCATTATTGTGCATCGCTACGAAGTGCTGGCACGCTACACCGAAATGCTCAAGAAAACGGCATCCGAAGAACTGACCCGCCTGAAACCACAACGTCGCATCGGCAGTGCCGATTGCCATTGGTCGTTGCTGGCTCGTGCCAAGAACTGCTTGCATCTTACCGATGAAAGCCGCCTTGAGCCTGCCCAGAAAGCCGATCTGGATAATGTGCTGGCACAGAATCAGTCGCTTTCAACGCTAGTTCAAATGCGCACCGAGCTCACCCGTTTGTGGGAAAGCTCCAGTTCCAGCAGCGAGCAATTGCTGCAGGATCTGCAGGCATGGTGCCATCGGGCCCAGCAAAGCGGCATTGAAGGGCTTGAGCAGTTCGCCTTGCGTTTACGCCGCTATGCGGCATGATCGGGTCGCTTAACGAAGAACAACAAGCCGCCGTTACCCTGCCCGAAGGCCATGCGCTTGTGCTGGCCGGCGCAGGAAGCGGTAAGACCCGGGTACTGACCACCCGCATGGCCTGGCTTATCCAAACAAGTCAGGTCAGCCCGTTTGGCTTGCTGGCTGTTACCTTTACGAATAAATCAGCGCGTGAAATGCTCGCGCGCCTGTCTTCCCTGTTACCCATTAATACGCGCGGCATGTGGGTGGGGACTTTTCATGGTTTGTGCAACCGGTTGTTGCGAGCGCATCACCGCGATGCGGGCCTGCCGCAAACTTTTCAAATTCTTGACTCCGCTGACCAGTTATCGGCCATCAAGCGCCTTATCAAGGCGGCCGGCATCGATGACGACAAGTATCCCCCGCGAGACGTGCAGCGGTTTATCAACGGCTCCAAGGAACAAGGGCTGCGACCTGATCAGGTTGATGCCTGGGATGCCCACCGTCGCGGCCTGATCAGTATTTACGAACAGTATCAGGCGCAATGCGAGCGTGAAGGTGTCGTGGATTTTGCCGAATTGTTGTTGCGCGCGTACGAGCTTGTATCGCGTAATGGGCCGATTCGAGAGCACTATCAACGCCGTTTTCAGCATATCCTGATCGACGAATTTCAAGACACGAATGATCTGCAGTACCGTTGGCTGAAACTGCTTGCCGGGGGCGGAGCCTCGTTATTTGCCGTGGGCGACGATGACCAGTCCATTTATGCGTTTCGCGGTGCCAATGTCGGCAATATGGCCGCATTCGAGCGCGATTACGCCAAAGGCAATGTCATTCGGCTCGAGCAGAATTATCGCTCGCATGGCCATATTCTTGATGCCGCCAATGCGCTTATTTCCCACAATGCCGCGCGGTTGGGCAAGAACCTCTGGACCGAGCAGGGCGAAGGTGAACTGGTACGCGTATGCGAGCAGGGAACCGATTTGCTCGAAGCGCAGTGGGTGGTGGATGAAATCAAATCGCTGGTGAATGACGGCCATGCGCGCAGTGACATTGCCGTGCTGTATCGAAGCAATGCGCAATCGCGGGTTGTGGAACACGCTTTGTTTTCCAGCGGCTTGCCTTATAAGGTTTATGGCGGCCTGCGTTTTTTCGAGCGCCAGGAGGTCAAGCATGCGCTGGCGTATTTGCGCCTGATTACCAACCCGAATGATGACACCTCGTGGCTTAGAGTCGTGAACTTTCCCACGCGGGGCATTGGCGCCCGCACGCTGGAGCAACTGGGTGATGCCGCGCGCGCCGCCGAATCCAGCCTGTATGAGGCGGTGGGTTCGGTAAGCGGTAAAAGCGGTGCCAAATTGCAGGCGTTTGCCGAGTTGCTTGCCCAGTTAACCGAGCAGGCACGTTTTCTTCCGCTTCCAGAAGTCATTGAGCATGTCGTGCACCATAGCGGCTTGCGTGATTTTTATATGGGCGAGAGAGAAGGCGAGGATCGCCTTGAAAACCTCCAGGAACTGGTTAACGCTGCGGCGGTGTTCGTTGGAGAGGAAGGCATGGTGGGCGAGCCGGCGCTGTCACAAGCAGCGCGGGAAACGCTCGACCCCCTCGACATGGCGGGGCCGCCCTCCATGTCGCCGCTCGACGCCTTCCTGTCGCATGCCTCGCTGGAGGCGGGCGACAACCAGGCGCGAGCCGGCGAAGATGCCATTCAACTGATGACGGTGCATGCAGCCAAAGGGCTGGAGTTCGATTCGGTGTTCATTACCGGACTGGAAGAGGGTTTGTTCCCGCATGAAAACAGCCTGACCGAGCAGGGCGGGCTGGAAGAAGAGCGCCGCTTAATGTATGTGGCCATGACGCGTGCACGCAAGCGATTGTATCTTACGTTGGCGCAAAGCCGTATGTTGCACGGTCAGACACGCTATGCCATGCGCTCGCGTTTTCTGGAAGAAATTCCCGATGCTCATTTGAAATGGTTGACGCCAAAGGTGTCGAGCATGGGTGCCTCAATGGCGTCTGGCATGGGTGCATCGTGGTCCGGGGGCGGATATCGTCGTGGTGATGCCTATAATCGCCCGTCTACCGGAGCAATGTCGCCGCGTGAGCCGCGTTTGGCAACCAGTGGTGTCAGCGTGGGCGAAAAGCTATTTCGTATTGGCCAAGGCGTGCATCATGCCAAGTTCGGCGATGGCACCATTATTGGCCTGAGCGGCATGGGCAACGATGCACAGGCGCAAATCCAGTTTCGTGATGTCGGCACGAAAACGCTGGCGCTGGGTGTAGCCAAGCTGGACATTGTTTCCAGCTAAGGTCTTTCAGGGCTGTGTTGCTTCATTAAACTGCTGTTCCAGCGCTTCTATTTCTTCTTGTAATTCCAGCCAGCGGGTTTCGGCCTGCTCCAGCTGCTTGTTCAGTTCGCCGTGTTCTGCCAGCACTTTTACTCGTTCATCGCGTCGGGCATCGGTGTACAAAGCGGTGTCCGCAATCGTGGCATCCAATGTCTGCAGGCGCGCGCGCAAGGAGTCCATTTTCTTTTCAATGGCGCCCAAATCTTTTTCAAGCGGTTTGCGTTGGGTTGACAGGCGTTGGCGCGCTTCGGCCTCAAGCCGTTTTCGGGCTTTGCGGTCGACTTCGGTTTCGCCTGCTGTGCCGGTGTTGGTGCCGGCATCCCGCGCTTCTTCACGTGCCTCGGCACGCTGCTGGGCACCGCGTTGCAAAAGCCAGTTGCGGTAATCGTCCAGATCGCCGTCGAACTCGGCTACGCCGCCATCGGCCACAATCCAGAATTCGTCGACCGTGGTGCGCAGCAAGTGACGGTCGTGCGATACCAGGAGCATGCTGCCGTCATATTCGGCCAGCGCGGTGGCCAGGGCTTCACGGGTATCCACGTCGAGATGGTTGCTGGGCTCGTCGAGCAGCAACAGGTTGGGCTTTTGCCAAACAATCAGTGACAGTGCCAGCCGCGCTTTTTCACCGCCCGACAAGGGGGCGATATTCTGGTTGACCATGTCGCCGCTGAAACCAAATCGGCCCAGGTAATTGCGTAGAGTCTGTTCACGTTCCTCGGGCGCAATGCGCGCCAGGTGCTGCAAAGGGGTGCTGCCGGCATCAAGCATTTCCAGTTGATGCTGGGCGAAATAGCCAATGTTCAGCCCTTTCGACGGGCGGTAGTGCCCGGCCAGTGCGGGTAGCTCTTGCGCCAGGGTTTTGACAAGCGTACTTTTGCCCGCCCCGTTGACACCTAAAACGCCAATTCGTGCGCCGCCCCGCAGCATCAGGTTGATGTTCTTCAGAATAGGCGTTTCACCCTGTGCCGACTGGTAGCCGGTTGTGATGCCATCCAGAATTAAAAGGGGATCCGGCATAGAGTCGGGCGAGGGCAGGTAGAGGTCGATTCCCGCTTCGGCCTGCAGTGGTGCCAGTGTCTCCATGCGTGCCAGTGCTTTGACCCGGCTTTGCGCTTGTTTGGCCTTTGTGGCTTTTGCCTTGAATCGATCAATAAACTGTTTCAGCCGTGCGGTTTCGCGTGTTTGCCGCTCCCAGGCCAAATGGGTTTGGCGCATCCGTTCGGCGCGTTGGGTCAGAAAGTCTTCATAGCCCCCTTTGTATCGAACCAGTTTGGCCTGGTCGAAATGCAGGATACTGCGCGCCACCGCATTCAGAAACTCGGTATCGTGGGAAATGACAATGACTGTACCTGCGTACGCCGCCAGCCACTTTTCCAGCCACAGCATGGCATCCAGATCCAGGTGGTTGGTGGGTTCGTCCAGCAATAGCAATTCGGAGGGTGCCATGAGAGCCCTGGCCAGCGCCAAACGCATTTGCCAGCCCCCCGAAAACTCATTTACCGGCTTCATCCAGGTATCGGGGGCAAAGCCCAGGCCCGCCAAAAGCTGCTCTGCGCGTGACGGCGCTGTCCAGGAGTCGGCTTCCACCAGGGCTGTTTCCAGTTCGGCGATACGGTGGCCGTTGGCGTCGGGTGTTTGCTCGCGTTCAGCCTGCAATTGACGCAAACCCTGGTCGCCGTCAATGACGAATTCGCGCGCCGGCCGCTCGGGGTGTTGAATTTCCTGCTCCACACTGGCGATTCGCCAGGCGGCGGGCATCTCCAGATTACCCGCATCCAGGTCCAGTTCGCCTTTTAACAGGGCGAACAGGGTGGATTTTCCTGCTCCGTTCTTGCCGACTATGCCCAGTCGTTCTACCGGATTAACGACAAAACTGGTGTCGTCCAGCAATACTTTTGTTCCCCTGCGCAGGGTAATGCCACTTGCACGAATCACGACGCCAGTTGCTCCCTTGTCAGCAGCAGAATCTGATTGTCGGCATTGGCGGTGCTTAACCAGACCGGTTCCAGTTCGGGGAAGGCGGTCATGAAGTTTTCGAACTCATTGCCTATTTCAAGTACCAGCAAACCGTTGGGCGCCAAAAATCGCGGTACGTCGTTCAGAATACGGCGCACCAGATCCATGCCGTCGTCGCCACCGGCCAGGGCATTGGTGGGCTCATGACGGTATTCGGCAGGGAGCGACTCCATTGAGTGGCTGTTTACATAAGGCGGATTGCAGATAACCAGGTTGTACTGGCAATCGGGCAGATTGTTGAACAGATCGCTTTGGTGCACGTTTACGCGGCCATCCAGCCCAAAGTATTCAATGTTCTGGTCGGCCACTTCCAATGCGTGTTCCGATAGGTCGACGGCATCGACCTGGGCGTTGGGAAAGGCCAATGCGGCCAGAATAGCCAGGCAGCCCGAGCCGGTGCACAGGTCCAGAACGAAATCAACTTCGTCGGAATCCACGACCCAGGGCTCGAGGTTGTCGGCCAGCAATTCGGAAATGGGTGAGCGCGGCACAATCACCCGCGGGTCTACATAAAACCGGTGCCCCTGCAACCAGGCTTCACCGGTAAGATAGGCCGCGGGCACGCGCTCGTCCAGGCGGCGCGCCACCAGCTTCAGATAGCGCTCGCGTTCTTCAGGCAACACCCGGGCATCCAGGAATGGCTCCAGCGTGTCCAGCGGCAGGTGCAAGGTGTGCAGCAGCAGATAAACCGCTTCATCCCACGCGTTGTCGGAGCCGTGTCCGAAGCTTAGTTGTGCCGCGTTGAACTGGGTGACGGTATAACGCAGTAAATCGCGGACGGTGAAAAGTTCAGTGTGGGCTGAGGAGTGCATGACCGGCTCCTGGTTAGTTAAGCAACAGGTTTTCGAGGGTACGCCGGTAAATATTCTTTAACGGTTCCAGGGCGGCAAGGTCGATATGTTCGTTAATTTGATGAATGCTGGCATTAATGGGGCCAAACTCCACCACTTGCGGACACATTTTTGCAATAAAGCGCCCGTCTGATGTCCCACCGGTGGTGGAAAGCTCCGCGGCAACACCGGTTTCCTCTTTAATTGCCTGGCATAGCGCCCTGCTTAAGGCGCCTTCTTCGGTTAGAAAGGGCTGGCCGCTGAGAGTCCAGACCAGGTCGTATTCGATGCCATGCTGGTCGAGCACGGCGTGAACCTTTTGCTTGAGCGATTCGGGCGTGCTTTCGGTGGAAAAACGAAAGTTGAACATGACTTGCGCGGTGCCGGGGACGACATTGGTGGCCCCTGTGCCGGAATGCAGATTGGAAATCTGGAAAGTGGTGGGGGGGAAGTAGTCGTTGCCGTTGTCCCATTCTGCTTGTGTGAGTGCCTGCAAGGCAGGGGCCAGCACATGAATCGGGTTAACGGCCAGATGGGGATACGCCACGTGGCCTTGTTTTCCCTTAACCGTCAAATGACCCGATAACGAGCCCCGGCGCCCGTTTTTAATGGTATCGCCCAATGTTTTGGACGACGTGGGCTCACCGACAATGCAAAAGTCAAATTTTTCCTGACGTGCCGATAGCGCTTCGCATACTTTAACCGTGCCATTAACCGACGGGCCTTCTTCGTCGGATGTAATAAGCATGGCAATGGACCCTTTGTGGTCGGGGTGCTGAGCGACGAATTCTTCGGCGGCAATGGTAAAAGCCGCAATCGAGCTTTTCATGTCGGCTGCGCCGCGGCCATACAGGAAACCGTTTTTTTCCGTGGGTTCGAAAGGGGGCGTGTCCCATTGCTCGAGCGGGCCTGTTGGAACCACGTCGGTATGGCCTGCAAACACCACACAGGGCGCTTGCGTCCCTTTGCGTAACCATAAGTTGGTGACTTCGGCAAAAGCCAGCGTTTCGCTATTGAACCCTGCCTTGGCAAGGCGTTCAGACAACAAAGGCTGACAACCCGCGTCGTCGGGTGTAACCGACGCACGGGCGATCAGTGCTTTGGTGAGATCCAGCACAGAAGACATCAGGCCCTCAATAGTTCGTTAATGCTGGTTTTGGCACGGGTTTGCGCATCGACACGCTTGACGATAACCGCGCATGCCAGGCTGTGTGAGCCATCGGCTGCGGGCAGGGTGCCGGGCACAACCACCGAACCGGATGGTACCCGGCCATAAATGATTTCACTGGTCGTGCGGTCGTAGATTTTGGTGCTTTGCGACAGGAACACACCCATGGCCAGCACGGAGTTCTCTTCCACAATGACGCCTTCAACGACTTCGGAGCGGGCGCCAATAAAGCAGTTGTCTTCAATAATAGTGGGGTTGGCCTGCAGGGGTTCCAGCACGCCACCAATGCCGACACCGCCCGACAAATGAACGTTCTTGCCGATTTGGGCGCATGAGCCAACAGTGGCCCAGGTGTCGACCATACTGCCTTCGTCGACATACGCGCCAATATTCACATACGAAGGCATGAGCACGACATTTTTGCCAATAAACGAGCCTTTGCGTGCCACGGCCGGCGGCACCACGCGGAACCCGCCTTTGGCGAAATCGGCTTCGGTGTAGTCGGCAAACTTCAGGCCGACTTTGTCGTAGTATTGAACCGGTGCCTGACCAACAATATGGTTGTTTTCAAGGCGGAACGAGAGCAATACGGCTTTCTTGACCCACTGGTGCACAACCCAGTCGCCGTCTTTCTTTTCGGCAACGCGCAGCGTGCCCTGGTCAAGTTTGGCCAGCGTATCTTCAACGGCCTCGCGCACGGCTGCGCCGGCGGTGGCGGGGCTGATGTCGGCACGGTTTTCCCAAGCCTGTTCAATGGTGTTCTGTAAATCGTTGCTCATAATATTTTTTCAGGTTAAAGGTTGGAAGTTGAAAATGTTGACTCGATTGTAGTTGACTCTGCCCGGCCTGTTGGGCCTGGATCGTTTCGTTGCCATTGCTACGCCCGTTGCTTTAGAAAAGCGGCGATGCGGTGGGCGGCTTCGACACACTGTTCCGTGCCCGCTACCAGCGCCATACGCACGCGGTTCTGGCCCGGGTTCACGCCGTGTGCCTCGCGCGCCAGAAAGCTGCCGGGCAAGACAGTGACCCCCGCATGGGCGTGCAGGTCCAGCGTGAACTCAGTGTCGGCGTAGGGAGTCGGGGCCCAAAGATAGAAGCCCGCCTGCGGCTTTTCAACAGGCAGTACCGGCTGCAGAATGGGCAGGACAGCATCGAATTTTTCGCGATACAGCCGCCGGTTCATGGCTACGTGCTGCTCGTCATTCCATGCGGCGATACTGGCCTTGGAAACGACCGCGCTCATGGCGCTGCCATGGTAGGTTCGATATAAAAGAAAAGCCTTCATGATGTCGGCATCGCCGGCCACGAAGCCCGAACGCAGCCCCGGTACGTTGGAGCGCTTCGACAGGCTGGAAAAACTGACCAGGTTCTTGTAGGTGTCACGCCCCAGTTGACGGGCAGCCTGCAGCCCGCCCAACGGCTTTTCAGCGTCGTTGAAGTAGATTTCAGAATAGCACTCGTCGGCGGCAATAACAAAGTTGAATTCATCACTTAAGGCAAACAAGGTGCGCCATTCGTCCAGTGTCATGACGTTGCCGGCCGGGTTGCCGGGCGAACAGATAAATACCAGACGCGTGCGCTGCCATACCTCACGCGGAATGGCTTGCCAGTCGCAGCCGAACTGACGTTCGGCTTCGGCGTTAATGTAATAGGGCTGTGCGCCTGCCAGAATCGCCGCGCCTTCATAAATTTGGTAGAAGGGGTTGGGGCACACCACATAAGCGCCCGCCTTTGGGTCAACCACGGCCTGGGTAAACGAGAACAATGCTTCGCGCGACCCCAGTGCCGGCAGGATTTGCGTATCCGGGTTCGGGGCTGGGATGTCGTATCGCCGTGCAATCCATTGTGCAATGGTTTCCCGCAGTGCGGGGTCGCCCTTGGTGGGAGGGTACGCGGCAAGTCCGTCTAGCGACGCAGCAAGCACTTCCTTGATGAACGGGGGTGTATCGTGCTTGGGTTCACCAATCGACAGACTAATGGGATCGGAATGGGGTGCAGTTGTGCTTTGCGCCAGTAACTGCCGAAGTTTTTCGAAGGGGTAGGGATGCAGGTTGCCAAGAAGCGGGTTCATTATGTTGTATGTGCCCTGGTTGCGTGTAACCCGTCATTTTAACAAGCCGGAAAAACTTGTTTATGTGTGTGTCATTTACATCTGATAGAGCGCTTGGGCACAGGTCTTGCTCCATGTAAATACGGAGGATGCCCGATGCATTCATTGAAGGAGTTCATCATGACCCAGCAGAACCAACAGAACCAGAACCAACAGAATCAGCAGAATCAGCAGAATCAGCAGAATCAGCAGAATCAGCAGAATCAGCAGAATCAGCAGAATCAGCAAAATCAGCAAAATCAGCAGAGTCAGCAAAATCAGCGCAACCAGCAAAATCAACAGAACGAGCAAAATCGGAAGTAAAAATGCCGTTCGAGCCTGACGTCGATATTGGGCTGCATTAGACGAAAGCCGCTACACAGCGGCTTTCGTTATTTAATCTGAGACGAAGCCCAGGTGGTTGCCAGCGGGAGACCACAGCGGCTGGATGTCGTTGGACGGGCCCATGGTCATTTGCCACAGTTTGCCGCCGTCTAGCGGCACATTCCACAGCTTAGATACGGTAGCGTCCTTTTTCTTGTCAATCGATTCGATACAGCAAGATACGTACCGAGACCTTCGTCTTACCCGGAATCGTAACTTTGCGACACCCTTACACAGGGTGGCTACCGTGGCATGAGGCTTGCTAGCTAAGGTGCTCACGCCCAATAATCTGGAGTATTTATGACTACTAAAACCTTGCATGATCTCTTTGTACACATGTTGTCGGATATCTACAGCGCCGAGAAGCAATTGACCAAAGCTTTGCCAAAACTGGCACGAGCTTCGACCGACAGTGATTTGGCGGCTGCGTTAAAGCAGCATCTGGAAGAAAACCACGGTCAAATAGAGCGTATCGACGAGATTGTGGAAACGTGCAGTATCAAGCTTAAACGTATGAAATGTGCCGCCATGGAGGGCCTCGTTGAGGAAGCCAAGGAAGTTATCGACGAGATCGAAAAGGGGCCCGTGCTAGACGCTGCATTAATCGCCGCCGCACAGAAAGTAAAACATTACGAAATCGCCAGTTACGGCACGCTCTGCACCATAGCCAAGCAACTGGGTGAGAAAGATGCCCTGCGCCTGCTGAAGGAGACCATGGCAGAAGAAAAAGCCACCGACGAGAAACTCACCATGATTGCGGAATCCGGTGCCAACCAAGAAGCCGCCGGCAAGTCGGCATAAGCGACGGGCCTGCACAGCGGGGTAGTTGAAAGCGTGGCTTGCAGGGCAAGCAATGGGATGTTTGTAAAGGAGTGAACCTTGTTCGATATGCAGCTTCCCTGGTGGGAATTCATTGTGCGAGCGTTGCTCGTTTATCTGGCTTTAATGATTATGGTCCGTGTTTCGGGTAAACGGACTATTTCTCAATACACGCCTTTTGACTTGCTTGTCGTTGTGCTCTTGAGTGAATCTGTTTCTAATTCCTTGTCGGGTGGGGATGAGTCCATTCCAGGGGGCTTAATTTTGGCCGCGACGCTATTTTTGCTGAACGTGGTAGCGGCACTTGTTGCCTCGCGCAGCAAGAAGGCTGAACAGATCATTGAAGGCTCACCCGTCATTATCGGGCGAAACGGCAGATGGAATGAGCGCGTACTTAAAGCGCAACGCATCGGCAGCAACGAGCTGGCTAGTGCGTTGCGAGAGTCGGACTGCAAGCTTGAGGACATGGCCTGTGCCGTTCTTGAAGCCAACGGGGTGATCGCCATCCTGAAAAAAGAAAGCTGATCAATAAGGCGCCGTTCCGCTTTTTCGGGCGGCGTGAGTCGCTTTGAGTAGACTGGCAGCCATTCAATGTTTGGCCGTTGTGCCCGACGCTGCGTCACGCCGTAGAAATTCCTGAGTAATCGTTGCGATCTGGTCGCCCAGCCACTCAGCTATGGCCTCTTCCTGAGGAAGGATGGCTTCACACAGCCGCTTTGTTTCAGTATCGCCTGCAAGATCGGCTGCGGCAATGAGGCTCCTATAGGAGGCGATTTCCATATGCGCGAAGGTGTAGCTGGCCATCGTGGCCTTTACGACCTCGTCCGAGACGAACATGCCACTTAAGCCTTGAGCAGTAGCGGTAACTTTACCAGCCATGTCTTTCATCGTGGCGGTATCTTCGCCCAGACGCTCCAAACATTCTCGTATTATCCGGGCTTGTTGGCGGGTTTCTTCGCAATGGGCTTGCAGCTTGACTTTGAGCTCAGGGTAGTTTTCCAGTCTTTCAGCGGTACGGGTAAACATGGTCTCTGCTTGCTGCTCCATGGCATGGGCATCTCGCAACCAGTCGAGTAGGTTTTTTTGTACATCGGTCATCTGTATTCTCCGGGGGGTAAGGGGTCAGTTGCCCGGTAAACCTCAGCAAACGCCATACCTGAAAACAGGCCGTCAAAAAAATTGTCGTCATTCCCTTTCCCATTATCTCGTCAGACGGTTCTAACAGGCACAGTGATTGCTGCTTGCGTTGTGGTTCCGAAGTGTCGAGTTCCAAAATCGTCAATCTTTAAGGAGGCTCCATATGGGCCTAATAAACAATCTGTGGGACAACCGAGGCACGCCGCTGGATCAGCAACGATTCACTTGGCGCGATATGGTTGCTGTCAGCTGATCATGCCCCCCGCGTGCACGACTCTATGCTTGGCTTATGAACATTCGGCATATTTGGTTCTAACGTATCGTCAATTCATGATGCGCGGTCGACAACGTAAGTGCGCCGTCGATCAAAGAGCTTCGTTGGTGATGCGCTCCGGCGTTGGAACCAAGCCGCGAAGAACGCGACAATGAGCAGTAGTTCTGCGAAATCGCCACCGTAATACATCCACTGCGCGGCAGTCTGGATTTCACTAATGTCGGCCATGGTGCCACGCGGATAACTATAGGCGAACATGATTTTGCCAAGAATAGCGTGTGCGGCTGTAGCAAGAAACACCACTACAAGGCGTGTGTACATTCCAGGACGGTGAGGGGCTGGGTCGGGGCCGGCGATTGACCAGGTAAAGAGGTAGCCGGAAACTATGAAATGGATATGCAGCAAAACGTGCATCGTCGGACTTGTAAGGCTGAACGCGTAAAGAGGAGTGAGGTAAAGGACATACATGCCTCCTATATCGAGCACAGCCGCCGTAATGGGATGAATAACCAAGCGGATTGGCGGCACCGCAAGGAGAGCAACGATGCCACGAGCGACGGTGGAAGATACATTTCGCAGGAGAAGCGTGCCTGGTGCGCCCAGCGCCAATCCGAGCGGAGCAAACATTCCAAGCATAAGATGCTGAACCATATGCCCGCGTAGGTCGCTATGAGCCCACTCGGAGATCGCCGGCGACATCGAGAAAATTATCAGCAGTATTCCGACCGTAAAGCTTGTGACGCGCCAATTGCTCCATGAAGCGGTTTGGCGTTCTTTCCTTGCGGCAAATAGATAGATGCAGAGTAAAATCGCGGGAAGAAGGTTAAATAGCACTAATTGTGCAATGAAACCACTAGAACCAACATGGTGAGTGGCGTGGTCCATTTTCTGTCAGGTTCTCGCGAAGCTGGAAGCAGTGTTATGGACTCGGGCGCGCCACGCAAGCACGAATCCGATCACAAGCAGCAAAAGGCCAAAACCATTCCATGCCAAGTCATACAGAAGCGGGTCGTCGACGTAGCGGACCTGATGTAATCTTAATAACTTATGATTGACTATTCCATCAAACAGCTGAAAGCCGCCAAGCCCAAAGAAAAAACCGGCCCAAGCGGAAAAGCCAGCCAATGCACGACGAGCGCGCAGATCGCCGAACATGAAAAAGCCAAGCACAAACAGAATCAATTCCGCAGCGTGCAGCAAACCGTCGGATAATAGCGCGAAGGCGGGAGTGGCCCAGTCGAAGAAGTGATGCCAGGCCAGGATTTGATGAAAGATAATCTCATCCACCGCTGCCATAGTGCCGATGCCCAGTAGTACCCCGGTGATTAACGAGCGCTTGGCATTTAATCTTTGATTTGTATCGGGATGTATCATTGATTTTGCCTAAGAGATATGCGGTTTGCGATGTCCAACTAACCGTGGAGCTGGTCGCGACCCTTTTCCAAGCCAAGATGATTTGAATAGTAGTAGACGGCGGGAGTCTGCCAGCAACTCTTATTCCCGATACGGAATCTTCGTGTTCCAAAAAAATCTGTAACGAACGTGTTTCAATGGGGCACGTCCTTCAATAGGGATTTTGCTGTGACCAATTCTACTGTTATACTATCTGGCTTTCCAGCATGCGAACGTGGCGGAATTGGTAGACGCACCAGATTTAGGTTCTGGCGCCGAGAGGTGTGAGAGTTCGAGTCTCTCCGTTCGCACCATCTATTTGAAATCCATTGATTGCCTATAATCAAAACCTTTAAAAATCGGCTCTACCCCATAAATGAACTGACCCCAATTAGTTGGACATTTGAAGCGGATAGTTAACCCACTAAGTGCTGAGTTCTGTATTGAACTGGGCTCAGTCCTTTTAATTTGGTCTTGATCCGCTCGTGATTGTAGTAGTGAATATACTTACGCAGCCCAGCGTCAAGCAATTCAACGCTATCGAATTTGTTTAGGTAGAAGAACTCCGACTTGAGTATGCCAAAGAAGCTTTCCATGCAGGCGTTATCTAGGCAGTTGCCCTTGCGCGACATGCTTTGGGTCAACCCATGTTCTGCCAACTGCCGTCGATACGCAGGCTCTACTCCATAAACGGGG
>DGCD01000019.1:0-20457 GCA_002384935.1 Pusillimonas sp. UBA3987
GACCGGTTGAATACGCCCAGTATTGCAGCCATGAATTCCAGCAAACCCTGCGTGGGTGGCAGATACGTGCCTCCATGAGCAGAAAAGGCGACTGTTGGGACAATTCCCCAACGGAAAGCTTCTGGGCGCGGCTCAAGCTGGCATGCCTGGAGGGCCGGAAATTCCGCTCCCATCACCAAGCTATCGCTGCCGTGATGGACTGGATATCGTTCTATAACCATCGACGACTACACTCGTCATTGGGCTACGTGAGCCCTATGGAATACGAAAAACGCTGGCATGCGAGTCAATATAAAATCGCTGCCTGATCCCGGCGCTAAGGACTACAAAAAACAGGGGCAATATCACTGAATAAGAATCGCAAATTCCAGTATGCGGCAATCAACGTCCGACAAACCACACTGGCTCGCCAAACGCTGAACATTCCTGGACAAAGGTCCTGCTATGGTTTTGCTGTTTGCATCCGCTTCAACCGCCCGATGCGCACGTTGAAGTTCCTGTCGTATGACCTTACGGTCAAAGTCACACTCATCATCCTCGACCCAATCGCCTAATCCAAGGTAGTTAGCAAGCGCATCGCTGGAAAAGCCTGCGCTCATTACAAACTCTTGATGGCCTCTCAGTTCCACCAAGGCCCGTAACACCCATACACGAACAATACCCAAAGGCTCCGCAAACACGGCTTTATCAGCCAGCAGTTTTCTTAATTGGCTCATCCTGATCTCCTAAAAAACAGAGACCATTGTCCGGCTCATAACGTCATTTTGTGACGCATGAAAGCAGCGCTATTTCTTATTTAAATACGCTGTTATATAAAACCTCTTTCATTCCTCAGAAGATCATTTAATGCGACACGTTACGTCGCTAACATGCATAAGATTCGTCATGCTCTCGAAATAACAGAGGAATTATGCGGCATGACAAAAAACATCGTTATACGTGCTATCAAACCATACAGATCCGCGCTGTCTGCGCTGCTACGTTTGTTCAGTATTAACGAAGATGGTCATGAGACCTTGGTTGCCACAAGCTCACCCATCCCAAAAGTCGCGGCCATGAGCCTGTGCCAACTGCTCGAGCAGCCATTCACTATCGCGCCAAGCATCCGCTCAATGAAAGAGGTATTTTGGATTCCAGGAAGAACCGCTTGGGCAAGCGCGACCGCAGCAGACGCCCAGGCGGCCGCTCAACAAGCGTGCCTGCAGCACGATATGAAATCAGTTCAGGGGACTCTCATGATTATTACCTTGTCACCCAATTGCAGTATTGTCGCGAGCATGAAATCCGCGATGACTGTCGTTCATCGGGAAACACCCTCGGCGACCGCAAGGGCGGTGATGGTTGCGCATGATGAAGCATTATGCGGTCAAGTGCGAGTCCAGGTATTGCTCACAGGGTTATAAGAGGTAGGGATTATGAGGACAAAGCACAAATTACCTGGCCGGGCAAACGAAATATCCGGCGTCTTCAGTATGAATCGGCCAGGGTTTGCTTGGCGGTCGTTGTGGACCTTTTTTCGCGCTAGGTTGTGGGCGGGTCGATGGATTCCCTGTGGCAGATCAATCCAGCATCGAGCGCTCGGACAAATTTCATGCTCAAATGTTGTACAGACATCGTTATAACCCTTATACAATAAATTGATCATCAAACATGAAGCGTCGCACCAGAGACTTTGTTGCCCTGTTCAATGCGTTTTGGTACCGAGATTTTCCAATAACGCCTGATCGTATCGAGATAAGTCGCCGCGCACTTTGGACTACCCACATCGCGTCTACAGTGAAGTTGGCTGCTGATCACCTTGGTCTGTACACCTGCTTCGAAACTGGCGGGAAAACAGATGCGGTAATCCAAGATTCAAACGCGCGTGCATGGGCAAAGATAGAGTGGGAATGGACGCCAGCGAGAGACGATACCGTGAACGAGATAAAAAAACTCGCGGATGCTAACAGCGAAGCCGACACATTCTTTTTCGTTGGTTACAGCCGAACGGACAACGACACCCACGAATGCAACCTGGCCGCTATTGATCAGCAGTGGAAGAACATTGACAAGCCGCTGGTAGTCTTCCTCTTAACCTTCTCTTATTCAAATAGAAGAAGACACTTTCAAGAACTGCAGACGCACCTCTTTGTCGGAGGAAAGCGCAAAAAGGTGCGTACGCAGGAAGCTCTTCCATGGCGAATAACCGGCACAAAATGGCACGCCTCCGCCTATGCAAAGTTTGATGACTAATTCCTGCGGAGCCTGCGCTATTCGCACCCCAAAAAGACGCTCGACTGCGTTACAAAATTATGGGTTATAAATTTCGTAAGATTCTGGTAGACCCACCTTGTTGCACGAGCACGAGCATCAACTGATCCCAACGCGTCGATTCATAACGAAGAAAGAGCGGGGACAACGCAGTGTCTCAACAAAGACGCAGCCGCCTCCGGAAGTGGCTCATGCAAGGGCAGCCAATGTATCTGCGCAATTTCGGCCGAAATTACAGGCTGCTGATTGCTAGGCATTAGAGCAATAAATGCACTGACATGTACGGAAGTGTTGGCTTCGTTGGCAGGCGTTTCCTGGCCGTCAAGCTTGCCACCGGGCAGGATCCAGGTAACGGTACCCTGCTTGCGAACAACCAGCAATTCCCGGTTTTCATTCACAAAGCAGGCGGTAGCGATATTAAGCGTTTTCATGAAATGAATTTTAGAGTCGCGCGTTGGTTAGTCACTCATTCCTAATTTAATCTATTGCACTTGATAAGATACTACCTTCGAACTAAGGCGCCCCACCCGTACCAGGGTACAAAAGGATAATAGATGAACATATGGGTTGATGCCGATGCGTGCCCCGCCGTGATCAAAGACATTCTGTATCGGGCGGCACAACGATCACAGCTGCCGCTCACGCTCGTGGCCAATCAAATGCTACGCACGCCGCCATCACCATTGATCCGCGCCGTACAGGTACCGCGAGGGTTCGATGTGGCAGACGACTACATTGTTGAACGCACCAATACCGGCGACCTGGTCATTACCGCAGATATCCCATTGGCCAGTGAGGTATTGAATAAAGGCGCGCTGGTACTTAACCCGCGCGGTGAGCGTTACACCGCCGACAATATAAGCCAGTGCCTGTCGATGCGCGACATGATGGATGAGTTGCGCAGTAGTGGCGTTGATACCGGCGGGCCTGCGGCGTTCAGCCAGGCCGACAGGCGGGCGTTTGCTGGTGCGTTGGATCGAATTTTGCATAAAGTGATGCGGGAAAAACCCGCTAACGGTATCCAATCGACAGACTAACCATGTCGCCACTCTATCGGAACGTGGACGCACATCACACTGACAACATCAGCGCAACAATTTTGATGTAATATGATGCATATATTGATGCGCATATAATGGAGGCGCAAAATGCGAACCACAGTGACGATTGACGATGGGCTATTCAAAAAAGCAATGGAAGTGGCCGAACCAGGCATCGACAAAGCCGATCTTATTCGTGAGGCGGTTAAAACCTACGTACGCGTAAGGTCTGCTGCACGCCTTGCGGCACTTGGGGGTACTGCACCCGAAATGTCAGACATACCGCGCCGAACAACTGAGTCCGTCGAACGATGAATGGTGTATTAGTTGACACCTCAGTATGGGTGGATCACTTCCGGCGAAAAAATCAGGAATTAACCTATATGCTGGAGCGAGATCGTGTTCTAGTGCATCCCATGATTATTGGTGAGCTGGCGTGCGGAACCCCGCCAGATCGTGCACGTACCCTTGTCGATCTCGATAACTTGCAGCATGCTCAACAAGCCAGTCTGGCAGAAACGCTTAACTTCATTGAGAAGGAAGAACTTTGGGGCTTAGGTTGCGGACTGATTGATATATTACTTCTAGCCTCGACAATGATGACACCCAATGCGGAGATTTGGACATTAGACAAGCGGCTTTCAACCTTAGCCGAACGCTTTGGTGTAATGCACCAGGCACTGAAGCATTGATTTTGGGAAGAAGTGCCTCAAGCATTTCCCGATTCGTCGACCCAGTCAAATGAGTGCTTCACCTGGTAATTGCCGACCGACAATCCCTCGCCAATTACATCGTCTCAGACAAAACCTATCCAGCGGCCGGCTACTAGGACAGAAAGCCAAAGAATGGCGGATGTGGCGGCCAAGACTCGAACTCGCACAGATGGCCGGCCGCTGCGCAGGGCTGCATCGAAATGCTCGCCGTGATGCTGAAGTGCGATGTTGCAAATTGCCAGTACAAGCAATGTGGCCTTGAAGAGGAAAGCCGGATTCTCTGCGTACTCCACCGGCTTCACTGAGAATAACCAAAGCCCTGTCGTCACCGCGAGCGCCGTGCCTATCGCTGCTACGCGTACCAGAAAGGGGCCAAGGGTCGGCAGATCCCGTGTACGCGTTGAACGCAAAAGAAGTAAATCGAGCGGTAGTATCGCGCCAAGAAGTAGCCCAATACCAAGAATGTGGGCTGCATTGACAACGAGATAGGCGACCCAGTATTCCTGCAGGAAGGCAGCACCGGGCCAGCCGGAAATGGCTTGCAGAAAACCTGTCATCGCCGTGTCGTTATTGCTTGATGCGTTCTGGATACATGTCGTACTGTTTGCCGCCAACCGTAATGCGCACGGCTTTTATATGCGCCTTGTTCGGCTCTTTGGTGCGGTTGCCCAATACCGTAATGTCATCACCCACTTTGGCAGTGTCGCCGGAGAAACCTGAACGCTGTGTCTGGCTCGGGTTTCCCAGATCGACTTGCCACACACGACCCTCCTGGTCCTTCACGCGCAGGGCCGGATGTGGCGGCGCCATTGAAATCTCGGTGATGGTGCCCTTCAACTCGGACTGCTCCTCTTGCGCCCAGGCCCAGCCATGATGCGCGAAGGCTTGCATGGTAAATAGCGCCATGGCCGTGGCGCAAAGCATGAGGACCATACGATGCGCCACATTGCGCGCCGCAATGGAGATTACTCGGGTGGCGGTTCGGTTTTCACTTAATATCGACATAATCATGCTCCTTAAAGTGAGTAAAAAACTGTGCGTCCAACGCATTGATCCCGCTCCCGTTTTTAATAATACAAGAACCGCCAGTGCCTGCGGCCGCTTTGGGACGATTCGACTGCTTTACAAAATATGGACTGTAAATCTAATATACAGTTTCTGATTTGTAATTAACAAATACATACTGCATTGCGTATTCTATTTTTACAAACTAAAATATGTAAATTGAAAATACAGCGTGAGACTTGTATGGCAGACTTCACTATTCGCACTGCAGAGCAACTTCCGGTCTTGCTCCAAGCGTTTCGCAAGCAGGCTGGCCTAACTCAGTCCGCCGTAGCCATGCGCCTGGGTGTCACGCAACAAACACTCTCTGCCCTGGAGCGCAACGCGGAAAAAGTCAGCGCCGACCGACTGCTGGCGCTTCTAAGCATCCTGGGTGTGGAGCTGGTGCTGCGTCAGGGTAACGAAGCCCCCACGTCAAAGCCGCCAACCAGCCCGAACTGGTAAGTCATGGGTCGACGCTCTCACACACAGACTCTGTACCTTTGGATGAACGGCGCTTTCGTCGGCACGTGGAGTGTGCGGCCCCACGTTGGCGAAATATTGCAGTACGACGACAACTGGGTGAACGCCAGCCAAGGCCGGCCGCTATCCCTGTCACTGCCTTTTACGCCAGGCAACCAACCGCATCGTGGCGATGCCGTACGCGCCTACTTCGAGAATCTGCTCCCAGACAGCAAAGCTATCCGCGAACGTGTCGGGCGCCGGTTTCAAACGAACTCAACGGAAGCATTCGCGCTGCTGGCAGAGATTGGGCGGGATTGTGCGGGTGCGCTGCAAGTACTCCCCAACAGCGCGCCCCCCGAAAGCGTTCAAGAGGTGAAAGCAACGCCGTTGAACAATACCGAAGTGGCACAAGTACTACGCAACACCTTAGCGCCGGCGTCAAAAATCAATCGAGACAATGATGATGTTGACTTTCGGATTTCCATCGCGGGTGCGCAGGAAAAAACAGCCCTGACGTGGCTCAATAACCAGTGGTGTCTGCCGCATGGCGCGACACCCACCACACATATTTTGAAACCGCCACTGGGCCTGGCCGGCAACCTTAAGTTCGACATGAGCAATTCGATTGAGAACGAATGGCTATGCTCGAAAATTCTGCAAGCATACGGTCTACCGGTAGCCTCTACGCAAATCCTTCAGTTCGAGGACATGAAGGTACTTGCCGTCGAACGCTTCGACCGTATGTGGTGGGAGAACGAAGAAGGCAAAAGATGGCTTCTTCGGCTACCGCAGGAAGACATGTGCCAGGCAACGGAAACCCCACCGCACCTGAAGTACGAGTCTGACGGCGGACCCGGCGTGCGCACCATCATGAAACTGCTGACCACATCCAGAGACCCTGATCGTGACCGACGTACGTTCTTCCAGGCCCAAGTCCTCTTTTGTATGCTTCGCGCCACCGATGGCCATGCAAAGAACTTCAGCATTTTCCTGCGCCCTGGCGGCACCTACGGACTCACCCCGCTGTACGACGTACTCTCTGCTTATCCTGTTATAGGAACAGGCTCGAACCAGTTATCCCCATTCAAGGCGAAGATGGCCATGGCGGTGCGCTCAAAGAACACGCACTGGGTCATGCGGGACATTGTGCGTCGACATTGGCTGGCTGTGGGGACAGAACATGGCGTTGTGGCGCCGGATGGCCGCGGCGCTGAAGTGGTGCTCGACGATATAGTGGAAAAGACCCCGGAAGTCGTGCGCTCGGTACGTACAATGCTGCCCGGGAAATTTCCCGAGCATATAGCGGACAGTATCCTCAACGGACTACGGGTTGCGGCCGATAAATTAGCCACGGCGTAAGGCTAGAAAGTATCTAGTAAACCCTGGCCGATTCAAAGCGAATATTTAACCCCGGTTCTAAGAATTCGGCTCTTTCTAATAAGTCAACAGTTTCGCGCTAGATTTTCAAGTGGGGTCCAACATTCGAGAAATTGACCTAGATCTCGCTCCCCTAGTAAAAGGGACCCGTTTGAAAGAGCTTGTTTCTGCGCTTTTTTCAAGCCCCTCCCATCTAAAGTAATCCCTGACCTCGTAATCCATGGGTAAAAATGATAAGTTTTAGATCTTCCATGAATGGCAATGAGGCGTTTAAGCAACTCCGCAGGAGGGATTACAATAAACCTTGGTTTCGTCCTGCGCTCATGTGACACAAGAACAAAAACCCAATAATTTGCAGTGGATTTTTCAATTTTTTCATGTGACAACGCTAACCAGCCCCCTGCAGCCAAACACGATTCGAAATCAGACGTAGCTTCAGGCGGCCTATAATCACGAGAAAGCTTAACTTGAAGCGAAACGGTCAAGACATTAGTTTTATTCGTGATTAGAAAATCGACTCCTGTGTCTTTTGAGGGAATCCAAACATTCAAAGTTGGAAACCGGCGCTCAATAAACTCGCCGACGAGATACTCACCGCCATGGATCGTAAATAAAGGTCTCATAAATCAATTCCAGTCAAAATTGGACTGCCCATTGAATCGTACGCAGTTGCGGATATTTTTGGTCTTTCTCTATCGTGTGTGTTTTGAAACGGTGTTGCGAAACAATGCTCTCCTGAGCCTAGTTACTATGCGACGCGCCGTGGTTCCCCTCTCACTTGTTTGGAGGCATGCGTAATAAGTTCTTGCATGATCTGAGTGCAGTAGTCGATCTGCGCTTTGTACTTTAGCCAAGACTCAACGCCTTTTGAACCATGAAAAATGTTGTTTCTATAACGGTATACTATCGCGACAAGAAAATACAAGATTTGTGTTTCCGACAATGACTCAATGGGACACAATAGAAGTGATGTGATGTCTGGTTCCGTATGCCCATGCATTAGATTTTTATGACGTTTCTTGTCTTGGTACCTATTGTGAAAATGATTGAAAATAGGCCTGAGAGGTGAAACACAAAAGCCCTCATCCTCAACAATACGCTGACAATGCGCGTTCAATTCTTTTCCTCTGGCAAACCCATAAAAACATCCTGCCTCTAGCATTGACCAAGCGATCAAGAATCTTATCGCGGTCTTGTCGCGTAATAAGGATGTTACTTGTATCGGACTTTGGCCAAGATGGGCGGCGAGCCATGTATCGAAATCAGAGGTTGACATAGGTTTATCTCATACACAAAATCACGAAACCGATGCAGCTAGGTGAATGTATGAAAATCAGCTGGACTACTTCGATATTGCGTTACGCTACGATGAGCTTGTGTCATAACACCAAAAGTCTTTTTGCATGGATACGTATGAGTGTTTAGGGGGCATCATATATTTCCAATTAGCTGTCTAAAAAGAAAATCCGTTAAACGTAGGGCACCTTTTTCGACCCCATAGTGCGTTACCAGCCCACTACAATCCACAACTAACCGCTAGATTTGAGGATAAGGGTGCGATCTAAATTAGCACTTCCCCTCAATCAGGCTAAATGTTATTTTTTGTAGCACAAACCCACAGCAGCATCAATAGAAACCCATGAGCCAACCCATTACCCTGCAGCAACTTGAATCCTTTCTTTGGGACGCAGCCGACATCCTTCGCGGCAACATGGATGCGTCCGAATTCAAAGACTACATCTTCGGCATGATGTTTTTGAAGCGTTTGTCGGACGCTTTTGAAGAAGCGCAGGAAGCAGTGGTTCAGTACTATCTGGATAAAGGTAAAACCGAAGCGCAAGCACGCGAACTGGCCGACGACGAAGACGAGTACGACAAAACCTTCTACATTCCGCCCACGGCACGATGGGGTGCGTTAAAAGATTTAAAACACGATATTGGTGCTGAGCTAAACAAGGCCACCGAAGCGATTGAAGAGCGGAACACTTCGCTGGAAGGCGTGCTGGTTTCGATTGATTTCAACATCAAGAACAAGCTGTCGGACAAGAAGCTGCGCGACCTGCTTAGTCACTTTAGTCGCTATCGTTTGCGTAATAGTGATTTCGAGCGATCGGATCTATTAGGTACGGCCTACGAATACCTCATTAAAATGTTCGCCGATAGTGCCGGCAAGAAAGGGGGTGAGTTTTACACACCGTCGGAAGTGGTGCAGTTATTGGTGGCGTTGCTTAAGCCCACCGCTGGTATGCGGGTATATGACCCTACGTGTGGGTCGGGCGGGATGTTGATTCAAACGCGTAACTATTTAGCTAACCATGGCGAAAACCCGGCCAACTTATCGCTGTTTGGTCAGGAAATGAATCTGAACACGTGGGCGATCTGCAAGATGAATATGTTCTTGCATGGGGTTTACAGCGCCGATATCCGTAAGGGTGACACCTTGCGCGAACCGCAGCATACCGAGCATGGTGCGTTGCTGACGTTTGACCGCGTCATTGCGAACCCGCCTTTCAGCCTAAAAATGTGGGGTAAAGAAGAAGTCGAAAACGATGCTTATGGTCGTTTCCCGTATGGCACCCCACCGAAAGATGCAGGTGACCTAGCGTTTGTTCAACACATGATTGCCAGCCTGAATGCCGACGGCATGATGGGCGTGGTGATGCCACATGGTGTGCTGTTTCGCGGCGCCAGTGAAAAAGAAATTCGCAAAGGTATTTTGAACGACGACTTGTTGGAAGCCGTAATTGGCCTGCCGGCCGCTTTATTCTACGGTACCGGCATCCCCGCCTGCTTGTTAATTATTAATAAAAACAAACCGGCTGAGCGTAAAAGCAAGGTGCTGTTTATCAATGGTGAGCTGGAGTTTGAAGAAGGCAAGAACCAGAACAAACTACGCCAGCAAGACATCGACAAGATCGTAAGCACGTTTGATGACTACACCGAGATTAAGCGGTATTCCAAAGTCGTCACCCTGGAAGACATTGCGCAGAACGACTACAACCTGAACATTCGACGCTATGCCGATACCTCGCCGCCACCCGAGATTTTTGATGTGCGCGCTATTTTGCATGGCGGCATTCCGGTGCGCGAAGTGGAAAGCGAATATATCCGTGAAGAAATACTGGAAGATTTTGATGTGACAGCGGTATTCGTAAAGCGCGACGCGGATTATTACGAGTTTAAGCCAGAGATCGAAACGCGCGAACAGATTCGCGAGGTTGCGGGCGAAGCAGATGCCAAGGTTATTGCTCAACTTGAGCGTTGGTGGGACAAATATCGGGTGTCGCTGAATGCGCTAGATGTCCAGGTGCTTGAAGCCGAGAAGGTAATGCGTGGGTATTTGCGGGAGCTGGGGTATGAGTGAGCTGATTCCTGCGGGGTGGCGTCTGGTTGCTGTTGACGAAATCGCAAAGACACATGCAGGCGGCACTCCGAGCACTCAAATCAATGAATACTGGGAGGGGGGGGATATTCCTTGGATGTCTTCTGGTGAAATCCATAAGAAACGTATTATTCAAACAGACCAACGAATAACAACACTGGGCTATCAAAATAGTAGTGCGAAATTTTTCCCACAAAAAACAGTATTAGTAGCACTCGCAGGTCAGGGTAAAACACGCGGAACAGTCGCAATAAGCGAAATTCCACTGACCACCAATCAATCCATCGCTGGCATAGTAATTTCAGATAAAACAACTGCTCCAGACTACATATTCCACAACCTAGATAGCAGATATGAGGAGCTTCGAGCTGCTTCTGGTGGTAGTGGCAGAGCAGGATTAAATCTCTCTATCATTGGTGAGCAATGCCTACTTTTACCCCCCCTCCCCGAACAACAAAAAATCGCCACCATCCTGTCATCTGTCGATGACGTAATCGAAAAAACCCGCACTCAAATCGACAAGCTCAAAGACCTGAAAACCGGCATGATGCAGGAATTGCTGACCAAAGGCATTGGGCATACTGAGTTCAAGGACTCGCCGGTGGGGAGGATTCCGGCAAGTTGGGGGGTCGTAGAAATTCAGAAGATAGCAAGGGTAATTCGCGGAGCAAGCCCAAGGCCACAAGGGGATCCTCGTTACTATGGCGGAAATATCCCACGCCTAATGGTGAAAGATGTTACGCGTGATGGCAAGTACGTGACCCCACGCATAGATTACTTAACCCCAGAAGGCGCACAACTTAGTCGTCCTGTTGAGGCCGGAACACTGACAATAGTATGCAGCGGAACCGTTGGAGTGCCATCTTTTTTAGAAGTCGACGCATGTATTCATGACGGTTTCTTAGCCCTTCAAGATATCAAGCCATTGTGTGACCCCGAATTTTTGTATTATCAACTGCTACCAATGCAGGTAATTTTTGATTCGGCGGCAACCCATGGCGGCATTTTCACCAATCTAACTACGGATATTCTCAAAGAATTCAAGATTGTCTTGCCACCATTAAGTGAACAAAAAGAAATTGCTCAAACTCTTGCTATCACCGATAGTTTCCTAAGGAAAAAAACGGATCAGCTTAACCAGAAAATCACCTTAAAAAAAGCGCTGATGCAAGACCTCCTCACCGGCAAAGTCCGCGTCAAGGTCGATAACCCAGAGGTTGCCGCGGCCTGACCCTTGCCGCCCATTGCCATGTTCCAGGACGAAATCCAAAAAGTCGAACAGCCCGCCATTGAACAGCTACAAAAGCTGGGCTGGCAGTATGTACCGGGTGCGTTGCTGACGCCGGCCAGTGATGCGTTGAAGGGCGTAAACGCCGAGCGTACTTACTACCGTGATGTCGTGCTGGTTAACCGGCTGGAGCAAGCCCTAAAGCGTTTGAACCCCTGGATTAGCGATGAGAACTTGCGCAAGGTAATGCGCGACTTAACTCACCCTGTTCATGCCGGGCTGATGGAGTACAACCAGGCGTTGTGGCAGATGCTGGTCAATTATGTGTCGGTAGAACAAGACCTGGGCAAGGGGCGTAAAGGGCAAACAGTCAAAATTATTGATTTTGATGTGCCGGGTAATAATGATTTCCTGTGTACGAATCAATTCAAAATTGAGGGGCCGAATCAGAACATCATTCCAGATATTGTGTGTTTTGTGAATGGTTTGCCTTTGGCGGTCGTTGAATGCAAGTCGCCTTATGCGGCCGATGCGGTTGGGCAAGGCATTGATCAATTGCGCCGCTACGCCAATCTACGCGAACCGGAAACGGATGAAGGCGCGCAAAAGCTGTTTTGGTACAACCAGCTCATGGTGTCGTCGTGCCGTGATCAGGCCAAGCTGGGTACCATTAGTTCCAGCGCCCAGCATTATGGCGACTGGAAAGACGCATACCCCTATAGCGATGCCGATGTGCAGGCATTGCGCGCGCAGCCATTACCTGAAGAGGAGTCGCCGAACCGGCCGGCTGGTGAAGTGCCTTCGCCAGAATACCTGCGTTTTGTGACGCAAACGGCAAATGGGGCAAGCCACCCGCAAGCGGAAATTACCGCACAAGAGCGTTTGCTGGCCGGGTTGTTCAGTCCGGCGAATTTCTTAGATGTGATTCAAAACTTTATTATTTTCGAGCCGGTTGAGGGGCGCATTATTAAGAAGGTCGCGCGCTACCAGCAATACCGGGCGGTGAATAAGGTCATTGAGCGCCTTAAAACCGGCAAAACCCGTAAGGAAAAGTCGGGCGTGGTGTGGCACACGCAGGGTTCGGGCAAATCACTGACGATGGTGATGCTGGCGGTAAAAATGCGCCGCGACCCCGAGCTTCAGCAATACAAGCTGGTGTTCGTTACCGATCGCACGCAACTGGATTTTCAGCTCTCCACTACGTTTCGTGATGCCCAGAACGAAACGGTGTATAACGCGGACTCGGTGGCTAAACTTAAAACCTTGCTACAGCGGGATTCGTCCGACATTGTGACGGCCATGGTGCAAAAGTTTCAAGACGCCGAGCAAGAGGGAGACTTTGCCAACCTGAACACCAGCGACAAGATTATTGTGCTGGCCGATGAGGCGCATCGCACCCAGTTCGGCAACCTGGCCATGACGATTAACGCCGCCCTGCCCAACGCACCCAAAATAGGTTTTACCGGCACACCTTTGCTTAAAACCCAAAAGATGGATCAAGCCTTTGGGGGCTACATTGACCAATATAAGATTAATGAAGCCGTTGAAGACGGGGCGACGGTGCGCATTATTTACCAAGGCCGTCAGGTGAAAACCGATGTGGTGGGCGATTCGCTGGACGCCCTGTTCGAGGAGTATTTTAAAGATTACAGCGATGACGATAAGCGTGAGATCAAGAAGAAATACGGGGTCGAACGTGCAGTGCGCGAGGCGCCTGCTCGGATACGGTGGGTGTGTATTGATCTGCTCAAGCATTATCGGGAACATATTCTGCCTAATGGGTTTAAAGGGCTGATTGTGGTGGGCAGCCGCCATGCGGCAACGGTTTTTAAGAAAACGCTGGATGAGCTAGGGGCGCCGCCTTCTGAAGTGATTATTTCCGGTAGCCATAACGACCCGGCCTATCTGGCTCAATATACCGACAATGCGCGCCAGAAAACCGTCATCAAGAACTTCACCAAACCGTTTAGCGAAGATCCCACGGCCTTCCTGATTGTGAAAGACATGCTGCTGACCGGCTTTGATGCGCCCGTTGTGCAGGTGATGTATATCGACCGCAGCCTGAAAGATCACACGCTAATGCAGGCCATTGCGCGTGTGAATCGCACCTATAAGGGCAAGCAGGCCGGCTTTATTGTGGATTACTACGGTTTGTCGGACCATTTAACCGAAGCGTTGGATATGTTCAGTAGCGAGGATGTAGACGGAACCTACGTGACCTTGCGCGACGAATTGCCCAAACTGAAAGCGGCCCACACGCGAGTGGCCTCGGTGTTTAGTGGCATGAAAGGCAACGACGTAGATAACTACGTACTTTTTTTGAAAGACGAAGCATTGCGCCAGCAGTTTGATATGACTTTCAAACGCTTTGCTCGGCAAATGGATGTGGTGTTGCCCGATGTGGCGGCCAAACCCTTCGTAGCCGATTTGAAATTGTGGGGCAAAGTACAAAATGCCACCCGCAACCGCTACCGCGATCCTGGCCTGAACATTCGCGATGCTGGGGAGAAAGTGCGCCGGCTGGTAGATGAGCACATTATCAGTACCGGCGTTGACCCTAAAATTCCACCTATTGACCTGATGGATGCCAACTTCAAGGCGTCAGTCGAGCAGATTAAATCGCCTGAGTCGCGCGCTTCGGAAATTGAAAGTGCGATTAAGCACCACATTACCGTTAATCTGGACGAAGATCCGGAATACTATCGTTCGCTGAGCCTGCGCCTGCGCGACATTATTGAAAAGACCAACGGCAAGTGGGAGCAGCAACTGGAACTGTTGCAGCAAATGGTCAGCACCATTGAAGTCGACCATAAACAAGCCGCAGATGACTTGGGACTCAGCACAACCGAATTCGCTTTCTACAATATTCTAATGGCCGAGGTCACTCGCCATACGGGCAGTGAGACCGTGGCTGAGGACGTGCACGATGAAATCAAAACCACCAGCCAGGCCCTGGTGGGGGTGTTCGAAGAGGCCACGCGTATAGTGGATTTTTTCAGCAAACCTGATGAAGTTAAACGCATGAAAAAAGAAATCAAACGCGCCATTATGGATTGCTCGTTTAACGACAAGGCCTTGGTGTTCGTGGTGCAAGAGCGCTTCATGGAACTGGCGCGCACGAAGTTTGCGAAATGATGGCCGCGAGTGAGTCTGGTACTGAATACCGTGACGGCAATGGGTTCATTGCCGAAGTGATTCGCACCGATCGGCGCAAAACGGCCGATATTCGTGTAGAAGATGGTGCCGTGTCGATTGTGGTGCCTAAACACGTGAGCACCGAGAAAATTGACCAGCTGCTGCTAAACAAGCGTTCGTGGATTAAAGAGAAAATTGCCCTGCACCGCGACATGCGGCCTGCCGGCAACAAGATGTTTGTATCGGGCGAAGCCTTCCCCTACCTGGGACGAAACTACCGCTTAAAAGTACTGCAAGGCAACTTCACCCCGGTGCGTTTGATACAAGGCCGCCTGGTTGTGCAAGTGCCCAAGGGCAACGAACAGCCCCACATGGTGCGCAATGCCCTAGTGCGTTGGTACAAGCGACAGGCCGAACAAAAGCTAGCTGAAAAAGTGACCCGCTACGCACCCATCGTAGGCGTTGTACCTAATGGTGTGGTTATTAAAACGTTTAAATCACGCTGGGGTAGTTGCACCGCCAAGGGCAAACTGGAATTCAATTGGCAGATTGTTATGGCGCCCAACCGTATGGTGGATTACGTGGTGGTGCATGAGCTGTGCCACTTAATCCGCCACGACCACTCGTCGTTGTTCTGGAAAGAGATGGCGCGAGTGATGCCGGAGTATGGTGAATGCCGTGAGTGGTTGAAGGTAAATGGGGGCGGGCTGCGGGTTTGATGATCAAGCAAGTAATTATTTGCTCAGTATCCGACAATATATGATCAACTAACAGCAAAAAACCAAAAAGGGGGAAGACAATGAACAAAACGCCAATACACGAGCCAAGCCTTTTCAAACTTATTATTCTTGTTGCCTGCATAGTGGTTGCAATGTTCTGTGCAACTGCCCTGGTGGCGCTTGTGTTCATGCCGAACCAGCTTATTACAAGCATGCCGTTTGAAGATATAACATTTCTTCTGCCGCTGGCCTTATCCGCCATATGTAGCGCAAGCGTCTTGGGGTGGTATGTTCAATCACATAGGTCAAGATCTAAAAGTAATTAGACACACTGACTAACGGCTTTGGGTCGATAGCTGTCACTGCTTCACGCCCGCTTTCGACCCAAAGCGGAAGTTCGGTGGAAGAAGGCTTATGACTACTTTGCAGCGAAAGTCGTCCTTCGACTCGACACGTGAGAATGCACGCAACCTGGCGCTCTCCGAGCATTCAACGTTGCTAAAGGTTGCCGTCTAGGCTGTGATGCGAGGTCGTGGATGCCGATCGCGCGTGAACGCGCTACGCATTTTTCTTTACCTTTTTCGGGGGGATTGTGACGGTCTTAGCGTATACGTCGTTCACGGCGATCTTTAGAAGTTCGACCTTGTATCCGAAGCCCCGAAGCACCTTGCGCGTATTGACAAGATTGACCTTGGAGAAAAAAGGTAGATGCAGGTCAGCGCCCGGCGCATCGCTGATGACGGCATAGGTGATTGTGAAGGATTCATGCTCCGGCTTCGGCTCGATCTTCAAAAGTTCGCGATGGGTCGGCGCAAGCTTTGCTCGGACTTTCTCACGAAATATAGGGTCGATTTGAATGAGTTGACCGGATACGAAACCTTGAGCGAAGAGATGGCTCAAGACGCTGGACTTGCCATACATCTTGACGTGGATCAGTTCGCGGTTGGATGAGAAAAGATCGCAGATCTCGACCTGTCCATGGCCACCGCCGTGCATGACTTTCTTCTTGTCGTCGAGCAGGTCGTACATCGCCGGTTCGAGCGCGGCTACCTGCGCGTTATACGCCCCCTCTCCGCCACCCTGGTACTCAGGTAGCTTGATATTCGACAGCGGGATCGCCGCATAGTCTTGGTTCGTCCGTTCCACGAAATCCTTGGCGATACTGAACCACTTGCCGTCGTTCAGGACATATGTGACACCGTCGAGTTCGATCTCCGCATAGAGGCATTTGAACACTGGCCACGACTTGAAAACCTTCTTATGGTCCGCGTCGGCGCAGTGAACGCGGCGCGCACGCAGCACCTCAAGAGTGATCGGTCCATCGACAGTGCTGCGAAACCCCTCCATATTGATGTCAGGGTGAAGAATGCCGCCGCCGTAGGGTGAATACATGAACCCCTTAACCATCGCCCATTCGATGATTTCCGGAATCGACAGCCAGATGCCGTCGAATTGGTCTGCGGCCATTTTTGCTTCGAGGGCGTTCTCGAGGATACTTATGACCGCTGCACTCTTGGTAGTCGAGATGTTGTTGACCCATTGATAGTCATCTGCGTTTAGTTCGGCTTCGAAAAGTTTCCGATACTGATCGAGCAAAAACGGGAGGTCGGAAAGATCCAACTTGACCGACACAGCCAGCGCGTCGCTGCCTGCCATGCGGTTGCCGAGGATCGGATTCCTGGGTGCGCCGACGATAGCCTTCAGCATGTCCTGCTCAACACTCAGGCCGAACTGATCCGGCGTCGTCTCCCGGCCGGACTGAATGCGCATGTGGCTCTCAATGGCATTCAGCGATTGCACATCGACGCAGCGGAACGTTTTGGGGTCAACGGCATTGAGAGCGCAGAGAAGCCCGAAGCGCTCTTCGATCACATCATCTCTCAGCAGGAAGCGTCCGCCCTGACCGAAGGCGAGGACAAAACAGCGTTCGTTGATGTTGACGAAAAAGGCGGCAGCGACGCCCTCGACGGCCAGATCCTTCGGGTTGACGAACTCCTTAAACAAGGCAGACCATTTTGGCGGTGACGGAGGATTCTTCCTGACAAAAAGCTGTCCGGCCCCGTGGCCCACGATGGCGACCTCAACGGGCGCTTCACAGGCCTCGATCTTTATAACTTGGGGATTGGTCGTAAATTTCTGTTTGATGAGAAAAATGCTGAGATGGTTTACTTTCTTTTCTTGTGGCATCACTGGTTCTCCTCCAGAAAATTACTTATGTGGCAAATTGGCCTTCAAGTCAACCACCACTCTCTTAAAAGTTGAGAAAATCGACAACTACCGTGCAGCACTGTTTCCTTCAAAACCTGATGACCACACGTTGCTTCATTTCTCAGATATATGGCTGCTGCGACGACCCTCACTTCTTTCTGGCGACATAACAACGGCTACTGATCGAATCACCCGACAGAGACGCAACTTCGATCCGGTTTCTGTCGCAGCGAAAATCGGTCTTGAACCGCGACTGCAACCAGCCTGAAGCAGCCGCTTGCGATGATGCCAGCCAGGACTGCTCTTGACCAAAAGCAGTCCTTAGAAAATTTGCTATTTACCGAACGTCCATGAGAATGGGAAATATTGTTTGCGACGGCATGAATTGCAATGAAAAGAATCAGCTAGAAGAAGCTGAGCGGCATTTCGTGGCGTAACTTTCAAGCCTGCACTACAGGCTGGACACTTTACTCTTGGGCCTAAAGTTTCCTTCATAACTTCAACAACTACCTCGGATAAAGGGGAGCCAAGGAGCAATCTATATCCATTGATCGCACGGAACAATAGCGCCGATTTAGTACCCTCTTGAATTGGACTTATACGTTCGTGCAGTACCATGACTACCAGCGTCAGATAGAGCAACACAGGTGGCAAAGACGCATACAGTGTCCTGTAGGTATCGGGGTCGGCAGGTCCCAGGAATATGAAGTTGAAGTTCTCTGGCAATGTCTTGAGCTCAACTTTTTCGGCAGTAACAAGATGGACAGCATGTTGAAATAGTCCATATAGGCCTCCTGAGTTAGCTTCGAAAAGTGTTGCATGCAAATCCTCAGCATCAAGAGCTTCAGAGAGTCCTGCTAACTCAACTGCAGTTTTAAGAAGTTCTTTTCTTTTATTACCAATGACCTTATGCGTAATCTTGTTCGGATCTCCGGAAGTAAACGCTGCATAAAATCCATCTTCATCGGCCAGCATCCATGTGAAATACACTAGGTTATCGAGCAATGGCTTACGGAAAAGATTAAAACCAGGAACGATTTTCCCCTTTTCAAAGCATCGAAGTCCTTCGTAGATGTGATGACCACAGTCTGAAACCATGGCCAACATGATTGTGTTTATCACTGCTCGGCGAGCTTCAGCATGTCGCCCAATTGACCTCAATGCGTTGATTGCATCACTTGACTTCACTAGTGTTTCAAAATTTCTTCTCTCTCGTTTATCAGCAAATAGCAATTTAATTTTGTGTGCTTCCGCTTTTTCGAACTCCACTAGGATGCGCACCATCTCATCGTGCAAAAAGAAGCAATATTCGTGTGCAAAGCGCACATCTGATGGCAACCACTTCAACCGACTTGATGGGATCAACATGCGCATTACAGTCCTCAATTGGGTTTAGATATTTTGTTTAACTGTATGCCCGCTCTAGGTAGATAGCTGCCGTTGCCAACCGTCCGCTATCTACTCTAACCAGTCATTGACCGTTCTAAGCATGTTAAGGCTGCCAATAGCCGTCCCCCAACCTAGATTTTCGTGGGTTCTCACTATCTGTTAATTTTTTTCTGGTCGTCATTACAGGACCGCTACGACATTGCAGCCACGTTCATTACGGTAAACGATGTTTTTTAGATCAAGGCGCTCATAAAGGTTTCATAGAATAGCGTTTTACAGTGACAACTAATCATCGCGCATCATCTTTTCGTACACGTGATTATGGTATCCACAAAGTCCGCCATTAAACTGGTCTTCCTGTCGCAGCGCCTCTTCGCAGACGGTGCATTCCGGGTAATCAAGCTCCGCTCTACACCATAAACAGTGTTGCTCGCCGATGACGAACGTATCGCGCTGGCACTCGTAGCAAGTCTCAACACTAGGTTCCCCGCCATCGCGAAGATCGTAGTCATAGACATCGTCGAGATTATTAATCATCAATGGTCCGATGAGATCAGAATGACCACAGGCGACACAGAGGTACCTGAACTTTTCATCGTACCCTTCAACATTCATACCTTCTTCTATATCTTCAGCATGAGGGCGTAGCAGTGACGAACCGCACTCCTCACATTGGCATTCCTCAAGCCACGGCTGCATTAGTTCTGGTATGCCAGCGTCATCCCAAGCAGCGACGCACTCGGCTCTGGTATCCATAAGGAATGTGTGATGCTCAAGCATGATCGGCCATGCCGCGCCCAAAAGCTCCGCAGGCTGTTCATTCATCTGCGTCTGAATAAAATCACGCAATATCGGAAAAAGCTCCGCAACAAAATCGGCAACCTCGCCAAGCGTATTCGCTGGATGCAAGTGTTCCAGATGATTGCGGCACTCTTGCAGCTTTTCGATCGTGGTCCAATCCATATCAATGCCGAAACCGTCAAAGCGCTTTTTTATCGTGGCCACATCGATAGTCGTACGCTTGAACTTCCCAACGGGCTGCCATGCAACTCCTCCACTGCCATCAGCTTGGGGCAAAATTTCAGGTGGGTTAAAAATAAGGGTAGCAGCATCATCTGGATCATCGACTGAAGTAACGATCTTGTATTTAAATAGGAGTAAAACTCCCGCAAATAAATTGCGTATGGCTGATAGAGCGCGAGCAGGATCGCCGTTTTGTTCTAGCGGACGACGGCTACGCTGAAAATCCTCAATCCCAAGGCGAATTGACGTTAGCGCGTTTTCCTTTAATTTATCGGCATCCAATGCTGGTATCGCCATTTCACATATTCCCTCAGTGTTAAGCCCACACAGTGCTCACGCCTGCTTTAAATCAAATATCGGATTTTTAATGACCGCTATTGGCCGATAACAAAAATTCAATCCATACTCCCCATCCCACCAAACCAAAACTTATAACAATCCGCCCCCATGCGCAACCCCAAGTCGTTGTGGGGGTGCCGGACGG
>DGCD01000019.1:20608-83917 GCA_002384935.1 Pusillimonas sp. UBA3987
CCGTCCGGCACCCCCACAACGACGCCCAAAAGAAAATCGGGCCACCCAAAAAGGCAGCCCGACTCAAACAAAAGCAACTCAAAAACAATGTTGGTTTAGGGAATAGTTGGCCAATGCTACTTCTGATTCTAAAGGGTTCTTACCGTACCAATTCACAAAAAACCTGGCCAAATCTTTACGAGTAGTTGGCCAATCCCGACAAATATCCAATGACGCCATGATTCATGCTCATCCTGTTAGGTGTCGGCAAGCAGACGTTCTACACGCTGGTACTAATCGCGCTTAGCGAGCGAATCATCCAACGCTCCGTGCTACGCCAGCGGCGACAGCATTTAAGCCCAGTTCAACGAGAGCCCGTGGAGACCGAGTCGGCATGCCACCCATAATTTTCTGGTGCAGCTTCGCCCTGACTTCAGGAGCTAAACCAACCCACCAACTCGGTGTGCAGAAGAAGTTCTCAAGGTGCTCCATGGCTAGAACCAGCAGCAAGTTCGCCTTCTCTTGCTGCGGAATGGCCTTGAAGGAGTTAACGAGTCGTTCAGCAGCACAGTCTGGGCCGCCGAACCAGCCGAAGACAACGCAAGTGTTATCGCCGACTTGCGTAATATTTAGGGCGATTTGGTTGACCGAGTGCCCCACTTTTATATCTTGGAGCTGAGTACCTGCGAAATCGAACTCTGGCATGAAAGCACCTGCTGCGACGAACGGTAGAACCTTGTCAAATTCCACTCCATAAAAGTTAAATTTACTGAAATCTTGAGATTTAAAGGCCTCGCCATACAGTGCTTTTAACTTAGTAATGTCCTCAAGACCTTGTTTGATTCCGACCTGCTGCAGGTGAAGGAAATTCTGAAGCGTCGTCTGCTCCTCGAACGAGCGGCCGTAGTCGATGAACTCTTTGCTCGCCACATTTGCCCGCAATTGGGCGTCCTTGGCCGCTAACTCATAGGTTACCGCTCGAAATGAAAGCAGGAAGCAGCTATAAGCGTCGAGCTTAGAGCTCGCCTGTTCCACCGGCTTAAAAAGTTCCGTGTCGTGATGGCTGCAGAAGCCTGGGAAGGTTGATGCTTGACCAACGCCAATCTGTTCCATATCAACCTGGCCATCCCGCTTTTCCAGGTTCGCGAAGGCCCTCTTGGTAGAAAAAACATGGCCGCTCTCGGAGATGGCTCGGAGCCCTCCCCTGCGTTGAATAGTGTGCGACTTGATGGAAGTCGGCGATGAGCAGGTCGTGGCGGATGCGTCTGGATGCTGGCACGGTCCGGTAGCGAAATACTTCGCTCGCTCCGCATTAACCTTCCCGTACGGCAGAGGCTCTCGCTTCTCACGGTCCTTATGGCAGAACTTCCACTTCTTGCCGGACGCGCACCAACAAGGCCCATAGGCGTCGAGCGGTTTCTCCTCCGCCTCAAGCAAGTTTAGCTCGTCAGCGCTTTTCATCATGCGCATGAAATCATCCCTGGTTTCCAACATGTTTGGCATGCTGCCTCCTCAATTTTGGTATCTAGCGTTTGGTCTGTGTCGAGCCTATCGCATATTGGCTTGGCCATGTGCTACTTCAGGTCATATAACCAAACGACACTCGGAGAACTACCAGAAAAAGCACTACTGCTTGTTCAATGCTTAGTAGCTGCCTAAAGCGAACAAACAAGGCAAAGTGCTGAACGACAGTTTCTATCCGATAGCGGCAGCTGAAGACTTAGCCCTAACGCTTCTGACAATGCTTATCTGTCCTGAATTAATACATTTGAACAATTTCCTCATTGGTGAACCAGCCGCAATTCGACAGAAACGCCAATGCACCCGCAGGGTTCGCAGACCAAAGCATCAACGCTAGACTTTCTTCCGCGCGGCTACAGGTTACATAGAGCAATCGCAGTGTCCTATCAATACTCGTCTCTTTACCCTGAGCTACGTTATCGTGGTCGGCTTTTGTCAGGCTGGCTCCACCTAACAGCTTGTCATACGAAAACAAAGAGCCTCCTGCGTCTTGGTCATCCATAACAACCATGACGTGTTGAAACTCAGAGCCCTTGACCACCTGGTGAGTTGCAAGCTTAGCCTTGCCCGATAGATAGGTGCGATACAGCGCTATTTGGCTCCAAGGAGACTCGAAGAGAGAGCACCAGCCACGGCGTTGCCTGTCCACTTTCAGTTCTGCTGATTTAACTGCGGGTGGCTCTGGCGGTGGGTTAGTGTCAAGAAATGCAAGACGTAACTGGGAGCCTTGGTCAAACAAGCCAGCATTGATGATTGGCTCCAAAACATCCCTTACAGTCGAGACCGGATTCACGCATGCGACCACGAAACGCTGGACGGCAGCATGAATCGCCTCAAGAGTGTCTCGACGCTCCTCAAGGTCTACTGGCAAATCTTTCAGAACATCATGACGGCGTAACACTTCAGTAACCTTCGATTCATTGAAAGTGCCGTCTAGCTCAACGCAGCACGCGAGCTCCAACATGGGGCCCAGTAGCACACGTGCAACTGAAGGACCACTATTCTCCCCGTTACCTTGGGGTGATGCAGCATCGCCATCAAGAAGGTCCATAGCTAAGTAAACGTCTAGAAAACCGCCTCGGCGTGCTGCAAGCTTATGCTCCAAAGCCAATAGTTGGTAGCCAGAAGTATGTGCCCACGCTACGGGGTCAGAAACCGCTGCCATCCTCTTAGCACACTCAGCTTCAACTCGGTACTTCTCATCAGCTGACAAACGAGAGTCCCCAATAAACACTCTTACAACGCCACCGTCTTTTTCTGTCCGGGCATGCTGACGAACTCCCGTTGGAGGTTGAGTTCTGCCTTCTACGTCGGCCTCCCAAATCGCATTGATGAGGTCGACAATACGGCGCTGGCTCCGGTGGTTCATAGCCAGAGCGGGTCTAGCCCATTGGGGTGGAACGGTAGACGGCAGGTCGCTGTGACCATGTTGATAGATACGCTGTCGATGGTCACCGAGCAAACCTAGCGTTATTTTTCCCTCACGGCTCGTACTTAATGCGAACAGCGAATCCAACAGACCCTTCATGGTGTCCTGAGATTCGTCGATAAGGATGAGCGGATGTCTGTCTTCAAGAATCTGGCACAACGTGGGTCTGGCCGCTATAAGCCAAGCAGCAATATCCAGCACCTGGGCATGATGCAGCGCACCAGGGCCGTAGGTGTCCTTGTCCGGGTTATAGATGAAGCGCTCGGTCGCACGAATTTCGTCAGCCTCCGTCTCCAGCTCAGCATACTTTTTCCTATCAGTTTCAGTTTCGCCCCTTTTTTTCTCTGCAGCCTTGGCCTTGGCTTCTTGCAACTTGATTGCGTTGAGTGCCAAGAGGGCATCACGGATGTCACCGTCAAAGCCAGCAATGAGTTCCCAACAAAAAGCGTGAATGGTTGAAACGACAGCATAGCTATTTTCTCCAAGTCGCCCGTTCACTACAGCGGTCGCGTTCTTGGTGTAAGTGATGACACGAACCGATTGGCCGCGAGCACGCAGGCGCTCTGCATAGCTCGCACCAGCCGGGTGCTCCTGAATTCCGGTGATGCGCCTGAGAACCTCAACAAGCGTTCTAGTCTTGCCTGACCCTGCCCCGGCAAACAAGAAAAAACTTTGCGCGGGACTACCGGTGATGTAGCCCAAGATTTCTTCGACAACGTGGGCGTCGCGTTCGTTATCTGGCTGCTGCACGGTTGTTCTCATGGCGCCTCATCCGTACGAGGTGAAAGCTGTGCTTGCAGCCAGGCCAATGCATCCGCTATATAAGGAGGACAGGTAACGGCTTCCCCGTTCGTGATGTTTTCAAACATGGTGGCTGCAAAGTCACCTTTACTAAAGCTCCCACGCAATAGCTTATGCAATGCTTCTAAAAGCTCATCGTGCTGAGGGTGGTCGACTACTGTATCAACAACCCTTCCCAAAGCACCACGTGGTCTTGCAAGAACTCCAGTATCTGGGTCAACTTTCTTATCAAGGCTTTTGAACCAAGCAATGTTCGATAGAACCAAAGAGTCCTCAAATGAACTGGGCCACTGATTGCTTGCTGCTACAACTGGCACCTGCCATGCAAACCTGACTTTCACACCAGTCTCAGATGTCCACTCCAGCTCTGCGGTGCCCGGTGCCGCAAAGGCTTGAAAGTTTGTAAGCTTGGGATGCCAGGACGTTAGGGTGTCGTTGCCGCACTCAAGGTCTGCCTGACCTGCAATATGCACGGCAGCCCTAACCGTTCGACCTTTGTCAGTAGTTCGGGGGATGACAGGGTCAAGGTCGGTCACAACTGCAGTTGGGATACCGAGACGCTCAACCAGAGGCCTTAACCTGTGCGCATGGCTCCCACCAATATCTAGAAGGGAAATGTACTTTCGCCTGAGAACTGGAAAGTCCCGCTCAATAAATAGCGGAATCAGCATCCTCTCAGAAGTACCTTCAACAAAAATAGCGGCGTCAGAGAAAAGCAAGTCTGCGTGCTGGACCCGGAAGTACCTCTCGGCGAATATCCGAGTCTCCTTGTCAGTGCCAAAGGCGTTGCCAAGATTGACCACTTCCGTTGTTGGCATTACATCACCTGGTTGCAGGGGAACTCGACGTACGTAGCGTAGATGAGCAAAACTATCTGCATGAGCAAGGTGACTCGAGTGCGTACTGATTAAAAGCTGGCTGCACAAATTGCTGTATACATCGTCTTTTGGACAGATGAGCCCATGCGCTTTCGAGGGAAAGATGCGCTGTACTTGGACGTGCAGATGCGCTTCGGGCTCCTCAAGCATGACCAAATGAACCGCTGCTGGGGGCCCTTTCGGAGGGTTCAACCTGGCTGCTCGAAACGAAACAAGTTGGAAGCTCAACGATTGAAGATTTTGGTAGCCCAGACCGATAGAATGCTCGGGTAGCAATGCGTCGGCAGAAGTCGTATTTAACTGATACTGCACGGCAGTGCTGTGCGCGAGCAAGTCCGCTGTCTCAATTCGCGTACGGAACCGAATTTTCTGTGGGTCATGCAAACTGGGATAACCGAGCACCTCGACATCCTCAATGGAGGGCTCCAGAGCTGTGTAAATAGTCTCGTCAAGTTCCGCCTGCGCGTTCGCGATAGCGGCAATCAAGTCCTTGCTCTTGCCGTTGCCAGAAGTCTCGACGTTAAGATGCTGACGAGCGAATTTCAAGAGTTGGTTGGAGAATAGGCCTGGTCGTGCCGTTACGGAGCCCGTTCGCGCGTCATCTTCCTCTGCGCCGAGTCCCCTCTGTGCTGGAACCAAATCCACCCGAATGATGCGACGTACATGCGCGATGTCGACCGGCTGGGCATCAGCAGGCAATTGCTGCATCGATGTAAGGGTGCCGGTAGTAGCCGGTCCTTTGGTTGGGTCAAGCCGATACGCAGTGATTCGCCGTAAATCTGATGTATGACGAAGCCAATAATCCAGTAAATCGATTGGCCAAGCATGCCCTTTTTTATCGAGATTACTGACCGGATTTCGAGCCTCCCGGTAGCTCCAGGCAAGCGCTTGAAGCTCTTCAACCGTAGATGCAGGTTCAACGCGCAAGCGAACCCCAACCGGCCCGCCAGACCACTTCAACGAGGTCAAGAACGGCTCGACGTGATGGTACGCTCCCTCACTTGCTTCGAACCAAAGGTCGACAACAGGCATGCAACTAAGAAGAGTAGACAACTGAGCCTGCCAGCTTTCCAGCTCTTTTGAATTCGTAACGGGGTCGTCTGCGAGCTCCTCCCAGACACTTGCAAGCCTACGAAGTGCTGGCCAATGTGCGAGGCTAAGGTCGTATGACTTGAACCCTCCCTTTTCCCCTAAAAAGTTGCGCAGCACAGTTAACAGTGAAGTCTTGCCGCTATTGTTCGCCCCAACAAGGATGGTCGTTGCCTGCTCAAGGTCCAACCGTGTGTTGACCAAACGGCGGAAAGACGACACCTCTACGCAGGCCAGTCGGATAGGCGGTTTCGATACAAGTTGCGGTGCCATTCATGCCCCTTTGTATAGAGGAGAGAGACCTAATGCTACAAGAAGTTTCGAAATCCGTGTTAATCAGAAAGAACAGGCAATCTCGCGAAGCGCGACAGAGCCGCATCAAACTAACTATTCTGAGGCACCTACACGGCAAAATTTAGATAACTGCTTTCGTCCAGGACGTGAAAGTGACGGCAGGTCCGTGGAACGGAATCTATCAGTTCATGCTTCAAGCAACTGATTCACCCGTTGCATTATCCATGCCTGTTCGTCCACAGTGAAGTCCCATTCTGAACTGCGAACCTTGGCTTGAATGCCTTCCTGGATACGCTTCAGGTTGAATTCGCGGGTCCAAGCTGGGTTCTCGCACTCTTTTCTCAACGCGTACCCCTTGAGCTGCTGAGCGAGATGTTCTGCATTTTCGTATGCCTGACGATACTCTTCGTCATCCACGAACGCGGAGTACTGGCCCTCATCAGTCTCGCGGACAAGAAATTTTGGGGCAGCACCACCGACAGAGCCCATCAGGGTCCTGCGCGGAAAGTTATCCGGTATTTGCATGGTTCTGTTCCTTTTAATGTTGTTCAGTTGCACCCTCGTGGGGCACAAGCAACAGAGCTTGAGACTAATACAAATGGGTTGAAAGAACATCCTGCAGTGTGACCAAGCCGCCACGAGTCACGCCTGGGGCAACCGGTAAAGCTCCAATGATGGGAATGCCGAGTTTTCGCAAGCGGTCAGTCAACGCTTTAGGGCTTGTTGCTAGCAGAAGCGCCAGTTCACTAATGACTTTGTAGTGCCGCATGAACTGATGAACCGCACGCATAGACACCCAGTGCACCGGTCGACCACGTAGCTGCCCTGACTCGCCACAGAGTAAACCTGCCTTTATCCAGTGGCGAATGCATTCCGACTTCCATCCGGTCATGCGCGATAATTGCTCAACACTTACCGTCGCCAGGTCATGGGCGTTGCCAATAATATCCTTCACTTCCTCCCTATCGAACACCAAATCGCATAACTGCCCGGGCGTGCAGCCGTTAACGCCCCTCAGAGTGCCATCTGCGATTTTCTCGAACAACTCATCCACAACCAACTTGTTCGTCGCCACACGTCTATTAAGCTCGTTAATCGCGATAGTCTGCAAATCATGCTTGGCTGAGCACTCAATAAAGCCAAATAACGCTTGCTGCATCCTCTCGACATCCGCGACGTCGAAGGGTTTATGCTCATTCAAATCCCAGCTCGGTCGTTCGCGTCGTGGCAAAAGCCCAACACGGATGAACTGCCTCAGCACCGACTCCGTGAGCCCCGTGATTTCGAGGACCTCCGACAGATTGAGCGCCGAATCCTTGTACTGCCTAAGCGCCTCGCACTGCGCTTGCGTCACAGTATTGAAAGTATTGCAATCCTCCTAACACGCTCAAGTTCAGGCCGCAAGGCCTCCAGCAGGTCAGCAGCGTTGGTTTGTCCACCCACAATCTTTCGGAGACGCAAGCGTACTGCAATTATTTCCGCGTAGAGCTTAGTAAGCGTCTTAGGCAGCGAGCTAGGGTCAAGACCAGACAATTCCGGCGCAGAGCGTAAAAGCTCCGAGGTAGGGTCATCAAACACGCCTCATCCTTAATCAGTGGTTGTCAGACCCTCAGCCTTTCTGATGGCCATCTTCGCCAAGTCATCCATCCATTTGCGAAGGTCTGTCACCTCAAAAATCTCAGCGCGGCGGCGCTCCACAGCACCAGGCACAGTCTTCTCATACCCCTTGAACAGCTTGGCCTGAGACACGTCTGTGCTCAAATCGTCCGTGATACTCACGCGGTAGCGACGAGCTTGTTCCCACATAATTTCAGCCACCGCTTGGTATGGGTCAGAGAGTCCTGCATCCTTTAGTAGAGAAGTCACCTCTGCCGCAACAAGATTTTCATTTTCCCCAGATTCAAATGCCGTGAATTCTGGCCATACCTTGTCGCGCACTGTCGCCCGAGGGTTTTCCGTCGCCTTATCCTCGAAAATAACAACGGCCGTAACATTCTGGTCTGCATCGATGAACACCTGCAAGCCATCCAAGCCCTTGTGAGCGTGAATCATTTGAGGCGTATTCATCAAGGCGCCTGGAGTTCGCATCTGGGCAGCAAGCCAGGACATAACCTGAAACATCCAACCATCCCGGTGCGCAATATTCCCAGGCGAAGTAAGAAGCTTGATGGCTCCTCTTACTGCACCCCTGGTAGTTGGTTTAGCTCCCAAATCCGCCGCATGCAAAATGCTAGCGACGTGAAGGGCTTGCCCCACCGCAATAATAGCAATGGCGTTTGCAAGCTCATCAACGGAGGACACGCTCCATGTGCAGCCTTCCCATTCTTTCTGAACTGTGAATGTTTTTAGAGCAATCGGCATGCTTCTCCCCGCTCGGCACTACGGAGCGCCATACGTGCAATACAGATAAAGAAAACGGCCACTGCAAAGTAGGCCGTCTTCCCATCAATCTAGCAACAGTGGCCAACTTATGTCACAACACTTGGCCAACTATTCCCGAAACCAACAACAATTGTTAGTTTTCGAAAAAGTTTGTCATTTTCAGAAGGCGATAGCACGAATTATCAAAAGTCGGCCGCACGGTTTTTTCTGACGGTTGACGTCACCTCAGAAAACGGAAAATAAAGCACGCTTAGGCGTAGTTCCCTTGGCTACACCGCGTCGGTACTGCGCGGTTCTTTCTTCCCTTGCAGTGAAGCAATCAGCGGGCAAGAAACATTCCCCTGCCGCAGGTGGCAGGCACACACAAGTTCGGAAAGCACCGACTCCATACGCGCCAAGTCAGTCATTTTTTCGCGCAAGTCCTTGAGCTTGTGCTCGGCCAGACTACTGGCTTCCTCGCAATGGGTGCCATCCTCCAGCCGCAGCAGTTCGGCTATTTCATCCAGACTGAAGCCCAGCCGCTGGGCTGATTTCACGAACCGCACCCGCGTTACATCCGCCTCGCCATAGCGGCGGATGCTGCCGTAAGGCTTGTCCGGCTCCGGCAACAAGCCCTTGCGCTGATAGAACCGGATGGTCTCTACGTTGACCCCGGCCGCCTTGGCGAAAACGCCGATGGTCAGATTTTCCAAATTGTTTTCCATATTGCTTGACTCCGTACATGACTACGGAAGTAAGGTTACGCTATCCAATTTAAATTCGAAAGGACACGCGCATGTCTGAACCACAAAACGGGCGCGGGGCGCTCTTCGCCGGCGGGCTGGCTGCCATCCTCGCCTCGGCCTGCTGCCTGGGGCCGCTGGTTCTGGTCACCTTGGGGTTCAGCGGCGCTTGGATCGGCAACCTGACGGTATTGGAGCCGTATCGGCCGATCTTCATCGGCGCGGCGCTGGTTGCACTGTTCTTTGCCTGGCGGCGCATCGTCCGACCGACCGCAGCCTGCAAGCCGGGCGAGGTGTGCGCGATTCCGCAAGTGCGCACCACCTACAAGCTCATTTTCTGGTTCGTCGCCGTGTTGGTCTTGGTCGCGCTTGGTTTTCCCTACGTCATGCCATTTTTCTACTAATCAGGAGTTCATCATGAAAAAGCTGTTTGCCTCCCTCGCTCTCGCCGCTTTCGTTGCCCCCGTGTTCGCCGCCACTCAGACCGTCACGCTGTCCGTGCCTGGCATGACCTGCGCCTCTTGCCCGATCACTGTCAAGCACGCGCTTTCCAAGGTTGAGGGCGTGAGCAAGACCGACGTAAGTTTCGACAAGCGCCAGGCCGTCGTCACCTTCGACGATGCCAAGACCAACGTCCAGAAGTTGACCAAGGCGACCGAGGACGCGGGCTATCCGTCCAGCCTCAAACGCTGATCCGTTAACCGAACTCGGGAGCGACACATGGGACTCATCACGCGCATCGCTGGCAAAACCGGCGCGCTCGGCAGCGTCGTTTCCGCGATGGGCTGCGCCGCCTGTTTTCCTGCCATCGCCAGCTTTGGCGCGGCCATCGGACTGGGCTTCTTGAGCCAGTACGAGGGGCTATTCATTGGCATCCTGCTGCCGATGTTCGCCGGCATCGCGTTACTCGCCAATGCTATCGCTTGGCTCAATCATCGACAGTGGCGACGCACGGCGCTCGGCACGATAGGCCCGATCTTGGTGCTGGCAGCGGTGTTTTTAATGCGGGCTTACGGCTGGCAGAGCGGTGGACTGCTCTATGTCGGCCTGGCCTTGATGGTTGGGGTGTCGGTCTGGGATTTCATCTCGCCAGCACATCGCCGCTGCGGGCCGGACAGCTGTGAATTGCCAGAACAACGTGGCTGACGGCAACAGCCGTAGCCACCACAGAAAAGGAAAAATACATGACCACCCTGAAAATCACCGGGATGACCTGCGACTCGTGCGCGGCTCACGTCAAGGAAGCCTTGGAGAAAGTGCCCGGCGTGCAATCGGCGCTGGTGTCCTATCCGAAGGGCACAGCGCAACTCGCCATTGAGGCGGGCACGTCATCGGATGCGCTGACTACCGCCGTGGCCGGACTGGGCTACGAGGCAACGCTTGCCGATGCGCCACCGACGGACAACCGCGCCGGCCTGCTCGACAAGATGCGCGGCTGGATAGGGGCCGCTGATAAGCCCAGTGGCAACGAACGCCCGTTGCAGGTCGTCGTCATTGGTAGCGGTGGCGCGGCAATGGCGGCAGCACTGAAGGCCGTCGAGCAAGGCGCGCACGTCTCGCTGATCGAGCGCGGCACCATCGGCGGCACCTGCGTCAACGTCGGCTGCGTGCCGTCCAAGATCATGATTCGCGCCGCCCACATCGCCCATTTACGTCGGGAAAGTCCGTTCGACGGCGGTATCGCGGCGACTGTGCCTGCGATTGACCGCAGCAAACTACTGGCCCAGCAGCAGGCGCGCGTCGAAGAACTGCGCCATGCCAAGTACGAAGGCATTCTGGACGGCAACCCGGCCATCACCGTTGTACATGGTGAGGCGCGTTTCAAGGATGAGCAGAGCCTGGTCGTCCGTTTAAACGATGGTGGCGAGCGCGTGGTAGCTTTCGACCGCTGCTTAGTCGCCACGGGTGCCAGCCCGGCCGTGCCGCCGATTCCGGGCCTGAAAGAGTCACCCTACTGGACTTCGACCGAGGCCCTGGTCAGCGACACCCTTCCCGAACGCCTAGCCGTGATCGGCTCGTCGGTGGTCGCGCTGGAACTGGCGCAAGCCTTCGCCCGGCTGGGCAGCCAGGTCACGATCCTAGCTCGCAACACGCTGTTCTTCCGCGACGACCCGTCCATCGGCGAGGCCGTCACAGCGGCCTTCCGTGCCGAAGGGATCAAGGTACTGGAACACACGCAAGCCAGCCAGGTCGCGCATGTGAACGGCGAATTCGTGCTGACCACGGGACACGGTGAAGTACGTGCCGACAAGCTGCTGGTCGCTACCGGACGGACACCGAACACGCGCAGCCTGGCACTCGACGCGGCGGGAGTCACCGTCAATGCGCAGGGTGCCATCGTCATCGACAAGGGCATGCGCACCAGCACGCCACACATTTACGCGGCCGGCGACTGCACGGACCAGCCACAATTCGTCTATGTGGCGGCAGCGGCCGGCACCCGTGCCGCGATCAACATGACCGGAGGGGATGCTGCCATCAATCTAACCGCGATGCCGGCCGTGGTGTTCACCGATCCGCAAGTAGCAACCGTGGGCTACAGCGAAGCGGAAGCGCATCACGACGGGATCGAAACCGACAGTCGCACGCTCACGCTCGACAACGTGCCGCGTGCGCTTGCCAACTTCGACACACGCGGCTTTATCAAGCTGGTCATCGAGGAAGGTAGCGGACGGCTCATCGGCGTGCAGGTCGTCGCCCCGGAAGCCGGCGAATTGATCCAGACGGCTGTTCTCGCCATTCGCAACCGCATGACGGTGCAGGAACTGGCCGACCAGTTGTTCCCCTACCTGACGATGGTCGAGGGGTTGAAGCTCGCGGCGCAGACCTTCAGCAAGGACGTGAAGCAGCTTTCGTGTTGTGCCGGATGAGGAAAAGGAGGTGTTCGATGAACGCCTACACGGTGTCCCGGTTGGCCTTTGATGCCGGGGTGAGTGTGCATATCGTGCGCGATTACCTGCTGCGTGGATTGCTGCGGCCAGTCGCCTGCACCACGGGTGGCTACGGCCTGTTCGATGACGCCGCCTTGCAGCGACTGTGCTTCGTGCGGGCCGCCTTCGAGGCGGGCATCGGCCTCGGCGCATTGGCGCGGCTGTGCCGGGCGCTGGATGCGGCGAACTGCGATGAAACTGCCGCGCAGCTTGCTGTGCTGCGTCAGTTCGTCGAACGCCGGCGCGAAGCGTTGGCCAATCTGGAAGTGCAGTTGGCCGCCATGCCGACCGCGCCGGCACAGCATGCGGAGAGTTTGCCATGAACAGCCCCGAGCGCATGCCGGCCGAGACGCACAAACCGTTCACCGGCTACCTGTGGGGCACGCTGGCCGTGCTGACTTGCCCCTGCCACCTGTCCATCCTCGCTGCCGTGCTGGCCGGCACAACCGCCGGTGCATTCCTTGTCGAGTATTGGGTCATCACGGCGCTCGGTTTGACCGGCCTGTTTCTTCTGTCACTGGCGCGGGCGTTGCGGGCATTCAGGGAAAGATCATGAGCGCTTCCCGGCCGGATGGATGGACTACGGCGGAGGGCCCAAGCGTTCGAGCGCGGGCAAGGCTTTCTGTTCGCAAAGCCGATGCCGGCGGCGGCATTCGCCGTCTTCGTCAGTCAATGGAGGGGTGCCACCATGAATGCAAATGATCCGACCGCCACCAGTTGCTGCGTGTGCTGCAAGGAAATTCCGCTCGATGCCGCCTTCACACCGGAAGGCGCGGAGTACGTCGAGCACTTCTGCGGGCTGGAGTGTTATCAACGTTTCCAGGCGCGGGCCAGCACTGCGACCGAAACGAGCGGCGAACCGAACGCTTGCGGTTCGCCGCCGTCAAATTGAGACAAACCACGCTTTCGCTACGTCGCCTCATGTCGGCATCAAATTCGGCTGAGTAGCTTCTCGCCATCTGGACGTAGCTCGCCCTTGGGTGAAATATGCCGATACAGGGTCTGCCGCGTGATGCCAAGTTCCTGGCACAGGTCGCCGACCTTGGTCTCTGACTGCCCCATTGCCGCCATCGCCAGCCGCAGCTTGGCGGCGGTCATCTTGAACGGCCGGCCGCCTTTCCGGCCGCGTGCCCGTGCTGAGGCCAGGCCCGCCACGGTGCGCTCGGCGATCAACTCGCGCTCGAACTCGGCCAGCGCGGCGAAGATACCGAAGACCAGCTTGCCGGCGGCGGTCGTGGTGTCAATGGCCGCGCCGTGCCCGGTCAGCACCTTGAGGCCGATGCCGCGTCCGGTCAGGTCATGGACGGTATTGATCAGATGGCGCAGGTCGCGCCCGAGCCGATCCAGTTTCCAAACGACCAACGTGTCGCCTGGCCGTAGTGCCTTCAGACAGCTCGCCAGACCGGGACGATCCTCGCGTTTTCCGGACGCTTGGTCTTCATAGAGATGCGCCGGATCAACACCGGCCGCGACCAGCGCATCGCGCTGCAAGTCCGTCGCCTGGGAGCCATCCGCCTTCGATACTCGCATGTAGCCAATCAGCATCTTGTACCTGTCACATATACGTTCGATTATGTGACAGTTTGCATCGGGAAGCTCTGCACGTCAAAATTTGTCACTTAACCCGTCATTCTGTCTAAGGCATGCAAAGGGTAGGCTAGGCTCATAATGTGACAGAAATTCCGGGGGGATGCCTTCCTTCGCGAAGGTGGCGCGCAACTGTTCCAAGGAAGCGGGGTCGCGCCGACCATAGGAAGCCAACGCGAACAGCGAGCGTGCCGTCTCGGGGTTGTGTCGTGCTTCAATGATGGCCTCATCAATGGCCTGGATTGCACGCTGCCAGTGATCGACGGGTTCGGGCTTCGGCGCTTTCGCCGGCAGGCCACTGGTGAACCCGGTTTGGGGCTCGGACCAGAATAGCTTTGCGTGCTCGCCTGGCGGGCTTATATCCCTCACCTCAATCAAGCTGATTGCCGTTGCCGCCGCCTCCAGCATCTGCAACCGTACTGCCGGGTTCAGGGTTTCATACGGTCGCCACAGACTTTGCCCAGCACGCAGCGGATGCCCGTAGCATTCCCAGATTTGGCGGAGATACCCCGCGTAGGTGCCGCACGTCGAAAGCGGGGTGTTCAGCTCATCGAGCAGCGTGCGTAGCAGCCTAAACCACAATCCGGCGTGGATGCGTCGGCGCGGCAACTCCACGTGGCCGGTCGTCAGTGCCTGCCAGGTACGCTGGTCCATCGCCGCAATCGCGTCGCTGGCAGTGCGCGGTTCGGCGTCGGCGTTCTCCCAGCCGAGAAACCGCCCTGGCACGCCCCAATAGGATTCCAGCCAGCAGCCATGCAGTGGGCAGCTCAGCATCAGGGGCAGCTTCCACGCGAGCAGTACGGCTTGGTTCTCCGGATCGTTCAGGCAGAGCGGACAGGCGCGGTGTATCGGTTGGGTGGGCAGCCAGGCACGCCAGCTCGTGATGGATCGCGTCTTACGGCGGAGTCTCGGCAGCAGTACCGAGAGCTGGAACGCATAGGTTTCCAATGCGGCTGGAATCTGATCATCAAGGCTGTCCAGTAGCCAAGGCACCCAGCCGGCGAAACTCATGCAGCGCAGCCGATCCAGCTCGATACCGCTCCGCTGGGAGAGCATCGCCAGCAGCGCCAGTGGTGGCGCGGTGTCCAGGTCATCAACCTGGCCGTGACCAAGATCGTGCTCCAGCAGCTCGGACACTTCCATGTGATAGCAAAGGGCCACGCGGTTGAGCCACGAAGACAGGGCTTCGGCTTCCCTGGGTGCCGGATGCAGTGGCCAGCGTGGCGCTGGCTTCACATCAGTTCCCGCTCGAATTGCCGCCGCCGCTCGCTGGGACCGGTGTAATCGGCCATGCTGAGCGTGCGGTGGTTGATCGCTTCCTCACCACTCTCCACGGCGGCCACGGCCGCCGCCATCAATAGGTGCGCCAGCTCGCCAATAGTGCCCTCGCTGCGCGTGAGCAGGTAGCGAGCCATGTCCAGCGTGGCAATCGACGAAGGTCGCCGCAGCGGGAGCGAAGCCGCGAAGCTGGCCAGCAGTGAACAGCAATCGTCGTTGGCCTCCCACACCGGCAGCATCATCGGCTCGAAGCGATTTTCCAACTGGTCATCCGAGCGGATGGCCAGGTAGGCGTCGCGTGTGCCCACACCGACCAGCGGGATGCGCAATTCGTTGCCGAGGAAGCGCAGCAGGTTGAGGAATTCCCGGCGGTTGACGCTGTTGCCGGCCAGGACGTTGTGCAGCTCGTCGATCACCAGCAAACGCACACCGAGCTTGCGCAGCAGTGTCAGCGCCAGTTGCTCTATTTCCGGCAGCCGTGGGCGCGGTCGCAATGGTGCTCCCATCGCCGCGAGCAGCGCGACGTAGAAGCGGATCACCGATGGCTCGGACGGCATCTGCACGACCAATACCGGGATGTGCTCCTGGTCGGCGTCGGAGCTGGCCGGGTGGGCGCGGCGGAACTTCTCGACGATCATCGACTTGCCGTTGTTGGTTGGACCGACCAACAGCAGGTTGGGCATGCGTTGTTTGTTTGGCCACGTATACAGGGCTTCCAGCCGGTTCAACGCCTCGACTGCTCGCGGATAGCCGATCCAGCGGTCGGCGCGAAGGCGATGGATGCGCTCGTCCGCCGGGAGACGGGCCAAGCCCTGGGCCGCCGGCAGCAGGTGGGACAGGTCGATGATGGGATATTCGTCCACGGCTACCACTCCTCAATCTGGTCGAACGGTTTGGCAGGTGGCTGGTTGTCCGCCTGCGGGTCTGCCATGTCCGTGTCCGCTGGTGGCGTGGTTTTGACAGGTTGTTCCGTTGACTTGAGATGCTGGCGTCGATCCGCGTCGCGCCGCGCCTTGCGCGTGGCTTTCTGCGCAGTGGTCACGATTTCGCGCATCTGCCCGATCATGCGGAACAGCGCCGACTCATCCACCTGTTCGCGCCCTTGCTGCCGCAATTTCGCCAGCGCCTGCCGTTGTTCCCAGAGGGTGACAGCCGGGTGCGACAAGGTACGGTATGGAATTTCCAGATAGTGCTGCCCCTCCGGCTCCAGCACCCAAATGCGGCTGATGTCGCGTGGGTCGCGCCGGATCAGGAACGCAGGCAGGCGGTCGCGCCGAGCTATCCACGGCTTGAGCGCATCGGCGTAGTAGTGGATGTGGTCGATGACGAAGCCAGTGCGGGTCAGGGTGCGGCGGAGGACGGGCAGGAAATCGACCAGAAAAGCCGTGGTGCGAGTGATGACGGTTGGAACGCCGGTACGCGCGACAGCTTCGGCCCAGCGTGCGGCCGGCGGTTGGAGCAGGCCGTTGTGCACGGAGCCGTGATAGGTGCCAACCGCCAATGCGAGCCAGCGTTCCAGCTCGCGCAGTGTCAGGGCGGCCATCTTCTCGGAGGCGTATTCCCCGCGCTGGTCAGGGTTGGAGAAGGTCGTCCCCGGCAATTCGTCGTGGATCATTTGCATCGCCGTGCCGATGATCCGTTCCACGATGCCGCCATAGTGCGGCTGCCCGAGAGGCCGATAGTCCAACCGGATGCCATGCTGCTCGCAGCCACGGCGTAGCGCCTCGCTCTTGAATTCGGCCGCGTTGTCCAGGTAGAGCAGCGCGGGCTTGCCGCTCATCGGCCAGTCCATTTCCACGTCCAACCTTTCCAACCAAGGGCGCTTGTCGCAACCGGCGTGTGCGAGGCACAGGCCGACCGAGACGGCAGATGGCGCTTCTAACGTGACCACCATGCCAACCACGCAGCGGGTGAACACGTCGATGGCGAGGGTCAGGTACGGACGGCCAATCGGTTGCCGGTCGCGCTCGTCCACCACGATCAGGTCGATGACTGTGTGGTCGATCTGTACCTGCTCCAGCGGTGCGGAGACTGGCGGAGGAACACCGCCAACACCTTGCAGGATGCGGGACGCATCCTGGCCTTCCCGAAGTCGAGTGGTCTTGAGTGGATCAAGGCTGGCGATCCGCAACGCGACCGTGTTGCGCGCCGGCATCCGCAGCTTTTGCAGCTTGCACACCCGCGCAACTTCACGGTGGAACGCCGCCAAGCTGCGCTTCTGCTTGGTCAGGAAGCGCTTTTGCAGTAGCTCGCGGATGATTCGTTCGACCGACTCCGGCAAGCGGCCTTTACCTTTGCCACCGCTCGACTGTCCAAGAGCCAAATCAGTGACCAGCCCCGAACCTTGCCGGGCACGGCGGATCAGGACGTAGACCTGCCGCCGGGACAGACCCAGCGCCTGGGCTGCTGCGTCGGCCGCTTCATGCCCGACCGTCTCCGACTGCGCCAACGGCCCAATGATCTCCGCGCGGCAGCGAGCACGCTCCCATGCCTGTTCTGACAGGGTGGCTACGCCGCGCTCGGCAATCGGTACGGTATCGGTCGCCATGCTCGCCTCGCTTTGGTGCACACGAGTATTGAGCATAGACGAGTTTCGTGCAGAGGAGTCCTGATATCGGGCTGTCAGGAGCCGTATGCACAGCAGGCTTCATGTCTCGTTGATTGGTGCAGTCGTCTTCTGAAAATGACAAAGTTGGCCAATGCCGTTACTGATTCTAAAGGGTTTTTTCTGTACTACTGAACAAAAATTTGGCCAAATGTTCATGAATAGTTGGCCAATCCCGACAGGTACCTTCGAAGCTGTAATCGTCCTGTTTAGTTTTCGTCTAGCTTGTGCGAGCTGAATAGACGTTTTTTCAAAGATGGAAAGATTTGATAGAGGCTTTCCGAAAGCCACGAACAAGCGGTCAACCTATGTTTGTCAGGGTTAGACAGAGAAAACTTATCTGTATTAACTCAGACTTAATCTGACGTGTACTGTCAGATGCGATAGATTTGTGCTTGCAACTGCTGCTTTCGGCCGAGGCTGTGTGAAAACGCGGCTATAGCTTATTTCCAAGGGTGCTCCTACCATTCCCGAGCACGAGAAAATTGAATGTCGAGCATTCTGGCGTGTCAATTTTTTCAAGCATGATTTATTTCTGCGTTTTCACACAGCCTCGGCCAAGACCAGACATTCACCTCACATACGTACCGACACTGAGATAAGTGAACTACAGACTACGGTGCGCAGGCTTGCCTCGGGAGACCAGGCTAGACTTCGCCGAAGCGCGTTCTTGGCTTCGGCTGTCTTGAGCCTGAAGAATCCGAGGGAGGCTGTCTTCAATCCAATCCGCAAGCTCTCTGACTTTTTCAGCCGCCTCGCGGCCAAGCGGCGTCAGACGATATTCCACATGCGGCGGGACCACCTCGAAGGCAATTCGGTCAACCAATCCATCGCTCTCCAGCCACTGCAAGGTCTGCGCGAGCATCCTTTCGCTGACACCACCGATGGCGCGCCGCAATTCACTGAAGCGATGAACGCGAGTCTCCAGCACGAGCAGAACCAGTACGCCCCATCGGCTGGTGATGTGTTTGAGCACCTCACGCGATGGGCACGCCTCAACGAGAAGCTCTCCGCGGCGCATTCTATTTAGCAAGGTTGGCTTGACCTCAAGGTGGCGTTGCTCATCGGTTTTGACACTTACGTTCATGTGCGTACTTCCTAAAAGTTAGTTCAAATATTATACTGCCTCCATCAATCACCAAATCAGGAATAACTATGAAAATCGCAATTACCGGCGCCTCTGGCCAGCTTGGTCGGCTCGTCATCGAGCGACTACGCGCCAAGGTGCCGGCTAGCGACATCGTCGCGCTTGTTCGCACCCCATCCAAAGCGGCCGACCTGGGCGTGGAGGTGCGCGAGGCGGACTACACACGCCCCGACACCCTGGATAAAGCCCTCGCCGGCGTCAATACGCTTTTGATGATTTCGGGTAGTGAAATTGGCCAACGCGTAGCGCAGCATCGCAATATCATCGACGCCGCCAAAAACGCCGGCGTCAAGCACGTCGTCTACACAAGCGTGTTGCACGGCGAGCGCTCCACGTTGAGCCTGGCGCCCGAGCATGTCGAGACCGAAGCGCTGCTGAAAGCTTCCGGGCTGACCATCACTTTGCTGCGCAATGGGTGGTACACCGAAAACTACACCGCCTCCGTCGGACCTGCCGTGGCGAACGGCGCGTTCATCGGAAGCGCAGGGCAAGGAAAGATTGCTTCCGCTGCTCGCGCCGATTTTGCCGACGCGGCAGTGTCTGTGCTGACAACCGCTGGCCACGAAGGCAAGACTTATGAGCTGGCCGGGGACTCGGCCTACACCTTGGCCGAGCTGGCTGCGGAAATCTCACGCCAGACGGGCAAGGACATCCCTTATAAGGACCTGGCTCCTGCCGATTACACGGCGGCACTCACTGCAGCAGGCCTTCCCGCCCCCTGGCCTGAGGCGCTGCCTTCGTTCGATGTCGAAGCCGCCAAAGGTGCCTTATTCGACGACTCCCGCGAATTATCGAAGCTTATCGGGCGACCCACCACGTCGCTGAAAGATTCGGTAGCCGCCGCGCTCAAACAAGTATGAGTCTGCAGCTTGTTTCCATCCATACGCCTGAGGAAGTGGCCATGTCCAGGCGGGCTGGCCACCTGGCAGCCGACGTGCTGCGGATGATTACCGAACACATCAAGCCTGGCATTACGACGGATGCCATCGACCAGTTGTGCAATACGTACATTGTCGAAGAGCTGCAAGCCATCCCAGCGAACGTGGGTTACAACGGTTTTCCCAAGACGGTATGCACGTCCGTAAACCACGTAGTCTGCCACGGCATCCCATCGGCCAAACAGCTAAAGAAGGGCGATATCGTGAGCATTTCAGCGTGGTTCGCGAATATTGCGGCCACGGCATTGGTCAGGTCTACCACGATGAGCCGCAAGTGCTGCACTACGGCAGGCGGGGCGAAGGCCTGCGACTAGAGACCGGCATGATTTTCACCATCGAACCCATGATTAACGCGGGCCGACGTGACATAAAGGAGCTATCAGATGGTTGGACCGTCGTCACCAGAGACCGTTCTCTTTCCGCGCAGTGGGAACACATGGTGGCGGTGACCGAAACGGGGTTTGAGGTTTTAACGCCATGGCCCGAGGGGTACGGCTCGTACAGTGCTATCGAGTAATTCTATGGCTGTCCATACATGCTACTTAGAATTATCGTTGCGTGGCGCTGTCTGGGGCGAGCGATTGAGGCGCGTGTGAACTTCGGCTTTGGGTCGTTTTCTGCCTTACGAATCAGTCAGAACAGGTCGAGCCTGAGTCAGTCCCGCTTATCCTTTCTAATGAGTGAAGCCCATAAGTTTCTCAACTTATGGGCCTCAGTTCTTCAGGTTAACCTTTTACTTTCATTAAGAACGATGAGTCACATCAAAGCTAACCTTTTCGTTGGCCAAGTTATCCTGTGACACTTGGCCAACTTTTTCGAATACCAACAACAATCAAGTATCAATATTCCCCGCCTGCAACGCATGCGTTTCAATAAACGCGCGCCTTGGCTCAACATGATCGCCCATCAGCGTTGTGAACAGCTCATCCGCCGCAATCGCATCCTCAATCTGCACACGCCACAAGCGTCGCACCTTCGGATCCATCGTGGTTTCCCACAACTGTTGCGGGTTCATCTCGCCCAGACCCTTATAGCGCTGCTTGCTTACCGCACGCTCGGCCTCGGAACGTAACCACAGCACCACCTGGCGGAAGTCGCTCACATACTTCTCTTTCTGCTTGTCGCCCTCGCCACGGCGAATCACCGCGCCCTTGCCCAACAGGCCAAGGAAGGTTTTCGCCGAACGCGACAACACCGCATAATCGGCACCGCGCACAAAGGTGCGGTCGAACACGCTTACGCGCACATTGCCGTGATGCAAACGGCGCAATACCAAGCGCCACGGGCCGTCTTCCTCGGGTTGCTCGGCATCCACCGTTACGCGGCTTAGCACCGCAGAACCCGCCAGCGCGTCCTGCAAACGCTGGGCCGACTCTTTTGCCTGGGCTTCATCGTCCAGGTGAATCTCCACGCCCTCGGCCATGGCCGACAAAGCCTGTTCATCCATCTGGCGCGCCAAGCGCTCAATCACCGCGTCGGCCAAAATATACTGGCGCGCCAGTTCCGACAAAGCATCACCGGTAATGGGCTCGGCACCTTCACGCGGGGTGAGCGCGGTGTCTTTCAGCGCCACTTCCATCATGTACTTGGCTTCTTCGTGGTCGTCCTGCAGATAACGTTCGTCGCGGCCCATCTTCACTTTGTACAAAGGCGGCTGGGCAATGTAAATGTGCCCACGCGCCACCAGTTCCGGCATTTGCCGGTAGAACAAAGTAAGCAATAGGGTGCGAATGTGCGCGCCGTCAACGTCGGCGTCGGTCATGATAATAATGCGGTGGTAACGCAGCTTCTCGATATTGAAGTCGGGCCCAATACTGGTGCCCAACGCCGTAATCAACGTGGTAATGGCTTCGCTGGCAATCAGACGATCGAAGCGGGCTTTTTCCACGTTCAGCACCTTGCCGCGCAGGGGCAAAATGGCCTGGAATTTGCGGTCGCGCCCTTGTTTGGCGGAGCCCCCGGCCGAGTCACCCTCCACAATGTAAATTTCGCTTAGCGCCGGGTCTTTTTCCTGGCAGTCGGCCAGTTTACCCGGCAGGCCCGCGCCTTCCAGCACGCTTTTACGGCGTGTCATTTCACGTGCGCGGCGGGCGGCGTCGCGTGCCCGGGCGGCGTCAATAATTTTGTTGCACAGCGCCTTGGCGTCGTTCGGGTTTTCAAGCAGCCAGGTTTCCAACGTACGGGCCACGGCCTCTTCAACGGCGGGGCGCACTTCACTGGACACCAGCTTGTCTTTGGTTTGGCTGCTGAACTTAGGGTCGGGCACTTTCACCGACAACACGCAGGCCAGGCCTTCGCGCATGTCGTCACCGGTGGTGTCGATTTTGGCTTTCTTGGCCAATTCGTTGTCAGCAATGTATTTGTTCAACACTCGCGTCATGGCGGCGCGCAAACCGGTTAAATGGGTGCCGCCGTCGCGCTGGGGAATGTTATTGGTAAAACACAGCACCGTTTCCGAGTAGCTGTCGTTCCATTGCATGGCCACGTCAACGCCAATAAGCTCCTCGTTCACCTTCGACTCAGTGCTTACCGCGAACACATTCGAATGCAGGGGGGTTTTCGTGCGGTTAATGTATTCCACGAACCCTTTCACGCCACCCGAGAAGGCGAAGTTGTCTTCCTTGCCGTCACGTTCGTCAATCAGGCGGATTTTTACACCGTTATTCAGGAACGACAGTTCACGCAGGCGCTTGGCCAGAATGTCGTGGTGGTACTCCACGTTCTCGAAAATGGTGTCGTCGGCCAGGAAGTGCACCCGCGTACCTTGCTGCGTAGTGGTGCCGGTTACATGCAAAGGCTCAACCCGTTCGCCACGACGAAACTCCATTTCATGGGTTTCACCGTTACGCCAAATGCTTAGGCGCAACCATTCCGACAACGCATTCACGCACGACACGCCCACACCATGCAGACCCCCGGACACCTTGTACGAGTTGTGGTCGAACTTCCCGCCGGCGTGCAGTTCGGTCATCACGATTTCCGCCGCGCTGCGGCCGAATTCGTCGTCTTTGTGAATATCAGTAGGAATGCCCCGCCCGTTGTCGCTTACCGAAATGCTGTTGTCGGCGTGAATGGTGACGACAATGTCGTCGCAATAGCCGGCCAACGCTTCGTCGATCGCGTTGTCGACCACTTCGAACACCATGTGGTGCAAACCGGTACCGTCGGACGTATCGCCAATGTACATGCCGGGGCGCTTGCGTACTGCTTCAAGCCCCTTGAGCATTTTGATTGATTCGGCACCATAATCCACTTCAGGTGTATTCACGGTTGAGTCTGACATATAAAACCTTGTGTTTAATTAAATACGCATCGGCATAACGACATATTTGAAATGTTCGTCGTCGGGCGATGTAATAAGTGCAGACGCGTTGGCGTCGGGTTGAACCGACCAGCGCACCATGTCCGACTTCATGTTGGCCAGTACGTCCAGCAGGTAGCTTACGTTAAAACCCACATCCAGGGGTTCGTGGCTGTAATCGACGTCGATTTCTTCCTGGGCTTCTTCCTGTTCGGCGTTCGAAGAAGACACTTTCAGCACGTTGTCGCCCAACTGGAAACGCACGCCTTTCAACTTGTCGGTGGTCAGAATGGCGGCACGTTGCATACTGCCCTGCAAACGCTCGCGGTCGACCATGAAATGGCGTGTATAGGTGGTGGGGATCACGCGGGTGTAATCGGGGAATTTACCTTCCACCAGTTTGGAAATGAGTTCGACATCGTTAAAGCGGAAACGAATCTGCCCCGATGACACATCGATTTGCACCGGGTCGTCGGTTTCACCCAGCAGGCGCTGCATTTCCAATACGGTTTTGCGCGGCACGATCACGTCGTGCTTCTGGGTAATGCCTTCGGCCGCTGTGGCGCTATGGGCCAGGCGGTGGCCGTCGGTGGCTACGGCGCGCACGAAACCGGGTTCGAACACAAACAGCAAGCCATTCAGGTAGTAACGAATGTCTTGCTGGGCCATGGAAAAATGCACCTGGTTAAACAGCTGCTTCAGTGTTTTTTGCGCTAGTGAAAACGACACGTCGAACTGTTCCGGCTGCGACACCGTGGGGTAGTCGTTGGCCGACAAGGTTTGCAACGCAAAACGGCTTTTGCCCGACTGAATGTTCAACTTGCCGCTGGTCAGGCTTAAGCTGATTTCATCTTCGGGCAGGGCGCGCAAAATGTCCATTAGCTTGCGCGCCGCCACCGTGGTGGATTCCGACTCATCGCCCACACCGAAATCGGCGTGCGTAGTAATTTGTACTTCCAGATCGGTGGCCAAAAACGACACACTGTTGCCTTCCTTGCGCAACAATACGTTAGCCAGAATAGGCATGGTATTGCGACGCTCAACAATGCCGGCCACCGTAGACAACGGTTTCAGCAACGCATCTCTTGTTGTTTGTACGAATTGCATGATTATCCTTTTAGGGTTTGTTCCAACACATGCAAAGCATGATTGAGTTCTGGGTTTTTTGACCTCGCTTCGGAAATTTTTCGAACGGCATGCAGCACCGTCGTGTGATCCCGCCCGCCGAACAGATCGCCAATTTCAGGCAAGCTTTTCTGCGTTAATTCTTTGGCCAGGTACATGGCTACCTGGCGCGGCATGGCAATGTTTGCCGGACGCCGTTTGGAATACATATCAGCCACTTTGATTTTGTAATAATCGGCCACGGTTTTCTGAATGTTTTCCACCGTAATTTGCCCGTTGGACACCGACAGCAGGTCTTTCAGGGCGTCTTTGCACACTTCCACCGACAATACATCGCGGCCGTGAAAACGCGCATAAGCCAACACTTTACGCAGAGCACCTTCCAGCTCACGCACATTGCTGCGCAAATGCTTGGCAATAAAGAAAGCCACATCTTCAGGCATGGCCATGCCTTCCACATCGGCCTTGCGGAGCAAAATGGCCACCCGCATTTCCAGCTCGGGCGGCTCAATGGCCACGGTTAAGCCCGAGTCGAAGCGCGAGATAAGGCGACTGTCGATATTCGCCAGCTCCTTGGGGTAGGTGTCGGACGTAATAATAATTTGTTTGCGTTTGGCCACCATGGCTTCAAACGCATAGAAAAACTCTTCCTGCGTGCGGTTCTTGCCCGCGAAAAATTGAATATCGTCGATAAGCAATAGATCGAGCGAATGGTAATAACGCTTGAATTCATCAAAGGCCTTACGCTGGTAGGCCTTCACCACGTCGGACACGTACTGGTCGGCATGCACATAACGCACCCTGGCGGCTTTGTCGGCCTTCAACAGGGCGTTGCCAATGGCGTGAATCAGGTGGGTTTTACCCAAACCCACGCCGCCGTATAAGAACAGCGGGTTATAAGATATGCCGGGGTTTTCGGCCACTTGCAGCGCAGCCGCGCGGGCCAGCTGGTTGGCTTTACCGGTAACGAAATTGTCGAAGGTTAAATCGGTGTTCAACCTGGAGCGATCGTAAACCGAATCAACCGTGGCGGCCGCCAACGGAGAGGGCGCAGCCGGTTCGGGTGCCATGGCGGAAGACTCGGTAAGCGCCGGCTCCGCATTCAGCACCGAAGCCGGGGTAGCGGGTGCCGAGGGCGGGCGCGCCGTGGGTGCCGCGCGGTTGCCCGATGCAGCCAGTTCGAACGACACCTGCACGGGTTGGTCGTACCATTCCGTTGCCAGGGTTTCAATTTGACGAGAAAAATTCTTGCGAACCCAGTCGAGCTTGAAACGGTTCGGCGCAGACACGCGCAACAACGCCTTGGACTCGTCGTACTCCAGCGGAACCAGAGGACGAATCCAGGCACTGATTTGCTGCGGGGGTAGGTCTTGCTCCAGGCGTTGAATACAGGTCTGCCAAAAATCTTTCATATCCACCACTTCAGTAAACCTCGATTCTACCTTGTTGTGGGGTAAGTTATCCACAACCCCGGTTCTTCATAGCCATGCGTAATAACGCTAAGCATTTGACTAAACTCGAATAATTTGGTGAAATAGCAGGCTTTCCCTTATTTTCCAACCTAAGGCATTGAGCCATGAAACGCACATTTCAACCTTCCGTTACTCGTCGCAAGCGCACACACGGTTTTCGCGTACGTATGAAAACCCGTGGCGGCCGCGCTGTCATTAACGCTCGCCGCGCCAAAGGCCGCAAGCGTCTGGCTGTTTAAGCCGGTTTTATTACCGGCCGGCGGCTTCTTGCACAAAGCAGGCAAGCCACCTTGTCAATGAACACTGCGCGGGCCACCTTCTCGTCGGCGGCGCGCCTGTTGCGCCCCTCTGAATACGTTGCTGCATTAAAAGGCCGGCGCGTAGCCAAAGGGGCTTTGTTCGTTGTGTCTACCCCCAGGGGCGGCGCAAACAGCCCACAACCCCGTCTTGGTCTCATTATTGGCAAAAAACAAGCCAAACGGGCAGTCACCCGAAACACCATTAAACGCATCATTCGGGAAAGTTTTCGCCTGCAGCAAAGCAGGCTTCCCAATCGCGACATCGTGTTTCGGCTGCACGCCAAAATTGAACCTTGCACGCTAACGGCACTCAAAAAGCAGGTCCGCCAAGAGGCGGACACGCTTTTGAAGCAGGTTACAAAATGCTGAAAAAGCTGTTTATTGCGCCCATCCGTTTTTACCGCTACTTTTTAAGCCCCTGGCTTGGTAACAGCTGCCGCTTCACTCCCACGTGTTCGGCATACGCCATCGAAGCCATTGAAAAGTTCGGCCCCTTGAAAGGCTGGGGGCTGGCGCTGTACCGAATTGGGCGTTGCAACCCCTGGTGCAAGGGGGGCCACGACCCTGTTCCAAATTCGAATCATCCGCATTAAATCGTATCTTGCTCAAGACCCCCGCTACTGCGGTAAACTAGCAGGCTTTGCTCTGTGTACTAACTAATAACAGGCGCTATGGATATCCGACGCACCCTCCTCTGGATTGTATTTACGTTCTCACTGCTGCTGCTATGGAATAACTGGCAAGTTCATAATGGCCAGCCATCGCTACTGGGAGGGGGGCCGACGCAAACCGCATCCACCCAGGCACCGGATAACGGCAGCCAGGCCGGCCAGAACACCGGGGCCACCAACGGCGCCGGCAATGTACCCGAAGGCGTGCCCGCGGGCAACCAGGCCGCCGCAGCCGAAAATGTGCCCGAGCAAACCACCCAGGCCGAGCAAGGTACGCAAGGCGAACTGATATCGGTTACCACCGACGTCTACAGCCTGACCTTCAACACCCAGGGTGCGCAGCTGGTTAAGGCGCAATTGCTTGACTTCATCGGTTTCGAGGGTGAAGACAGCCCCATGATGCTGCTCGACAATTCACCCACTTCAATTTATGTGGCACAAACCGGCGTAGTGGGCGCACCCAGCGGAACCCAGTTTCCAACGCACCTGACACCATTTCGCATGGTGTCTACGCAAACAAGCCTTACCGGCGACCACCTGGACGTTGTATTTGAAGCAGAATCAGGCAATCTGAAAGTCACGAAAACCTACCGGCTTGATAAAGGCAGCTACAACATTCACGTACGCCACGACGTTGAAAACCTAAGCGACCAGCCGGTTAAACCATCGATTTACCTGCAGCTTACGCGCGACGGCAACGACCCGCCCGATACCTCGTTCTTCTACAACACCTTTACCGGCCCGGCCGTTTATTCCGAGCAGGAAAAGTATCAAAAAATCGACTTTTCCGACATCCAGGACAACAAAGCAAAGTACGTCAAACAGGCTGACACCGGCTGGATTGCGATGGTGCAGCACTACTTTGCCAGCGCCTGGGTTCCCACGGAAGGGCAAACCCGCTATAACGAAGCGCTGCGCGTAGGCAATAACCTGTTCTCTATTCGTGCCATCGAGCCCATCGGCACGGTCGCGCCGGGTGAAACCGCCACCGCGCAGGCCCAGCTTTGGGTTGGCCCGCAAGACCAGGGCGCCATGGAAAAAGTGGCACCGGGCCTTAATGTGGTGGTCGACTACGGTTTCCTGACCATTATTGCCAAGCCCTTGTTCGAACTCATGACCTGGATCCACAGTTTCGTGGGCAACTGGGGCTGGACCATTGTGCTGCTTACGCTGCTGATCAAACTGGTTTTCTACCCCTTGTCGGCAGCCAGCTACCGCTCCATGGCAAAAATGAAGCAGGTTACGCCACGCCTGCAGGCCTTGCGCGAGAAATTCGGCGACGACCGCGCCAAGCTGAACCAGGCCATGATGGAAATGTACCGTACCGAGAAAATCAATCCATTGGGCGGCTGCCTGCCCATGGTGGTGCAGATTCCGGTGTTCATTGCCTTGTACTGGGTGCTGCTGGGTAGCGTGGAAATGCGCGGCGCCCCCTGGATTCTGTGGATTCACGATCTGTCGGCACGCGACCCCTGGTTCATTCTGCCCGCCATCATGATGGGCACGATGTTCCTGCAGATCAAGCTGAACCCCACGCCGCCCGACCCCATGCAGGCCCGCATCATGATGCTGATGCCTTTGATCTTCGGCGGCATGATGTTCTTCTTCCCGGCCGGGCTGGTACTGTACTGGTGCGTGAACAATATTATTTCCATTGCCCAGCAGCGCTACATTATGCACAAGCTGGAAAAGCAGAAAGTACAGGCCCAGCGCTAGAAAACAGCATTGGCCCATTGAAAACCGGCACACGTGTTGTGCCGGTTTTTTTTGCCTTGCACATTCACCTGGACACCGGCAGTAAAATACGCCCACTATGACATCGCGCGCCTACGACCCCATTATTGCCATTGCCACCGCCCCCGGACGAGGGGGCATTGGCGTTATTCGCATTTCCGGGCGCAATCTGCCCGCCCTGGCCGAACGCCTGTTTGCCACGCCCTTGAAGCCGCGTCACGCCCATTACCTGGACTTCAACGACCAGAAGGGCACCGCCATCGACAAAGGCATTGCCCTGTTTTTCCCTGGCCCGCACTCGTACACCGGTGAAGATGTACTGGAACTGCAGGGCCACGGCGGCCCGGCGGTGCTGCGGCGTTTATTGACGCATTGCCTGGAAACCGGGAGAGACCTGGACCTGCGCCTGGCCGAGCCGGGCGAATTCACCCAGCGCGCTTTTCTGAACAACCGCATGGATCTGGCCCAGGCCGAAGCCGTGGCCGACTTGATTGAAGCCTCGTCCGACGCCGCGGCCCGCAGCGCCATGGCTTCGTTAAGCGGCGCCTTTTCACAGCAGGTTCACGCACTGGACGACCATATCGTGCATTTGCGCATGCTGGTGGAAGCCACGCTGGACTTCCCGGAAGAGGAAATCGACTTCCTGGAAAAGTATCAGGCACGCGAAACCCTGGCAGCGCTGCAGCAGGATTTAGACAAAATTCTGGCCCAGGCGCAGCAGGGACAAATTCTGCGTGAAGGCCTGCACGTTGTGCTGGCGGGCCAACCGAACGTGGGCAAATCCAGCCTGCTGAACGCCCTGGCGGGCGACGAAGTGGCCATTGTGACCCCCATTGCCGGCACCACCCGCGACCGCGTCATTCAACAGATTCATATCGACGGCGTGCCGCTGCATATTATCGACACCGCCGGCTTGCGGGAAACGGAAGATACCGTTGAAAGCATCGGCATTGCCCGCAGTTGGGCGGAAATCGAAAAAGCCAATGTGGTCTTGCATCTGCAGGATATTCGCGCCCGGAACGACAAACTGGATTCCGCCATTGCCGAACGGCTGCCCAAACATATTCCGGTGTTGAAGGTGTTTAACAAACTGGATCTGGCGCAAGGCGAGCCGGAACAAACCGAATCGGAAAATACGCTGTTTATTTCGGCCAAGACCGGCGCGGGCCTGGACGCATTGCGCACCCGGCTGCTGGATATCGCCGGCTGGAGCCCGGCCACGGAATCACCCTGGCTGGCGCGGGAGCGCCACGTTCGGGCCTTGGAAGAGGCCGCCATGCACTTGCAGCAGGCGGCCGACCACGCCGCCCATAACGACCAGGTACTGGATTTATTCGCCGAGGAACTGCGGCTGGCTCATGAAGCGCTGTGTAGCATTACAGGCCAATTTACCAGCGATGATTTGCTGGGCGAGATATTTTCCAGTTTCTGTATTGGGAAGTGATTTGCTCAATCGTGGCCTGCGCGTGCGCCCCTATTCAATATAGCGCGCCCGGCCTGCCAGCAACCCCGACCACATTGCGGCCAGGATAAGCAGCATCATGAACACCGCCACAGCATTCCAATCGCCTGTATATTCGTGCAAAACGCCGACGATAAGCGGCGCCACGGCCGCAATCATGTAGCCCACCCCCTGCGACATACCCGATATCGCCGCCGCCACTTGCGGGTTCGGCGAACGCAGTACCAGCAACGCCATCGCCACCGCGAACATGCCGCCAAACCCCAGCCCGAATACCCCCGCCCAGATGTAGACGGCACTGATGGCCCCGTAGATCAGCCCCAGAAACCCCACCGCCACCAGCGTCAGCAAGACAAAGATTGTGGACCGCTGATCGCGCCCGCGTGTGGCGATCCAGGGCCCGGTGATGGACGTGGAAAGCTGGATGCTCATGAGCGTGGCCAGCACAAAACCCGCATTCTGCGCACTCAGTCCGCGATCAATCAGTATCAGCGGCAGCCAGCCGAAGATACTATAGGCAATCGCCCCCTGCGTGCCCATGAACAGCGTTACCTGCCAGGCCAGCCAGTTGCTGCGCAAGCGGGGCACCGCCGCCGGCCGCCGGGCGCTGAAGGCCGGCTCGCCGCGCACCTGCGGCACCCAGGCCAACGCGGCCAGCAAGGCCGGAATGGCCCAGAACCCCAGGGCAAGGCGCCAGTCGCCCAGCCATTGTTCCATGGGCACGGTCACCCCCGCCGCCGTAGCTGCGCCCGCCGCCAGGGCAGTGGAATACAGGCCCATCATCAGCCCCGCATTCACCGGAAAGTGCCGCTTGATAATGCCCGGCAAAAGCACCATAACCACACTGATGGCCAACCCCAGCAGGAAAGTGCCCACGAACAGGCCCGCCGAGCCCAGGTTGCTGCGCAATACGACGCCGCCCGTCAGCAAAAACAGGCTGAACAAAATAAGGCGCTCGGCCGACTGCAGCTTCAGCATACGCGGCGCAAACGGCGCGAACACGCCAAAACACAGCACCGGAAGCGTAAGCAGCACCCCCAGTGCCGTTGCCGACAACCCCAGGCTCGTACCGATGGAATCAATGACAGGCCCCACGCTGATCAGCCCCGCCCTCAGGTTCATCGCCACGTACACGATTGTAATTAGCAGCAGCACCTGCGCCAGGCCCTTCTTGCCGCGCTCGGGCTCGCTTTTTCGCGCCGGGCCTTCATTGATACTGTTATTGGCCTCTGACGAATTATCGGGCATGACCTTTTCTCTCTTTCTTCAGCTTGCTACGCCCTGAAGTGTGCCACATTCCCACGCATCAGGAGGCGCCCAAAAGCGCCCCTTTTTCTTGCATCGCGATTCCAGCAGTAACAAAACTACTGCAACGACCGGCTACAAAATGGCAAATGTCACACGCCTGGTTGTCGTTTCGCGAAAAAATCTACGCGATATCAGAGACCCGGTTTGATTCAATACAGTATTCAAGCGACTGGACAAGGAGGTATTCGAGTCCCAAGACATCTATCTTGTGCCAGCATTGATTGAAAAAGCCGCTGCATGGTTCGATCACAACGATGGAGATGGGGCTTCCGGTCATACGCAGCAACGCTTACGTATGATTTAACTGCGGAAAGAGTGCATCGACTGAAACTGGCCTTTGGCTCTTAATATAAGACCGCCCAAGCATGAATGCCTCAGGGGCATCAAGTGTTTCGATGGCAATAACTCTACCCCGCTTCAAATACCAAACTGCTCTGCCTTTAAAGGGGTGGGATTCGTTTTGCCCTTCTTGCACGATCTGCTCGTCATAATCCGCAGTAACCCCAGCTACCTGTATACGGTGACCGTATTGATCAGACCAGAACCAAGGAACAGTGGGTAGCGGCGCAGGTCGACCAGCAATAGCTGCGGCTGCGCATTTTGCCTGGTCGATTGCATTCTGCACTGACTCAAGGCAGAATCCCGGGCCATACACAGGGTGATCCTGCTCGCAGCAGTCCCCTATCGCAAAAATTCTAGGGTCACTGGTTGCGCAATGAGCGTCCACAATAATGCCTCGTGAGCATTTCACCCCTGCTTCTGCAGCAAGCTCGATGTTGGCTTGAGCGCCAATTCCTATAAGAACGATGTCGAATCCACGCTCAACCCCATCCTTAGTGGACACAGAGAAAGAACCTGTCGGTGAGTCGCGCTCAATGCTTGTAATTTTAGCGTCTAAACAAACGTCAACAGCGTGTGCAGTATGGATGTCCTGAATCCATGACGAAAACAATGAGCCCACGGAGCGCTGCATAATGCGAGAGGAAGATTCATAAATCGTCGGTTCTAACCCCAACTCGCGCGCAGTAGCAGCCACCTCCATACCCACATAGCCACCACCGATCACCGCGACCTTTGTGGCATTTGCTATGCGGTCAGCAAGGATCGTGCCATGGTCATAAGAGCGAAGATAATGTACCGATGCAGCAACGCTCTTGTCTAAGCCCGGGTAAGCACGAGCGCGCGCGCCTATAGCCAGGATCAATGCCTCATACTGGATCATCTCACCATTCGCCAACACCACAACCTGATCGTTTCGATCGATGGCGACGGCGGAAAGTCCCAGTCGAACGTCACAATTTGTTCTTTCGTAGAACTCTACTGGGCGCAGACATAGCGTTTCGGGATCAACGTCGCCCTTAAGGAATCCTTTACTTAAAGGCGGACGTTGATAAGGAAGATATTTCTCTTCTCCAATCAGCGTTATGGTACCTTCGTATCTCATTTGGCGCAGCGATGCGATTGCTTGACAGGCCGCTTGGCCGGCACCAACTACTACAACTCCTGAAACCATTTGTGCTCCTTCAATTCAGCCTAATGGTCATAGAGTTAATGCCGCGAAATCTCACATTACGATTGAATTCCGGCTTTCCTATAACTTCCATGTTCGGAAATCTATTTAGCAAGAGCGGCAGAGTAACGGCCACCTCGAGACGAGCAAGCGGGCGCCCTAAGCATACGTGTATCCCGGCCCCAAACGCCAAGTGAGGGTTGGGTCGACGTGTCAAATCAAAACTATCTGGATCCTTAAAAATACGTTCATCACGGTTCGCCGACACTTGCGCAATAATCACCTCGGTATCGGGGGGGATTGTACCGCCTGGTATCGTTAACTCTCGCGTCGTGCGACGACCCTGTAACTGAAGCGGCGTTCCGTAACGCAAACACTCCTCAACCCCCGTACTTACCAACGAGGGGTCCGTCACCAACTTTTCAAGCTGATCCCGATGCTTCAGCAATGCCAACATAGACAAGCCCAGGAGATTTGTCGTAGTCTCATGCCCTCCGTTCAATACTAAAATACACATATGGATAATCTCATCATCGGTAATTGGATCACCCGCTTTTTGCGCTTTAACCATACCGCTGATGATATTACTTGGCGTATCCTCGACGGGACGAGACTGCCACTCTTTGACATACGGTCGAAGAAAATCTATAAAGGCTTTCGTACCTTCGTGGCCTGCCTGAATTGAGTCGGCAGAAACCGCCGGATTCAGCGGCAATAATACTTTTGCACCCATGTCACGGATAGTTGGCCCATGCTCACGCGGCACACCAAGAATGTCACAAATCAATTTAATAGGAATCAATGACGCGAAGTCGCGCACGAAATCAATTTCCTGCTTGCCTTCCAACTCATCAAGTAACTTAGAAACAATTTCCTCAACGGTTACTTTAAGCTGCCCAATAGCCGACTGGGTGAAGAAAGGATTCACAACGTCACGCAAACGATCGTGATCCGGTGGGTCCCGGAACAGCATACTTTTAGTATGATGTTCAAGCAGTGGGCCTTCACCAAACTTCTCGGTATACATTTTTTCCCGATTAACGACGCCCGTTAAATCACGCCAAACCGCTTTAACATCTTCGTATCGCGTAACCAAAACCGACCCATCCGAGTTCCAGTGCAGCGGATCATTATCACGCAAGTCTTTGTAGTAGGGATAAGGATTATCGTAATAATCATCCGGCACATTAAACAAATCAAACGAAGTTCCAGCGGCGTTTAATTCTTTTCTACTCATGTCTCACTCCTGTTCACCGTCGGTGCGTCAAACACCCACATACTCATGCAACACTTCGGGATGCGCACGTAAATCATCCGACGACCCCTGCCAAACAATGCGTCCCTTTTCCATAACGTAATGGCGGTCAGCTAATCGCAACAACGGCCCGATATTTTTATCAATCACAATTAGCGCCAACCCAGAAGATTTCAACTGGCTCAGCGTTTTCCATATTTCAGCTCGCGCTAGCGGCGCTAACCCCTCGGTAGCCTCATCTAAAATTAATAGTTCAGGGTTAGTTAACAAAGCCCGCCCTATAGCCAACATTTGCTGCTCCCCACCCGACAAATTACTACCAAGGTTTCGTGCCCTTTCTCGCAGTCGAGGAAACATCGCATAGACTTTATCCAATGTCCACGGCGCTGCTCCATGACTGGGTTTGCGCGCTGTGGCCACTAAATTTTCGCGTACCGTAAGGTTAGGGAATACCTGCCGACCTTCCGGCACCACCGATACACCAGAACGGCCAACCACATAACTAGGAGCGCCATGCACGAAACGCCCCCGAAACGCGATGGAACCCGCTTTAGGCGACAACACACCCATAATGGTTTTCACCGTTGTGGACTTCCCCATACCATTTCGCCCAATCAGTGTTATCAGTTCGCCTTCGGCGACATTGAATGAGACCCTGAAAAGAACTTGACTGGCACCATAAGAGGTTTCTATATCTTTAACTTCAAGCAACGGATTCAATTATCTTCCTCCGGTGCACCCAAATAAGCTTCCAGCACTTGGGCATTGTTTCTAATTTCATCCGGCGTACCTGTCGCTATTGGTCGACCGTAGACGAGCACTGTGATGCGATCTGCAAGCGTAAATACCGCGTCCATATCATGTTCAACCAATAAAATCGCATACTGTCCTTTAAGCGAGGAAAGTAACTCAATTACTTTCTCGGACTCGCGGTGACTCATGCCCGCCATCGGCTCATCCAACAACAGCAGTTTAGGTTTGTTAATAATCGCCATAGCCAGCTCAAGTTGCCGTCGCTCTCCATGCGCCATCTCTTCAACAACCTTGCACTCAAGCCCGGCTAAACCAACCGTTTCCAACGCCGCCAATGCCTTATCACGATAGCCAGAAAACGCTAGAATCGGCTTCCAAAATTTGAAACTATGCCCCTGATGTGCCAACAACGACAACAACACGTTTTCAATGACTGTGAGCTCAGAAAATACCGACGAAATCTGATAGGAACGACCCAGCCCGACCAACGCCCTGGCATGAGGCTTAGTACGGGTAATCGGCTTGCCGTCGAAGATGATCTCTCCGGAATCGGGAAAGTACTCTCCTGCCAGTTGGTGAATTAACGTTGTTTTACCAGCGCCATTTGGCCCAATAATGGCGTGCAACTCGCCATCACAAACTTGCAAAGACAAGTCATCTGTCGCGGTGAGACCCCCAAAGTTTTTGACCAGATTTCTAACCGTTAACATTCTTTTGCCTCTGCTCGCGACTCAACAAACTACCGTACAGGCCCTGCTGCAAGGACAGCGCAATAACAACAACTACGATCCCAATAATGGCTAAAAAATGGTCGTTAATGTAGGCGTCGAGTCCCCAAGGCAAACCAAAGTTCACTGTGTGCAAGAACTCCTCAAATGCCAGTAGCGCCGCTGCACCTACCAAAGGCCCTAACACTGATCCCATGCCTCCCAAAACGGCCATCACGATGATTTCCGCAGAGACATACCAAGACATATACGACGGTGCTACATATTTAGCGACATTTGCCAGGAAGAAACCTGCCACAACGCAAATCAGGGCAGAAATCAAATAGGCAGCCAAACGGTAGCGTAATATCGGATAACCGAGAGCCGTCATACGCTTCAGGTTGTGTTTGCTCCCGCGCAGTATCAGCCCAAACTGGGAGTCGATTATGCGTGTCAACAAATAAATCGTTGCCAGCAAAGTCAGGAAGATTACGTAGTACAACGAAACGTCGCTCTGAATACCAAATAAATTGAAATCACTACGCTGAGCCAGTGGCAAACCATCCTCACCCCCGTATTGCCTGAGACCCACTGCCACGTAGTAGGCCATCTGTGCAAACGCCAACGTAATCATGATGAACGATAGACCTTTCGTTCTAAGGGCCACAGTGCCCAAAATGAGCGCCAGCACACCACCAGAAATTAGAGCAACCAACAACTGAAACCATGCATTATTTATCCCATGAAACGACAAAATGCCAACCGCGTATGCCCCTACACCGATATACAAAGCATGCCCTAAACTGACCAGCCCGCCAAACCCAAGGATCAGATTCAATCCCACTGCGGCCATCCCCAAAATCATGATTCGCGAAAACAGCGTTATGAAATAAGTATCACCCACCATCATTGCAAAAATGGGAATCAGCGCAAGAACAAAGAAAAAGGCTGTAGCAATTGAAAGCCGCAAATTCAACTTAGCCATGCGTCACCTTAAATAGTCCCTCTGGCCGAATTGCCAGCACAACAGCCATAAACAAATAAATAAGAATGGATGCAATTGTTGGGCCTAGCGCCTGCGCAACAGTCGTTTCAAAAAATTGACTTAACAGTAATGGCAAGAATGCTCGCCCTACGGTATCAACAAAGCCTACAATAATTGCGCCGTAGAACGCACCTCGAATCGAACCGATGCCTCCGGTAACGATAACCACCAGCGTTAAAATTAGAATTGGCTCGCCCATACCCGACTGAACCGACATAATCGGCGCCGACATTAAGCCGGCCAAACCCGCTAAACCCGCACCAAAAGCAAACACCAACGAATTAATAAGCTTAATGTTTACCCCCAACATTCCCACCATTGGGGCATTAGAGGCACCAGCTCTAATCAGCATGCCCAAACGAGTTCGATGTATCAGTAAATAGAGCCCCAGGGCGATCAATAAGCCCATGCAAATTACCGCGAACCTGTAAGACGGATAAGGCAGACCGGCAATCGTGACAATACCTGACAGCGACTCAGGAAGGCCCATATAAAGCGAAGAAGAACCCCAGATTATTCGAACCAACTCATTGAAAAAAAGAATCAAGCCAAACGTCGCGAGAACTTGATATAAATGGTCCCGCTCATAAAGCTTGTGCAAGATAAAACGCTCAATGACAAAACCGAGTAAAAGGGTGGCAGGAATGGCAACGACTATGGATGCTAGAAATGAGTCTGTACGGCCAAACACGGCTGCGGCAATATAAGCACCCATCATGTACAAAGAGCCGTGAGCGAGATTCAAAAACCTCATAATGCCCAGTATCAGCGTAAGCCCGGCCGACAATAAAAAAAGCAGCAGGCCTAACTGAACACCATTCAGGGCCTGCATTATAAAAAGCTGCCAACTCATTTATTTATTCCCTTACAAGAAGCTCATTGCATTGAGCATTCCTGATGATAGGCATCCTGGTGATCCTTCAAGGGAGTGGCAATGGTCTTCAATACAACTTGACCATTGTCATCCTCAACAACTCTTAAGATAAGCATGTCTTGGATTGGAAAATTATTATTGCCGAACTTGAACGAACCACGCACCGAGTTGAAATCGGCTTCTTTCAAGGCATTTGCAAATGCTTTCTTGTCGTTTATATCGCCATTAACTTTCTTCAGGGCAGAAGCAATTAATAAAGCGGCATCATAACTCTGGGCGGCATACTGCGATGGAATGCGATTGTATTTTTCCTCAAACTCTTCGAGAAACACTTTATTTTCAGGCACGTCCAGATCAGGACTCCAAAAAGTCCCAATCTTCACGCCCAACGCTGCTTCTTTCATGGCAGGCAGAGTCGTACCATCGACAGTCGCTGTCGCAAGTAAAGGTACGCTATTCATTAAACCAAGTTGTTGATACTGTCGCACAAAGTTAATGCCAAGCCCACCAGGATAAAAGATAAACACAGCATCTGGTTGGCTAGCAGCAACCTGAGTTAGCTCTGCTGAAAAGTCCAGTTGACTTAATGGCGTATAAACCTCTTGAACTTCCCCTCCTTTAAAATACCGCTTAAAGCCAGCAATATAATCCTTGCCAGCCTGGTAATTAGGAGCCATCGCGATCACGCGTTTATAACCCTGCTCAGTCGCATACTTCCCAACCACCTCCGACTGCATATCATTTTGCCAAGAGCTGAAATAAATGTATTTATTACATAATTTTCCAGCGAGAGGAGCCGGCCCTGCGTTCGATCCAATCAGAAATACCTCCCGATCCGTCACAGGCTTTTGAACCGCCATCATAATATTGGAAAAAGTAATGCCGGTAATGATTGACACTTTCTCGCGCTCAATCAGCTTTTCAACCAATTGAACTGCCAGCTCAGGCTTGAGTTGACTGTCCTCTTTAATAACCTCGACCGGGACCCCTCCCAGCTTTCCACCTTCACGCTCCACAGCGAGCATAAACCCATCGTACATGTCTTCACCTAACACTCCCTGCGGACCAGACATAACCCCCATGAAACCGATTTTTACAGGTGCTTGCGCTTGGATCGGCAATGCGCAAACTGCCAGCGCCATCAGAAATATTGCTTTAAGTATTTTCATAGTGTCTCCAAATAAATTTTTTATTTTCTAATTATGCGAAGGCTAGTTTGAGTTAATACTGAGATTCAGGCACCTCTACCGTAAGTCCATCAAGGTTTGCAGAGATACTTAACTGACAGCTCAACCGACTACGCTCACCAACATCGACTGCGAATTCGAGCATTTTCTCTTCATGCTCAGCCTTGGGCGGAAGCTGGTGTATCCACTGCGGATCCACATATACATGGCATGTCGCACAAGCGCAGGCACCGCCGCAGTCGGCATCAATGCCAGGTATATTGTTGGCCACCGCTACTTCCATAACCGACACACCTTCTGCTCCTTCCAGTTCTTGTGTACTGCCGTCTGCAAACGTAAATCTGAGCGCTACCATGACCTTTCCTGATTAATTAGTTCAAACGTCCGACATATTGAGTCATACCTATTGCGTGCTCGCAGATCCGCCGAACTCTCCCTTTGGGTATTCGATACGATTTGAAGGCTTCAAATCGTATCGAAGCGCTTGCGCAGCTGTTACGCGCCTGAATTCTGCGGATAGAGAATAGTATGTCTTCCACCACAGTATTTCGCAATACAATTTCGAAGATTCATGCTATTGTTTTTAACGATACTAAGGTCACGTGTACTGGCTTTGGATGCAGCAGACGTACCCAAAATTCAATTTACAAGATCCTTGCTAAATCAATGCATCTCGTTGAATATATTTAAAAAATGAAAAGTAGAGCCTTCGACCTAAATTTGCTGCTAACCGCAGTGGCCCTGGATGAAACGCGCAGTGTGACTCAAGCTGCAGAAAAATTAGGGATGAGTCAGTCAGGATTAAGTACAGCTCTTGCTCGATTGCGACGCCAGTTTGACGATCCAATGTTTGTGCGATCGTCCGGGGGGATGCTCCCTACGCCACGGGGCTTATCGGTAGCTAACGAAGCGAGATCCGTGCTGAATCAAATCGACGAGAAAGTGCTTAACCGTCCTCACTTCGTCCCAGAAGAAACCGAAACCGAATTTCGATTAGCCACTCCGGATATAGGTGAGATGGTTTTTTTGCCCAAACTGATGGAGGCACTGCGTTCGTCAGCACCGCGCGCAACAATACAAACCGCTCCCTACGCACCCCAAGAGCTAGAACTCGCTATGGAAGCGGGGCAGGTCGATATCGCACTCGGATATTTGCCAAATCTTAAAAGCAATGCCTTTTTCAAACAACGCCTCGTAATGCACGGATTTTCTTGTATGGTTCGGGCCGGCCATCCAGCAACAAAGGGGCTCACAAAAGAGCTTTTTTCTCAATTGGAACATGTAGTTGTTGAGGCGCCGACACGCAGCCAAGAACTCGTGGACAACTATTTTGATCAACGTAACATCCAGCGTAATGTACGTTTACGTAGCACTTATTATCTCTCGCTGCCAGTAATCATCTCCTCGACGGACCTTATCGCCACAGTGCCCACCGCCGTAGGACGGGTATTCGCAGCACTAAATCAAGTTGTCCTGATAGACCCTCCCTACAACATACCGAAATTCCCTATCCATCAACATTGGCATCGTCGTTACGACAACGACTTCCGCAATCGCTGGCTACGGGAGCAAGTTTTTAAACTTTTTGGTAGTGGCTCAAATTGGCGACTATAAGTTCCGATATCGTAGTGCATCGTTCAGTTGTGCAGTATGCACGGGCCAGAAATTTAAGATTCTTCTCAGCCTCATACTCTATACGACCTAATCTTCACAGCCGTTGACATACGTAACCCCGATCACTATCGTATTCCAATCGCTGGTCGAACTGTTCGGCATGGCAGCGTATTCACATCAAGTGCAAAATCGTCACCAGTCTCCCGGGTTTTTAACCCCTCCATATCTAAAGGAGACACCTCATGAAAATGCTCATGAACGCAACACTCGCCGCCGTAACCCTGGTCGCCGGGCTTTCTGTTGCCGGCGCTGCCGGCCCGGCCATGGTAACCGTTCAGGAATCCTCCCTTGGCGCCCACCTGGCCGATGGCGAAGGCCGAAGTCTCTATTTATTCCAAGCCGACGAACCGGGTAAAAGCACATGTTTTGACGCCTGCGCCACCGCCTGGCCGCCGCTCATCACTCAGGGCCAACCCGAGGCCGGCACCGATGTTAACGCCAAAGCCCTGGGGTCCCTTAAACGCCCCGATGGTACGATGCAGGTAACCTACAACGGTTGGCCGCTTTACTACTTCATCAAAGACAAGGCGCCGGGCGATACCATGGGTCAGGATGTCAAAGGCTTTGGTGCTGAATGGTATCTGGTCACGCCCAGCGGAAAGGAAGTACACAGCAAGTAAAACGAAAGGAGAGTTCATGCCGGAAATTGTTAATCCTGCAACCGGAAAGATCATCAAGGAACGCGCCTGGGACACTTCCGAAGTGGTGGAGCGCAAGCTGAACGCCGCCGCCCAGGCCTTCACCCACTGGCGTGAACTCAGTTTCGAACAACGCGGCGCCTACCTGAAAGCCGCAGCCAGGCAACTACGCGAAGACAAAGCCCTCCATTCAGCGCTCATGACCGAGGAAATGGGCAAACCCGTGAAAGAAGCGGATGGAGAAGTAGAGAAAACGGCCTGGGCTGCAGAGCATTATGCCGAACACGCCCAAACCTATCTGGCACCCCAAACCATCGAATCCGATGCCACGCACAGCTGGGTGCAGTTCCAGCCGCTGGGTACCGTATTGGGCATCTTGCCGTGGAACTCGCCATATTGGCTGGCCGCACGGGTTTTTGCCCCAGCACTCATGGCCGGCAATACCGTCATCATCAAACATGATTCGCATGTGCCAGGCTGTGCCGATGCCATTGAAGAGGCGTTTCGCAAGGCCGGTGTGCCCGAAGGCGTATTGCAGACGCTGATCGTAGACAACGACACGGCCGGCTCACTCATTCGCGACCACCGGACCGTAGCGGTTTCGTTTACCGGGTCCACGGGGGGTGGCCGGAAAGTGGCCGCCATCGCCGCAGGCGAAGTCAAGCCGGCCGTGCTGGAACTGGGCGGATCGGATCCGGCCGTCATCCTGGCCGACGCCGACCTGGACCAAGCCGTGGATACCATTGCCACATCGCGCTTTATCTGCGCCGGCCAATCATGTATTGCCGCCAAACGCATTCTGGTGGAAGAGTCGGTTTACCCTGAAGTCGTGGAAAAGTTCCGCCAGCGTCTTGAAGGACTGAAAGTGGGAGATCCAACGCAACCGGACACCGATATCGGCCCCATGGCGCGCACCGATTTGCGCGAGCAGTTGCATCGCCAGGTTGAAGATTCCATTAAAGCGGGCGCTCGTTGCCTGCTGGGTGGCGAAATACCGAATAAACCGGGTAGTTTTTATCCTGTTACGCTCTTAACCGATGTGCCGCGCGATGCCGCGGCCTTTACCGAGGAAACCTTCGGCCCGGTGGCCGCGATTACTGCGGTTAAAGACGCCGATGACGCCGTGGCAGTGGCCAATGCAACGCAATACGGGCTGGCTGCGGCAATCTGGACGACCGCCGAGCGAGGGCAGGTACTGGCACCCCGGTTCGAGGCTGGCCAGGTGGCCATCAACGGCATCGTGAAAACCGATCCGCGCCTGCCTTCCGGCGGCATCAAGAAGTCGGGCTATGGACGTGAGCTGGGCATGCCGGGTATTCACGAGTTCGTGAACGCCCAGCAAGTGTGGTTGGGCCCGAAACGCGGCTAATTTGGTTTAACGATAAAGTCGCGATCAAGATCGAAAAAGGACTCGCATCCTTTTTCGGTCACGTGGATGGTATCGGAAATGCCGCAGGTCTTGTCGCCGTCGACCCCATACATCCACGGAATAATATGTATGGTCATGCCGGGCTTAAGAATGTCTTGTGAGCCTTGCTTCAAGCTCAGCATGTAGCCTTCGTCCCACGACGGGGAAAAAGCAATCCCAATTGAGTAACCCGCACGCGTTACCAGTTGTGCGCCGACATCGTTGTCGGAAATGATATTGCGCACCAGTTTATCAACGTCGGATACCGTCACGCCCGGGCGAATCAGGTTTTCAACTTCAATAAGCGCCGTCTTCATGCGCTCTTGCGCCTTGTACATGGACTGACTCAGTTCACCTAAAACAACCGTGCGCATCATCGCCGTGTGATAGCGGCGATAACACCCGGCCAGTTCAAGGAACACATGTTCATTGGCCTGGACGGTGCGCCCTTCCCAGGTTGCGTGGCCGATCATGGTGCGCGGACCCGACGTAACGTAGGGCAGCACCGCCGGATACTCGCCACCCGCACGGAACATGGCGTCGCACACTGCAGCAGCGATATCGTTTTCCGTTACGCCTTCGGCCACGGCTTCATAACCGGCCTGCATACCGGCCTGGGTTGCCTTGGAGGCTTTTTTCATCACCTCAATTTCATCGGCCGACTTGCAGATACGGCCTTCTTCCACAATGCCGAAACAGTCTTGCAAATTGCCGTTTGAAAACATCGTGTGCAAACGGTCTTGCTGGTAGGCAGGAAAGAAATAACTGTTTCGCTCATGGCCGACGTTCTTGCCGATCAGGCCCATTTCGCGAATCACGTCGTACAGCATCTGTATTGCGTCGCCGGTGTCGCTGTAATAGCGGGCGTCCTCAACCCAGGTGCGGTATTCAATGTTGGAAGCCTCCATCTGACGCGTAATCGACACCGGTTCGCGCTCAAGCGGCACCAGCAACGCCTGAAAGAACGAATAACCGGTGGTTTGATGGCCGGTTAAATACGCCAGGTTTTCCGGGTCGGAAATAATGACAGCATCCAGCAAACGCTCCTGCATTCGCTGGCGCAGTTCCGTTAGGCGACGCTCGTACTCTTGCAGGGAAAAGGTCAGACCATCGTGATCCCTCATTGCGTGACCCCTTCGTTCACCGCCGCTTCCAGCAGGTCCATTCCGCGTTCAAGTGTCTCTTGTTCGATGGTCAGCGGCGGGCATACTTTGATCACGCGGCCGTCGGTGCCGCAGGCGCCCACAATCACACGGTGCTTGGCAGCAGCCGCCATAATCTTCTTCGCCACGGCGGGGCTATGCGTATCCAAACCCTGCATCATGCCGCGACCACGCACTTCAAAATCCAGCTTCTTGTGATTCGCCACCATATTGTTCAGACGGTCTTCCATATAACGGCCTTTTTCCTGCACCGATTTCAGAAAACTGTCGGATTCATAATAGGCCAGCGCTTCACTGCCCGCAACAAAAGATAGGTTCTGCCCGCGGAATGTCCCGGTATGGTCACCTGGCGACCATTGATCAAGGTCGGGGCGAATAAGCAGCAGGCCCATTGGCGTACCAAAGCCACCGATACCTTTGGCGAGGCAGACCAGGTCCGGATCCAGACCCATATCTTCCCAGCTGAAGAAATCACCCGTGCGACCGTTACCCAATTGAATATCATCAATGATGAATAGCGCGCCGTATTCTTTGGCCAATGCCTGCAACGCCTGCAGCCACGCTTTACTGGCTACGTTGACACCGCCTTCGGCCTGCACCGTTTCCACCAGAAAAGCAGCGGGCGCCTCAACACCACTGGAAGAGTCGGCCAATGTCTGGCGAACCATTTCTAGGGAATCGACGCCGGCCCCTGAATAGCCGTCGAACGGCAGACGCAAGACGTCGTTCAACGAAACCCCGCTTACATTGCGATAATGCGCGTTACCCGTTACGGCCAATGCGCCCAGCGTCATGCCATGAAAACCATTGGTAAAGGCGGCTACGTTAGAGCGGCCGGTTACCTTACGTGCCAACTTAAGGGCCGCTTCGACAACGTTGGTTCCGGTTGGGCCGGTGAATTGCAGTTTGTATTCAAGGTTCCGGGGTTTAAGGATGATGTCTTCGAAACGTTGCATGAAGCTGCGTTTCGCGGTGGTGTGCAGGTCGAGACTGTGGGTTACTCCGTTTGCCTGCATGTATTCGATGATGGCATCGCGTTGCCGTTCATTGTTGTGCCCATAATTAAGCACACCGGCGCCGGCAAAAAAATCGATGAATTCATTGCCGTCTTCATCCCATTGGCGCGCATTCAAAGCTTTATCGAATACGGCCGGATAGGTACGACAGTAGGCTCGGACATTAGACTCGAGGCGTTCAAATACATTCATTGAAACTCTCCTTTTGTTCAAGTGAGTTACTGCTTCCTAAAGATGATGGTACCTGAATACGCGTTCGTTTTCCTGCTTAGAAAGGTTTGCGATGTTGGGTAGCACGGGCGCCGCATGCACCGCAGCGCATAAACGTGAATGCATGAGAGCGCACAAAAAAGGACGCACAAAGGCGTCCATTCAAAAGTCTGTTTGCTGAAAAGGTGTCTGACCTATTTCAACACTCGCTTTTCGGCAATTCTTTTGCGTGTTGACTCAATCCACTGCTCGCGTGTTTGAAACCCGGGGCGATTACGCGCCATTTTCTCGGTGCGTGCAATGATTTCTTCATCGCTTGTATCCAGATCAAGCGGTTCCTTGCAGGGCTGCGCCGAATAAAAGGGGCTGTCGACGTAGACCTCGATGGGGTTGCTTTCAGGATCTTTGAAATAGATTGACCATGCATTGCCGTGATCAACCTGCCCGATATTCTGAATGCCGGCGCGCTTGGCAAAGTTGTAGTAGGTGCGCAGATCGGCAATCGACTTCACCAGAAACGACAACTGGTTCACCGGGTTGAATGGCATATTCTCCGGCTTGCCGTCGAAGAGCACGATCTGGTGGTGTATTTCCGGGTCTTGCGACAGGAAATAGAGGCGGTGCCCGGTTGACGCCACACCTTCATCAATAATCACCAGGCCCAGCTTGTTGCAATAGAAATCCACCATGAGATCGAGATCCACGCAATGAATGCCGGCATGCGTAAAGTGCAGAATGGGGGAACTGTTCATAACCACCTCACAAAAATTCAGTCTATTTCGAAAGTGGTCACGACTCGTCGGCAACCGTGTTCGACAACGTGCCTACTTGTGAGATCACCACTTCAAACGTATCGCCAGGCTTTAGAAACACGGGCGGCTTGCGCTTGAAGCCCACACCGCTGGGCGTACCGGTTGCCAGAATATCACCGGGTTTCCAATCGAGCGCCTTCGATACATAGGAAATCAGATAGGGGATATCAAAGGCCAGCTCCGACAACTTGCCTTCCTGCATCACTTCGCCGTTCAGCACACCTTTGATTTCCATTTTGCGGTAATCGTCGATCTCATCGGCCGTGACCATCCAGGGCCCCAGACTGCCGGTTTTGCGAAAGTTCTTGCCCATGCCGTACTGATGGGTGTGAAATTGCCAGTCACGCAAACTGGCGTCGTTAAAGCAGGTGTAGCCGGCCACGTGCGACATGGCTTGTTCGGGCGCAATATTGGCACCACCTTTGCCGATAACAACCGCAAGTTCCGCCTCAAAGTCGAAATCCTGAGAAGCAATTGGACGAATCAACGGCGCATTAGCCGCCTGAAGGGTATCGGCAAAGCGATGAAAAATCACGGGATGCTCACCGACCTTGCGACCGGCTTCCGCTGCATGGGCAACGTAGTTAATGCCCACGCAAATAATTTTGCTGGGTGCAGGGATGACCGGTTCCAGCGTTACATCATCAAGATCGAATTCAGGCGACTGCTTCGCCACATAACTCTTCGCTTCGGCAACGGATTTTTCATTGGAAACCAATTCAGCCAAGTGGCCCACACCGGCTATTTTGTCCGTTAAATCAACCACTTTGTTATTGTCGAGAACGGCACCAAACCCAGGTTTTCCAGCTTTAATGTAAGAAACAAATTTCATTGTTAGCCCCTTTTTTATGCATAAAGTGATTTTACTGCACTATAGCAAACAATGTGCATGATGGAATACCCCTACACGTCGTAACCAGGGTGAGGAAATAGAACGGGTGAGGCAAGGCACGAAGAGAACCGCACCTTGGGAATGAGTCGGTTGCTATATCAGCGAGAGCAGAAACAACATGGGCGTTATTAGCAACCGCCATCTTCTTTGGAGCGGAATGCGGGCGACAACCTGTTTATTTCTAATTGTTCACGTGTACCCGACACCCGCTTTACAATACTGCTGGCAAAAATAACATTCCAGCACGAGCCGGAAACCGTCGCGGTTCCCTTTTTTTGTTTTTAATGTTAAACCAGTTAACGTTTAACTAGTATTCTTTTGCGGCTTGGACAAGGCACTTTGAAAGCTTGTCGAAATGCAGCAATGCGGCCTGAGTTAACGTAATTTGCTTGCGACGGGAGTCTTCCGTGTCGGTAAGCATGATCCAACCCTTTGCCCGCATGGACTTCAGGCGATTATGTATCGTTGCGGGTGAACCCAGTTCGGAATATGCCATCATGTCGCGTACCGACAGGCGGCTGGCTTCTTTGGTTGCAAAGGCAACCAAACTTAAAATGCGCTCTTCCAACGGGTCGAGCGCAGGCAATGACGGCAAGCCACGCAGCGATTCGGCCAACTGAAGAAAACGCATGTAAATGTCGGCGGGGCGGGTTTTGTCTTTCATTTGAAATGCCATTAGAGAGTTCGTTAGTGATAAATCTTGCTATGAACGCAGCTGATGTTAGCAAGCACCTATTTGTAGGACAATAATTTAAATGTCACAAATAGTATTACAGCTATTAATGATTGCGCTTTCAAGCGTATTTTTCCTGATTTTGTGGCACGTTAACGGCTGGCTGTTCAACCAGCTTGAATGGATTGTGGGCGTACACTGGATCTACCTGCCGGCCGGCGCCCGTTTGTTATGCGTACTGTTATTCCGCACTCCCGGCGCCATCGGCGTGGGGCTGGGTTCATGGCTGGCGGGTACATACCATCTTGCAAATTCAGACCCAGTATACACTTTAATAATCAGCTTTTTGTCTGCTTTTTCGCCTTACCTCGTCTATTTAACACTAAATATCCGTCATAACTTCAGTGCTTCGCTTGCCGGGCTAACCCCCGTTTTATTACTGCAATGCTGCTTCCTTTTAAGCATTATCAGCGCTTGTCTGCACCATGTGTGGTTTGTTTTTTATGGTCATGCCGACACCTCCTGGCATAGCCTTCTGGTGATGGCCATGGGCGATTTCATCGGTGCAATACTTTTGTTATATTTTGTAAAGATTCTACTGGCAATGCTACGAAAATCAGCATTAAAGCCAAAACAATACTAAGCGGCAGACCGCCCCAGGCTGATTAAAGCCGGTAAAAACAAACGAACTGTTGTTCCTTTATTCACAATGGAATTAATACGAACCTGGCCGCCCGACTGACGCACAAACCCGTACACCATCGCCAGGCCCAGGCCTGTACCCTTGCCCCGCTCTTTCGTCGTGAAAAAGGGCTCGAACACTCGTTCAATATCTTCCGGCGCAATACCGCCGCCCGAATCCTCAACCGAGATTTCAATATAGGCGCCTGCGGGTAATTCAAGTGCCTGAGCTTTTGTCACATCGAACCAATGATTTTGGGTACGAATTGATAAATAGCCGCTGCCATTCATGGCATCACGTGCATTAATGGCCAGATTCAACAAAGCACTTTCAAGCTGCACGGGATCAACATGAATTCGATACGAAGTGTCGTCGCACACCAGCGTCACGCGAATCTGCTCACCCAGCGTGCGTTGCAAAAACGGTTTGTTCTGCTGGAGCAGTTCATTAATATTGATAACCTTTGGCGCTAATGGTTGTTTGCGGGCAAATGCCAGTAAAGCCTGGGTTAAGTCAGCACCACGCTGTGCTGCCTTCAACACCATGCTGGCCAGTGCCTTTTTGTAATTATCGTCGGCCAAATCCTCTTCCAGCAATTCGGCATTGCCCAGAATAACGGTTAACAGGTTGTTGAAATCGTGTGCGATGCCGCCGGTCAGTTGACCCAAGGCATCCATACGTTGCGCCTGTAATAATTGTTCTTCAAGGGCCAGGCGCTGGGTAATATCACTGAAACTCACCACGGCGCCGTTCACGATGCCATTGGCATCCATTGTGGGAGACACAACATATTCCACGGCAAAAGCTTTGCCGTCTTTGCGAAAGAAATAATCCTGATCAATACGCCGGACACGGCCATCGCGTAGTGTTTTGTATATTGGGCAATCCGTAATCGGGTAGAGAGCACCGTCTTTTCGATGATGATGCACCAATGCATGAGCCTGCCTGCCCAGCATTTCCTCTGAGGTATAACCCAGCATTCTGGACGCGGCCGCATTCACAAACATTAATCGGCCTTCCCGGTCGATACCATGAATGCCCTCGGCAATTGCCTGAAGAATCACGGCCGACTGATGCTGCATTTGCGCCAGTTTCAGCTCAACGGTCTTTCGACGTGTGATATCCGTAATATAGCCTTCGAGAGCCGAAATGCCGCCGCTTTTATCGAATAATGCGTGTCCCTGTTCCCATACCCATCGAATCTCGCCATCCGCCCGGCATATTCGATATTCCACGGTGAAGTGACCATCGGTTTCAATACCCAGCTGAACTCTCTCATTGACCAGGTCAATATCATCTGAAAAAACCAGGTCGGCAAAAGCAACCACCTGGTTGTTAATCAGGTCTTGCGCACGATAACCGGTTAGCGGTTCAACCCCTTCGCTGATAAACAACATCGTCCAGTTTGCATCGTTGCAACAGCGATAAACCATACCCGGCAAATTGGCCAGAAGCCTGCGAAAATCAGTGATGGAATCGCCATTCATTTTTTCCAGCTTCCTTGGCGTTATACATGGCACGATCGGCTTTGTTCAACAAATCGTCTGAGGTGTCGGCGTCTTCAGGGCAAAATGCAATCCCCATACTGGCAGATATCCGTACCGTAGCAGACTTAAGTTGAATCGGTTGCAGCAAAACAGATGAAACTTTGCGCAAAACTGTAATCACATCAGATTTTTGAGCAACATCGCCTAATATCAGGGTGAATTCGTCCCCACCCAAACGGGCTACGGTGTCGCTGGCGCGCACAGCACTTTTCAGTCGGTCAGTTACAACAACAAGCGCTTCATCGCCGGCCTGATGCCCATATGAATCATTGATTTCCTTGAACTCGTCAAGATCGATAAACACCAGCGCAAAACCGTTCCCATAACGCTGTGTACGGCGAATTTCATGCTCCAGCCGATCAAAAAACATACGCCGATTTGGCAATCCGGTTAAGGCATCAAAATTGGCCTGGCGCCAGATAATCTCTTCTGATGCTTTCATATGGGAAATATCGGTAATCGTGCCGATCATCCTGCTTGGATGACCGTTGATATCGTATTCAACCGTCATGCCGCGCGCAAGAAACCATTTCCAGTTTTCATCTTTGCATTTCAGGCGGTACTCAACGTTGTAATATAAGTTCAGCCCATTAAGGTAATCGTCCAGCGCTTGGGTCACCCTTGCATATTCATCGGGATGCAAACGGCTTTTCCATTCATCAATTGACGCACCCAGCTCATCGGGCCGATATCCCAGCAAGGCTTTCCATTGCGCCGAAACACGAAAGGTTTGATTCGGAATGTCGTAATCCCACATGCCGTCGCCTGATCCCTCAAGCGCGAACTTCCATTTCTGTTCACTTAGCGTCAGTTTTCGGTTAACACGCTTTATATGGCGCAACGCGGCAGTGCGCCCAACGAGTAACCAGGATAAAACCGTGAGAAATAGTGTGGCGGTGATTCCGAATAAAGCCACCCACCATCGGGTTCTGGGTAAATACCGCTTTTCGAAGTTTACCGTCGAGACCGTTTTTATTGTCCAGATCCGGCTAAACGCCTCTACCGTGCGAAACGCATCCTGAACACGCTTGGTTGGGTCGAGTTTCGGATGCGATGACCCAACGGCGCCATATATTTGTACTGGCCGAGCCGGGTCGGTAATGTCAAAAATCTGGTGATTTAAATTGACTTGCTCTGACAATAGCACCGAGGCCATGCTTTCACGCATATTGAATGCCAGATAAGCCCAGCCCAGAAGTCGCCGGCTGTCATTGTTCTCCCGATAGCTGAGCAAGCTCTGAAATATCGGCATATAGAATAAGTAGCCATTGGAAGCCGTATTGTCTGGCTTATTCTGGAACAAGCGCAACGGGTCAGACAGTACGGCGCGATCGGTCACCATGGCTTCAATCATTGCGTGCTTGCGCGGCGCGCTTTCAAAAGCATTGCGCCCCACCACATTCAAATTCTCGGGGGTGGGGGGGAAAATGTAAACAATCGGCGCCTGGTCGGCCGTTCTGAAAAAAGCCGCATAGCCCGACGCAAGGACGCCCGGATTACTTTTCTGTAAGTGCAAGGTATCAACAAATGCGTTGAACTCTTCCTGGTCGACCAAAGCCGACGCGGCAAACAAGGCCCGGATGGCTTCAAGCTGTTTTTCAAAATTCTCAAGTTGCCGCAGGAAACGCTCGACGGCCAAATCTGCTTCGATCAGGAACAGACGATTCAATTCATTGTGCGCCTGGGTATTGAAAAAAGTCCAAAATTTATAAGTTAGAGCAAAGCCCAGCACAATTACCGCAACAGATGCGGTAATTGGATGCAACCTCAATCGCAAACAAGGCTTGCGCAACAACTGAAACCAACCCGACATTTGTATTTATTTGTAAGAGAACCTTATTAACATTGAATTCTGTTCCAACGGAAAAAGCAATAGCCTTTTTCCTCAGGGTTGGCCCCAATTTATTTATATTTTATAAATATTATGATTCATAATTATTAACCTGATAACCTATTCTTTTTCGCAGGACACGCCCCATGACTTCTACAAAACAATACAAATTGCTGTCCGTCAAAATGCTGGACAACATCGCCCTGGTTACATTAACGCGTCCAGCCAAACGCAACGCAATCAATCTTGATCTGGTCAGTGAACTGAATCAATGTTTTCAATCTTTTTCGGAAAATGTAAAAGCCATTATCCTGAATAGCGAAGGCGACCACTTTTGTGCCGGCCTGGATCTTTCCGAAGTTCGTGAACATACGGTACCGCAATCTGTGATGCATTCACGCATGTGGCATGAGGCGTTCAACCATATTCAATTTGGCCAGGCACCTGTTATTGCGGTTATGCACGGCGCTGTTGTGGGTGGTGGGCTTGAACTGGCTTCTGCAACTCATATTCGTATTGCCGAATCCACGGCTTTCTATGCACTGCCGGAAGGAAAGCGCGGCTTATTCGTGGGCGGTGGCGGATCGGTGCGAATTTCCCGGCTTATCGGTGTGAACCGCATGACCGACCTCATGTTAACCGGCCGCGTACTGAATGCCGAGGAAGGTCAGCAAATTGGCGTGTCAACGTATCTGACTGAACCGGGAAAAGGGCTGGATAAAGCCCTGGAGCTGGCAAAAGGTATCGCCAGTAACGCGGAAATGACCAATTACGCCGTCATGCATATGCTGCCGCGTATCGCCGACCAGAATATTCAGGATGGTCTGGCAACGGAGTCGTTGATGGCAGCCGTAGCACAAACCGATCCGGCAACAAGACGCTTGCTGGCGGAATTTCTGGACCAGAAAAAGAATAAAGTCCAAAGGAGTTAAGCCTTATGCATTATGAGCCACCGTTGAAGGACATTTCATTCGTGCTGTTCGACATGTTCAATGCAGCACAAACACTGAAACGTTATCCTGAATTCGAAGAAATCGATCAGGATCTGATGAGCCAGGTTATCGAGGAAGCCGGGCGGTTTGCCTCGGAAATACTCTTTCCCACCAATGCAACCGGTGATCGCGAGGGCTGTCAGTTTGAAAATGGGCAAGTAAAGACGCCCGGCGGATTTGTGCAGGCTTATGAACAGTTTCAGCAAGCCGGTTGGCCCGCATTGGCCTGCGATCCCGCCTATGGCGGTCAGGGTCTGCCCCATACTTTGAATACTGTTCTATATGAAATGTTAACGGGTACCAACCATGCATGGGCCATGTTTCCCGGACTGCTGCATGGCGCGTATTCCAGTCTTTATCATTACGCTGATAAGGAACTGAAAGAAACGTATCTGCCCAAAATTGTCAGTGGCGAATGGCTTGCCACAATGTGCCTGACAGAACCGCAAGCCGGCAGCGACCTGGGGCTGATTCGCACCAAGGCAACCCCCGGTGAAAACGGCAAGTACCTGCTTGAAGGCAGCAAAATATTCATTTCTGGTGGCGAACACGACCTTACCGGGAATATTGTGCACCTGGTGTTGGCCCGATTACCGGACGCACCGGCCGGCAGCAAAGGCATTTCCCTGTTTCTGGTACCCAAGTTCCTGCCAGAAAATGGCGTTCCAAAAACGCGCAACGCCGTGCACTGCACTGGTATTGAACACAAAATGGGTATTCATGGCAGTGCCACATGCAGTCTTCAATTTGACCAGGCTACCGGATGGCTGGTCGGTGCGCCGAACAAGGGCCTGGCTGCCATGTTCAAAATGATGAATGCCGCCCGCTTGCTGGTGGGTATCAATGGTGTTGGGGTTTCAGAAACCGTTTATCAGAACTCCCTGACTTATGCCAGGGAACGCCTTCAAATGCGCGCCGCAATCCGTCCGGAACATCGCCGGCAGGAAGCGGCAGACCCAATCATCATGCATCCGGCAATACAACGCATGCTTATGTCGCAAAAAGCCAATGCCGAAGGTGGCCGCATGCTGGCCTACTACAGTACTTTGCTTCTTGATGGCGCCGAGCATCATCCCGATACCGATACAAAAGCCCGCTTCGAAAGCCAACTGGCTTTATTAACGCCGGTTATCAAGGCCATGTTGACGGATCAAGGATTTGAATCGGCCAGCAAAGCAATACAAGTATTCGGCGGACACGGCTACATACAGGAAACCGGCATTGAACAGTATTTACGCGATATAAAAATTGCCCAGATTTACGAAGGGACAAACGAAATTCAGGCAATAGACCTGATCATGCGTAAGATTCTTGCCGATAATGGTCAAAGCCTGTTTAAACTGCTGGATCAGATTCAGGAAACCATCAGCACCATTACAACGCCTACGCTTCAAAATTCAGCAGCGGCATTAATGCAGGTTTGTGACAGCCTGCGCACACTCGTTCCTGCTATTTCTGACTCAAGCAAGCAACTGCCTGAACTGCCTTACCAGATCGCACCGGAAATGCTGCGTCTGGTCGGACATGCCGCCACAGGATGGTTATGGCTCAAAGCAGCAACCGTTGCCCAAGAACAAATAGAAAAAGACCCGGCATTCTATCAATCGAAAATTGATACTGCACAATATTATTTCGATTTTATTCTTCCGGAAACGCGGCAACTGTTGCAGGTCATTAATCAGTATTTAATTCATTCCCAGGAACATCATTCAACCAATTACCTTGATAGCCTGATGTGATCATGAGTCATACAAACAGCAATCTGGAAATTGACGCCATAGATCAGTCGTTTCTTCTAAGGCAAGTTGGCTATAACTGCCTTCAGGCTTATTTGAAAATTGAGCCGGATATAAAAAAGCGTTTAACACGATATCAACTCAAGCCTGTGGAATTTACCGTCTTGTCGCTGATCAGCGCCAATCCGCAAATCAACCAGAAAAGACTGGGGAGCACCATTAATGTTTCTCCGCCGAATCTGGCTACACTGCTCGATAAAATGGAGTCGCGCCAGCTATTGCTTCGCAAACGCAATCCAAATGACAAGCGCTCGCAGATTCTTGAATTAACAGACAAAGGCCAGTTGTTGTTCGATAAAGCCAAACAACAATTCGAAAATAACGAAGGTATTCCCAACCTTTCAATAAGCGAACAGAAACAACTTCTACATCTGCTGCAAAAAGTTTTCCTTTGATAGTACCCTCACACTATGTATTTGCTTAGCCCCCTGGATAACGGCCCAATCGATATCATTGGCGACATACACGGTGAATTGGAGGCCCTGGAAGCCCTCCTGGATCGATTGGGCTATCAAAGTAATGGTTGGCACCCACAAAAGCGCCGATTGGTGTTTATCGGTGATCTGGTCGACCGCGGCCCCGATAGCCCTGGCGTTATAAAACGCGTGCGCGAATTGGTTGAAAACAACAACGCGCAGTTTATTGTCGGCAACCATGAAGTGAATTTACTGGTTAACGATATCAAGGATGGCTCGGGCTGGTTTTTTGACGAGCGCTTTGAACCTGATAATAAAAACTATGCACCATTTGCGCGTGCGAATGAATCCGAGCGTCAAAGTTTGCATGATTTCTTATCCAGGCAACCGGTTGCGCTTTATCGCCAGGATATTCGTATTGTCCATGCGGCTTGGAACTCAAACGCGATCAACGCCATCAGTCGGGTTCCCGTGGGCTCATTGGTTGAAAAGTATTTTGAATGCGAAGAAGAAACACGCCGCCAGGCTGACGCCGAAGGCATCTACGAGCAGTATCTACAGGCAAGAGAGAAATGGGCTGACCGCCTCGAGGATGAACTGAATCCGCCGCCGTTTCTGGACGCTATTGCCGAATATGAAGCAATGCAACAAACCTTCAACCCCTTGAAGGTCCTGACTTCAGGCGTTGAAAAACGAAGCGAAGAGGCCTTCTTCGCCGGCAACCGGTGGCGTTATTCCGATCGCGTTAACTGGTGGATGAATTACTCAGACCCTATTCCTGTTGTTATCGGCCACTATTGGCGCCTGCTGGAAAAGCAGGAAGCCTTTCGCACACCACGATATACGCGGCTGTTTTCCGATATTCATCCGCTTGCCTGGCACGGTAAGCGACGCAACGTTTTTTGTATTGATTATTCGGTAGGAGCACGCTGGCGCGACCGCAAAGCAAAGCGGCCTATCGAATCCTCGCGATTCCGCCTGGCGGCATTGCGTTGGCCGGAAAACAGGGTCATTTTTGACGATGGTTTTGAGGCTGACACCCAGTAGTTTCATTTATTTACAATTTAAATTTCATCAAACAGCCTGTGGATAAGTACTAGAGGTCGCGATTGTGAATGAATTGTGGATGAAAGGTGCACAACTGGGCAAATAGACCAGACAAATATAATTATGCAGAAACTGTTAGTGGGTTGTCCGAAGGTTTATACCCAGTTTATTTCAAAGTAACTAATTGATTATTAATAGATTTTAGAGTTGTTCACACTATACACAGGCACCCATTAGTTATTTAAGTTTTATATATTAAAGATGTGTATAAAACCAACTACGTATCCATTCGTTCCCACCACGGCTCACCGATTTGCAAAGACAACCGTTCGCTCTATACTTCGGTCTTCGCTGCTGAACTACTTAAATTTTTCAACCGCGTTACGGCTTCATCCAAGGTGTTCGTGTTCTTTGCAAAACATAAACGAATAAATCCGTTATTCGACGTCTTGGCGTTTGGACTGCAATAAAAAGCAGACAATGGAATTGCCGTAACACAATGTTCGGTTGTTAACCAATGACAGAAGTCATATTCATTTAAGTTTGAATAATCGGAATAAGAAGCCAGAAGGAAGAAAGATCCTTCAGAGGTATAGGGTTTTAAAGGGGTATTCATTTTCAACTGATTTGATAAATAATTTTTTTTCTCTTCGTAGAATGCAGACAATTTTGTATAAGAATCGTCTTCTTTCATGAACTGGCTTAAAGCCACTTGCATGGGTGTGCTAACGGTAAATACAGAAAACTGATGAACTTTACGGATTTCTGTCATTAATGATTCAGGAGCGGCGCAATATCCAATTTTCCAGCCAGTAACGTGATACGTTTTGCCAAAAGACGAAATAACGACTGATTTTTCGGCTAATGCAGGGCGGGATGACATACTTAAATGAGTTCTATTGTCGAACAAGATATGTTCATAAACTTCATCTGAGATGATGTTTATTCCATATTGATTAACAATTGATTCAAGTTCATTTAAATCATCATTTTTCAAAACCATTGTGGTTGGATTATGTGGCGTATTAATAATAAGTAAACGGGTTCTTGAACTGAGTGCATCACGTATTTTGTCCCAATTAATCCAATAACTTTCATTTGGATGTTTTGGCGGTTCCATTGCAACAACCACGGGCGTGGCACCGGCAAGTTGCACTGCAGGAAGATATAGATCGTAGAAAGGCTCAATAATGATAACTTCATCGCCCACACCACATAACGCCAGGATCGAACTCATTAGTGCTTCGGTGGCGCCAGATGTAATCGTAATTTCAGATTCAGGCGAATAGCGATGTCCGTATAGATGTTCGATCTTCTCCGAAATCGCACTCAACAAATCATGAAAGCCGGCCAGCTGAGGATACTGGTTATAACCGTCCAGCATTGCCTGGTTTACCATCTCGATCAGTTTCTTGTCCGGGTTGAAATCGGGAAATCCTTGGCCGAGATTGATTGCTTTATTTTGAATGGATAACTGGCTCATGATTGAGAAGATCGTGGTGCCAACTGTTGGTAATTTCGAATGGAACGCTGCCGTCATTATTCAGTTCCTCTTGTTTGCTGATATTTAAAATTTGATGAAAATTTGAGTTTCTAGTTTATGTTGTTTGCGGGTGTTGCGTTACGTTAACCTAGGGTTAATAAGTAGTTGAAATATATAACAACTATGGTTATGCTGATGCTGCATTTGAAATCAAGCAGAGCGTAAGCGTCGTCTAAGTATTGTCCGATTTTGTTTTTTTGGGTTTTCTTAAAACTCGTTGGCATTTCCGGTTTTCATTCGTGTTAGCGCCCCTTGTTTCTTTTGTTTTTTTCAAGTTTTTTTAGGACGCTAATTTATTATGTCTCAAACCGGTAAAGTTAAATGGTTTAACGCCGACAAAGGTTTTGGTTTTATTACCCCCGACGCTGGTGGTCCCGATGTTTTTGCTCACTTCTCAGCTATCGAAGGCCGCGGTTATCGCAGTCTGAACGAAGGTCAAGAAGTAGAGTTCGAAGTTAACGATGGTCCAAAAGGTCCTCAAGCCGCTAACATTCGTGCTCTATAAGCAAGCCTAGCTTGTTTAAAAGAAGAAGCCCCACATGTTGGGGCTTTTTCTTTTCCCATAATTATGCACACTGTTATCCACAACCCTTTTTAGCGACAACCCGCATAGAAGTTGTGTTGCAGGCCTAGCCACTGTTAGAGTGGTGCATGTTATACACATTTCCATTTAATAATTAATTGTGTTCCACGTGAAACAGAAAGGGATCAAGCTTGGCCTTTGTTTCACGTGGAACATATTGTTTCTGCGCTAGTGTTTAAGTGGTATGTTCCACGTGAAACACGGTTACGCAGTTATAATTAGCTATTCATCTCGTTCGAGACACTCATATGATTTATCCCGATACCTTTGACGTTATTGTTGTGGGAGGTGGCCATGCTGGAACAGAAGCCGCGCTGGCTTCGGCACGTTCCGGTGCCAATACGCTATTGCTTACACACAATATTGATACTTTAGGACAAATGTCTTGCAACCCATCCATTGGTGGTATAGGTAAAGGGCATTTGGTTAAAGAGGTTGATGCCATGGGTGGTGCCATGGCACTGGCAACCGATAAAGCGGGGATTCAGTTCAGAATACTGAACAGATCAAAAGGGCCGGCAGTAAGAGCAACTCGCGCACAGGCGGATCGATCTTTATATCGCCAGGCAATTCGCACAACGTTGGAAAACCAACCCAATCTAACCATTTTTCAGCAGTCGGTTGAAGACTTAATGATTGACGGTGAAAAGGTGGTGGGCGCCGTCACGAAAATTGGGTTGAAATTCAAAGGAAGAGCCGTTGTTCTTACAGCCGGGACGTTCTTGAACGGATTGATTCACGTGGGACTAGATAATTATTCGGCGGGCCGCGCAGGAGATCCGCCGGCGATTTCTTTGGCGCAGCGGCTTAAAGAACTGAATTTGCCACAAGGACGTTTGAAGACCGGCACACCCCCACGCATTGATGCAAGAACGATTGATTTTAGTAAAACGCTTGAGCAACCTGGTGATGTAGACCCGATTCCAGTCTTTTCCTTTATGGGTGACGTGGGGATGCATCCTGCGCAGGTGCCCTGCTGGATTACGCATACGAATGAACGAACACACGAAATTATTCGATCCGGGTTGGATCGATCCCCCATGTATAGTGATCAAGGGCAAATTGAAGGTGTCGGGCCTCGATACTGTCCTTCCATTGAAGATAAAATTCATCGCTTCTCTGATAAGCCGAGTCATCAGATTTTTCTGGAACCCGAAGGGTTCACAACCACAGAAATTTATCCAAATGGTGTTTCCACAAGCTTGCCATTTGATATTCAGTTGGCAATGATCAGGACATTACCTGGACTTGAAAACGCCAACATTATGCGCCCGGGTTATGCCATTGAGTATGACTACTATGATCCACGTGAATTGAAGTTCTCGTTGGAAACGAAAGCGATTAACGGTTTGTTTTTTGCCGGGCAGATCAATGGAACGACAGGTTACGAGGAGGCGGCAGCGCAGGGGCTGATAGCAGGTTTGAACGCCTCGCTTTTCGTGAAGGAACAAGATCCCTGGCTTCCGAAAAGAAGTGAGGCGTATATGGGTGTATTGGTTGATGATTTGATTACCCGTGGCGTTAGTGAGCCCTATCGAATGTTTACTTCGCGGGCTGAATATCGCTTGAGTTTGCGGGAAGATAATGCAGATATGCGATTAACAGATCAGGCCCGGCAACTGGGGTTAATTGATGATGCGCGCTGGGACGCTTTTAATCGTAAACGTGATGCGGTGACGTCTGAAGTAGCGCGGTTGAAATCAACCTGGGTTCAGCCCCAGAAACTGAGTTCGGAATCAGCTGAACAGGTATTGGGAAAACAAATAGAAAGGGAATACTCCCTGCACGATCTTTTGAAACGGCCGAATGTTCACTATGAAACATTAGCCGAGCTTAAAGATAATGCAGGTGAAACGCTGGCGGGCACGTTGGTTAAGGAACCCCATGTTTCCGAACAAGTGGAAATACAAATCAAATACGCCGGTTATGTGAATCGCCAGCAGGAAGAAGTGAAAAAACAAGCCAACCTGGATGATCAGGTTATTCCTGAAGAGATTAACTACGACACGATTCAAAGTCTTTCCATCGAGGTAAGGCAAAAACTGAAGCAAAGTCGTCCGCAAACTGTTGGTCAGGCTCGGCGGGTTTCGGGTGTAACACCAGCGGCCATTTCATTGTTATTGATTCACATTAAACGCCTGCAATACGATCGGAAAGTTGCCTGATGGACGCGTCTGCTGATTTCAAGAGCCGTATTGAACAAGCTGCACAGAAGCTCGGCTTAGGGCTCAGTGAATTACAAATTGATCAGTTACAGAAGTATGTACACTCGTTGCTGAAGTGGAATCGTACTTATAATTTAACGGCGTTGCGTGAGCCGGATCAGATACTGGTTCACCACATTTTTGATAGCCTGGCACTTATACCTTTCATTTCGAAATATTTAGATACAGAAAGAAATAATATGCCAGGAACAATGATCGACGTGGGTTCCGGGGGGGGCTTACCGGGGGTTGTACTGGCAATCTGCTTTCCAGATTGGCAGGTTCATTGTGTTGATGCCGTGGAAAAAAAAACGGCGTTTATCCGGCAGCTAAGGGGAATCTTGAAACTGGAAAATCTACAGGCATGCCATGGCCGCATCGAAGAGCTGGACAGTTTCAAGGCCGACATCATCGTGTCGCGTGCATTCGCCTCTTTGCGAGACTTCGTGACGCTGTCGTCGGCGCATTTGAAACCCGACGGCATATTTATTGCAATGAAAGGTTTGGTACCGGAAAAAGAAATCCAGGATTTAGCCCTACACACCACTTGGAAAGTATGGCACATTGACACGCTTGGGGTGCCGGACTTGAATGCGCAACGCTGCCTGGTATGGATTCGTGGTTAAGGAAAATTAATGAGTGCTTATCAAAACACCGAATTGGCGAAAGTTTTCTGTATTGCCAATCAGAAAGGCGGGGTGGGGAAAACCACAACAGCAATTAACCTGGCTGCTGCTCTGGTCATGCATAAGAAAAAAGTGCTGCTTATTGATCTGGATCCGCAAGGCAATGCCACGATGGGTAGTGGCATCAATAAGAATGAAATCGAGCAAAATCTTTATCACGTACTTATTGGCGATGCAAATATTAATAGTGCGAAAGTAGCATCGCCAACCGGTGGATACGATGTGTTGCCGGCAAACAGAGAGTTATCGGGTGCCGAAATCGATCTGGTTCAAATGGATCAGCGCGAAAAACAATTGAAATTTGCTGTTTCTGAAGTCATTGATGAATACGATTTCATTCTTATCGATTGCCCTCCTACGTTATCGCTGCTGACATTGAATGGCTTGGCCGGTGCGCAAGGCGTTATTATTCCCATGCAATGCGAATATTTTGCATTGGAAGGGTTGTCGGACCTGGTCAATACGGTAAAACGCGTTCATCGGAATATCAATCCAGACCTTCAGCTTATTGGTTTGCTGCGAGTCATGTTCGACACACGCGTAACCCTTCAGCAGCAGGTATCAACACAAATAGAAAATCATTTTGGCGACCGCGTTTTCAAGACAGTGGTGCCACGTAACGTGCGGTTGGCGGAAGCGCCCAGTCACGGCATGCCGGGCACGGTGTACGACAAAAGTTCAAGGGGCGCGAAAGCCTATATTGAATTTGCAAAAGAACTTATTGAACGGGTTAAACAAGATGCTCTGGCAGGGGCGACAAACAACCCGTAAAACAACAGGAATAAATGTTATGGCCACGAGGAAAAAAGGATTGGGGCGAGGTCTTGATGCGCTATTGGGTGCTGATACCGACGCAATGAATCAGCTGGGTAAAAAGGTTGAAACAGTTGAAACTCATCCTTCAGTTTTGCCATTGACCAAACTGGTTGCGGGCAAATATCAGCCTCGCACACGTATGGATGAAGGGGCGCTGAACGAATTGGCTGAATCGATCCGTACTCAAGGCATTATGCAGCCTATTCTGGTACGGGTACTGGCCGGGAACAAAAGAGGCCAATACGAGATTATTGCCGGGGAGCGACGTTACCGGGCGGCCAAACTGGCGGGGCTTAAAGAAGTCCCGGTGCTGGTGCGCGAAGTTGAAGATGAAAATGCCGCCATCATGGCGCTTATTGAAAACATTCAGCGTGAAGACTTGAACCCGCTGGAAGAAGCGCATGGGGTTAAGCGGTTGCTCGACGAGTTCGAATTAACGCATGAACAGGCCGCAACGGCTATTGGACGGTCCCGCTCGGCAACCAGCAATCTGCTGCGCCTGCTGAACCTAACGGAGCCGGTGCAAACCATGCTGCTGGCCGGTGACATCGATATGGGCCATGCTCGGGCTTTGCTTGCGGTTGAGGCAGCGCAGCAGATTTTGCTGGCCAATGAAATCATTACACGTCGACTGTCGGTTCGAGAGGCCGAAAAACTGGTCGGCAAGACGTTGCGTGAAACTGAAAGTCCGCCACTGCGGCAACCCAATGCCCACAACTCGAAAAGCGGCGATATCAAGCGCCTGGAGGAAAGCCTGTCTGATCACCTGGGTACGCGTGTTGCCCTGAAAGTGGGCAAAAAGAACAAAGGACAGTTGATTATCGACTTCCATGATTGGGATCACCTTAATGCGTTATTGGAGCAGCAAGGGCTGTCGAACGCAGTTGACTCCTGACTCATGTCCAGGCGAATTCGTATTCTGGCCACCGGCGGGACGATTGCCGGGACGGCCAATCAGTGGGGCGGGTACGCCGCAGGCCAGGTAAGTGTCGAAACACTATTGAGCTCCTTGCCGTCACGTGTGCAAGGCGTGGTGGTGAGCTATGAGCAATTGGCCAATGTGGGAAGTCAATCCATAACCAACCAGATTTGGTGCCAGCTGGCCAATCGCATCAATGAAATCAGCAGTGATGATCTGGCCGACGCCATTGTGATAACCCATGGTACGGATACCATGGAAGAAACGGCCTATTTTCTGAATCTGGTTACGTTGGGCCGGATACCGGTTGTGCTCACGGGGGCCATGAAACCCGCCGATGATTCTTCACCTGACGGCCCGGAAAATCTTTTATCGGCGATTTATCTTGCTTGCTGCGAACAAGCGGCAAATCTGGGTGTGCTGGTTGTTATGAACAGTGCAATTCATTCGGCACGCTACATACAAAAAACGGGTTCAAATCAGGAGAATGCGTTTCAATCCGCGCCGTTGGGCCTGCTTGGCATGCAGCACGGCTCCAGAACCTGCCTTTATGTCGATCGTTTGCACTCATTACATACGGGCGCCACGATTTTTACAAAAGCAATTCAAACGAAAACATTCCACCTCGATAGCGATGCATTGCCCGAGGTGAATATCCTGTATCTGCACGCCGGAATGTCACACGAAATGCTAAGCCGTTCGATGGCGATGCCGCACCAGGGCATTGTGGTGGCCGGTGTGGGGTCGGGCAACATCAGTGATGCCCTGGAGCCCATGCTTGCCCGTCAGGTCGCTGCAGGGACTGTCGTGGTGCGCAGTTCCCGTCTTGCCTTCGGTCATGTCGCCAGGAATATGGAGGTTGACGATGACAAACACGGGTTCGTGGCCGCCGGCAGTCTGAATCCTTCAAAAGCCCGGGTGCTCTTGCAACTTGCGCTGGCAATGAAGTTAAGTATTGCAGAAATCCAGGCACTTTATAAGACGCATTAAGTAATGGCCGCAAGGTGAACTTGCATGAAACAAAAAACTCGTGCATAATTCGGGATTCTCTTTCGGTGGGATGCCCGAGTGGTTAAAGGGGGCAGACTGTAAATCTGTTGGCCTTGCGCCTACGTTGGTTCGAATCCAACTCCCACCACCAAGAGTTTTAGGGGCTAATCGACGCGTCAGGAATTAAACCAGCCCTTGCGCAAAATTGAAGAGAATCCCTTCGCGGGTGTAGCTCAATGGTAGAGCAGAAGCCTTCCAAGCTTACGACGAGGGTTCGATTCCCTTCACCCGCTCCAGAATGAATTCAAATCCGCTTGAGCCAAGCGGGTTTTTTAGCTTTATAACCGCCCATGTGGCTCAGTGGTAGAGCACTCCCTTGGTAAGGGAGAGGTCACGCGTTCGATCCGCGTCATGGGCACCATAGAAATTTTATTTAATAGCAGTCCTATCGAGTCAGGAGTCAGCCATGGCAAAAGGTAAATTTGAGC
>DGCD01000020.1 GCA_002384935.1 Pusillimonas sp. UBA3987
CCCCCTTTTATGATGAAGAGCCTAAAGGTGGCATAGGCATTGTGTTCCTGGTGTGTCCTGCTTAAGTCGCCCTGATAGCCTATTTTCAGGCTGCTTCGGTTAGATAACGCCGTGGTGATGTTCAATTGCAGTTGCGCCTGGTCGCGGCTCAAATCCGGCCCCGTCGTGTTGAACTGAATGCCGGGTGCGTCGGTGAAGGCGGCATCAACGTTGGCGGTGGTGTCTGCAAATTCATGCAGCCATGCCAGGCTTGCGTCCATACGCCATTGGCGAGCCGAAGTTGTCGTGAAATCTGTGGTCAGGCGTAAACCCAGTTGCGAACGCAACGATTCCTGACGGTTTTCAGCACTGTTCAGGCTTGCTTGGCCTGCGCCCGTTTCAGCAAAACCGGCACGATCAAGATGGGTATATTCAACACCCAGAAATGGCGTGATCGTTACGTTTTGATCAATTGCAAAAGCCTGTCCGAACTCCAGGGAAGCACTGCGCGTGTCAATATCGTAATGGCCCGTTGCCTGAGAAACAAGGGATCCTGCTTTTACCCGGCGAACGCTGCTGACCTGGTGACGGCCTATGCCGATAGAGCCATAGAGATAGCGGTTACTATTCAAAAGTATCCGGCCATATAGCGCGGTTTCAACGCTGTTCAGGTCGTGATCATCGGCGCGGGTTTCACTATAGCTTAGGCTGGCCCCCGTTAATACGGTGCTATTCAGCCAGTAATCGTAACCCGCTGCAATGCCACCGTATTTATAATCGGTACCGCGCGCATTGCTGTTGCCGTCAATACTGCCAAAACCCGCTTGTGGTGCCAACCATATGCCACTGTTTTGGCTAAGGCTCAAATCTGCCGCGGTTGTACTTGTATCTGAAAGCGCAGCAAAATGGCCATTTTCAACTTTTCCCAGTCTTTGTGCCCGATGGTCTGATATCGGATGGCGGTTACTTCCTGGATAAGGGGTCATCTTTCGGCTACGTTTATTAAGCAAAGCGCTAAAGCGCCGGCTGGCCAATAAAGCCAGTGTAGAGCCCTGGCTTAACTGATTGCCGCTTAAACTTTCAAGCGCTTTTTGCGCATTGGCTTTATCCAGAACGATTAAGTTATCGGTTATATCTGTAAGCAAGCCACGACTGTAGGCTTGCGATAAGGCATTGGCCGTATTGACTGTATTGGCTGTTGTGCCCAGTGCGTTGAAGACATTGTCGTTGCGCTTTAAACGAAGTGAAACCGTCGTGGCGCTGTACCCCAGGCTGGCTTGCAAAAAAGCAAAATTCGGTAAATCGACAGAGACGGAATCGAACTCACCCGCAATGCTGCCGGCCTGAACAATGGTGTAGTCGGTTGTACTTGCGTAACTGCCGGGTTCCGGTAATACCGAGACTCGGCCGCCTGTCAGGGTTGCGTTACCGGAGGCGATGATTTTATCGGCATCGCCACTTGCATTGACTTCAACCTCATAGATACCGCCACTGCTGAAATCGACGTCGGCGACAGTGATGGAGCCAATTGAATTGCCGGGGGCGAGCGTGCCGCCCTTCAGAAAAAGATCGCCCATGAATCCGTTGCCGCCCAGGCGGGCGCTGCCGTTGACTGTAATAGCTGAATTGGCAATTGAACCAGTCACAACCAATGCGCCTGCGTCGACGGTTGTGGCGCCGGTGTAGGTATTCGTGCCGGTGAGTGTCAACGTGCCCGTGCCGGTTTTTGTCAGGCGGCCATCTGCGCCTGAGATGACACCGCTGAAAATGGTAGAGGCATTGTTTGCGCCCGACGTTAACGTATTGGGGCCAGGCGTGCCGGCCAGATTAACCGTGCCGTTGCCCGCCAATGAGCCGATGCGTAAATGATCGCCAAGTGAGAGCGCCGCATTGGTGTTGACGGTAACGGCACTATTGTTGCCTAACGCGTACGGATTGAACGTGTTTAATTGCCCGCTGTTAAGTGTTGTTGTGCCGGTATAGTTGGAAGCCGCGTGCATGTTTTAGCCGCCATCACCGGAAATGACGATACTGCCGGTGCCGGAAATAGCGGCGTTGTTGTTTCCCACCATTGCGGGAACGGTGCGGATCGTTAATGTATTGTCATTCAGTAAAACTTTGCCGGTGCTGCCCATTGAAAGATTGCTGATGGTTTCATCGTTAAGCAGTTCAAATTCGCCGGCGCCGGTTAATCCATAGGTGTCGGCAATGGCGTTTCCACCGGCAACAGCCAGGCGCCCCGCATTAACTGTAATCTGTGCGCTTCCTGTTTGCAGGCTGGTTCCGCCAAGCGTTAAGGTGCCCGGCCCGTTTTTAATGAGCGGGTTATGGGAAAAACTATTGGCATTGCCGATGAAGCTACCCCCATAAGTGCTATTGACGGTTTGATTGACGGTCAGTGTTGAATTGCCGCTATTACCCAGGTTGATAACGCCGCCGGTGCCATATAAATTTGCCACCGTTTCATTGAAATTATTTAAATCGAAGGTACCGCCGTTTATGACCATATTGCCGGCATCAGAAATGCGGTTGTTGTCGGCCAGACGCAAGGTGCCGTTGTTAACGGTGGTATTGCCGGTGTAGGTGTGGTTGCCTGTTAGCGTCGTCGTGCCACTGCCAATGAAATTGACGGAGGTGCTGCCGCTAATGACAATGGCATTGCCTGTTGCGGTGCCATTGTCGGTAAAGTGATAATTGGTGTCGGTATGGTTGAAATTAATAGTAGCTGTGCCTGTGCCGCCACTCACCGATGTTGCGTTCAGCACCCCCGCGGTGGCGCCGTTGCCGATGTTCAGCGTCCCGTTGCCACCCGCTCTGCCCAGGCTAAGGCTACCTGTTCCGCTGCCAACACTCACCACGCCGTCATTCTCGATACTTAGCGTGCCGGTGCCAAAGTCGCCGATCCTTAGTCCTGTGCCGTTATTCCAGGCAGAACCCGACCCGGTCACTGTCACTGATCCACTGCCGCCAGCAGCGCGGCCAACGAGGGCAAAAGTGTTTTCGGCTAACCCGCCATTGCGGATTTCCAGCGTGCCGGTGCCAAAGTCTCCGATTATCATGCCGGCCAGCGTGTGGGTGAGGCTTGAGCCGACACCGTCGATTGTGATCAAACCGATACTGCCGCTATTTTTACCCACAGAGGTGGGCAGGGGAGATGTGGTGTTGCTGACTTTCCCGCCGTTGCTGACCGCCAATGTGCCGGTACCGGATTCACCCACCGTTAAATTGAAGCTAGGCGAAGAGCTGCCCCATTGCGAGGTTGGTCCATCGACTATTACCGTGCCGATGCTACCTGCCTGAAGGCCGATTGAGGCTGAAGTGTCGGTTTCGAGTTGACCGTCGTCAATAATTTCAAGTCGGCCGCCGTTCAGGTTTCCGATCTGAATGGAATATGTCTGCGCTCCGGTTGACCGCAGCTGGGCGGTACCTTCGTTGTCGATAACGGCAGTTCGGCTATCGTCTGGAACGCCGGGAATGTTGCCAGACCAGTTGTTGGGGTTGTTCCAGTTGCCGCTGGCAGCGTCCCAGTTCAAATTGCTTAATTGCGCGGTACACAAGCCAGGGGTTACGCATGCCAGTGCGGCAGCCAGCAGGTGGGTGGTTTTGGTCTTGGTGGGCAAGCTTGTGGCGCCGGCAAAGCGGCGAAACTGGGGCATGAGTTGGAATTCCTGAATGGCGAATGTATTCAGGAGGTTACGCAATGAAAGAGGTCAGGGCTATCCGTTTTCCGAAACTGAAGAGGCAAGTGTGTGCGAGGGAGACTCGCCAAACGCGCGTTTGTAGTCGAGCGCAAAACGACCCAGGTGCAGGAAGCCGAAATGCATGGCAACCGCCGTTACGTTGTGGGCGCTGCGGTGCGATGCCTGCAAGGCGTTTCTTACACTATTCAAACGGCACATCCGCAGATAGGCAAGTGGCGACATATCAACGTAGGCGCGAAACGCATATTGCAGCGTTCGTTCCGATACGCCAAGTGCGCTGCACACATCGACAATGGTGGGAACCGTACCCGTTGCAAATTGCGCCGAGACAAAGTCGCGGGCCTGGTTGCACACCTGAAGCGCCCTTGTTCGTTCGGTTTTCGAAGGACTCTGCAACGACACATCCGATGCAACGGTCATGTGCAGCACGCTTTGCAATAAAGCGTCTTGCAAGGTGGTATTGATTAATTCAGGTGTTATGCCCGGCGCGTTGGCCAGGGCAAGAAATGGTGCAACGACCTCGATGAAGCTAAGGCGCTGCGGTGTGGGTATCGCAATCACTTCTGTTGGCGCGCGCTCCCAGTCTTGCGGGTTGAGTATTCGCGCCTTGGCTAAAAATTCGTCCTGGTTGAAACTGATGTAGGTTGTTTGCGCGCCGTTGGGAACGTAGATGTCGAATTCATTGCGTTCCGGCATAAAGAAAACGGTGTTGCGACTCACCGTTGAGTGCTTGGAAAAGCGGAAAGTGGGGTCTTCGGTACAGCTTGAAACGGTGCATAGGTTCGCAGGCGTTGCACCAAGCTTATGTATGGCAATCAGTTGGCTTTCGCGAACAATTTGCTGTTTTCCCATATCCAGCGTTTCAACTTGGGCCACGTGTTTGCCATGTCCAAGCTGATAGCACTCCATTTCAACCCAAGGCTGGAGTGCGGCTTGCTCGTTTGGTGATTCAACGGGGTGGGCTCGTTGCGTTGTTGCTTTCAATGGGCGTTTATTACGGAATATTTTGCAGTTATTTGCATTTTTACCTTAATGCGTGATGTTGTCACTGTCTTTCTGGCCGGTATTCATGATGTGGCCCGGTCAACACATTCTTATAATTTGAATGGTTTACGGGTGCAAAGCCAATGGCTTGCTGCGACTCAAGAAAGCGGCTCAGTTCTTTTTCGCCATTCAGCAACCGTTTTTTTATCTCGGTTTTCAGGTGTTCACAGATTGACGCACTGAAAACATACGGGTCGTAGTGCAGCGGGGCCGATTTCCACAACACATTTAGTTGGTCTGCCTGCATTTTCCCTTTCTTGATAAAGTCGTCGGCACGCACACTTGCAACAAATGCAGCATCGATGCGTTTATCCAGCAGGGCCTCGATTGAGCGGTCATGTGAACCTGTGTAAATAAGCGACCCGAAGAAACGCGCCAGGTTGCCATGGCCAAGGTTCGCGAAAACGCGCTGCGGCAGGATGGCGCCGGAAGTGCTGGACGGTTCGCTGAAAGCAACATCTTTTCCTTCCAGTTGGCTGACCGTTTCAATGTTGCTGTCGCTGCGAACCAATAGTATCGAGTAATAGTAATTTCCGGCAGGTGTAAAGCGTCCTTGTTCAATGGTCAGGCTGGCAAAGGCTTCAATGCCGGGCTCCTGGGCGTACGCCATCAGGTAGCTGGCCGGCCCCAGCCAGGCAATATCGATACCGCCGGAGACCAGGGCCTGAACGACACTGTCGTAGGATTCTGCAGGAACCATTTCAACCGGCATATCCAGGCTTTTGCTTAAGTATTGAATCAGAGGCTGGTATTCCCGGGTGAGTATCGCCATGGGTTTTTTGGGAATCACACCGAAGCGAATACGATCCTGCGAGCATGTGGCGGGTTTGGCCGGTGCCGGTTGCGCGACAGGCGCCGTGCCGGAATAAAAGAGCAGCAGTACAAACAGGATGACGTGTTTAAGCATCGGGTGGTTCAGTGGTCAGGATAAGGTGGCGTGCTCGCCGGCGAAGGAAGCTTCCAGCGCGAGCAAGGATTTTGGGTCTAATGGCCGGCTGAAGTGATAGCCTTGCGCGAGGTCGCACCCCGCCAGTTTCAGGTACACAACCTGCTCCAGCGTTTCAACACCTTCGGCGACAACCTGCAGGTTCATTTTCTTTGCCAGTGCAATGGTGGATGACACGATGGGGCTGTCGTCGTGGCGGTTCGATAACGGCGCGATCAGTTTGCGATCAATCTTCAGTTTCGTGATGGGCAGGTTATACAGGTGGGCAAACCCGGCATATCCGTGTCCGAAGTCGTCCAGGCTGATGCCGATGCCATGACGACGCAGACGCTCCAGGTGATGAATCGCTTTCTCCGGACGATTCAGAATGGCGGTTTCCGTAATTTCCAGGTCGATCATCGACGGCGGAATCTGGAAAGCTTTCAGGGAATCGAGAACCATGCTGCTGAAGTGGTCCGAGGCAAGCTGCAGTGCCGAGACGTTGATACTGATATGTCGCTCACAGCCGTCTTTGCGCCAGACGCTCAGCTGTTCGCAGGCCAGGCGAAGCACGGTCTCACCCAATTCGACAATGAGACCGCTACGCTCGGCGATGGCGATGAAGCGGTCGGGGTAGATCATGCCGTGGTCAGGATGTTGCCAGCGAACCAGGCTTTCGTAGCCAACGATTTTCATGGTGTCCAGATCAATCATGGGCTGGTAATGCAAAACAAGCTGGTGTTTCTTTAACGCTTCAATCAGCGATTGTTCAATTTGAAAAGCCTCCAGGCTGCTGGTGTTCAGAGATGGATCGTAGAACCGGTATTGGCCACGTCCTGATTGCTTGGCGGAATACATGGCGTTGTCGGCGCATCGTATCAATTCATCAATGGTCTGGGCGTCGCGCGGGCATATCGATACGCCAACGCTGGGGCTGGTATTAAGCTCGGTGCCATCGAGCGCATAGGTATCGGACAGGCGCGCCACCAGCGTTTGTACCCAGTTTGTAATGCTGGTTTCGGTGCGGTCTCCGGCCAGTAGAATCACGAATTCATCGCCGCCGAACCGGGCGGCGTAATCGCCCGGCTCCAGCAGTCTTTTAATGCGTCCGGCAACGGCCTGCAGAAGCAGGTCGCCTGTTTTGTGGCCCAAGGTGTCGTTAATTGACTTGAAGCGGTCAAGATCGATAAAAAGCACGGCCAGCAGTTTGCGGCATGCGCGTTGCTCGGTAATGACGCGTGCACCGATATCCATCAGTTGGCGTCGGTTGAAAAGGCCGCTCAGGTGGTCGGTGGATGCGGCCAGGCTGCTGCGCCGGTGTGCCGTTTCGAGCCGTTCGATTAATGCCTGGTTCTCATCCTGTGCGTAGTTAAGCGCAGTAATTGTTTCCTGCTGCGCGTTAATCATCTTCAGTAACCATGCCAGAACACCGATTACGACACCGGTCAGCAACAGGTAGATCCACTTTTGCTGTTGTTCGCGCGCATCAATAGGTGCCAGAATATCGCCGTATTGTTGGCTTACAACGACCGTCCAGCCCAGTTCGGGTTTGCGGCTTAACAGGCTTTGATACAGGCCGGCCTGTGATGCCGACTGAAAACGGCCTGTAATGACGGTTCTGTCGGGCGGGTTCAAGGGGATCAGATCGGGCCCTGAAACCAACACGCCGCTATGGTTGGTTCGCAACCGTTCGACATTGTTGCGGTCGAGCAATTGGATAATGCCGCTTTGCCCTAAATTGATATCCTGGTACAGACGGGTTAGATAGCCCACGTCCATTTCGATATACAGAACACCGGTCAGTGTTTTTGAATCCCCGTCGACAACGGGTAGAAGAAAAGGTATTTTCCATTCGGGCGGTGTGGAGGAGGTGCTGTTCGGGGTGTCTTTCTTCTGATTTGTTTGAGTCGGCAGAAAAACCGTATTGCCGTACTGTTGCAGTTGTTTTCGTACCTGCTTCATCCATGCCGGCGGTAACTGGGCGCGACTTTGTTGATGACTGCTTAACCCGTAGTTTCCTTTTGCGTCGTAAAGGGTAATTCGGTTGAAAATGGGATCTTGAGCGAGAATGCGTGACAGGTTGCGTTGAAGCGCAGTGGGTTGCCATTGGCCTCCCAGGGCCGATTGCCCCAGGGCCTGGGCTCGATCAGCTATTTGACCAAGATGTTCGGTGATGATGATGGCCAGGTTCTGGTGTTCAGTGGCACGGGCTTCCAGTGCCTCTTTATGTGCGACTTCGTATTGCCGGTTATGGGAAATCCAGAGAAACGATAAAAGTGACAAGCCCAAAATAATAATGACCCAGTTGATCGGGCTATTGGAAACAGCAAGAAATGGGCGCACTGCATGAAACCCCTCGAATTGGCAGACTGTCGTGGCTTGAGTTACGGGTATTATTTCGCGCTAGTATGACGCGATTGTTAAAACGTATTATTTATGTAATAGAAAATGAGGTGATTTAGCCCACTTGAAACGTGGTTTCCGGATATCGGACATGGCTGCGACGTTTGGCACTTAAGCTGTATATCAGCGCAAGAGGGCCCAGGCGGCCAACAAACATTAATAAAATCACCAGAATTTGACTGGGCGGCGAGAGTGTCGGAGTTAGGTCCCTGCTCAGGCCCGTCGTGCTGACGGCCGAAACCACTTCGAAAAGAATGCTTATAAACGGCGCAGTCTCAAAAATTGTCATCAGCAGCGTTGCAAAGAAGATCAACAATGAGGTTATCAGCAGTAGCGCCAGTGATTTTTGAACCGTGTCTTCAGAGATGGCCCGGTTGAGCAGTGTGGGTTGCGGATGTTGAAAAATATAGGCCCTTGCGGCAGCCATTAACACGATGAAAGTGCCTATTTTTATGCCGCTGGCCAAACTGAGCGACCCCCCGCCAATAAACATGAACAGCATCATTAAAACAGTGGTGCTGTCTTCCAGCTCGCTGATGATGACGCTACTGAAACCCGCCGTTCGTGTGGTAATGGTTTGCAACCAGGCTGCCAGCGCCTGATCGCTTATGCTGAGCGGTGCGAATGTGGCCGGGTTGTTGCGCTCCATAAGCCAAATCAGGCAAAAGCCGGTTAGGTTCAATACCAGCGTGCCAATAATCACGATGCGTGTGTAAGGCATCAGGTGACGCCAGTTTCGTTTTTGCCGCACGTCGTGAATAACCGAGAACCCGATACCCCCCAGGATAATGAGCAAGGTTGTGCCCAGAATGATGACGGGGTCGCCTGCATAGTCGATAATTTGTGTCGTGGAGATCGACATGCCGGCATTGTTGAATGCGGAAATACCATGGAAAATGCCTTGGCCCAATGCCTGCATAAAAGGCGTGCCTTGCCACCACCAAAGCGTAAAAATAACGATGCCGATCAATTCAATGACAAAGGTGATCTTGATCATGGCATAGGCAATTTGCCTGACGGTTGACACATTGGTTTGATTGAACGCTTCCTGCGCCAATGCCTGATGTTGCAGGCTGATACGCTTTCCCAGGGCCAGTGCGGCGGTAACCGAAAGTGTGACGAAACCCAGCCCCCCGATTTGCACCAGCGCAATGAGAATTGCCTGGCCAATTGGCGTATAAGTGGTGCCGATATCAACGGCCGTGAGGCCCGTGATTGTTACGGCCGACACCGCAGAGAACAGCGCAGCCAGCACAGAAATACCTTCATGCGTTGAAAACGGCAGTAAGAGCAGTCCCATGCCGATAACGCTCAGTACGGCAAAACCTGCCGTCAGGACAATGGGCGGGCTGACGTTGATTCGCCCGGTTTTTCTTACACGCCGGTAGTTATACAGGGTGTGTCTTGGATGCCAGTGTCGCATGCGGACGATTTTTCAAGTTTTAAGTTAAGGCCGGGGCGATCAGTTTTAACGTGTCCAGTTGGCCGGCCAGCACCATGACATCTTTGGTGTGCAGCGTGAAATCGTTATCCGGGTGGACGATGATCTCTGACTTGCGCTTGATAAGGAGCACATGTATTTTTTCCGGCTGGGCACCCAGAAAATCGTTGAGTTTTGCCTCGTGCAGGGTTTCTCCGATATGGACCTCAACCACAAACTGGCCATTGCCCAATGAAATGTAATCGTCCACCATCGGGTAGCTGAGGGTTTGCGCCGCCCGCACGCCCATTTCGTCTTCGGGATGAATAATTCGTTCGACGCCCAGTTTGCTGAGAATGGTGTGATGAGCCCGCGAAGTGGCTTTTACCCATATTCTTTTGACGCCTGCACTTTTCAGGTGAACAACACAAAGCAGGCTGGACTCGAGATCGGCTCCGATTCCAACCAAGACGACGTCGTAGCCGTCAAGCGCCAACTCATCGATGGCTTTTCGATCGGTGGCGTCGGCAATGACCGCACGACTGAGCAGGTCGGCATATTTGTTGACCAGTTTTTCGCTGGAATCGATGCCGATGACATCATGATCCAATTTCATTAATTCCAGCGCGGCTGCAGATCCGAACCGACCCAGACCGATAATGGCAAATTGCCCCATGTCTTCCCCTTGTTGATTTGATAATTGTAAGGTGGAGAATCAATTCGGTGCGAACGGTCGTTTCCTTAATCCCTACAATTAGTGTGTCTTTTTTCAATTTGTGTTAATTTGATGAAATTAGGGTAAACCATTATCAGATTAAGTTTATGAGCTGTCTTTTCGAACCTGTTCAATTGGGCGGGCTAACGTTAAAGAATCGCATTGTCATGGCGCCGCTGACGCGAACGCGTGCAGGATCGGCTCGCGTGCCCAATGAACTGATGCGTCAATACTACTGTCAGCGGGCGGGTGCCGGGTTGGTTATTTCGGAAGCTACGTCTGTTTCGGCGCAAGGGGTAGGCTACCCCGGTACCCCGGGAATCTGGAGTAAAACGCAGGTTGAAGGCTGGAAGCGTATAACCAAGACGGTGCACGATCAGGGCGGGAAAATAATGCTGCAACTCTGGCATGTAGGGCGTGTGTCCGACCCGGAACTGCTGAACGGCGAGATTCCGGTGGCACCCAGCGCCATCCCCTGTGAAGGCCATGTCAGTTTATTGCGGCCCAAGCGGCCTTATCCCACGCCGCGGGCTTTACATTTGCCGGAAATTGCCAGCATCGTTGCCGATTTCACGCAGGCGGCACGTAACGCACGCGAGGCGGGTTTTGACGGCGTGGAAATTCACGCTGCAAATGGTTATCTTATCGACCAGTTCTTGCATAATCACTCGAATCGTCGAACAGATCACTATGGCGGCCCGGTGGAAAACCGAGCTCGTTTTCTGATGGAGGTTGTGCAGGCCTGCTGCAGTGTCTGGCCGTCGAGCCGGGTAGGGGTTCATCTGTCGCCACGGGGCGATGCCCACAGTATGGGTGACGACGATCCGCAAGCCTTGTTTTCCTATGTGGCGCAAGCGCTGGGCGAACAAGGCCTGGCTTTTCTGTGTGTTCGTGAAAGTGAAGGCCCGGACAGCCTGTTACCCAGAATCAAGGCTTTATTCGGCGGGCCGGTGATTGCCAATGAAAACTTTAATTTTGAATCGGCCGAAAAAATGGTGTCGTCGGGACAGGCCGAAGCAGTGGCTTTTGGCCGCTCTTTTATTGCGAACCCCGACCTGGTTGAGCGGTTCCGGCGGCATGCCCCGCTGAACGAGCCAATTGCCCAGACATTTTATGGCGATGGGGCCTGTGGTTATACCGATTATCCGGCTTTGGAGCCACTTGGTTGCGATCAAGAGGTGGCTTGATCAGGGCGCGGCCAAATAATTTTGAATGTGGCTGTGGCGGTAACCAGAATATTGCCCTCTTCATCTAACGCCCGCCCCTCGCAAAAGGCAATCGATTTTCCCATTCTCAGGCAGCGGGCTTCGAAAACGACATTGCCGGTTGCCGGTGCAAGAAAATGCGTGGCCATGTCGATGGTAGCCATGCTGGTTGACGGGTCTTTGGCGCGCGCCGAAGCGCTTAATGTTAAGTCGAGCGCACTCATTAATGTCCCGCCGTGGATATCTCCGCGGCTGTTTGTTAAATCGGCCCGCCATGGCAGGCGCGTACGGGTAAGTTCCGCGGAAAAGTGTTCGGGCTGCAAGCCAATACACTGCATGAATGGAATGTTCAACCCGAAGTAGTCGACACTTTCTTTCGATAGATTTGTCATGATGCGAGTTTTTGTTTTACTTGTGCGGAAACGGCGCTCATGTCGGCCCGCCCGGCCAGTTCTGTTTTAACCATGCCCATGACTTTTCCCATGGCAGCCGGCCCTTCGATGCCTTGGCTGGTAACCTGGGCAATGGCTTTGTCGATGACCGCGTCGACCTCTTCCTGAGGCGCTTGCTGAGGTAGAAACTCTTGCAAAATGGCAAGTTCCGCCTGTTCCTGAGCCACAGTTTCAGTCCGGCCGGCTTTTTCAAAAGCGGCAATGGATTCACGCCGTTGTTTTACCTGTTTTTCAATAATGGCCAGAATCTCGGTGTCGTTGAGCTCACGACGCTCATCCACTTCTTTCTGTTTAACCGCAGCCTGCAAAAAGCGTAGCGTACCCAGGCGAGCGCTTTGTTTCGCTTTCATGGCGGATTTGATGCTGTCGGTAAGGTCTTGCTTGAGCGAACTGCTCATGGTTGTTTCCTGAATAAGGGTTAACGAAGGTGTTATTTTAACGGCTTGCAAGGGCCTTAATGGAAGTCACGGCTTTTTATCGCCAAATCTTGGATTAAGTGGGTCAGATTCACCAGACGATGGGCGATTAAATGGCAAACCGTGTCCTGGCGCTGCCAAACGCCATAAACCCCCAGTAATCGGGCGTCCAGTAATTCTGCGCGTTGTTTCCGGGCCAGGGACGGCCTGACGATAATGTTTACGATACCGGTCTCGTCTTCAAGACTGACAAAAATGATGCCATTGGCGGTTTGCGGCCTTTGGCGCATCGTAATCAGGCCGCAGGCACGTGCCAGGCGCTTGTCTGGATAAAGTTCAAGCAAATCGTTGGCTGTCGTGAAACGAGCCAGTTCAGGATGCGAACGCAGTAGCGCGAGCGGATGACGCCGTAAAGAAAAGCCGGTGGCGGCGTAGTCGTTCAGTACCTCTTCACCTTCGCCGGGTGACGAAAAATGGGGGGCGCGTTCTTCAAGAACGGGGGCATGCTGCAGTAAGTCGTTTGTGGGCAGCAGGGCGCCCGCCCAACGTGCCTGGTAACGATGTCCGGCCAGGCTCTTTAAAGCATCGGCATGCGCCAGTGCATCGATATCATGACGGCTAAGTTGTGCCCGGGTGGCTAAATCATGAACGGAGGCAAAAGGGGTGTTTCTGGTTGCCTCGATACGCTGGCCGGCATTCTGGCTGAGCCCCTTGACCAGGTGCAGCCCCAATCTGACAGCCTGTGCTGGCACCTGCGCTTCCAAAGAACTCTTCCATTGACTGTGTTGGATATCGATGGGCAGCACCGTAACTTGATGACGCCGGGCGTCTTGTACCAATTGACTGGGGCCGTAGAACCCAAGAGGCTGGGCATTCAGTAGGGCCACCAGGAAAATGCCGGGCTCATGGCATTTGATCCAGGCGCTGGCATAGGCCAAATTGGCAAAACTGGCTGAGTGACTTTCGGGAAACCCATATTCACCAAATCCTTCCAGTTGACGCAGAATCAATTCAATAAATGTTTGTTCGTACCCACGCGACAACATACCGCTGATTAAACGGGGTCGGAAATGATCAATTCCGCCTTTACGTTTCCAGGCCGCCATGGAGCGGCGTAATTGGTCGGCTTCGTCGGCAGAGAAACCGGCTGCAGTCATGGCCAGTTGCATGGCCTGCTCCTGAAAAATCGGAATGCCCAGGGTACGTGACAAGATATGCTGCACTTTCGGGTTAGGGTATTTAACCGATTCGAGCCCCTGGCGACGTCGCAAATAAGGGTGCACCATGTCACCCTGAATGGGCCCCGGTCGTACGATGGCAATTTGAATGACCAGGTCGTAGAAAGTGCGTGGCCGCAGTCGGGGCAGCATGCTCATTTGCGCCCTTGATTCAATTTGAAAAACGCCGATGGTGTCGGCCTGGCTGATCATGTCATAGGTTGCATTATCTTCCTGGGGAATGCTGTGCAGGGGGAAAGGGTATTGATATTTTCGACTTAACATTTTCAAAGCCTGTTGCAAGGCCGACAGCATGCCCAGGGCCAGGACGTCTATTTTCAGTAAGCCCATGGCATCAAGGTCGTCTTTATCCCATTGAACAATACGTCGATTCGGCATGGCGGCATTTTCTACCGGCACCAGTCGGGTGAGTGTTTGATTGGCGATGACAAATCCGCCGGGGTGCTGTGATAAATGACGCGGAAAACCCAGCAGTTTCTGAGCTAAAGAGGCCCAGGCCTGCACGCGAGGCAGGTTGGGGTCGAGGCCTTGCTCGGCAAGTTTCTCGATGAGGGTTTGGGTTTTATCCCAATAGCGGCAAGACTGGCACACCCGGTTAATGAGGTCGGGCTCAAAACCCAGCGCTTTGCCCGTGTCGCGCAATGCACTGCGGTGTCTATACGTAATGACTACGGCTGTTAAGGCAGCCCGATGCCGCCCATAGCGTTCATAAATATATTGAATGACCTCTTCACGACGTTGGTGCTCGAAGTCGACGTCGATATCGGGTGGCTCATTGCGTTCGGCACTGATGAAACGGGCGAACAGGGCATTGCTGTGGGCGGGGTTGACAGCCGTAATGCCCAGGCAATAGCAGACCGCTGAGTTGGCGGCCGAACCGCGTCCCTGGCAAAGAATGTTGCGGGAAAGGGCGTATCGCACGATATCGTGCACCGTTAAGAAGTACGCTTCGTATTCCAGTTGCTGAATAATGCCAAGTTCGTGCTCCAGTTGTTGCCGGACATTGTCGGGAATGCCCTGGGGGTATCGCTGCTGTGCTCCCTGGTAAGTCAGTTCACGCAAATGTGATGCCGGATTACGGTTTGCCGGTACGGTATCGCTGGGGTATTGATAGCGGATTTCACTTAAGGAAAACCGGCATTGCCGGCTGATACAAATGGTTTGTTCCAAGGAGGCTGCGGTAAAGCGTTGCCCCAGCTGGAAACGGGGCAGGAGATAATGTTCGGCATTCTGGGGTAATGCATATCCGCATTTTTCAATTGTTGTACCTAATCGGATTGCGGTTAATAACTGGTGCAGTAAACGTCTGGAGCGTTTGTGCATGTCGGCCTGGCCCAGGGCGACAAGGGGAATACGCCATTGCGCTGATGTTTGGGTAAGTTGTTGGCGATGTTCAGGGTCATGCGCTTCTAATTGCTGGGTAAGCCCAAGCCAGAGCCGGCTTTGAAAAAGCGTGCGAAGGGTATCTAAGGCATGCTGCCAGTTTGCCTGAGATTGCGCCAGCCAGGGTTTGAAAATAAGCAAACAACCCGGTAAATGGCGTATTTCAGGAAACCTGGGTGCACCGGCAACCAGATCGTGCAGGTTCAATTGATAATGGGTTTTCTTGCTTGCCCGGCTGCGCGCCAGGGTAATAAGCTGGCACAAATTGCCGTAGCCTTCTTTATTGGCTACCAGCACAAGCAATTCCCCGCAACGCTGTTCATGGTGATGCAACATGAAACGGCTGCTAACAATAAAGTGCAAGCCGCATTCCTGTGCCTTTATATGCGCCCTGACGGCACCTGCAACAGAACACTCATCGGCCAGTGCCAAGGCGCTATAACCGGCCTGATATGCTTGTTGCACCAATTCTTCAGGGTGGGAAGCGCCTTTTAAAAAGGTGAAATTCGAAAGGCAATCGAGTTCAGCATAATTGGGCAGGCTTGAAGTTAATGTTTCCATGACAAAACACCACGGCCTAAGCAAAAAAGCCATGCAAAAACCAATAGGACGCTTGTTGAGCGGTTTTAATGCTGCTTTGTTCGCGAAAGATCCAGTAATGAATATGACGCGTGTTGGTCGCAATGAAATAATCGCGTGCCAGATAGGGCTCAAGCCATTCGCTGCAATCGATACGCTCAGGCCCCTGTAAAAGCGTTAAAGCTTCATTCTGGTAAACGGGCTGATGATTGCGGGTCGTTAATGCAATCGGCTTTGGCAGTAGCCAGAAAGGCCGCACCGGCCAGCCGTCGGCCGGTGCGCAGGGTGAGGCCGGGCGTTGTCGAACAGTAAGGGCGTGTAATGAGGCGTGTTGCCACTGGTTGGCTTTTTCAGGGCAGTGCAGCGCCTGGATGGCGGGGGTAGAGACGGCTTGTGGTCCCAGGCGTGCATGGAGCAAGTCGAACAGGTGGGCCTCGTTCTGTTGCCACTGTTCCGGATCAGGGAAAAGCGAGGTGTTGCTGTTCGGTAAAGGGCATGTTGATGGAATATGCAGCGTAAGCGCAATAACCGGGGCGGGAAGCTGCATATTCAGTAAAAGTTGCTGCAGTACAGCCTGGAAGTGATCGGTGTGCCAGCCGGGTTGTGTAATGCATACTTTTAAAAAACCGGGGGGCCGGGCTTGGCGGCCCTTTTCATGGTGCAGTAAAAGGTGCAAAACGGAACAGGCACAACGATGTTGCGCAAGCCACTGGCAGGCCTTGCTTAAAAGTGTGGCAAGGGGGGAAAGCAGCTGAGGCGCCTGTTGTACATGATAAGAAAGCTCATGATGGCATTGCCATGTACTGGGGGGCTGAACCCAGGTGAAGTGCTCGGCTGCACGGGCATATGCGGCGTCGATAGCCTGAATGAGCGCAGGCGTTGTGCGTTGCTGTAATCCGGCGCGTGGCAACAAGCGGAGCTGCTCGATCGAATGGCAGGCGATGCCATGCAGCCAGTCAAGATAAGGGCGGGCTTGTGGAATAACGGCAACCGGCAGTAGATCGAGTTGCCGGTTCAGTTGCGATTGCCGTAAAACGCGTCTGCGCGAGGTCGTGCTTTGCCATGCCAACCATTGTGCACCCGTGGCGGTTGGGGCCATTGCCAGCACCGGCCTGACCGATGCCGCATGGCAGTGTTGCCGCAGCTTCCGGGCTAAAGCATGCGCACCATTGAACAATGACAGGCTGGCCTGAACATTGAGTACAAGCGTATGCGAAACCGGCCGCGCAATGTGGGGCGTATAACTTTGCATTTCCTGCACCAGCCAGTTGAGTGCGGCATGGGAGTGCGATGTATCAGGCGGGATATACAGGCTGATCCAACATGACATGGCTTGAAGTCCGGGTTGGGTGAGTTGTTTTTTCTTTCGAAGTGGAAGGTGTGCTGTTGGTAGGGGTTAAAGGCAGGAATAAAGGCTTGGCGTGCGTGGGGCCTTGTCGCTTGATAATGCTGATATGAAGGCCGCCCGGTGCACCTTGTAATCTAAGACGAAGTGGTGCCGGGCTGGCGCGCTGTTGTTGCGCAGGCTTCAGGCCAAAAAACAATGCCGTGCTGCGTTGCGCTGCAAGATGCAGCTTGCGCATGGCTGCCAGGGAAACGTGCGAGGGCAACCATAACAAGAGAGCAGCGCAGGCATCATGACGCAAGACTTGTTCGGCCGCCCATAACACCTGGCTGGGCTGGTTTGGATGTACCCAAACCAGCCTGTCGGGGTTCAACTGCCAGTTCATCCAGCATAACGAGTTTGGAACAAGAGGGCAGTTCAACATAATGATTCTTTTATGCGTGTCGTTCACCACTTGCCTCAAGGCGGGGGTTAACAAGCTGATTTCGCCTGTACCTGTTTCTGCCGGCAAAATTTCAATAAACGTGCTGTTGGGCCAGCCACCACCGGGTAATTCGCGGTTCAGGGCGACGTAACCCGTTGACACGACGTGTTGGCGGCCCTGCGCCAGTTGCGATGCACGCCAAAGCGCAGGATGAATTTGAACGGGAGCCGCATAGGGTGGTGATGTTGATTTCATACGCTCATTTTACTGTATATATATACAGTAAATAAAGGGGGTTTTAGGTATGATTCATTTTGATTCCCAGGGGGCTAAGAGTGCAGCGCATTATGAAAGCCGGCATTTTTTTCGTATCATCTGTTTATGAGTGAATATTCCGAAACTTCCATTCCCGAGCCATTGGTGTTCGCACCGGCTCACCAGACAGCACAACAGCTTTTTGTTTTACTGCACGATAATGCTGCCGATCCGGCTCAATTAGAGCAGTTGAAAAAAGCGCTAATGAAAGCTTTCCCTCAGGCCGTTCTGGTGTTGCCGTACGGGCCTTTACGGTCGCAAGAGGCTGTTCATCATTGGTTTGATCAGGCTGAACTGGGTGAACACAACTATGTGGGACGGGTCGAACGCGCTTTACCCGATCTGATTCGCTACATTCAAAAAGTGCAGACCCGCTTCGAACTGACTGGCGAGGCAACTGCCTTGGCCGGGTTCGGCCAGGGCGCCACAATTGCGCTGGAAGCTTCCATGGCACAACCTGATTTGGCAGGGCGGGTGCTTGCGTTTTCCGGATGTTATGCGCGCATGCCAACGCAAGCGCCGCCGGCGACAACACTGCATTTTCTGCATGGGCAGAACGATCCCATTGTGCCGAATTCGGTCATGCAAAGCGTGCATAATCAACTTGCCGGTCTTGGGGGCGACTCAACCCTGGATATTGCTTCTTCAGTGGGGCACGAGTTGCACGAGGCACTGGTAAGGCAGGCGGTGCATCGGCTGCAAACCTGTGTGCCGTTAAGAAGCTGGCAAGATGCCTTAAGCGAATTGCAATCGCGAGAAGCTTCCAACCAGCCCGCCTCGGCAGTGCCGCCCGGTACAACGCTTCATTGAACCAGCCAGTGCCAATCGTGGCGCTCTGTTTCCTGGCCTTGCGGGTTGTATGTCAGTTCGCTGAATACAGCCTGCCCGCTACGGTGGATGGCAATGATACTGGAACATCGGGTGCCGTATTCCGGGCTGATGATAAAAGGGCTGCTTAGAAGGCGTTCGCGTTCAAGATCAAGCCCGGTATCGGGTAGCAAATGTTCGGGTGCCGGGGTTGTCTCTTTCAGTAATTCAAACACCCGATTAATCGAGCGCTCCAGGTGCTCGATGGGGAAATGCCCCAGCAACTCGCGCAGACGTTCTGTTTTGGGCCAGTCGGTATCCAGCAAGTGGTTCGATAATACATAGCGTCCTGGAACCAGAAGTTCAATATCCTGCGGGTTGGCCGTTTGATTTCCCACGTAGGCAGCCTGGGTGCCTTCACCAACAATAAGATTGAATCCTTGGTATTGGCGTCCTTTTTGGGATACGGTTTGGGCGTATTCTGCGGCCGGTTGGGTGCCGATCAGGAAGTCTTTAACCAGTTCTCCCCGTGAGACCGGTGTGTCGGGCCCTTGCAAACGCAGGTCACGAAAATTGGTTAACAGGGCGAATCGACCCGTACGGGTAATACCCAGCCAAGTGCCCCCGGCCAGTTCATCCGTACCGGCAATCACCTCCGGATGATTTTTCCAGGGGGCGGCAGTGCTGGTGGGGCGGGCATGAAATTCGTCACGATTGGCCGCGATGAAAAGTGGCCAATCCGGATGGGTGTTTAACGCCAGATAGGCAATGCACATAGGCTGGTTATAGCATAGCCAGATTGATGTTTTTTTCCAGATAATTACGAACGCGCACGGCATCGCCTATGCGGGAATAGCGCCCCTGGGAGTTCAGGAATACCATGGCCACGTCCCGGCCATCGATGCGAGTCACCATCACCAGGCAGCGTCCGGCTTCGTTAATGAACCCTGTTTTGGACAGTTGTACGGCCCAATCATCATTTTTCACCAGGCGATTGGTGTTGTTATAAACAAGTGCCCGGCCGTTTTTCAGCTTGACTTGATGACGCTCGTTTACGGTGTAGCGTTGAATAAGGGGATTCTCGTTCACCGCCTTTAACAGTTTGATCAGGTCGCGGGGGGTAGAAACGTTATCGGCCGACAAGCCGGTTGGATCAACAAAACGTGAGTGGCGCATACCCAATTCGCGAGCCTTGTCATTCATGGCGCGGATAAAGGCCGACAACCCCCCTGGATAGTAACGGGCTAATGCATGGGCCGCACGATTTTCCGATGACATCAGCGCCAGTAAAAGCATGTTGTCGCGGTTAAGCGTCGTGCCAACCGCCAACCGGGAGCGCGAATGACGCAGGCGGTCGATATCATCGTCGCTGATGGTAATGGTGGTTTGCAGATCCTGCCCGGCTTCAGCCACGATCAGAGCCGTCATGAGTTTGGTAATGGAAGCAATGGGGCGGGTGTCTTTACTGTTTTTATCGTAAAGTACTTTGGTGCTTTTCAAGTCTTGAACAAACACGGCCTCTGAGCGCATGGGATCGGCCTGAGCGGGCGCTACGAATGCAAATCCGCTTACCAAAAGTGTCAGGACAGTAAAAAAAGTACGTAAAGGTCGTAGCATGATAAGTTCCGGCCAGATTTTCTTATGTCGGAATCATATCAGAATAATAATAAAAAAATCATTTGTTTTAGTTACTTATAGGGTTTTCTTTAGTTATTTTTGAGGTTTTTGAGTAATGGAAGGAAGGGATATGACGCAAGAGTGGGTTGAACGTTTGGTTACACAGCTCAATATGCAACCGCATCCGGAAGGGGGTTATTACAGCGAGACTTATCGTGCCGCCGATCGGGTAAGTCGCGCGGCTGACGGCGCGGTTCGTAGCAGTTCGACCGCTATTTATTATTTATTGAATGACGGTGCTTATTCTGCCTGGCATCGCATTGCCTCCGACGAAGTTTGGCATTTTTACGCAGGGCAGCCCTTGTTACTGCACATCCTGGCAAGCAGCGGTGAATTACAAACGCATCGTTTGGGGCATCCCCTGGAGCATCCACAAGCGGTGTGCCAGGCAGTCGTGCCAGCGGGGTGCTGGTTTGCCGCGCAACTGGAAGACCCGGCTGGTTTTGCGCTTCTGGGTTGCACGGTTGCCCCGGGATTCGAGTTTTCTGAGTTCGAGTTGGCCAATTCGAACGACTTGCTCGAGCAATATCCGCAACATGTCGAGGCGCTTCGCCCTTTGCTTGCCCGCCAGGGCGCTTAAAGCTTAAAAGCCAGATCCGGGCTGCTTCAGGAATTCGATCTCTTCTGCAGTGGAAGGGCGGCCTAGCGCTTTGTTCCGATGCGGATATCGTCCGAAACGCGCCAGTATTTCCTTGTGTCTTATTTCGAAGTCCAGGCTGTCTTCAAGGCCGGGCTGGCTATAAAGCTGCATGGCGACTTCATGAATCCGGATAGACTCGCTATGCATATAAGGCAAATAAAGAAAGCCAATATGCGGCGGCTTGAATTGCTTGTCGATTCCTTGAGCCACGACCTCCTGCGCCAACGACAGCGCCAATGGGTCACAGGCAAAGGCACGAGCCTGATTGCGGTAAATATTGCGTGAAAACTGATCCAGCACAATGATTTCTGCTAGACGACCCTTGGGCGTTTGGCGCCACTCATAAAGCTCGCAGTGTGCAGCCCGGTGGTGCAACTGGCTGAATCGTTCACGGATTTCGGCGTCAAGCCCATCGTCTTTGTCGAACCATTGTTTTGGTGTGAGTTCGTTAAACCAGAAGTTCAAGATGTCGTTTGCGGTATGCATGGTGTAGGCGGTTGAAGGTTAACTGCAAAAGTGGTTTGAGCCGATTATTCGATATTCTGGGCCTGCTCGCGCATTTGCTCAATGAGTAATTTCAAGTCAATGGCGGCCCGGGTTACGCTGATGCCGGCGGCTTTCGAGCCCAGGGTATTGGCTTCGCGGTTCATTTCCTGAAACAGGAAGTCCAGCCGCTTGCCGGTGCTGCCTTTGTTTTTTCGATGGCTGTTCGCTTGTGTTTCGGGTTCGTCTCCCGCCAGTAATTCTCGCAGTTCAGCCAAATGCGAGTGCAGACGTACTATTTCCTCGGCAACGTCGATACGTAATGAAAACAAGGAGCTTTCCTGCGCAATACGTGCAGTCAATTCTTCACCACTGATGTTGGTAAAGCCATTGGGGTTGGTGTTTTCCAGTGTTTCGCGCAGCTTGCCTGCCAGTTTCTGCCGGTGTTCTTCCAATAGCTGGGGCAAGACATGGCCAACACCCTCTACAATTTCATGAATCTGGTCGGCACACTCAAGCAGCATGGAACCCAGCCGCGCACCTTCACGTTCGCGGTTGGCCTGCATGTCGGTCAGGGCGTGGCTCAGTGCTTTTTGTGCCAGGGCAATCCAGAGCTCGGGGTCGGTCTCTTCTGTGTCCTGACCCGATGCGCCTTTGATTAAATCGGTTAATGAAGGCGCGCTGGTGTCCGGCAAGACCTGACGCGCCAAACGCAATTGTTCGGCTACTTTTTTAATGTATTCCTGATCCAGTTTGTCCAGTGGGTCGGTTCTCTGGCGGCTATAGGAAAGCCGAACCTCCACTTTGCCGCGCGACAGCGTACGGGCAATTTGTTCGCGCAAGTGAGTTTCCACAACACGCAACTCATCGGGCAGACGGAAATTGATATCCAGGTAGCGGCTGTTGACACTGCGTACTTCCAGCGTCACGAACCCTTCAGGGCTCTCCGCGCGGGCGGTACCGTAGGCTGTCATGCTGCGAATAGTCATAAATATTCCATTCCCTGTTACGAGGTTGTAAAAGCTTGCGGGGCATTATGAATTAACATTGATGCATTCGCCAAACTATAGAAAGGATTGTTTTGACCGATATGACGCATGCCCGATCTGCCGGGCGAACACCCAATCAATTACGGTCGATGTCTTTGGTAACGGGCTATACCCGTTATGCCGAGGGGTCAGTGTTAATAAAAGCAGGTGAAACGCATGTGCTGTGCAATGCCAGTGTACTCGACAAGGTTCCCCCTTTTTTGAAAGGCAAGGGTCAGGGTTGGGTAACGGCTGAGTACGGTATGTTGCCGCGCTCTACGCATACCCGTTCCGACCGCGAAGCGGCACGTGGCAAGCAAAGCGGACGGACCCAGGAAATTCAGCGCCTTATTGGCCGCAGCCTGCGCGCAGTTTTCGACCTGGAGGCGCTGGGAGAGCGCACCCTGCACCTTGATTGCGATGTTATTCAGGCCGATGGCGGTACCCGCTGTGCCAGCATCACGGGTGCCTGGGTGGCGGCAGCCTTGGCTGTTCATACGCTGATGCGCCAGGAAGTGCTGGCGCACAATCCTATTCGTGATCACGTTGCCGCCGTCTCCGTTGGCCTGGTTGACGGCCAACCGGTGCTGGATCTTGACTACGAGGAAGACAGCAATTGCGATGCCGATATGAATGTGGTGATGACAGGTTCGGGCCATTTCGTCGAGGTACAGGGAACTGCCGAGGGCGCGGTTTTTGGGCGTACGGCGCTGAACGGGTTGCTGGATATGGCAACCGGGGGAATCGCCGACCTGGTTAAACAGCAGCGTCAGGCGCTGGATTTGGCAACGGATTGAAATTGGGCGTTAACGTGCGAAAAGTGGTACTTGCTTCAAATAACGCGGGCAAATTACGCGAGTTCGACGCGCTCCTGGCACCCAAAGGGTGGACATTGGTGCCGCAGGGCGAGTTGGGTGTGCCTGAAGCACCCGAACCTCATCCTACGTTCGTGGAAAATGCGCTGGCCAAGGCCCGACATGCTTGTGAGCATACGGGCCTGCCTGCCTTGGCTGATGATTCCGGGTTGTGCGTGTCTGCCCTGGATGGGGCGCCGGGTGTGTATTCGGCCCGTTTTGCCGCGATGAACGGGGGTGAAAAATCCGACCAGGCCAATAATGCTTATCTGCAACAGCGGCTTAAGGACACCGAAGACCGTCGAGCGCATTATGTGGCTGTCTTGGTTTTCATGCGGTCAGCCAATGATCCCCAGCCTGTTATTGCACAGGCCCGGTGGCACGGCGAAATCATTTCCGAGCCCATGGGCAGCCATGGTTTCGGTTACGACCCCTATTTTTATTTACCTCAGTTTGAAAAAACGGTGGCGCAACTCGATCCCGCCGAAAAGAACAGGCATAGTCATCGTGCGCAGGCATTGCAGTTATTGGTTGGGCAACTTGGCGACAATACCATTTAATGAATAAGCGTCGCTTCATTCCGGTTATTCCTGAAGACCAGGCTGCTCAAGCCGGCCCGGCAACGGTCAAGCCTGGTGCCGGCGATATTGCCGGCACCGCGCTGACAAGCTTGCCGCCGTTGGCGTTGTACGTACATGTGCCCTGGTGCGTGCGCAAGTGTCCTTATTGTGATTTCAATTCACATGAGCTCAAGGAAGACTTGCCTGAGCAAGCTTACTTGCAGGCGTTGCAGGCCGATCTTGAACAGGCGCTGCCGGATATCTGGGGGCGTTCCGTCATTTCGGTGTTTATCGGCGGCGGGACGCCCAGCTTATTGTCTGCCGATGCCATTGACCGCATGCTGTCGTTATTCCGGTCGCACTTGAATTTATTGCCCGATGCGGAAATAACCATTGAGGCGAATCCAGGTACGGTTGAAGCGGGCCGGTTTGAAGATTATGCCCACAGCGGTATTAATCGTATTTCTCTTGGCGTGCAAAGTTTCAATAATGAGGCGCTTCATGCTTTGGGGCGTATCCATTCGGCTGAGCAGGCCTGCCGTGCCATTGAGCTTGCACAGCGTGCTGTCGATCGGATTAATCTCGATGTGATGTTTGCGTTGCCGAATCAAACTTTCGCACAATGTGAAGAGGATATTCGCCAGGCGGTATCGTGGGATACCTCGCATCTATCGCTTTATAACCTGACCCTTGAGCCCAATACGGTGTTTGCCAAGTACCCGCCGGCGATCCCGGATGAGGACGCGGCCGCCGTCATGCAGGAAACGGTGGCACAACACTTGCAGGACGCCGGCTATGAGCGCTACGAGGTTTCCGCTTATGCTAAATCCGGTGCCCGATGTGTTCACAATGTGAATTACTGGGAGTTCGGCGATTATCTTGGCCTGGGGCCGGGAGCTCATTCGAAGCTGTCATTTCATCATGGCATTGTCCGCCAGGCACGCCTTAAAAATCCGGTTTCCTGGATGCAGAACGCAGTCAGGCGCGATGGTTCGCACCTCGCGCAGTCCGGCCCGGTTGATATTGCCGACTTGCCTTTTGAGTTCATGCTGAATGCCTTGCGTTTGCGCAACGGCGTACCGGCGCAGTATTTCGAGGAACGAACCGGCCTGCCGCTGATTCAGGTTTCCACGACCCTGCAGGCATTAACGGAGCAGGGCTTGTTCAAACCCGATCCTTCAAGGTTGTGCGCTTCGGAACAGGGTTGGCAATATTTGAACGAGGTATTGGCCCGTTTCCTGCCTTGAGCAGACCCGCACCAAAATGTAAATCACGTTGGTTTGCACCGATATTCGCACCATAATGGTTCATTCGCACCAATATAAGCCAATCAAAGCGTGTTTTGATGGCAAATTGGGCAGGCTTTGCTATAAAAATGGTCTGTTTTGGCGCGCTAGAAGTTGGCACGCTTATTGCTTGAACCTTAGGCAGTAGTATTTGTTTCGTTGAACGCTTTTTGCTCAGGAGTTTTTATGTCCACCCCAGAAGAAGTCATTAAATTGATGCAAGACAAAGAAGTCGCGTTTGTGGACTTCCGTTTTACCGATACGCTTGGTCGCGAGCACCACATGACTGTGCCGGCGCATGCTGTTGATGAAGAAAAACTAGAATCAGGCCAGGCCTTCGACGGCTCGTCAATTAGTGGCTGGAAGGGGATTGAGGCATCTGACATGTTGCTGGTTCCAGATACCGGTTCGGCCCGTATGGATCCGTTCCGCGAAGAGTCCACCTTGATTCTTACCTGCGATGTGGTTGAGCCCTCTGACCTGAAAGGTTACGACCGCGACCCGCGTTCGCTGGCCAAGCGCGCTGAAGCTTATCTGAAATCCAGCGGTCTGGGCGATGCCGCCTATTTTGGCCCTGAACCCGAGTTTTTCATCTTCGACGGTATCACCTGGAATGACGACGCCTCTGGTTGTTTTGTAAAAATTCAGTCGGAAGAGGGCTCCTGGTCGCGCGGGCTTGAGCTTGAAGGCGGCAACCTGGGCCATCGCCCCAGCGTAAAAGGCGGATACGTACCTGTGCCGCCCGTAGATTCATTCCACGACATGCGTTCGGAAATGTGCTTGCTGCTTGACCAGCAGGGCGTGCCCGTTGAAGTGCATCACCACGAAGTGGCCGGCCCCGGTCAGTGCGAAATTGGTACCAAGTTCAGCACGCTGGTCCAGCGCGCCGACTGGAACCAGATCCTCAAGTACACAGTGCATAATGTGGCACACGTTTACGGCAAAACCGCGACCTTCATGCCTAAGCCAGTGGTGGGTGACAACGGTTCCGGCATGCACGTGCACCAGTCCGTCTGGAAAGACGGTCAAAACCTGTTTGCCGGTAATGGTTATGCCGGGCTTTCCGAGTTTGCGCTTTATTACATCGGCGGCATCATCAAACATGCCCGTGCACTGAACGCATTAACGAATCCGGCCACCAACTCTTACAAGCGTTTGGTGCCGCACTTTGAAGCGCCGGTGAAATTGGCTTATTCGGCTCGCAACCGTTCTGCCTCTATCCGGATTCCTTACGTGGGCAGCCCCAAGGCGCGCCGCGTGGAAGCTCGCTTCCCGGATCCCCTGGCCAATCCTTACCTGGCATTTTCCGCCTTGTTGATGGCTGGTCTGGATGGGGTGCAAAACAAGATTCACCCTGGTGATCCTGCCGACAAGAACCTTTACGATCTGCCGCCTGAGGAAGACGCAAAAATCCCGACCGTGTGCGCATCGCTTGAAGAAGCGGTTGCCGCGCTTGACGCTGATCGCGAGTTCCTGACTCGTGGCGGTGTCTTCAGCAACGACATGATCGATGCCTATATTGATCTGAAGATGGCTGAAATTACGCGGTTGCGTATGACGTCTCATCCGGTTGAGTTCGATATGTACTACAGCCTGTAAGGAGTTGGAAATGGCAAGTCGTGACCGGGCCGCGATCGACAGTTACGACTTGCTTGCCACCGCTGTTTTGTTATTGGATGACAAAGGGGGGGTGGTGCATGCCAACAATAGTGCTGAAGAGCTGTTCGGCTTATCGCGCAGGCAGCTTAAAGGCCTGTCGGTAGCGGTGTTGTTTGGCCCCGACCCGATTTTGCAGGGGCGCTTTCAAGAGGCCCTGCAAGGACAGTTCGGTATTTTGCGGCAAGACAGCTCTATTCGAGCGCCGGGAGGCCAGACGGTTTCGGTTGGCCTGGCGCTGGTGCCGCTTGATCATCAACCATGGGCGGCCTTGCTGGAGGTTCGGGGATTCGATCAGCACGATACGCTCGATCGTACCTTGCAGCTGACACGCGAACTGAGTGTGCAGCGGGAGTCGCTCCGGAATCTGGCCCACGAGGTGAAAAATCCCTTGGGGGGTATTCGCGGCGCGGCGCAGCTTCTCGAGAGTGAACTGGGTAATTCATCGCTACAGGAATATACCCGGGTCATTGTGGCCGAGGCAGATCGCCTTGGCGCCCTGATAGATCGATTGATTGCGCCCCAGGGCGAGGGGCTGGTGACCACACAATTCAATATTCATGAAGTGTGTGAGCGTGTATATACGCTGGTCAAGGCGGAGTACGCCAATCAGATTGAGTTCGTCCGTGACTATGATGCGTCGGTACCCGAAATCGAGGGAGACCAGCCGCGCCTGGTCCAGGCGCTTTTGAATGTGGTGCGAAATGCCGCTCAGGCGCTGACCGAGCAGCGTAACCCTGATCCTGAAGCGCCTCCTTGCCTGACTTTGCGCACCCGAATTGGCCGTCAACTGACATTGGCCCGCCAAACAGTCCGGCTCGGTGTCATTGTTTCGGTTGTCGATAACGGGCCGGGTATTGCAACAGAGTTACGGGAAAAAATTTTTCATCCGCTGGTAACCGGTCGCGCCAGCGGCAGTGGCCTGGGCTTGAGTCTGGCACAGGAGTTTGTACAACAGCATGGTGGCGTGATCGAGTTTGATTCCCGTCCGGGGCATACGGAATTTCGCCTGATTCTACCGTTGGAGCAGTCATGAAACCGGTCTGGATAGTCGATGATGATCAAAGCATTCGTTGGGTGCTTGAAAAGGCGCTGGCACGCGAAGCGATTCCTGCGCAGGCTTTCGCCAGTGCCGATGAAATGCTTGATGCATTGGAAGGCCAGGCCCCTGCGGTGCTGGTTACCGATGTACGCATGCCGGGCAAAGATGGCTTGGTGCTGCTGCAGGAAATTAAACAGCGCTATCCCGACTTGCCGGTGATTGTCATGACGGCATATACCGACTTGAGCAGTACGGTCTCAGCCTTCAAGAAAGGCGCCTTCGACTACTTGGCCAAGCCTTTCGACATAAATGATGCTGTTGCCCTGATTCAGCGCGCAATGCCTGCGCAATCGCATCTCGAAGCCAATACCTTTGATGCCGGTGTTTCTCAAATTGAGCGCACCGAACCGGAGTCTGCGCCGCAGGTAATGATGAAATCGGCATCGGTCGCAATGCAGGAGGTGTTTCGTGCCATTGGGCGCCTGGCCGTCTCGCCGGCGACGGTGCTGATTACAGGTGAATCGGGCACGGGCAAGGAGTTGATTGCGCGTGCACTGCATACGCATAGTCCGCGTGCTGCAGGGCCATTTGTGGCCTTGAATGCGGCTGCCATTCCACGCGATTTGCTGGAGGCTGAATTATTCGGCCATGAAAAAGGCGCCTTTACCGGTGCGACCCAGTTGCGCCGCGGCCGGTTCGAAGAGGCCAATGGCGGCACACTTTTCCTTGATGAAATTGGTGACATGCCTTTTGAGTTGCAAACCCGCTTGTTGCGGGTACTGGCCGAGGGCAGCTTCTATCGCGTCGGCGGGTCTCAGGCGATCAAGGTTGATGTGCGTATTGTTGCCGCGACCCATCAGCCGCTTGAACAGCGCGTGGCTCAGGGCCAATTCCGTGAAGATCTTTTTCATCGGCTGAATGTTATTCGTTTGCGTTTGCCGCCATTGCGTGAGCGCAAGGAGGATATCCCCGCGCTGACCGAGTTATTTCTGGCCAATAGTGCTCAGGCCCTGGGTGTAAAGCCGCGACGTTTAACCGTGCAGGCAATGGAAACACTCAAGGCGTTTGATTATCCCGGCAATATCCGGCAATTGGAGAATTTCTGCCATTGGCTTACGGTGATGTCGTCGGGGCAGACCGTTGATATCAAGGATTTGCCGCCGGAAGTTTTGGGAGCCAAGGCCTCAAGCAGCACTGCAGAGCCGGCAGCGGCCAAACCATCGACGTCCGATGAGGTGCGCACCATCACGGTTTCAAGCAGCGAACAGGCCAATTGGGTCAGCTTGCTTGTGGAAACGGCCAGAAACAAGCTGGAGCGCAACGAGCCCGCTATTATGGCAACGTTAACGCGTGAATTTGAAAGCGCTTTATTGAAAACCGCTTTGCGTCATTGTCGCGATCGCAAGGCGGAAGCCGCTCAGCGCCTGGGGATCGGCCGCAACACCCTGACACGGAAATGCCAGGAGCTGGACGTACATACCGATATGTAGTGCGGGTCGATGGGCATTCGAACCGGACGCCCATCCCGATTAAGTATGGAAACAGCCGGCCTCAGGCTTTATTGCGCGTGTCGTGCTTCATTAAGCGTTCTTTTTCGCGGGCCCAGTCTTTATCGCGTGCCGTATCACGCTTATCGTGGTGCTTTTTGCCGCGTCCCAGGGCCATGTCCAGCTTGATGCGGCCATTTTTGTAATGCAGGTTCAAGGGTACAAGCGTATAGCCTCGTTGCTCGGTCTTGCCGATGAGCTTATTGATTTCCTCTGCTTTCAAGAGTAGCTTGCGGGTGCGGGTGGCGTTGGGATGGATGTGCGTTGACGCCGTTTTCAGCGGGCTGATATGCATGCCAATAACGAAAATTTCGCCGTCACGCACAATAACGTAACTTTCCTTAAGCTGTACTTGCCCGGCACGGATGGCTTTTACTTCCCATCCTTCCAGGACAAGACCGGCTTCAAAGCGGTCTTCAATGAAATAATCGTGCCGCGCCTTGCGGTTTTCAACAATGCTCATGTATAGGTAAAGCTATAAAAGGTAAAATTAACTTTACATTCTAGCGATTAAAAAGGTTCAATGCATACAGTTCAAAGATCAGTCCTGGTTCCTTACACGTGCGCCCAGATGTTTGACTTGGTCGCCGAAGTCGATAAATACCCCCAGTTCATGCCGTGGTGCGGTGGAGCGAGTGTCCAGTCGCGCGATGAACACGGCATGCAGGCGACGATTACCATCAGCTTCGCGGGTATTCGCCAATCATTCACGACGCGTAACGAACACGATTATCCTCGTCAAATTACGTTTAACCTGGTCGACGGCCCGTTCTCCGAGCTGACAGGAAAATGGGAGTTCGTGGAATTGTCCCCCGATGCCTGCAAGGTGGTCTATACCATGCAGTACGCGTTCGCGAACCGGGGTCTGGAGCGCGTTGTTGGTCCGGTTTTTAACCGTATCGCCAGCAGTTTTATCGACTCTTTCACCCAGCGTGCGCAAGCGTGCTATGACTAAATTGCCTGCGTCAGGCGCTACGCCTATTTACGTTGAACTGGTGTTTGCTCAACCGGGTGCCGTCTGGCAAAAAACGCTGAAAGTACCTGCGGGTACAACCGCGCGTCAGGCACTCGATCAAAGCGGTTTTGCCCAGGCGTACCCTGATAGCGCGGCGCTGATCAGCGCCATGGGCATTTTTGGGCAGCATTGCCAGGACGATTATGTTCTGCAGGAAGGCGATCGGCTGGAGTTATATCGGCCCTTGCAGTTTGATCCCAAGGAGTCACGTCGCAGGCGAGCCATGCATAAACAACGGGCTAAAAATGGAAGCAGTACTGTTTGAGCAGATAAGCGCCGCCGAAGGCAGCGAGATCGGCGTTATTGTATTGAATCAGCCCAAGTGGCTTAATGGGCTGTCGCTGGAAATGGCGCAGGCCATTACTGCCCAGTTGGCGGTTTGGCGCGACGATGAACGCGTGCGCGTTATTTTATTGCGCGGCCAGGGCGAGAAGGCGTTTTGCGCGGGTGGCGACCTACAGTCGTTTTATCGTCACATCCCTGAAGCCGGCAGGCCGATCTGGTCCTCTGAGTATCTGAAGACTTTTTTCCGGGATGAGTACATTCTCGACTATACGATTCATACTTACCCAAAACCGATAATATGCTGGGGTAATGGCTATGTCATGGGCGGCGGCGCCGGTTTGATGATGGGGTGCAGCCATCGGGTTGCCACCGAAACGACGCGTTTTGCGATGCCTGAAATCAGCATTGGTGTGGTGCCCGATGTCGGTGCAAGTTGGTTTTTGAACCGTATGCCTGAGTTTTTCGGACGGTTTCTTGCCATGACGGGTACCAGCATCAATGCGGCTGACACGATTTTTCTGGGTTTGACGCAATACGTTGCGGGCAGCGGGCAATGGGAACAGTTGGTGCGCGATCTTCAGGCCCAGGCCTGGCATACCCGTCGCGATGTGAACGATGCCTTGATCGATCGCATATTGCGCCGATCAACTCCCGAGTATCTTGTGCAGGGAGTAACCCAGCGCTGTGCCGATGCCATTCAGTCTGCATGCGGTGGACCCGACTTCATGTCGACGTATCGCAATATATTGCAATGGGAGTCGGCGGCCGATGAGTCACTCAGCCAGGCGGCTCAGCGGATGAAGGCGGGTTCTCCCGGTTCCGTGCGATTGGCGTTTGAATTGCTGAAGAAAGGGCGCTTCATGAGTTTGGCCGACGCATTCCGGCTGGAATACGTGGCGGCGCTCAATTGCGCGGGCAGCCCCGACTTGAAAGAAGGCATTCGAGCGCTTTTGATTGACAAGGATCGTTCGCCGTCCTGGACGCCCGCAACAATTGATGAAACAGGTTCGGGTTTCGTTGAGCGTTACTTACAGCCGCCATGGCCTGCCGGTGAAGGGCACCCGTTGAATTGCCTGTAAACAGGCTGGACGGGTGCGACGGAATGGTCCCTGGCCTTTCAGGATGAGACGTTGATTTGATAAGGCAAGCTTGCCAGCGTGATGGCCGGGCCGTCGGGCTCTCCCAGCCGGTATTGCGCCTGGGCCATTTCGGTCAGCTTTACTTCAAGCAGCAATTGCGCCTGTGTGTCGTCATGTGCCGCGTTTACAACGCGTCCTGCAGGCGATTCGGGATGCGCGGAATGCGCATTGAATATATCCTGCCCGGCCAGTGAGGCAATGTGCTCGGCGGGTACATTTGTTGTGCCACGGGCCATTCTGCGTTTGACCGTACCCCGATAGTGACTGCGCGCAACCACTTCCTGGCCGGGATAACACCCTTTGGTGAAGCTCACGCCGTTTATCAGGTCAAGATTCAGGGTTTGGGGAATAAAGGCTTCTTGAGTTGCCTGTTCAATCCAGGGCAGGCCGGCAAGAATGTCGTCTGTTTGCCATTGGCTCAGGGCGTTGTCATTGGCCTGCAACGAGGTTGCCTGGGCTTGCGCAGGAATAAACCAGTACCTTTGCACATCGGGCTGGTTTTTCGGAGCGGTAATACTGATGCCGCCCGGATGCGAAAAAACCTGATATGGCGCGGGAATATCGGGCAGGGCCGACAGGTTCAAGCCGTTGATTTCGGGCACCACCGCACCGGAAAGCGCATTGCCGTCGCCCAGTTTAAGACCGACTGCCTGGGCGGTTAAACGACGAATCTTGACTTTTGAGCGCAACACGAACATGGTCAACCGTTTGACCAGTGCGTCGGCAATATCGGCCTTTACCAGCGCCTGGAACACCGGCTCATTGTCGGGGGTGTCTGACATTCTCCAGAAAACAAGCGTTGCCAGTGTTCTGCCTTTCGGGTTGCAGTAAGCGGCCAACATGGCGGTATCGGCTGTGACGGCCATTACATCGTTACTTAGCTGCCCCTGAAGGAATGCCGGTGTATCGACACCCGAAAACTCCAGGATAGCCAAGTCGGAAAGTACGGTAGCGGAACTGACGGCGAGATTCATTATGGGCACACAAATAATAAGAAAACGAAGCACTTGACGCTTTATGATAGCGGTCTTTGTCTTGTGTTGCAGGACACCTTGCTGTGCTTGCGTACAATAACGCAGGTTATATAGCTTAAAGTGGCGCCATGTTGAAAATTATCAAGTCCTGGTTGCTTTGGTCGGCAAGCCTTCTGCTTGTGTTTACCGCCCTGGTTGCGGGCGCGGCCTGGTATTGGGTGACCTCGCCTGTCACCATGCTGGCTGATCCGGCAGATTATCGAATCGAGTCCGGCACCGGCGTGCGGGGCGTGGCTCGTGCCATGAGTGACGCCGGTATCCAGATGAATGAAGATCTATTTGTGATCATGGCCCGTTTGAGCGGCCGCGACGTCCTGATCAAGGCGGGTGCTTATGAGGCGACCTCGGGTGACTCGCCCTGGGTCTTGCTGGAGCGCATGGCCAATGGCGATATGACGCAAACACGTCTCACCCTGCTTGAGGGTTGGACATACAAACGTATTCGTGAAGCCCTGGCAGAACATCCCGACGTTCGTCAGACACTCAATGGGGTTGATGATGCACAATTGCTTGATCAGCTTGGGGCTGCGTATCCCAGCCCGGAAGGTCTTTTCTTTCCCGATACCTATGTTTTCACGCCGGGTACAACCGATTTTGATATTTTGCGACGCGCCTATGTTGCGCAGAAGTCCTTGCTTGATGAACTGTGGCCGCAACGCCAGGCTGAACTTGCGCTTAAAACCCCCTACGAAGCACTGATCATGGCGTCAATTATTGAAAAAGAGACCGGGCATGTCGCAGACCGCGACCGGGTAAGCGGTGTGTTTGCCAACCGGCTCAGGCTGGGCATGCCGTTGCAAACCGATCCCACGGTTATTTACGGCATGGGGGAAAAGTACCAGGGACGAATACGTAAACGGGATCTCACAACGGATACGCCCTGGAATACCTATACGCGAAATGGCTTGCCGCCCACGCCGATTGCAAGCAGCGGGCGTGCTGCCCTGGAGGCCGCTTTGAATCCCGAACAGCACAAGTATCTGTACTTTGTGTCCAGAGGCGATGGAACAAGCCAGTTTTCAGAGAATCTGCGCGAGCATAATCGCGCTGTTGCGAAATACATTCTGGGACGCGATTGAAAATGGCACAAAAAAAAGGCTTGTTTCTCACGCTCGAGGGGCTGGATGGCGCCGGTAAAAGTACACATGTTCCCTGGTTGGTCGAGGAACTTTCGCGGCGCAATGTCGATGTGTTGAACACGCGCGAACCCGGGGGTACGCCGTTAGGCGAACAATTGCGACAAATATTATTGCACCAACCCATGACACTCAAGGCCGAAACGCTGCTCATGTTCGCAGCTCGCGCCGAGCACGTTGAAACGGTCATCAGGCCCGCCTTGGACCAAGGGCGATGGGTATTGTGTGATCGCTTTACCGATGCCACGTTTGCTTACCAGGGAGGGGGACGTCAATTGGGTGGCGCGGCTGTGAACGTGCTTGAGTCATGGCTGCATCCCGACTTGCAACCCGATTGCACTTGGTTTTTCGACGTACCGTTGAATGTAGCTCGCGAGCGGTTGGCTCAATCACGAGACCTTGATCGTTTCGAGCAAGAAGGAGCGGATTTTTTTGAGCGCACGCGTGCGGCTTATCACCTTCGTGCCAGGGAGTTTCCCAATCGTGTCAAGGTCGTGGACAGCGCGCGCAGCATAGCCGATATTCAGGCTGAGCTGGTCGGGCAGGTTGATGATCTGCTAGTACGGTGGCGCTCGGCTTGAGGGACATGAATATGGAATTGCCACAATTCCTGCCTTGGCAAAAAGAGATGGCGCGTGCCTGGCTGACTGGGCGAAATCAATTTGCCCATGCCTGGCTCATTCACGGCCTGTCCGGCATTGGCAAGCAACAGTTTGCTTTGGCCGCAGCCGCTGCGCTGCTGTGCGAATCGCCTCAAGAGCAGATGGCGTGTGGTCGCTGCTCGGCCTGTCAGTGGGTTGCCGCGGGCAGTCACCCGGATTTGCGGCGTATACGCCCCGATGCAATTGCCGCCCTTGAAGGTGACGACACACAGGACGACGCAACGACACCCAAAAAATCGTTATCGCGTGAGATTCGCATTGAGCAGTTGCGCCAGTTGCATCATTGGTTCAATACAGCCACGCACCGCGGCGGTTTCAGGGTTGCAGTATTGTATCCAGCGGAATCGTTGAATATGATTTCTGCCAACGCCATACTCAAAGTGCTTGAGGAGCCGCCACAACATACCGTGTTTTTATTGGTGTCAGACACGCCGGATCGTTTGTTGCCGACTTTGATATCGCGGTGTCGCCGGCTTCCGTTGTCGGTACCATCGCCTCAAACGGCGCAGCAGTGGCTGGTACAACAGGGTATCGCCGAACCGCATAACTGGCTGGCCGCCGCAGGCGGCGCCCCTTTGAAAGCGCTGGCTTTGTCAGCAGAGTCGGATGCTGCGTGCCCGGTATGGCTAAGGTCGCTTGTAACGGCTCTGGCGCAAGATCAGGAAGCAGATACAGCGGGAGTGGCCGATGCGCTTGAAAAGCAGCCCGCCACTGTATGGGTTGATACCTTGCAACGCTGGTGGCTCGATTTGATGCTGGTCGCGCAGGGCGCTGCACCGCGTTATTATCCCGAGCTTGCCCCATTTACCGAACAAATTTCGTTGCGCGTAAGTCCGGTGAACCGGGCGGAACTGGCGCGCTGGCTGGTGCAGCAGAAAGCGGTGTCAACACACCCCTTGAGTGTCAAATTGTTTATTCAAACTGCGCTTCAGCGCGTGATTCTGGCTTGTCAGTCGTCGGGCTGATGCCTTGGCGTCAGGCGCGTTAGAATAAGACGTTTAAGTTCTGCCAAACGGATTGCCATTTATGTACGTTGATTCTCATTGCCATCTCGATTTTCCCGCCCTGTCGGAGAATCTTGACACCATTTTGGCCGATATGAAACGTAATCAGGTGAGCCATGCATTGGTTGTCAGCGTGAATTTGCCCGACTGGCCACGTTTAATTGAAATGGTTGCACCGCATCCGCAGCTTTTTGCTTCGGTGGGCGTCCATCCGGATTACGAGGACACACCCGAGCCAACGGTTGATGATCTGGTCGAACGTGCCGGCGCGAACAGCAAAGTGGTCGCAATCGGCGAAACCGGTCTTGATTACTTTCGTTTGAGTGAGCCCCTGGACTGGCAAAGGGAGCGGTTCCGTACCCATATTCGAGCTGCGCGCACCAGCAAGCTGCCACTCATTATTCATACCAGAGCCTCGCGTGAAGACACATTGCGTATTATGCGCGAGGAGGGGGCTGCCGAATGCGGCGGCGTGATGCATTGTTTTACCGAGTCGCTGGAAATGGCACGTGCGGCAATCGACATGAATTTTTATATTTCCTTGTCGGGTATCGTGACGTTCAAGAAGGCCCAGGAGCTGCAGGATCTGGCCAAAGTTCTGCCGCTTGACCGTTTGCTGATAGAAACCGACTCTCCCTATCTTGCGCCGGTTCCTCATCGCGGGAAAACCAACGACCCTTCCAAGGTCATTCATGTCGCGGAAAAAATAGCTGAGCTCAAAGGCATACCCGTAGCACAAGTGGCTCAACAATCCACCGAGAATTTTTTCCGCTTGTTCGGAAAAATCCCCCGTCCAGCGGAGTTGGCGCATGTTTAAATTCAAACCGTCCGGCTATTTGCGTTTGATCGCGAGCGTTGCATTTGCAAGTTCGGTACTGACCGGCCCGATCGCCAGCGCGGCCTCGACCAACTGGTGGATCGATATTACCAATGACCGGGTTGAGGCAGTGAAAACAGAGTTGGCGCTTGGTGAGGATCCCAATGTGCGCAACGAGAAAGGCCAGCCGGCCATCATGCAGGCCATTCAGGATCAGGCCTGGGGTGTTTATGATTTATTGGCCCGCCATCGCGATCTGGATCCGAACATAACCAACAATTACGATGAAACCCCGTTGATGTATCTGGCCATTGTGGGTGACACCAAGCGGGCACGCGCCCTGATTGAGCGCGGTGCCAAGGTCAGTCGTCTGGGCTGGACGCCACTGCATTATGCGGCCTCAAAAGGCAATGTTGAAATGGTGAATATGCTGATTCAGTCGGGTGCTATTGTCGATGCTCCCGCACCAGACGGCACGACGCCACTGATGATGGCCGCGTTTTCGGGTGATGATGCAACCGTGCGGGCGGTTTTGGCGGCGGGTGCCGAGCCAACAACCCAAAACCTGCAAAAGCTGGATGCAGCCGATTGGGCGCGCAACAAGGAATTTACTTCGTTGGCTGATCGGCTTGAGGATTTGATTCAGCAAACGCTGGCCCAGCGGGGTTCAGGCTCGAGCCAGTCCGCGCCTGTCCGGGCTACCGCGACACGATCGGCCAACACCGACAGAATGGGGGCTGCTGCGACCGGTGGGGCGCAGGGCACGACCTCTGCCGGGGCAACCCTGGAACCCTCCGACCCGCAAGCACAGGCCGAAGGCTCCTCTTCACGTTATTTCGACCTCGACCGCTTCGAGCGGGACGACAATCAGTTCTGATTGCCGCAACAGGGTCGTGGCCAGGTTATTGCTGGCCAGGATTTTGTTCTTGCTCTTGTTCTTGCTGGGCTGCAATTTCAGCGTGCACCTGTTCCATATCCACGCTTTTAACCTGAGTCAGCAGTTCCTCTAGCTGGCTGGCCGAAAGCGCGCCTGCCTGGTTATATAGCAGCACTTGTTCACGGAAAACCATCAGGGTGGGAATGGAGCGAATGCCCAATGCGCCGGCCAGCTCTTCTTCGTCTTCTGTATTCACTTTGGCGAATGTGACATCGCTGTGATCTTCAGACGCTTTGTCGAAAATAGGTGAAAAAGTCTTGCAAGGCCCGCACCACGGCGCCCAGAAATCAACAACAAGTGGTTTGCTGTCGAGAACGGCGTCTTGAAAGTTGTCTTTGGTGAGTTCTATTGTGCTCATGGGACTCCTGAAATAAAAAAGCGGCTATTTAAGCCGCTTGTGAAAAATGGGTGTCTTACGCTTTACCAGTGTACTGGTTTGTTGGTGTTAATGCATCTTTGGTTTGTATCAATGTGCGCCAAAAAAGGCGTATTTGATCACAAACAGGATGGCGACAATGAGTGTTGCCATATGGATCTGGTTGAAACGGCCGCTTAGCACTTTCAAGGCAACGTAACTGATGAACCCGAATGCCAGACCATTTGCAATGGAGTAAGTGAACGGCATGGCAATGGCTGTCAGCGCAGCCGGGGTGGCTTCAGTGGCGTCGTCCCATTGAACGTCGGCAACTTCACGCAGCATCAGGCCGGCTACATACAGTAGTGCGGGTGCCGTGGCATACGCGGGGACTGAACCTGCAAGTGGCGCAAGAAACAAGGCCAACAGGAACAGAATGCCGATAGTCAGTGCGGTAAGCCCTGTGCGCCCGCCGGCTTGTACACCCGATGTGCTTTCAATGTAAGCCGTGGTGCTGCTGGTACCCAGGAACGAACCGGCCACAATGGCGGTACTGTCGGCCATCAGGGCACGACCCAGGCGGTTGGGTTTGCCTTCCGGCATCAGGTTGGCACGCTTGGCTACACCAATCATGGTGCCGGTAGCGTCGAAAACCTCAACAAGCACGAGAACCAGAATGACGTGTACAAACCCAAACTGAAGTGCACCCATGATGTCGAGCTGGAACAAGGTGGGCGCCAGGCTGGGGGGCATGTCGAAAATGCCGCCAAATTGGGTGTAACCCATGATGATCGACAGGATGGTGATGACCAGGATACCGATCAGGATGGCGCCGCGTACCTTGAGGGCATCGAGTGCGCCAATAATGAAAAGCCCCAGAATCGCGAACAATGCCGGCGGCGAGGTCAGGTCTCCGAGCGCGACGAGTGTGGCGTCGCTGCCTACCACAATACCGGCGCTCTTGAGCGCAATCAGCCCCAGAAACAAGCCAATACCGGCAACAATGCCTGATCGCAGTGACTTGGGGATCCCTTCGATAATCCAGGTGCGTACACCTGTTACGGTGAGAATGACAAAAATGATGCCGGAGATAAATACGGCCCCCAGCGCCTCTTGCCACGTGTAGCCCATGGCGCCCACGACGGTGAAGGCGAAAAACGCGTTCAAGCCCATCCCGGGGGCCATCCCAATAGGCCAGTTGGCCAGGAAGGCCATAATGAGGGAGCCCAGTGCCGCTGCCAGGCAGGTTGCAACAAACACCGCGCCGGCGTCCATGCCCGTTGTGGACAGGATTTGCGGGTTGACGAAAATAATGTATGCCATTGTCAGGAACGTTGTCACCCCGGCTAAAATCTCCGTTCGGACATTGGTCCCGTGTTCACGCAGCTTGAATAAACTTTCTAGCATGCAAAAGCCCCCCCTTTATTAGTGTTAGGCAAAAACAATTCCGTTTAACCATAAAATAATGCGACGTTGCAATTCTAAGCTTTAATTGTTCTGATTTGTAGCTGTTTGTAGCCGTAATAACCCCAAGTTGTACACTGCGATCGATGATAGTAATCGGATATGAAAGTTCTTGTGATGAAACCGGCGTGGCGTTGGTGTGTTCCCGACGCGGCCTGCTTGCGCACGCCTTGCACAGCCAGGTTGCCATGCATAGCGAATACGGGGGGGTGGTTCCGGAATTGGCTTCCCGGGATCACATACAGCGTATTGTTCCGCTGACAGACACGGTGCTGCACGATGCCGGCCTGTCGTTGGGCGATGTTCAGGCTGTTGCCTATACCGCCGGCCCTGGTCTGGCTGGTGCCTTGCTGGTTGGTGCATCGGTGGCACGTTCAATAGCGTGGGCACTTGGCTTGCCGGCAGTGCCGGTCCATCACCTTGAGGGCCACTTGCTGTCTCCCCGGCTCGCCGACCCGGCGCCCGAGTTTCCTTTCGTGGCATTACTGGTTTCGGGCGGCCATACCCAGTTGATGCGGGTAGAAGGCGTCGGCCGGTACGAGATGTTGGGTGAAACCCTTGATGACGCGGCCGGCGAAGCGTTCGACAAGTCGGCCAAACTTATGGGACTGGGTTATCCGGGCGGACCAGCCTTATCGCGGTTGGCCCAGGAGGGCGACAGCAAGGTTTATGCACTGCCAAGGCCCATGCTGCACAGTGGCGATCTTGACTTCAGTTTCAGTGGTTTGAAAACAGCGGTGCTGACACAAATGAAGAAGCTTGAATCGGCGGCAGGCACGGGTGCTGCGACGCATCAGCAGAAGGCCGATCTTGCGGCCGCGACACAAGCTGCCATTGTGGATGTTCTGGCGGCCAAAGCGATACGAGCCATGGATCAAACGGGTATGAAGCGTCTGGTGGTGGCCGGTGGGGTAGGGGCCAATCTTCGTTTGCGAGAACATCTGCAAAAAGCGATGCAAAGGCGCGGTGCACGGGTTTTCTTTCCACCATTGGCGTTGTGTACCGATAATGGCGCCATGATTGCCTATGCAGCTTCGCAGCGTATTGAAGCCGGCCTTGCCGATTTAAACGTGGGTGATCATGCGTTTACGGTGCGTCCGCGCTGGCCATTGCAGGAGTTGTGACTCAGGGTTTTGTTTTGTTGCCGGTTGTTTTGGATTTGCCGATTTTAGGCTCGGTTCCTTTTATCAACCGGGTAATGTTGGCACTATGACGATAACAAAGCATGACTGCGATGATAATCAGGACAAACGTCGTGCTGCCTTGCAAGCGCCACGCGATATCGGCGCCGAACAAATAATAAAGCGGAGCGAAAATGGCGGCCATGACCGCTGCCAAAGAAGAGTAGCGGCTTGCATAGGCCACAATCAGCCAGGTGGCGAGCGTGGCCAGTGCAACAAACGGTTCAAGTCCGGCCAGAACCCCCAACGCGGTCGCGACACCCTTCCCGCCCTTGAAGTTCAGAAATACCGGAAATAAATGGCCAAGAAATGCCGCCAGGGCGGCTGCGGCGACCAGCGCAGCACCCAGACCGAATTCCGATGCGATTAACGTGGCCAGAAAGACAGCCAGCCAGCCTTTGAAGGTATCTCCCACCAGCGTCAGAATGGCCGCTTTTTTATTTCCTGTGCGCAAGACATTGGTGGCGCCGGGGTTGCCTGATCCGAACGTGCGCGGGTCTTTCAGACCCATCGTGCGGCTGACCACAACGGCAAAAGAAACCGAACCAATCAAATAGGCGGCCAGAATAACAATGAGACTGATCAGGATGGAGGATGCGAAGGCCATTAAGGATGTTCCTTTGTCACAATTGCAACGCATTCTACCTTGACTCTGTTTCATCAGCCAAAGTCAGATCAAGCAGGTACAATTAGCAACGTTTTCTTAAGTACTGAGATGGAATGCAAATGCGGATACTGGTGTCAAACGACGATGGTTACAATGCCCTCGGAATCGAAGCGTTGGCCAAAGCCCTGCATGGCCTGGGCGAGCTAACTGTCGTTGCGCCGGAAACAAACTGCAGCGGTTCTTCCAATTCCCTGACATTGAATCGGCCTTTATCGGTGCGTCTGGCGCCGAATGGTTATTTTTTCATCAATGGTACGCCATCCGACTGTGTTCACATTGCCTTGACGGGATTGCTTGATTTCCGTCCCGATCTGGTCGTTTCCGGCATTAATAATGGCGCAAATCTGGGCGACGACACGTTGTATTCGGGCACTGTTGCTGCGGCAACCGAGGGCTATTTATTCGGTATTCCCGCCATTGCTTTTTCGTTGGCAAAAAGGGGTTGGGAGCATTTGGAAACAGCGGCCCAGGTGGCGCGTCAGATCGTTGCTCATCACGTTGAGCGGCCCATCGACAGCAAGATATTACTGAACGTCAATATTCCTGCTGTACCTTACGATGCGCTTGATGGCATTCATGTGACTCGCCTGGGCAAGCGTCACCCATCCGAGCCCGTGGTTAAAACCACCACGCCCTACGGGGATCCCGTTTACTGGATCGGGCCAGTGGGGAATGTATCTGATGCCGCATCAGACACCGATTTCGGTGCGATTGAGCACAATCGTGTCTCGGTCACGCCTTTGCGTCTTGATCTTACCTACCATGAACAACTTGATGCCGTGAAGGGGTGGGCAAAGCCGTTATGCGTAAACCGGTAAATTCTTTCCCTTTCGCCACGGGAACGACCAACCGGTTCGGTCGTTCCAGAATTGGTCACGGGCTCACCACGCGCAACAGTAATACGCGTATCAGCCCGCCAGGCATGGGGCCGCGTTCCACGACCCCCGCCGCCTCCTGGGTGCCATCAGAGGGAATCGGTACGTTGGGGCAGGGTAATCTGGGTCTGAATTCCGAGCGTTTGAGAGCCCAAATGGTTGAGCGGGTTCGGGAGCAGGGCATTACCGACCAAAGGGTACTGAATGCCATGATGGCTGTATCCCGTCATTATTTTGTCGATCAGGGCCTGGCGAGCAGAGCTTACGAAGATGCGGCATTGCCAATCGGTTTTGGGCAAACGATTTCCCAGCCTTGGGTCGTGGCGCGCATGATTTCCGTTGTTTGCGAGGAATCGCTGCCTAAACGGGTACTGGAGGTTGGGGCCGGCTGTGGCTATCAGGCGGCCGTGCTTGCTCAAATTGTGCCTGAGGTTTATGCCATTGAACGTATTCGCGGTTTGTACGACCTTGCGCGCGAACACCTGCGAACGCTAAAGTTGAATACCCGGGTAAGGCTTTCATTCGGTGATGGTATGCTTGGCCTGCCCAGGGCCGCTCCTTTCGATGCTATTGTTGTGGCGGCGGCCGGTCTGCACATTCCGCAAACTTTATTGGAACAATTGTCTGTGGGCGGCCGGTTAATTGCGCCCGAGGGTACGTCGGCGCAGCGTTTAGTACTTATTCAGCGCACCGGCACCACAAGTTGGCGCCGTCAGGAATTGGAATCGGTTCGTTTCGTTCCCCTTCGTTCGGGAACTCAGTTGTAGGAGATGATTTATGGTTGCAAGAACGTCCCGACTCGCGGCATTCTTGTCTGAGTCGCAGTTTTCTGCGCGTTTGCCACGCCTCGTGGTGATGGCTGTCGTGTCGATGGCTGTATTGGCCGGTTGCGCTTCAAGGCAGACACAGGCGCCTGTTGCCGATATGTCCAGTGGCTCTGCCTCCGTACCCTCCACCGGGCTTTATGTGGTCAAGCCCGGGGACACCCTGTACAAAATTTCGCAAATGCACAACGTTGATGTCAGCACATTGGTGCAACTCAACAATATTACCGACCCCGGTCAATTACGTGTGGGGCAAACGCTGCGTTTGCATGGCGATGCGCCGCAAGTGGCTGCAAGTTCGGGTATGAAGTCCGACACCGGGGCAGCGGCAGGTCCGGCCAAAGTCACCGAGCCGGCCAAGCCATCGCGGGCTGGTGATGCAAAGTTGGTTTCCTGGGGCTGGCCGGCTGAAGGCAAGGTCATTCAAGGCTTTAGCGCCAATACAAAAGGGGTTGATATTGGCGGAAAAGTCGGCGATCCGGTTGTTGCTGCGGCATCAGGCAAAGTCATGTATGCCGGAAATGGTGTTCGGGGCCTGGGCAATTTGGTCCTCATCGGGCACAGTAACAGCTTTATTACTGCATACGCCCACAATGAGAAGCTGCTGGTTAAAACCGGGCAGGAAGTCAAGAAAGGTGATCGCATTGCATTAATGGGCCAAACCGATACCACCAGTCCGCGCCTGCATTTTGAAATCCGGCGCAGTGGTACACCCGTGAACCCGCTGGCTTATCTCCCCGAACGTTAAACGGGCGGTGTGCTTATGATTCCTACGCTGGTTTTCGATCTTGAAACCATCCCCGATGCCCATGGATTAAGGCAACTGAATGATTGGCCCGACACGCTAAGCGATGTCGAGGTCATCGAAAGGGCGCTGCAGGAAAGACAAGCATCGCATGGTACCGACTTCCTGCCCTTGCATTTGCACAAGGTCGTGGTCGTTGGATGCGTTTTTCGCGACGCGCAGGGCTTTCGCGTGAAGACACTGGGCCAGCCGGAAGATCCGGAAACCACACTGATTACCGGCTTCTTCAAGACGATCGAGCGATACACACCCCGGCTGGTCAGTTGGAATGGCTCGGGATTTGATCTTCCCGTGTTGCATTACCGCAGTCTTATTCACGGGGTGCCCGCGCCGCGCTATTGGGATACCGGTGAAGAAGACCGCGACTTCAAATTCAACAATTACATCAGTCGCTACCATAACCGCCATATCGATTTAATGGACTTGCTGGCCAAATATAATGGTCGGGCAAATGCACCCATGGATGACCTGGCAAAGTTATGTGGTTTCCCGGGTAAATTGGGAATGGACGGCAGCCAGGTGTGGCGGGCCTGGTCCGAAGGACGTCAAGACGAAGTTCGTGCCTATTGTGAAACCGATGTCGTGAATACGTGGTTGTTATTCTGCAGGTTTCGCCTGTTACGTGGTGAGCTTGATGCACAGTCGTACCAGCAGGAAATAGAGTTGGTACGTGAAACGCTGGCTACCTTGAGCGGCGGGCACTGGGCTGAGTATTTAAAAGCCTGGGGTTAGTGCCTGGCTTCGAAACGCGTTGAAACGAAAGTGCGTGTTTACGCAACAAGTTTGAAATGACTTTACGCGCATGATGAAGGCTCTTATCAATTGGAAGGAGCAGCATCATGTCAGGCAAAAAATCACGTCTTGCTTATTCTCTGGCCGCAATGGCGGCTTTGGTTGCCCTGCAGGCACCGGTAGCAATGGCCGCGCAAAGCGATCAGGCCACAACGCAGGTTAACCGTGCAGAACATGACGGCAGACACGGTAAAAGCGAGCACAAACGTCATTCGCGTGCGCATCAGCGTGATGTTGCGTTCATGATTCCCGGCTACGGCCCAATTGGGCAAAAAACACTCGACGCTCTAAAACTGACCGACTCACAGAAGCAGAAAGTTGATGCGGCACGGGCCGAGCAAAAGGCGCTGCGAGACGCCCATAGAAACAATATGAAATCGAATATGAAAGCGCGTGCGGCGCAACTGGAAGAAGGCACGATTGAACCGCGTGAGGCATTACAGGCAATGCAGGCAGCACATCAGGAAATGTCGCAGCGTCGCAACAATGTCGCTCATAAGTGGCTTGATGCCTGGGAAGCCCTTGATGCCGGCCAGCAAGAGATGTTAACCAAGGCATTGGCCGATCGATATGCGCACCGGAAAGACAAAATGCAAGGTCATTCAGCATCCTGATTCGACTTAGCCGCGTTAGGGTGTCAAAATTCGGTCCTTGCCGGTTTTGTGTGCCCTAACGTTTATGTCTGAAGAAATATTATCAATTGAATCGCTCGATCTCGAAGCCCGCGGTGTTGCGCGTCGCGAGGGCAAAGTTGTTTTTGTTCAAGGGGCTTTGCCGGGTGAGCGGGTACAAGCAAGCATTGTGCGTCGCAAACCGTCGTTCGACGTTGCCCATACCGAAAAGGTCCTGCAGGCCTCATCTCAACGCGTGACACCGCGTTGCCCGAACTATGGTGTCTGTGGCGGCTGCGCAATGCAGCATCTTGATGCTGCAGCCCAGGTTGCAATCAAGCAAAGGGCTCTTGAAGACGCGTTGTGGCATATCGGACGGGTGCGTCCGGCACGGATGTTAACGCCGATGCATGGGCCGACCTGGGAATACCGCTATCGAGCCCGCTGGTCGGTTCGCTACGTGCAGAAGAAAGGCGGCGTACTCGTTGGCTTTCGAGAAAAGAAGGGGGCTTATGTGGCGGATATGCACGAGTGCCATGTGTTACCCAGGCACGTTTCCAACCTCATTACGCCCCTGCGTGAGCTGATCGGTACGCTTTCTATTCCCCGCAGTATCCCTCAAATAGAAGTGGCCGTGGGCGAGGATACGGTTGTTCTGCTCATGCGTCACATGGAGTCGTTAAGTGAGCAAGACCTGCGCCTGCTGACACAGTTTTCTGATACGCACAACGTAAGCTGGTGGTTGCAACCCAAGGGCCCTGATACGGTTCATCCTCTTAAACCGGAAGATGCCGATTGCCTGGCGTACAGCTTGCCGGAATTTGGCGTGCGAATGAGGTTCAGGCCAACAGACTTCACACAGGTTAATGACGCGATTAACCGCGCTTTGGTCTCCCGGGCTTTGTCGTTGCTGGATATTGCGCCGGAACATCGCGTGCTTGATTTGTTTTGCGGATTGGGCAATTTCACTTTGCCGCTGGCAACACGGGTGACCGCCGTGGTGGGTGTTGAGGGGAGCCAGACCCTGGTTGCCCGTGCCAATGCGGCCGCCCGAGAGCATGCCCTGGAGGACAAGACTCAGTTTTCGGTTCAGAATCTTTTCGAAGTCGATTCCGGCTGGCTGGAAGCCCTGGGTCACTTTGATCGCTGGCTGATTGATCCGCCACGTGATGGCGCTGAGGCAGTGGTGCAATCGCTTGCCTGTCTTGAAGCGCGTTTTCGACCGGACAGAATCGTTTATGTTTCGTGTAATCCCGCCACGCTGGCGCGTGACGCGGGGATTTTGGTGCGTGAAGCCGGTTACAGGTTGGCGTCGGCTGGCGCAATCAATATGTTTCCCCACACGAGTCACGTTGAGTCGATTGCGGTTTTCCAGCGTGAGGCGACGCCCTTGGCTGATTGAACGGACAGGTGATCTGCCGGAACTCGTGCCGGTTAAACGAAACCGGCACGATTTTCTAGTTTTGCTTTTCCTGCAAAATCAGGTTGGCTTCCTGACGGACACGTTCCGGGGCCGTGCCGCCGATATGATTGCGTGCGGCCACAGATCCTTCCAACGTGAGTACGCCGAATATGTCGTCCTCGATGGAAGGGTGGAACGATTGCAATTGTTCCAGTGTCAGGTCGGCCAAATCACAGTTTTGCTCTTCACAGGTACGCACAGCCAGCGCAACGGTTTCATGTGCGTCACGGAAGGGCAGGCCTTTTTTCACCAGGTAGTCGGCCAGGTCGGTGGCGGTTGCGAAACCTTGCAGCGCGGCGGCGCGCATGGCGTCGGCTTTTACGGTAATGCCGTTAACCATGTCTGCGAAAATGGTCAAGGTATCGCGTATGGTGTCGGCAGCATCGTATAACCCTTCCTTATCTTCCTGGTTATCTTTGTTGTAGGCCAGGGGCTGGGCTTTCATCAGTGTAAGCAGCGCGATCAGATGTCCGTTCACGCGCCCGGTTTTGCCACGTGCCAGTTCCGGGACGTCGGGGTTTTTTTTCTGCGGCATGATGGAGCTGCCGGTGCAAAAGCGATCGGCCAGTTGAATGAATCCTATGCGCGGGCTCATCCAGATGACCAGCTCTTCCGACAGGCGCGACACATGCACCATGATCAGCGCAGCGGCTGCGCAAAATTCAATGGCAAAATCGCGGTCTGAAACGGCATCAAGGGAATTGCGGCAAACGGAGTCAAAGCCCAGTGTGCGGGCAACCCGTTCGCGGTCGATGGGGTACGACGTGCCTGCCAGGGCGGCAGCGCCCAGGGGCAGGCAGTTCACTCTTTTGCGGCAGTCTTGCAGCCGTTCTGCGTCGCGGGCGAACATTTCGGCGTAGGCCAGCAGGTGGTGCCCGAATGTAACGGGCTGGGCAACCTGCAGGTGTGTGAAGCCGGGTAGAATTGTGTCGGCATGGCTAAGAGCGAGTGTGGCAAGGTTGTGACGCAACTGGTGCAAAAGTACCAGCGACGTATCTATTTCCTGGCGCAGCCACAAGCGGATATCGGTAGCGACCTGATCGTTGCGCGAGCGGCCGGTATGCAACCGTTTTCCGGCATCGCCAATGAGTTCCACGAGCCGCTTTTCAATGTTCAGGTGTACGTCTTCAAGGTCGATGGACCACTGAAACTCACCTTCCTGAATTTCCTGCAGGATTTGCTGCATGCCACGTTGGATCGCCTGCAGGTCGTCCTGACTGATCAGGTCAATTGAGGCCAGCATTTCGGCATGGGCCAGCGAGCCCTGTATATCGACTTGCGCCATGCGTTGATCAAAGCCTACGGAGGCGGTGTATCGTTTTACAAGATCCGAGACAGGTTCGGAAAAACGGGCGGACCAGGCCTGGCTTTTATTGGCAAACTGGTCTTGGGGCGGAGTAGAAGCATTTTTTGACATAGTGCGCAATTATAAGGTGAGCGTGCGATAATTTTACCCAGAGACACTTTATTCTTACCGGAGCATCGCTTTATGAAGCTGATTACGGCCATTATTAAACCGTTCAAACTCGATGAAGTACGCGAGGCGCTCGCCGAAATTGGCGTCAGCGGCCTGACGGTTGCCGAAGTAAAAGGGTTTGGGCGTCAGAAGGGGCATACCGAACTGTACCGCGGCGCCGAATATGTTGTTGACTTCCTGCCTAAGATTCGCATCGACGTGGTGCTGCCTGCCACCATGGTCGATGAGGCCGTCGAGGCCATTATCAAAGCGGCGCACACGGGCAAGATCGGCGATGGCAAGATTTTTGTCATGCCCGTCGAACAGGCTATTCGCATTCGAACCGGTGAAAGCGGCACGGAAGCGCTTTAAGGCTGTTGCCCCAATCGCACGCTTGCGGTTAAGTTGTAGAAAAGGAGCACAAATGAAATCAGCATCGTTGGCTTTGGCATTTACTGTTTTTGTGACCGGCATGGCGGCGGCGCAAGCTGAAAGTCGTCTGGATCGAATCAAATCCGATCAGCAGATCACGCTGGGTTATCGCGAGTCTTCGATTCCTTTTTCCTATCTCGATGGCGACCAGCAGCCGGTTGGTTATTCCATGGATATTTGCCGGGGAATTGTTGAGGCAGTCAAGAAGGAGCTGAAACTGGATAATTTGAATGTCCGTGAGATCCCGGTTACTTCCTCTACACGGATTCCGCTGGTTGCCAATGGAACGGTCGACCTGACCTGTGGTTCGGCGACGAACAACGCACAACGTCAGGAGCAGGTTAGTTTCGCGCCAACGACATTTGTTACGGCAACCCGCTTTGCGGCACTTAAGTCGTCTGATGTAAACGGGCTTGAAGACCTCAAGGGCAAGACAGTGGTCTCGACTGCCGGTACCAGCAATCTTCGCTGGCTTACCCAGGCCAATGCCGAACAGGAGCTGGGGTTGAGGATTATTCCGGCCAAAGACCATTCCGAGGCGTTTCTGACGGTGAACAGTGGCCGGGCTGCCGCCTTTTTCATGGATGACATTCTGCTGGCCGGGTTGGTGGCCAATTCACGCAACGCCGACGACTGGATGATCAGTTCGAAAGCCTACACAACCGAACCCTACGGCATTATTCTGCCCAAGAACGATGACCGGTTTAAACAGGTTGTCGATGATGCCGTAATTGCCATGATGAAAGACGGGCGCCTGGAACAAATGTATAACCAATGGTTCATGCAGCCCATTCCACCCCGTGATATCAACCTGAATTGGCCCATGACCGATGCCTTTAAAAAGGTTGTTGCCAACCCCACCGATTCGCCTGATCCTGCCGCGTATCAATAAGCCGGCCGGCCAGGAAAAATGTCTGCATGAACTATAACTGGAATTGGTCGGTTTTTTGGGATTTGTCGCCTGGCGGCAGTGGCACGTACATGGACACCCTGATCCAGGGGCTGTATTGGACGCTGGCGGTGTCGTTGGCCGCCTGGGTGCTGGCGCTGGTGCTGGGCGTGGTTGTTGGCGTTTTCAACACCAGCGGTCATCGTGGGGTCGAGCGGTTGTGTCGCGGTTACGTTGAACTGTTTCGCAATGTGCCGCTGTTGGTCCAGATGTTCCTCTGGTACTTTGTCGTTCCCGAGGTGCTGCCCGAGGCCTGGGGCAACTACATTAAGACAGCCGATCCGGTGATCAGCACCTTCTGGACCGCAGTGGTTTGCTTGGGATTGTTTACGTCGTCTCGCATTGCCGAGCAGGTGCGGGCGGGTGTCCAGTCGTTGCCGCGCGGGCAAACGATGGCAGCGACCGCACTCGGGCTCAGGAAAGCGCAAGTATATCGTTATGTGTTGCTTCCCATTACAGGGCGCATGATTCTGCCGCCGCTAACCTCGGAAGCCTTGAATCTGATCAAGAACTCGTCGGTTGCGTTTACCATCGGCTTGCTTGAAATTACTGGTGCCGCACGTTCCATGCAGGAATTCAGTTTTCAGATTTTCGAAGCTTTTGCCGCCGCAACGGTTCTGTATGTGGTCATTAATATTGTCGTCGTGATTCTGATGCGCTGGGTCGAAAAACTGGCCCGGGTTCCCGGTTTCATGGGTGCAGCGAAATAAAGGCGGACCATGCAGGGATTTGATTTCCAGATTATTCTCGATTCATTGCCGTATCTGCTTGGCGTTGGAATGGTTTTCACGCTGAAGCTGACGGTGCTGGCGACCGTGTTTGCGTTAATCCTGGGAACCTTGCTGGCAATGATGCGGTTGTCGTCGAACCGCCTTGTTTCAGGCGTGGCCGGCAGCTATGTGAACTTTCTGCGGGCGCTTCCGCTGATCCTCATCATTTTCTGGTTTTATTTCCTGGTTCCTTATATTGTGGGCTGGTTCACCGGAGCGGGGCGTCCGGTTCCCGTGGGAGGATTTACCTCGGCGCTCATTACTTTTACTTTGTTTGAGGCTGCCTATTTCTGCGAGATCATGCGTGCCGGGATTCAATCGATACCGCGTGGCCAGGTCGAGGCAGGTTATGCATTGGGGCTTAATTATCTGGGCGTGATGCGCCAAATTGTGTTGCCGCAAGCTTTTCGCAATATGGCGCCCGTATTGTTAACCCAGGTCATTGTGTTGTTCCAGGACACCTCACTGGTTTATGTTTTGTCTTTAACCGACTTTCTTGGTGCTGCGAACATCGTGGCGCAGCGCGATGGGCGCCTTGTGGAAATGTTTGTATTCGCGGCTGTGGTGTATTTTGTTATCTCCTACCTGGCCTCGAGGCTGGTGCGGATGTTGCAGGCGCGTACGGCCATCGTGCGCTAGAGGAGTGCAGGTTTCATGATTGAATTTAAAAATGTCAGCAAGTGGTATGGTGATTTTCAGGTTCTGAAAAACTGCACGACTTCCGTTGCAAAAGGTGAGGTGGTCGTGGTTTGCGGGCCGTCGGGGTCGGGGAAATCGACCCTGATCAAAACGGCAAATGCCTTGGAGCCCTTTCAAGAGGGGGATATCCAGGTTGATGGCGTGTCGGTTGGCGCGCCAGGGACGAACTTGCCTGCATTGCGCGCTAAAATCGGGATGGTATTCCAGCACTTCGAGCTCTTTCCGCATTTGTCGGTGTTGCGCAATCTGACCCTGGCGCAGGTTAAAGTGTTGAAACGTTCCGAGACACAGGCAAGGGAGCGTGCGCGCGAGCTTTTACTGCGGGTCGGGCTCGAAGAGCACATCGACAAGTTCCCCGGACAGTTGTCAGGTGGGCAGCAGCAGCGCGTTGCCATTGCTCGTGCGCTGGCAATGGATCCGATCGCCATGCTGTTCGATGAACCGACATCGGCATTGGATCCTGAAATGGTCAACGAGGTACTCGATGTCATGGTGGACTTGGCGCGCGAGGGCATGACCATGATGGTCGTAACCCATGAAATGGGATTTGCGCGCAAGGTTGCCGACCGCGTTGTGTTTATGGACCAGGGCCAAATTGTTGAAGACTGCACCAAAGAGGCGTTCTTCGGTCAGCCCGAGGCGCTTTCCGAACGAGCCAAGCATTTTCTATCTAAAATTCTTGCTCACTGATTTTTTCCGGCGTTGTGCCTCTTAGGGGCCATAGCGTTGGTTTTTCCGGCTTGATATAAACATGGCAAAACCTTCTTTAAAGCATGCGGATGAAAAAGTCCGTATTTCCAAACTCATGGCGCAACGCGGTTTGTGCTCGCGCCGCGAGGCAGACGCCTACATCGAGCGCGGCTGGGTACGCGTAGATGGCCAGGTGGTCTCGGAGCTGGGCAGTAAAGCCTATCCGAATCAAACCATTACCCTGGCTCGTCAGGCACAGCAGCGCCAAACGGCGCGCGTCACGATTCTGCTTAACAAGCCCGTGGGTTATGTATCGGGTCAGGCCGAAGGGGGTTATCGGCCCGCGATTACCTTGATTAATGAGCATACTCAATATCAACGCGGCAAGTCGCGTATTCGTTTCGAGCGCGAACATTTACGAGGACTGGCGCCGGCAGGGCGGCTTGATATCGACTCGCAGGGCTTGTTGGTTCTAACGCAAGACGGGCGGGTTGCCCGCCAGCTGATTGATGAACACTCCGATATTGAAAAAGAATATCTTGTGCGGGTGTCGGGACGCCTGGCCAATGGCGGCCTGAACCTGCTCAATCACGGCTTGAGTCTGGATGGTCAGCCCTTGAAGCCGGCGCAGGTTAGCTGGATCAACGACGATCAGTTGCGGTTTGTGTTGCGTGAAGGCAAAAAACGTCAGATACGCCGGATGTGTGACATGGTTGGCCTGAAAGTGGTGGGGCTCAAGCGTGTTCGCATGGGGCGTATCGTGCTGGGCGACCTGCCGCAAGGGCAATGGCGTTATTTACCCGATGGTGAGCGTTTTTGAGCGCCCTTTGATGGCTGTTTTTGAGCCTCGTACGATCGAAGGGTGAAAGTGGCGAACTTGTCCTGCCCCAGTGTTTCGGATAACCAGGGCATTGTGCTCTTCAGTGTTTTCGGGAGTGTCCAGGGAGGATTCACCACAAAGACACCACTTCCGTGCAAGCCCAGCCCGTCGCGCGGGGGTTTGCGCACGGTTAAGGATACATTCAGCCAGTTAACGTCTTGCAGTCGCTCCAATGCACGCACCAGTTCGGTGGCTTCCCGGCGCTGAATCAGTGGATACCAGATCAGATAGCATCCCGTTGGGAAGCGTTTCAGGGCTTCCTGAAGACACGACAGGGTTTTGCGGTAATCCGTTTTGTCTTCATACGATGGATCAATCAGCGTTACAGCGCGTCGGGTGGGTGGTGGCAATAATGCTTTGAGTCCGGCGAATCCGTCGCGCTCCAGGGTTTGGATTTTTTTTTGTTCCTGTGGTTCCAGTGACGCGATATTGTCGTTCAAGTTCCTGAATTCGGTCGGGTGCAGCTCGAAAAGGCGAAGACGGTCTTTTTGTCGTAAAAGATTGAGTGCAAGCCAGGGCGAACCAGGATAGAAACGTGCGGTGCCGTCGGGGTTGAACTGTTCGATAGCGTCCAGGTAACGTTCAATCATGGGCGCAGGTTCTGCGCCGAGCAGGCGATCGAGGCCGCTTTCATGTTCGCTGTTCTTTGAGGCCCACTCATCGGTCAGGTCGTAGATGCCGGCACCTGCGTGGGTGTCGATCACCCAGTACGGCGCATCTTTCTGATTGAAGTGATCAAGCGTGTACAAAAGTATTGAATGCTTGAGAACGTCGGCGTGGTTGGCTGCGTGGAAGGCGTGACGATAGCTGAACAAAATGAGCCTTATAACAAAGGAAACGTGAATTCTCCATTGTAGTCGTTCGGCTGCCTGTACGAGGGGGCAGACGGTGGTAAACTCGCTGCACGAGAACATGGCTGTTAGTGAAACGGTAGCGTCGGCGCGCGTTTGCGTATCGACCCAGAGACTTTATAGGTTCGATGAATGTTTGATTTTATTCGTTCGCATCAGCGTTTGATGCAACTTGTGCTGTTGATTCTGATCTTCCCTTCTTTCGCATTGGTTGGAATCAGCGGATACACGAATTATGTGTCGGGTGACGAAGACCTGGCACAGGTAGGCGACGCTACGATTACGCTGCAGGATTTTGAGGCCGCACAACGGAACCAGACGCAGCAATTGCAATCACGCATGGGCGCGGCTTTCGACCCATCGGTTCTGGAAACACCCGAAATAAGGGAAAGTCTGTTGGAGTCGTTGATAGACCGCGGCCTTATCATTGATACCGCTCAACGTGAACATTTCAGTGTGTCTGATACCGTTTTGCGCCGCGCTATTTCGGCAATCCCCGAGCTGCAGGTCGATGGCCGCTTTTCGGCCGAGCGCTATAACGAAGTCTTGGCGTCCATGGGTATCAGCTCACGTGATTTCGAGCAGAGCCAGCGTTCCGAACTGGCTTTGCAACGTGTTTTGGGGCCGATTGCGTTTACAGTCAGTGTTCCCGATACTGTCGAGCAATATCTTGCTAAAGCGTTAACGTCGCAACGTACCGTGCGCCTGGAAGTGTTCGATGCCGCCAGCTACGAAGAAGGTATCCAGGTCAGTGATGCAGATATTCAAACCTGGTATGAAAATAACCAATCGCAGTTGCGCGTGCCGGAGTATGTGAAAGCAGATTACCTGCTGCTTAATGAAGCGTCGGCGATGGCTGCTGCAGCAACGCCGGCAGAACAGCAATTGCGCGATTACTATGAGCAGAACAAACGTCGCTATGTATTGCCACCGCGCGTGCAGCTTAGCCATATCCTGATACAGGCGGGTGCTGACGCAAGTGCAGACGAAAAGCAGGCGGCGCGAAAGACGGCTGAGGAAATCGCCGCCCGTGTTGCTCAGGAGCCTGAGCAGTTTGCCGAGGTTGCGCAGGAGTCCTCGCAAGATATCGGCTCTGCAAAGCAGGGTGGGCAGTTGGGCTGGATTACCCGCGGTACTTTGCCGTCCAATCTCGAGGAGGCCGTGTTTGCCCTGAATAAAGGCGAGGTTTCGGGTGTGGTTGAAGGGCCGGACGGCTTTCATGTATTTTTCGCCAACGACGTTCAGGCTGAGCGCGGTGAAACCTTTGACCAGGCCAAGTCAAAAGTCGAAGCTGAAGTGCGCCGTCAACTGGGTGCAGAGCAGTTTGCCGATATGGCTTCGCGTTTGCGCGATCTGGCCTACGACAATCCTCAAAGTCTTGAGCCTGCGGCCCAGGCGCTGGGGCTAACCATTAAAAGCGCGTCAGGGATTGCTGCCGATCGTTTGCTGTCGGCTGAGCAAGTCAAGGACAATGCGGCTGCGGCAAGCAACGATGCCGCCATTCTTGAAGACCCGCGTGTACGCAGAGCCCTGTTTTCCAATGCGCTCATGGCCGAAAAGCAGAATTCAGGTGTCATCGAAATATCCCCCGACACGATGTTGGTTGTTCGGGTGAGCGAGGTCGTTCCTTCACATACGCAGCCTTTGGAAGATGTCAAAGAGGTGATTCGCCAGACACTGGTTCGTGAACGGGCTGCGCAAGAGGCCGAAAAGGCGGGTGAAGCGGCTTTGCAGGCCTATCAGAACCAAGGCGACAAAGCACAGGCGCCGGAAGGTTTCGGTTCGGCCCAGACAATCAGTCGCTCCAATCCGCAAGGAGTCAATTCAGATGTTTTATTGGCGGCTTTCGATGTTTCAGCGGGTTCACTACCGGCCTACACCGGCGTTTCAGGTGATTCGGGTTATGTCGTGGTGAGGGTAGAGTCTGCCGAACAAGGGCAGGTTGACCCGAATCTGACTTTAACGCTGCAGCGTGAACTTGATACCTTGTGGGGTCAGGCCGAAGAGCGCGCGGTTTTGCGTGAATTGCGCAAAACCGTCGGTGTTGAAATGCTTCCTGAAGCACAAACAGTGGTTCAGGAGGGGCTTGACGCGGAAGACGCCTGATTTTTGTCCAGCATCGGGGTCAGGTGGTTCCAAACGTGCTCTGCCAGGACAGGTTGGGCGGACTCATTGGGATGAATGCCATCGTCCTGGAAATAATTTCGGTCGGTGGCAATATCGTCAAGCAGGAATGGCACTAATGAAGTCTTTTGTTCGCGGGCCAGATCCTGGAATAAGTTGTAGAAAGCGGTTGTGTAAGTCGGGCCGTAATTGGGCGGGATCCGCATGCCAACCAGCAATACTTGCGCATCGGCTTGCCGGGCAAGTTGAATCATTTTTGTCAGGTTTTCGCGTGTCATGTCCAACGACAGCCCACGCAGTGCATCGTTACTACCAAGTTCAATGATTACGATTGAAGGTTGATGCTTTTCAAGTGCGTCGGGCAGACGGGTTAATCCGCCACTGGTGGTATCACCACTGATACTGGCATTTTTGACCCGGTATCCGGCGGATGCATCGACCAGCTTTTGGTTAATCTGTTCCACCCAGCCTGTACCTCTTTCGATGCCGTATTCAGCAGCCAGGCTGTCGCCAATGACCAGAATCGTTTGTTGGTTTTGAGTTGGTGTGTTGGTTTGTGCCAAAGCAGCGTGTGTTTGAATCAGGCAAAATAGAGAAGCAAAAATCATCAAGCAGCGAGTCAGCATGAGTTTGGTCAATTCCATTGAAGTTGAAAATCTTTGCCAGCGTGTCGCCGATCAGGGTGGTGAGCTGACAATCCTCGATAATATCAGCCTGAACACGCACCCTGGAGATGCGATTGCCATCACAGGCAGTTCGGGTTCGGGCAAATCGACATTGCTTGGACTCATGGCAGGGCTGGATGTTCCGTCCTCGGGCTCAGTGCGGTTAATGGGGCACGATTTGTTTTCCCTTGATGAAGAGGGGCGTGCCGCGTTGCGGGCGCGGCATATTGGTTTTGTTTTTCAGTCGTTTCAATTGCTGCCAAATCTGACCGCGCTCGAGAATGTGATGTTGCCATTGGAGCTATCGGGTCAGCCGGCGCTTGAAAGCGCTACCCAAATGCTCGAAAGAGTGGGGTTGAAAGATCGTCTTCGTCACTATCCAAAGACTTTGTCGGGCGGTGAGCAGCAGCGCGTTTCGCTCGCCCGCGCGTTTGTCGTGCAGCCCGACATTCTATTTGCCGACGAGCCAACCGGCAGCCTGGATGAACAGAATGGGCAAATTGTGATTGAACTGATGTTTCGCCTGCTCAAAGAGCAGAATGCAACATTGGTCATGGTTACGCACGACCCGGCCGTGGCAGCGCGTTGCGATCGCCAATTCAAATTGCAGGGCGGGCGCCTAGCAATATAATTTTGACATCAGTTCGGCGTGTGTCCGCGACTATGGTATGTTACGTGCGGAAGTATTGAGGGAAGCACGTAGCATGATGGTTTTTATTGCCGCACTGTTTGTTTTTATTTGGTCTACAGGGTTTATTGTAGGCAAGGCCATCGTGCCCTATGCCGATCCAACCTTGTTTCTTTTTGTTCGTATTTGTATAGCGGCTGTTCTGTTCACGGGCGTTGCCTGGTACGGACGGGTCACCTGGCCACCATGGCGGGAAGTGCATAAGCACATGATTGCCGGCATATTGCTGCAAGGCATGTACCTGTCGGGTATCTTCTGGGCCATTTCCGGTGGTGTTCCGCCAGCCATCATGGCGCTTGTGGGTTCGTTGCAGCCCCTGCTTACAGCAGCTATTGCCATTCCTCTGCTCAAAGAGGTGCCCACAAAACGTATCTGGATCGGCCTTGTATTGGGAATGGTGGGTGTTTTCCTGGTCATTCAACCCGCGTTGAGCAGCGATGGGGTAGACGCATTTCCGCTATGGGCGTTTTTCGTAGGGGTTGCCGCCGTGCTTTCCATTACGTTTGGCACGATCCTGCAAAAGACCTCTATCGCTCAGGTCGATATTCGTGTCGCGCTAACGCTGCAGAATTTCGGGACATTAATATTTTTAGGGGCCTGTGTTTTCATTCTGGGTGCTGATCGTTGGGTGTGGTCGCCAGAGCTGTGGGCATCTTTATTCTGGGCGGCGTTTGTTTCAACTGGTGTCGGCACTGTTTTGCTGATCTATATTATTCGTCGCGGCCAGGCGGCGACGGCTTCATCGTTGATGTTTCTGGCACCGCCACTGGCAGCCATTGAAGCTTATTTTTTGTTTGGCGATACCTTGGGGCCGGTTCAGTTAGCGGGTTTTATCGTGGTGTTAACCGGCGTAATTATTTGCAATACACGTAAAGGTAGTAAAGCATAATGGTACAGACGTTGGCGCGCTTATTGGTTTTTGTGTTGGCTTTGTGCTCGGCTGCCCCGGTATTGGCTCAAACGGATGGGTATATCGCGCGGTCCTTGCAGCACCCGTTTCCGGGCGGGGTAGCCGTCTTGCCGCTGGGCTCCTCGAACGAGCCGTCGCCTCAGGTTTATTATCGCGACCACCCTGTCATGGTCCTGGAAGATACCGACGACCAGTGGATCGCGGTTGTCGGTATCGGGCTTGATGTTTCGCCGGGCATGGAAAGCATCCAGATAAAAAACGCTACCGGAACATTATCGGTTTTGGAGTTCAACGTTGCTTCGCGTGAATATAAGGAACAACATATCAAACTGCGCAATCGCAAGCACGTTAATCCGGACCCCGATCAGCTAAAGCGTTTCGAAAGGGAATATGAAAAGCAGATTAACGCCTATGCGCAGTTCAGGCCTGCAGGCCCCAGTAATATCCTGCTTGACGAGCCGGTCAGCGGGCCGTTGTCCAGCCCCTTTGGGTTACGGCGTTTTTTCAATGGCGAGGAGCGTAATCCCCATTCGGGTATGGACTTCGCCGTTCCCAAGGGAACGCCAGTGAAGGCACCAGCAAATGGTGTGGTCACGATCGTTGATGATTTTTTCTTTAACGGAAAAACCATCTTCCTGGACCACGGACAGGGCTTAATTACCATGTACTGTCATTTGTCTGCCGCCGACGTGGAAGTGGGGCAGGTTGTGGAACGCGGGCAGGCCATTGGCAAGGTCGGATCGACCGGCCGTGCCACAGGGCCACATCTGCACTGGAATGTCAGCTTGAATGGTGAGCGGGTTGACCCGGCGATTTTTATTGGGAAAGTATCTCGTTAGTTGTTGAGCGTTTGAGGGGCGGCCTTTGGCCTGCCTGATGTCATACCGGCTCAGCCCTTTACACGAACAATTTTCTGTACCTGTTGCACATGTCGAATGGCGCGGATAACTCGCGCAAGGTGCTTGCGGCTGTCTACTTGAATGGTCAAGTGCAATAAACCGGTGGCAGCGGCTTCTTCCTGCATGGTGAGGTGCAGAATATTGGACCCGGCATCGGTAATTTCGGCGGCAATGCGCCCTAGTACCCCACGTTCGTTGATGACCGTAACGTCGAGGCGGGTATTCAGGTGGCGCGCCGTGTCGTTGGCCCAGGCGACCGGGATCCAACGCTCGGGTTCACGGGCACGTTGGCGCTGTGCTACAGAACAGTCGGCCATATGAATGACCAGGCCATGGCCCAAACGTATACCGCCGATAATCGCGTCGCCAGGCAGCGGGCCGCAGCATTGTGCGAGTTGAACGGCTTGACCCTCGTTACCGTGAATCAGAATGGGCGTTGCCTTGGCGGTGGTAATCTCATCGACTGCGGCAGCAGTTGTGGCCAGAATGGTATTTTCGGGGGCAAATCGGCGTGCCACGACGGCAGCCAGTCGTTTACCCAGGCCGATATCAGCCAGGATTTCCTCGCGTGAAGCAGCACCTGAGCTTTTGGCCAGTTTATCCCAATTGGGGTCGTCGTCTTGGGGGTATGCCGCGCCGATTTGGTCGAATGCCTGTGTGAGCAGACGTTGGCCAAAAGCAACCGATTCCTCGTATTTCACGGTGCGCAGGTAATGCCGGATTTCAGACCGGGCCCGACCGGTTCGAACATAGTTCAGCCATTGTGCGCTGGGGCGTGATGCGGGTGACGTTACGATTTCAACCTGGTCGCCACTTTTCAGTTCAGTGCGCAAGGGTGAGAATTCACCGTTGATTTTCGATGCGATCGCCTGGTTGCCGATGTCGGTGTGAATCGAGTAGGCGAAGTCGACGGGTGTCGCGCCACGGGGCAGGGAGACGATTTTTCCTTGCGGTGTAAATACGTACACGGCATCAGGGAATAAGTCGACCTTCACATGCTCCAGGAATTCGCCTGAATCCCCCGTCTGGCTCTGGATGTCCAGCAACGATTGAAGCCATTGATGAGTACGCTTTTGCAGGTTGTTGAGTTCGCTGTCGTCGTTCTTGTAAAGCCAGTGGGCCGCCACCCCTTCTTCCGCGACCCGATCCATGTCGCGCGTGCGAAACTGAAACTCAACCGGTGTGCCATATGGGCCCAGCAATGTGGTGTGCAATGACTGGTAACCATTGAGCTTCGGAATGGCGATATAGTCTTTGAATTTTCCAGGCACCGGCCGATACAGCTGGTGCAGTGTGCCAAGGGCAAGATAGCATTCGGGCAGCGTATGTACCACGACCCTGAATCCGTAAATATCGAGCACATCGGAAAACGATTTCTTTTGCTCGACCATTTTCTTGTAAATGCCGAACAATGATTTTTCACGGCTGGATATTTCAGCCTCGATCCCGGCTGCGGGGAGGGCGATTTTGACGGCGTCGGTAATTTTCCCCAACACTTCCCGACGGTTCCCCCGCGCCGCCATGACAGCCTTTTTAAGGACTTCATAGCGATTAGGGTAGGTTGCCTGAAAACAGAGATCCTGCAGTTCCCGGAACAGGGCATTCAACCCTAACCGATGCGCAATCGGGGTGTAAATCTCCATCGTTTCGCCGGCAATGCGGCGGCGCTTTTCAGGGCTGACCGCATCAAGCGTACGCATGTTGTGCAGGCGGTCGGCCAGCTTGATAAGAATGACGCGTACATCGCGCGCCATTGCCAATAGCATTTTGCGAAAACTCTCGGCTTGTTGCTCGGCTTTGGTCGCGAACTCAAGCCGGTCGAGTTTTGACAGGCCATCGACAATTTCCGCCACATCGGGTCCAAATCGCTCCGCCAGCTCTTGTTTTGGAACGGCCGTGTCTTCCATGACGTCGTGCAGTAACGCTGCCATGAGCGAATCGGCGTCGAGCTTCCAGCCGGCACAGATTTCGGTGACTGCAATGGGGTGTGAAATGTAAGGTTCGCCACTGGCGCGAAACTGGCCCAGATGGGCCTGATCTGAAAACCGGTAGGCTTCCTTGACCCGCTCGATATCTTTGTTATCGAGATACTGGCTGATGATGTGAGTTAGCGGTGCAAGCGAAGCAATGGGTGCACATGTGGGTGAAGCTTCGCCACCGGGCAGGGCCGGTGCATTGGCGCGTACTTTAGGCTTTCGGGAGCGTTTGCGCAGCCGCGGGCCCTTCCGGAGTACAGCCAGAAGGCCGGAAGAAGCACCACGAAGACTGGTAAACGCCATAAATCATCCTTTGAATACGATCAGGTAGGAACCTTGCGGAGCATGTCCAGGCCAGTCACGCCTGCTGCGATTTCACGCAAGGCAGTTACTGTGGGCTTGTCTTTGGATTCAATACGAGCCTCATGGCCCTGCGCCAGTTCGCGGGCGCGATAGGTGGCTGCCAGTGTCAGATTGAAGCGGTTCGGGATTTTGTTCAGGCAATCTTCAACGGTAATGCGGGCCATAATTAAAGTCCTTTAAAAACAAAAGGTTGAATTCAAGTTTCGGTGGGGCTGATGCCCAATTGCGAGAAAAGTTCTGCATGCCGTGTCGCCTGCGCTGGATAGCGCAACCGAGCGGCTTCCATAATGTGGGAAAGTTGGTTTAGAGCTGTGCTAAATTCTTGATTAATAATAACATATTGGCACTCTGATGCGTGCGACATTTCGCCGCCAGCAGCCAGCAGGCGTTTGGTGATCACTTGCGGTGCATCCTGCCCCCGGTTCTTCAGGCGGGTTTCCAATGCTTCGATGGAGGGCGGCAAGATGAAGATACCAATGGCATCCGGATAGTGTTTCTTTATCTGGCGTGCGCCTTGCCAATCGATTTCCAGCAAAACATCGTGGCCGGCTTGTGTTGCCTGCTCAATGCGATCGCGCGGGGTGCCGTAGAAATTACCGTGTACCTCAGCCCACTCAAGCAGTTCATTGTTGTCGCGCATGGCCTTGAAGGCATCTTTCGACACAAAACGGTAGTGTTCGGCGTCGACTTCACCAGGCCTGGGCTCACGGGTTGTGCATGAAATAGACAAAACGATGGTAGGGTCGCGTTTCAGCAAGCCATTGACCAGGCTGGATTTGCCTGCGCCGCTGGGCGCTACCACCATAAAAATTGAACCGGATGTCATTGCCATGGCTGTATTCTGATGTGGGAGGTTGGCAAGTTTATCATTCCGACACGGGGTCTTGTTGACCAAGCACGGCAAGTGTTGCAATACAGGACGATTCGTCGACACACAAAAAAACAGCTGCATCGCCGGGATTCATGTTGAAGGCCAGATCTTCAACCTGTTGCTCGGCTTGCTCCTCGGTTTCTATGGCTGTTACGTGCCAATCGTTGGCCTGGACGTATTCTTCTTCCGAAACCAATTCGGCCATTTTCTCGATACTGGGTTCGCTCACGGCGACATAGGCCTTGAACGAGAGTTCGCCAATATCGACCTGAAGAACCAGACCCTGGTCAAGGGTCGCTAAAATAGTGCTTTGCGCTTTCATCCAAGGATTGTAGCGCAGCGGGTGCTAAGCTGAGCCCCTCTTCAGCAATAGGGAATGGAGTGTCATGAAACTGGCTACATGGAATGTTAATTCGTTGAAGGTGCGATTGCCGCAGGTGCTTGACTGGCTGGGTACAAGTGGTGTTGATGTGTTGTGCCTGCAGGAACTGAAAATGCCACATGAGAAATTCCCCTTGGCGGAATTTGAAGAAATTGGGTATCAGGCGTGCTGGGCAGGGCAGAAAACGTATAACGGTGTGGCTGTTATTTCACGCGAATCGACTCGGGCAGTGCAAGCCAATATGCCGAACTTCCCGGACGATCATCAACGCCTTATTGCGGCTACATTGCCGAGTCCGCAAGGCGATATACGGGTGGTAAGTGTGTATTGCCCGAATGGGCAGGCGGTTGAAAGTGATAAGTACACTTATAAACTGGCGTGGTTCAAAGCCCTGCACAAGTGGCTTGAGCAGGAACTCACCCGCTATCCGCGCATGGTGGTGCTGGGTGACTACAACGTGGCACCCGCCGATGCCGACGTACATGACCCGGCAAAATGGGCGGGTGATGTGCTGGTCTCGCCACCCGAGAGGGCGGCGTTCGAGGCGCTGTTGAGCCTGGGGTTTACCGACGCTTTTCGTCACTTTCCCCAGGAAGAGAAGATGTTCAGCTGGTGGGACTATCGACGTATGGCTTTTCGCCGGAACGCCGGCTTACGCATCGATCATGCATTGGTTTCGTCGGCCTTGCTGCCTTTTTGTGCCTCATGCGAAATAGACAAGGCGCCACGTCGTAACGAGCAGCCTTCCGATCATACGCCGGTTATTGTCACGCTGGATCTAGCTGTTGAAAAAGCGGTCTGAAATGACGATACGCAGCAAAGGGCCCGGTTCCGACGACGCCCCGGTGATGTCGGAACAGCAGGGCGTACGTTATTTGCATTTTGGCTCTGAATGGATCCAGGGCGCCATGCGTGTGCGTCGGCCGGACGAGTTGTTTCTGGCTTATACGCAACAAATGATGGCCTGGTTGCTGTTTCTTGAGCCGAACAGCAACGATGACCTGGGTGTGCTGGGTCTTGGCGCCGGGTCGTTAGTGCGGTTTACCCATCGATACACACCGAGTTGTCTGCATGTGGTGGAATGGAACCCGCAGGTAACGGCGATTTGTCGCGCCTACTTTCGCTTGCCCGAGTCCGATCGCGTAACCCTGTGGCATGAAGATGCGAATGATTGGGTTGTTCGCCCTGAAGTTATGTCCAAATTCAGGGTGCTGATGGTGGATTTGTATGATGCCCGGGCACAAGGACCGGTATGTGACAGTCAGGCGTTCTACGATGCCTGTTTTCGGGCGCTCGACGACGTCGGTATGCTGGTGGTGAATTTATTTGGTCGCCACGCCACTTTCAAACTCAATATCGACCGCATTCATGAAGCATTCAAGGGTCGCCTGCTTATGTTGCCTGAAATTGATGAGGGCAATCGTGTTGCGCTGGCTTTCAAGGGCCCATTGCTGGATGTCTCGGTTGCGCAGTTCCTGGAGCGGGCGGCGCATGTCCGGCGCCAGTATGGCTTGCCCGCTGAACAATGGGCGCGGTCTTTACTGGCCGGGGCGAGTCGGCAAGGGCGCGTTGTTGTTTGAAATCAAGTCATTAAAATAGATTAACTTTAATCCGGAGCGTCTTTATGATTCATCTCAAAATTGTCCGTTCGTTACTAGGCGCGCTGCTGTCTGTTTTTGCGGTAATGCCCGTTGTTGCGCAGGCACAATCGGTTGCGGTGACATCCATTGTCGAGCACCCGGCGCTTGATTCCATTAAAGATGGTGTCAAAGCAGCACTGGAGAATTCGGGGCTGACCGAGGAAAAAGGTTTGAACTGGCAGTTTCAGACAGCGCAGGGCAATACGGCTATTGCGGCTCAGATTGCGCGTAAGTTTGTTGGTGATGGCCCCGATGTCATCGTAGCGATCGCAACGCCGTCAGCACAGGCGGTGGTTGCTGCCACCCGCGACATCCCTGTGGTGTATTCTGCCGTGACCGACCCTGTAGCCGCGCAGTTGGTTGAGTCGTTCGAGCCTTCTGGAACCAATGTGACCGGCGTGTCCGACATGCTCGATCTTGAGCGCCAGATCGAGCTTATTCGTGCTGTGGTTCCGAACGCCAAAACAGTCGGTATGGTGTACAACCCGGGTGAGGCCAATTCTGCGGTGGTGGTCAAGCAGATGCGCGAAATGCTGCCGGCGTATGGCATGACACTCATGGAGGCCAGTGCACCGCGCACCGTTGACGTGGGTGCGGCAGCACGCAGCCTGATTGGCAATGTTGATGTGATTTACACCAATACCGACAACAATGTTGTTTCGGCCTATGAAGCGTTGGTCAAGGTCGGGAACGATGCGCAAATTCCGTTGGTTGCCTCTGACCCTGATAGCGTCAAGCGTGGTGCTGTCGCCGCACTTGGGGTGAACTATTACGATTTGGGGTTGCAAACCGGCGCGATGGTCATTGACATTCTGAATGGCGCCGACCCTGGTGAAATGCCTTCGCAGCTCAGCGAAGAGCTGGAGCTGCATGTAAATCTGAAGGCGGCGTCCCAACAAGGCGTAACGCTATCCAATGATCTGATCGATTCCGCAGCCGAAGTGATTCGCTGAGGCGAGGTAACGCATGTCGCTTTATTCATTGTGGGGAGCACTGGAAATCGGTTTGATTTTTGGGTTGGTTGCACTGAGTGTGTTGCTTTCCTTTCGCATTTTGCGCTTCCCCGACCTGACCGTTGATGGCAGTTTCCCTTTGGGGGCCGCAGTGGCAGCGGTTCTGATCCAGGCCGGTTGGGAACCTTTTTCAGCCACGCTGATGGCAATGCTGGCCGGGGCAATGGCCGGCGCCCTGACGGGCTGGTTGAATGTTCGCCTGAAGATTATGGATTTGCTGGCCAGCATTCTGGTCATGATCGCGCTGTATTCGATTAATTTGCGGATTATGGGCGCGCCCAATATCCCACTTATCATGGAGCCGACGGTTTTCAGTGTGCTGCAGCCGGAGCAGGGGCTTAGCGACTATGTTTTTCGGCCTCTGTTAATGGTGTTGATTGTCTTGGTGGCCAAAGGTGTGCTCGACGGCTATTTGGCAACACGCTCGGGGTTGGCCATGCGTGCAACTGGGTCAAATCCGCGCATGGCCCGGGCTCAAGGCGTTGCAACCGGCGGGATGGTGATTTTGGGCCTGGCCATTGCCAACGCGTTATGTGCCCTGGGCGGAGCGTTGTTTGCCCAGTCGCAAGGCGGGGCGGATATATCAATGGGGATCGGTACCATTGTCATAGGCCTGGCAGCCGTGATTGTCGGGGAAAGTGTCTTGAGCTCGCGCAAATTGTTTTTCATGACGCTGGCAGTGATTCTCGGGGCAGTCTTGTATCGCTTTTTTGTTGCGCTGGCGCTTAATGCCGACTTCATCGGATTGAAGGCCCAAGACCTGAATTTAATTACAGCCTTGCTGGTAACGGTTGCGTTGGTGATACCGTTGCTGCGCAAGCGCCTGAAAACACGTGGAGGGAACTGACGATGCTCAAGGTAGACCGCCTGCATGTCACCTTTAACCCTGGCACCCCCATTGAAAACAAGGCCTTGCAAGGGTTGTCGCTGGAAATTCCATCGGGTCGGTTTGTTACTGTCATTGGCTCCAACGGTGCTGGTAAGTCAACGTTGCTTAACGCAATTTCAGGCGATTTATTCGTCGATCAAGGTCGCATACAGGTTGACGAGCAAGACGTTACCCGGATGCCAGTCTGGGATCGGGCGACACACGTGGCAAGGGTATTTCAAGATCCCATGGCGGGAACTTGCGAGGACCTCACCATCGAGGAGAACCTGTCGTTGGCGATGAGTCGGGGCGCACCCCGCGGTTTGCGTCGGGCTGTCAGGAAATCGATGCGTGAAACCTTTCGCGAGCGCCTGGCTTCCCTGGGCCTGGGTCTTGAAAGCCGGCTTACCGATCGTATTGGTCTTTTGTCGGGTGGCCAGCGCCAGGCCGTGAGTTTGCTGATGGCTGCTTTGCAGCCCTCGCGTATTTTGCTGCTCGACGAACACACGGCGGCGCTGGACCCGCGTACAGCGCAGTTTGTGCTTGATTTAACGTGTGACATCGTGGCGCAATACAAACTCACCACACTGATGGTGACACACAGCATGAAGCAGGCGCTTGAAGTCGGGGATCGCACTGTGATGTTGCATCAGGGCAGGGTGGTGCTGGATGTTGAAGGCCATCAGCGCGCAAACCTGGATGTTCCCCAGTTATTGCAGATGTTTGAGCGTGTACAAGGGGAAACCGTGTCTGATGACACATTGTTGCTGGGTTGAGGCCGGTCATTTTTTTTTATTATGATTAGGTGTTTTTGAAATGCTTTGAAATTTTTTTTATTACTGTACGGGCTGGTTTCGTTTTATACTTTATCTTTTCCAAAAATTACAGATACGGCAAAACCCACCAAAAGGTTTTGTTGCTGGAGCCGTTCAATGCTTAAATCCCGTCTCTCTGGCTGGCAGAGAACCAGTGTTATTGTGCTTCTCTCGGCCGGCTTGCTCGCTGCCTGCAGCGATGAGCCCGAACAACAACAACAGGGAATGAAAATACCGGTTAATGTCGTGACCGTTGAGCCCACATCGGCCGAGGTTACGGTTAATTTGCCAGGGCGGGTCGAGGCAATTAAAGATGCACAAATCCGTGCGCGGGTAAACGGCATTGTTACCGACATCAAATTCCAACAAGGTGGTGATGTTAAGCAAGGCCAGTCGCTGTTTACCATCGATCCTGCGCAGTACCAGGCAGTGCTCGACGGCGCCAAGGCGCAGTTGCAGCAGGCCCAGGCCGACGCCAAGAGCGCACGTTTTCTGGCCGAGCGCTATTCCAGCCTGGTCAAAGACAACGCCGTAAGCCGCCAGGAATACGACAATGCCCAGGCGGCCGCTGCCCAGGCCGAAGCGGCAATTGCCGCGGCCAAAGCATCGGTGCAGTCGGCGGAAATTGACCTCGGTTACACCGAAGTGGTGTCGCCAATCGATGGTCGTATCGGCAAGTCTTATGTCACCGAAGGTGCCTTGGTCAGCGCGACTCAGGCAACACAGTTGGCGCTTGTGCAGCAACTCGACGAGGTGTACGTCGACATTACCCGTTCAACTGTCGAACTGATGCAGCTTCGCAAGGCGCTGGAAAGCGGCATGCTTGAGCAAACAGCCGACGGTTCGGCCAAAGTCGACGTCATACTCGAGGACGGGACGCAGTACCCTGAGTCGGGCAAGCTGTTGTTTTCCGGCGTAACGGTCGACCCCTCTACGGGTCAGGTCAGTTTGCGTGCGGTATTCCCGAACAAAGACAAGATTCTGCTGCCCGGCATGTATGTCAGGGTCCAGCTTGCCCAAGGCGTTGATAACAAGGCTTTATTGGTGCCACAGCAGGCTGTTCAGCGCAATCCCGACGGCAGCAACACACTCATGCTGGTCAAAGACGGCAAAGTGGCGGCAACACCGGTTACGGTTGGGCCATTGCTCGAGAACAAGTGGTTGATTACCGACGGTCTGGCGGCAGGTGATGTCGTGATCGTAGCCGGTTTCCAGAAAATTCGTCCGGGTGCGCCGGTGCAACCTATTCCCTGGAGTCCTGATCAGCCGGCAGGCGCGGCGGCAGGGCAACAGGCCAATGGTGCCAAGGCGGCCTCCCAGGAGAGTGGTGAATCTTCCGGTACCGCCAGCACGTCTTCCAAATAATGTACAGCAACCCACGCGGGCGTCGCGCTAGCGGCGTCCGGCGGGCAGACAGAGATCCAGCAAATGCCTCAGTTTTTTATTGAAAGACCTATTTTTGCGTGGGTGGTTGCGTTGGCCATCACCCTGGCCGGCCTGGTTGCCATCCCGAATATGGCGGTTTCGCAGTATCCCGACGTGGCGCCGCCTGAAATCAGTATTCAGGCCACTTATCCGGGCGCATCGGCTGACGAAGTATCCACTTCTGTTGCAAGTGTCATCGAGGATGAACTGAACGGTGCAACAGGGTTGATTTATTATGAGTCGGTAAGTGACTCTTATGGTTCCGCTCAAATCACCGCCACTTTTGCCCCGGGGACCGATCCCGATATGGCGCAGGTTGATGTGCAGAACCGTATTTCCAATGTAACGGCGCAGTTGCCCGGTGCCGTCACGCAGCAGGGTTTGGAGATTCGCAAAAGTAATTCGAACTTCCTCCTGATTGTGACATTGACCTCCGATGACGGCTCCATGAGCCAGGCCGATTTGGCCGACTACATTACCCGGAATGTGAAGAACCCCATCTCAAGGGTGCCGGGGGTAGGCGATTTCCGGTTGTTCGCTGCACCGCGAGCGATGCGTATTTGGGTGGATCCCGACAAGCTGGTTGGGTTTAATTTAAGTATGGCTGAAGTAAACGCAGCCGTCGCAGCACAGAATACGCTTATTTCGGCGGGTATTCTGGGGGCACCGCCCAACCCCGATTCGCAACGGGTCTCGGCCCCGATTGTGGTTAACGGCGAACTGAAAACGGTTGAGCAATTCGAAAACGTGATCCTGCGCTCAAACCTCGATGGTGCAACGGTCAAGCTCAAGGACGTTGCGCGCGTTGAAGTCGGTGAAGACAATTATCAGTTTGGGGCCCGTTTGAACGGCAAGCCGACGGCGGCCTTTGCCATTTCACTGGCAACGAATGCCAATGCTTTGTCGACGGCAGAGGGCGTCAAGCAAAGTCTGACAGAGCTCGAGAAATTTTTCCCGGTTGGCGTTTCTTACTCTATCCCTTACGACACAACGCCTTATGTGCAGTTGTCTATTGAACAGGTCGTCCACACCTTGTTCGAGGCCATGGTACTGGTGTTTCTCGTGATGTTCCTGTTCTTGCAGAATGTGCGTTACACCCTGATTCCGGCACTGGTGGTTCCCGTTGCGGTGCTGGGCGCGTTTGCCGTGATGCTGGCGCTGGGGTTCTCGATTAATGTGCTGACCATGTTCGCCATGGTGCTGGCGATTGGTATTCTGGTCGACGATGCGATTGTGGTGGTCGAGAACGTCGAAAGGGTCATGGTGGAGACCGGCAAGTCGCCTAAAGAGGCAACGCGTCTTGCGATGCCTCAAATTAGCGGGGCCGTGGTCGGGATGACGCTGGTTCTGTCAACGGTATTTTTCCCGCTGGCCTTCATGAGTGGGTCGGTTGGTATTATTTATCGGCAATTTGCCATTGCCATGGCGGTGTCCATCTTGTTTTCCGGTTTTCTGGCGCTCAGTTTTACGCCCGCTTTGTGCGGCACGATCCTGAAACCGGTAGCGAAGGGTTCGCATCAGGAAAAGAAAGGCTTTTTCGGCTGGTTCAATCGCTCGTTCGATCGCGTAACACACCGTTATGAAGGTTGGGTGGGGCGCACCTTAAAACGGACCGGTCGCCTGATGATTGTGTACCTGGTTCTTTTGGGTGCTTTGGGGTTCATGTATGACAAATTGCCCACATCGTTTCTGCCCGATGAAGACCAAGGCTACCTGATCACAAACATTGAATTGCCCTCCGGATCCACGGCGAACCGTTCAATGGATATTATTGAAAAAGTTGAAAAATACTTCAGTGAACAGCCGCAAGTGGCAAACATGGTGACGGTGCAGGGTTATAGCTTTAACGGTAATGGTTTAAATGCGGCGCTGGCTTTTGTTCCGCTTAAGCCGTTTGATGAGCGTCCGGGGCCCGAAAACTCGGCTCAAGCTGTTGCCCAGCGGGCTACCCAGTCGTTGCTGTTCGGCCTGCCTGATTCCATGGTGTTTTCTTTGGTTCCACCGGCCATCTCGTCGCTGGGTAACGCCTCAGGTTTCGACCTGCGTTTGCAGGATCGCGGCGGCGTTGGACAAGCAACCCTGATGCAGTCGGCTCAGCAGTTATTGCAAATGGCCAATGAAAGTCCGATATTAACGGACACACGAATCACGGGTCTGAGTGCGGGCCCGCAGTTGAAAATCACGGTCGACCGCGATAAAGCGGCTGCTTTAGGGGTCAGTTTCAGTGAGGTTTCGACGATGCTGGGAACCGCGTTGGGTTCCTCTTACGTTGCCAAGTTTCCCAATCAGGGGCGCATGCAGAATGTGTGGGTTCAGGCAGAGGCAGATCACCGCATGACGATCGACAATGTCATGTCGCTGAATGTAAAGAACTCGCAGGGCGGCATGGTGCCGATGTCGGCGCTGATCACAGTCGAATGGGATCAAGGGCCGGTTCAGGTCGTGCGATACAACAGCTATGAATCGGTTCGGATCGGCGGGGGGGCTGCGGCCGGCTACTCAACCGGTGAGGCCATGACAGAAGTGGAAAACCTGATTCGGCAATTGCCGCCAGGCATCGGTTATGAATGGACCGGACTGTCTTATCAGGAACAGCAGGCAGGCGCACAGTCATTGATCCTGATGGGTCTGGCCATGCTGGTTGTGTTCCTGTTGCTTGCGGCGCTTTACGAGAGCTGGGCGATTCCGCTGTCGGTGATGATGATGGTGCCTTTGGGTATGCTGGGTGCCGTGACGCTGGTTAGCTTGCTGGGTATGTCGAATGATGTTTACTTCCAGGTCGGTATGATTACCGTGATGGGCCTGGCCGCCAAGAACGCGATTCTCATTGTCGAGTTCGCAAAAGATTCCTATGCAGATGGGAAAGGGCTTGTCGAATCAACCGTTGAAGCGGCCAAGTTGCGTTTTCGACCTATTCTCATGACCTCGTTTGCATTTATGTTGGGGGTTGTGCCGCTGGCAATTGCAACGGGGCCCAGCTCGGCCAGTCAGAATGCGGTTGGCCTGGGCGTATTGGGCGGCATGTTGGCGGCAACGCCGTTGGCCATGGTTTTTGTGCCGACTTTCTTTGTCGTTATTATGACGTTGTTCAAAACCCGTCCTAAAAAATTGGGCAAGACCGGGGCGTCACACCCGGAATCAGAAGCAGCTACATCGCAGGGGCAGTCATGATCAAGCGTAATTTCCACTATCGGCTTTTACCTATTGCCGTGGCTCTCGTTCTGGCGGGCTGCTCCCTTTCGCCGGATTACACCCGGCCTGCTGCGCCCGTGCCGCAAACCTATCCCAATGCGTCCGAAGGGTTGCAGGATGAAAATGCCGTACCTGCCGCAGAGCTGGGCTGGCGCCAGTTTTTCCAGGACCCGCAGTTAAAGGCATTGATTGAAATCGCGCTGGTCAACAATCGCGACCTGCGGGTGGCTATCGAAAGGGTCGAGGAGTCGCGCGCGCTGTACGGTATTCAGCAAAGCGATCGTTTTCCCACGATTGGTGCAGGTGCCAATGCCTCGCTTCAACGTATGCCGGAGCAATTGCGCGCCGGTGGCGCGTCTGCGCCCAGCGTAAGCCGCACTTACCAGGCGGGCGTTGGTGTTACGGCGTTTGAGCTGGATTTGTTCGGTCGTGTTAAAAACCTAACCGAGGCGGCCTACCAGCAGTATCTTGCGAGCGAGCAGGCTCGCCGCACGGTACATATCACGCTGATTTCGCAAGTGGCAGAAGCGTATTTTCGTTTGCGTGCAACCGAGTTGCAACGCCAGCTTATAACGCAGACACTTAAGTCGCGCACTAACTCATACGATCTAATTAAAAAGCGTTTCGATATTGGCGTGGCGGGTTCGCTGGATCTGTATCAGGCAAAAAGTCAGCTTGACCAGGTCAGGTCAGATTTGCAGGAAATCCGCCGGCTGGAGCAGCAGGCACAGAATGCGTTGTTATTGCTGCTGGGCGATACCCCGCGCAAGAACCTGCCCGAAGCAGCGCCATTCAGCCGAGACCAACTGCTGGCAGACATTCCGGTTGGCTTGCCCTCTGATCTGCTCACACGCAGGCCGGATATTATGGCGGCGGAAAACAATTTGCTGGCCGCTAACGCCAATATCGGCGCGGCCAGAGCGGCATTCTTTCCCAACATTTCACTAACGGGGCTGCTCGGTTTTGCCAGTGATGCGATGGGCGGGCTGTTCAGCGGCAGCAATCGCTTTTGGTCGTTTACACCCGAGATCACCATGCCGATTTTCGGCGGTGGTGTCAGCGGTAATCTCGACCTGGCCAAGGCGCGCAAGAATATTGCGGTAGCGCAGTACGAGAAAACCATTCAGGAAGCATTCCGTGAAGTTGCCGATGCGCTTGCCGGCGAGGCAACTTATGCCGAACAGCTCGACGCCTTAAGAGATTTGGAAAAGTCGGCCTCTGAATCCTTGCGGATTGCGCAACTGCGGTACGACAATGGTATTGACAGTTTCCTGCAGGTTCAAACGGCTGAGGTGACGCTATACGACGCGCAGCGTCTATTTCTTGATACCGGCATGAGCTCCCTGATGAATCGCGTTGAGCTATATAAGGCACTGGGTGGGGGCTGGAATGAAAACACAGTTGTGGAAGCACCCGGCGCAAAGGACACCAATTCGGTTGTTGATGACACTCAGTTGCCTGTTGAAAGTAGCGAAGAGCAACCAACATGATTGAGCTGGGCGTCAATATCGATCACGTGGCCACACTGCGTCAGCAACGGCACACCGTGTATCCCGATCCTGTCCAGGCTGCTGTTCGCGCTGAGCAGGCCGGTGCCGATTTGATCACATTACACCTGCGCGAAGACCGGCGCCATATCCAGGATGCTGATGTATACGCAATTCGCAAGGTTCTGCTGACACGCATGAACCTTGAGTGCGCAGTGACCGCGGAAATGCTTGATATTGCCTGCGAAGTAAAACCTCATGATGTGTGTCTGGTTCCCGAAAAGCGCGAAGAGTTGACGACCGAAGGGGGCTTGAATATTGTCGACCGCTTCAGCCAGACCCAGGACGCGGTTAATCAATTGCATCATCACGGTATCCGGGTATCACTGTTTATCGATCCCGACAAAGCTCAGATTGAGGCTGCGGCCAAGACAGGTGCACGTATCATAGAATTGCATACGGGCAATTATGCGCACGCTGAAGACGGATCAAATGCACAAAAGCACGAGCTTGAACGCACGCGTTGTGCGATTGCGCATGGCGTCTCGCTGGGGTTGCGTGTGAATGCGGGTCATGGTTTGCACTACGAGAACGTGCAGGTAATTGCAGGGTTGCCCGGATTGGCTGAACTGAATATTGGTCATGCTATCGTGGCACGGGCTGTGTTCGACGGTTGGGAAAAGGCCATTCGTGATATGAAAGCCTTAATTATTCAAGGTGGCGCGGGATAGTTGCGCACCTTGGTGTTGAAAAAGGAATTAAGTATGTCTGCTTCTGCTCTGGATTACCTATTGTCGCGTCGATCTGTCAAATTCGTTCAAGCGCCGGCGCCCTCTGAGCAGCAATTAGAGCAAATACTTCAAGCGGCGATGTCTGCGCCCGATCACGGGCGTTTGCGACCCTGGCGGTTTTCGCTGATTCGCGGCGACGCCATTATGAAACTGGCCGACCTGTCGATAGAGGCAACGCGTCGGGCCGACAAACCTCTTACTGAAGAGAAAGAGGCCTCCATACGTAAATGGCTTTCGAAAGTGCCGCTGCTGATCGCGATTGCATGTCGCGTCGATCATAGTAATAACCGCATTCCCGAGCACGAACGGATGCTGGCTGTTGGTGCCGGTGTCATGAACATGCTCAATGCCATTCATATGCAGGGCTATGCCGCTTTCTGGAGCACCGGGCTTGGAACGTATGTCGACGAAGTGAATGAAGCTTTGGGATTCGACGGCCTTGATTATCGTTTCATGGGCTATCTGGCAGTAGGTACCCCTGTTGAATCCATATCCGGCGCGCCGGAACGTCCTGATTTCAAAGAATTCGTGACTGAGTGGAAATGAAACATCTAGAGACTGACGTCGCCATTATCGGTGCAGGAACGGCCGGAATGTCGGCCTACCGAGCCGTGAGGCAGGCCGGTTTAAGATGTCTGATCATAGAAGGTGGCCCTTACGGGACAACCTGTGCCCGTGTCGGGTGCATGCCGTCAAAACTGCTGATTGCGGCGTCAGAAGCCGCGCATGATGCAAGTCATGCTGCCGAGTTCGGGGTGCATATCCAGGGCCGGCTTCAGATTAACGGACGCGAGGTTATGGATCGCGTTCGGCGGGAGCGCGACCGGTTCGTGGGTTTTGTGGTCGAGGCGGTTCAGGGGTTCGATCCGGCTGATCGCCTGCAGGGCTATGCGCGTTTTCTGTCGGACACAGAATTGCAGATCGATAATCACACTCGCGTTACGGCCTCGCGTACGATTGTTGCCACCGGCTCTTCACCTGTCATTCCGCCAATGTACGAGGGCCTGGGCGATCGGTTGGTGGTGAATGACGATGTTTTCAACTGGGAAAACCTGCCTGAGAGCGTACTGGTTGTCGGGCCGGGCGTTATCGGCATGGAGTTGGGACAGGCGCTGGCGCGCCTTGGGGTTCGCGTTCAGTTGCTGGGTCGTAGCCCGTCGGTGGGCGGTATTGCGGATCCTGTCGTGTTAGAGGCTGCATTATCGGCTTTTCAGCAGGAACTGAGCCTTGCTCCCTGTGCCGAAGTTCATTCGGTTAAGAGACTGGCGCAGGGTGTACATGTATGTTTCACGCCAAAAGGCGGCGCCCGGCGTGAAGAAACCTACGAATATGTGTTGATGGCGGTTGGGCGAAGGCCCAATCTAGATAAACTCGACTTCGAAAAAACATCGGCGCATTTTGATTCTCGCGGCAACCCGGTTTTCGATGCCGATACGTTGCAGGTGAACAATACACCCGTTTTTCTTGCCGGCGACGTCAATGCCCGGATGCCGCTGTTGCATGAGGCTGCCGATGATGGCCGTTTTGCTGCACTGAATGCAGTGGACTATCCCCAGGTCAAGCCATTTGAACGGCGCTCGCCTATTTCAGTGGTGTTTACTGATCCCCAACTCATGTGGGTCGGTCAGCGATTCAATCAACTCGATGCCGCCCAGACCGTTGTCGGCGAGGTTGGTTTTCACAATCAGGGCCGGGCTCGCGTTATTCTTAAGAATAAAGGGGTACTGCGCGTTTATGCCGATCGTTGTTCGGGGCAGTTTCTGGGTGCCGAAATGGCTGGACCCGCCGCCGAGCATCTGGCGCATCTTCTGGCCTGGTCGCATCAGCAGAAACTGACCATCAGGCAGATGCTGGCCATGCCGTTCTACCATCCGGTCATCGAGGAAGGTTTGCGTACGGCCTTGCGTGATGCCGACGGGCAGGTTTGCTGCGACGCAGCTGATCCGTCAGTGGGTGGATAAACGCCGGTATCCGGATCCAATAATGCGTCAATCATGACGTCAGTAAAGCGAGTGCAAGTGTTATTGCAATAAGGTGCGTACACCTTCTGTCAATACATCAACGGATTCCGAATCGGCAGCAAGGTAACGCGCCTTTCCTTTGTCATCGAATATATATATGCCACGGCTATGCGCGACCTCGTAACGCTCGGGATCGTCGTTGTTGGGTTCTTCGATTTGATAGGCTACCCGGTAACGTCGTGCGACGTCGGCAATTTGTTTTTCTGAGCCGGTTAGCCCAATGGCGTGACTGTCGAAGGCCTGTACATAATCCTGGAGCTTCTGCGCCGTGTCCCGATGCGGATCGACACTGACAAACAGGATTCGGACCCGGTCGGCATCAGGCCCCAGTTTTTGCATGACCTGGGCCAGTTGCGCCATTGTGGTGGGGCATATATCGGGGCAACTGGCGTAACCGAAGAACAACATAATGATATGACCGCGATAGGCTTGTGCGGTTGTCGGTTCGTTGCCGGGGCCGACCAGTTCGAAGCTTAAGTCGGGCAGAAAGCCGCGGATATTGTGGAGACGGGTTTTTTCGTCTTTGGTGTTTGTTGCATTACCGGCCGGGCTGGCCTGTGTTGTTGTGACAGGGGCGGTGATAAGAACCACGCCCGTCAGCACTGCACTTGCCAGAATGGCGCAATAACGCGCAAGTGAAAGCATTGAAAATGTGTATTTCATGATCAAACATTCCATGGCGGGCGGGGGGCTGACAATGATGCATCAGCGCCGCTTTGCCAGTTTCTTGCCCTCATCAGGAGGGCGCGTTGTCGGTCATGCCATTGTGGCGCAACAGTGCATCAATTTTCGGGTCTCGTTCGCGAAAGGCCCGAAACGTCTCTTGTGCCGGGCGTGATGCGCCTACTGAAAGAATTTCGTCGACAAATCGGGTACCCACATCGGCGCTAAGCGTATCTGCCAATCCGTGTGATTGTGCATACTCTTCAAAAGCGGCGTAAACGTCCGCCGACAAGACTTCGGCCCACTTGTAACTATAGTAGCCGGCCGCATAGCCACCTGCAAACAAGTGCGAAAACGTGTGGGGAAAGCGATGCCAGGCAGGGGGAAATAAAACGGCAACCTCGTTGCGAACTTGATTCAAAGTGTCGAGCACCTGTTCAATGTTCAATCCTGAATCATGATTGTGGATCAGCATATCGAATAGTGAAAACTCAATTTGCCGCACCATTTGCATGCCACTTTGGAAGTTGCGTGCTGCCGTCATTTTATTGAAGAGGGTATGCGGCAAAGGGGTATTGTCTTCGATATGGCCCGACAATTTCTGTATCGCGGCCCATTCCCAGCAGAAATTCTCCATAAACTGCGAAGGCAGTTCTATGGCATCCCATTCCATGTTCGAAAATGCCGATGCACCCGGATCGTCGACGCGCGACAGCAAGGCGTGCAGGGCATGGCCGCTTTCATGGAACAACGTAATGACGTCGTCGTGGGTTAATAGCGACGGTTGATTGTCTTGTGGTGCAGGGAAGTTGCAGGTAAGGTATATAACCGGTGCCACCAGCGTGTCATTGTCCCGCTGGCGCGCTCGTTCGCTATCGACCCACGCGCCGCTTTGCTTGCCTTGCCGTGCGTACAGGTCAAGCATCAAATAGCCGCAACGGTTGCCGTCAAGTTGTACTTCGTAAGCTTGTGCGTCGCTGTGCCATAGGGGCAGGGTGGCCGGCTTGAAAGCCACATTGAATAATTGCCCGACAATTTCAAAGAAACCCGCCAGTACTTTTTGTACTGGGAAATACTGGCGTGCTTCTTCTTCGGAGTAGTCGTAGCGGCTTTCACGCAGGCGCTCCGACAGAAAAGGAATGTCCCATGGCTCAAGTGCGGTCATGTGGTCGTATTCGACCGCAAACGCTTTCAACTGGGCAAGATCGTGTTGCGCGTAAGGCTTTGCACGCTGGGCTAAGTCCTGCAGAAACGACAGCACCTGGGCGGGTGATTCCGCCATGCGTGTTTCAAGGCTCAGTTGGGCGTAGTTCGGGTATCCGAGCAGCCTGGCTTCTTCAGCCCGCAGGTTCAGCAGTTGCTCGATGGCTTGTGTGTTGTCAAAGCGCGTGTCGCCCTGTTCCGAAGCCAGAGATCCGAATCCGCGATAAAGCGTTTCACGCAACGCGCGGTCTTGTGCATATTGCATTACCGGCAGGTAGCATGGCATTTGCAAGGTAAAACGCCAGCCTGATTGTTCGTTCTCCTTTGCCAGCCTGGCGGCGGCGCTGACCACGTCGGCGGGTATGCCGGCCAGTTGGTCGGGATCTGTGACCAATGTATGCCATTCGTCGACGGCATCCAGGCAGTTTTCCGAAAACTTTTGCGAGATGCGGGCTTCTTCGTCGGATAATGCCGCATAGCGTTCTCGGGCACTGCCTTCCAGCTGAACGCCACCCAGACGGAAATCGCGCAAGGCAAGTTCAATAATGCGTTGCCGAACCGCTGGTAGCGTTTTGTAGTGCGGGCTTTTGTACAGACGCTGGTATTGCTCGTACAGACCACGGTGCAGGCCCACCCATGTAGAGAACTCGGTGATCTTAGGCAGGCAGCGGTTGTAGGCGTCGCGTAAAGCCGGTGTGTTGACGACGGCATTCAAGTGCCCGGCAACCGACCAAGCCCGCCCTAGTTTTGCCGAATAGGCCTCGTGCGGTTCAATCAGCGTATCCCATTGGGCCGGTGTGGCAGGGTCGGCAATGGTTTCAATGCATTGGCGTGCACCGGCAATCAATTCATCGATTGCCGGTTCGATCAGTTCCGGCGTGATACGTTCGTAATCGATTAGCTGATCGATTGGAACAAGCAAAGGATTCGACATAATCAGCCTTCTTGTTCGGCGGTCAGACTGGCGCAGCGCTGCGCTGCTTCCAATGTGTTGACCAAAAGCATTGCGATGGTCATGGGCCCCACGCCACCCGGCACGGGCGTAATGGCGCCGGCCACTTCCTTGGCCGACTCGAATTCCACATCGCCTGCAAGGCGTCCATCGTCAAGCCGGTTGATACCGACATCGATGACGGTGGCGCCCGGTTTGATCATGTCGCCGTTGACCATGCCGGGTTTGCCGGTTGCGACAACAAGAATGTCGGCGCGACGTGTTTGCGCCGCAAGATCGCGGGTTTTGGAGTTGCAGATCGTGACAGTGGCGCCAGCTGCCAGCAACAGCATGGCCATGGGTTTGCCCACGATATTGCTGGCACCCACAATAACGGCCTCGGCGCCCCACGGTGATACGTTTTCAGCTTCCAGCATTTTCATGACGCCGTATGGCGTGCAGGGGCGAAACAGGGGTTTGCCCGTCATGAGCAGCCCGGCATTGCTGATATGAAACCCATCGACGTCTTTTTCGGCGCTGATCGCCTCAATGACCGTGTGTGAATTCAAGTGCGACGGCAAGGGCAGTTGGACCAGTATGCCGTGAATGTGCGGGTTGTTGTTCAGTTCATGCACGACATCCAGCAATTTCGTTTCCGAGATGTCTTTTTCAAGGCGGATAATTTCCGAATGCAGGCCGGCTTTCTCGCAAGCGGCGGCTTTGTTTCGAACATAAACATGTGATGCCGGATCATCGCCCACCAGCACGACTGCCAGTCCGGGCGTGATGCCTTGCGCTTTCAGCGCGCCAACCCGTTTTGCAACTTCCTCGCGAATGCTGGCAGCGAGAGCTTTTCCATCGATAATTCTAGCGGTCATACAACCCCTTCTGAACGGGTTAGTGCAATTTTCATTAGATCGGCCACGGTTGTCACTTCAAGTTTTTCCATGATGTTGGCGCGATGGGCTTCCACTGTTTTAATGCTGATGTTCAGGTCGCCTGCTATCTGCTTGTTCAGACGTCCGGCCACAATGCGTTCCAGTACTTGCTGCTCGCGCGAGGTGAGTCGGCTGAGAATCGCCTGCTGGCTTTTTTGCTCCTGCAGCTTGGCTGCATCTTCGGTGGCTTGCTCAAGCATGCGCGCGACAATGCTGCGAAGGTCGGATTCGTTGAAGGGCTTTTCCAGAAAGTCGACCGCACCTTTCTTGATGGTGGATACTGCCATGGGAACATCCCCATGCCCGGTAATAAAGACAATGGGTAGCGGTGCATTTCGAGCCAACAGTTCTTCCTGAAGTTCCAGTCCGCTCATGCCGGGCATCCGTACGTCGGCGATCAGAACTGCAACCTGGTCAGCATCGTAAGTATTCAAAAACTCTTCTGCGCCACTGTATGCTTTGACGCGATAGCCATTGGCTTCCAACAGCCAGCGTAGAGAATCGCGCACGGCCTCGTCGTCATCGACAATGAAGACGGTATTTGAAACGGTGGTGGTGGTCATGCTTGCAACTCCTGGTGATTCGGGTTGGGCTCGGTTTCGTTGTTGTTTGTTTTGCCCGCGTTGGGCAAGGTAAAGCGGAAAATGGTCCCCCCCTCGGGATTCGCGGTTGCCCATAGGCGCCCGTGGTGAGATTCGATGATTGTGCGGCAGATGTTAAGACCCATGCCCAGCCCCTCGGATTTTGTGCTGTAGAAAGGTTCGAAAAGACGTTCGGGGTCTTTCAATCCATGACCGCGGTCGATAACGGCGAACTCAATAACGGCAGATTGATCAGTCAGCACCACATGAAGTGTACGATATTCACTATCTTCCATTGCCTCGACACCGTTTTTCAACAGGTTTAATAATACCTGCTCTATCAGGATGGGGTCGGCAAGCACGTCGGGTAGCGCCTCGGGCAGTGTCTTTTCGATAAGTACCTGTCGCTTGCGGGCATCGATATCTGCAAATGCGATGGCATTGTCAAGAATGCGTGCCGCCGGCACGCGCTGGCGTCGCGGTTCGCTTCGTTTAACAAATTCACGGATCCGACTGATAATCTTGCCCGCACGTTCGGCTTGCTGCGCACTTTTACCCAGCGCATCAAACAGCATTTCCGGCGTGGCCTTTTCCGACTTCAGCATGGCTGAGGCCGCCATGTTGTAATTGACAATGGCAGTAAGCGGCTGATTCAGCTCGTGGGCAAGAGACGAGGCCATTTCACCCATTGTCATCAGGCGACTGGTCAGCTGGATTTTTTCCTGTTGCATGCGCGATTCTTCTTCGTGCTGGCGTCGCTCGGTAATGTCGCGGGCGACCTGAAGCCGAACCCGGCGTCCGTCTGTCCAGGCCAGCATGCGGTGTTGCACTTCAAACCAGCGTTGTGCCGACGGAGAAAACACCTCGATCAGTTCGTCGGTAAAGCGGCCCAGCCGACCGCCCAGCAATTCGCTGTGGCCACTTGATTGCGCACCGAAAAAACGGCGGTAGTTGCGGTTTGCAAACAGGAGTTCGAGGCCGTCGGGCGTGTCGGCCACAACGGAGATGGCGTCGTCCAGGCCTTCAAGCACAGTCATGAAACGTTCATGGGCCGCAGTGAGGGCTTCGCGTATTCGTTTTGGCTCGGTGATGTCAGTCATGGAGGTCATCCAGCCGATTTGCTCGCCGTTGGCATCGCGCAATGGCGATACATACATGCGTGCAGTGAAGCGGGAGCCGTCGCGACGCTGGGCTTCGATTTCCAGGCCACTGCTTGGGGTTCGCCCCGATAAAAGCAGGTCGAGCGTTTCCTGGTGTTCGGCATGCTTTCCTGACACCCAATAGGGGAAAGGGGTCGTGCGTCCGATGAGATCGGCCTCATTCCAGCCGATCATTCGGCAGAAGGCCGGGTTTACGTAGGCGATGCGGCCTTGCATGTCGAATACGCGCATGCCGGTCGACATGGAGTTCTCCATGGCGCGACGAAAACCGGTTTCCGCAATCAGCGCTTCTTCCGCCTTGGTGCGAAAGCGGGTGTAGCGCCACAAGGCCAGCAAGCTCACCACAATGACCAACGATAGCGCAACAACCAGCATCATCAGGCGCTGCTGGCGAATTTCCTGGTCAATTGTCACGAACATGACACTGTCGTTCTGGATGCGCTGCATCCAGAAAAATACCCCCATGACACACAGATAAAGAATCAACACCACAAAGGGCGTTAACCAGTAAAGACCACGTCGCTTCTGTGCCTGTTCGTAGAAAGTGGTTGGGATCAGAGATTTCTTGGTAGGGGCTGCCATAGACGAGATACAAAGTTCAGGCTTTATTCTACCCTTGTCGTGCAAGTCATTGAAACTGCCTAGTCGTGTTCTTGTATTTCATATTATGAAATTATGTGCCATAAAGTGAAATTTTGCTTGCTCAAAGCTGAACACTTTTCTAGAATGGCGTCAGTCTGGACTGACCGGGTCACCGGCCAAGCGCCGATTTTCGCCCTGTGCGGGATCATGCTAAAACCACCAAGTGGGCGTGTGTTGGTCTATATAAAAGTAAACTAGACAGGAGACTCCTAATGTCATCTCTTGAAAAAACGAATGCCGCTGCCGAAGCCTCTGATGTAGACGCGGTGGAAACCCAGGAATGGCTCGACGCGCTCGAAGCGGTACTGGAGAAGGAGGGTCCTGAACGCGCTCACTTCCTGCTCGAACGTCTTATTGATCAGGCACGACGCTCCGGATCGCATATTCCGTACTCTCCCAACACGGCTTACGTAAACACGATACCGCCCGGTTTGCAGCCTGCGTACCCGGGTAATGTTTCCATAGAAGGTCGCATCCGCGCGTTTATTCGTTGGAATGCGATGGCGATGGTGGTTCGTGCCAATCGCAAAACGCCGCCTAATGATGGCGACCTGGGCGGGCACATTGCTTCTTTTGCTTCGTTAGCCAGTATGATTGGCTGCGGGCAAAATCATTTTTGGCATGCCGAAACAGAAGATCATGGTGGAGACCTGGTTTATTTCCAGGGTCACAGTTCGCCGGGTATGTACGCACGTGCTTACCTGGAAGGGCGGCTCACTGAAGAACAGCTCGACCATTTCCGCCAGGAAGTAGACGGCAAAGGCTTGTCTTCTTATCCGCATCCGAAGCTGATGCCGGAGTTCTGGCAATTCCCAACGGTTTCAATGGGCCTGGGTCCCATTATGGCCATTTACCAGGCACGTTTCCTGAAGTACCTGCATGCCCGCGGCATTGCCGATACCAGCAAGCGCAAAGTATGGGTATTTTGTGGCGACGGCGAAATGGACGAGCCGGAATCCCTGGGTGCAATCAGTATGGCCGCCCGCGAAAACCTAGATAACCTGGTGTTTGTCGTTAATTGCAATTTGCAGCGTCTGGACGGTCCGGTGCGCGGCAATGGCAAAATTATCCAGGAGCTTGAAGGCGAGTTCCGCGGCAGTGGCTGGAATGTCATCAAGCTGATCTGGGGCGGGTACTGGGATCCGCTTCTGGCGCGCGATAAAGAAGGTATTTTGCGCAAGATTATGGAAGAAACCGTCGATGGCGAGTATCAAACCTATAAAGCCAACGACGGCGCTTATGTTCGCGAGAAGTTCTTCGGCAAGCATCCCAAGCTGCAAGAGCTCGTCAGCCGCATGAGCGACGAAGATGTTTGGCGCCTTAACCGCGGTGGACACGATCCATATAAGGTTTATGCTGCGTTCCAGTCGGCTTCAAGCCATAAGGGCCAGCCATCCGTGATTCTGGCAAAAACGATTAAAGGTTATGGCATGGGGGATGCGGGCCAGGCCAAGAACCCCACTCACCAGCAGAAAAAGCTGGACATCGATGCCATTCGCGAGTTCCGGGATCGCTTCAATATTCCGGTTCCAGACGACAAGCTGGAAGAAGTGCCGTATGTGAAGCCGGCAGACGACTCTCCGGAAATGAAATATTTGCATGAGCGTCGTGAGGCGCTGGGCGGTTACTTGCCCAAGCGCCGTGTACGCGCCGATGAGTCTTTCAAGTCGCCGGAGCTCGATGCCTTCAAAGCTTCACTTGAGCCGACTGCCGAAGGCCGTGAAATTTCCACCACGCAGGCATTTGTGCGGGTGTTGAACCAAGTGTTGCGCGACAAAGCCTTGGGGCCGCGTGTCGTACCCATTCTGGCCGATGAATCGCGTACGTTCGGCATGGAAGGGTTGTTCCGCCAAATTGGTATTTATGCACCGGAAGGGCAAAAGTACGAGCCGGTCGATAGAGACCAGGTGATGTACTACAAAGAATCGGCCAACGGCCAGTTGTTGCAGGAAGGCATTAACGAAGCAGGCGCATTCAGTTCCTGGATTGCTGCGGCCACTTCTTATTCCACCAACAACCGGATCATGGTGCCGTTCTATGTGTACTACTCCATGTTTGGTTTCCAGCGTATTGGCGACCTGGCTTGGGCTGCAGGCGACATGCAGGCACGCGGCTTTCTTATGGGCGGCACCGCAGGTCGCACAACCTTGAACGGCGAGGGCCTGCAGCACGAAGACGGTCACAGCCATATTATGTCTTCGCTCATTCCGAATTGCGTTTCCTACGATCCCACTTTCGGACACGAGTTGGCAGTGATTATTCAGCATGGCATGAAGCGCATGGTTGAAGACCAGGAAAACGTCTTCTATTACATTACGATCATGAACGAAAACTATGCCCACCCTGGTTTGAAGCAAGGTGATGAGGACGGCATTATTCGAGGCATGTACAAGCTCAGGAGCAATGGTAAAGACAAGGACAAGCTCCGCGTTCAGCTGATGGGCTCCGGCACCATCTTGCGCGAAGTCATGGCAGCCCAGGATATGCTGATGGAAGACTGGGGCGTGAGTTCCGACCTGTGGAGTGTTACCAGCTTTACGGAATTGCGCCGTAATGGCCTGGATTGCGAGCGTGAGCGGTTATTGCATCCCGAGCGCAAGGATTTGCCTGCTCCCTATGTAACGCAGCAGCTTGAAAAAACCAGCGGTCCTATCGTGGTTTCAACCGATTACGTAAAACTGTTTGGTGATCAGATACGGCCGTTTGTGCCCAAAGGGCGTTCATACAGTGTCCTGGGTACCGACGGTTTCGGGCGTTCCGATTTCCGTTACAAGCTGCGTGAGCACTTCGAGGTGGATCGTCGGTTCGTGGTGTTGTCGGCATTGCGTGCGCTGGCCGACGAGGGTGCCATTTCGCTCTCCAAAGTGTCGGAAGCCATCAAGAAGTACGATGTCAATCCCGATAAAGCCAATCCACAATACGCCTGAGCGGGGGAGTCGTCATGAGCAATGTCGTTGAAGTCAAAATACCTGACATCGGAGATTTCGATAGTGTCGAGGTGATCGAGGTACTGGTTGCCGAGGGTGATGCAATTGAGGCGGAACAAAGCCTGATTACCGTGGAGTCGGACAAGGCTTCCATGGAAATCCCCGCGCCGTCTGCCGGCACAGTCAAGTCGCTGAAAATCAAAGTGGGCGACAAGGTCCAGGAAGGTTCCGTGATTCTTGTCCTGGAAGGAGCGCAAACGCAGAAGTCGTCCGACAAAGACGACGCTGAAAAAGCGCCTGAAGCCGACCAGGAAGAAAAGAAACAAACCGACCCGGCATCTAAGGCCGATGCCGCCGAGTCCGCCGGCAAGACACAAGAGCCTGAACAGAAAGCGTCTTCGCAGGCCGGTGGTTCGACATCGGTTGTCATACCCGATATCGGAGATTTCGATGAAGTTGAAATCATTGAAGTGCTGGTCAGTGAAGGTGATTCAGTCGAGGCCGAACAGAGCCTGATTACGGTCGAGTCCGATAAGGCTTCGATGGAAATCCCGTCTTCGGCCTCGGGCACGGTTAAGTCGCTGAAAGTTAAGGTGGGTGACAAGGTAAGCAAAGGAACGGAAATTCTGGAACTTGCCGTGTCGGGCTCCGGTGGCGACAAAAAGTCGTCTCAGGCCTCGGCCAAAGACACCCGGGCGTCGTCAGCAAGCAGCAAGCCTGCTGAGCAAGAGCAAGAGCAAGAGCAAGAGCAGCAGTCGCAAAAGCGTGATGAAGCGTCGGCTGAAGATAAAGAGCAGGCGCAGCGCGCTTCGCCCACGCAGGCATATGAAGAGGATAGTCGTCCACTGCGTGATTTGCCGCATGCTTCGCCGTCGGTGCGCAAATTTGCCCGTGAACTGGGCGTGAACCTGGCTCGTGTCAATGGCTCGGGCAGGAAAGGCCGCATTGTGGCCGATGATGTACGTCAGTTCGTGAAGCAGGCGGTAGCTGGTTCAGGCGCGGGCGGCAGTGGTCAGGCTGCGGGTGGCGGACTTCAGGTCGTGGATTGGCCGAAAGTGGATTTCGCCAAGTTCGGGCCGGTGCAAAACAAGCCATTGTCGCGTATCAAGAAGTTGTCGTGTGCCTATTTGCATCGGAACTGGGTCATGATTCCCCATGTGACGAATAATGATGAGGCCGACATTACTGAACTTGAAGCGCTGCGCAAACAGTTGAACAAAGAGAACGAGAAGTCGGGTGTCAAGGTCACGATGCTGGCGTTTCTGATCAAGGCATGTGTTGCTGCCCTGAAGAAATTTCCGGAATTCAATGCTTCGCTCGATGGCGACAATCTGGTGTTGAAGCAGTATTACCATATCGGCTTTGCGGCAGACACGCCCAATGGCCTGGTCGTGCCGGTTATTCGCGACGCCGACCAGAAAGGCATTCTGGATCTTGCCCGTGAAACAGCTGAATTGGCTGTGCAGGCGCGAGACGGCAAGTTGTCGCCGTCGCAAATGCAGGGCGGTACTTTCTCGATTTCGTCACTGGGCGGTATTGGTGGAACGGATTTCACGCCCATTATCAATGCGCCGGAAGTCGCCATTCTGGGGGTTTCGCGTTCCAGTTTCCAGCCGGTTTGGGACGGTAGTGCTTTCCAGCCACGCTTGATGCTGCCTTTGTCGCTTTCGTATGATCATCGTGTCATCGATGGCGCGGCTGCTGCACGTTTCAACGTATATCTGGGGCAGTTGCTGGCAGATTTCCGCCGTATCGCTTTATAAGGGCCGAATATGAGCAAGTATGAGCTGAAAGTGCCGGACATTGGCGACTTTGATAAGGTCGAGGTCATTGAGGTGTTGATTAGCGAGGGTGACACGGTCCAGGCTGAACAGAGCCTGATCACGGTCGAATCCGATAAAGCCTCAATGGAGATACCGGCAGATAAAGGCGGCAAGGTAGTCAAGTTGCGCGTCAAGGTGGGCGACAAAGTGGCTCAAGGTGCAGTTATCGCCGAAATGGAAGCGCAAGCGTCTGAAGAAGCTGAAGAATCCGGTTCTGCTGATGCCGGTTCCGACAACGAACAGGGTGATACTTCAAAAACCGAAGATGCTGTGTCGGAGGACAAAGGCAAGAGCGAAACAACGGTTTCCGGTTCGTCTTCAGGCAGCAAGCAAAGCCCGGCGCCGGCCGCCGGCCGGTTTTCGGGCTCGGCCGATCTTGATTGCGATGTATTGGTACTGGGTGCCGGGCCGGGTGGCTATTCTGCCGCGTTTCGCGCGGCCGATCTCGGCCTGAAAGTTGTCCTTGTTGAACGATACAGCACGCTGGGCGGGGTTTGTCTTAACGTGGGTTGTATCCCCTCCAAAGCCTTGCTGCATACGGCGGCAGTATTGGAGGAGGCGCAGTCGCTCGAGGCTCATGGCATTAAATTCGGCAAGCCGTCAATCGACCTGGATGCGTTGCGTTCTCACAAAGATGGCGTGGTTTCCAAGTTAACCAATGGCCTGGCAGGCATGGCCAAGGCACGAAAGGTAACGGTGGTAACGGGCCTGGGCCAGTTTGTTGATCCGCATCATTTGCAAGTGGAGACAGACAACGGCACGCAAACGGTTAAATTCGGTTCTGCCATTATTGCCGCGGGCAGCGAATCGGTGAAACTGCCGTTTCTGCCGGATGACTCGCGTGTGGTCGATTCAACCGGTGCTTTGCAACTGGCTTCAATCCCCAAACGCATGCTGATTGTGGGTGGCGGTATTATCGGCCTGGAAATGGGTACCGTGTATTCAGCGCTTGGTGCACGTCTTGACGTCGTGGAAATGCAATCGGGTTTAATGCCGGGGGCCGATCGTGACCTGGTAAAAATCTGGGAAAAAATGAATGCCAAACGTTTCGACCACATGATGCTTGAAACCAAAACCGTTGACGCCAAAGCTGATAAAGATGGTATCTGGGTTACGTTCGAGGGCAAGAACGCGCCGTCGGAACCGCAATGTTACGACGTCGTGTTGCAGGCTGTTGGCCGTACGCCGAACGGTAGCCGCATTGGGGCCGACCAGGCCGGTGTTCAGGTAACCGAACGCGGTTTCATTGAAGTTGATCGACAAATGCGCACCAATGTGCCGCATATTTACGCCATAGGCGATATTGTGGGTCAGCCAATGCTGGCGCATAAAGCCGTACATGAAGGCCATGTGGCTGCCGAAGTCATCGCCGGTGAGAAGAGCTTTTTCGATGCGCGTGTCATTCCCTCTGTTGCGTACACAGACCCTGAAATCGCCTGGGTAGGCCTGACTGAAGAGCAAGCCCGCAAAGAAGGCGTTAAGGTTGACAAGGGCCTGTTCCCTTGGGCAGCATCGGGCAGGGCGATTGCCAATGGGCGTGATGAGGGCTTTACAAAATTGCTGTTCGATGCTGAAAGCGGTCGAATTCTGGGTGGCGGCATCGTCGGCACACACGCCGGTGATCTGATCAGTGAAGTGGTGTTGGCGATCGAAATGGGTGCCGATGCGGTGGATATTGGCAAAACGATTCATCCCCATCCTACTCTAGGTGAGTCCATCGGCATGGCTGCTGAAGTCGCGCATGGCAGTTGTACCGATCTGCCGCCGCAACGAAAGAAATCATAGAAATCGCACCATGTCTTCTTCTTTAACAGCAGCCAGTCCTCTACAGGACTGGCTGACGCATCTTGAAACCATCCATCCCAAGAAAATAGATCTTGGATTGACACGTATTCGCGAGGTGGCCAAGCGTCTGGGCATTAACACGCTGTCCTGCGTGACGATTACAGTAGGCGGCACCAACGGGAAAGGCTCTACTTGTGCGATGCTGGAAGCGATTCTGATTGCCGCCGGCTATAAAGTCGGGCTTTACACTTCGCCTCATTTAATCGATTTCAACGAGCGAATCAGGGTCAATGGCAATATTGCCGATGACGCACAAATCGTTCAGCAGTTTGCCCGCATTGAGGCCGCCCGTGCCGAAATATCGCTCAGCTATTTCGAGTTCGCGACGTTGGCTGCCTTGCTGGCATTTGTTGATGCGCGTGTCGACGCTGCCATCCTGGAGGTGGGGTTGGGCGGACGTTTGGATGCGGTCAATATGATCGATGCCGACTGCGCGGTTGTAACCAGTATTGATCTTGATCACATGCAATGGCTGGGCGATACACGTGACCAGATTGCTTTGGAGAAAGCCCATATATTCCGTGCGCAACGGCCGGCCATCTGCGCTGATCCCGTTCCACCTCAAACGCTGATTGATCATGCCGAGTCAATTGGCGCGGATCTTTGGTTGTTTGGCCGCGATTTCAACTATTCCGGCGATCGTCAGCAATGGGCTTACGGCGGACGCGACAAGCGCCGGCCGGGCCTGGCTTATCCTGCCTTGCGAGGAGCCAATCAATTACTGAACGCCAGTGCCGCGCTTGCCGTCATTGAAGCACTGCATCCGCGCCTGGCGGTGCCGCAACAAGCCATTCGCATGGGACTGGCTCAGGTCTCGTTGCCAGGGCGCATGCAAATATTGCCAGGATCGCCGGTGGTTGTGCTTGATGTCGCACACAACCCCCATGCGGCTGCCGTATTGGCACAAAACCTGGATAACATGCCGTTTTATCCTTATACCCATGCTGTGGTCGGCATGTTTAAAGATAAGAACGTAAAGGAAACACTGCAAAAACTCGCTGATAAAGTGGATCACTGGTATTGTGCCGACATTGATGGCCCCAGGGCTGCTTCGGCTACCGAGCTGGCGCAAACAGTGAAAAACCTGACGGCGTCACGCCCACCGGATGAGGTTGTGACGACCGCGGTTTTCAACGATCCGGTGCAGGCGTTCAAAGCAGCACAGAATCAGGCCCAAGACAATGATAGAATTCTCGTGTTCGGGTCTTTTCATGCTGTTGGCCCGATATTGAAAGAACTCGGTCGCAAGGCGCATTAATACGCGCTTCCTGCCGCATTCACCGCTTGGCCAATCAGGGTTGTTACATGGGTTTATTTTCTCGTGATTCAGGGTCGGGGTCCGACCGCCGCAAATCGGGCCGTTCCACGACGGATTCCCAGGCAAATGAGTTGCGCGTGCGGGCGCGCAGGCGTTTGGTAGGCGCCTTGGTGCTGGTTGTGGCGGCGGTTATTGTGGTGCCGATGCTGATCGACACCAACCCACCTGCCGACGACGCCTTGCAGCCAATTGTGTTGCCGCCGGTTGCGTCCTCTCCCGAAGGCCAGCTCGCTGCAGCCGATACGGGCAGCAACGGCTCAATTACGATCGAACAGGTTGATATTCCAGCTCCCTCAAATAACGATAGTGAAGCCTCCGGCGACGCTGACGGGGCTCCATCGCAAACAGCATCTTCGGCGGCATCAGCAGAAGCGTCGCGTTCCCAGGCCGATAATGTACCGTCGCCAACAGCAGAGAATGCCGCTCCCGGAGCCAATGGGGCTGAAGCCGCTACATCCTCTTCCGCCGCCAGTCGTGCGAACGAACCTGAACCTGAACCTGAGTCTGAGTCGAAACCGGCTCGTGATACCCGTTCCGACGACGGTGCTGTTGCATTGGCTTTGCTTGAAGGCAGACAGCCGCCGGATGCCAGTGCCGGTCAACCTTCGCAGGGTGATAGTGGCAGCTTTGTTTTGCAAATTGCCGCCTACACGACCGAACAAGACGCCAATGCCCGTCGTGAAAAACTGTTCGAAGCGGGCGTGACCAATGCTTTTGTAGAGCGGGCTACCTCCGCAGGCAAGCCCACATACCGGTTGCGTGTTGGGCCTTTCCCCTCGCGTGAGGCAGCTCAGGCTGCGCAGACGCGTTTGCGGGCCCTGGGTTACGACAACGGTTTTATTTCCAGCAAGTGACCAGCTTCGATTACATCCTGCTTGCCATTATTGGGGTCTCGGCCTGTTTGGGGTTGCTGCGAGGCCTGGTCAAAGAGTTGCTCTCGCTTATTGCTTACCTTGCCGCATTTATTGCGGCAGTGTGGTGGGGGCCCAGGGTGTCCATATGGTTATCTCCCTACCTGGAGAATGATCTTCTTCGTACCGCGGTTGCGTACGCTGCGGTTTTCATCGTTGTATTGCTTCTTGTGGGCCTGGTGAACATTACGCTGGCCACATTTATCAAGAAAACGGGCTTGACACCGGCCGATCACGGCCTGGGTGGCCTGTTTGGTTTGTTGCGTGGCGTGTTGATTGTGCTGGTTTTGGTCGCCCTTGGCGGCTATACCGAACTGCCGCGTGAACCGTGGTGGCGCGATGCCCGCTTCGCGCCACTTGCAGTACAAGGAGTGCAGGCGGTTAAGCAGGTTCTTCCCCCGTCTTTGGGGGCCTGGTTGCCTTATTGAGTTGTTTTTTCGGGAATTGAAAGCATGTGCGGAGTTGTAGGGATTGTGGGTCGCAATCCAGTAAACCAAACCATTTACGACAGTTTGTTGCTTTTGCAGCACAGGGGCCAGGACGCTGCAGGCATTGCGACATCCTATGATCAGTTTTTCAGCATGTATAAAGCGCATGGCCTGGTTCGTGATGTATTTCGCACACGTAATATGCGTTCCTTGCCCGGCAATAGTGGTCTGGGGCAAGTACGTTATCCCACCGCCGGCTCCAGCGATAGTGTCGACGAAGCGCAACCGTTTTATGTGAATGCGCCTTTCGGCATTACCTTTGTCCACAATGGTAACCTGACCAATTGGCGTGAATTGCGTGAGGAGTTGTTCCGTATTGACCGCCGTCATATCAATACCAATTCAGACTCTGAAGTCTTGCTGAATATCTTTGCTCATGAGCTGCAGCGAGCGTCAACGGGGGTCTCGCTTGATGAGTCGGCGGTGTTTGAAGCGGTGGCTGCAGTGCACCGGCGTACTCGTGGAGCGTATGCCGTCATCGCCCAAATAGCCAGTTTCGGCCTGGTGGCGTTCCGTGATCCATTTGGTGTTCGGCCTTTGTGCCTGGGTACTCAGGAAACCGACCAGGGTGTGGAATGGATGGTTGCTTCTGAGTCTGTTGCGCTGACCGGTTGTGGCTTTACGTTTGTGCGCGATGTACAACCTGGTGAGGCGATTATTATCGACGAAGATGGCAATTTAAGCAGCCGCCAGTGCGCGGAATCGCCATCTTTAACGCCTTGCCTGTTCGAGTATGTTTACTTTGCGCGCCCCGACTCCTTGATGGATGGCGTGTCTATTTACCATGCCCGCCTCCATATGGGGGAGTATCTGGCCGACAATGTAGCCAAGTCGTTGCGCCTGGGCGAGATCGATGTGGTCATGCCGATTCCCGACTCATCCCGACCTTCAGCCATGCAATTGGCTGCCCGTCTGAATTTGGATTATCGCGAGGGTTTCATTAAAAATCGCTATGTGGGTCGCACTTTCATCATGCCCGGGCAAGCGGTACGCAAGAAGTCGGTTCGTCAGAAACTGAGTGCCATCGATATGGAGTTCAAAGGCAAAAACGTATTGCTTGTTGATGATTCCATTGTTCGTGGCACCACCAGCCGGCAAATTGTTGATATGGCACGTGAAGCAGGTGCTAACAAGGTGTTTTTTGCATCGGCCGCGCCGCCGGTACGTTTTCCCAATGTGTACGGCATTGACATGCCGACTCAGTCCGAGTTGATTGCTTATGGCCGTGATCCGAATGAGGTGGCGCGAGAGATTGGCGCCAATGGTCTGGTTTACCAGGAACTGGCCGATTTGCAGCGCAGTTTGCGCGAACTGAATCCTGCCATGACTCAATTCGAGTCTTCCTGTTTTAACGGAGAATATATTACGGGTGACGTTGACGCGGCCTATCTTGATCGTTTGAGTCAGACACGCGGGAAGGCTGCCTTGGCGCAAGCCAGTTTGAATACGGGAGCTGATGACCGTTAAGCGGGTCAGTTGCCGGCACCATCGAAAGGAAACAGAGCAGTCGGGCGCAACACGCCCGGCTGTTTTTTTTGCGCTGAATAATTTTGATTGACTTGAGTTTTATGTATAAGTTAAATTATGAACATATAGTTCATTTTTGATCATAAAGGATGAGGCATGACAAAACGCATTGGTGTTTCAGGCGCGGGTATCGGAGGGCTAAGTGTTGCAATTGCATTGCAACAGGCGGGCAAAGAGGTTGTCGTGTTCGAGCAGGCAAAGCAGTTTGCCCGGGTCGGCGCCGATATCAATTTAACGCCGAATGCTGTTCGGGCCATCGATGGCCTGGGCCGGGGTGTTGGCGAGGCGTTGCGCCGAACAGCGGCACGTCCGCAATATCGAATCAGTCGAGACGGTTACACCGGGGAGGAAACGTCGCGTATTGAAATGGCTGAAGCGGCGCAGCAGAAGTACGGGGCGCCCCAGCTTACGTTGCATCGTGCCGACGTCATGACTGCCCTGGAAGAAAGCGTTGAGCCGGGTACAGTGAAGTTGGGCAGGAAAGTCGCTCGTATCGAAGACAAGGCCGATGCGGTAACAGTTCACTTTGAGGATGGCGGCCAGGAAACCGTCGATGTGCTGATTGGCGCTGATGGTATTCATTCCACTGTACGCACTGCCATGTTTGGGCCGGAGCAACCTGACTTTACAGGTGTGGTGGCTTATCGTGCCGTGGTCCCCGTGGCAAAGCTGGGTAACCTGCCCAATCTCGACAGTTTTACCAAGTGGTGGGGCAAGCAGCCTGAGGTGCAATTGGTCTCATTCCCGCTTAATCAAGGTAAGGATTTGTTTATTTTCGCCACGACACCGCAGGAAGGGTGGCATCTGGAGTCCTGGACTGCACCGGGTGAAGTCAGCGAGCTTCAGTCGCATTATGTTGACTTCCACGAAGAGGCGCGGGCATTGCTCGACGCGTGTGATTCGGTCTTGAAGTCGGCCCTTTATGTGCGTGACCCTTTGCCGCAATGGTATCAGGGTCGGCAAGTGTTGCTGGGCGATGCATGTCATCCGATGATGCCGTTTATGGCTCAAGGTGCCGGTCAAGCCATTGAAGACGCGGTTGTGCTGGCGCGTTGCTTGAGCTCAACGGATTTCCCCGACCATACAACGGCATTCAAAGTGTATCAGCAGGCGCGTCATGAGCGCACGGCAGAAATACAAATAGCGTCGCGCGGCAATAACTGGTTGAAGTCGGGTACCAATGCCGACTGGGTTTATGGTTATGATGCCTGGTCGATTGAATTGGGTTAGGTCGCAATGGCGAAAGAGTCGGTGGGCCACCACGAGCAGGCAGGTGCGGAAACAGGTGCATTGGTAACACCCATGGTGCGTGGCTTGCGCCTGCTTGAGTATATTGCACAGGGTGGCAGCACCAGTAATCTTAGCGAGGTCGGGCGACTGATCGATGTCAATCGCGTAACTGTAACCCGGTTGCTGGCGACGCTCGAGCAAGAGAATATGATCGAACGTTTGCCATCGGGTGGACATCGGGTCAGCTTGCGTTTTCTGGCCCTGTCTGCAACCGCATTGGGCAATAATGATTTCATGTCGGTTGTGCGGCGGTATGCCTGTTCAATGTGCCATGCGCTGGGCGTCTCGGTTTATTACACCGTCCTGGATGGCACTGATATGGTTTATTTATTGCGCGAAATGCCGCCGTCGGGGCTAATCAGTCATATTACGCTGGGCAGCCGGGTACCTGCCTGGCAATTGGCGCCGGGTAAGGCGGTTCTTGCATGCCAGTCTGACGACGAACTGGAACGAACGTTCGGTTCGTCGTCCCTGAATCCAATTCCCGATTTTGAAGCGTGGATGCGGGAAATAAGCGGTATCCGGGAAACGGGTCATGTGTGGAGCCGGTCTCGCCTGGAAACAGGCATTAATGCCTGTGCCGCTGCAATTGTGAACGCGCATGGCAACGCGGTGGGCGCGCTAAGTGTCGTTGGCCCGGAGCGTGTTTTCGTTGAAGACGTGGCCCTGGAAGGGCAGGCACAGGCAGCTGTGTGTGAGGCGGCACGGGCATTGTCTAAATTGAAACAATGTGATGGTGCGACCTGAAACGGGTATTCAGGCGTTGGCGGTTCACTTCCGGTTTTGATCAGCAGGTTGTGAATGATTCACGCACCTGTGCCGCCGTAGTTCAATGAGAGCGAAAGGGAGCGCGCCGCTTTCTTGACTTGTTCAATGAGCTGCTCGCGTTCAACTTCCGGTATGCGTATATTGGGAACGGTCAGGCCCAGTGCGGCCGTTACAACGCCGGACTCATCAAGAACGGGTGCGGCAATGGTTGAAATATTGGTTTCGAAAAAACCCTCTTCCATGACATAGCCCCGCGCTTTGTCTTTCTGGAGCAAAGTGTAAAGATCGGCTGTGGTTGCAGGGGTGTTGGGGCCGTGCACCTGGAGTTTCTCTTCAGGATAAAGCGCCTGCAGTTGTTCGAAGCTATGGTGGCTTAGCAAAACGCGCCCGAGTACAGTTGCATGTGCGGGAAGTCGGGTTCCAACATGCACCGAACTACTGAAAACCGACGCCGGCGCTACTTTCTGAATATAAATGATATCGCGCCGGTCTCGAATAACCAGGTTGGAGGAGTAGCCTGTTTCGTCACGCAGCCGTTCCAGAATGGGGCGACTCAGTTCAGTCATTGATAAAGAGGCTAGATACTCAAAACCCAGCCTCAGCACGGCCGTGCCCAATTGGTAATCTCGTCCGTTATTCAGCCGTTCTACAAACCCCAGGTTCTCCAGTGTGACGAGCAGCCGGAAAATGGTTGTGCGCGGGACGCTCAGGCGTCGGGCAAGTTCCGGCGCGGTGAGTGTGGGTGTTTGTCGGGAAAACTCGCTGAGTATGCGCAGGCCGCGTTCAAGACCGGGTACTGCATATTTTTCTATATCTTTAGCCGCCATATTCAGTAGAAGAGAGCCCTGTAGTTAACTGGTTTCAGCTTGCCTCAGGTCGATATCAAGCCGGGCGAATGCGTCGATTTCAATACTGAGGCCAGGAAACGCAAAAGCACTGACCTCAATCAGCGTCGAGCACGGGAAAGTACCAGTGAAATACTGTTTGCGCAACTCGGAAACAACCGTTTTATCCTGCACGTTGGTCAGGTAAATAACCAGTTTATAAATATTGTGCAGGTCACCGCCCGCCGACTGCAGCAGGGCACGGATGCGCTCCATGATGCGCATGCCCTGGCCGCGGGTATCCATGGTTTCACCCTGGTCGTTTATAGCGGTGTTTGCAGTTATGCCCGACATGACCACTTCCTGGCCGATAACCAGGCAATTCGACCAGGTTGCGTTGGGAGGTTCGGGAACAGACGGCACCTTAACGTGCCGCACATTCCCGTTCCCATTTGGCAACAGTGCCATTAAACAATACCCCGGTTCAACTGGTCGGTGGCCAGCTTGCGCAGTTGGCGACGTGCACGTGTCACACCGACATCGTGTTGATAAAGGTGTTCGTGCTGGTTGGCATCGGACTCCATTTGCTCCAGAACCACACGGTCTTGTTCCAGCACTGTCCAGTGGCGGGCCTCCAGGCGATTTTTGTAAAGGAAGCGCCATGCGTCACGTTGCCATCCCTCAACTTTACGAACACGCCAGTGGAACACCGCGGTAATGTCGGGCGAAATCGGGGTGTAACAACCGATAATGCCAAAGTTGCCTCCCGGACCGCCTGTTTTAGGGTAGGGGATTTCCAAACGCAGCCAGACCAGCCCTGTATCGGCCCACTCGGACCAGTCGAAGTTAACATCGCGCTGCCCGGCTTTTTCGAAAATAAAGCCTGTGTCTGTATCGCGTAGCTGGAACTCGGCCGAACGCGCACCCAATGACATGCTGTGTGACTGCTTGTGCAGGTACGTCCCGTGCATGGGATCCATTACATTGTCGATGACGTAGCGGTAGCCACCGCGCCACTCGGTATAGCACAGGAAGTCGGAGTATTCGTCGGAAGTGAGCTGCTCGGGCAGTACCAGCGGCGGGGGAGTATCAATGTTTTCAGACGAGTTGTACATGAAGATCGCACCATTGCTTTCCTGTATGTGAAAAGCGCGTGTCGGGCGGGATCCTTCAAGTTTACAGCCCGGATTACCGGGAACAGAAACAACCGTGCCGTCGCAACTGACTTCGACACCATGATAGCCGCAGGCAATTTTATTGCCCAGCGGGATGCCAAATGAAAGCGGGGCGCCCCGGTGGGGACAATGGTCTTCGAGGCAGTGCACTTTGTTATCGGCATCGCGCCAAAGTACCAGTTTGCGACCCAGGCGACGCAATGATACGGGTGTATCTTTGACAAAATGCGATGGGCAGATGGCGTGCCAGTAGTCTTTCAGCCCTTCGGTGAGGATTTTTTCAACTTGCGCTTCGGTTTCAGCGCGGTTTGCTGTTGCTGTACTCATGGAATTTCCTATTGATCTCGTTTAGTCGTTGGCGAGACGCTTAAGCTCTTCAGCCAGATTGTCGGTTGTCCAGGTATCTGCTGTTTGTGGCTGTGGGCCCTGGTCGTTCAAGAAGTTGGCGAGTGCATCGAGCTCGGTAATGTCGGAACCGAACGCACGTTCAATGCTGTCGCCCAACAGATTTTCGTAGGCGGTAGGTTCCTGGCTGCGAGCCTGATGCGGATCAAGATAACAAGGGGTGAGGTAGCGGTCTTGCATTATTGGCCTCCGTTGCGTACGCGTTCCTTGATTCGTTCGCGTACAGGGATAAAGTCATAGGTGGGAAAACATTGGGTGGTGAAGACGCCCCAGGCCGAACGCTCGAGTTCGACATTTACAACCGGGAGTAAATGAGGTGGAACACGCAATGTGACGATTTGTCCAAACCCCATGGCGACTGTCCAGGAAACGATTTCAACGCCTTCCGGAGGGAAGCGATCCCACCATTCAGCCGCTTTGAGTTTGCCTTGGATCGTATCCAGGTTCTGTGATTGATCGTGCTTGAGAAATACAGTTAGTAATGTGGTCTCTGAGGCCATGACGGCTCCGGGTTGTAATCACAGTGCTGCTGTTGCATGAGTTAGAATAGCAAGCCTGTTTAAACGTTCCATATATTAAACAATGTTTTACATAGGGTTAGTGTAGGTGGGGTGGAATGAGCGATCTATCGGTAAAAACCCTATGTTTGATCTTCATAATGATATTAAGCTACTGAAAAATATATATTTTTTTTATTTGAATCGATCTGGTTCCATTTGATTTAATGTTGATTTTTGTCAAATCAAAGCCTGGATAAAGGGTTATCCCTAATATATTACTCTCCTTCAAGAAGATAAAGTCTGTTTAAAGAGCAAAACGTCAGTTCATATATAAAACACCGCTAAGGAGCACACCGCTCATGGTCGAAATTGAATTCCGTGATGTCACCAAGTCGTTTATCGATCGCCAGACATCCAAAACTATCACTGCAGTTACCGATGTTTCCCTGTCTATCAAAAAGGGTGAGGTGGTTTCGCTTATCGGGCCTTCCGGTTGTGGCAAAAGCACCTTGTTGAATATGGGGTCAGGCCTGTACCAGCCCACCGAGGGTGAGGTTTTCGTGAAAGGCAAGCTCGTTACCAAGCCCGTGCGTGAAGTGGCGTTCATGCTCCAGAAAGACCTGCTGATGCAATGGCGCACTATCGAAGACAATGTGGCTTTGGGGCTTGAAATCGCCGGCGTTGGGAAGTCCGAGCGCATGAAGATTGCTCACGAACTTTTGTACAAGTGCCATCTGAAAGGTTTCGAGAAGCATTATCCCTATCAGTTGTCGGGCGGGATGCGTCAACGTGCTGCGTTGGCACGCACGCTTGCCATCGATCCGCACGTTATGTTGCTCGACGAACCCTTTTCGGCGCTTGATGCCCAAACAAAAATGGTGCTTCAACAAGATCTGGCCCAGATGTTGTACGAGAAAGAGCGTACGGCACTTTTCATTACCCACGACCTGGTTGAGGCCATTGCCCTGTCTGACCGTTTGCTAGTAATGAGCGAACGGCCAGGCACCATTATTGAAGAAATCGTCATAGATCTTCCACTGCGCGAGAATCCACTCGAGCGGCGCAAGTTATCAGAAGTTGGGCCCTTGCAGGGGCGCTTAATGGACCTACTGAAAATTGGCAAAGAAGAGTTGGCTCATTAAGCAATTAGGTGTACCCGTTGTTCCTTTTTTGAAATTCCGACACTTACTAAGATCCGGAGGACATAATGAAAAAATTACTCGCCATTACCGCGTTGGGCGCATGTTCGCTTTTCTCCACAACTGCCGCCATGGCAGCTGAAACAGGTAAAGACTTGCAAAAGGTCACGTATTTGTTGCCTGCGCCTAAAACGCTTCCTGCATTCGCACCTTGGCTGGTCGCTCAGCATCAGGGTTATTTCGCCGATGAAGGGCTTGACGTTGAATTCGTGACAGGCAAAGGCGGTGTTGATGTAGCCAAGCAAGTGGGTGCCGGCAACGCCGTTATCGGTGGCGCCATTGGTGACACTTCCATTATTGTGCGCGCCAACGGCGTACCCGTTAAGTCTGTCGCCGTACTGGGCGCAGGCTCGTTAACGCTGATCGCCTCTCATGCCGACAAGCCGGTGAACAAGCCTGCAGAACTGAAAGACAAAGTGATCTCGGTCATGGCTTATACCGACACCACTTACTACTCTTTGCTGGGCACGATGCGTAAAGCCGGCTTGTCTCGTGACGACGCCAATATTCAGGCAGCCGGCCCTGCAGGTGTATGGCAATTATTTGCGTCCGGAAAGTCGGAAGTCATGGCCGGTGTGCCCGACTGGGTTGTGAGCGCTCGCGCTGCGGGCACCAAAGTTCACATTATGCCGCGCGAAGAAGGTTTCAACAGCATGGCCCAGGCCATTCTGGCATCTGATGAGTCCATCAAGAACAATCCCGAGCTGATTCAGAAAATGGTGCGTGCAACGCTGAAAGGCATGACGCTCATCATGAATGAGACCGACAAGGCCGTTGCCTCTTATGTTGAAGCGAACCCCGCATTCAAGGGCAAGGAAGATCAGGTGCGTCAGGTATTCGACCTGTATAACAAATACGTTTATGCAAATCAGGAAGTGCCCGGAACAATGGATCCCGAGCGCCTGGCGAACGTACAGAAATTTTACGTATCCGAAGGTATCGTGAATACAGAGACCCCGCTTGACGAACTCTACACCAATCAATTTGTTGGAGATGGTAAATGAGTTTGGAGTCATCCACGGTCAGTGTTAACCAACCTGTAGGGATGTCTCGTTCGCAAAAGCTCAACCAGCCCAAACCGAAAAAACACTCTACAGGAGGACCTGGTGTGTCTAAACAAACTTTTACTGCGCTTTGTAGTCTGTCTGTCTTGATTCTGGTGCTGGCCGCCTGGGAGTGGATCCCGGTGTGGCTGGATACACCGGCCTATATCTGGCCGGTGTTTTCCTCGGTTGTTGAAGAGGGCATCAGAATGTGGAACACCGGTAATCTGCTGGAGCACTTCGGCATTACCGCGTTCGAAGTTGTAATCGGCTTTTTACTGGGCGCATTACTGGGTCTGTTCGTCGGCGTTGTGCTGGGTTTGTCACCAACGACGGAATCGGTGTTGTCGCCTTACATTCTCGCCTTGCAGATTGCACCAAAAGTGGCGTTTGCGCCGCTGTTCGTCATGTGGATGGGCTACACCATTTACCCGAAGATTCTGGTGGGTATTCTGATCGTCTTCTTTCCCATCATGATTAACGTGTTGTCGGCTATTCGTACAGTTGATCCCGATATGGTCAACCTGGTTCGCACATTGAATGCATCACGGCTGCAGATTTTCCGTCTGGTCGAGTTTCCTTCGTCGTTGCCTGCCTTGTTCTCCGGTTTGCGTATCGGCTCCACCCTGGCTGTTATTGGTGTCACCGTGGGTGAACTGGTGGGTGGTAACCAAGGCCTGGGCTTTTTGCTGGTTGACTCCGAAGGCCAGGGCAACACCGCCGGCGTGTTCGTGGCCATTATTGGCTTGACCATTATCGGGATCGTGGCCTATGCGGCTGTCGTTTGGGCCGAACGTCGTTGCCTGCATTACATCCCGAAAATCACGACCACGACAGCTTAATGGAAACCAACATGCAATCCGATGAAGTTTCTATCACCAAGCAAGGGCTGCTAACGGGACGCCGGATACTGGTAACCGGCGGCGCCCGCGGGCTTGGCCTGGCGTTTGCCCGTCATGCGGGGCGTGCCGGTGCCGCGGTTGTTATTGCCGACATTCTGGCCGATGAATTGCATGCCGCTGCGGAAAAACTGCGTACCGAAGGTATCCAGGCGCACAGCGTGGTATTCGACCAGAGCAATCCGGCATCTGTTACTGAATGCGCAACGCAGGCTGCGCAATTACTGGGTGGGCTCGATGGCCTGGTGAATAACGCAGCCATCACCAACTCCGGTGGCAAAGCCTTGAGCGAGCTCGATATCGATGTCTGGGACAAAGTCATGGCTGTCAATGTACGTGGCACATGGCTGATGAGCCGCGCCTGCTGGCCGGCGCTCAAGGCGTCCGGGCACGGCAGTATTGTCAACCTGGCATCCGATACCTCGTTATGGGGTGCGCAGAACCTGCTTGCCTACGTTGCCAGCAAAGGTGCCGTTATCGCAATGAGCCGCTCGATGGCGCGTGAAATGGGTGTGGACGACATTACAGTCAATGCCGTGGCGCCCGGGTTAACGCTCGTCGAGGCAACCGAATACGTGCCCAAGCATCGTCATGAACTGTATGAAAACCAGCGGGCGATCCAGCGTCAGCAGATGCCCGACGATGTTAGTGGCGTGGTCACTTTTCTTCTTTCAGACCTGTCTCGTTTTGTGACAGGTCAAGTCATGGCCGTCAATGGCGGCTTTGTCATGCATTAACCATAAAGGTGAGTTCTATGAGTGAACAAACAGTAGCTGAAAAACCTTCCTGGGAGCGCCCGGAAGGCGCCAGTTTCGACGACTGGATGCAAACGCGAATCGCGCGTTACTCAACCCGCAAGTATGACTGGGATGCCTTGAAGTTCCAGGCTGATTACGACCCCACCTATCGTCGTGCTCAAATGCGCTACGTCGGTACCGGCGGTACGGGTGTTGCGCAAGACGTTAACACGGTGCCGTCGGAAAACTTTACGTTTTCCACCATGGTTATTCCGGCCGGGCACATTGGCCCGTCGCACTTGCACACCGATGTTGAAGAAGTGTTCTTCATTATTCGCGGCAAGATGAAATTGGTTCTTGAGAAGGATGGTGAGCGATTTGAAACCATTCTGACCGAGCGCGACCTTGTTTCGGTTCCTCCTGGTGTTTATCGCGAAGAGATCAACGTTGGTGATGAAGACGCATTGATGTGTGTGATGCTGGGTGCCAAAAAGCCCATTATCCCAACCTATCCGCCAGACCATCCCCTGTCGAAAATCAAACGCTGATTTTCATTGAGTAAAAAGGTACGATCCGTGTCCCAGCTTATTCCCAGCAGCGAAGTTCAGGCGCCCTCCGATCCGTTTTTTGCATACGAATGCATGAAGACAGGGCAGGGGGATGTCGGGTTGCGTCGCTGTGGTCGGGGGCCGGACACGGTTGTCCTGTTACACGGCATCAGTTCGGGCGCCGACTCCTGGCGGGAGTGCGCCAGTTTGTTGCAGCACGATATGCAGATTATTGCCTGGGACGCGCCGGGCTATGGTGAGTCTGCGTCGTTAACACAAGTTCAGCCCAGCGCGATCGATTATGCACATCGACTGCAAGGCTTGTTGGATGTGTTGGACATTGAGCACTGTATGGTGGTGGGTCACTCGCTGGGCGCGCTCATGGCGTCGGGCCTGGCAAGGCAACACGATCCCCGTGTAACGCAGTTTTTGTTGATTAGCCCTGCATTGGGTTATGGCGGTACCGACAAGGCCAGTGAAGTACGGGCAGGCCGATTCGCCGCCCTGGCTGAAAAAGGTGTGCATGGCATGGCACAAGCGTTGCCCGATCGATTGCTGTCGGCGTTCGCCGTACAAGCGCATCGGCAGGCGGTTACAGCAAATGCCATGAAATTGAACGAAAGCGGATATAAACAGGCGGTTGAGTTGCTTTGTGGCGATGATATTTACCGTTATGCAGACGATTTCCCGGCTAATACCCGCGTGTATTGTGGTGATGCCGATATTGTGACAACGCCCGAGCAGTCGGCTGCATTTGCAAAGCGGTTGGGTTTCCCGTTTGAGTTGATTTCACAGGCAGGGCATGCCAGCTATATAGAGCAGCCGCAGCAGGTTGCAAACCTAATTCATCAGGCCATGTCTAATGTTCGAGGTGTTGCGTGAACATGAATGAACTTGGTCGCCTGGAGGCGGCTCAGCGTTATACGGTGCCGGGACTTGAGCGCGGATTGCGTATTCTTACCGCCTTCACGCGTGGTGAGCCCGTGCTGTCGGCCCCTGAACTGGCACGCCGCCTATCCATTCCCCGATCTACAGTTTTTCGGTTGCTGTCGACGCTTGAGCAATTGGGATTTGTTGAACGTGATGTCAGCGGGCGTGATTATTGTTTGGGTACCGGAGTGCTGCGCTTGGGTTTTGAATGCCTGGCTGCGAAAGAACTGACTGAGCTGGGGCGTCCGATTCTGGAACGCCTGCGCGATACCACCGGCTGCTCGTGCAATCTGGTCGTACGCGACGGGCGCTCTGTGGTTTATGTAGCCAGGGCAGTCGTGCAAACACCCTATGCCAATACAGTACACCTGGGTACCCGCTTGCCGGCACACGCCACGTTATTTGGTCGTGTATTGCTGCGCGATCTGCCTTTTGAGGCGCTGCAGCAGATGTATCCAGAAGAACAATTGCAGGCTGCCACCCCGAAAACGCCGGCAACTGTAATCCAGCTGTATCGCCTGATTCAAAACGATCGGGCGCATGGCTACGTGTTTGACCAAGGCTATTTCGAGCCGAATATTTCCACCCTGGCTGTTCCCGTATTCGGACAGGCGGGGAAAGTGGTTGCTGCTTTAGGTGTGACGGTTTCCGGCCCCAAGTACAGCGCCGATACCATTGATGAATTAGCGCGCAGCGCGTGCGAGGCAGCCCGAGGTTTGTCGGGACTGCTCGACCACGTGACTGCATCCCGTCATTAAGCGTTTGAAAGTTTATGAATAAAGAGGAATGAATGTTCAACCTGGAAGGAAAAGTGGCGGTGGTCACGGGCGGCAGTTCCGGCATTGGTCTGGCAACGGTCAGGTTATTGCTTGAACAAGGCGCCAGCGTTGCATTTTGCGGCCGCAGTGCTGAACGGCTCGAGTCGGTAGCCGCCCAATTGCGCGCAACGCTCCCCCAAAGCCGTTTCATGACACATGTATGCGATGTTTTGAACCCTGAAGAGGTTCGCGCGTTTGCGCAGGCAGTGCGTAATCAATTGGGCAAGCCCAGTATGTTGATCAACAACGCAGGTCAGGGGCGTTTGTCTACCTTTGCCGACACCGATGATCAGGCGTGGGAAGAAGAGCTGCGCTTGAAGTTTTTCTCGGTTATTCACCCGACGCGTACTTTTCTGCCCGATCTTGAAACACAGGAAGACGCAGCCGTTGTTTGCGTTAATTCATTGTTGGCAGCACAGCCCGAAGCCCATATGGTGGCGACCTCGGCTGCGCGTGCCGGTGTCATGAACCTGGTTCGTTCACTTGCCACCGAGTTTGCTCCTAAGGGAATACGCGTAAACGGCATTTTGCTGGGTTTGGTGGATTCAGGCCAATGGCGTCGCCGTTTTGAGGCACGCGAAGATAAAAACCAGACGTGGGAGCAATGGTCTCTTGAGCTGGCACAGCGTAAACATATTCAACTTGGGCGATTGGGGCGTCCTGAAGAAGCCGCCCGCGCCATTGTTTTTCTTGCGACGCCATTGTCCTCTTACACAACTGGCTCACATATCGACGTTTCTGGAGGAGTATCCCGCCATGCATAAAAAGAATGTTGAAGTAACCGTCGGCTCGGCAATTGCCGCCTTTCTTGAAGAATGCGGGGTCAGAACGGCATTCGGTGTCATTTCCATTCATAACATGCCTATTCTCGACGCATTTGGCGAGCGTGGCGTGGTCCGCTTTGTTCCCGCGCGCGGTGAGGCGGGTGGAACCAATATGGCTGATTCCTATGCGCGTACCACAGGTGAATTAGGCGTTTGCCTGACCAGCACAGGTACGGCAGCCGGCAATGCTGCAGGCGCCATGGTGGAAGCCTTGACAGCCGGCACGCCCATGCTGCATATCACCGGACAAATCGAAAGTCAGTATCTCGATCAGGGCCTTTCCTATATTCACGAAGCGCCCGATCAACTGACCATGTTGCACGCGGTATCCAAAGCGGCGTTCCGTGTTCGCAGCGCGGAAACGGCACTGAGTACCATCAAGCATGCCGTGCAAATTGCCATGACCGCGCCGACAGGGCCGGTTAGTGTTGAAATCCCCATTGATATTCAAGGTGCGCTCATCAGCATGCCGACCGATCTGCGTCCATTGGAAGTGCCGCTTTACCAGCCGTCGGAAGCATCACTGGATCGCCTGGCCGAACGCTTGTTGCAAGCAAAGCGTCCGCTGTTGTGGCTGGGTGGCGGGGCGCGACATGCGAGCCAGGCTGTTCAGCGTTTGATGAAGATGGGTTTTGGCGTTGTGACCAGTACACAGGGCCGTGGCATTGTTCCGGAAAACGACCCGCAATCGCTGGGTGCTTTCAATCTGCACAAGCCCATTGAGGCCTTTTATCAAACCTGCGATGCCATGCTTGTGGTGGGTTCCCGCCTGCGCGGTAACGAAACACTGAAGTACCAGTTGAAACTGCCGCGCCCCTTGTACCGGGTGGATGCAGATCCGGCCAGCGAAGGGCGTTGCTATGAAACCGACGCGTTTGTGCATGGCGATTCAAGATTGGTTTTGGAAGGTCTGGCTGATAGACTGGAAGGCAAGATGCAGGTCGAGGCTCAATTCCATGGCGATTTGCAAGCTGCTAAGCGCGCTGCAGCTGACAGTTTGGTTGATGGCCTGGGGCCTTATTCTGCTTTGGTGGAGGCGTTGCAAGCTGCCGTTGGACAAAACTTCAATTGGGTACGCGACGTTACCGTTTCCAACAGCACCTGGGGTAATCGTTACTTGTACCTGTTTGACCCCAAGGCCGGTGTTCATGCACTGGGCGGCGGTATTGGCCAGGGGTTGGCGATGGGTATTGGCGCGGCAATCGGCGCGGCTCAGACGCATTCCGGCAAGAAAACATACTGCCTGGCCGGAGACGGCGGTTTCATCCTGAATTTGGGTGAACTGGCTACAGCAGTGCAGGAAAAAGCCAATATGGTCATTGTCCTGATGAACGATAAAGGTTACGGCGTCATCAAGAATATTCAAGACGCGCAGTATGGTGGGCGCAGACATTACGTTGACCTTCATACGCCTGATTACGCCGGCTTGTGCCAGTCGCTTGGCATTCCACATGCCAAGGTCAGTAACCTGGAGAGCATTGGCGAAGTTTTGCAAACTGCCATCGCAACCGACGGTCCGTTTATGGTGGAGGTCGATATGTTGTCGATCGGTAAATTCAAAACGATTTTTGCCGGGCCCCCGGTGAATCAGCCTGAACCCATGACGATGAACTCATAAACAAAGGTAGATAATGACAGTAGAGAATATCGCTCTGGTTGGGTTTGGTGCCATTGGTCGCTCAGTATTCGATCTGATTGCCGACGATTCCCGTTTGAAGATCAACCGTATCGTGGTGCCGGCCGAGCATGTTCAGCAGGTGAAAGACAATTTGTCACAGCGCACGGATGCGGCCCAGGTCGTGGTGTCTGACCATATCCCGGATAACGGCCGGCCCGACCTGATTGTTGAGTGTGCAGGCCATAGTGCGATTGAAACGCATGTTTTACCGGCTCTGGAGGCAGGAACCCCCTGCATGGTTGTTTCCATCGGTGCATTATCGGAGCCTGGCTTGCCGGAAAAACTGGAAGCGGCGGCGCAAGCCGGTGGCACTCAGGTGCAGTTGCTGTCAGGCGCCATCGGTGGTATCGACGCTTTGGCGGCGGCACGTGTTGCCGGGTTGGACGATGTTACTTATGTTGGCCGCAAGCCGCCCCTGGGATGGTTGGGCACCCCGGCAGAAGAAAAGCTTGATCTTCATAACCTGAAAGAGAAAGCCATTTTTTTCGAAGGCTCGGCTCGCGATGCTGCTCGTCTTTTTCCAAAAAATGCCAATGTGGCGGCCACATTGTCGTTGGCCGGAGTCGGTCTGGATAAAACCACAGTCAAACTTTATGCCGACCCAACCGTATCAGAGAATATTCACTACTACGAAGCGCAGGGTGCATTCGGCTTTATGGGTGTAACCCTGAAAGGCAAGCCGCTGGCCAGTAACCCGAAGACATCCGCATTAACTGTTTATAGCGTTGTGCGTGCGCTGAAGAACCGCGTTCAACCCGTCGTTGTCTGAATCGCCTGCTGAGCGAACAGAACGAATGCGCTTGATTGCATGAAAGGATAAGTAATGAGCAATGAACTACTGCCGATTTGTATTGCCGGACAATGGCGTTTGGGCCAGGGTCCCGAGTACACCACGTATTACCCTGCTACGGGGGAGGCCGTTGCATCATTGAATGCAGCCGGCTCGCAAGACGTTGAAGACGCGATACAAGGCGCCCAGAAAGCGTTTGAAGAGAGTGGCTGGCCGCAACGCAAGCCGCATGAGCGTGCTGCCGTGCTGTATCGCATTGCTGAACAGATTCGTCGCGAGGCGGAGGAGTTGGCGCAACTGCAACGCCTGGATAACGGTAAACCTATCAATGAAACCCGGGCACTGGTAGCCAGTGCGGCCGCTACATTCCAGTTTTTTGCTTCAGCATGCGAGACGCTCGAAGAAACTTTAACGCCATCGCGCGGTGATTATTTGACACTCAGCATTTACGAGCCCATGGGGGTTATTGCGGCAATTACACCCTGGAATTCGCCCGTTGCCAGTGAGGCGCAGAAAATTGCGCCTGCTTTGGCGGGTGGCAATGCGGTTGTCGTTAAACCTGCTGAAATTACGCCTTTGCTGGCACTTGAGTTGGCGCGCATTTGCGAAGAAGCCGGCTTGCCTAAAGGGTTGATCAGTGTCCTGCCCGGCAAAGGCTCTGTCATTGGTGACTTGATTACACGTCATCCTTTGGTGCGCCGGGTTTCGTTCACCGGCGGTACGTCGGTGGGTCGGCATATTGCCGGTATTGCCGCCGATAAGTTCATGCCCGCCTCGCTGGAACTGGGTGGCAAGTCGCCCACCATGGTGCTTGAGGATGCCGACCTTGATCACGCCGTTTCTGGAGTTTTGTACGGCATTTTCAGTTCTTCCGGCGAGTCGTGCATAGCAGGCTCGCGCCTGTTCGTGGCCGAATCGCTTTACGACACATTCATGGAGCGTCTGGTCAAAGGTGCAGAACAGTTGCGTGTCGGCGATCCTTCCAGTGAGCAAACCCAAATGGGACCACTCATTAGTGAAAGCCACCGCGCTTCGATTGAGCGTTATGTGCAAAAAGGGCTGGATGAAGGGGGGCGTTTACTCACTGGCGGGAAGCGCCCGGCAGGTGAACTGTACGACAAGGGCAGTTATTACCTGCCTACCATTATCGATGGATTGGATAACAATGCCACGATTTGCCAGGAAGAGATCTTCGGTCCGGTATTGGTCGCCATGCCATTTAAAAACCTGGATGACCTGATCGAGCAGGCTAACGACAGCGTGTATGCGCTGGCCGCCGGGATATGGACCAAAGATTACAAGAAGGCCTGGAATTTGGCGCGTGCGGTTAAAGCCGGTAACGTGTGGATCAACACTTACAAACTGTTTTCTATTGCCACGCCTTTTGGCGGCTGGCGCGATAGCGGCCTGGGCCGTGAAAAAGGGCGTCAGGGTATTCTGCAGTATATGGAACAGAAAAGTATTTACCTTGGCACGAATGACAGCCCCATGCCGTGGGCCGGCCTGTAAGCTAAAGGAGTCATGATGAAAGTAATGGGTATCGACGAAATCACCTATGGTGCGAACGATTTCGACACCTGCAGGAAGTTTTTCAGTGATTGGGGCCTGACGTTAACGAACGAATCCGTTTCAGAACTTGTCTTTTCTTCTTTGAATGGTTGTCGTGTGAATGTGGTGCGCGAAGACGATCCGGCGTATCCAGCTCCCATCGAGCAAGGGCCAACCTTGCGCGAAGTGGTCTGGGGGGTGTCATCCGACGATGTCATCACTGAATTTGCGCAGCGCCTTGCGTCTGTTGCGGGCTATAAGCACAACAACGGACGTGTTTCCTGTATTGACCCGAACGGCCTCTTGGTCAGTTTTCAACTGACGCAGAAAAAAGAGGTGGAAGTCGAATGCGGCGAGTCGAATACCTGGAACAGCAAGCCCCGACGCAATGCGCCCAGTCCCATTTATGAACAGGCACAGCCCATTGAGGTTGGTCACGTTGTGTTTTTTGTGAAAGACCTGGCGGCAGTGGAAACGTTTTATGTGGAAAATTTCGGGTTTGTGCCGTCTGATCGCTATCCGGAGCGCGGTGTATTTCTTCGCTGCGACCCGGACGGCGGCCACCACGATTTGTTTTTGCTGCAAACACCGGATAAAAAGGTGGGCTTGAATCACGTTGCTTTCGCGGTACGCGATATTCATGAAGTGTTCGGTGGTGGTTTGCATTTCGATCGCTGTGGCTGGAAAACCCAGTTGGGCCCAGGTCGTCACCCGATTTCTTCCGCGTATTTCTGGTATTTCGTGAATCCCGCCGGTGGATTGATTGAATACTATGCCGACGAAGATCAGTTGGATGAAAACTGGGTTCCTCGCGAGTTCGAGCCCGCACCAACGCGTTTCGCTGAGTGGGCGGTAGATGGCGGGTTGGATGGCCACACCCGACGCCAAAAGAACGTGGGTGCGCCGGAAGGAAAGTTTCTGACTGACAAGAAGTAATAGCCCGGTATCGTGCGATGTACGACACGGCGCCCCGCAAACGGAATGTAAGTTCCGCTTGCGGGGCGTTTTTTCTTCTGTGCAAGTTCGTTGAACTTTCGTGCCTTATGTGTGTGCGACAAGGCGCAAAAAAACCGGGTGTGCCTTCACATACCCGGTTTAAACTCAAATCTACGTATTGCATTTCTGCGCCAGCGTAGAAGGTGCTGCTAACGACTTCAGATAAACAGACCGGGTTTGAAAAGCCCGGTCTGTTGTAGCATCATGCTTCGATTAGAAGTCGTGACGCAAACCCGCCATGACAGCGGTCTGGCTTTGACCAGGGTTTGGATTAATACCAGCCGTGCCGCTGCTAGCTGCCAAATTGGTTGCATCGTCGTTGTCCATGTAGGCAGCAGATGCATAAACGGATGTGCGCTTGGACAAATTGTATTTCACGCGAGCAACGTAATACCAAACTTTCTGGCTGCCGGCTGTCGCGTTCTTGTAGCGAACATAGTTTACAGTGCCGTCCAGTGTAACTGCCGGTGTAATACCGTAAGCTGCACCCAGGGACCACAAGTCGGAGCGGTCACCCAGCCCACCGCCGACGCCGAAAATGCCGTCGTTCTTGCGGTTCAGATAGGTCAGCGCTACTTTCAGGCTGTCCCACTTGACATAGGCGTTAGCCAAGACACGACGGTCTTTGTCGTCGCTACCCAGGCCGTAGAAATTGCCACCGGCGGGATCGTTACCTGTGATAACGTCATAAGCAGCGTTTACGCCCCAGCCCGCAGTGTTGTAGCCGGCCATGAACGAGTAGGCACCGCAGGCGCTGTTGTCGCTGTAATCAACGCTACAGTTGGTGCCGCTAGGCGTGCCACGTGTGCCCGTTGCGGGTGGCACTGCAGGAGGACCACCCGCATTTACGTTGTCACGACCACGGGCCCATGCGGCACCGAAGGTGAAGCTGTCAAAATTGCCGCGATAGGTAATGGCGTTGTCCATGCGGGCGTTCGGGATGTAAGAGTCGATTGCGGCAAGACCGTTAGCGTGCGGACCCATGATGTCACCGCGGATATTGGCCCAGAACAGCATGTTGTATTGACGACCGAACGCCAGTTGACCCCAGTCACCCTTCAGGCCGACCCATGCCTGGCGACCAAACAAACGACCACCCTGACCGGATGTACCAGTGCCGGGATTGAAGCCGGACTCTAGAGTAAAGACGGCGCTCAGGTTGTCGGAGAGTTTTTCCGTACCACGCAGGCCCCAGCGTGAGGGCCAGTTGGAAGTGAGGTTATTAAAGTGAACCGAACTGCTGCTGCCACCACTGCCATCGGCGATATTGTTGGCATATTCAATCGCGGTGTCGATGGTACCGTATAGGGTAACGCTGGTTCCCTGGGCGGATGCCAGCATCGGGAACGAAAGGGCCAGGCCCACTGTAAGTGCTTTTAACTTCATTGGTTAGTTCTCCAACGTTGATGAAAATTATGCCGTTTGGCGGCACTGTTTTAGTAATGCAACCAACTGCGTCACTTTACTACTAACTGTAAATTCGTTGCACCAGGAAACTCGGTTAACTGCGCTGCAAGGTATTCAGTTGGTGTGGCCAGTTTGGCACATTCCCACTGTTTTGCCCTACGTTGTTTTTCGTACGTAATTGCTTGATAACTGTACGTTTCCTGAGCGTTGAAGTGAGTGTAAAGAGGGTGTCATACGAGCACGATACGGGTTAACCCTTCGTTAGGCCGATGTGTATGAAAAAAACAACGTAATTATGACGATTTGATGAAGGCGCCAAGAAAAGTGTGGTTTTAAAGCTGCAGTTCTAAGCGTGTTGAATGTTGTAAAAATATGACGCTTCCAAACCACACAGGCATGTAGAGGACCGGGTTAGCGCCGGCGGATCAGCACCGCAACGCTTAAAAAGGCCAGGATTGCGAAAAGGCCCATGCTCCAAAGCGCATATTCGAGACCCATCAGGTTGATTCGGGCATCCATGCAGGTCGCGTAAATGCCGAACAGCCATGGCAGGTTGGCGTCCAGGCCCGAAGCAACCATAAAACGGTCGGCAAAGGTTTGAGCACAGGAGAACATATGTGCCGCAACGGAGTATTGGTACCAGGCGGCCGTCACGCCCAATAAGCTGAGGATCAACGCGACGCCGGCCGCAATGCGATGACCCAGGCCGGGGCGCAAAATCAGCACGCCAACCCAGCACGCAAGCGCAATGACTATATATATAAGACGTTGCAGCACACACCATGCACATGGCTGCATGCCGAATACATGTTGTGACACCAGAGCGACGCCCACAGCACCGATGCATACGAAAGCGATGGCGTGAAGCAGTTTGGTTGTAGTCTTCATGGGTGGTGGGTCAGTGCGGGTTAATAAAGGCTGGATTGGGCCGAAAGGGCCGGACTGGGATTGTCGCTTAAGCGCGCCAGCAAATTACGTTCGAATTGTAACTGCGCCCGGGGGTGTTCCAGCGCATCCCCTTGGATAATAAATACATCCTCGACGCGATCGCCCAAGGTTAAAACCTTGGCCATTTGCAAGTTGATATCGTGGCGTACAAACACCTGAGCCAGACTGTAGAGCAGACCAGGACGGTCGGATGCCGTGACGGCAAGACGCCACGATTTGGAGTTTTCGTCGGGTTGCAGTTCTACATTTGGGACGACGGGGAATACCCGAGACTGACGTGAAATGCGGCCAACAATAGGTCGTTGTGTTCCGGCGTTGTCAGGCAGCGCCTTTTGAAGCGCATCAGTTAATTCATGCTCAACCAGGCTGGCCCACGAGCGGTAATCGGTATCGTGGCTGGGCAGCAGTACGATAAAGCTGTCGAGTGCCCAGCCGTGACGGGTGGTGTGAATGCGTGCGTCTTGAATGCTGAGCGTGTGTTGATCAAAATAGGCGCAGATGGCAACGAAAAGGTCGGGCTTGTCTTTGGCGTACACCATAATCTGCAACCCCTGGTTCTGCCCAATCACGCGTGCCTTGACCACAGGTTCAATTGCATTTACCCGGTAATATAAATGTCGCGTATGCCAGGCAATTTCAGCCGCGTCGTGACGCAGGAAGTAGGCGACATCCAGCTCTTTCCAGAAAGTGTCGCGTGCTTCGTCGCGCAAACCCATCAAGCGAATTTCCGAACTGGCCGCTTGTTTTCGTTGTGCCAGCACGGTGCCTGTGTCTGGCTGGGCTCCGCCCAGCGCTTCCAGGGTCAGGTGATACAGGTCTTCAAGCAACTTGCCTTTCCAGGAGTTCCATACTTTCGGGCTGGTACCGCGAATATCGGCAACCGTAAGCAGGTACAGGGCGGCCAATCGTCTCTCGGTTTTTATATGGCGGGCAAATTCGTGAATTGACTGTGCATCGGTGAGGTCACGTTTTTGCGCGAACTTGGACATGGTGAGATGCTCATGTACCAAAAACACGACCAGCTCCGTATCATCTTTATTCAGATTATGCGTTTTGCAGAATCGACGCGCGTCGCGCGAACCCAACTCGGAATGGTCGCCACCACGCCCTTTTGCAATGTCGTGATAAAGCGCGGCAATATAAAGCAGCCATGGACGATCCATGTCGGCGATCAGTTGGCTGGCAAGGGGGTATTCCTGGGCGTGCTCCGGCATGGTGAAGCGTCGGATATTACGAATAACACGCAGAATGTGCTGGTCGACCGTATAGGCGTGGAACAGGTCATGCTGCATCTGGCCTACAATCTTGCGGAATTCAGGCAGATAACGTGGCAGGATGTTCAGCAATGTCATGCGCCGCAATGCATGCACAATACCTCGTGGCTGCTGCAGTATTTGAATAAAAAGGTAGCGATTGATCGGGTTGCGCCTGAATTGTGTATCGATCAGGCGTCGCGCATGCCACATGGCCCGCATGACCTGGGCCGATAATCCCGTTAATTCGGCATGCTCCTGCATGACCAGAAAGGCGCGCAGTAGCAGTGTCGGGTTGCGCTCGAAAGCGTCGGGCAACTGGGTATCAAGCCGGTTGTAGGCTACGCAGAAATCATCGTCCAGAGCACGCCATTCTCCGCGTGTTTCGGGGAACAGGCGTTCTTCGAACGTCTGCATCAGGATTGTGTTCAACTGGTTCACCACCCGGGCTGCCCAGTAGTAGCGCTGCATGAGCAATTCGCTGGGCCGGCGCGTGCGCGTGGCCTCAAAGCCGTAAATCTTGGCAAGAGAGGGTTGCAGGTCGAACAGCAGGCGGTCTTCTCTGCGCCCGGCCAGTAAATGCAGTTCAATCCGCAGGCGCTTGAAAGCCAATTCGGCACGACGCAAGGCACGGTATTCCGAGGGCGTCAGTAAATCGGTCTGGCCGATTTCACGCCAGGTGTGCCCAGTGCCGGAGGCTTGTGCAATCCATAGCAAAACCATTAGGTCGCGCAGGCCGCCCGGTGCCTCTTTGCAGTTGGGTTCCAATGCGTAAGGCGTATCCTGGTGGCGTGTATGTCGTTGCTGCATCTCCGATCGCTTGGCCTGAAAAAATGCGCGCGGATCGCGTTGGGACGCCATGGTACTGGCCAGTTGTGCCAGCAGCGGTTTGCTGCCTGCAAGCCAGCGGCACTCCATCAGGGCGGTTTCTACCGTAATGTCGTTGGCGGCTTCGCGTTGGCAATCCTCAATCGTGCGCACACTGTGGCCAACCTCAAATCCCAGATCCCATAAGGCAGCAACCAGTTTCTCAAGTCGGGCCAGATCGTCGCCCTTGGGCTCCTGCGCAAGCAAAATCAATACGTCGATATCGGAATAGGGATACAGTTCGCCGCGTCCGTAACCGCCCACTGCGGCAAGTGCTGCGTTATGAGGCAGCGGTGCCGACTTCAGAATTTCACGCAAGGTCTGGTCTGTAACGCGCCGCAAGGCGGTTAGCAGTATCTCCGGCCGCAAATGGCGCCGGTAGCTTTCGATAACGCGCTGACGCTTTTCAGTGTAAGTGTCCCGAAGCGAATGCAGTTGAGCGAACGTCATTGAAGCGTGGCGTGTGAAAAATTAAGAAAGATGCGGCAGTCCGTAACCTTTTGCAAAGGCGGGGGCTTTGGGCATGTTGGGTGACACCGTGAGCACTTCATAAGCTGACTCTGTCACCAGTACACTATGTTCCCACTGTGCAGACAGGCTGTGATCACGTGTAACAACGGTCCACCCGTCGGCCAATTGGCGAATATCCTTGCGGCCTGCGTTAATCATGGGTTCGACCGTGAAAATCATGCCGGGTTCCAGTTCGATGCCGGTGCCGGTTTTTCCATAATGCAGAATTTGCGGGTCTTGATGAAATTTTTGCCCCACACCATGGCCACAATATTCCCGAACTACAGAAAAGCCCTGTTTTTCAGCATGTTTCTGAATGGCTGAGCCGATGTCGCCCAGCCGTGCGCCGGGTTTGATCTGTTCAATACCCAGCCACATGCATTCATAAGTGGCCTCGACCAGGCGCCTGGCAAGAATGGAGGGCTCGCCAATATAGAACATACGACTTGTGTCGCCAAACCAACCGTCTTTGATGACGGTAACGTCTATATTCAGGATGTCTCCGTTTTTCAGTACCTTATCACCTGGAATGCCGTGGCAGATCACATGATTGACTGAAGCGCAAATGGCGCCGGGAAAAGGGGGATAACCAGGAGGAGCGTAACCGACCGTGGCGGACTCAACGTTAAGTTCATTAGTAATGTAGTCGACGCACAAGCGGTCCAATTCCCCGGTGGTGATCCCGGCACGAACGTGCGTTGCCAGGTAGTCGAGAGTTTGTGCCGCTGCCTGGCAGGCGGCGCGCATTTTGTCGAGGTCGAGTGGATTGGTTACCAAAGGAATCATAAGAACTTGAGAAAGTTAAACAAAAGATAGTAGAATTATAGGCTTTCCTGAATTTGGCGGGGTTAACAGCTGCACAGTTGCAACGCGCTACCAGCAAATCAACGCCAACTGGAAGGAAAACTGAAAAATCAATGTTGGAAAAATCGCGTGCCTGGCCGCACAGGGTGTTTGAGCCAAACCAATACAGTAGCAGATTGGTGAAATCAAATCATACGAGCCTGGTACAAGACCTAACCCTTGGAGAATATTATGTCTTTAATGCGTGAAATGCTGGAAGCCGGTGTGCACTTTGGCCACCAAACCCGTTTCTGGAACCCCAAAATGGCGCCCTATATCTTCGGCGCCCGTAACAAAATCCACATTGTTAATCTCGAACGTACGGTCGAAAAGTACATTGAGGCTGCAAAATTCATGCGTCAAACCGCCGCGCGTGGCGGCACCATCCTGTTCGTGGGTACCAAGCGCGCTGCGCGCGAAATCGTAGCTGAAGAAGCATCGCGTTGCGGCATGCCTTACGTTGATGCGCGCTGGCTTGGCGGCATGATGACTAACTTCAAAACGGTTAAAGCATCTATCAAGCGCCTGAAAGACATGGAGGCTCAGAAAGCCGACGGCACGACCGAGCTCAAAATCAAGAAAGAAGCGCTGATGTTCGAACGTGAGCTGGAAAAGCTGAACAAGGCGCTGGGCGGCATCAAAGACATGAACACCTTGCCTGATGCTTTGTTCGTGATTGACGTCGGCTTCCACAAAATCGCCATTGCCGAAGCACGTACCCTGGGTATTCCTGTTGTAGGCGTGGTTGATACCAACCATTCACCCGACGGCATCGATTACGTCATTCCCGGCAACGATGACTCTACCAAGGCGATCACGCTGTATGCGAAAGGCATGGCAGACGCGGTCCTGGAAGGGCGCGAGCAAAGCCTGAATGGCCTGGTTGAAGAGCTGGCCGAAGGCGAAGAGGAATTTGTCGAGGTTGAAGAAGAAGCGCGCGGCGAGTAATTCCCGATGCGAAGCGTCTAAGCAGACGTTTCATTCAACCATTTACCCGCGCCCCGGTCTCACCCGGGGCGCGTCTTAATGAACTGGAGAATAATGTGGCCCAAATTACCGCATCAATGGTTAAAGAACTGCGCGAGAAAACCGACGCGCCCATGATGGAATGCAAGAAAGCATTAACTGAAGCCGAAGGCGACCTGGCGCGCGCTGAAGAAATCCTGCGTGTAAAGCTGGGCAACAAGGCCAGCAAGGCTGCCAGCCGTGTTACTGCAGAAGGGCTTATCGCAGTCGACATCGCCGCCGGCAACAAGCAAGGCACAGTTGTTGAAGTCAACTGTGAAACTGACTTCGTGGCCAAGAACGATGACTTTATCGCTTTCGTAAACGACGTGGCCTCGCTCGTTACAGAAAAGAATCCTGCCGACGTGGCGGCGCTGTCGGAAATGGCTTTCCGCGACGGTACTGTTGAGTCAGTGCGTGCAGGCCTGGTTGGTAAAATCGGTGAAAACCTTTCAGTTCGTCGTTTTCAGCGTTTTGAAACGGAAAACAAGCTTGCCTGCTATGTTCACGGCGGCAAAATCGGCGTGCTGGTCGATTTCAATGGCGAGGACGAGGTCGGCAAGGACCTGGCGATGCACATTGCGGCCACCAAGCCTAAGGCATTAGACGCCGACGGCGTAGCCGCTGAGGATATCGAGAAAGAGCGTTCGGTTGCCCAGCAGAAAGCCACGGAATCGGGCAAACCTGCAGACATCGTCACCAAGATGGTCGAAGGGTCGGTTGCCAAATTCCTGAAAGAAGTAACGTTGTTATCGCAGCCTTTCGTGAAAAACGACAAGCAAACAATTGAGCAGATGCTCAAAGCCAACAACGCTGGCATCGCCGGCTTTGCCTTGTATGTTGTTGGTGAAGGTATCGAGAAAAAGTCCGAAGATTTCGCTGCTGAAGTTGCCGCTGCCGCCGGCAAGGCATAAAGTACGGTTACGACTACTTCGCTTAGCGTATCATTCAGTGTAATAATGCCCGGGCACCCTGTGCTTGGGCATTATTACGCATTAGCGGCTCGGCCGGACTATTTTCTCGGGAAAATTACCTATGACCTCCAGATCGTACAAGCGTGTTCTTCTTAAACTGTCCGGCGAAGCGCTGATGGGGGAAGATGCCTTTGGGATCAATCGAACGACTATTTTGCGCATGACAGAGGAAATTGCCGATGTTGTGGAGCGACATGGCGTTGAACTTGCCATTGTGATTGGTGGCGGCAATATTTTCAGGGGCGTAGCCCCCGGCGCACAGGGCATGGATCGTGCTACGGCCGACTACATGGGCATGATGGCCACCGTCATGAATGCGCTTGCATTGCAAGATGCGTTGAAGAACCGAGGCGTTGATGCCCGCGTTCAATCGGCCTTGAACATTGATCAGGTCGTTGAGCCATATATCCGCCCCAAGGCTTTGCGCTATCTTGAAGAAGGCAAAGTCGTGATTTTTGCCGCTGGTACCGGTAATCCCTTCTTTACCACCGATACTGCCGCTGCATTGCGTGGCGCGGAAATCGGCGCGGAAGTGGTCTTGAAAGCCACCAAGGTCGACGGCATCTATAGCGCGGATCCCAATAAGGATCCCGACGCAACGCGCTACAGCCGAATCAGTTTCGATGAGGCCATTGTGCGGCGCCTGGAAGTGATGGACGCCACCGCATTTGCGTTGTGTCGCGATCAAAAGCTACCTATTAAAGTTTTTTCAATCAACAAACCCGGAGCTCTGGAACGGGCTGTGTCGGGTGACGAAAATGAAGGAACTTTGGTTCACGTTTAATCGGAAACAAGGATTGAAGAATGAGCTTGTCTGAAATTAGAAAAAATACCCAGGACCGCATGGGGAAAAGTATAGAGGCTTTGAAGACCAATCTGGCCAAAATTCGCACGGGCCGCGCTCATGCGGGAATTCTGGATCATGTACAGGTTGAGTATTACGGTTCATTGGTGCCGGTGGGTCAGGTGGCCAACGTCAGTGTGGTGGATGCCCGTACCCTGAATGTGCAACCGTATGAAAAGACGCTGGTTGGTCCTATCGATAAGGCTATTCGCGACTCCGATCTGGGTTTGAATCCCTCGGCCATGGGTGAAAGCATCCGTGTTCCCATGCCGGCCCTGACGGAAGAGCGTCGACGTGAACTGACCAAGGTAGTCAGGGCTGAAGGCGAAGACGCGAAGGTGGCGATCCGGAATCTTCGTCGCGATGCGAACGACAGCGCGAAAAAGCTGGTGAAAGACAAAGAAATTTCAGAAGACGACGAACGTCGTATGCAAGATGAAGTTCAAAAGCTCACCGACAAGCATGTGGCAGAGATTGACAAAATCATCGCTCAGAAAGAAGCTGAAATCATGACGGTTTAAACCGTCAGCATCCTTTACCTTATCCGCATGACCAAGAGCTCAACGCAAACCATTCCTGAATCAACAGAAACGCCACGGCATGTGGTGATGATTATGGATGGAAACGGGCGTTGGGCAACCGACCGCTTCCTGCCTCGCACTGCCGGACACGTGCGCGGCGTGCAGGCGGTGCGGCGGGCAGTGGAGGCCTGTGGTCGAAAAGGCGTTCGCTATTTAACACTTTTTGCATTCAGTTCCGAAAACTGGCGACGTCCGCAGGAAGAGGTGTCTCTTTTGATGCGGCTGTTTGTGCAAACGCTTGAAAAAGAAGTGGATAAGCTTGAAGAGCAGGGCGTGCGTTTGCGTGTGGTGGGTGATTTGTCGGCGTTTGAACCGCGGCTTCAGGAGCTTATCAAGGCGACCGAAAAGCGTACTGAGCACAATGATACGCTGCATTTGACCATCGCCGCCAATTACGGTGGACGTTGGGATATTCTCCAGGCGACCCGCCAGGCCTTACGCGATGTTCCCGGCCTGGCGGCAGATCCGGAAAAATTCACCGAGTCGATACTGGCCGACCGACTATCAATGGCCTGGGCGCCTGAGCCCGATTTGTTCATAAGAACCGGTGGCGAACAACGCATCTCCAATTTCCTGATCTGGCAACTGGCGTACACGGAAATGTACTTTACACCGCTCTATTGGCCTGATTTCGACGCCGATGCGCTTGAAGAGGCATTTGCGTGGTACCGTGGGCGTGAGCGCCGTTTCGGGCGCACCAGTGCGCAACTGGCTGAAAAGCAATCCTGAAGGAAAGGTCATTCATGCTTTTGCAACGCACGCTTACCGCTATTGTCCTGATCGTTGTGTTGCTGCTGGCCGGACTGTCTTCAGCCAACTGGCCATTGCTGGTTTTCTTTGGCGTGGCGGCTTCGGCATGCTTGTGGGAGTGGATGCGCATGACGCTGGGTGGAGGGCGCTTGGGGGTGTCTGCCGTCGTGGCGCTGGCATTTTTGTGCTTAACGCTGTTGGTCAGTTTTCAAGGTGCGGGGGCCATTGCCAATACTTTCCCCGTAACCGATCGCCTGCGCTGGTTCATGGCTGCGGTTTTATTGGCTTGGGTGCTCGTTTCGGGTGTCGCTCTGTATAGTGCAGACGCCAGCAAGCCTTCCCGATCGCTTGGTTTGAGTCTTTTTGGTTTGTTTTCAGTGTTTGCCGCGTGGCTGGCACTGGTTTATGTGTACGAGCAGGCCGGTGCGGTCTTTTTGATTTCGTTTATGGGTTTGGTTTGGGTTGCCGATATTGCCGCCTATGGTGCCGGTAAAACCCTGGGCCGCCGCAAGCTTGCCCCGTCGATCAGTCCCGGCAAAACCTGGGAAGGTGCCTTGGCCGGTGTTCTGGGGAGTGTCGTCTGGATTATCGCAACCCAGGCCTGGCCAGGCAGTTTCGCCGCCTATCTTTTCGGACAGTTTTCCTGGTGGTTCGTGGTCGTACTGGCGATTGCGCTGGCTGTTCTTTCCATCATGGGCGATCTGTTTGAGTCTTTGCTTAAGCGTCGTGCAAACATAAAAGATTCCAGTCGCCTGTTGCCGGGCCATGGCGGCGTTTTTGACCGTCTGGATGCTTTACTGCCCATTGCGCCACTCGCGTATCTCTTATTGACCCGGCCCTTGTAATCAACATGACAATGCAACACATTTGTATTCTTGGATCTACCGGGTCAATTGGCGAAAATACAATCGATGTTGTTTTGCGTCATCCCGAGCGTTTGTCGGTTTATGCCCTGAGCGCGCATTCGCGTATCGAGAAACTGGTGGCGCAAACGCTCGCAACCAGAGCAAAAGTTGTCGTGGTGCCCGACGATGCGGCGCGCCGGCGATTTATTCAATCGTGGCCTGCCTCCGCAGATATATTGCGACCGGAAATTCGCGTTGGGGCCCAGGCGCTGGCCGACACCGCCGCAGACCCGGCAGTTGATACTGTCATGGCTGCGATTGTGGGTGCGGCGGGTCTACCGTCTGCGTTGGCCGCCGCGAAGGCGGGTAAACGTATTCTGCTGGCTAATAAAGAGGCGCTGGTTGCCGCAGGCGGTGTTTTTATGCGTGCGGTGCACGATAACAATGCCGAGCTCCTGCCCATCGACAGTGAACACAACGCCATTTTTCAATGCCTTCCACAAGAAGGCAAGGCCGATGGCGCACATCAGGCCGCTCATGGGGTCCGGCGGCTTCTTTTAACGGCTTCGGGAGGCCCGTTTCGCGACACGCCCCTTGAGGCCCTGGTGCACGTGACTCCCGACCAAGCCTGTGCGCACCCCAATTGGAGTATGGGACGCAAAATATCCGTGGATTCAGCAACGATGCTGAATAAGGGCCTCGAGGTGATCGAGGCGCATTGGTTGTTTGCCATGCCGGTTGAGCGTATACAAGTGCTGATTCATCCGCAAAGTGTCGTGCATTCAATGGTTGAATATCACGATGGTTCCGTATTGGCACAATTGGGGCAGCCCGATATGCGTACCCCGATTGCTTATGGCCTGGGATATCCGGAACGCCTTCAAAGCGGTGTTGGCTTGCTTGACCTTGCCGCGCTGGGTCGGCTTGATTTTCATATGCCCGATATGCAGCGTTTTCCCTGTTTGCAACTGGCACTGGATGCGCTTCGAACCGGGCAATATGCATGTATTACGCTGAATGCGGCAAATGAAATAGCGGTGGCGGCTTTTCTCGAGGGAAAAGTGAAATTCAAAGCCATCGCGCAGATCATAGAGGTTACGCTGAACCAGTTGAGCTGCGCGGGCGCTGGCGACATTCCTGACAGTCTTGACGAAGTTTTGGCGATTGATGCTCAGGCACGTCACTGCGCAGAACAGACATGCCAACACATAATGGCGACTGCCCGTTAAAATACTGCACCGCATGTATTCCCGTTTGCTATTTATTGGGTATCTATGATTTTCACTTTATTGGCGTTTGCCGTTGCGCTGGGCCTGCTCATTACTTTTCACGAGCTGGGTCACTATTGGGTCGCGCGCTGGTGCAACGTTAAGGTATTGCGCTTCTCGGTCGGCTTTGGCCGGGTGTTGTTGCGACGCACGGATCGCAACGGTACTGAATGGGCGCTGTCGGCTATCCCGCTGGGTGGCTACGTGAAAATGCAGGATGACCCCGAAGCCGGGGCAAATGCCCAAGAGCAAGCGCAGGCGTTTAACCAAAAGTCCGTGGCTCAGCGTTTTGCGATCGTGGCTGCCGGGCCGATTGCGAATCTTTTGTTGGCGGCGCTGCTTTATGCCGGGTTAAGTTGGGTGGGTACCGAAGAGCCTGCGGCCATTATCGCAACGCCTGCGGCGCAGACACAGGCTTCGCAAGCCGGCTTCCAGGGCGGGGATCGCCTGGTGGAAATCAATGGCTCGGCTGTCGAGTCGTGGGGGCAGGCGCGATGGGCCTTGCTTGATGTTTTAACCAGTGGGGGCACCGCGCAAATTCGCGTCCAGGAAGAGCAGGGCGGTAACGCAACGCGAACGTTGCAGGTCGCCCCGGCAAGTATGGGTGTAGAAGAGTCCGACCCCCTGGCGCTGGCCGGGTTGACGCTGGCTGCGCCACGTGCCCAGGTGGGGCAAGTGATTGAAGACGGGGCGGCTGCGGCCGCCGGTTTTCAGCAAGGCGACATTATCGTGGGGCTCGACAACCAACCTGTCACTGATGCCAACGCATTTGTTGCCGCTATCCAGAAGCGCCCTGGTGAGCGCGTTGCAGTAACGGTGCTGCGCGAGGATACGGAGTTGATGCTGAATGTCGTGCCGCAGGCCCAGGAGGGCCCAGAGGGGCAAACGGTCGGTCGTATCGGTGTGATGCTGGCCGCTGATTTTCCAATGGTCACAGTGCGTTACGGCCTTCTGGGCAGTATTACTCATGGCGTTGAACGCACGTTTGAAACCGCATGGTACTCCTTGAAAATGATGGGCCGGATGCTTACCGGCGAAGTTTCTGTCAGGAATATCAGCGGGCCCGTGACCATTGCTGATTACGCCGGGCAAACCGCACGTATCGGTATCGCGGCTTATATCAGCTTTCTGGCACTCATTAGTGTTAGTATCGGCATTTTGAATCTGCTGCCTATCCCTATGTTGGATGGGGGGCATTTGATGTACTATTTGCTGGAAATGGCAAGGGGCAGGCCCGTGCCGGATGCATGGCTCGAAACAGGGCAGCGCATCGGGCTGGGTTTGCTGGTGGCGTTAATGAGTCTGGCTTTTTTCAATGACTTCACCCGCCTTTTCAGCTGACCCTGTTGTACTTTACAATCCACCACCATTTGATCACCTGAGGACTCGCCAGGATGTCGTTTCGTCGTAAATTTTCGCTTGCTCGCCGCATTATGCCTTTGGTATTCACGGCGCTGCTGGTACCCGGTCTGGCCAACGCATTTGATCCGTTTGTTGTTCAGGATATTCGCGTCGAAGGTGTTCAACGCGTAGATCCCGGCACGATTTTTACTTATTTGCCGGTTAAGGTGGGCGAGCAATTTACGCAGGAACAAGCTGCAGAGGCAATTCAGCGTTTGTATTCCACCGGCTTTTTCAGTGATGTCACCATTGATACCCAGAACGATGTACTGGTGGTGCAGGTCAAAGAGCGTCCCACCATTGCCGCAGTCACGTTTAATGGTATGCGTGCCTTCGATACGGAAGTATTGAACACGGCTCTGGCCGGCGTGGGTTTCGGGCCGGGGCGCGTGTTCGACCGGGCCCTGCTTGAACAAGCCGAATTCCAGTTGAAACAGCAGTATTTGTCGGAAGGTAAATACGGGGTCGAAATCACACCCATTATCACGCCGCTGCCTCGCAACCGTGTCGGCATCAGTTTTGACATTTTTGAAGGCGACGTTGCAACGATCAGTCGTATCAATTTTGTGGGTAATGAGGTCTTTTCCTCCAGCGAGTTGCGCGACCAAATGGAGTTGACGACATCGGGCCTGATGACCTGGTACACCGGTACCGACAAATATTCCCGCGAGAAGCTGGAAGGCGACCTGGAAACCATTCGTTCTTTTTATCTTGACCGCGGTTACCTTGAGTTCAGCATGGAGCCGCCGCAGGTTACCATCTCCCCCGATCGCGAAAGCATTTACATCACAATTACCATCAGCGAGGGTGAGCCCTACAAGGTGCGTAGTGTGAAGCTGGCCGGCGACTTACTCGGCCTTGATGCCCAAATCCAGGAAATGGTGAAGGTGCAGGACGGGCAAACATTCTCCGCTGCGAACGCCAACGCGACCGTTGAAGGCATTACCGACTATTTGGGCGGCCTGGGCTATGCATTTGCCAACGTGAATCCCAATCCGGTGCTCGATCGTGAGAATAAAGAAGCCGATTTGACTTTTTATGTTGATCCGGGTCGTCGGGTTTATGTACGGCGCATTCAAATCGGCGGCAATACACGCACGCGCGACGTAGTCGTACGCCGCGAAATGTTGCAGGAAGAGGCTGCCTGGTACGATGCAAACAGTATCAAGGAGTCGCGCGACCGCATCGACCGTCTGGGTTATTTTAATGAGTTGAACGTTGATACAGAGCCAGTACCGGGCTCGCCCGATCAGGTCGATGTCAACGTGGACGTCAAGGAAAAGCCAACCGGTCTGATTAATCTGGGGGTCGGTTACGGCTCCACAGAAAAAGTGATTCTGTCGTTCGGTATCAGTCAGGACAACATTTTCGGTAGCGGCAACAGCTTGTCGCTTGACGTAAACACCAGTAAAACCAATCGTACGCTGGTGGTGGCGCATACCGATCCTTATTGGACCAAAGACGGCATCAGCAAGACCACTTCGCTTTACTATCGTCGTACCACGCCTTATGACACGAGTGACGGTAACCAGGGTGATTACCGTGTTACGGCTTACGGTGGCGGCTTGAATTTCGGGGTGCCGATTTCCAAGTATGATCGCGTGTTTGCCGGCTTTACCTATGAGCACAACAAGCTGGAGCTTTACGATCCTCCCCAGGCTTATACTGACTTCGTCAATGAGTACGGCGAGTCAACGAATGCGCTTATTTTCAACGTGGGCTGGTCCAAAGATACCCGTGATAGCGCCATTGCGCCGCGTCGAGGCAGCTTTACCAGGCTGGCAGCCGACTTCTCCACGGGCGATCTGCGTTATTACATGTTGAGAGCGCAGCAACAGTATTACCTGCCGCTGGGGCGCAATTTCACGCTCGCGTTGAATGGCTCGGTTGACTGGGGCCACACCTATGGTGACAAAACCTTCCCAGTCATCAAGAATCTATATGCCGGTGGTTTGGGGTCGGTTCGTGGTTACGAGGGCGCCTCGCTTGGGCCGCGTGATCCGCGTACGGGCGACTATCTGGGGGGCTCACGCCGTATCGTGGGTAACGTTCAACTTTACCTGCCGTTCCCTGGTGCCTCGCGTGATCGGACCTTGCGCTGGTTTGTCTTTGCCGATGCGGGCCAGGTTTCCACAACCGGCAACTCGGTGTGCTACACAGGTATTGGTGGTAATGTTCAAGACCCGTGTGGCTGGCGCTACTCGGCGGGCGTGGGCTTCTCTTGGGAGTCTCCAATGGGTCCCCTCGAGATCTCCTGGGGCAAGGCGCTCAACTCGAAACCGGGTGATGACCTGCAGGCATTCCAGTTCCAGATTGGCACCGGTTTTTAATGAAACTTAATTAATGGCACAATAGCTTTTTATTTTCGGCTAATTCGCAAGGTAGATTGTTCATGAAGTCTAAATCTGTATCGACCCTCATCTCCGTCGTTAATCGTTTGGCACGTGCGCATCGTGCAATCGCCATGGCGGCGGTGTTAGGTGCTGTTACGCTGGTTTCCGTTCCTTCCGCTCAGGCGCAGGCGCAGGGAACCAAAATTGGTTTTGTCAGCACCGAGCGTATTCTGCGTGACTCCAAGCCTGCGAAAGCAGCCCAGGCCAAAATCGAGTCGGAATTCAAAGGGCGCGACCAGGAGTTGCAGAACCTGGCAAACCGTTTGCGCAATATGGCCCAGGAGTTCGACAAAGATGCGCCGGTCATGTCTGAGTCCGATCGCATTCGTCGTCAGCGCGAACTGGCCGACATGGATTCCGATTTGCAACGCAAACGTCGTGAATTTCAGGAAGATTTCAATCGTCGTCGCAACGAAGAGTTTTCCAACATTGTCGAGCAGGCAGACAAGGCCATTCAGCAAATTGCGGAAAGCCAGGGCTACGATTTGATCATTCAGGATGCCGTTACCGTCAGCCCTCGTGTTGATCTGACCGATCAGGTTCTTCAAGCGCTGGGTGGCTAAAGTTTCATGCCGGTGTTGCTTGCGCCTGAACAGGCGCCTTCTTTAACCAGTCTGCTGGCAAGCGTCAATGCGGCAGGGCTGAATACACTTATTGCAGATAGCTCAAGGCCAGACCCCGTTATCCGGGGTATTGGCTCGCTGCAACAGGCCGGGCCCGACGAGATCAGTTTTCTGTCGAATCCCCGTTTGAAAGCAGAGCTCGATCGATGTCAGGCAGCCGTTGTTATTGTTCCGCCTGAAGTCTTCGATACATTGAAAGGTCGCAGCCTTCCCTATGGGTTGGTTGCATGCGATCAGCCTTATCTGTTGTATGCGTTGCTCGCTCAATGGTTTGATCGTCATCGTATCGGCCAACTGCCTGTCGGCATTCACCCCACGGCAGTCGTTCACGAGAACGCGCAACTTGAGTCAAATGTTCACATTGGTCCGCATTGCGTTATTGAAGCGCATGCGCGTATTGGTGCCGGCTCACGGTTGGGGCCGGGTTGCGTTGTAGGTGAGAAAAGCGTATTGGGTCGCGATTGCCTTTTGCATGCCCGCGTGACGCTTTACCATGGTGTGCAAATAGGAAATCGTGCTATTTTGCATAGTGGTTCAGTGATCGGGGCCGACGGCTTTGGTTTCGCTCCTGATCCAACCACCCGGGGTGGCTGGGCAAAAATTGCCCAATTAGGTGGCGTACATATTGGCGACGACGTTGAGATCGGCGCCAATACCACGATTGATCGCGGTGCACTGGATGATACGGTGATAGGAAACGGCGTAAAGCTGGATAATCAGATCATGGTTGCGCACAATGTCCAAATTGGCGATCACACTGCCATGGCCGCATGTGTCGGCGTCGCCGGGTCAACAGTTATCGGCAAACGCTGTACCATCGGTGGCGCGGCCATGTTGTCAGGCCATATCACGCTGGGCGACGATGTCCACGTTTCGGGTGGCACGGCGATTACGTCGAATGTCTCCGAACCTGGGCGCTACACGGGGGTTTACCCGTTTGTCGAACACGCACAATGGCAAAAGAACGCGGCCGTTATTTCTCAGCTTGCGCAACTGCGACGCCGTGTGCGGGCCTGCGAGAAAAATCAGGATTGAATCGTTTTTAGTAGGTATGGCGCTTAGGGCGCTTAGGAATAATTATGGAACTGGACATCAAGCAAATAATGGCGCGCCTGCCGCATCGGTATCCGATGCTGCTGGTTGACCGCGTACTCGAAATGGTGCCGGGCAAGAGTATCGTTGCGTTCAAGAATGTCTCAATAAACGAGCCTTTTTTTGAAGGCCACTTCCCCCATCATCCCGTGATGCCCGGTGTGCTTATTATCGAGGCGATGGCACAAGCCTCGGCCCTTTTCTCTTTCGAGGGGGATGAAGCCGTTAACCCCGGCGACAAACAAATTGCTTATTATCTGGTTGGCGTTGATGGTGCGCGGTTTCGTCGACCGGTGGTACCCGGTGATCAGTTGCGTCTGGAAGTGACTGCTGACCGGATCAGCCGCACAATGTGCAAATATACGGGGCGAGCGACTGTTGATGGCCAAGAGGTTGCGGAAGCAAAGCTCATGTGCGCAATTCGTGTGTTGGAAGAGGCATGACAAACCCGATTCATCCAACGGCACTGGTGGCCCCCGAGGCACAATTGGCCGATGGCGTCAGCGTTGGGCCTTATAGCGTTATCGGCCCGAATGTGACCATAGGTGAAGGGACCGAAGTAGGGCCGCATTGTGTTATCGACGGCCATACAACCATTGGGCGCAACAACACGTTTTACCGTTTTTGCTCAATTGGGGGCATGCCCCAGGACAAAAAATATCAAGGTGAGCCAACGCGCCTGGAAATCGGCGACGGCAACATGGTACGTGAGTACGTTACCATCAATACGGGCACCGTACAGGATGTGGGTGTGACTCGTGTTGGCAGTGATAACTGGATCATGGCTTATGTTCACATAGCCCACGACTGCCAGATTGGCAGCCACACCATTTTGGCGAATAATGTGCAGTTGGCCGGTCATATTCATATTGATGACTGGGCTATTATTGGCGGGTCGAGCGCGGTTCATCAGTTTGTTCGCATTGGTGCGCATACCATGATTGGCGGCACCAGCTCTATTCGCCAGGACATTCCCCCTTATGTCATGGGAGCGGGAGATCCGTTCCGGCCCGTTGGCATCAACTCCGAAGGCCTTAAGCGGCGGGGTTATACGCCAGACATGGTGTCGGCTCTGAAAGAGTCTTATAAATATCTGTATCGTCGCCAGATGAGTGTAGAGCAGGCGCTTGATGCTATTCGAGCACTCCAGGCAGAGCGGAGCCAGGCGCATGATGCATTACAAGTGCTCATTGATTTCATCACCGCCGATGGGCGCGGTATTGCCCGCTTATGACAACGCGAATCGGGCTGGTGGCAGGAGAGCCTTCAGGCGATCTGCTGGCTGCACGAGCGATGGCCGGGCTCTCGCAACAAATTGAACAACCCCGCTTTGACGGTATCGGCGGGCCGGCGATGCAAGCGCAAGGCCTGAGCCAATGGTATCCCATGGATGCGCTATCGGTTTTTGGCTACGTTGACGCTTTAAAACGACTTCCAGGACTTGTGCACACTTATTCGCGCGTGCGTTCGCGCTGGTTGAAGGAAAAACCCGATGTTTTTATTGGGATTGACGCACCTGATTTCAACCTGAGGCTGGAAAAAGCCCTGAAACAGGCCGGGGTGCCGACGGTTCATTTCGTCGGGCCGTCGATCTGGGCCTGGCGCTATAGTCGGATTCATACCATTCGCGAGTCTGTTTCGCACATGCTTGTCTTGTTTCCGTTCGAAACTCAAATGTACGAACAGGAGGATATCCCGGTTACCTTTGTCGGGCACCCTTTGGCTGATCTGATCCCCTTGCAACCCGATCGCCTGGCTGCGCAGCAACGATTGGGTCTGGATACCAGCCGAAAAGTTCTGGCTGTCCTGCCGGGCAGCCGGACATCGGAGGTACGCATGCTTTCCGCTCGTTTCCTGCAGGCGGTTCAACTGTTGCAAAAGCAGAACCCCGATCTGCAGGTGGTGGTTCCCATGGTGAACAAGCAGCGGCGTCAGGAGTTTGAAGCGATTGCGCAGGAAAATCCGATTCAGCATTTGCGCATTATCGACCAACCTTTGCGGGAAGGCTGGCCGGCTGCCTGGGAAGCAATGGAGGCTGCCGATGCAGTTCTGGTTGCCAGCGGTACCGCCACCCTGGAAACGGCGCTCTTCAAACGCCCTATGGTTATTTCTTATGTGCTGACACCCATGATGCGTCGTTTAATGGCCTGGAAATCGGGTCAGGAAAAACCGTACTTGCCCTGGGTCGGTTTGCCGAATGTGTTGTTGCAGGATTTTGTCGTTCCGGAGCTACTACAAGACGAGGCAACGCCAGATAAGCTGGCGCACGCCTGTTGGGACGCCCTGACGAATGAAAGCTATGTTGCAGATATTGAAAAAAAGTTTGATCAGTTACATCACACTTTAAAGTGTGACACGCCCAAACGGGCGGCAAATGCCATTTTAAAAGTGTTGAATCGTGAAGCAGACGCAATTGTTTGATGTGCTTTCAAGTTCAGAGAGTATTGCCGGTGTCGATGAAGCCGGGCGCGGGCCGTTGGCCGGTCCGGTTTTTGCCGCTGCGGTGGTGCTTGACCCCAATCGGCCGCTTTTGGGTTTGGCAGATTCGAAAAAATTATCGGCGATGCGGCGCGATATCCTGGCCAGACAGATTCGTGAGTCGGCCCTGGCCTGGTGTGTTGCCAGCGCCTCGGTTGAAGAGATCGATACCTTGAATATTCTGCAGGCGACCCTGCTTGCCATGCGCCGGGCCTGTGACGGCCTTGGTGTAGCCGTATCGGCCTATCTTATCGATGGCAATCGTATTCCACAGGGATTGAATGGTCCTGCCCAGGCCATTGTAAAAGGCGATAGTAAAGTCCCTGCCATTTCCGCTGCTTCCATATTGGCGAAGACGGCGCGAGACGCAGTGTGTGAAACGCTGCATGAACAGTATCCTGTCTATGATTTTGCGCGTCATAAAGGCTACGGTACGTTGTTGCATCGCCAGCGGCTGGCCGAGTTCGGCCCGTGTCCGGCGCATCGCAAAAGTTTCAGTCCGGTGCGGAACGCACTTTTGCAGCACAAAGGTATGCAGTAATGAAGCAGATCGAATCGCGGGACAATGCTTTATTCAAAAGTTTTGTCCGGATTGTTGCCGGGAAAACGCGCGAACAGGCGTGGTTGGAAGGTGTGCATTTATGCCAGGCCTGGTTGCAACATGGGCCGGAGCAGCCACAGTTTGCCGTTTTTGACGAAAGCCGGGTTGAACAGAATGCAGAAGTGCAGTTGCTGTATCGGGCGGTCCCTGATACGGCCAAAGTACTGCTTGCACCTGGCCTGATGAAAAAACTGTTGCAGGTTGAGCAGGGGCAGGGGGTAGGTTTCATTGTGAAACCGCCCGTTGAGATCGTCCCTGAACATATTAAATCGACGATTCTGTTACTTGATCGCGTTCAGGATCCGGGGAACATGGGTACGCTGTTACGCACCGCTGCGGCCGCCGGCGTTGAATCGGTTTATTGTTCGACCGGATGTGCTGCGGCATGGTCGCCCAAAGTATTGCGTAGCGCTCAAGGTGCGCACTTTTCCCTCAAAATTTACGAAGACTGTCATTTGCCAGCGCTGTTTGACAGGTTGGAAATTCCGCTTGCTGCGATGACATTAAAAGGTGGTGTGTCGTTGTATGAGGCCACGCTTCCCAGGCATATTGCATGGTTGGCCGGCAACGAGGGGCAGGGTATCCTGCCGGTGTTTGAAGCACTTGCACAATTGAAGATCTTTATTCCTCAAGCAAGCAATATTGAGTCGTTGAACGTTGCGGCGGCAACGGCAATTTGCTTGTTTGAACATCGTCGTCGCTTTTTATCTGGAGAATAGTATGATTTTGGCAGCACTCGCGATACTGGGTGGTTTCGCGTTAATGATCTGGAGTGCCGATCGCTTTGTTGAAGGCGCGGCAGCCACTGCCAAACACGCGGGTATGCCGTCTTTGCTCATCGGTATGGTTATCGTGGGGTTCGGCACCTCTGCGCCGGAAATGGTGGTGTCGGCCATGGCTGCCTTGGATGGCAATCCGGACCTGGCCCTGGGTAACGCGCTGGGCTCGAATATTGTGAATACGGGTCTCATCCTTGGCATTACAGCGTTGGTTGCCCCCATTGCCGTACATTCAAAAATCGTTCGCAAAGAGTTGCCTATTCTTTTATTAATTGGGCTGCTTGTCGGTGCATTGTTGTGGGGTGGCTCGCTGAGCCGTATAGAAGCACTCGTCTTGTTGGTGGGGTTTTTCGGGCTGATTGGCTGGACCATTTTCGCAGCCATACGCGGTCGTGGGGACGCACTTGAGACGGAAACGGAGCAGGAGCTTATCGAGCACCCCATGCCTTTGCGGCGTGCCATTCTCTGGCTGTGTGCAGGGCTGATTCTATTGATCGTCAGTTCGCGCATTCTAGTCTGGGGTGCGGTAACGATTGCCGAGGCTTTTGGTGTCAGCGATCTGGTGATTGGCTTAACGATTGTGGCCTTGGGAACGTCGTTGCCGGAACTGGCTGCTTCGGTCATTGCCGCACGCAAAGGCGAGCATGACATTGCTATTGGCAATGTCGTGGGGTCCAACATGTTCAATTTGCTTGCGGTGGTGGGGATTGCCGGTGTTATTGCACCTATGCCGCAATTATCCCCCGATGTCCTAACGCGCGACTGGCCGGTCATGATGGCCATGACAGTTGGCCTGTTCATCATGGCTTACGGCTTTCGAGGCGAAGGTAGGCTCAACCGGGTTGAAGGGGTGATCTTGTTAGCCTCGTATATTGCCTACAACATTTGGTTGATTAATAGTGTGTTGGCCGGCTAAGGGCCATCCGGACGGATACACCTGATTAATATTTGTGTCCGTCCAATCCAACCTCTTGTAGCACTTTGGTTGAGATTTCCTCAATCGATCGTGTCGTGGTCGATAAAAAAGGAATTCCTTCCATGCGCATGAGCCGTTCTGCCTCGGCAACTTCATACCGGCATTGAGCCAACGAAGCATATTTGCTATCGGGCCGGCGCTCATTGCGCACTTCCGACAGGCGTTCAGGCTGAATCGACAGGCCGAATAGCTTGGCACGGAACGGTGCAAGCGTAGACGGCAGGCTGCCACGCTCGAAGTCTTCGGGAATCAGCGGGAAATTTGCTGCTTTGATTGCGTATTGCATGGCAAGGTAAAGGCTGGTGGGCGTCTTGCCGCAGCGCGAAACCCCCACCAGTATGACATCGGCCTTTGCCAGGTCGTGTATGAATTGACCGTCGTCGTGGGAAAGGCTGAAATTAATGGCCTCAATACGATCACGATACTGTTTGCTGCTGCCACCGGCATGAGAGCGCCCGACCGAGTGGCTCGATTTCATGCCCAAGGCTTCTTCCAACGGTTTTACAAATGTGCCGAACAGATCAAGAAATGTTGCATTTGCGCCACGTAGAATCTCCGCCATTTCCGGGTCCACCAATGTGCTGAAAACCAGGGGTACTTCGCCGGTTTCAGTGGCATTTCGATTGATTCGCTGAACCGATTCAATCAGTTTTTCACGGCTATCGATAAAGGGAATGCGAATTGTCCGGAAGGAGACTTGTTCAAATTGCGACAGCACGGAATGGCTGAATGTCTCGGCGGTAATGCCGGTGCCATCGGAAACAATAAAAACGGTGCGTTCGCTGGTAGAGGATGTCATGGATTGAATCAGCCCATATTGAAGGTGGAACGGGTACAATTGCGTGTTGCCTTTACACCGGAAGACGGCGAGGCTCGTTTGCTTAGTGCACAGATTTATAGCACAAGCTGTGCCTGCGCAATAAGCAAACAAGCTTTCTTTTATCGCATTAAAGGTGACTTTATGTCTTATGTTGTATCTTTCGAGCAGCTCCGCATGTCGGATGTCGACTCGGTAGGGGGAAAAAACGCCTCGCTTGGCGAGATGATCAGTCAGTTATCAGAAGCAGGAGTTCGTGTTCCGGGTGGCTTTGCCACCACGGCGGACGCTTTTCGCGGTTTTCTGAAACAAACTGGTCTCGATCAGCGCATTGTGCAACGACTTGAAACGCTGGATTCCGACGACGTTCGGGAACTGGCGCTGGCTGGTGCGGAAATTCGCCAATGGATCGTTGATACGCCTTTTCCAACAGAGTTGGAAAAGGCTATTCGTGATTCCTTTGCCAAACTCGATGCCGACGGCAAGGGTTCGTTCGCCGTTCGCTCTTCGGCAACGGCCGAAGATCTGCCAGACGCCTCGTTTGCCGGGCAGCAGGAAACATTCCTGAATGTGGTGGGTATCGACGACGTGCTCGATAAAGTGCGTCATGTCTTTGCGTCGCTCTATAACGATCGCGCTATTTCCTATCGCGTCCACAAAGGGTATGCACATGCAGAAGTTGCCTTGTCTGCCGGTATCCAGCGCATGGTACGCTCCGATCTGGGCAGCGCGGGCGTTATGTTCACATTGGATACCGAGTCCGGCTTCGACGATGTCGTGTTCATCACTTCATCGTATGGTCTGGGTGAAACGGTAGTCCAGGGTGCGGTTAACCCCGACGAATTTTATGTATTCAAGCCTACGCTGGCAGCCGGCAACTATCCCATTATCAGTCGCCGTATCGGTTCCAAGCTCTTGAAAATGGAGTTTGATCCTGAGCGTGCCTCCGGTTCGTCGGTACGTACGGTCGATGTCCCCGTGTCAGAGCGCAATCGCTATTCGTTAACCGACGAAGAGGTTATTGAACTGGCACGCTATGCCGTCATTATTGAAAAGCATTACCAGCGTCCCATGGACATTGAATGGGGACGCGATGGTGTCGACGGCAAAATCTATATCCTGCAGGCGCGGCCCGAAACCGTTAAGTCGCAGCAATCGGGACACGATGTACAGGAACGTTATCGTTTGAAAGCAACGGGCGAGGTTCTGGTTACCGGGCGCGCAATTGGCCAGAAAATCGGATCCGGCAAGGTTCGTGTCGTGGGGGATATTTCCGAAATGGACCAGGTCCGTGCCGGCGATATTCTCGTTACCGATATGACCGATCCGAACTGGGAACCCGTCATGAAGCTGGCCTCGGCAATTGTAACGAACCGTGGCGGACGCACTTGCCACGCAGCCATTATTGCGCGTGAGCTGGGTATTCCCGCAGTGGTAGGCTGCGGAAATGCAACCGACATCCTCACCGCGGGCAATGAAGTGACCGTGTCATGCGCAGAAGGCGATGAAGGACGCATTTACGACGGCCTGATCGAAACAGAAATTGAACAGGTGCAATGGGGCGAGATGCCGGAAATCGGTTTGAAAGTTATGATGAATGTGGGCAATCCCCAACTGGCTTTCGACTTTTCTCAAATCCCCAATGCCGGTGTTGGTCTGGCGCGGCTTGAGTTTATTATCAACAACAACATCAATGTCCACCCCAAGGCTGTGCTTGACTACCCCAATGTAGACGGCGAATTGAAAAAAGCCGTTGAGTCGGCGGCGCGCGGCTATGCCAGCCCACGTGCGTTTTTCGTTGAGAAACTGGCAGAGGGTGTGGCCACGATTGGTGCCGCGTTTTATCCCAAGCCTGTGATTGTTCGCTTGTCTGATTTCAAATCGAACGAATATCGCAAACTCGTGGGGGGTTCTCGCTACGAACCCGAAGAAGAAAATCCCATGCTGGGTTTCCGCGGTGCTTCGCGGTATTTGGCCGAGGATTTTGAAGAGTGTTTCCGTATGGAGTGTGAGGCGCTGTGTAAAGTGCGTGACGAAATGGGCCTGACCAATGTGGAAATTATGGTTCCATTTGTGCGTACAGTGAAACAGGCTGAAAAAGTCATTGCCTTGCTGGCCAGCCATGGCCTGGTGCGCGGTAAAAACGGCTTGCGCATTGTCATGATGTGTGAGGTACCGTCCAACGCAATCCTGGCAGACCAGTTCCTTGAGCACTTTGATGGTTTCTCGATTGGGTCCAACGACATGACCCAGCTTACGCTGGGCCTTGATCGCGATTCAGGGATGGAGCTTCTGGCAGCCGACTTCGATGAACGCGACGATGCGGTCAAGTTCATGCTTGCGCGTGCCATCCAGGCTTGCCTGAAGGCCGATAAATATGTCGGTATTTGTGGCCAGGGCCCCAGCGATCATCCCGACCTGGCAGAGTGGTTGCGTGATCAGGGGATTCTGTCAATGTCTTTGAATCCTGATACGGTGGTTGACACCTGGCAGCGTCTGGCAGCGAAGTAATTCGTTTTAGCCAGAATCTGTTTTATGCCCGGCACGATGCGTTGGCGATAAGCACAACGCCTTTGAGCCGGGCATTTTTACAGTTGTTTTTCGCCATGCGCGCGCAAAAACAAGTCGACCAGAAGCGTCGCTTTGGCATTGATCTGATCGCGGTTTAACACCGGGCCGGCTCCCAGCAGATGTGCCATTAAGTCGCATTCGCAAAGGGTTCGAAAATGCATGGCCATGACGTCGGGATCATCTTTTCGCAGATATCCCGCTTGGGCCTGATTTTCCATGAAGAGTGCAACCCTTTGCCATACCACTTCCGTTCCCAAATCGAAAAAATGACGTCCCGTGGTGGATTTGCCGCTGACGGAAATGGCGACACGCAAGAGCTGCTGCGTTTCAGCGGTTGCCAATACCTGCATTAATGAATTGGCAAACCGAATCAGTTGAAGTCTTACGTCGCCGTTCGATCCGATAAGTGCAATAATGTTCTCGCCATGTTCGCGGGCGGAGGCATGCATGGCTTCAAGCAGCAACTCTTCTTTTGAAGGAAAGTAGTTGTATAGCGTTGCTTTAGAACCACCCACTCGTGCGGCAATTTGCGACATGGATGCGGCTTCAAATCCAACCTCGCAGAAAACGGCCAGGGCTGTTTGAAGTATGGCAGTGCGCTTGGCTTCACTTTTTCTTCTCATTTAACCCCGCATTGAGAAAACAGATAATTAATATTTTAACCATACTGTACGGTAATTCTCTGTTATGCAGGTAGAAATGTTATTTCATCAGGAAATTGAAACACCTTTGGGATCAGCCGTTTTAACTGCTGATACAACTGGCCTGGCCGGTTTCTACTTTTCTGATCAGCGTGATTACCCTTTGCAGTTGGAGCATCCCGGCCGGCAAAAGATCAGTAATCCGCAGGCCGGACAGTACGAGGGAGAAATATTGCGGCAATGCCGGGTGTTTGCACATAACGACAATCCAAGTGCGGAAAAACGTCATGCCTTGCATGCCAAATTGAATTGGGAGCGTGGGGCGATTGCCCGGCCACCTGATGGCATTTCCCCGGTGCCTGATTCGATCACACGGTATTTCAGGCTGGCCACGCAGGAACTCGATGCCTATTTTCGTGGCCGATTAAAGCGATTCTCTGTACCGCTTTGTTTCAAGGGTACTGATTTTCAACTGAAAATATGGGAAACATTGGCAAATTTACCTGCCGACCAGCTTATTTCCTATGGTGAGTTGGGAGGTGCGGCCGGTGTGTCGCCTCGAGCGTACCGGGCGGTTGGTGGGGCAGTCGGCCGCAATCCGTTGTCTATTATTGTGCCGTGTCATCGGGTCGTGGCGTCCAACCGGCAGCTCACGGGTTATGGCGGCGGCCTGGCGCGTAAAGTGGCGTTGCTTGAGCACGAAGGTTTTCAAGTAAGATAGTTGAACTGGCCGGATGTTCAGGTATTTCTGATTAAGGCGTTTTTTATGTGGTTCTGGTTTGGTATCGCCGCTCTGGCGTTAATTGGCGAGATTCTCAGCGGTACATTCTATTTGCTGCTTATCTCGGCTGGGCTTGCTGCTGCAGGCGTAGCGGCAGCCGTGGGCGCCGCGCTTGCGGTGCAAATTGCGGTTGTGGCTATCGTGACTGGTTTGGGCCTGGTTGTATTGCGTAAAACCGGCTTTTTGAAAAAGCGTGAAATCAATGCAGCACGTAACCGTGATGTTGTCCTGGATATCGGTCAAACCATCATGGTGACGACTTGGTCTGAGAATAATCGCACAAAAGTTCGTTATCGTGGCGCCAGTTGGGATGCACGTCTGGCCAAAGGTGCCATAGCCAAGCCCGGGCCGCACAAAATAGTGGAAATGGATGGCACAGTGCTGATCCTGGAACCTGAGGAGTAACTGCCATGACTTTCATCGATTCGGATTTCTCGCTTTTTGTATTGATTATTTGCGTCGCGTTGGTTTTTGTTCTTGTGGTGAAATCAATTGCGATTGTGCCTCAACAAAGCGCGTGGGTTATTGAGCGTCTGGGTAAGTACGATCGTACTTTATCGCCAGGCGCCGGATTCTTGATTCCTTTTGTCGAACGTATTGCTTACAAGCATTCTTTAAAGGAAATTCCACTGGATGTGCCCAGCCAGGTCTGTATTACGAAAGACAACACCCAGTTACAGGTTGACGGCGTGATTTATTTCCAGGTTACGGATCCAATGCGGGCTTCTTACGGGTCATCAAATTATATCTTTGCCATTACCCAGCTTGCACAAACAACGTTGCGCTCAATTATTGGCAAAATGGAGCTCGATCGCACATTTGAGGAACGGGATCTGATCAATGGCGACATTGTTGCCGCTCTTGATGATGCCGCATTGAACTGGGGCGTTAAGGTATTGCGTTACGAAATTAAAGACCTTACGCCACCGAATGAAATTTTGCATGCCATGCAGGCACAAATTACGGCAGAGCGCGAGAAAAGGGCACTGATTGCGGCATCTGAAGGGCGTCGACAAGAGCAGATTAATATTGCAACGGGCGAGCGCGAAGCCTTTATTGCCCGGTCGGAAGGCGAAAAACAGGCGCAAATCAACAAGGCACAAGGTGAAGCACAGGCCGTGCTCTATGTTGCAGAGGCTACCGCAAAAGCGATTTCCCATGTGGCCCAGTCGATCAGTCAGCCCGGAGGCATTGAGGCAGTGAATTTAAGCGTCGCTGAGCGCTACGTTGATGCGTTCGCGAACCTGGCCAAGGAAAGCAATACGTTGATTCTGCCGTCTAACTTGTCGGATATCGGCGGCTTGATTGCTTCAGCAATGAAAGTCGTAGAGAAAAATCAACCAAGCTAAGCTTAGCTGCCTTCGCCGCGCAAGTAAGCTTGTGCCCGCTGGGCCATAAGGGCTTCGCGGCGAACGAAGTCGGCAACGAAAGTGCTGACAGGGTTATGGTGCAAGCCATAGGGGGAGTCCCATTGCACGATATTTCCTTTTTCCATGACGCCGATACGGTCGGCAATGGCAAACGCCTCTGCCTGATTATGCGTAACCAGTAGTGCGGTATGGCCGGTAGACTGAAGAATGTCGCGCACTTCGAATGCCAATCGCTCCCGGGTATCGACATCCAGGTTCGAGAACGGTTCGTCGAGTAATAGCAGCTCCGGCTCCGGCGCCAGTGCGCGAGCCAGCGCTACGCGCTGCTGCTGTCCACCCGACAATTCATGCGGATATCGATTCGCGACGTCGGATAGCCCCACGAGCTTGAGCATGTCCATTACTTGATCGCGACGTTCATGGCGACTTTTGCGCTGGAGGCCAAAGCCGACATTCTTTTCAATACTCAAATGTGGGAACAAGGCATAGTCTTGAAACATCATGCCGACATTTCGATGTTGCGGTTCAACCTGATAGCCGGGTTCGGACAAAAGTGTATTGTCCAGTAGAATTGTTCCTTTGCGCAGGGGTTCGAATCCCGCAATGGCGCGCAGTACGGTGGTTTTTCCGCAACCCGACGCACCTAGCAGGCATCCGATATTACCTTTCTGTAGAGCGAGCGATAAGCCGTCTACAACCGGCAGCAAACCCTCCGGCGTGTCGTATGCAAGTGAAATGTGGTCGAGTTTTAAATGATCTTCTTCAGACATGATTGGGTTCTAGTGTCCGGATTGCAGTTGCTTGCGGGCCAGGAAAATCACTGGCAGCAGGCCGGCCAGAACAATGGCCAAAGCAGCAACGGCACCTTCTTCATATGTGCCACGCGAGGCTTCTGCATATAACCAGGTTGCCAGGGTTTCAAAATTGACCGGACGCAATAATAGCGTGGCCGGTAGTTCCTTCATGGTATCAACGAATACCAATAATGCGGCAGCACCCAGCGCAGGACGCAATAAAGGCAAATGAACCCGCCTCAGGGTGCCGGTGGCCGACTCGCCCAGCAGACGGGAAGCCTGTTCAAGCGATGGGGGTATGCGTGCCAGACCCGATTCGATTCCACCCACCGAGATAGCCAGAAAACGGATGACGTAAGCGCAAACGAGTGCGGTGGTCGAACCCATGAGGATCAGGCCTGGGCTGTATCCCGAAAACAATTCAACCAGCCAGCCAATGGCGTTGTCGAAATAGATAAGCGGGGTCAGCAGGCCAATGGCCAATACGGTGCCGGGCAGGGCATAGCCAATTGTCGAAACACGTGCAAGCGCATGATACGTGCCTGACCATGTCGAAGCGCGGGCACCACGTGCAGCCCAGGTGACGACAAGCCCGCAGAAAACAACGACCAGGGTGGCGATGAGTGCAATTCGCAATGTGTTAAAGCCGCTAAGTAAAAGCTGGTCTGAAACCCCGCCCTTGACTTGAAGATGCTTGATTGTTTCGTTAAGCAAATAAAGCGCGGGTGCGATAAAACCGATAATAATGGGTATCCAGCCGAGCACAATGGCAATAAATGCAGCCAGGCCTTTAAGCGGTTTGGGCTGGATGGGACGCATACGCTGGGTACTGGCATAGCGCTGTCTTTTCCTTCCCTGGCGCTCTAATAGAATCAGCCCCACGACGATCGCCAGCATGGCGAGCGCAATTTGTGCTGCGCCGGCCAGATCCGTTCGCGTTACCCAGGTGGTGTAAACGGAGACCGTTAGTGTTTGTACGCCCAGAAATTCCGATGCCCCGATATCATTGAGGGTTTCGAGCAAAGCAAGGCTGACACCGACGGCAATTGCCGGGCGGGCAAGCGGCAATGCCACTCGCAGGAATACGCCTTTCCCCGACAGACCCAATATGCGTCCCGCTTCAAGCAAGCTGGCTGCCTGCGTTGAAAACATGACACGTGTACTGAGATAAACGTAAGGGTAGAGCACGAAACCCAGCAGGAAAATGGCGCCGGGCAAGCCGCGGATATCCGGAAGACGGAATTCGCGCGCACTGGAGTAGCCCAGCATACTCCGTATGACCTCTTGAACGGGGCCGATCGGATGAAGGATATCGAGATAGGCGAACGCAACGATATAGGTAGGTACCGCCAATGGCAGCAAAAGGGCCCATGACAGCATGCGTTGCGAAGGAAAGGTAAAAGCCGTGACCAGCCAGGCCGCACCGGTACCCAGGCATGTAACGAGAACACCGACACCCAGCAATAACAAAACCGTATTTTGAAATGCCGTGGGTATAACGTAATTAAGAAGGTGAACCCAATGTTCGAGAGATCCGCTGACAGCCAGGGCGCCAAGCGTTATGACAGGTGTAATAACGCATATGGCGATAAGTAAGGCACCCAGCCGCCAACCGGCATCAGATCCAAATTGAAGAGGACGGGGTAGCGGCAAACGACTTGGTTCCTGAAATGAAGCAGGCTGCACACCCTGGGGCTGCGCAGCCTTTACTAAGGGGTTAAATGAATTATTGGTCGAACCCAACTTTGTCTACCAGCTTGCTGGCTTGCTTTCGATGTTCTGCAATTTCAACCAGAGGCAAGGGATCGACGTTCAGCGGACCAAAACTGGCGACAATCGGATCGAGTTCGACACCTTTGCGAACCGGATACTCGTAATTGGCCTGCGCATACATTTTCTGGGCTTTGTCGGACACCAGGTACTCCAGCAGCGCAAGTGCATTGTCTTTGTTCGGGGCATATTTTGCCACAGCTGCACCCGAGATGTTGACATGGGTGCCCTGGCTTTTCGCAGAAGCAAAAGTGGGACGAATCACTTTGATGGCCTGGCCCCATTTGTAGTTGTCGGTGCCAGGCTCGGCGTTTTTCATGCGGCCGACATAGTAGGCGTTCGCAATCCCAATATCGCAGATACCACCCAGAATATCGCGGGCGACATCGCGGTCACCGCCGGCCGCTTTGCGCCCCAGGTTGGCTTTGACGCCTTCCAGCCAGGTTTGCGTTGCCTCGACGCCGTTATGTGCGATCATGGCCGCAATCAAAGCGGTATTGTAGGGATGCTGGCCCGAACGGATGCAGACCTTGCCTTTCCATTTTGGGTCTGCAAAGTCTTCATAGGTAAGGCTGTCGATATCAAGCTCTTTTGCCACATAGGCAACACGGTCACGCAACGACAGGGCATACCAATGGTTGTCGGCGCCCCGCAAATTGGCAGGAATGACTTCAGTAAGCGTAGCCGACTCAATAGGCTGAGTAATGCCGCCCTGTACCAGGTCGATCAAATTGCCAATATCCACCGTCATGAGCACATCGGCAGGCGACTTGTCACCTTCGGCCTTTACGCGCTCAAGCAGACCGTCTTTAACAAATACCGTGTTTACCGTTATGCCGGTATCGGTTTTGAATTGTTCAAGAATAGGCTGAATCAGGCCTGGTTCTCGCGTGGTGTACAGATTGACGTCGTTGGCTTGTGCGGACGCTGCGGTAAATAGTCCGGAAAGCGCCAATGCAGAGAGCAGAGCACGGGAAAATAACTTCATGAAGAGACTCCGAAGCAGAAATAGGCTTTATCACGCGTTGATAATCGGTGCCATTTGCAGAGGGTTATCTGCCTGGCAGGATGAAAACATTGTTGCGTTTGTAAATAACAATGATTCTCAAATAGAATAGCATAAATCCGCGGGTTCGACGTGGGATCTTGCAATAATAAAGCGTAAACACTCTATTATTATGGAGTCTCCATGAATTCGACCTGCAGGGAAAAATAACGCAAAAGGTTGCTTTATAAAACTTATATATTGAAATTGCAGGATAAATTGGTAGAATTACCATAAGCTTGAAAATTAAATACAAGCGCTTCTGGCAAGTCTAAATAAAGTGTATTAATGCAATTTTGCTAAGGGCTTACCGAATAAAACCGCATAATTTATGCTTTAACCACCAAACAAGACACATATTATGGCAGCTTTCAACTCAGAAAAAGTTCTCAGTGTTCATCATTGGAACGAAACACTTTTTTCCTTCACCACAACGCGCGACCCCGGTTTGCGCTTTCATAACGGCCACTTCGTCATGCTGGGGCTTGAGGTGAATGGCAAGCCTTTATTGCGTGCTTACAGTATTGCCAGTGCCAACTACGAGGAGAACCTGGAGTTTCTCAGTATCAAAGTACCCGACGGCCCCTTGACATCGCGCTTGCAGCATTTGAAGGTGGGTGATGAGGTGCTGGTTAGCAAAAAGCCGGTTGGCACGTTGGTCGTCGACGACCTGAAACCGGGCAAGCATCTGTACTTGTTTGGCACGGGTACGGGCCTTGCACCTTTCATGAGCATCATCAAGGATCCCGACGTATACGAGCGTTTCGACAAGATCGTGCTGATGCATGGTGTGCGGTTTGTCAGCGAACTGGCTTATGCCGATTTCATCGAAAATGAGCTGCCCAACAACGAATTCTTTGGCGACATGATTCGTGAGAAGCTGATTTACTACCCAACCGTGACACGTGAAGAGTTCCGTAATAAAGGGCGTATCACCCAGGCGATCGAAAGCGGCGACTTCGCGCGCAAGACCGGGCTGCCCGATATTAATCCGGAGACAGATCGTGCCATGATTTGTGGCAGCCCGGCCATGCTGGAAGACCTGAGCAACATGCTCGACGAACGGGGTTTTGTTATTTCTCCGGGGGTGGGCGATCCCGGCGACTACGTCATCGAGCGGGCCTTTGTCGAAAAATAAGGGTTTTCATGGCGTTGGCGGGCTGTTAATTTTGTCTATAGGAAGATAAACTCTAATAGTATTTTTAACCCTATTATTCATTTAGAGATTTATCATGACAAAACAGGTTATTCACTCGAACGACGCGCCTGCTGCGGTGGGCCCTTATTCCCAAGCCATTGCGGCCGATAACGGGAAGACGGTTTACTTATCGGGCCAGATTGGTCTTGAGCCAGGTACAGGTGAACTGATCTCCGAAAATTTCGAAGGTCAGGTTCGCCAGTCGTTTGCCAATCTCAAGGCCGTCATCGAAGCGGCGGGTGGAACGCTTGACAGCATTGTCCGGTTGAACCTGTACCTGACTGACCTTTCGAAATTCGCCGGCGCCAACGCAATCATGGCCGACATTATTCCCGAGCCATTTCCTGCCCGCAGCACCATCGGCGTTGCCAGCTTGCCCAAAGGCGCCCAGTTCGAGGTAGACGCGATTATTGTTGTTTGACGCCTCATAACTGCGCACTCGTTGCCTCATTGGTGCGAAATACAGTGTCATCAAGCACATTGTCGGCGACTGAACGTCGCCTTCATCGCCTTGGACTGCGTACACAACAAGATTGCGTTATTCATTTACCCATTCGTTATGAAGATGAGACGCAGTTGCATCGAATTGCGTCGGCCCGCGTCGGGCAGGTCGTTCAGCTTGAAGGCGAAATTTCCTATAACGAGGTACAGCTTCGTCCGCGTCGTCAACTGATTGCTTTGCTGACAGACGATACCGGCAGCATATTCCTGCGCTGGCTGCATTTTTATCCCAACCAGCAAAAGCAGGTTTCAAAGGGCAACCGGGTTCGTGTGCGTGGGGAAATCCGAACGGGTTTCAACGGCCTTGAAATTGTGCATCCGCGTGTCACCAAGGCGGGCGGAGCACTTGCTTCTACACTGACACCGGTTTATCCCACCACAGATGGGTTAACGCAACCCGCCCTGAGGAAAATCATTGGTCAGGCACTGGACAATGCCGATCTTTCTGATACTTTACCGGATGCAATTCGCCGGCGTTTCGGCCTGATGCCGTTCGCGCAGGCGGTGCGAACGTTGCATTATCCGCCAGCGGAAATCACGCTGAACAGTCTCGAAGAACGCTCGCATCCGGCCTGGCTGCGAATCAAGTTCGACGAGTTGCTGGCGCAACAGTTGTCTTTGGCTTCGGCGCGTGCGATGCGATTGCAACAAACGGCACAGCCATTGAATGCCAACCACCACGATCTGTTCAACGCATTGCGCGCGCTTTTGCCTTTCGAGCTCACCGCAGCGCAAGGGCGGGTCATTGAGGAAATCATTCAAGACTTATCCCGTCCCTATCCCATGCATCGTTTGTTGCAGGGTGACGTAGGGAGTGGAAAAACCATTGTGGCTGCCTTTGCTGCGCTTAAAGCGATCTCAAGTGGAGCACAAGTGGCTGTGATGGCGCCCACTGAGTTATTGGCCGAGCAACATTACACCAAGCTCAAAAGCTGGATGGCCCCCTTGGGCGTTCAGGTCCAGCGGTTGAGCGGCAGCCAGAAAAGCAAGGATAAACAACACGTATTGAATGCTGTGGCCTGCGGTGACACACAATTAGTGGTGGGCACCCAGGCGCTTATCCAGACAACGGTTACGTTTGATTGCCTGGGTTTGGTCATTCTGGATGAACAACATCGCTTCGGTGTCGGACAACGACTGGCTTTGGGACAAAAAGGTGAGCAACAAACTGATGCGGTTTCTTTGTTGCCGCATCAACTGAATATGAGTGCCACGCCGATTCCACGCACACTTGCCATGACTTTGTTTGCCGATCTTGACGTGTCGGTTCTGGACGAGTTGCCTCCTGGGCGTCGCAGCGTTGTCACCAAGCTGGTTGCCGATAGTCGTCGCGAAGAATTGATTGAGCATATTCATTCCGAAATAGGCAAAGGGCGGCAGGTTTACTGGGTTTGTCCGCTGGTTGAGGAAAGTGAGGCGCTGCAATTACAAACAGCGGTGGATACCCATGCTTATTTGCAGCAGGTTTTGCCGGAGATACGCATCGGTCTGGTTCATGGCCGGCTAAAGTCGGCCGAGAAAACAGAGGTCATGGATGCCTTTCGTGGTGGTGACGTATCTTTGCTGGTTGCCACAACGGTTATTGAAGTAGGGGTCGACGTACCGAATGCCACCCTGATGGTTATCGAGCATGCCGAGCGGTTCGGCCTGGCGCAATTGCATCAATTGCGCGGAAGGGTGGGTCGTGGCGCGGAACAATCCGTTTGTGTCCTGCTGTATCAGCCAGCCTTGTCGTCCATTGCGCGTCAACGCTTGCGTGCCATGTATGAAACCGCTGACGGTTTTGAAATTGCACGTCGTGACCTGGCGTTGCGCGGGCCGGGTGAGTTTCTGGGGTTGCGCCAATCGGGGGTACCGTTATTGCGTTTTGCTGATATTGAATCCGATGTCGAACTGGTCGAGCAAGCCCAGTCACTTGCCTGTGAACTGCTGTCCAGTGCACACGAAATCGCGCAGGTGCACCTCGATCGCTGGATGCACGGGAAACACGTTTACTTACGCAGTTAACAACGGGGTCAGGTATTGGCATGACGCTTACTGAACTTAAATATATTGTTGCCGTGGCGCGTGAACGACATTTCGGGCGTGCGGCCGACGCCTGTTTTGTCAGTCAACCCACATTGTCGGTTGCGATTCGCAAACTGGAAGAAGAACTGGGAATTACACTTTTTGAGCGGGGGGGTAATGAGATTGCCGTGACGCCCATTGGGTTACGCGTCGTTGCCCAGGCGCAAAAAGTGTTGGAGGAAGCTGGGAATTTGAAGGAAATTGCACGGGAAGGGCACGATCCGCTGGCCGGGCCTTTGCGTGTGGGCATTATTTATACGATTGGTCCGTATCTGCTGCCCAGGCTGGTGCCGGCTCAAATTGAAATTACGCCGCAGATGCCTTTGATTCTTCAGGAGAATTTCACCACGCGCCTGATTGAGTTGCTTAGACAAGGGGAAATAGACTGCGGGATTATGGCATTGCCGCTACCCGACGCCGGGCTGGAGGTTTACCCGCTGTACGATGAGCCGTTTGTCGTGGCCGTGCCGCGGCGACATCCATGGGCCAGGCGCAAAGAGATCAACGCTTCGGAGCTGAAGGACGAAACAATGTTGTTGCTGGGCGTTGGTCACTGTTTTAGAGACCAGGTGCTTGAGGTATGTCCCGAGTTATCTCGTTTTTCTGCCTCCAGCGAAGGGATTCAACGTACTTTCGAAGGTTCTTCGCTGGAAACGATACGCCATATGGTTGCGGCTGGAATCGGCATTACCGTCTTGCCGGCAAGTTCAATCCCGGTCGCGCCAAATGATTTGCTGGCTTATATTCCATTCAAAAAGCCGATTCCCAGTCGCCGGGTGGTTCTGGCCTGGCGCAAAAGCTTTCCCCGCCCTGCGGCAATTCAGGCATTGATACAGGCAATCGAACAGTGCGATCTGCCCGGTGTGAACCCCACGCAGCACAAGCAGCCCGTGTTATCGTGACGCCTCTTGGCAACCCTTCTTAATTTTGTTGGAAAGACCACCATTATGAGTACGCCTCAAGAACTAAAACTCGCCTTCATCGGCGGTGGAAATATGGCATCGGCCCTGGGAGCGGGGCTGATTGGTAAACGGTGCGGCGCACAAGACGTCCATGTTGTTGACATCGATGAAAATGCACGCAAGCGCTGGGCAGAGCAAGGCGTGAGCACGGCTGTGCAGGCAGACGAATCACTCAGCAGCTATCGGGTTTGGGTATTTGCCGTTAAACCGCAGGTCATGAAGGAAACCGTCGCGGCATGCAAACCGTTCTTGCGCGATGATACGTTGGCGATCAGCATTGCCGCAGGTATCGATTCCGATACGTTCGCCCAATGGCTGGGCAAGCCGGGCCAGCCCTGGACCCGTTTGGTGCGTTGCATGCCGAATACGCCGTCACTGGTGGGTGCCGGTATTTCAGGTCTATGCGCGGCAAGCGGCGTCTCCGAGCAAGACCGTGCCCTGGCACAGCAATTGCTCAAGGCTGTGGGAGAGGTTGTGTGGGTTGACAACGACCAGCAGCTTGACGCTGTGACCGCGTTGTCGGGTAGCGGGCCTGCCTACGTTTTTCTTTTTCTGGAAGCCCTGATGCAGGGCGGTCAAAAGCTGGGGCTTTCCGAGGCCCAGGCACGCCAATTGGCTTTGGCAACCCTTAGTGGCGCCACGGAACTGGCCAGCTTGTCGCCGGAGCCTCCATCGATCTTGCGCGAGCGTGTTACATCCAAAGGCGGTACAACTGCCGAGGCGTTACGTGTTTTCAAGGAACGGGATTTTGTTGCCATCGTTCAGGAAGCAATGAAGGCATCGTATAATAGGGCCTCCGAGCTGTCTGTTGAACTTTCCAAATGAAAACAAACTCTTATCATGTATCTATGACGGCAGGCCAGATTCTGCTGGCCGTGGCAGCAATGGCCATTGTCGTCGTAGGATCGAACGTGCTGGTTCAATACCCCATAAACAAGTGGCTTACATGGGGAGCCATTTCCTATCCTGTTGCATTTCTGGTTGCTGATCTGATCAACCGGCGTTTCGGCGCAAAATCGGCCCGGCAAGTGGCAGTGGCCGGGTTTGTCGTGGCTATCGTGTTTTCGGTATGGGTTGCGACGCCCCGTATTGCGTTGGCCTCGGGTGTGGCGTTTTTATTCGCGCAGTTATTGGATATCTACGTTTTCGACCGCCTGCGGAACCAGCAATGGTGGCGGGCGCCGCTTATAGGTGGTGTGGCTGGCGCAACTTTGGATACGGTTCTGTTCTTCAGTATTGCGTTCGCTGGAACCGGGATCAACTGGCCCGCGTTGCTCGTGGGCGACCTGGCTGTTAAGTTGGCCGTTAATACAGCCTTGCTGGCGCCATTCAGGGCATTAATGTGGAATATTGCACGGCCCGCCAAATCACTTTGACAGGGCAGGCCGGGCAGCGTCAACCGTTATTCATTTATTCCAGTCCTTGCCGGCTCAAGGCGTTTTGAACGCCTGGGTCGGCTGCCATCCGGTTATAGAAAGCATCCAGGTTTTTCAGATCGGACAGATCAATGCCATTTGCGCGGGTCCAGCGGTTGACTGTATACAAATAAGGATCGGCCAGAGAGCGTTTTCCAGCCAGGAATTCGCGATCGGCAAGACGCTTGTCGGCCACGCTGAATAGAAACTTCACTCTCTCTGTTGCTTTGGCGGCAAGTTCCTTTTGACCCTCGGATGAGCTTTGAAAGTTCTGGGGCACGAAGACCAGCGAGAACGTGCGGTGCAGGTCGGAATTGCAAAAAGACAGCCAGCGCCGCACTTCTGCGCGCTCTTTGGCGGTTGTGCCATGCAGTTCGGCCTCGGGATGAAGCTCAGCCAGATACTCCATGATGGCAACGCTTTGAGACAACACGAAATTGTCGTCAATCAATACAGGCACCGACCCCACCGGATTCAAAGCCAGGAAATCTGGCGTTTTGGTTTGTTCACGAGTGACTTCCTCCAGCTCGTAGCCAACATTCATCCATTCGAGCACAATTTGTGACGCCAGTGGGCAGGCGCCTTTCAGATAATAAAGCTTCATGGTTATCCTTGGAATCGGTTAAATCGAATTGAGCCCATATTCTATCGATCACGCACCGGAATGCAAACAAGCGTTACCGACGCATTACATTGATCCGGTCGGGACACAGTTGCGCTACCATGTTGTTTTTGCAATGAGACAGTTACGGTCATGTTCAAGCCTGATTTTTCGTTGAATAATCGTCTTGCGCTTATTACGGGCTCGACGCGGGGGTTAGGCTTTGCGATTGCGTCCGCCTTTGCAGCCAGTGGCGCGAATATCATTGTGAACGGACGTGACGCCCAGCGTACTGAAATGATCGCCGGGCAGTTGCGTGAGCAAGGCGCAACCGCGCACGCATGGGTGCAGGATATTGCCGATTTCGCTTCATTACCCGACGCCTATGCACAGCTGTGTGAACAGTGGGGAGCCCCTGATATCCTGGTCAATAATGTGGGAATCCGCATACGAAAGTCATTGTCGGCCGCATCTGCCAGCGACATCAATCAGCTCATTCACGTGAATTTGTCTGCTGCGGTTTTCTTGTCGAAATTGGCCGCGTGCGCCATGCTGGAGCATAAGACGCAACCAAACGGACGCATTATTTCCCTGACTTCGATTGCGGGGAATTTGGCGCGGTCAGGTGATGCGATTTATCCGATTGCCAAGTTGGGGCTCAACGGGTTGGTTCATAGTCTTGCCGTCGAGTATGGACCGCTTGGCATCACCAGTAATGGCATAGCCCCCGGCACCTTTGCCACAGAAGCCAATGCCGAGCTGGTGGCCGATCCGGTCCGGGGGCCTGTCGTTATTGGTCGCAATCCGCTTGGACGCTGGGGCCGGCCCGATGAAATTACCGGGGCGGCAGTCTTTCTTGCGTCTCCCAGTGCCGCCTACGTCAATGGTCACGTCCTGGTCGTTGACGGCGGCTTTTCCATTACGTTTTAAGTGGTTCTTATGTCTGCAAAACTTCGTCTGGCAATCAATGGTTATGGACGTATCGGTCGTTGTTTCTTGCGCGCACTTTACGAGTCGTCTGCGTGCGAGCAGTTTGAAATTGTTGCCATCAATGAGCCGGCCGATCTCGACTCAATGGCATACCTTACGCGCTTTGACTCAACGCATGGTGTTTTTCCGGGCGAGGTCAGCCAGGGCGAGCAATCGCTCATTATCAATGGCCACTCGATTGCAGTGACGCACGCCGACAAACCGGAAGCAGTGGACTGGGGTGCCTACAAGCTCGACGTCTTGATTGAGTGTTCCGGGCGTTACAGCAGTCGTCGTGAACTGATGCGCTTTATCGAGGCCGGCTGCCCGCGGCTGCTTTTGTCGCAGCCTGCCGATGGCGCAAGCGAGGTTGATCAGACCATCGTATACGGTATCAACCAGCAGGTGCTACAGGGTGATGAGGTGCTGGTGTCGAATGCCTCGTGCACCACGAATGCCATTGTGCCGGTGCTGGACTCTTTGAACAGCGCTTTTTCTCTGGAACATGCGTTTCTGACAACCTTGCATTCTGTGATGAATGACCAGCCGCTTATCGATGGTTATCATCGTTCAGATTTGCGCCGGACCCGCTCAGCCATGCAGTCGATTGTCCCGGTATCGACGGGCCTGGCAAAAGGGGTGGAGCGATTATTGCCTGAGCTAACGGGTAAAGTCGTAGCCAAGGCCATTCGTGTTCCCACGCTGAATGTTTCTGCGATCGACCTTATGGTGACGACAAAACAGGCCGTTTCTGTCCAGGCCATTAATAACCGAATGCAGGCGCTGGCCGAAAACGCACAGCGTCTTGTGGCGTATTCAAGCCACCCTCATGCATCAATCGACTTTAACCATAATCCACATTCGGCGATCATCGATGGCAGCCAGACACGAGTAAACGGTGAGAATTTTGTGAATTTGCTGGTATGGTTTGATAACGAGTGGGGCTTTGCCAACCGTTTGCTGGATACGTTGGGGTATTGGGCAACCTGTTTAAGCCTCAACCGTACGGCCAAGTTCAAGCAACCCGCCTGATTGACAGGAGACCAACATGAGCACAATGCGTACCGAATACGATTCAATGGGGCCAATCGAAGTTCCGGCAGATCGGTATTGGGGGGCACAAACCCAACGGTCACTTCATCATTTTCCCATAGGCACCGAACGTTTTGTCTGGCCAGCGTCAATTATCACGGCACTGGGCTTGCTGAAAAAGTCTGCGGCCAAAGCCAATGCAGAGCTGGGAGAACTGGACCCCAATTTAGCTGACTTGATCATGCAGGCAAGTGACGAGGTGATTCAAGGACGGCTGAACGCTCATTTCCCGCTGGTGGTGTTCCAGACCGGTTCAGGTACCCAGTCGAACATGAATGCCAACGAAGTCATTGCCAACCGGGCCATTGAGATAGCAGGAGGCAAACTGGGCTCAAAACAGCCTGTTCATCCCAATGATCATGTAAACCGGGGGCAATCTTCGAACGATACGTTTCCCACCGCAATGCATATTGCCGTGGCGCAAAGTGTTCAACATCATTTGCTTGCGCCGGTATGTGCGTTGCGCGACACGCTTGATGCGAAGTCCCGCGAGTATGAAAAAGTGGTGAAAACCGGGCGTACGCACTTGCAGGATGCCACGCCGGTTACCTTGGGCCAGGAAATGAGTGCGTGGGTCGCCCAGATTGATTTCGGCCTGGCTGCCGTGAAGCAGGCTTTGCCCGGCATTTATGAACTGGCAATTGGTGGTACTGCCGTGGGCACCGGCCTGAATGCGCACCCCGAGTTCGGCGACCGGGCTGCTGCGGCTCTGTCTGAGGAAACCGGTTTGCCTTTTGTGTCGGCTCCCAACAAGTTTTTTGCGCTGTCTGCGCACGACGCCCTGGTGCAGATGTCGGCGGCCTTGCGCACGCTGGCAGGCGGGCTGATGAAAATGGCCAACGATATTCGCTGGCTGGCCAGTGGGCCTCGGTGCGGTATCGGCGAGTTGCTCATTCCCGAGAATGAGCCCGGGTCATCAATCATGCCGGGCAAGGTGAACCCCACGCAATGCGAGGCGCTCACGATGGTTTGCGTACAGGTCTTCGGCAATGATGCGGCTACTGCCTTTGCCGGCACCCAGGGTAACTTCCAGCTTAATGTTTATAAGCCCGTCATGGTGCACAATGTGCTGGAAAGCATTCAGTTGCTGGGAGATGCATGTGGCGCGTTCAACCGCTTTTGTGCCGAGGGTATTGAACCGAATATGCCGGTAATTGAAGCGCATTTGCAACAGAACCTGATGCTGGTTACGGCGTTGAACCGCCATATCGGATACGACAAGGCGGCGGAAATTGCCAAAACAGCCCACCGCACAGGCGTTTCGCTGCGCGAAGCGGCCATTGACTCGGGTTATCTTGACGGTGAGCAATATGATCAATGGGTGGTTCCTGTCAACATGACTCGACCGGGAGTATAGAAAAATGCGCTATACATATACTTCAAAAAAATTTGCTGTGTGCCGACGCGTATTCATGTCGGCCCTGGCATGTTTTCTTATGTTTTCAATAGGGCATGTTGCACTGTCGTCGCAGGCGCACGCGGCAAGTATCACGGTTGACGAAGTGGCCAAAAATTTGCAGCACCCTTGGGCCATGGTTTTTTTGCCGGGCGATCAGGGGATACTTGTAACCGAGCGTCCCGGTTCGCTGCGCCACATTGCTTCAAGTGGTCAGGTTTCCGATCCGATCGGGGGCTTGCCCAAGGTATGGAACAAAGGGCAGGGTGGCTTGCTTGATATCGCGCTGGCTCCCGACTTTGAACAGTCCGGGCATGTTTATTTGTCTTATGCCGAGGGTGGCAGTGCCCGTGCGGGAACCGCCGTGGGTTATGGAAAATTAAGCAAAGACATGCGGCAACTCGAGGATTTCAGGGTTATTTTTCGGCAAGAGCCCAAGATGTCGACTGGTCAGCATTTTGGTTCTCGCCTGGTTTTCGATAACGAAGGCCTTCTGTATATTACATTGGGCGACAACGGGCAAAGGCCTTTACCCCAGGATCTGGACAAGCTGCAGGGCAAAGTCGTGCGTATTCGCGCTAATGGCGAAATCCCGTCCGACAATCCCTTTGTCCGCGATCCCATGGCTCGGGACGAAATCTGGTCTTACGGACATCGCAACCCGCAGGGTGCGGCTTTACATCCGGACACCGGCCTGCTCTGGATAAATGAACATGGCCCTCGGGGCGGCGACGAGATCAATATTCCGCAAGCCGGGAAAAATTACGGTTGGCCGCTTGCAACGCACGGTATTAATTACTCCGGCAGTCCGATCCCCGAAGCCAGGGGGGAACAGGTAGAAGGCACGGAACCGCCCGATTTCGTATGGGAGGTGTCGCCGGCAGTCAGCGGAATGACTTTCTACACGCATGAGCGCTTCCCGCAGTGGCAGGGCTCAATCTTTGTCGGGGCGCTGCGTGATCGCAGCCTGATAAGATTGATACAAGACGAGAATGGTGTCATTGAAGAGCAGGAACGTCTTTTGACAGATAGGGGAGATCGTATCCGCGACGTGCGTAGTGGTCCCGATGGGTTTGTTTATGTTCTGACCGACGATGACAATGGACGTTTGCTTCGCATCGGTTTGAAGTAGCCGTCGCACGACGCAAAAACCAAATCGGACGACGACAGGCACATGGGAAAAAAGTACACCCCGGAAGGCCGGATTGATAGCCGGCCTTCCGGGGTGCTTGTTTGGCAGCGCGGTGATCCGTGCCCGGATTACTGCATCAACAACCAGTCACCGTCTTTAACTTCCACCAGCATGCGTGCCCGCTCGTCGTGGCCGAAGTGGTCTGTCGGTGTCATATTGAAAATACCGTGCAAGCCCACGACTTCCTTGGCATTTTCAAGTGCGTCCCGTAATGCAACACGGAAGGCCTGAGTACCTGGCTCGGCTTTTTTGAGCGCCTCGGGTACCGCAGCTTCGAGCAGCAGATAGGCGTCATAGATCTGGGCGCCAAAAGAAGAGAAAGAACCTTCCCCGTACATTTTCTCGTAGGCTTCGGTATACTCAATGCCGGGCTGCTTGGATGGGTGGGAATCGGGAAGCTGTTCTGCGACCACAACAGGCCCGACCGGCAAAATCGTACCTTCCACCGCTTTGCCGCCCACGCGGATGTATTCCTTCGTGGCCGTGCCGTGTGTTTGATAGATTTGTCCTTTAAAGCCGCGGTCTTGCAAAGTAACCTGTGGCAAAACTGAAGGGGTTCCTGATGCAACGACCAAAACGGCGTCGGGCTTGGCCGCGACCAGTTTTACGGCCTGGCCGGTTACGCTGGTGTCGTTACGATTGAATCGTTCAACGTCTTCCATCACGATGCCGGCTTGCTCTGCCAGCGGGCGCATTTCCTTGAGCCAGATTTCCCCATAGGCATCGGCATAACCAATAAAGCCCAGTCGCTTCACGCCATTTTCTTTCATGTGTTCAACCAGAGCACCCGCCATCAGGCGCACGTGCTGCGGAGAGCGAAACACCCATTTTTCCTTGTCGGCTGGTAAATCGAGTGGTGCAACTGCGATTTGGGGGACTTCATATTCATTGGCGATTTCAGCCATGGCGACACTGGTCGGCGTAGCCGACGAGCCGAACAGAATGTCGACCTTGTCTTCCGTAACCAATTTTCGTGCGTTTCGACCCGCCTGGGTGGCGTCGGTGGCGTCGTCGAGCACGATGTAATTTACTTTATGACCCGCAATTTCGGTTGGGAACAACGGAACGGTATTGCGCTCGGGTACGCCTAATGCGGCGGCAGGGCCCGTGCTGGAAAGGGAGATGCCCACATTAATGTCTTTGGCTTGAATCGGGGCGGCCAAAGCGCTCGCCACCAGACCGGCAGCAGCAATGCCCGCCATTTTCATGGATAGTTTCATGTTTCCTCCAGTTGTTAGAAATTATATTGACTTCGACGCTTTGAAACGTGGCCAACTTTACGTAAACGTTCTGTTTATGACAATAGGGATGAACCCCTCACAACTCTTGATTTGTGTCAAGGCGACCAAGATATAACAAGATAACGATGCCGACTTGAAACTTAATTTTGACACAGAGGTGAGTCATGGCAAACTTAACACGTTTTGATTCATTTCGTGATTTAACCGCAATAGAACCCTGGCGCAATCGTCAAGGCCGGGATACCGGGCATGCGCAAAGAAGACATTAACGTTTCCATCGACGCAAACCAGGTAACGATCAGCGCCGAGGCACATCAGGAAAAGAAGAGAAGAAGGACGAAAAAGTGGTTAGACGAGAGCGTTTTTACGGCCGTCGGATGCGAAGTTTTTCGCTTGCGCACGGTATCGATGAGTCGGCGTCTTTGGCGCATTACCAGGATGGTGTATTAAATCTGAAACGGGTCAAGAAAGCAGGAACGAACGGTGTACGTAGCCTGGTAATTCAATAAAAATTAAAGTTATAGAATATTGACCAAATGGGGGTGATCTTGCATCGCTCCTAATTTTTTCCTGCACATCGCCGTTAACTAATAAATTGTTCCTTTTCAATTTGTTGCATTTTGTTATGAACCGGGGTAGTCTAGCGATTTTGTCTGGCGCAGGCGCCTTTATTTTGGCGGAAGGTTATGGTTTCTATTCTTCAAGGCGCAGTCAAGTTTTTCCCGGCCAACGCCCACGGCCTGGCGAAGAAGATGCCATCGGCACACAGCCTGCAACTATTGTATAACGCAGTGCAACGTCTTTCGGGAACCCGTCGGATCGATACCGGTCTGGCACAGGTTCTTGAGTTGTTGTGCAGCCAGTCGCAATGGAAGGCCGCCATTGCATGGATCACCCGGCCAGATGAAAAGCCTCAGTTTCAATGTGCCTGGCACGCATCATCTCAAGGCATACAGGCTTTGGAAGCTTGTTTCAAAACCGGTGCGTTCAGCCAGGAGGACACCATTCCATTTTTGGTTATGCAGCAAAAAAGCCTGGTTTTTGCGCCTGTCATTGCACGAGGTGGCCGCAATGAAGCGAATAATGTCGTTCGTGAACTGGGCCTGCATTGTGCCTTGGGTATCCCTTTGCCCGGTCGTGATCATGTTCTTGGTGTCATCGAGCTCTTGGGGTCTGACGCCAGTGAACCGGAAGAGGGCATGATCGCGCTGCTGCAAACTTTGGGCAACGATATCGGTTTGTTTCTTGAGGCCCGCCGGTTGGAGAGCCAGTTGCATGAAAAGAACGAAAAACTATTGCAAATGCAGCGCATCGCGCGCCTGGCCTCCTGGGAAATCGACTTAAGTAATCTGAAACTGTACGGCTGTCGTGATGCAGCGCGCGTAATGGGCCTGCCGATTGACGCTTTGCCCTCGAATATACATGAGTTGCTTGCCTACATTCCCGAGGAGGATCACGACATTTTCAATAGTTTGCTGGCCGGGGCTCAGCAACGTCCATATCCTTTTGTCACCGTTGAGCATCGTTTTTGCGCCCCGGGAGGCATGCGCTATTTAATGGTGAAGGCGGAAGGGCAGTTCGATCAAAATGGCAGACCGGTGCGCATTAGCGGCACGATGCAAGATATCACCGAACAAAAGCTTGCCAACATACAGGCTACGCTGTCTGAGCAACGTTGGGAGGCGGCGTTTCGCAACAGCCCGGTACCGTCCATTATTACGGAGCTGGACAGTGGCCTTTGTCTTGATGCCAACGATGAAATGTGCCGTCTTTTGGGGTTGTCGCTTAATGAAGTGGTTGGTAAGACAACCACCGAACTCATGATTTGGCCTGCAAATGAGCCCCGTTCGGATTTCATAGAAGAGTTGAAAAGGCGGGGGTCGGTACGCCAACAGGAGTTTCGTGCCCGTGTAGATGGCGTAGATCATTATCTTCTCGTCAACATGGAGCGCATAGAGTTCAACGACTATGATGCGCTTTATGGTCAATGGGTCGACATTACGCCGGTCAAGAAACTGGAAGAAAAGTTGCGTTTAACGGCGGCCGCAGTCGAGCATGCTGCCGATGCGCTGGTACTAATTGACCGAAAGGGAAATATCGTTGCGGTTAATCCCGCCTTCAGTGCCATTACGGGCTATGCCGCAGAGCAGACCCTGGGGCAATGGTTTCTTGGGTTGTTGCACAAGCCCACGGGTCGTCACGATAAACATTTTTTCAAAAAGGCGATTGAAACGCTTGAGAATCACAATCAGTGGAAAGGTCAGGTCTGGACGCAACGGGCCAACGGCGAGGTGTTTCCGGCCGTGCTGACCCTGGGTGCAATTCGCAGCCCTGAAACCAATAAAATCACACATTATGTCGGGGTTTTTTCAGACATTTCGCCCCAGAAAGAATACGAAGAGCGTCTTCGAAAGCTGGCACTGCACGATGAGTTGACCGGGCTGGCCAATCGTACCTTGCTGATTGAGCGTGGTAATCGTGCACTACTTCAAGCCGAACGACACGATGGCAGGCTTGCAGTATTGTTTATCGATTTGAATCGATTCAAATCGGTTAATGACGCATATGGTCATGCCGTGGGCGATGCGCTATTGCAGCAGGTAGCAGACCGGCTTGTTTTGTGTGTCAGGGCATCCGACACGGTGGCACGGGTGGGTGGCGATGAATTCGTTATTCTGCTCACTGATCTTGCGCAAGACGATGATGCCTACCAGGTTGCCGACAAGGTTCATTTGGCAATGGTGCAGCCGTTTCTGGTTGAAGGTGTCGAGATCGAAGTAGGCGGCAGCGTGGGTGTTGCGCGCTATCCGCAAGATGGCGTGGATATGACAATGCTGCTCAGGTTTGCCGATGAGGGGCTATATCAGGCAAAGCGCGCGGGAGAAAGTCTGGATTGAGTAAGCAGGCTGAAAATACAAGACGATTTTCCTTGTTGTTTTATTAAAGTTTACGTCACACTTGCCGTTAACAAGTCGTTAACCCGTAACGTGATGTTCGCTTATGCCAGATAATGAGACACATACCGGATCGAGCCCGCCTTCTCCCCTTAGCCAGCTGGACCATCCGTTGGCCGTACATTTATTGCAAACAGAAAAAATGGCCGGTATTGGTCAGTTGGCTGCGGGCGTTGCCCACGAAATCAATAATCCGGTGGGGTATGTGTTTTCAAATCTCAAAACTTTGGCTGGCTATATGCAAGACATGCTGAAGATTATTGATTCAACTGATCATGTCGAGTCGGTAAGCGAGTTGCATCAATTGAAGAAAACGCTTGATTACGACTATATCCGGCACGATGTTGCGGCGCTTTTGCGAGAATCCGAAGAGGGCATGGATCGCATAAAGCACATTATTTCAGCTTTGAAATATTTTTCCCATAGCGATGATGACAAGCTCCGGCTGGCAGACCTTCATCAAAGCATCGAATCGACACTAACGGTAGCAGGCAGTGAGATCACATATCGCGCCCAGGTTGTCCGACAGTTTGGCGTTTTGCCGTTAGTACAATTCAACGTGTCACAAATCAATCAGGTTGTGATGAACTTGCTGATTAATGCAGCGCAATCGATTGAAAACTCCGGCATGATCACGTTACGTACCGATCGGGAAGAGGCCTGGGTCTGGTTTGAAGTGGAAGATACCGGCTGTGGTATGACACCGGAAGTACAGAAGCATATTTTTGAACCTTTTTATACGACCAAACCCGTTGGCCATGGTACTGGCATGGGTCTTGCCCTTTCTTACGGTATTGTTCAAAAACATAATGGCAGAATCGACGTATTCAGTAACGTGGGGCGAGGCTCCCGTATTCGTGTCTGGTTGCCTATCCATCAACCCAATTCTTGAGTTTGGGTATGGTGAAATCTGAGGCTCTGAAATCGGCGACCATTTTAATTGTTGACGATGACGCCAACGTTATCAGTAGCGTCAAACGCGCTTTTCGTGCGCAACCGTTCAGAATACTGGGCGCCACAAACGGCGAAAATGCACTGCAATTTCTGGAAGAGGAGTCCGTGGATCTGGTCATTTGTGATGCCCGCATGCCCGGAACGGACGGACCGGCTTTGCTGAGCACCATAGAATCGCGTTGGCCTGATTGCATGCGTATTCTTCTAACCGGATATGAAGATATCGAGCAAACAATCAGGGCGATCAACGAAGGACGTATTTTCCGCTATATCAGCAAGCCGTGGGATGACCGGCTGTTGTTGTTGGCAATCAACCAGGCACTGGCGCATCAGCATATAAAACGAGATCGCAATCGTCTGCAGGTATTAACGCAAGAGCAGAATATTGCGTTGCAACAAGCCAATAGCGAATTAGAGAGTCGGGTTCATGCGCGAACCAAGGAGCTCATGCTTGCCGCTGAAATGCTTTCGGTCGCCAACGAAAATCTGAAACAGGCTTATGTCACAGCAACGGAAGTGTTTTCGGCGTTGTTGGCTCAGCGATTGCCACGCAGCCGACAAACCAATAAAGAAGTTATTGAACTGATACGCGCCTTTTGCAAAGAACAAGCCTATTCGCAGCAGCTTACTGATGACCTATCAATGGCCGCAGCCATGTATAACCTTGGTAAGCTTACATGGAATGACGCCCTGATTGCCTTGCCGCCCGAGTCTATGGATCGCACGCAACGCGAGAATTATAAAAGCTATCCGCGCACTGGCGAGCGCCTGCTTATTGCGCTTGAACCTGTCCACGATGCAGCCCTTATCATTCGTCATCACCAGGAGCGCTGGGACGGCACTGGATTCCCCGATGGGTTGGTTGGAAGTGTAATTCCGCTGGGCTCACGGATTCTTAAACTGGCGGTTGATTTTGTCGAGATGAAAATGGGTATGGTCGTTGCACGCAAAGTGCCAATCGAGGAAATGCTGGAGAAAATGCCCAAATATGCCGGGCGTTTGTATGACCCGGATCTATGTACCGTGTTTATTGACGTGGTGAAGCGTCTGGAAGAAAAAAAAGAAGTAGAAAGTGAAGGTGTTGTGATACACAATACAAATACATTACGTGCCGAAATGACCATTGCGCGAAGTCTGCATGCGCTAAGCGGCATGCTTCTGCTGAAAGAAGGAACCGTCATTACGGAAAGGCTCATTAATAAACTCAAAGACTTCGAAGAGAATGAAGAAACGCAGTACTTGATTCATGTTTTGCAAGTATCGTCAGATGAAAATGCATGAGTGTACTCAAACAAATTCGAAACTGTAGAGTTCAAGGTGCTGCGCGGTTTTTGCCTGCGCTGGCCTTGCTTTTCTTTGGGTTGGGCGGTCTGATTGACACCCTTGTCAACCTGTTTTTTTTCGATCGTGTGCCGCTTGTCTCCTGGGGCGAAATTATTCTGTACAGCTTAACCGGGCTGACACTTGGGCTGACGGGCCAAACGGTATGGCCCGCGCGAATTTTGTCCCTGATAACGCTGACAGCGGCGCTTACATATACATTTTTGTCGGGTATTTGGGGTGTGCTGCTATTGGTTGGTGCGTTGGGTTTGGTAGCCGCAACATACCCTGTTTCGCAACAACGGCGGGTTTGCGTTTCAATTGCCGGGCTCTTGTTTCTTCTTTCTTTTTTTGCGTTTCTCGTGCCCGACGATTGGGTTGTGTCACGCTTGCAAAGCTATGCACACGAAACCCATATCGATGCCATTATGGGCTGCCTGATTGCTCTGGGCCTGCTTGGGCACATTTTTTCAGCAGGTTCCGGGGGCTGGTTTAAATCATACGCAGAGCGCAAACAAATCTGTGTTGCAACCGGCGGCGTTGCGCTGGCTGTTTTATGCTGGTTTTTGCTGGCCGAGCAAGAACAGCGTTTTGCCGAACAGCAGGCACAAATCAGTTCGGTGCAGGCGCAAAACGCGATTACAAGCTCGTTGGAGACTAAAACCGCCGCGTTGCAGCGATTGCACCAGAGAGTGACCGCTTTATGGCAGCAGGGTGGGGCATATGACAATACACAATTGATTGGCGAGGCGCAGCGCTTTCTTCAAGACCATGAAACCACGCTGGGCGTGGCGATTGTGAGTCAGGATGGGCGTATCGAAGCAGACTATTCGTTAAGCCATCCGCAACGGTTTACCCACGCATTGAGTCAATGGCCGGCACGTGCCCAGGTGCAACGCTGGCTGATGCATGTTGCGTCCGAAACCGTGCCTGATATGTTGCTTTATAGTTCAGACAATAAGGCTGACTGGTTCTGGCTGGGTGTGGCTTTGCCGGGCCCCAGTGCCAATCGTCATATTTTGGTTGTTGCGCATAGCCTGGAACAATTTCTGGATTCCGCCCTGCGCCCCGACCTTGCTGCCATCCGGTTTCAACTTCATATGGATGGTGATGTGCTGTACGAGAATCTGGAAGAGGAGGGTGCCAACGCCACCCGCTATCTGGGCACCACGCTGCTGGAACCACATCATGATATTAACTGGGCGTTATCGACCTGGATATCCCCGCAATCTGCGCCTCTGGTAAGCCGCCTGTTGCCCGACTTTCTCTTCCTGGTTTGCCTGGGCTTCACCATTTTGTTGATTCGGACTCTGCGTTTGTCGCAGGATGTCGTTCAACGCTCGGATGAACTTAGCCAGGCTATTTTTTACGATTATCTTACCGGATTGCCTAATAAAACGTTCCTCATACAAAAGATGGGTGAGGTCTGCACACGTGCCCGTACCCAGGCAAGTTACGTCTCCATTATTCTGCTTGACTTGAATGGGTTGAAACTTATTAATGATTCCATGGGTTTCGAGATTGGTGACCGAACGCTGCGCGAAGTGGCAAATCGCCTGAGTCACCAAATACAGCCCCCTAAATGGCTGGCCAGGCTGGAGGGAGATGAATTTGTTGTGGTGGTGCCCGATGCGACAAGTTATCAGGTAACGCAACTTGCCCGACGCCTGATTGATGTCATTGCCCAACCCTATCAACATCAGCAGGCTGAGTTGCACTTGACCGCTTCCGCAGGTATTACGACGCACATTGCCAATATACCTGAACCGCTGGAGTTGATTCGCGAGGCCGACCTGGCGTCGACGCAAGCCAAGCAAAATGGCCGCAATACATGGCGCGAATATGCGAACGAATTGGCTTCCGACGTTAATACCCGGCTTTCCTTGCGTATGGATTTGCAGAAAGCGCTGGCTAATGACCATTTCAGCATGCACTATCAACCGCTCATTAACGGTTTTACCGGGCGTATTACCAGTGCCGAGGCCTTGTTGCGCTGGCCGCACTCGGATCGGGGGTATGTTTCGCCTGCGATTTTCGTGCCGATTGCTGAAGAGTCGGGCTTAATTGTTCCTTTAAGCCAGTGGGTATTGCATGCCGTATGCCGCGACAAAGCGTCGTTGAGCCGCAAAATGATGGCGGACTTCCCGTTCATTATCAATGTATCCCCCTTGTACTTTCAGCATCCCCGCTTTACTGAAGAACTAACGCAAGCACTGGAAGCACATAACTTGTCGCCCAAGGATATTCAGATCGAGATCACGGAAGGGGTGTTTCTGGAAAGAGTCGATCACACAATTAACAAATTAAGCACACTGCGTGAATTGGGCTTCAGCGTGTCGGTGGATGACTTCGGCACGGGGTATTCGAGCTTGAGCTATTTAAAGGACCTGCCTGTCGATAAAATCAAGATCGACAGTTCCTTTGTGAGCCAGATCGCAGGAGACAGAAAAAGCGCTGCCATCAGCAAGGCCATTATCGGTCTGGCCCATCATCTGGGATTAAAGGTGGTTGCCGAGGGTGTTGAAACGGAAGCGCAATACTGGTTTTTAAAACGGCATTTCTGCGACGAGTTTCAAGGACATTTGTTTGCACGCGCCATGCCGCTGGACCAACTGGAATTACGCCTGCGAGAAAAGGGTGGGGTTGAGGCGCTTCCCGCCGCACCGGAAAACGAATTGGCATATCGCTCGATACTGATTCTTGATGATGAAGAAAATATCTTGAATGCGCTTCACCGCGTTCTGCGTCGCGAAGGGTATGTAGTATTCAAGGCGACCAATACGCGCGAAGCGTTCAATATATTGAGTGAGAACCCCATTCAAGTCATTATTTCGGACCAGCGTTTGCCAGGCATGACGGGCACCGAGTTTTTCAGCGAAATCAAGACACTTTACCCGGCGACAATTCGAATTATTTTGTCTGGCTACGCCGACCTGAAGTCGCTGACTGAGGCCATTAACCATGGTGCCGTCTATAAATTCATGGCCAAACCCTGGGACGACGAAGAATTACGCCAGACATTGCTGCAGGCATTCAAAGAAGTGGAGCTGCGTACAACGTTTTCAAACTAATTCACGTTGTTCTTGCTGAACCATCCGATCGATCATACGCCGGGCTTGTACGCCGCCTGAATCGATATTCAGCATCAGCAAGCGGCGATCGGGGTAACGCGCCAGGTTTTTTTGTTGCGCTTCAAGAACATCCAGGTCCTGTGCAAAGATATCGCCCTGATTTTTACGGATGCGTTCCGTCAGCGCTGCATCGTCTGCCTTGAAATGCCGCGCCATGCCCCAGAAATACCAGTGTGAATTTTCGGTTTCCGGGGTAATGAAATCCACCACAACGGCCGATACTTTCACGCTGGGGTCGGCATCGAACCCGCCGTGGCCGGCATACGCCACGCCAACATTGATCAGAATGTGACTCGGTGGCGAAAAACGCGAAATTTGCCAGCGATCGACCGGTTTGTCGGGATCCAGTCCGTTTGCGCGCATGGCGTTGGCCAAAAAGGGCGGCGCCTGAATGTGGTCCATGAAACGGCTGGTGATAACGGTGTCGCCTTCGACACGCGTATTGACGGGCGACTCGTCGATTTCGTCTTGCCCAATGCTTTCCGGATGCACATAGGTTTCGTGGGTAAGGTCCATTAAGTTGTCGATCATCAAACGGTAGTCGCAATTCAGATGGAACATGCCACCGCCATAAGCCCACTCTTCGCTGACCGCCCACTCAAGGTGCGGAATCAGAGCAGGGTCGGCCAGAGCGGCATCGCCGGGCCAGACCCAGACAAAACCATATTTCTCGATAACCGGGAAGCTTTTGATGCACGGGAAACCGCCCACGCGCTGCATCGGCATTGCGACCGGCTTGCCGTCGCAACCCATGACCAGGCCGTGGTAGCCGCATACCAGGTTGCCATTTTCAACAAACCCTAAGGACAACGCTGCGCCACGGTGAGGGCAAAAGTCTTCCACAGCCGCGACCTGGTTGTCTGCACTTCGAAAAAATGCAATACGTTCCCCGCAGATTTGACGCCCCAATGGCTTGCTTTCAATTTCGTCGGGCGTACAGGCTACGTACCAGGTGTTTTTCAAATACATGATGGGTTTGTCTCCATATAACCGTTATTGTGTTTGTGCAGGCGAACCTTTGTTTGTTGTTGGGTATTGTAGCGGTCTGGACAAAGGGTATAAAGTTGTCTTTCAACTAATATTCCGTGCTTACCGTAGGTCGTTCATCGCTTGGCACCTTGAAAAACCAAAGCAGCCGTGGAACTGGCCACTTTGGAATGGGTCTCCTGGTTCAACCCAAACTCCTTGCAGGCGCGATCTGGGCATACTACTTGCTACTTGAGCCTCAACTTCTTTTTTGGGAAGCAGAGCCATGAACAAACTTATTTTGACAGCAGTTTTCGCGATGGCTTCTGCTTGGACCGCAGCGAACTACAGACGATCCGCTGTTGACAAAGCTGTCAGTGCAACGTGAGAATGACCTGTATCTGCTAAACAGAAATGTCCAGTTGGCGGACAAGCGCGCAGAGGCACAGAATGATCACGATGAGCGAACGCGAAATGCACCGCCTTGGTGTACTTGAACGAGTCAATAGTGGGCATTTTCATTGCTTGCGTGGGCGCCTCGCGCCACGTGATCTTGGGAAGGTGTTGCATCCCAAGGAACCATAGAGCCGAGCCATGACGAAGACAAAACTAACCCTGAAGGTGAACGGAGAATCGCACGATATCGAGGTGCCTCCGACGACTCCACTGCTTTATATCCTGCGAAACGATCTCGAACTCAATAGCCCAAAATATGGGTGTGGTCTTGGAGAATGCGGCTCCTGCACCGTGCTTGTGGACGGTGTGGCCACGCGCTCTTGCGTCATGCCGGTATCCGGCGCCGTCGGGCGCGATGTCACCACGCTTGAAGGCCTGGGGACTATCGACAACCCTGATCCGGTTCAGCAAGCCTTTATCGATAAGCAGGCAGCTCAATGTGGTTACTGTATAAGCGGTATCGTGATGACGACGCGTGCTTTACTCAATCGCAGTCCATCGCCCACTGATGATGAAATCCGGCGCGAGCTCGAATTTAATCTTTGTCGCTGTGGCACACACATAGAAATTCTTCAAGCGGTGCGTCTGGCCGCCGATAAGGCCAAGTATGCAGCGAGCACCGGTCAGAACAATTCCCAAACCGTCTCGTCCAGCGCTGGTAATACAGCGGTGGGCAAGTGGCCATGATGCAAGGAAATTCTATGGCTAATGTTGCAGGGCGCGTTCAGGCCTCGCGCCGTTCATTTCTCAAAGGCGCCGGCTACCTTATGGTTTGCTTTACGATGCCGGTTTCCATGCGTCGGGCAGTTGCCGCAGGACCCGCGATGGGCGCCGGATCGCAGCTTGTCCCTAATGACGTCGTCAAGTCCTTTATCGCCGTTACCGCAGACGGCAACGTAGTGGCCTGTAATGGCCACGTTGACTTGGGGACCGGCATACGGACTGCGTTTACCCAGATCGTTGCAGACGAGTTGTACTTGCCAATCGAACGCGTTTCCATGGTTTTGGGCGACACCGATCGCACACCGAATCAGGGCCCGACCATTGCAAGTGCTTCTATACAGTCGTCGGCGGTACCCATGCGCCGCGCAGCAGCCCAGGTCCGGCAGGTTCTAATCGAGCAGGCATCGCAGCGGCTAAATGTACCTGTGGACCGGCTGACCGTAAAAAAGGGCGTTATTTCCACCGGCGGCGGCGAACCAGGCCTATCGTATGGCGAGCTCGTTAAGGGACAAACGTTCTCCATGGAGCTGTCCGACGACGTGCCTCTTAAAGACCCAAAGGACTACGAATTTGTTGGAAAACCCGTGCCTCGGGTCGACATCCCGACAAAGCTGACGGGCGGCTTGATCTATGTGCACGACCTACGCGTTCCGGGCATGCTTCATGCGCGCATCGTTCGGCCGCCGTACACCGGCCGGGATGGCGGTAAAATGGTCGGCACAAGCTTTGAATCCGTGGACAAAGATTCCGTTGCACACATTTCGTCCCTAGTGGATGTGGTCGTGCGCGGCGACTTCGTTGCCGTGGTGGCAGAGCGCGAAGAAGACGCCATTGAGGCCGCACTGGCGCTTAAAATAACCTGGAAGGAGCCACCGACACTACAAGACTTGTCTGACTTGGCTGCGGCGCTCAAGGACAACCCTGACACGGTTAGGCCGCTGGAGCAAAAGGGCAACGCCAACGCAGCACTAGAGGATGAGTCCGGCACGTTGCGCGCCACTTATATTTGGCCCTATCAGATGCACGCATCCATCGGCCCCTCATGTGGTGTTGCGGATCTGAAAGATGGGATATTGACCGTATGGTCGGGTTCCCAGAACCCACACAAGCTGCACTCCGACATTGCCGAACTGCTGGAGATTGCTGAAGATAAGCTGCGAGTGGTTCGTATGGAAGCCTCCGGTTGCTACGGACGCAATTGTGCAGACGATGCGGCCGGCGAGGCAGCGTTGTTGGCCTACCATTTGAAGCGTCCTGTACGCGTGCAACTCATGCGCGCTGAAGAGCACGGCTGGGAACCGAAAGGCACAGCGCAAATGATGGAGGTCGCCGGGCGTATTACCGGCAACAACACGCTCGCCTACAAATTCACCACGCGGTATCCATCCAATGGTTCGCCTATTCTTCCCTTGCTGATGTTGGGCCGGGAGTCCAACGTCCCCGTCGTGTTCGAGATGGGCGACAGGACCGCCATCCCGCAGTACCGGTGTTCCGACACCGATATCGAAGCGCTGGACATGCCGCCCATAGTGCGCGCATCTTGGATACGCGGCGTAGCAGCCTTACCCAACGTATTCGCCCATGAGTCCTTCATCGACGAACTGGCGGCCAGGGAGAACGAAGACCCGGTGCAATTCCGGCTGCGTTTCATGGAAGATCCGCGCCCAATTGCATTGGTGAAAGCCGTTGCCAAACAGGCGGGATGGACCTCTGGTCCAGCACATAGTGCTAAACAGGCCGCCGGCGATGGCTTACTGCGTGGTCGCGGATTTTCCCAACATCGTTACGTGCACGGCGCATTTCCCGGCGTGGGCGCAGCGTGGTGCTGTTGGGCTGTCGACGTCGAGGTTGACCCGAATAGCGGGTACGTTCGCGTCACACACGTCACCATCGGGCAAGATTGCGGCATGGTCGTTAACCCGGCGGGTGTCACTCATCAGATGCATGGCAATGTCATCCAGGCAGTCAGCCGTTCGCTGAAAGAAGAAGTGGGATTCGATTGGCGTGGCGTGACCGACCTTGAGTGGGGTGCCTACCCCATTTTGACGTTCCCGGAAGTGCCGCATATCAACGCCATTCTGATGCCTGACAACGGAAATCCGCCACTCGGTGCAGGGGAATCGGCCTCGGTGCCCGGAGCAGCGGCTATTGCCAACGCCATTTTTGATGCGGCGGGCGTGCGCCTTCGGGAAGCGCCCTTTACACCGCAACGCGTCAAAGCAGCCCTGGATGCAAACGGAGGCCGAACATGAGTTCCAAAGCCGGTAATTTTCTGCGTTGGTTTCTGATTGGGCTGGTAGTGATTGCCATAGCCGTGTTTTCCTTTGTCTGGAAACCCGCTATTGATCCATTGCCTGCAGTGCCTGATGGGTTTACGGATGAGCAACTTGAGCGTGGCAAAAATGTAGCAGCGGCGGGGGTCTGTGTCGTTTGCCATACTGCGCCGGATGGGCAGCCCAATGCGGGCGGCCTGCCTATGGAAACGCCATTTGGCACGATCTATTCGACAAACATCACAACCGATCTCGACAAGGGCATTGGGAATTGGTCGTTTGAGGCATTCGATCGGGCGATGCGCCGTGGTATTGCGCGCGACGGCAGTTATCTCTATCCTGCGTTTCCCTATACGCATTTCACCCACCTGACCGACGAAGATATGAAGGCGCTTTATGCGCACATGATGACCCAGCCGGCGGTTAACGTTGAACCACCCAAAACCGAGCTGCCGTTCCCGCTTAATATGCGGCCGCTGATGGCAGGCTGGAATCTGCTCTTTCTTCGCCGCGGGCCGATCGAGAGGGCGGATAATGAGTCCGAAGAATGGAATCGTGGCCTTTACTTGACGCGTGGAGCCGGTCACTGTGCTGCCTGTCATTCGCCGCGTAATGCTTTGGGTGCCGAAAAATCCGGTGAAAACTACCTGTCCGGTGGTGAAGCTGAAGGGTGGATCGCGCCAGCCTTGAATGACCAACCTCCTGCACCCGTGCCTTGGACACAGGAGGCGCTCTTTGCCTACTTGCGTTACGGTTTTGCGGGCGACCATGGTGCGGCGGGCGGCCCCATGGCCCCCGTTGTGCGCGAAGGCACCGCCAAGATGGCCGAAGCGGACACGCGCGCGTTAGCTGTTTATCTCGCTTCGCTTAATGCAGGCGGTGAGGAGGAGGAAGCGTCCGACAGGGCGGGCGAAATTACCGAAAAAGCTTTGTTAACGCTGTCGCCGCCGTTGACAGAAGGGGCACGTCTGTTCAATTCAGCGTGCTTGGCTTGCCATCATGCCGGGAATGGGCCGACCTTGTTTGGCGTGCAGCCGAAACTGTGGCTAAGCAGCTCTTTGTATTTGGAGAAACCCGACAATGTTGTGCGTTACGTACTAGACGGGGTACACAATCCTGCCAATCCGGATTTGGGTTATATGCCGGCATTTAGGCACTATTTGAACGACCAGCAAATCGCCACAGTAGTCAACTACATGCGCACAAGTTTTACCGGACACGCGAAATGGGATAACCTGCCCGAGACTGTATCGCGCTTGCGTAAAGACGTAGAGAATGAGTGAGGAAGACCCTCAGTCATGGAACAATCCCGGCCAGAGACCAGATACTTAACTTTACATAATATACATTATGCGAATAATAGATGGCGTATCCAATCATGTTAATCGTATTATTGGCGCTTCTGAATGCAGCCTTGTCACACAACCCGCTTGTTGTTTTGATTTACGTTGGCACCGACGCCGGCCTTAACAGGCAGCTCTGACCAGGCGCGAGCGATCGTCCTGCAATTGAGGTTGATCTGCCGCCAGACCGTCCAGCAATTGCCTCAGCCACGAAGGCGTGTTTGCAGCCAGGTCGTAAAACACCCATTGGCCCTTGCGTCGGTCGGCCAACAGCCCGCATCGCTTCAGTTGCGCCAGATGTCTGGAAATTTTTGATTGTCCTTCATCCAGGGCACTCATTAATTCACAAACGCACAGCTCTCCTTCCCGGGAAATCAGCAACAGCACACGCAGACGCGTTTCATCTGCCAGGCACTTTAATATTTCCAGTTCATTCATTGCGCTCATGGCTGGTTCCGTGATGAATTCGTGTTGATTCCAAGTATAGAAGTATAACTTAATATATTTGTAATTCCGTATATGCGGATAAGCAGATATAATATCCCTGCGCTTTATCAACAAGCGTATCAATTCAAACTTATTCGTACCCCAAATAACCTAAAGCCCGTCATGTCACAAACTAACTCAACGTCGCAAAAACAGGCGCAGACGCCGCCAATCAGTTTTTTTGAACGCTATCTAACCGTGTGGGTGGCATTATGCATTATCGCCGGAACGCTGCTGGGTTTGTATTGGCCAGGCGCGGCGCAAGAGCTGGGCGCCATGGAAATTGCGCACGTCAATATCCCGGTTGGTATTTTGATCTGGTGCATGATCATCCCCATGCTGATGAAAATAGATTTTTCCGCGCTCAGCGAGGTGTACGAACAGCGCGCGGGTATGGGAATCACGCTGGCCGTGAACTGGCTGATCAAACCTTTCAGCATGGCGTTATTCGGCTGGTTTTTCATTAAAGTGGTTTTTGCGCCCTGGCTGCCCGCCGCATCGCTCGACAGCTATATGGCCGGGCTGATTTTGCTGGGCGCTGCGCCCTGCACTGCCATGGTGTTCGTGTGGAGCAATTTATGCAAGGGCCATGCCAACTTCACGTTGACCCAGGTTGCGTTGAACGACTTGATAATGGTGTTTGCGTTTGCCCCGATTGTGGCTTTGTTGCTGGGGGTTTCGTCAATCCCAGTGCCGTGGGATACGCTAATTTTGTCGGTTGTGATGTATATCGTGATCCCGCTTAGCATTGCACAGGCATTACGCTTCTGGCTGATTAAAAAAGGTGGCCTGCCCTTTTTCAACCGGACGTTGACGCGCATTGGCCCATGGTCGATCGTTGCTTTGCTGGGTACCCTGGTTTTGTTGTTTTCGTTCCAGGGTAACGCCATTGTTGCGCAACCCGTGATCATCGCCATACTTGCCGTACCCATTTTGGTTCAAACGCTTTTTATTGCCGCACTGGGCTATTTCCTGAATCGGCAGCTCAAAGTCCGGCACGATGTGGCCGGGCCGTCGGCCATGATTGGCGCATCAAACTTCTTCGAACTGGCTGTGGCGGTTGCCATTGTGCTTTACGGATTTGATTCGGGCGCCGCGTTGGCCACCGTCGTAGGTGTGCTGATTGAGGTTCCGGTGATGTTATGGCTGGTACGAACGGTAAATCGTACGCGCCATTGGTATGAACAGGCGTTGCAGGCAGGGTAATTGGCCCTGCCCGCCTGGTTTTCTTTAGTGATTGCTCAAATGATTCGCTTGCCTTGGTCATCCAGCACCGGCGTGCCGTCTTCTTTTGCGAATGCCTTGGGCGGCATAGCCGGCAAAAGATCAAGGACTTTTTCACAAGGCCGACATAGGTTCGCACCTTTTTCAGAAATGACGAAAGGACGATTCAGCAAAATCGGATGCGCTTCGATTGCATCCAGGATCTGCGCATCGGTGACGTCGGGCTGGTCGAGTCCCAGCTCCAGGAAAGGGGTGCCCTTTTCGCGCAGCGCTTCGCGCAGGGAAAGGCCGGCCTGCTTGACCATATTAATGATTGTTTCGCGCTTTGGGGGTGTTTTCAGATACTCGATAATTTCCGGTTCTATGCCGGCATGGCGAATAAGCGCCAGCGTATTGCGTGAGGTGCCGCATTTGGGGTTGTGATAAATCGTGACGTTATGCATGACGACATTCCTTGTTTTTCAACAATTTTCAGCTAAAAGGTCAGTATATGAGTGATAAAGTCTACAACGTGCTGTTTTTATGTACCCACAACTCTGCCAGAAGCATTATGGCAGAAGCGTTGTTGAATACGATCGGGCACGGTCGTTTCCGTGCTTTCAGCGCGGGCAGTCAGCCGGGCGGGAAAGTAAACCCGTTCGCCGTCGAAAAAGCGCAGGCGATTGGCTACCCCACTGAAAACCTGCGCAGCAAGAGCTGGGACGAATTCGCCAAGACCGGTGCACCGCAAATGGATTTTATTATCACCGTGTGTGATAACGCTGCAGGCGAGGTTTGCCCTATCTGGCCAGGGCAGCCCATTTCTGCCCACTGGGGTTTTGCCGACCCGGCATCGGTTGTTGGCAGTGATGAAATCAAGCGTGCCGCCTTTGACAAAATATTTCGGCAGATTTCCACGCGTATCTCGATTTTTGCTAACATGCCTCTCGAAAAGCTTGAAAAAGTGGCAATCCACCGCGAATTAAAAAATTTGGGTGAAAATCCCGTCTCTCCGGCATAACGTACACAGGGCCGGAAGGATGAAATGGCGCAGCATACTTGATCTTGACGGCCTTTAACGAGTTTCTGAAATGGCGTTCCGACGGGCAAACACTGTTTGTACAGGTTGCCGGTTTCTGGACGCTTGAGCATTATGAAAAACTGGGCCAAATACGCGATCTGGAACAGGGAGCGACAACCCGCCCGCTGGATTTGAAAAGCGCCAAATCTGTTGAAATTGACTTGATCGGTCTCAAGGCTTTGGATACCGCAGGGGCCCAGCGCTTGTACGAATTATTGGGTGATGCGCTGGAAGCGGCATTGGATTCGCATATGTCACTGCCGACAGAGCGAGTCGCCTTGATTCGTGCCGTGATTAACGCCATCAAGCAAACACCGGCGCCGGAGCCAGCGGCCAAATCGCTTCCGTTGCTGGATATCCTTGAACGAATGGGCGCAGCCGTGGCGGAAGCCGGAAAGCAGGCATGGTTGTTGCTGGGTTTTATCGGCCTTACGTTGCAGTCGTTGGCTCGCAATCTATTCGTGCCCAAACGGTGGCGTGTGACTTCTGTTGTATGGCATGTCGAACAAACGGCTTTTAACGCGGTACCCATTATTGCCCTGTTAACTTTTATGGTTGGCGCGGTCGTCGCGTTTTTGGGGGCAACGATTTTAAAAGGGTTCGGCGCCTCAATTTACACCGTGAATCTCGTTGCCTTTTCCTTCCTGCGTGAGTTTGCGGTCTTGCTTACAGCGATTCTCATGGCCGGCCGGACAGCCAGCGCCTTTACCGCGCAAATAGGGTCGATGAAGTCAAATGAAGAGCTTGACGCCCTGCGCATGACCGGACTGGATCCCATTGAATTATTGGTATTGCCCCGCATCCTGGCGTTACTCATTGCCCTGCCGTTGCTTACTTTTATCGGCATGGTTTCGGGTATTGCCGGTGGCATGATGGTGTGTGCCTTGTCGATGGACATCTCACCGTCAATGTTCCTGACCATCATGAGCCGGGATATCGATCTGCGTCATTTTATTCTGGGCATGGCGAAAGCGCCGTTCTTTGCCTATCTGATTGCCATTATCGGGTGTCTTGAAGGCTTGAGAGTAAAAAGTAGCGCCCAATCGATCGGACAACACACCACTTCGGCGGTCGTGCAGTCTATTTTTGTCGTTATTCTGGTTGATGCGTTAGCGGCAATTTTCTTTATGGAAATGGGATGGTAGACGCCCGAACCCCGAGCACCAACAGTGTTGTGCAAGTGTGTGATGTTCGCAACCAATTCGGTTCGCACATTGTGCACGACCACTTGAACCTTGAGGTATATCAAGGAGAGGTTCTAGGGGTGGTCGGCGGTTCAGGTTCGGGTAAGTCGGTATTGCTGCGAACCATTGTGGGCTTGCAACAACCCGCTGCCGGGCGGGTACTGTTGCGTGGCGAGGATGTTTACAACCTTGCAAACTCAACGGCTCGAACACAAAATGATTCGGTAACCGGAACCAAACCGCGTCGCAGTTTTGGTGTGTTATTCCAGCGGGGTGCGCTCTTCTCTTCTCTTACGGTGTTGGAGAATATCGCCCTTCCTTTAATTGAACATGCAATGCTGGGGCGTGACCAGGCTGAACATTTGGCCCAGATGAAACTGGGCCTGGTTGGGCTGCCGGCGCAGGCTGGTCAGTTATATCCGTCGTCCTTGTCTGGTGGTATGGTCAAGCGGGCTGCCCTGGCACGCGCTCTGGCGCTGGATCCGGACATTCTGTTCCTTGATGAGCCTACAGCAGGTCTGGATCCCATTGGCGCCGGCGCATTTGACCAGCTTATTCGCACGCTGCGCGACGCACTGGGCCTGACGGTTTTTCTAGTCACACACGATTTGGACACGCTTTACACCTTATGCGACCGGGTTGCCGTTATTTCCCGAAAAAAGGTGCTTATTGCCGACAGGTTGAGTGTGGTTGCCGAGTTTGACGATACCTGGATTCAGGAATACTTTCACGGCCCACGCGGTCGCGCGGCTTTCGCCGCTGCGCAGAAAACGAAAGGACACGTATAAAAATGGAACCTCGTGCACACCATGTGCTAATTGGTATTTTTACGGTTGTGGTCATTGCCCTGGCAGTGCTGGCCACGCTTTGGTTCGGAAAGTATGACCGTCGTGCGCAAACCGCCATGTATACCGTCGTTTTCAATGATCCGGTGCGAGGCTTGTCGACCGGCAGTTCTGTTCAGTTCAATGGAATTCGGGTCGGTGAAATTACCGATTTGTACCTGGATCCGAAGGATCTTGATAAAGTGAAAGCCACGATTTCGATTCGCGCCGATATTCCTGTTCGCCAGAGCACCCAGGCGCAATTGTCGGTGGTCGGTATCACGGGAATGGCTGTGATTGCACTGACTTCCGGGCAAGACAGTGGGCCAGCGCTTGTGGCGCCGCCAGGGGAACCGTATCCGGTCATCATGGCCCGCCCTTCCCCTTTTTCTCAAATATTCCGCAATGGTGATGCCGTTCTTAGCGGATTGACCGAATTGATCCAGAACGCGAACACGTTGCTATCAACGCAGAACGTTCAAACTTTTTCAAATACCCTGGCGCATCTCGAGACGGCTTCGGCACGTCTGGCTGACCAGGACATCGGCATGTTGATTAGCCAATTGACTGATGCGGCCAAGTCAGCGGCGGAAACACTTAAAAGTGTCGATACGCTGGTCTCCACCGAGGGTCGGCAAGTACTGCAGGATACGTCGCGGGTTATGTCGACTCTGGAGCACACCGCCTCGAGACTCGATAAGCTGATTGAAACCAATCAGCAACCGCTTAACGATGGTATGGAGGGGTTTGCGCAAATAGGCCCGGCTTTGCAGGAACTGAAGAATACGTTGGCCTCTTTGCGCCTGACGTTACGGCGTCTTGATGACAACCCGGCGGCTTATTTGCTTGGACGAGAACCTTTACAAGAGATTAATCCATGAGTTTTGCTGATCGTTTCAAACGTTTGTCCGTGTTGTTTCCCGACTTGCGTCTTTTTTTTCGAGGGCTGGCAGCATCCGGCTTTGTAATTGGGTTGCTGGCGGGATGCTCGATTCTGCCGGAAACGGCGCCGCAGCGCGTTTATCAGTTACCCGGTTCGGTCGCGCCGGCGCCCCGCCCTCAAATGGCAGTTGAAACGGCGCCATCGTTGCGGGTTTCAACACCGTCGAGCCCTTTGATCCTGGCATCCAATCGCATTCTTGTGATGAATATGCCGAACCAATTGGCAGCTTTCAAAGGCGTAAGATGGTCTGACCCGATGCCGCAGCTTTTTCAGCAACGGCTTGTCAGTTATTTGCGTGAATCAAACAATTGGCGTGTCGTCACCACCGACGACACGACGCTTTCAAATAACTACCAGCTCAGTTTGGACCTGGCCCAGTTCCACGCAATCAGAATGCCGCAGAGCCGCCCTGGGGTGGAAATTCGCGTTGACGCAATACTGAGTCGGCGCTCAGACAACAAAGCTGTTGCCAGCCATACGTTTTTGGAAAAAATACATGCGAAAAGCGATGCGTTCGATGATCTTTTAACGGCGTATGGCGAAGCGGCAAATGCAATTTCAGTGCAAATAAGCGACTGGGCGCAGCAACAGGCTCATCGCAAATGACGACCAAAGCCGGTGAAAATATACGTTAAGGTCGCGCCACCCTAGCGTATATGCACCGACGATGAATCGGGATCGGACTCTGATTCCGACTGGGAATAACTGTTGTTGCCTGAGTGTATGACAGGTTCCCAGTTCAAGGTTGCGCCTTTGGAACGCGCCAGATAAACCGCCTGATTTCGATTATGTGCGCCAAGGCGCTGATAAACGCTTTCAGTATGAGCTTTGGTTGTCCCCAGCGAAATATTCAGAATACGAGCAACCGACTTCAGCGCATGGCCTTGCGACAAAAGTACCAGCACTTCATATTGACGACGCGTCAGGCCAAGCAATTCAGCCTCATTCGCAGTGTATGGCTTGGCAAGTGATTGCGGATCGGTTGATGCCGCTCCGGTCGCCGATGCAGTGCCGGTCGAAGAGGCAGGCGTGCTGCTTGCCCCTTCGTGTGCCGCATGGGTCTTTCCAAGACCTGATATCGACGGCGCGTCGCCCGGTGTGACGGCATTGCCTGCCTGATCCCAGGGAAAACAGGAGCGCCCGCCCAGAACGCGCCGCACACTGTCGACAAAGACTTCGGCAGGGGCAGATTGATCGATAAAGCCAGCGACCTGTTTGGGCAATGAGCGCAGCGCCTGGTGATCAGGCGCCCCTTCACCAAGCAAAATCATTTTTTGAGGCAAAAATGCACGCAAGCCTGCCGTGACCAGCGAGGTGAGTCGTTCTGGCGACGCAATGGAGATCAGCAGAAGATCAATGTACTGGGATGGATCGGGGTAGCGGTCGAGATCGTGATAAGAAAAACCCAGTAGTCGAGCGTCAGGAACAACGTCGGTCAGAATTTGTATCACGCCGGCCCGGAGCAAGGTGTTGCGGGACACCACGGCGATGGTAGTAATGAGGAACTCCTTTACGCCTGTGTTCTGGCTTCGACAACGTTAATGGGTATGTTAGCGCTATATTCAAAAAGATAAAATTCAGTTTCAAATATCATAAAGAAATGTAACTATCATGGCAATACAGTGTTTCCCGACGTTTTTTACAGAATGACTGCATAATTGCGTTTCAATTCATGGGGGTGTTCGTGAGTAGCCATAAAAAAGCTTCGGCATACGCAGCAAAGGAGAGTATCAGTCTTGCTCCGGGCGAAATGAGTCGAATAGACGCCTTTTGGCGTGCTTGTAATTATCTTTGCGTGGGAATGATTTATTTACGTAATAATCCCCTCATTAAAGAACCGTTGCAGTCAGACCACATTAAGAAGCGATTATTGGGCCATTGGGGCTCCAGCCCCGGCCAGGCTTTTATCTGGACTCATTTGAATCGGGTCATTGAATTAAATGCCTTAAACATGATTTATCTGTCGGGCCCGGGTCATGGCGCGCCTGCAGTGCTTGCCAACGCGTATCTGGAGGGTAGCTTTAGCGCTATTCACCCTGAAGTATCGCTTGATGCCGATGGTATGTTGGCGCTGTTCCGTTCATTCTCCTTTCCCGGAAAGCTGGGTAGCCATTGCACACCGGAAATTCCTGGTTCCATCCACGAGGGAGGCGAGTTGGGTTATGTGCTTTCGCACGCCTTTGGTGCTGCATTTGATAATCCGGACCTGATTGTTGCTGCGGTGATTGGAGATGGTGAGGCGGAAACCGGGCCGTTGGCAACCGCCTGGCACAGCAACAAGTTTTTGAATCCGAGCCGCGATGGCGCCGTTCTGCCCATTTTGCATTTAAATGGCTACAAAATTGCCAATCCCACCATTCTGGCGCGAATCAGCAAAGAAGAACTGACGCATTTAATGAAAGGTTATGGTTGGTCCCCCTTCTTTGTTGAAGGCGATGATCCATCGCAAATGCATGAAAAGATGGCAGCAGTACTTGATCAATGCATTGCTTCGATACAGGAAATACAACATAAGGCGCGGTCCATGTCCAATCCGCAACGCGCCTTGTGGCCCATGATTGTCTTGCGATCGCCAAAGGGCTGGACAGGCCCTGTGGCGTTCGATCATCATCAAATTGAAGGCACATGGCGCTCACATCAGGTACCGCTGGCCGATGTGCGCCATAACGCTGCACAGTTGCAGCAATTGGAAGACTGGCTGCACAGTTATGATCCGGCGTCGCTTTTTGACGCCAACGGAACGTTGCTGGCGCAGTTGCAAGAGGCGATGCCTTCACCCTCGCGGCGCATGAGTGCCAGCTTGCACGCCAATGGAGGGCGATTAAGGGTGCCTTTGTTGATGCCGGATTTTAAAGACTACGGTGTCGAAGTAAAGCAGCCAGCGACCGGGCGAGTGTCACCCACCGCAACATTGGCCCCCTTCTTACGTGACATCATGCAGCGTAATGCCAACAATTTCCGGCTGTTCAGCCCGGATGAAAATGCGTCCAATAAGCTGCAGGCGGTTTATGAGGTTAGCGGGAAGGCATGGCTTGCCGACCGGGAACCAACCGATGACGACGGGGGTGATTTATCTGCCGACGGGCGCGTCATGGAAATGCTAAGTGAACATACCCTTGAGGGGTGGCTAGAGGGATACCTGCTTACCGGGCGCCATGGTTTATTCAATACCTATGAAGCATTTGCCCACATTGTTGATTCCATGGTGAGTCAGCATGCGAAATGGCTGGATAAGTCTCGTTTGGAAGCCCGTTGGCGCGCGCCGATTTCGTCACTGAACATTCTTTTGTCATCGCTGGTCTGGCGCCAGGATCATAATGGTTTCACCCATCAGGACCCCGGGTTTCTTGACGTGATCAGCAATAAAAGCGGTAACGTCGCCCGAATTTACCTGCCTCCAGACGCCAATTGCCTGGTGAGTGTGGCAGATCATTGTCTGCGCAGCGTGAACTACGTTAATGTCATCGTGGCCGACAAGCAACCGCATCTTTCTTATCTGACCATCGATCAGGCGGCCACCCATTGCGCCAAAGGGATTGGTATCTGGCCATGGGCCAGCACCGACGAAGGCCAGGAGCCCGACGTCGTGATAGCCAGCGCAGGCGATATCGTAACGGCTGAGGCCGTGGCGGCCGTTGCCTTGCTGCGAGCGAATGTTCCCGACCTGAAAATCCGATTTGTTAATGTCGTCGACTTATATCGCCTGCAGCCCGACACCGAGCATCCACATGGCATGACACACGCCGATTTCGATGCGCTTTTTACCCGCGACAAACCGGTTATTTTCAGTTTTCACGGTTATCCCTGGCTAATACATCGCTTCATTTACCGCCGCCATAACCATGCCAACTTTCACGTGCGCGGCTACCGGGAAAAAGGCAATATCAATACGCCGCTGGAACTGGCCATTATGAACCAGGTCGATCGCTACCATCTTGCCATCGATGTGCTCAATTATGTGCCGCGCCTACATGATCAGACCTCGCACTTTAAAGAACGGCTTAAGGGGTGTTTGATTGATAGCGTAAACTACGCGCACGCTGAAGGAATAGATCGACCTGAAATATCAGGCTGGACCTGGTCGGAGCACAAAGTTTGAGTACATTTTTGGTTTGGTTGATGGCGACCGCGATTGGTGGTGCCGTTGCCAGTAATTATTATGCCCAACCCCTGCTGGATTCCATTGCGGCAGAGTATGCGGTCTCGTACACTTCGGTAGGCATCATCGTGACTGTGGCGCAAATTGGTTATGGTGCCGGCTTGCTGTTACTGGTGCCATTGGGCGACAAGCTGGAAAAACGTAATCTTATCTGCATCATGACGCTGATCTCGGCGTCAGGGCTTCTTATTAGCGGTTTGTCACCATCCTTGCCGTTTCTTTTATTAGGCACGGCGATTACCGCCCTGTTTTCCGTTGTGACCCAGTTACTGATCCCTTTTGGCGCGCAATTGGCCCGCCCGGAGGTTCGTGGTCGTATTGTCGGCGTGCTCATGAGCGGACTGTTAATGGGCATTTTGCTGGGCCGCACCATCTCGGGTGGTTTATCTGCATTCGGCAGTTGGCGAATTGTTTATTTTGTTGCTGCGGCATTCATGAGTGTTGTTGCAGTGCTGCTGTGGAAGCTGCTGCCCCAACATCGTAATGAAAAACAAATCTCTTACGTGCAGTTGCTGTTATCAATAAGGCATCTTTTTGCAACGGAGCCGGTACTGCGTTCGCGTTCACTCATGGGTGCGCTGTCGTTCGGCCTGTTTACGTTGTTCTGGACCCCGCTTTCATTCCTGCTGAGTGCCCCGCCTTACGGATTTTCAGATGCCATTATCGGCTTGTTTGGCTTAACGGGGGCTGCCGGTGCACTTTCAGCAAGCTGGGCCGGACGCCTGGCCGACAAGGGCCGCACAAATTGGGCTGTTGTGCTTGGGCTGGTCATGATGCTGGTTTCCTGGATTCCCATCGGTTTTTCTCCCGTTTCAATTATCGCGCTGATTGTCGGGGTTGTTTTTCTGGATTTTGCGGTTCAATTGGTACACGTCAGCAATATGAATTCCGTTATCAAACTGGACCCCGAGCAGCGAAGCCGATTGAACGCCAGTTATATGACTGCGTACTTCGTGGGTGGTGCAAGCGGCTCTTTTCTTGCTGCACTCATTTACCAGAATTACGGATGGATGGGCATAACCATCACGGGCCTGGCGGTGTCATTACTGCTGCTTGTGCTGGGTTTGCACGACCTTCAGCGGGAAAGGCGCAGCGGTTGAAAACGGCGTAAACGCAAAGCGTTCGAAACCACAAACACGCTTGACAAAGCCATGGCACCTGCGGCAAAGACAGGGGAAAGCAACACACCATAGGCCGGATACAACGCCCCTGCCGCCAAAGGTACCAGCGCAGCGTTATAAACGAAAGCCCAGAACAGGTTCTGTTGGATATTGCGCATCGTGGCCTTTGACAGCGCGAGGGCATCGGAAACGCCTGTTAAGTCGCCCGACATCAACACCACGTCGGCGGCCTCCATGGCCACATCCGTACCTGTGCCAATTGCAATGCCGACCTGTGCCTGCGCCAGCGCTGGCGCATCATTAATACCATCACCGACAAACGCAACCGGACCATATTGTTCCGCAAGACGGCTCACTGCCTGAACTTTGCCATCGGGCAATACTTCGGCCACCACATCGTCAATGCCCAGCTGGCGCCCTATTGCTTGAGCAGTACGCTGGTTATCGCCGGTGATCATGGCAACTTTCAACCCCAACTGATGCAACGCTTCAATGGCTCGCGCGGTACTTTCTTTCAAGGGGTCCGCAACCGCGATAATCGCCGCCAAACGGCCACCTATTGCTGCATACATCGGTGTCTTGCCTTCATTGCCCAGTTTTTCCGCCGTGCTGCTGAATACACCGACATCCAATCCAAGCTTTTGCATGAAGCGATCGGCACCAATCGCCACTTCCATGCCATCGGCTTTTGCTTTTACCCCGTAGCCTGTTACCGATTCGAACGCCGACAAATCGGGCAGTTTCAATGATTGACTGCTCGCTGCACTCACGATCGCCTGCGCAATCGGGTGCTCGGAGCGCGATTCAACTGCGGCGATGAGTGCCAAAACATGATTTGCGCTGAAACCATCAGCCACGACCAGATCCGTCAGGGCCGGTTTGCCCTGCGTCAGCGTACCTGTTTTATCAACCGCGATAACCTTGACTTCACGCAGCGACTGCAACGCTTCGCCTTTGCGGAACAACACCCCAATCTGTGCTCCCCGTCCGGTTCCAACCATAATGGACGTTGGTGTTGCAAGACCCATGGCGCACGGGCAGGCAATAATCAAGACGGCAACGGCATTGACCACGGCGAATGTAATTGCCGGGCTTGGCCCCAAAACCAACCAGATAAAGAACGTGATCAGTGCCACGAGCATAATGACGGGTACGAACCACAAGGTCACGCGATCAACCAGCGCCTGAATAGGCAGCTTGGCGCCTTGAGCCTGCTGCACCATATGAATAATTTGTGCCAAGACAGTGTCTTTACCCACACTGACCGCCTGAATTCTTAACGCGCCCGACTGGTTCACCGTACCACCTACAACCTGGGCATCGATCGATTTTTCAACGGGTACAGGCTCGCCACTGATCATTGATTCGTCGACAAAACTGTGTCCATCCAATACCTGTCCATCAACCGGAATCCGTTCACCTGGGCGAATTTCCAGCGTGTCTCCAGCCTTGACCTGTTCAATAGGCAAATCCTGGGTCGTTCCGTTGCGTACGACCCGCGCTGTTTTAGGCTGCAGACCCATTAAATGACGAATAGCCTGGGAAGTATTGCCTTTGGCACGGGCCTCGAGAAAACGCCCCAGGAGAATCAGCGTAACAATGACTGCTGCCGCTTCGAAATAAACGTTCACTGCCCCGCTGGGCAGGAAAGCAGGCGCAAATGTGGCCACGACCGAGTAAAGATAAGCGGATGCCGTACCGAGGGCAACCAATGAGTTCATGTCGGGCGCAGCCTTGAACAAGGCCGGCACGCCCAATTGATAAAAATGTCGCCCCGGGCCCACCAGCACAGCCGTTGTGAGCGCGAATTGAATGTACCAGCTGTTTTGTGTGCCAACGGTGGTGGCAACCCAATGATGGAAGGCCGGCACCAGATGGGCGCCCATTTCAAGGATAAATACAGGTAACGTCAGTGCCAGCGCCAACCATAATTGCAAACGCAAATGCTGCATTTCTGCCTGCTGACGAGCCGCCTGGTCATCATCCTCACCCTCGGATATAACCGAGGCTTCATAGCCTGCCTTCTGCACCGCCTGTATTGCCTGCGGTACCAACGCAGTATCGGCGATATCGATTTCTGCCCTTTCGGTGGCCAAATTGACGTTTGCCTGCGCCACACCGGGCAGTTTTTTCAAGGCGCGCTCCACGCGGCTTACGCACGAAGCGCAGGTCATGCCTTGTATCGACAAACTGATATGACTGGATTTCATGGACAACCTCGCAACGCACGAATGAAAGAGATTCGACCAGCATAAACCTTCCCATCATGGAAAGGTCAAGTCTCAGGTTGTCATACCGATACTGCTCATGATCCATCGCAGGATCAAGGCGAAAAGCGTGAGTGCCGCGACGCCGCCGAGCCATAGCCCTATAAGCCATCCCAGCCGCTTGAACCAGGGTTTACGCGTATCAGACATAATTATCCACTCCGCAGACCAAGATTCTTAATGATAGCCGTCACCAGGTCGCACTTTGCCTCGGAAAACATAATACGACCACGCGGTATACATCAGGATCAGTGGAATGATCAGTAAAGCGCCTACCAGGGCGAAACCTTGGCTTTGTGGTGGTGCGGCCGCATCCCAGATTGTAATGTCGGGCGGAATGATGTACGGCCAGACACTGATACCCAGGCCGCTATAGCCAAGAAACACCAGGCATAGGGTCAGCAGGAAAGGGCCCGCATTGGGCTGCTTCCCCAGCAGACTCCATATTGCCCAGGTGGCCAGCAAGACCAGCACGGGTACAGGGAGGAAATAGAACAGGTTTGGCAGCGTGAACCAGCGCTCGGCAATCTCGGGGTGCGTAAGCGGTGTCCAGAGACTGATTGCACAGACCACTGCCAACACGGCAAGCAGTAGCGGCCGCGCGATACGAATCATATTCTGCTGCAGTTTGCCGTCGGTTTTGAAAATGAGCCACGTGCATCCCAGCAAGGCATACGCAATGACCAGGCCCAAACCGGTGAAAAGACTGAAAGGCTTGACCCACTCAAGGGGGCCGCCGGCATAAGTACGCTCAATAACATGAACGCCGTCGATAAACCCCCCGAGCGTGACGCCCTGGAAGAAAGCAGCACAGATCGAGCCGGCAATAAAGCCCTTGTCCCACCAATGGCGTCTTTTCTCGGATGCCTTGAAGCGGAATTCAAACGCCACCCCCCGGAACACCAGGCCCAGAAGCATGAAAATCAGCGGCAGCATGAAGGCGTCGAGAATGACGGAATAAGCCAGCGGGAATGCCGCCAGCAGACCGGCACCGCCCATGACCAGCCAGGTTTCGTTTCCATCCCATACCGGCGCCACGGTGTTCATCATGACATCGCGCTCTTCTTTGTCTGGGAAAAACGGAAATAAAATGCCAATCCCAAGATCAAAGCCGTCGAGAACGACATACATAAAGACGCCGAACAAAATGATAATGGCCCACAACAAAGGCAAGTCGATACCCATTATTGGTCTCCAAAATGTGTGGAACGATCGTGCGTGGCTGCCGACATCGGACGTCGCGCGGTGGCAACCGGCTCGCCAGGCGATCCGGCGTCAGACGGTGTAGGCTCTGGTTCGTGGGGTTGCGGACCTTTTGCAATGAGCTTCAACATGTAAACAACGCCCGCACCGAACACAAAGAAATACACCACAACAAAAAGGGCGAGCGTGACGCCCAGTTCAATGGCCCCATGGGGAGATACCGCATCGGCCGTGCGCATGACGTTATAAACCACCCATGGCTGTCGCCCCGTTTCAGTAGTGAACCATCCGGCAAGAATGGCAATCAGCCCGGCAGGCCCCATGACCAGCGCGGCTTTATGCAAGCGCCGGGACGCGTACAAGCGCCCTTTCCAGCGAGACCAATTCGCCCACACCGCCAGCCCGATCATCAGCAGCCCCAACCCGACCATGACTCGAAAAGACCAAAACACAATGGGCACAAAAGGACGATCTTCGGGGGGAAACTCTTTCAGACTCTTGAACTGACCATGCCACGAATGGGTCAGAATCAAACTGCCCATATTGGGGATCTGAAGTGCAAAACGGTTGGTCTCTTGTTCCATATCCGGCCAGGCAAACAAAACCAGCGGCACCCCCTCGCCGGGTGTGTTTTCCCAATGCCCTTCGATAGCGGCAAGCTTGGCAGGTTGGTGCTCCAATGTATTTAAGCCGTGTTGGTCTCCAACGAACGCTTGAATGGGGGCAACGACCAACAACATACCCATAGCCATTGAAAACATTTTTTTAACTGCAGCCGACTTGTCTCCTTTCAAGAGGTGCCATGCGCCAGACGCGCCTACAAACAAGGCGGTAGCCAGAAATGCTGCCAACACCATGTGGGTTAGTCGATAGGGAAATGAGGGATTGAAAATAACCGCCAGCCAGTCCACGGGGACAACGCGGCCGTCAAGAATTGCATAACCGGCCGGGGTTTGCATCCAGCTGTTGGAGGCAAGAATCCAGGTTGCGGAAACTAACGTACCCAGTGCCACCATGATGGTGGAAAAAAAATGCAAGCCGGGCCCAACGCGGTTCCAGCCGAAAAGCATGACTCCTAGAAAGCCCGCCTCCAGGAAAAACGCAGTAAGAACTTCGTAAGCCAGCAAGGGCCCGGTAATGCTACCGGCGAAGTCAGAGAAAAAACTCCAGTTCGTACCAAACTGATAAGCCATGACCAGGCCCGACACGACCCCCATCCCGAAGTTAACCGAGAAAACTTTGATCCAGAAATGGTAGAGATCCTGATAAATTGGGTTGCGCGTTTTCAGCCACAACCCCTCCAAAACCGCCAGGTAGCTGGCCAGACCAATGGTGATGGCGGGAAAAATAATGTGAAAAGATATCGTAAAAGCAAATTGAATCCGGGCCAGCAACAACGCATCGATATCCATTTCACACTCCAGATTGATTCAAGTAGCGGGCTCTACTTTAACCGATTTAGTCCCCCCCTTGTAACGCTCGACGCCCGCAAAATGCCATTACACGGAAGGAGGTTCACGATGATGCGGCGCCATGAAATCAATATCGGGCCCCTTGGGCACGATGCCCGTTGGGTTGACGGTGGCGTGGCTTTGATAATAGTGATTTTTGATATGGTTGAAATTCACCGTTTCGGCAACCCCCGGCCATTGATAAAGCTCACGGGTAAAGCCCCATAAATTGGGCATATCGACAATGCGCTTCAAATTGCATTTGAAGTGGCCATGGTAAACCGGGTCGAAACGTACCAGCGTGGTGAACAGGCGCCAGTCGGCCTCTGTAATGCGATCGCCGGTTAAATAGCGTTGCTTCGACAGCCGCAGTTCGAGCGATTCCAGCGCATCGAACAATTCCGTGACACCCTCTTCGTAGGCCTGCTGGGTGGTGGCAAAGCCGGATCGATACACGCCATTGTTGACACTGCCATAAACCAGCTCGTTTACTGCATTGATTTCCGAATGCAAATCAGACGGATAGTAATCGCCCGGTGTTGCACCTACCTGGTCGAAAGCGGAGTTGAACATGCGTATGATCTCGGCAGACTCATTACTGACGATGACTTTCTTTTCTTTATCCCAAAGAATCGGTATCGTGACCCGACCGGTATAGTCGGGTTGTGTCAGCGTATAAAGCTGATGGACATAATCACAATGGTTGACGGTATCGGGAATCACGCCCTCGCCGGGCTCGAAAGACCAGCCCTGGCGCCCCATGAAAAAATGAACCACCGACACGTCAATCATTTCCTCAAGGCCTTTCAGCTTGCGGAAAATGAGCGTGCGGTGCGCCCAGGGGCAAGCCAGTGAAACATAGAGGTGATAGCGCCCTGGTTCGGCTTTAAAGCCCGCCTCCCCTGTCGGGCCGGGTGACCCGTCGGGGGTCACCCAATTGCGAAACTGCGCTTCGGTGCGAATGAAACGCCCACCCGTTTTCTTGGTGTCATACCAGTCATCGTGCCAGGTACCATCAACTAATAAACCCATTTCTTCTCCTGTTAATACTTGATTCGTGTCGGCGGGTGCGCCAAATCTTCAAGAATCGGACACGCTGGAGAGTCGTTGCCGCTGCAGCATTGAGCCAGGCGCTTTAATTCGTTACGAATCGAAACCAGGCGTTCAATGTCGCTGTCCAGTTCTTGGATATAACGTTGCGCCAATGCTTTTACGTCTTCGCTGCGGCGATGCCGGTTACGCCAAAGCTCGAGCAGCGTTTGAATCCTTTCCAGTGAAAAGCCCAGATCACGGGCGCGGCGAACAAAAATAAGCGTTTGTATATCGGTTGAGCTATACATGCGATATCCCGCCTCGGATCGGCATGCCGGTTCAAGCAAACCCACTTTTTCATAGTAGCGAATCATTTTCGAACTAATGCCCGATTGCTTTGCGGCCGCTCCAATGTTCATTTCCAGACCTTCCCGCCATGGGAACGATTAGATTAAAGTATGCTAATGCTAACAAATGCTCCCGGGTAACGCTTTAAAGGAGTTTAAAGCCATGCAATTCAATGTTCAGGACATGACCTGCGGCCATTGCGTCGCCACCATAACCAAGGCGGTGGGCGAAGCCTTTCCACAAGCCAAAGTCACCATCAACCTGGAACAGCAAATGGTCGTTGTCGATCATATTGATGATGTCGCCGCCGTTCGCAAAGTGATCGAAGAAGAAGGCTATACGCCGGTGCCTGCATAATTCAGTTCCAGGCTTTCCCTGTGCCCAAGCATGAATCGTTCTAATTTGAATCCGACTCAAAGAGATATCTATGATTGATTTGTACTACTGGACGACCCCTAACGGTCATAAAATCACACTTTTCCTTGAAGAAGCCGGTTTGGAATACAAACTGACGCCGGTCAATATCGGCAAAGGCGACCAATTCAAACCCGAATTTCTGAAAATTGCACCGAACAACCGCATTCCGGCGATTGTGGATCAAGCTCCGGCCGATGAGGGTGAACCCATCACCATTTTTGAGTCTGGTGCCATCCTCCAGTACCTTGCCGAAAAAACGGGGCAGTTTTTACCCAGTGATTTGCGCGGCCGTGTCGAGACCATTCAATGGCTGCATTGGCAAATGGGCGGCCTGGGGCCCATGGCCGGGCAGAATCACCACTTCAACCAGTATGCGCCGGAAAAGATCGAATACGCGATCGACCGCTACGTCCGTGAAACGGCACGTCTGTATGGCGTATTGAACAAACGTCTGGCCGACCGTGAATTTGTAGCCGGTAATGAATACACCATTGCGGATATGGCCAGCTACCCCTGGATTGTCTCTCATCCCAAGCAGCAACAAAACCTCGACGACTTCCCCAACCTCAAGCGCTGGTTCAACAATATCGGCGAGCGCCCGGCCACCCAGCGTGCCTATGCCCGCGCTGCACAAGTAAACAGCCAACCCACTGCGCACGACGACGAAGCACGTAAGCTGCTGTTCGGCCAGGGTGCTCATACCGTTAAATAATGTTGCCACTTATGAAAGTTTTTTCTTTTCGAATTCGCCTGTCGTCTGTTTTTTTGGCCGGGCTCTTTCTGGCCGGCTGTTCCTCGACGCCGTCGAATATCTCGTTGATCCCGGCCGACAAGGTTGCCTCGCAAACCGAAAAGGAAGGTTTGTTTACGCAACCTGTTGAATGGGAAAAAACGCTGCCGGGCTGCGAAGGGGAATGTCCCAGGATCCAAGTGAAATCGCTGGTGTTTCCGGGTGTGCCGATATTAACGGACTTGGTCGACCATGCGCTGGCCACCATGACGGGTGTCAGCGAGGAGCGCAACCCCGGCTACACCACGATAGAGGCGTTCGAGTCGTATTTCTGGAAAACGGCCGGGCCGCGCGACGAAGTGATCCTGAATGCCGAAACACGTTATCGGAATCGCTATTTGACCGTGATTGAGCTGGATAGCTGGCAATATTTAACCGGCGCCGCACATGGCATTGCCGCCACGCAGTTTTTGAATTGGGATAACGCCAACCAGAAAGTGCTGGGCATTCGCAATGTATTGCAACCAAACCAATACGATGCCTATGTGCAAGCATTGCGTCGCGCGCATCAACGCTGGTTGCAGACGCAACCCGATGCCCGGGAAAATCCTGAGGAATACAATCGTTTGTGGCCGTTCCAGCCCAGTGACAACTACGGCTTTACCGATACCGGCCTGGTGGTTAAGTATGATTCTTATGCCATCGCGCCCTACGCGTCCGGGCAGCCTGAGTTACTGATTCCTTACAGCGAACTCAATGGTGTTTTACGGCCGGAATTCATACCGGCGCCAACCACCTGACCTTGGTAACCTTGGTGTGTCATGAAGGGCCAGCGATTTGGCCCTTTCCTTTTGTCCAGTCGGTAAATTGTGCCGAGAAATCGTCGCGCTGCGTTTGCGGCAGACTGATCTTCCAGTGAACGCAAGCGGCATCGAATTGTTCAGCCTCAATATGCGCCCCGAATTGCCCCATGCGCCCTCGAACCAGCGCCATATCGGCAAACGGACACTGGCACGACAATATGCAGGTGGGCACGTATTCTGTTTTGGGCGCCAGCCGCAGACACTGGGCCGCTGCACCACCGTAGGCCCGCGCCAGGCCGCCAGTGCCTAATTTAACACCGCCAAACCAGCGCACCACCAGTACAACCACATAGTCAATTTGCTGGCCTTCAATCGCTTGCAGAATCGGACGCCCTGCGGTACCGCCAGGTTCGCCGTCGTCGTGGAACCGATAGTTCTGGCCAACGCGCCAGGCCCAGCAGTGATGGTTCGCATCGGGATAAATGTGCTGCGCTATAAAATCCTGCGCAGCCTGCGTGTCGCTTACCGGTGCAGCAAAAGCCAGAAACCGGCTTTTGCGCACCTCTTCTTCGATAGAATGAACCTGGGTAAGGACAAACGCCACCCGCGTTACTCCTCGATACCCCGTACGCTCAGGAAGTCGTCGTAATTGCCGGCATAATCCACCACTTCGCCATTGGCTTGAATCTCCCAGATGCGCGTCGCCAGCCCCGAGACGAACTGACGATCATGCGAGACGAAAATCAGCGTGCCTTTATACAGTTCCAACGAATATTGAAGCGATTCAATTGATTCCATGTCAAGGTGGTTGGTGGGCTCGTCGAGCAACAGGACATTGTGGCGGCCCAGCATCAGGCGGCCGAATGTCATTCGATTCTTTTCACCGCCCGATAACACCTTCACAGGTTTGACGATGTCGTCGGCGGAAAACAGCAACCGCCCCAGAACCGAACGAATGGCTTGGTCATCATCGCCCGGCTCACGGTATTCCGTCATCCAGTCGAACACTTTTGTGTTGGTCTGAAACTGATCTGATACGTCTTGCGCCATGTAACCACGGTCGGCATTTTCCGACCATTTGATGCTGCCCTGGTCGGGATCCAGGTCACCCGCCAGCATCCGCAGCAACGTGGTCTTACCAACGCCGTTGGCCCCGATAATGGCAATTTTCTCACCGGCCTCCACCATGGCGGAAAAAGGCTTGATCACGGGGTGGTCGTATGCCTTGCTGGCCCGCTCGGCCGTGACCGCCAAACGATGCATCACTTTTTTCTGCTCGAAACGAATATAGGGATTTTGGCGTGAGGAAGGCTTGACTTCGATTGTGTCGGCCTTGATCCGGTCGATTTGCTTCAAACGGGAAGTTGCCTGGCGCGACTTGGATTTGTTAGCCGCAAAACGCCGAACAAAGTCCTGCAGTTCCGCCACGCGCTCTTTGGCTTTGGCATTGGCGCTGACCGTGCGTTCACGCGCCTGGGCCGAGGCCAGCATGTAATCATCGTAGTTGCCGGGATACACGCGCAATTCGCCGTAATCGAGATCGGCCATGTGGGTGCACACCGCATTGAGAAAGTGGCGGTCGTGACTGATGATGATCATGGTGCTTTGATAACCGTTCAGCACATTTTCCAGCCAGCGAATGGTGTTGATATCCAGATTGTTCGTGGGCTCGTCCAGCAACAGGACATCGGGATTCGAAAACAACGCTTGTGCCAACAATACCCGCAATTTCCAGCCGGGGGCAATTTCACGCATGGGCAGGTTATGTTGCTCAACCGGAATTTCCAGCCCAAGCAAAAGTTCGCCGGCCCGTGCTTCGGCGGTATAACCATCGTACTCGGCGAACTTGGCTTCCAGCTCGGCTGCGCGCATGTAATCATCTTCAGTGGCATCGGGGTTTGCGTAAATGGCATCGCGCTCGCTCATTACGCTCCACATTTCAACGTGGCCCATCAGTACCACGTCGAGTACGCGATTGTCCTCAAAGGCGAATTGATCCTGGCGCAATTTCCCCAGGCGTGTGCCGGACTCCAGCGAGACATTCCCGGCGGAAGACTCAAGATCGCCACCCAGGATTTTCATCAGGGTGGACTTGCCTGAGCCGTTGGCGCCGATGAGGCCATAACGGTTGCCCTCGCCGAACTTGGCGTTGACGTTTTCGAATAAGGGTTTGGGACCAAACTGAATTGTTAGGTTAGCGGTGGTAATCACAGAAAAGACCGGCTCTATAAAAAAAATAGGCGCCACTTTTCAAAAGCAGCGCACTCGGGGGTGAATAATGTTGATGCGTTAGTTTAACAACTTCCGCTTTAATGTTCTTCCAAAACCAAATAAGCCATGCCGTCCTCGGTGGCGATACCCACCTTGCGTCCGATCGGCAAGGTGGCTTTAACCGGTACATGCCCATACGGCAGGCCGGTGATAACCGGGACTTTAACGGTTTTGCGCAACCAGGTTATAACCGACGGCAGATCGAAACCATTATCCAGCGGCCCCAGCTTGTAATCGGTGAACTGCCCCAGCACAATAGCCTTCTGGCGCTCAAGAATACCTGCCTGCCAAAGTTGCGCCAGCATGCGTTCGATGCGGTACGGGTGTTCGGCCACATCTTCAAGAAATAATATTCCACCCTTGATTCTGGGCATAAACGGCGTGCCGACAAGTGAAGCCACCATGGCCAGATTACCACCCCACAAGACGCCCCGTGCGTCTACTGCGTCGGCGTCGGGTGCCTCAAAACTTAAAATCTCCAGTTCGCGATTCAACGCCTCGGCAAACAAGGCCATAGTTAAATCGTCTGTTTTTTCACCGCCAAAATCATGAAATGCCATGGGGCCGGAAAAACTACCTGCACCGGTCTTTGCCAGAAGCGCCAGATTAAACAAAGTGAAATCGCTTAAACCGACAAAGGTTTTGCCGCTTTGGGCCACCGCTTTCCAGTCGATCGCCGGCAAAATACGGCTTAAGCCATAACCACCCCGCGTCGCCATGACGACCGGCTGTTTCTGTTTGATCGCCCGATTGATCGCCGCCAGGCGCTGGCTGTCGGTTCCCGCAAAGCGTTCATGAACCGCCAGCGCGGTGCGATCCACCGTCGTGCGAAATCCCAATTCCTTCAAGCGTGCGCGGGCACGAGTCAGGGCTTTTTCCTCGGGTACCACGCCGGAAGGAGAAAACAAATAAATGCCGTCGAGTGGCGGTTCGTGATGGTGACCCATGCTACTACCTCTTTGATTGATCTCGCTGCGCGCGGGCCTGGGCCCGTCTTTCGCGAAAGAAGCTGGATAATAACGCACCGCATGCGTTGGCCATAACCCCGCCCCGCACTTGGGTGTGATGATTCAATTGGCGGTAAGTGGAAATATCCAGCACACTGCCGCACGCCCCGGTTTTGGGGTCGGCGGCGCCGAACACAACTTGCGCCAGCCGCGCGTGCATTAAAGCGCCCATGCACATAACGCAAGGTTCAAGCGTGACATACAGGTGCAGTCCCGGTAAACGGTAATTTTCCATGTTCTTTGCCGCCGCACGCAAGGCAACGATTTCCGCGTGCGCCGTAGGGTCGTGATCGATGATTGTCCGGTTATGACCGGCACCCAATACTTGTCCCTGGGCGTCTATCACCACGGCGCCAACCGGAATCTCGCCCAGCGCGATGGCTTGCCTGGCCTGGTCGAGCGCCAGCCCCATTGCCGTTGAGTCGTTAACCCACATACATGCGTGACTGCAGCGCAATTCGGCCGGCCAGGCTTTCAACCGCCTCTTCCAGCCATTGGTAAAGCTCGGCATCTTCGTCGTAGCGTGCCTGATTCAAGTTCGATACCCGCCCTTCCTGAATAAAACCCCAGGCCCGGCTGCGTTTTTCACGATGAGCGCGATCCCATACGCCGAATGCAACACCACCGGCTTGCCGCACAAGGGAAAAACAAGGCACATCGGTGTAGCCGTCACCGATGAAGATCATTTGCTGAAAAGGCACTCGCAGCTTGTCTGACTCTACTTTGCGGTTGACTTCAAAGGGTTTGTTGCGAGAAGCCGTGCCAATGATGCCTTTCTGGATATGGAACAAGTAACGGGTCTTGTCGGTAAAGCTGACCACCCGACGAGGGAAATCGATTCCGCCGTCAGGGCCGTACTTGAACTCCGAAGCCCAAATCTCGGTAAATTCATGTGCAATAGCCGTATGCCGCACAACGTCGCCGATGCCGCTGGAAATCAGATAAAACTCTAACTGGATCTGCGGATGATCTTTGCGCACATGTTGTCGCAGGCGCTCGAAAAGCGTCTTCACACCCCGATGCAAGGGCAGCCGGCTGCCCCACTCCTGTAACCGTTCGCGGGTAATCAGGCCATATTGGCCTGAACGCGAAAGCTCGATCATTTCGTGCAAATAAGCGGGAATCGGATCCCAGTCGTGTTCGTTCAGCAGCGGCCCTACTTTATCCGACCAGAACTGCCCTGCGTCGACCCCAATATCGTTTAGAAAACCGGTTGTACTGTCCGGGGCGAGGGTGTCGTCGAAATCGAACACAAGTGCTATGACGTCGGACATATTGGCTCTTTAGGAATATCTTGCGTTAAATCAAATGGGCGGCTGAGTGATCTTACTAGAATGAGACAGATAAAGTCGGCCTTTTAGGAGGAAATCATGTTGGGACGTATTGCTATTGATCTTACCAAAGATGGGAACCACGTACGCAGGCTGGACACGACCTTGCGCCTGGCCAAAACGCATGAGGCCGAAGTTGTGGGTGTGTACCCCTGCCCGGCGCCCACAGAATATTTGCGTGGCGGTAACTCCATGCCGCCCGAGGTATCCAACATGGTGCGAGGCCATCTGCTGGAGCAGCGCGCCGAAATGCAAGAACTTTTCAAAACACGCACGCAGGATGCAGGTGTCAGGGCCACTTGGCGCCAACCGCAAGGTTTTGCCGAAGAGGTCTTGGCCCTTCATGCCCGCTATTGCGACCTGCTGGTAATGAGCCAAAGCGAAAAACAAACTTCATCGCTACGTGCCAGCCTGGCAGAAACCGTTATTACCAATGCCGGACGCCCCATACTGATGGTGCCGTTCATTGGCGAAATCAACCCAATCGGCAAGCGTATTTTGTTCTGCTGGGACAAAGGCCGACGCGCAGCCAGGGCACTGGCCGATGCCGGCCCGATCCTGCAGCAGGCCAAAGATCTTGTCGTCCTGACTATTGATGAAAATACCGAGCTGGCCGGTAAGCAAGATCTGCATGACGACGACTTTAATGCTTATTGCGCGGTCCGCGGCTATCCCAAACCTAAATTCATCCGGCAAACCAGCGACCACATCAGTATCGGTACCATTATCCTGAACGGTGCAACCGACCAGGGTTGCGACATGATCGTTATGGGGGCCTATAACCGCAGCCGCACGCGCGAATGGATGCTGGGCGGCACCCCCAAAACCCTGCTTGACTCAATGACCGTTCCTATTTTGTTTTCGCATTGAAGCGTCACTGCGAAGAATGCCGTTGTAATGCCCGAAGTGCTGCAGGAATAAAGCTAATCAAGTCATCGGCGACCAGGCCGGGCCCATGTTGACGGGCGGCCTCGCCATGCAACCAGCATGCCGCACATGCGGCATTGAACGGCGTCATACCCTGAGCCATTAAACCGGCAATCATGCCGGCCAGAACATCCCCGGTGCCGCCGGTGGCCAGATCAGGCGGTGCATTGGTGTTCACAATTGCCGATCCGTCCGGATGCGCAACCACGGTATCAGGCCCTTTGAGCAAGACAACGGCGCCTGAGATCCGGGCCGCAGCGCGCGCACGTTCAAGCTTGCTGCCGTTTAAATGGAAGATCCGGGCAAATTCGCCTTCGTGTGGCGTCAGTACACATTGGCCTGATAATGCCGCAAACAGGCGCTCGGGCTGGGCACCAAAGCTGCTGATCGCATCGGCGTCCAGCACGCATGCACGTTGTTTGGCCAGCACTTGCAGTGTTTGGTTCTGCGTCGTATCACTCACGCCGAGCCCCGGGCCGACAACAAGCACGTTCTTACGCAAATCGGCTAACAGTGATTGAAATGAATCGCCGTCACGAAAACTTTGCACCATAACGCTTTCCAGTGCTGTGGCGTATACGGGCCACACCGATTCGGGTGCGGCCAGCGTCACCAGACCCGCACCGGTTCGCGCAGCCGCCCGAGCCGTCAAACGGGCAGCACCGGTCATGATGGCCCCGCCAACCACCAGTGCATGCCCCCGATCGTACTTGTGCCCCGACAATTTCGGCCAGGGGAAAGTGGCAGACCATACCGTTGGGCTGTTTTCAGCCGCGCGATCAGCGAGCCCGGGCAGTACGGAGTCAGGAATACCAATTTGCGCCACCGCCGTTTCGCCGCACAAGGCGCGCCCAGGAAAGAGGACGTGACCCGGCTTTTTGCGAAAAAAAGTGACGGTTAACCAGGCTTGAGGCGCAATGCCGGACACCGTCCCGTCTGCCCCATTGACACCACTGGGGAGATCAACGGCGCAGACCGGTATGTTCGACTCGCTCAACGCCTGCAAAAAAATTTTGGCCTCGCCGGCTGGGGGACGAGCCAATCCGGCACCGAACAGGGCGTCAACCACGAGTCCGTCGCGAACAGCTTCAAGTAACGCTGGAGATAACGGCTTAATCGGCTGGCGCCATAACGCCGCGTGATAAGCCGCATCTGTGCTAGATCGGGGTGCCTGGCCTGCAAGCGACGCCACAGTCACCGGCCATCCGTCCTCGGCCAGGTAGCGCGCCGCCACATAGCCGTCGCCGCCATTATTGCCCGGCCCGCATACAACCAAAACCGGGCGGGGCGTCCAGTGTCGGGTGATTTCCCGTGCCACCGCGCGACCCGCATTATCCATCAGCTCGATGCCAGGCACCCCGCCTGTAATCGCCGCCTGATCGGCCTGGCCCATTTCACGAGGCGTCAGAAGCGCCGTTGAAAGCATGTTGATCATGGTAGAGTTAAGCTCGCTGAACAAGACTTTATGATGCCATGAGTTCCGTTATATCGATACGCAATGTCTCGAAAACCTATGCGTCCGGTCACCGGGCGTTGAGCAATATCAACCTTGATATCCGGCGCGGCGAGATTTTCGCGCTGTTGGGGCCGAACGGCGCGGGCAAAACCACGCTAATCAGTATGATTTGCGGCCTGGTCAATTTGGACGAAGGCGAGGTTGTGGTGGGTGGCCACGATATAAAGAAAGCGTTTCGGGCAGCCCGCAGCCAAATCGGACTGGTGCCGCAGGAGCTCACTGCGGAAGCATTTGAAAAAGTCTGGAACACTGTCAGTTACAGCCGCGGGCTTTTTGGCAAAAAAGCCAATCCGGCTCATATTGAAAAAACACTGAAAGCTCTGTCTTTGTGGGAAAAGCGCGATAGCCGTTTGCTGACCTTGTCTGGCGGCATGAAGCGGCGTGTTCTTATTGCCAAGGCGCTGTCTCACGAACCCCCTATTCTGTTTCTGGATGAGCCCACCGCGGGTGTCGATGTCACGTTGCGTAAAGGCATGTGGGATATCGTGCGTGCTTTGCGCGATACCGGCGTGACCATTATCCTGACAACGCATTACATTGAAGAGGCCGAGGAAATGGCCGACCGGATCGGCGTTATCCGTCAGGGAGAACTGATTCTCGTCGAGGAGAAGGCCCGGTTAATGCGTTCGCTGGGCAAGAAGGAACTGACCCTGCAACTGAGTCAACCATTGCAAGAGATGCCCCCACTGCTGGCCGAAACAGGCTTGAAGCTTTCGCAGGATGGCAAGCGTTTAATGTACGCTTACCGTACCCAGGAAAGTGATCAACATATTGCCCACCTGCTTCACCAGGTTCATCAGGCGGGAATCGTTTATACCGATCTTCACACCCGGCAAAGCTCGCTTGAGGATATCTTCGTTGACCTGGTAGAGGAGCCGCAATGAACTGGTTGGCGATACGCGCAATTTACCTTTTTGAAATGAACCGTATCCGGCGCAACTTATCGCAAAGCGTGCTGGCACCCATTATTTCAACCGTCTTGTATTTCGTGGTGTTCGGTGCGGCCATCGGCAATCGCATAGAAGAGATGGACGGAATCAGCTATGGTGCGTTTATCGTGCCCGGCCTGGTCATGCTGACGGTATTGACGCAAAGCATCTCGAATGCCTCATTTGCCATTTATTTTCCGCGCTTTACCGGCACCATATACGAACTGTTGTCCGCGCCGGTTTCCTACGCTGAGATTTTGCTGGGTTATGTCGGGGCGTCGGCTACCAAATCGCTAGTGTTGGCCACCATTATCATGATAACGGCCTCCTTCTTCGTGCCCATGAATATCCAGCACCCCGTTTGGATGGTCGTGTTTTTAGTGCTGACAGCCCTTACGTTCAGTCTGTTCGGTTTCATCATCGGCGTATGGGCCGACAGTTTCGAAAGCCTGCAGATTGTGCCGCTGCTCATTGTGACGCCCCTGGCCTTTCTGGGCGGCAGCTTTTATTCCATCCATATGTTGCCGCCCTTCTGGCAAGCCGTTTCGTTTTTCAACCCGGTTGTTTATTTGGTGAGCGGCTTTCGCTGGAGCTTCTACGGAGCAGCCGACGTCTCACCCGGGGTCAGCCTGGGCATGACATTCGTGATGTTGTGTGTCTGCCTGGGCGTTGTGGCCTGGATTTTCAAAACCGGCTATCGATTACGCAATTAAGCAACCAAAACCATCCACTAATCGCGAAAGTTGTTGAATTGCAAAGGCAGGTCGACGTCTTGTTTGCGTAATAGCGCCATTACAGCTTGCAAATCGTCGCGCTTCTTGCCGGTGACCCGAAGTTTTTCCCCATTGATCTGGCTTTCCACTTTGATTTTACTGCTCTTGATTGCCGAGATCAGCTTTTTGGAGATGGCTTGTTCAATGCCCTGACGCACGGTAATTTTTTGCCGCGCGCCTGCGACATTCTCGGCGATGTCACCCAACTCGATACAGCGTATATCGATGTCGCGAGCGGACATGCGGCCACGCAGGATGTCGAGCATCTGTTTTAGCTGGAATGCACTTGGAGCGGCCATGGTGACGACATACTCTTCCTGCTCGAATGTTGCATTGGTCCCTTTGAAGTCAAAGCGTGTGACCAACTCACGATTCGCCTGATCAACCGCATTCGACAATTCGTGTTTATCAACTTCGGAAACAACGTCAAAAGATGGCATAGTGCTCTTTCCCTTACTCTTATGGCCAAAAATCAAATCAATTAAAACGTGAACAACCCTAATACGGCAAGTACCAGCGGTACCATCAATGCCGTTGCAACCCCATTGAGGCTTAAGCCCAAAGCCGAGAATGCCCCCGTGGTTTCATCTACCTGAAATGCGCGCCCGGTACCGATTGCATGGGCACTTAATCCCATGGCAAAACCGTGCGCCACGGGGTCGGTAATTTTCATGAAGCGCAGCAAACCGCCCGTAAGAATAGCGCCGGAAATACCGGTAATGGCACACGCCACTGTCGTTAACGAGGCAATGCCTCCCGTTAACTCAGCCACTTCCATTGCAATCGGCATGGTGGCCGACTTGGGTGCCAATGACAATAACGTTTCGGTGGTGGCACCAAACAACCAGGCAATACCCAGTGCGGAAATAATCGCAGCCAGGCATCCCGCCAACAATGCAACGCTGATGGGCTTCCACATTGTTCGCAAACGGGGTAGTTGTGTATACAAAGGTACGGCCAGGGCCACGGTTGCCGGACCAATCAGGAAATAGAGAAAACGGGTGGCTTGCTCATACTCGGAATACGGCGTGCCCGTTGCCAGAAGGATGCCGACCAGAACAATAACTGCAGTCAACACGGGTAGCAGCAGCAGATGATTGTTGAACCGTGCGTAAATGCGAAACGCCGCCAGGTAAATGACCAACGTGACGGTTATCCAAACGACCGGTGAGCCAATCAGTTCGGGCCAAGGCGCAAGAAGCCAATGCTGCATGATCACCCCTTTTGAGTTCGCTTAAGTACCCAGCAGAAAGTCGCTGCTGTTACCGCAACCGTAATAGCGGTCCCCAGTGTGCAGGCCAGCACAAAAGGCAACCATTCTTGCTGCAACCGTTCAAAATGCAGCGTCACGCCGGCAACGGCTGGAATAAAAAGAAACATTAAATGCGGCAGCACATGGTCGGCAGTTTGGCGCAAGCCTGCTGGTAAACGCCCCATCAGCAGCAGCGTCACGAACAACAAAAGCAGGCCAACCAACGCACCTGGCACGGGCAGGCCCACAACACGTACAATCCATTCCCCGGCCAACTGCATGACGAGTAGCGCGGCGACGGCATAAAGCACTGGCATAACTCACCTGTTCCACTTAAGTCTGCTGTCAGGGTCCCGGCGGTACAATTTCAGGCTTCATTCACCCAAATGCCAGGCAGATCAGCAGTGCCCTCCGACGACACCTCATTCAGCTTAAAGAAAATTTCGGTTGCCGCCTTCGGCCCTTCGTTGTTGTTTGGTATTGGCGAAGGTGCCATCTACCCCGTTATCGCACTCAGCGCCCGCGAACTGGGCGCATCGGTTGCGCTTTCGGGCATTATTGTTGCACTGATCGGTATCGGTTCGCTACTGAATAATATACCGGCCGCTATCCTCACGGCGCGTTTCGGTGAGCGACGAGCCATGGTCGGGGCCGCTATCGTGGCGATCATCGCCCTGGTTATTTGCTTGCTGGCGCCCAATCCTTTCACGCTGGGCGTTGGTATTTTATTGGTTGGCATGACACGCGCCGTTTTTCTTCTGGCCCGGCAAACTTATTTAACTGAAGCAGTACCCATTGATATGCGGGCCAGGGCATTATCCACGCTGGGCGGGGTGACGCGAATTGGCATGTTTATTGGGCCTTTCGCCGGCGCTGGTTTAATGCATTTCATGGACCTGCCGGGCGCTTATGTTGTCGCCATTGTCACCTTTATCTTCATGGCGATGCTGGCCTTCGCGATTCCCGATCTGCCGCAGCAGACGCCCCATGAGAACGCAAGTGTCGCGCCATCGGCGTCGGGCTTGCGACAAATTGCACGCGCGCATTTCAAAACGTACCTGACATTGGGCATGGGTTGCTTATTGGTGGCCGCTGTTCGCTCAAGTCGCCAGGTCATCATTCCTTTGTGGGCTGCTCATATCGGCATCGACGCCGCCACTACCTCGATGGTATACGGCCTGATGGGCGCAATTGATATGCTGCTGTTCTATCCAGCGGGCAAGGTCATGGACCACAAAGGGCGGGCCGCCGTGGCCATTCCCTCCATGATCATCATGGCCCTGTGTCTGGCAGCCATGCCTCTTACGACCAGCCTGTGGACGTTTGTCATGGTTACCATGATCCTGGGTTTGGGCAACGGTATTTCTTCGGGCCTGGTCATGACGGTTGGCGCCGACGCCTCGCCGCGCCAGGGGCGTACGCAGTTTCTGGGTATATGGCGCTTTATGGCTGACATTGGCAACAGCGGCGGCCCGCTATTGCTATCGGCCTTTACTGCTGCCGCTTCGTTGGCCGCAGGCATGGTGGCCATTGGCGCGTTGGCCCTGATATCGGCCGGTATCTTCTGGCGGTGGTTACCGGCCCGATTGTCAAAACCGGCTTCCCGGACTTAAGATAGGGGTACTGTACAAGGGGAAGCAAAATGGCACTACACCACGCCCAGCCTGGGGAAGTTGTTAGTTTGACACCGTTGGGCAAGCATCTGCCCGAGGCACGCTCAGTTGCCATTACCAAAAAGCCGGGGTTTGAAACGCTTCGGCTCATCATGCCGGCGAACGCCACGATTCCCCGGCACGCGGTACCAGGGAATGTCATGCTTCATTGCCTGGAAGGCAGTATTGAACTCTCACTTTCATCATCCAGCGTCATACTGAATGTCAACGACTGGGTTTACCTTGAACACAGCGAACCACACAGCCTGAAAGCGTTGCAAAACAGCGCACTGCTGCTGACCATTTTGTTTAACCCCGGCCCGAAGCTCAAGCCCAGTCAGCCCGCTATTGAGTCCCTGGAACGCTGGGAAGATGAGGGTGGGTCGTCCAGCGCCTATCAGCTTGGCTCATCATAAATAAAACAAACTTGTGTAGGTCATACATCACTTCTTCTGTTACTGTGGCTTGTTAAACTTATTTACAAAGGTCGCAGATCGTGCGCAGCACAACATGATGAAGTATAAAATTCGACCTTATCTGGCCTCATTGCTATTTGCCGGCGTGGCCGCCCTCCCCCTGATTCTAGTGCAACGCATTGGTAAAGTATGTGGATGGGTCCTGTCTGTTGTGCCCGGGCGTTATAAGCGTCGCGCTCAAACGAATCTTGAACATGCCTTTCCTCACCTGCCACCCATTGCTCTAAAGCAATCCATGATTGCGGTTGGCCAGCTTTTCCTGGAAATGCCGTACTGGTGGGTGCGACGGGACGACCAGGCCTTGAACAAGCAGGTTTACTGTGATGATTGGAAACCTTTTGAAAAGGCCTTGTCGCGTGGCAAGGGGGTTATTTTGTTATCGCCGCATTGCGGATGTTTTGAGTTGTTAGGCCCGGTGTACTCAAGCCACTTCCCTTCCACCGTATTATTTCGCCCGCCACGCAAGGCATGGTTGCAAGACTGGATTGTCAAGATGCGGACCCGCAAACAATTAACGATGGCGCCCGCGAACAAATCCGGCGTTCGAACGGTCGTGAAAACTTTGTTGCGCGGGCATACGGTGGGTATCTTGCCGGATCAGGTTCCCGTTTCAGGCGAAGGTGTCTGGGCGCCGTTTTTCGGCAAGCCAGCCTACACCATGACCCTGGTTCAACGACTGCAAAGCCTCACTGGCGCCACCATTTTCATTCTGGGCGCAGAACGAAATCGCATTGGGCAAGGCTACAAGATGCATGTCAAGGAAATGACGTCTCCGCTGCCCGACAATCCTGTCGAGGCCGCCACCGTCATCAACGCCGAAATGGAAGGCGTCATACGAATGATGCCCACCCAGTATCTTTGGGGATACAACCGCTATCGGCAACCGCGGACAAAACCGTCGTGATGTGGGCTGGGTGATGAAACGCCGCCACCTGCTTATATGCCAAGTTTTATTGTCTGTTAGTGGTTAGCCTGGGGTTCGGGCATGAACAGCAAATCCGTTACGCCAAAGTCAATACCCAGCCTGGATAAGGCGGCGGTAATCTGACCACGGTGATGCGTTTGATGATTGAAAAAATGCACCACAGTGCGGGCGAAATCCACGTCTTTGGATTGCTGATCGCGCAGGCTGACGTAGTGCAGTCGCTGTGGCAACGGATTCGTCTGCAAATCGAGCGCCCATCGTTCAATTTCGTCATCCATTTCCCGGCGCATGGCTCAGGTCGTTAAAGCTGGAAAACAACTCGGCGCTTAAACTTTTGCCTGCATACGGCCGGCCCATGAAACGCGCGAACCACATCTGGTCGCACAATAACAAGTGATTCAGGGTTCCATGGATCGATTGAAAGAATAAGCCAACGTCGGCTTTGCGCTGTTCGTCGCTCAACGCGGCACAGGCCTCGTACAAGTTATCGTTCATCCAACGGTTGTACTGCGCCATGGTATGCGCATAAGTGTCAATCCCGAAAGCCATGATCGCTCCTGTTAATCCGTTATGCTTGTGCATGTGAACGTCTATTCTAGCGTTATCCGGATGAGGCTCCTATGCTGAAAACAACGGGCTTGTTTATTGTGACCGCCCTGGCGGAAATCATTGGTTGTTATTTGCCATATTTATGGTTGAAAAAAAGCGGGCCGATTTGGTTGCTGATTCCTGCTGCCATTAGTCTTGCCTTGTTCGTGTGGTTACTTACACTGCATCCGGCGGCAAGCGGGCGCATTTATGCTGCATACGGCGGCGTGTATGTTGCCACTGCGCTGGTATGGCTTCGGGTAGTTGATGGTGTACCCCTGACGGCTACCGACTGGGTGGGTGCCGCGGTGGCATTAACAGGGATGGGTATTATCGTATCAGGCTGGGAAGGATAGACATTTGCCACAAACCGTCCAGATCCTGATAATAACGACCAAATCAACCGCACCAGACTCTTGCCACACTTAATGAAATCGTCAAACCCCAAGCATGGCCTGAAGCTACCTCTCAATCGCTTAAAAATAGTCAGCTTTGCGGTGTTGTTTGTCTTGCTGAGTGCACTGGTACCGTTTACGATCCAACAGGAATTAAACGGTCAGGGCGAACAACTCTGGAATGCACTGTTTTCACCCCGGATGCTCGTTGCAGCCGCGGCGTTGCTGGCCGTCTATTACCTCACTGACGCCCTCAGATTGTGGTTTACCTTGCGTGCATTGGGCCAATACCAGCCGTTGCGGGCAATGTTTCCGCTGGTGTTCATTAACATCCTGTTTTCAAATATTACGCCCATGGCGACCGGCGGCGGCGTGGTACAGGTGTGGTTTTTGCATCGGCGCGGAATACATATCGGTGCAGCCACGGCGGCAACGACCTTGCGAACCTTGCTGGCCAGCCTGATGATCCTTCTGCCGGCTCCCTTTTTAATGATGAGCATTGATCGCCTCGTGGACAACCCCACAATCAGTACCTGGGGACCCTGGATGGGATTGGTTGCCGCGCTATATGTGGCCTTCTTTTTTGTATTGCTTTTGAAAATGCGCTGGTTCATACACCTCGGTGCCCAATTTCTGGCGGTTTTGAGAAAAACTCATTTAATCAGCGCGTCTCGCGAGCGCCGCTGGCGGTTTCGCCTCACACGGGAAATGATTCGGTTCGACTACAGCTTCCGGGCTTTTTTCAAGGCGGGCTACACCGACCGCCTGTTGGCATTGGGGACAACCACCCTTTTTCTGATTTCTCTATTTTCTTTTCCCGCGCTAATCATGTGGGGTTTAGGGTATCCGGTTGATTATCCGCTGATTCTGGCGCTCATGCTCGTGAATACGTTTATTATGTATTTTGCGCCCACACCTGGCGCAGCCGGTGTCGCCGAGGGCGTTTTCGCGATCTTGTTTTCCACCCTGGCAGTGCACGGCGAGTTATTGGTGCTGGTTTTAGGCTGGCGGTTTATGACCGTTCACCTTGGAATGCTGATCGGCGTGCCCGTCACGCTGTTCGCCCTTGGACGCAAGAGGCCCGAACATGCGTAGGAGGATACTTCGCTGGTTGTATTGGTTGAGCGTAACGCTTGCCGCTGTGCTGGTTGCCTATAAGGTTTATCTTAATTTTTTCGAGAAAGACTTTGTTGCCGAGCATGCTATTCAGCTAAAGCATATTGAAACGAATCTTAACGAGCGTGAGTCCTATCGTTTTGCCGTGCTGGGCAATATCAATAACTCTGTAGGCATCTTTGAGCGCAAAATCATTCCGCTGTTGAACCAGCAACATTATGATTTTGTGGTTTCAGCCGGCAATGCCGTATCAAGCGGCGGCGAAGACAAATACCGTGCCATATACCGGACATTAGACCGTTTAAACATGCCTTATCTGCTTGCTTTCGGTCCGCAGGAGGAAAGTCGGATCGGCAGTTTCCGCTTTTATGAGCATTTTGGACCTTATTACTTCAGCTTCACTGCAGGCAATAGTCGTTTTATTTTCCTCGACAGCACCGGCACCACACATTTTGATTGGCAGTTCAACTGGCTGGAAAGAGAGCTTGGCGCAGCCCGGGAAACCAACCTGTTTATCTTTATTTCCCAACCGCTTTATCCCGTCGATCAGTCCGGCCTGTTTGCCGTGAGCGACGAATATCTTTTTGCTACCCAGGCGCAGCGCAAACGTTTTTCAAATTTGATAGAACGTTTCAATGTCGACGCCGTATTTTCAACCAACCTTCCGCGGTTCGATCGCCAGGTTCATAATGATACCGACTACATCCTCACGGGCGGCGCGGGCGGGCTGGTAATTGACGATCAGTACAGCCACCATCATTTTGTGTCGGTCAGTGTCCAGGGGGATGAAATCTCAATTGAACAACGGCCACTGGATATCGTTCAACCGCCGTTCTGGCGAACGCTTGAAAGCCTTTGGTTTTTTATCCATTCTTTGTTTTATGTAGGCTACCTGAACTTTATCCTTGTCATCAGTATTCTGGTTGCGGTGCTCATATGGTTGCATAACCGGATTTTTACCGAACGGGATTATTACCCAAACTTCGATATTGATCCCGACACGCATAGCCATGCGCCGCTGCGTGTCGCCATGTTTACGAACAATTACCTGCCCTTTATCGGTGGTGTGCCCATTTCCATAAACAGATTGTGCCAAGGGCTCGTTCAATTAGGCCAACAGGTTCTCATTGTTGCTCCAAGCTATCCGAAAACCAGGTCAAGCGAAGATCAGGTACTGCGTGTGCGAGCCTTGCTGCCGCTGGGAAAATATAAGGAGTTTCGCCTTGCAAATATTTTTTCACCCAAGCTTTACCGCCGGGTAATCCAGTTTCGTCCGGACATCATTCATGTGCATCATCCGTTCTGGCTGGGCAGCGCCGGTTTGTTTCTCGGTCGAAGCCTGAACATTCCGGTTGTCTACACCTACCATACCCGGCTTGAACATTACGCACACTATGTTCCCTTGCCGGGCCCGTTATTTCGCAATCTGGTCTCGCACACAATGGTTCGCCGATTTGCCAACCGCTGCGATGGCGTTATCGTGCCAACGGAGTCTGCCGAGGAATATCTTCGTACCATTGGCGTCAGGCGAAGAATCCTCGTACAGCCCACCGGCATTGATATTGAGAAATTTCGCGCGGTACCAGATCAGCGTATTCGCCAGTTGCGCGCACAGTATTCGCCGAACGGCGAGCCCATTCTTATCAGCATTTCCCGGTTGAGTCAGGAAAAGAACATCGACTTTTTACTTGATGCCGCACTCGTTTTGAAAAAAACATGTGATCGGTCTTTTCGTTTACTGATTATTGGCGACGGGCCGGAACAAGGACGAATCAAAGGCAGAATCAGCGAATTGGGGTTGGCCGACACCATTACGTTATTGGGCGCCATACCGCCCGACGAAATCCCGGCCTATTGTCGAATGGGAAACATTTTCCTGTTTGCTTCGCGCTCGGAAACCCAAGGCATGGTCATCCTGGAAGCCATGGCTTCTGGAATGCCGGTTGTTGCCGTGCGATCAAGCGGGATTGACGACATTATCGAAAATGGCATCAATGGCTTCAAAACGCCGCCCAACACAACGCAATGGTGTGCCCGAATCGATCAGCTCATCAGTGATGCAAACTTGTATCAACAGCTTTCAGCAAACGCCGAATCAACGGCGGCCAACTACAGCATTGCGCACTTCAGTAATAACGTAAAACAATATTACGCCGATATCCTTACCGCGCGTCAATCATTCAGCGAAACGCCCTGATTTACGCCGTGTATCGGAAATTGTTGCCAGTGACGGCAACAATCTGATACGTGACACTTTTGTGCGACGTGCGTTAGCGCACATACATTAGCGCCCCCTCTCCCCAAGACTCTGCGTGTGGTTATTTATTTGACGCCACGCCAATACATTCTTGTGCTCGCGATTCCAAAAGCAACTCAATCGTGATCACCCAACGTCGGAGAGTAATCATGGCAACGAACCCCAAGTCACCCCAAACTTCAAAGACGCCATCTAAAAGCAAAGGGACTGCAGCCATTGCCAGCGACGTGCTCAGCACGAATGACGTCGCGGCGCAGCAAGGCAAAGCCAGCGACGACTTCGTCTCGACGATGGCTTACAACAATAATAAATCCAGCGAATACGGTCAGGACAGTGCTGCTCCACCTGCCGGGATGACGGTGGAGCCCGAATCCGATTCACTTACCGCCAGTACGGCAACTGAAGAAACCGAAACCGCAAAGACAGGTGGCGCAGCTGAGTCAGGTGAAAACCCCACAGTTGAATCACTGGAACGGGTAAGGGTCGACGCAAGTGTTCAGCCTCTGACGACAAATCAGGGTGTTCGTATCGGCGATAACCAGAACACATTGAAAGCAGGATTGCGCGGCCCGTCGTTACTTGAAGACTTCATTCTGCGAGAAAAAATCACGCATTTCGATCATGAGCGCATTCCCGAACGGATTGTGCATGCCCGGGGTTCAGCAGCACACGGCTATTTTGAAGCCTACGATAGTTTTTCTAAATATACGCGCGCAGCCCCGTTTAGCGAGAAAGGCAAAGTTACGCCGGTCTTTGCACGTTTCTCGACGGTGGCCGGTGAACGTGGATCGAAAGATACGGCTCGAGACGCGCGCGGCTTTGCAGTTAAGTTCTATACCGATGAAGGCAACTGGGATCTGGTTGGGAACAACATCCCGGTGTTCTTCATTCAGGACGCAATGAAATTTCCTGATCTGGTTCATGCTCTCAAGCCTGAGCCCCATCACGGTATGCCTCAGGCGGCGTCGGCGCACGACACCTTCTGGGACTTTGTCTCCCTGATGCCGGAATCAACCCATATGGTGATGTGGGTGATGTCTGATCGCGGCATTCCGCGAAGCTATCGCATGATGCAAGGTTTCGGCGTGCATACCTTTCGTCTCATCAACGATCAGGGCGAGTCGGTATTCTGTAAATTCCATTGGTCTCCGTTGCAGGGTACCCACTCACTTGTTTGGGATGAAGCTGTAAAAATCTCGGGTGCCGACCCCGACTATCACCGACGTGACCTGTGGGAAGCCATAGAGTCAGGCGATTTTCCGGAATGGGAACTTGGACTGCAGATTTTCAGTCAGGAACAAGCCGAAAGTTTTAGTTTCGATGTGCTTGACGCAACCAAGCTGATACCGGAGGAGCTTGTGCCTGTTACACCGGTTGGTCGTATGGTACTTAACCGCAATCCTGATAATTTTTTTGCTGAAACGGAACAGGTCGCTTTTTGCGCAGCACACGTCGTTCCCGGCATCGATTTCAGTAATGACCCGTTATTGGCAGGCCGTATCCACTCATACGTGGACACGCAGATTACGCGTCTTGGCGGCCCCAATTTCCACGAGATTCCGATCAACTCGCCCATTGCGCCCGTACAAAACAATCAGCGCGACGGCATGCATCGACAGGCGCTCAATCGGGGTCGCGTTGCATACGAGCCTAATTCGCTGGCCGGGGGTTGTCCGTTCCAGGCGGGGTCGAGCGGCTTCATGTCTTTTCCCGAAACAACCGGCGAAGACAAAGTACGTGGAAAGCCAGAAAAATTCGCTGAACACTATGCGCAAGCTTCCCTATTCTACGAGAGTCAGACCCCGGTTGAAAAAGCGCATATTGCGGCCGCGTTCCGATTCGAGCTCAGCAAAGTCAACGTTCCGGCCATACGTGAACGAATGCTGTCCTCTTTAGTGAACGTCTCACACGAATTAGCAGCAGAAATCGCAAAAGGCTTGGGACTCGATATGCCTGATGCAATGCCCAAGGCCCTGTCTGAGCCGGTTTCAAGCGAGGTGACCGTTTCCCCCTCGTTGTCATTGACGGCAAGGCCCGGAGAGCGCGGCATACGCACGCGGCAGATCGCCGTGCTGGTAGAAGACGGCTTTCACCATGAGTCGTTGGCGAGCCTGAGCCATGCCTTGATCAAGGCTGGTGCAGTCGTTCATTTCGTGGGGTCTCGAGTGGGCTTGTTCACCAGTGCTTCCGAACAGAAGGTGGAAGCGAACAAGTCAATGGAAAACGCGCCGGGCTTTCTGTTCGATGCCTTGGTGCTACCCGATGGAGACAACGCGGTTCAGACGCTGTTGAACAACGGGCAGACGCTCGAGCTGGTCAAGGACATGTTCCGGCACTGCAAAACCATTCTTGCGCTGGGTGCAGGACGCAAGGTATTGGAGTCGGCCGGCATCGACGACGCCGCAATGGATGCAGACCCCGGCATTTTGCTTGCCGATAGTGCCCAGATGTCCAGGATTGAATCCTCGTTCATTGAGGCCATAGCCGCCCATCGCCATCTGGTTCGCGATAGCGACCCGCCAAGCAAATAAGGAAACGCTTCAGACGACGTTATTTAAACGCATTTTCAGGAGATTCACATGAAAAAGACTCCCTATTCCCAAGAGCAACTGAACGAACTGTTGTATCAGGCACTTGAAACAGAGCGCGGTGGGATAAAAATCTATGAAACCGCTTTGTCGTGTGCGCAAGACAAAGACCTGGCGGCCGAGTGGGAAGAATATCTCGAGCAGACGCGTACCCATGAGGAAGTACTGCTGAAGGTGTTCGAAGATCTTGGGCTGGCGCCGGAAACATCGACGCCGGGCCGCAAAGTGGTGGCGCATCTGGGCGAATCCCTGGTAAGCGCCATGGAAATGGCCAAACTTCAGGGTGATTCAGCGGCTGCCCAGCTTGTGGCCGGAGAGTGTGTTGTGCTGGCAGAAACGAAAGACCACATGAACTGGGAACTGATCGGGCATGTGGCACAGCACGGCGAGGGAGAAGGAACCCGTGCGCTCAAGACTGCCTTCGAGTTGGTGGAAGACCAGGAAGATCATCATCTTTATCACACAAAAGGCTTCTTGCGTGAATTATGGATTGAGTCGTTGGGATTACCGGCGGTCTTACCCCCACCCGAAGAGTTGAAAAAGGTCGGGTCGGCGATCGGCGCAGCGCGGGCGGAAAACCAGCGCGAAAACATACTCAAGGCTGAACATTAACCATAAATACCAAAAGGGGGATAGAAGCAATCAAGTCGTTACACGGGACATCCTGTCCACTTAGCACTTTCGATTCAAGGGAGAATCACATGAAAAAATTACATTCATTGGCCTTCTACGCATTGGTCACGCCTATTGCAACGCTTGGTGCAGGTTCCGCCCTGGCCCAGCAACCTGCTGTTCAGGACACACAGCGTCAACAGCAACAGCAGCAGCAACCACAGCAACAGCAACGCCAACCAAACGCCGCTTCTTCGACGCCTGGGGCGCAACAAGGAAAACAAAGCGCCATGCCGACTGAAGCTCAAGCCGCAGGCCAGGGTTTCATGGACGTAGGACCCACCAATGGCATGCATGGAAGTGAACTGATCGGTGCCGAAGTCAAGACCACGAATGATGAAGACGTTGGCGAAGTCCAAGATTTGATTGTCAACGAAAGAGGTCAGGTTGTTGCGATCGTCATTGGCGTTGGAGGCGTTCTGGGCATGGGAGAGAAGAACGTTGCCATTGCCTGGGACAAGCTGATGCGCTCGGGTCAGCCTGACGACCTGACGCTGCGCATTGATGGAACGCACGAAGAGCTGCGTGCTGCGCCGAATTTTGAGTGGCGTGATTAATTGAATCTTGCCCGGCCTCGTGCCGGGCAGCAGGTGGCAAAGACAAACTCTGTCACCAATTGCAAACCGATAAAACAGTCATGGGTTGGATAGCGCACATACCAGGTGTTGCGTCTCAACTAACGTTGGAGGCTCAATCTGCTCCTGGATAAATTCATGGGAAGAAGCAGATTTTTTATCGAGTTACTTAACTGGAAATTACAGGAGAAATACATGAAAAACCCAAACAAACTCGCCGTTTATGCATTGGTCACCTCTGCTCTCACATTTGGTGCGGGTTCTGCGCTGGCGCAGCAGTCTGCTTCCGACAACACAAAAAGTGAGTTGCCAACGACTGAGCAACGTAAACAAGACAACCTGAAATCCGATGTGGACAACGGTCGTGATAAAAACCAAATGGACCGTAACAAGACACAACACGATGGCGACAAAAAGTCCGACTATCGCAAAGATGGCAGCAAGAACATGTCATCCGATGATATGTCCAAGGATCAGCATCAGGGTAATAACAAAAACGGCACAATGAAGAACACACAATAAAAGCGTTGCCTCCGTAGCCCGAGGGTCAGACATTGAAGTGACGGCCCGAACGGGTTGAGTACGGCTGGTTTGGTATGTTGTTTTACCAGGCCAGCCGTGTTTTATGACACATCGGAAAAACACCCGCCGGCAGCCACGCATCAGACGGAATCCGCATGTTCACGAGTCGGGAATGTCAGGCTCGACAAGCGTGGCCAGTTGTGTCAACGACTCCTGCCACCCCAAATAGCAGGCTTCAACAGGAATCACAGAAGGAATTCCTTCCTGAACAATCGATAACTCTGTCCCGCACGCCACTGGTCTGAAGTCAATCGCTACCTGCATTTCACCCGGAAGGTTTGCATCATCAAAACGGTCGGTGTGGCGAATACGTTCATTTGTTACCAGTTCAACGACATTAACGGTAAATGAGTGACGGCCGCCGGTACCAAAATTGGCAAACGTCATTCGATAACCGCCTCCAACACGCATATCCATTTCATGGATGATGCCTGTAAACCCATATGGCGGTAACCAGTATTCCAGCGCCTGTTTATCGGTAAATGCTTTATAGACCCGCTCGACCGGGGCTTTCAGGACGCGGTGCAGACGCACGGTACCCGCTTCTCTAGACATACTTTATCTCCCAAATATCAAGTTCTTGGCGTTTGTTTGATTACGCTGATTGAACGCCGGAACGGCTTTTCTGGCGCCGACTAACGACTGTTGTCTTGCGCCATTAATTCCCGCACCGGCCGTATTTCGACGCTGCCGTAACGAGCCGGGGGAATTTTTTCCGCCAATCGAATGGCTTCATTCATATCCCGGGCCTCGAGCATATAAAACCCTGCCAACTGCTCTTTGGTTTCGGCAAAGGGGCCGTCGGTTATCAGGGGTTTACCATCGCGTACACGCAACGTGGTGGCCGTCTCGGTTGAAAGCAAGGGCGCGCCGTCCAGAAAATGGCCACTGTTGGTAAGGTCGGCCACACAATCCATGCACTCTCGATTCAGAGCGTCCCATTTTTCCTGCGACTTTTGCTGCATATGCTTTTCGTTGTAATACACCAAACACAAATATTTCATTTGAATGCTCCTGACGGTTTTGTTCTGCCGCCGACCAAGGCAAAGATGGCTCCTTGCGGATCGAGCCCCTTCACAATGAAGTCGCCACCGGGAATCTCGTCGGGGCCATGAAGGACCTGCCCACCATGATTGTTAATGGTCTCGACAGCAGCGTCTATATCGACACAACGAAAATAGTAATGCCACATGGGCACCGGCATTTGCGCGGGCTTATTCATTACTGCGCCAATGACACCGTTATGTCGAATGAACTCGTATTTGCCCATCGGCCCCATTTCCAGCTCGCCGTCTTTCGTCCAGCCGAATTGTTTGAAATAAAACGCTTTCGCCGCCTCGGGGTCGGTTGTAAGCAACTCGTTCCAGGCGCAGTGCCCTGCCCGTGGCTTATCGGCGGCAAAAGCCAGACTCGTATCATTGCTGGCGCCTCGCATTACGTAAAACGGCGTACCTTGGGGATCGGCCACCATGGCAAGACGGCCGACCTCTGGAATATCGCTTGGCGGCATGTGTACGTTCCCGCCGGCTGCAACCACATTGGCAACAGTTTGGTCGACGTCGTCGACGCCGATATAGCCCAGCCATATCGGCCTGGCCCCGCCCTGGCGCAACTGTTCGGTTAATTGCATGACGCCGCCTACATCGCGGCGCCTGCCCGTATCATCACGAATGCTCAGGATGCGATAGTCGATTTCGGGGTGGCCGCTATCGGTTGCTTCCCAGCCGAGTATCTTGCCGTAAAACTGAAGCGCAACGTTGCTGTCATCGGTTAAGAGTTCGTACCAGATGAATTCGCCGTGTTTGTTTGGCATGGCATTTTCCTTATTTCCGAAAGCTGATCTACGATGGCCTATTTTTCCAATGTCACGACTGGCCTAAAACCGCCGAAGATCAGCCGCATGCCGTCAAAAGGCATCGGGTTTGTTTGCGGGTCCAGGCGCGAGTCATTGTTCATGGCCATCATTATTTTTTCCATGCCGGCATCGCGCGTTGCCTTGTCCGGCCACTCTATCCATGAAAACGCCACCGCCTCGTCGTCCTTGGCTTGAACCGCGCGACGAAAGTCAGTGAGCTTGCCATTGGGCACATCGTCTTCCCAGCACTCAAGAATACGAATGGCTCCCCATTCCATGAAGGCCGCATCAGCAGTTTGAGCGTGCTGAATGAATTTGTCTTTATTGGCTTTGGGTACTGCAATAATAAAACCGTCGATATAACTCATTGGTAAATCCTCCTTGTTCAACAGATGGTTCACCTACTAGTCGTTCACGCTTTCTGAAAATCGACAGAATTAGAGATTTTTTACTTTTATTTTTGTTTTTGAAGTGCTGCCAGGCGCTGCTGCAGAAAACGCTGCTCCGGTGCCTGCTGAGCCAGGCGCAGTGCCAGCTGATAGCAGCGACAAGCCTCTGCAGCCTGATCAAGTCGGCGAAACAAATCGGCCCGGGCGGCATGCAATAAATAATAGCCCTGTAGATCCTTGTGTTCTGCCAACCTGTCGATGGCCTCCAGCCCTGCCAGAGGCCCATCGCGCATGGCAATGGCAGCGGCGCGGTTAAGTGCCACTACCGGAGAGGGGTTAACTTGAAGCAAAGCGTCGTAAAGACTCACAATTTGAATCCAATCGGTGTCTTGAGCCACAAGCGCTTCTGCATGCACCGCCGCAATTGCCGCTTGCAAGGCATATTCGCCGGCCGGCCCCGCTCTGAGCGCCTGAATCACCAGATCACAACCCTCTTTAATCTGATTTCGGTTCCAGCGGGTTCGATCTTGCTCATCCAGCGGAATGATATCCCCATTTTCGTTGGCGCGACTATCGCGCCTGGCGTCATGCAGCAGCATCAGGGCCAGCAAGCCCTTCACTTCGGAATCAGGCAATAAACCTGACAACAATCTACCCAGGCGAATCGCCTCCCTGGATAAGTCGGATTGCATTAACTGCGGGCCGCTTGAGGCGGTATAGCCCTCGTTGAACACCAAATACACCACCGCCAAGACTGCATCCCGTCGCGCCGGCAAAGCGCCCTGCTCGGGCACCTCATAGGGTATGGCCGCATCGCGGATTTTATTCTTTGCCCGAACAATACGCTGTGCCAGGGTCGACGCGGGAACCAGAAAGGCGGCTGCAATGGCTTCGGTGGTTAAACCGCATACCTCCCGAAGCGTTAGCGCCACACGCGCCTGCATTGCCAGGCTGGGGTGACAACAGGTAAAGATCAAACGCAAACGATCGTCTTCAATGGTGTCAGCCGCGTATGGTGAATCGGTTTGTATTTCGGTTTCCAACGTATTGGCAAGCTCGGCCAGATAATCATCAAGACGTGCGTTTTTGCGTATTCTGTCGATTGCCTTGAAACGACCTGTTGAAACCAGCCAGGCCCGGGGATTGTTCGGAATGCCGTCGCGCTGCCATTGCGATAGCGCGGCAACAAACGCATCTTGCAGGGCCTCTTCAGCCAAGTCGAAGTTGCCCTTTAGCAGTCGAATCAGCGTCGCAAGTACCCGACCGGACTCTTGCTTATAGAGAGCGGCGATACGCTGTTCGACAGGGGACATTGTCATGCCTATTGAAGGAGTTCAAGCAACTGCCTGGCAGCAGCTTCCGAGGAAGCGGGGTTTTGCCCGGTAACGAGTTTGCCATCGACAACAACGTGGGCATCCCAATCCTGGCCTTTCTCGTAAAGACCCCCGTTCGCTTTAAGCATGTCTTCAACAAGAAACGGAACAATGTTGGTAAGGCCCACAGCCGCTTCCTCGGTGTTGGCAAAGCTGGTTACCCGGCGCCCCGATACCAGCGACTTTCCGTCGGCACCTTGTGTATGCCTGAAGATGGCCGGGGCATGGCATACCGCCCCAAGAGGACGATTCCCGGTGACGAGCGTTTCAATAAGGCGCTGGCTGTGCACATTTTCGGCAAGATCCCAAAGCGGCCCATGCCCACCCGGATAAAAGACTGCATCGAAACTGCCGGCATCGATCTGGTCCAGCCGGGTTGTATTGCTTAATGCCTTTTTCGCCGACTCGTCCATATTGAACCGTTTTGTGGCCTCGGTTTGTGCGTCCGGCGCGTCGCTTTGCGGATCAAGCGGTGGTTGCCCGCCGGCAGGCGATGCCAATGTGATTTGCGCCCCGGCATCAACAAAGACATAGTAAGGAGCCGCAAATTCTTCCAGCCAAAAGCCGGTCTTCTTGCCGGTGTCGCCCAGCTTGTCGTGGGAGGTCAGTATCATGAGAATATTCATGGCGTAATGTGTTTACCTGTGTTGAAAGTTCCCGCTATCGGCCACAACATAGTCGGTAGCGGCTTTAGCTGTATGTTTAAGTTTGCAATTTACATGACTGACGCTCTATGCGAAAGCACATAGACAAAAGCCTCAATCAATGTATGCTGGTATTCTTTTGGAGTCTTTGCCCCATGCGCGTTTTTTCCAACCCGGTCGGTTCAGGCTCACTTTGGTTCGACAACCTGACCACCGCCGAAAGCGTGCCCGTAGCCTACGATCCGCAGGCGCGGGCGTTTTTACCCATGCCGCCTTTTTGTGCGAATCGCGAGCGGATCAACTGCAATTGGATTGCGCCGGAACAGGGTTCTTTATGCCGAGCCTGTGTCATGACGACCCTGACCCCCGACGCAAATGTCCCCGATGCTATTTTCAACTGGGCGCTTACCGAGGCCGCCAAGCGCTGGGTGCTCGATAACCTGGGCCGCTGGCACTGGTTCCGACCGGAAGATCCAGGCACCCGGCCGGTTTTCCATATGCTTGCAGAGGGCCTGACTCCCGTTCTTATGGGCCACGGTAACGGTGTCGTGACCATTAGTGTGGCCGAAGCGGACCCAGTGGTGGGCGCTACCCGCCGTCAAGCCCTTGCTGAACCTTACCGCACCATGATTGGCCATATGCGCCATGAGATCGCCCATATGCTCTGGTGGCGACTAAGCTTACGCGACGATTTTATCGAGACTTTTCGTACTATGTTTGGCGACGAACGTACTAATTACACGGCCTCGCTCCAGCGTCATTACAACGAAGGCGCACCACCCGATTGGCGCCAGCACTTCCTGACTACTTATGCCTCTTCGCATCCGCATGAAGACTGGGCCGAGACTGCAGCGCATTTGCTACACCTGACCGATATTACCGACAGCTTCGTCGCGGCAGGCTTGTCCTCCCGGGAATTGCCCAGCGAAAACTGGGATCCCTACGCGGAACCAGACACCGACCGCCTCATTCATATTGCGGCTTCGCTTTCGGTGGGGGTCAACCACGTTAACCGTTCAATGGGCCTGCCGGACCTGTATCCGTTTGTATTGTCAAATGCCGTGCGCAACAAGCTGGCCTTTGTACACGACTGGTTGCGCCGCGGTGCCCAGGGTCTTTAGGTAAAGCCGGTTCAGGTACCCGGTTTCAGCTGCCGAACGCGGAAAAAGTCTTTTATATCCTCCAGCACCAGGTAAAGACACGGCACCAGGAACAGTATCAGGGCGGTGGCAAACACAATACCAAAGCCCAGTGACACCGCCATGGGAATCAGATAGGTGGCCTGCACAGAGGTTTCAGCAATAATCGGCGCAAGCCCCCCAAATGTGGTCAGTGTAGTCAGAACGATGGGCCGAAACCGCCGCAGGCCTGCCTCGTAAATCGCCTGGGCCGGGCTCATACTGCCCGCTTGCCGGTTGGCATATGACACCATGATCAGTGAATCGTTTACCACAACACCCGACAGAGCGACAATGCCCATGATGCTGACCAGTGATAACTCCATTCCCAGGATCATGTGGCCCATAATGGCACCCACCGCGCCGAACGGAATCGCCAGTATCACGACCAGGGGCTGCAAGTAGCTTCCGAAAGCCACTGCCAGCAAGGCGAAAATCGCGACCAAAGCCAGCCCGAAGCCCCCCCACAGGGCTGCAGTGGAGTCTCTCATGTCGGCTTGACTGCCCTGGAAACTCCAGGTCAATCCCGGAAAGTCGGCGCGTAATTGCGGCAATAATTGGGCCTGCACCAACTCCAGCACCTGGCGTACGTCCGACTTGGGCTCGACATCGGTACCAACCGTAATGACCCGGCGGCCATCACGACGATCGATAGAGCGCAAGGAGGTACTAATCGTGACTTGCGCCACATCGAGCAGCGGTATCTCCTGGCCTGCAGGCGAGCGAATGACCAGGTTCTCCAGGTAGTAAAGATCTTCACGTTGGTATTTCGGTAACCGCACCCGGATTTCGTTCTCATTGGTGCCTCGCAGCTGACGCAAAGCGATGCTGCCGTAAAATGCATCCCGCAGTTGCTGGCCGACATCGGCGCCGGTCAGCCCCAGCGCCCGGCCTTCTGCGGTCAGGCTGATATCGAACTGCGGCGCACCCGGACTGTAACTGTCGTTAACGTTGCGGGTCTGGCCAACCTGCCTTAATTCCGTGACTAACCGTTGGCTGGCTTGCGCGAGAATATCGGCGTCGGTGTGGCTCAGGTCGATGCTGATGTCGTCATGCCAGCTGCCGGGGCCCTGCTCGGCCTCGAACGTAATTTGATCAACACCCTTGAAGTCTCCCAGCTCATCGCGCCAGAATTCGATGATTTCGTTCACCGTCATGTCGCGCTCGCTCTCCGGGCGCAACACCAGTTCTACGTCAATAAACGACTGGTTGCCGCGGACATTGGTCTTGATTCCCTCCACGTTACGACTCAGGTTATGAGCGGCGAACAGGCGTTGCGTATCTTCAGTTATTGCCATCGCCAGTTCGCCGGCACGGCCTGGCGTGGTGCCAACGGGCAGGCGAACCGCCGCCTCGATTTCGTCGGCAGGCGCCTCGGGCATCATAATCAGGCCCATGTGACTGCTGCCGGCATACGCGCCAACGACGACCATAATCGTTAACGCCAGACTCAGCGTTATGTAACGAAAACGCAGTGCAAGATTCAATAACGACCGGTAACCCCGGTTGGTAACTACCTCGAACCCACGTGCAAATACACGCTGAATGCGGTGCATCCAGCGGCCGTAAATGGTGATGCTGCCGCCCCCGCTACGGGCCAAATGGGCCGGCAGAATAAACAAGGCTTCCACCAAAGAGATCGCTAACACCAGAATCACTACGACACCCAGCGGCCACCAGAACTTGCCGGTTGTGCCAGGAATGAACAGCAACGGCAAAAAGGCAATAATATTGGTCAGGATGCTGAAAGTTACCGGGCCGGCAATGTCGCGCGCGCCCTTGATGGCGGCATCCATGAAGCTCATGCCTTTTTCCCGGTATTCGTAGATGTTCTCGCCCACCACAATGGCATCATCCACCACAATACCCAGCACCATCAAAAAGCCGAACATGGAGATCATGTTAATGCTGACCCCCATCGCCGGCAGAAAGAGAACGCCGCCCACAAAAGAGATAGTCATACCCATCATGATCCAGAACGCCAGCCGATACTCCAGGAACAGACTCAGAATGACCATCACGATGATCATGGCCATAATGCCATTTTCCAGCAGCATGTTCATCCGTTCTTCAAACTGCTCCGCCCGGTTACTGTCGATGCGAACCTCAACGGCATCCGGCAGGGTCAACGCCAACTCGGCCATCACCTGCTCTACCGACTTGGCAATGTCCAGGGGCGATTGTTCGCCGGTACGGAAAATCTCAATCTCAACCGAAGGCTGGCCATTGAAGCGCGAGTGAAAGCCCCCTTCTTCAAAACCGTCGCGCACGGTCGCGATATCACCAAGCGTAACCGTGCCGCCCGATTGCGCGTTGACAATGACAATATTTTCAAACGCATCGGCCCATTGTTTGCGTTCATTGAGCCTTAGTAGAATGTTGCCATCTGTCGTGGCCATGGACCCCGCCGGAATATCCCGGCTGGACTGTTCGATGAGGCGGGCCACGTCGGTTAGGGTCAAGTCGTACTTGCGCAACGTTTCCTGACGAATCTCGACGCTGGTCATGTAATCAGGCACATCATCGATAACGGCCTGTGTGATGGCATCCTCGGAGAGCAACCGGTTGCGTACCTGTTCACCAAGCTGGCGCAGTGTCCAGATATCCACGTCGCCATACAGCGTCAGCTCCATGACATCCTGGGTGGGCGCAAGCAATTGCACCCTGGGCTCCTCGGCTTGCTCGGGGAAGGTGCGCACGCGGTCCACCGCTTGCTGAATATCCTGCAGCGCCTGCATGTGGTTACTGCCGGCAACCAGCTCCAGCTCAATGGTACCGGTGCCCTCATCGGCCGTAGAGGTAATTTCTTTAATGCTCGAAAGGCCCTGTACGGCTTCTTCCACGGGCAGCAGGATGCCTTTTTCCACTTCTTCGGGCGCTGCGCCTGGATAGTTAACCGTCACCTCGACAATATCGAGCTGAAATTCCGGGAACACCTCTTTCTGTACCTGCAAGGCCATCCAGAAGCCGCCCATCAACAGCAGGATCATCATCAGGTTGGCGGCGATGGAGTTGCGGGCCATCCACTCAATCGGACCGACCCAGCCGCTGCGGCCCGATTTTTCACTCATTGCCGTCACCTTCGAGTCTTAGTCGGGCGCCGTCAACCACAGAGACCAGTTCGCTGGTGATGACCTTGTCCCCGTCGTTCAGACCACCGCTGATGTAAGCGTACTGCCGGTCCTGAAAGGCAATATCCACCTTACGAATGGCCAATTCATTATCGTCCATGACCCACACCGTCTCATCACGACGGATCAGGTTTCGGTCGAGGCGAAAAACGTTCTCCAGCAACCGTCCTTCCAAGACCGCCCGCACTTGAGTCCCAAGAATCAGCGGGGGCTTTCCGGCGGCTTCGTCCAGTGCGAGCGGGTCGGCGACAGTGATCAAGACCCGGGCCATGCGGGTTGTGGCGTCCAGATCACCAACAAGTCGTTCCAGCCGGCCTTGGCGAGTCATTCCGGAGGGCCAGACCGTATCGTGATGCAGTGTGACTTGCGCTTCGGGGGCATCAGGATCATTGTCAAAAGCCAGCCAACCAAGCTTGGAAAGCGGAACAGTGGCTTGCACCCAATATTGCCGGGTTCCCACCAAACGGCCGAGCGCCTGTCCGGTATTTACCTGCGAACCCTCCGTCACTTCGCGGCCAAGCACCTGCGCGGGAAACGGTGCACGGATATGAGTCCGGTCCAGATTCAGTTCTGCCTGCTGCACAGCCGCCTCGGCAGCGGCGATCCGGGCCTTGGCCTGTTCCATCTGAGGCTGGCGTAGAATCAGCGCCTCGCTACCGGATTCGATCTCTTCCTCCAGCAACTGGAACTCTTGCAAAGCAACCGCCTGCTGGCCCTTCTCAAGCGCCAGATTGGCCCGCGCCTGCTGCAGCTCACTGTGTCGTTGCTGCAGCACCATTTGATAGTCCGCCGGATCAATACGCAGCAGCAACTGCCCCTCATCAACCCTTTTCCCCGGGGAAAAGGCTTTGGCCTGCTCAATAACCTGGCCATCGACCCTGGCCCCCAGCGTTACTTCCCGGGCTGGCGTCACTTCTCCCATGACCTCCACCGAAGGCCTGAAATCGGCAGGGCTGACCGTTTGAACGTCAACCAGCATCGCGGTTTCGAGAACGGTGTCCGAGCGTGTCGCGGCAGGTTCTGTCTTGAAAATCAACCAGACAAGGACAAGCCCCGTCAGCAGGATCAGCAACGTAATGACAACCGTTTTCACAATGCCTGCCCTGTTTTCCTCGGGACGGGCAATATTCTCATCAACGGGGTGGCTCATAGTGGATCACGCTCCGTGATGGTCACTTGCGAAAGATTGGTTTGTGCCTCGGGTTCAATGCTGCCGGCCAGTGCACGGTACAACGCCACCCGGTTGGAAAGCGATTGCTGACGGGTCGTTAACAGCGTGCGCGTGAGTTCCTGCTGTTCCTGCAATGCATCAAGTACTTCAATGTAACTGACGGCGCCGTTCAGATAGCGGTTACGTAATTGCCGGTAGGTCGCGTCGGCCAGTTGAACTCGCTTGGCCAGGCTTTCAAGCTGCCGGCGCCGCTGCTGTTCCCGGGTCAGTGCATCCTCAACCTCCCGGATGGCAGTTAGAACCGCCTGGCCATAATCCCGCACCCGCTCCTCACGCAGTGCCTGCGAGCGACGTACCTCGGCTCGACGCTCCCCCCCATCCACGACCGGCATGATCAGGTTGCCGGCCAAAGCGAGCAGCCAGTTATAAAATAAATCCCCGGTATTGCTCGCCTGGGAGTTCAGCGACACTTCGATGGAAAAGCGGGGAAAGCGATTACTGATCGCGGCAGCCAATTCGCGGTCGGCTGCCTGGATCAACCACCAGGCCTGCTGCAGATCCGGGCGTCGCTGAACAAGCGCTATGGGTATACCGGTTTCCGGCATGGGTGGCAGTGCGGGAAACACGTCACCCTCGGGCAATCGGGCCTGGCCCGGCGACTGGCCAAGCAGCACAGCCAGTTGGTTCTCAAGGATACCGATCTGTGCATCAATCGTGTCGATGCGCTCAACCGACGCTGCAACCAGCTGGCGCTGGCGCAACACATCGGCACTGCTGCTCAGCCCCGTACCAAAACGCGCTTCAATGACGGTCAGCACATTGTTATTGGTTTCAAGTTGGCGCTGTGCCAGGTTGCGTTGCGCCCGCTGTTCCAGTAACTCAAACCACGTGTTTGCAATTTCCCCGCTCAACGAAATAGCCGCTGCCTGGTAATTGGCCAGGGACGCCAACGCACGCAGTTGCTCGGCTTGGGCCAGCGACTGCACCCTGCCCCACAGATCAACCTCGTAGCTTGCGCCCAGTCCAACACTGAAGGTGGTCGCTTCAGCGATATCGGACCCTCGCTGTCGTTCAGCCCCGGCAGTGGCATCAAGAGAGGGGTACAAAGACGCCTCTTGCCGCTCGGCTATTGCCTGCGCCTGAAGTAAACGCTGATAAGTGGCTTGAAGACTGAGGTTTTCATCCAGCGCCTGGGACACCAGCTGATTCAGATCCGCATCCTCAAACGATCGCCACCATGTATCGGAAACCGGTTGCTCCCCAGACTCGGAGAACGAAGCGGGTAATGTCGGGGAAGGTTTGTACGCAGGCGACCGGGAAGAGCAAGCAGCCACAAGCAGCAACAACATAATCAAGGGGAAAAACCGATACGAAGATTGAGCTGTTGCTTCAACCATGGCAAGCCTTTTGACGATAAATCATCATTGATACATTGGAAAATGTGCGGACAATGGTGAAAGAATCAATGATTGCTTCACGGCTCGGGGGCATCGGTTACGGCGCCACGGCTGGCCGAACCCACCAGTTTCAGGTATTTACCCAACACGCCGCGAGTGTAACGCGGTGCCGGCTGCTTCCAGGCTGCACGACGTCTGGCCAGCTCATCATCCGTTACGTCAAGATGAATCAGCAAGCGGTCGGCGTCGATTGTGATCGGATCGCCCTCTTCAATCAGTGCAATGTTGCCTCCGACATACGCTTCGGGCGCAACATGACCCACCACCATACCCCAGGTTCCGCCGGAAAAGCGCCCATCGGTAATCAGCCCGACGCTGTCAGCAAAGCCTTTGCCGATCAATGCCGACGTGGGGCTTAGCATCTCGCGCATGCCCGGGCCGCCCTTGGGGCCTTCATAACGGATCACGACGACATCGCCGTGCTGGATTTTGTCGGCGATGATGGCAGCCATAGTTTCGTCTTCGGAATCAAAGACGCGCGCCGGGCCGGTAATACTGCGCTTTTTCAAGCCCGTGATCTTGGCGACACAACCTTCGGTGGCCAGATTGCCTTTGAGTATAGCCAAATGCCCTTGCTGATACAGGGGCTGCTCGAACGGCCGAATGACTTCCTGGTCCGCAGGAGGCACCTCGGAGACATGGGCAAGGTTTTCGGCCACGGTGCGACCTGTCATGGTCATGCAGTCGCCATGCAGCAAGCCGTTGGCCAGGAGCATTTTCATCAATTGCGGGATGCCGCCGGCCCGGTGCAGGTCGACCGCAACAAAGCGGCCGGACGGTTTCATGTCGCAAAGCACCGGTACTTTCTTGCGAATGGTTTCGAAGTCGTCAATCGACAACGGCAAATCGGCAGCCGAGGCAATGGCCATCAGGTGCAGCACCGCATTGGTTGACCCGCCGGTGGCCATTACCACGGCAACGGCATTCTCCAGCGCCTTGCGGGTCACGATATCGCGTGGTTTGAGATCGGCCTTGATGGCTTCTACCAACGCCACGGATGATTCCGCTACCGAATCCGCTTTTTCCGGATCCGGGTTGGCCATGGTTGAGGATGAAGGCATCGACATGCCCATGGCTTCAATCGCCGCCGACATGGTATTGGCGGTATACATGCCACCGCAGGACCCAAAGCTCGGGCAGGCGTGGCGCTCGATGCCGTCGTAGTCTTCCTTGCTCATCTTGCCGGCACTGTAGGCGCCCACGGCCTCGAATGACGAAACAATGGTAAGCGGAACGTCTTTCCATTCGCCCGGCTTGATGGTGCCGCCATAACAAAAGATGGCGGGAATGTTCATGCGCAGCATCGCCATCATCGCGCCGGGCATATTCTTGTCGCAGCCGCCGATTACCAGCACGCCGTCCATGAACTGGCTCTGGGTCGCGGTTTCTATGGCATCGGCGATGACCTCGCGCGACACCAAGGAATACTTCATGCCCTCGGTTCCCATGGCGATACCGTCGGTAACGGTTGGAAAACCAAAGGTTTGTGGCATGGCGCCGGCCTCTTTGAGCGCACTGTCCGCGCGCGTGGCCAACGAACCCAGGCCCGCGTTGCAAGGATTCATCGTTGAATGGCCGCTGGCCACGCCGACAATGGGTTTGTTGAAATCTTCGTCGGTGAAACCGACGGCACGCAACATGGCACGGTTGGGGCTGCGGGAGATGCCCTCGGTGATCGTTTTGGAGCGGCGGTTGAGCGGTGGATTCATGAATGATTCCCCTGATTAAGATGGAAAAAGGATACGCCCCTTTTTATCGATATTCAGCGATTGGCCTACGATATTCCGGGGCAACTTCAGGGTAACCCAATGATCGTGTTATGTTTTGGATAGCACCTGCTCCGCACGATTGAAGGTGCAGCGACATCTTAAATCCCTAACCGATTCACAAGTTTATGCCGTCACGCTCACTCATTTGCCGAACCGGCGCCGCGCTGCTGTTTCTACTATTTCCGCTTGTTTGCGGGGCGCATGAACATGACTGGCGCGCCGATATGGAAAATGATGCGTCGCAATTGTCCCGTTTACATTCGCTGATCATCATGCACCAGGGGCAGGAGGCAGCGGCAATGGACTTTAGCGGTGCGGGCCTGGATACCCCGGCCAATATCAAGTCCTTGTCCAAGACTGTGCTGGCTGCGCTGGTGGGTATCGCTATTGAAAAAGGCGTATTCGAAGGCGTCGATCAACCGCTGGTGGATACGCTTGGAGATCAAGTCCCCGATGCCGCCACCAACGGCGTCGAACGCATCACCTTGGGGAATTTACTCTCTATGCAGGCCGGCTTACAGCGTACCTCTGGACGCCATTATGGCAGTTGGGTGAAAAGTGATAATTGGGTCGGTTATGTACTAACCCGACCCTTTGTGGATGAGCCGGGTGGGCGCATGCTCTATTCCACGGGTAGTACCCATCTGCTTTCCGCTGCGCTCACCGAAAGCACGGGTCGAACAACGTTGGCCCTGGCGCGAGACTGGTTGGGTGAACCGCTTGGCATTACTTTCCCGGCCTGGGACCAGGATCCTCAGGGCATCTACCTTGGGGGCAACAATATGATGCTTTCGCCACGCGCGCTGGCGCGCATCGGCGAGCTCTATCGCAACGCCGGCAAGGTAGCGGAACAAAGACTGTTTTCAAAACGTTGGGTGGAGGAATCCTGGCGCGGCCGCGGTCGCTCTGCTTACACCGACGACCCCTACGGTTACGGTTGGTTCTTGCGCCCGCTCGCGGGCGAAACGGGATACTACGGGCGCGGTTACGGCGGGCAGTTACTTTATGTGATTCCCTCTTTGGAGTTGACCGTGGTCATGACGTCGGATCCGACACCCCCGTCTCCCGGTTCACGCTACTTAAGGCGTCAAGTTCAGTTGCTGGAAAAGCATGTCATCCCCGCCTTTCGTTCTGGAATCAGTTCGACTCCCTAGCCCTGCGTCTTTCACGAGACTACCTCTTTTCAAGGTGGGTTAATTGTTTCAACGATGCCTGCCGCCCGAGATAGCAGGCCTTAACGGGAATCACAGTCGGATCAACGTAGTAAGAACCCGACCCAATTCTTGCTTATAAATATCGGAGATGTGGTGTTCGACAGAGGATGTTTTCATGATTCAATGATGATTATCGGCCAATTCACCACTATGCGCCATAACCGACCGAGCGAGGCAAATGCGCCGTGTTAGCCTGGACAACAGTTATGTTCGACCTGAAATGATGGAGCCCTCCGAATCCGACAATGTGCGTTGGCACGTTCTTAAGAGTGCGCAGGCGCTGCGACAGGCGGCGTACCGATGCATCCTCAACGCGGCAGCGCACGCAATCGATGTGCGTGGCCAGTTCCTGATCGTACTATCCGGGGGCAATACACCGCGCGGTATTTATACAATGTTGCGTTACGCAGATACCGATTGGTCGCGCTGGCAAGTGTACTTCAGCGACGAGCGTTGTCTATCGGTTCACGAGACCGAACGCAACAGTGCGATGGCGGGCGCAGTCTGGCTCAACCACGTATCGATTCCGCAAGATCATGTGCATGTCATTCCAGCAGAGTTGGGCGCAAGAGCGGCTGCACTAGTTTGCGAGAAAACATTGCGCGGCATTGGCGAATTCGACCTGGTACTGCTTGGCTTGGGCGAGGACGGACATACAGCGAGCCTCTTTCCCGGTGATGACTGGGGAGTCGCGCCGGATGCACCAGACGCGCTGGCCGTGTACGATGCGCCCAAGCCACCCTCGCAGCGCGTGTCACTCAGCGCGGCTCGTTTGAGCCGCGCTCGGGCCGCACTGTTCCTGGTGCACGGCGAATCAAAGCGCAATGCAGTTGCGCAATGGCGTATGGGCGCCCACATTCCCGCGCGAGCCATTCATCCACATGCGGGAGTGGATGTATTGGTCGAGGCAAGGCTTTTGTCGTCTATTGAAGCAGCATAATCAACTTCCCGGCAGCCGCCGGTCCCCAACTGCCAGGCTCGTACTCTTGCACCGGCGCAGCGTTGGCGAGCACCGGATCAATCACTTTCCATGCTGCCTCCACGCTGTCATCGCGCGTGAATAAGGAGGAGTCTCCGCGCAACGCGTCGTGCAATAACCGCTCATAGGGCAATTGTTCGCTGCGCGCCTCGTGACGGGCGATCAGTTCCACTGGCTCACCGCGCATCTGCTCGCCATGCTGCTTGACCCGTGCCCCGGCAGATATCGTCACCTCGGGGCTGAGCCGAAAACGAAAATAGTTTGAGTTTGCCGCGCTGATTTCATCAAAAATAGCGAGCGGCGGGCATTTCATATTCACCCGCACTTCTGTCGTTGTGATCGGCAGGCACTTGCCGGCGCGTATGCAGAACGGCACTCCGCTCCAGCGCCAGGTATCGATGTACAGACACAGCGCGGCAAAGGTTTCCACGTCGGAATCACTCGCCACGCCTTTTTCTTCACGATAGCCGCGGAACTGGCCGCGTACCAAGTTGGCCGGATCCAACGGGCGGATGGCCCGGAACAGCCGCAGCTTCTCGGCACGCATAGCGTGCGAATCGCTTCCAGTCGGCGCATCCATCGCCAACAATGCAATGACCTGCAATAAATGGTTTTGCACCACATCTCGAAGCGTACCGACTTCTTCGAAGAATGCGCCACGCCCCTGCACGCCAAAGTCCTCGGCCATGGTGATCTGGACGTCGTTGACGTAGTTGCGATTCCAGATTGGTTCGAGAAAAGTATTGGCGAAACGGAAATACAGAAGATTCTGTACCGCTTCCTTGGCAAGATAGTGATCAATACGAAAAACCGCCGATTCAGGAAAAACCTCATGTAATGTATGGTTTAGTCTGCGCGCGGAGGCCAGATCCCGGCCGAATGGTTTCTCGACGATGATACGGGCGTTTTTCGCACAGCCTGATTGTGCCAGCCCCTGCACCACGACGCCATACATGCTTGGCGGGATGGCTAGGTAGTGCAGCGGATGTGCCGCGTTTGCCAGCATGTCTTTGAGATGCCGATAAGTGGCTGGATCCGCGTAGTCACCGTCAACGTACTGCAACTGTGCCGAAAGCCTGGCGAATGCATCGTTATCGACTCCACCATTGTTCTCCAGGCTGTCTCGCGCACGATCGCGCAGCTTGTCAAGTGTCCAACCCGCCCTGGCCATGCCAATAATAGGTATTGTCAACTCGCCGGCACGAATCAAGGCCTGCAGCGCCGGGAATATCTTCTTGTACGCCAGGTCGCCAGTCGCACCAAAAAAAACGAACGCATCGGAATGGTGAGGGGTCATAGTGTGTTCATTTATCCCGGTTCGCACTGTCTGTCGGAAAGACAACTACCAATCGGATATTACGCTCTGTAACCGCGGCGGTCTATCCGATAACACACATACAAAAAACCAAATCCGTTGTACCCTTGATGCAATCCATTTTGAACAGAAGACAAACATGCAAATTGGTATAATCGGACTTGGCAAAATGGGTGCCAACATAACGCGGCGCCTGCTCCAGAACAACCAACAATGTGTGGTGTACGACATGCTGCCACAGGCGGTGCAGGCGCTGCTACGGGATAAGGCCGTTGGCGCTGCTTCGCTCGCGGAAATGGTGAGCAAGCTGGACAAGCCGCGTACGATCTGGATGATGATTCCGCAGGCGCATGTTGAGCAGTTGCTTATCGACATTCTGCCGCTTCTCGAGCCCGGTGATATCCTCATTGACGGTGGCAACTCCAATTATATGGATGACATCCGCCGGGCCAAGATGCTTGCAGCAAAGCAAATCAGCTATGTTGATGTCGGCACAAGCGGTGGCGTGATGGGCCTGGAACGTGGCTATTGCCTGATGATTGGTGGCCCGGATGAGACGGTGAAATATCTTGAGCCGATATTCAGGACGCTGGCGCCAGGAATTGGCGATATTTCCCTCACACCCGGGCGCAGCAAAATCGACGGCACCGCCGAACAAGGCTATCTGCACTGCGGCCCGAGCGGTGCCGGACATTTCGTCAAAATGGTACACAATGGCATCGAATATGGTCTGATGGCCGCTTATGCCGAGGGTATGAACATCCTCAGTCATGCGAATCAGGGCAATGCAGAGCCGTCGCACGACGCTGAACCCACTGCGTTGCCCAACCCAGAAGCGTTCCAATTCGATTTCAATCTGCGCGATATTGCCGAGGTCTGGCGCCGCGGTAGCGTTATCTCCTCATGTTTATTGGATTTAACTGCCTGTGCCTTGACTCGGGATCCAACCCTGGCGGCATTTGGCGGCCGGGTATCAGATTCTGGTGAAGGTCGGTGGACGATAAAAGCAGCCATTGATGAGGGCGTTCCCACGCCCGTGCTCAGTGCGGCGCTTTATTCGCGATTCAACTCGCGTGGGAAGGCAGCGTTTGCCGACAAGCTTTTGTCTGCCATGCGTTTGGAGTTTGGTGGGCACGTAGAAAAACCAACCGACATATAAACTACCCTTAACCCAGATCCACCTCTACAAAATGCTCCTGGCGGTCGTCGATCAGGGGGACGCGCAGGTCGGAGTACGCTGTGCCGTCCAATGTTACACGAGTTACCTGCTGACCCATTAATGCGCCCACACGCCTGACGGTGATGTGATAAAAAGTGCCACGAACGCGGTAATGGATTTTATAGCTATTCCATTGAGCCGGCATACAGGGTGCAATGCGCAAATGATCCATTTCCAACTGAAGCCCAAGCAAAGTTTCCACGCTAAGCCGATACATCCAACCCGCCGCACCGGTATACCAGGTCCAACCACCTCGACCCGTGTGCGGCGGCGCGCCATAAATGTCAGCGCACATGACATAGGGTTCGACCCGGTAATGTTCCATGGATTCACGCGTGCTGGCATGATTCACGGGATTCAACATGCCGAATAACTCCCATGCCCTTTCGGCGTCGCCCATCATGGCGAACGCCATTGCAGACCAGATCGCAGCGTGAGTGTATTGGCCGCCGTTCTCTCGCACCCCGGGAATGTAACCCTTGATATAGCCCGGCTCCAGCGCTGATTTATCAAAAGGTGGGTCGAGCAGCCGGATGATTTGCTGATCGCGCTGCACCAGGCGGTGGTCTACCGCCATCATTGCCTGACGAGCCCGCAGCGTATCGCCGCCTTTGGAAATGACCGCCCAGCTTTGGCTGAGTGAATCAATCTGGCATTCATCGTTACTGCTCGAACCCAAGGGGGTGCCATCGTCGAAGTAGGCGCGTCGATACCAGGCGCCATCCCAGGCGTGGGTCTCGATATTATCGCGCAGTTGGCTCGCCTCGGTTGTGCATAAGCTCGCAAAGTCTTGGTCATCGCGATCGCGTGCCAGGCGGGCAAACAGCTCAAGATTTTCAACCAGGAACCAGGCCAGCCAAACGCTCTCGCCGCGGCCCTCCTTGCCGACCAGATTCATGCCGTCGTTCCAGTCACCGCAACCCATCAGCGGCAAGCGATGAACGCCGAAACGCAAACCGTGCTTCAAGGCACGCACGCAGTGTTCATACAAACTGGCTGATTCAGATGAGCGTTGCGGCTGATCGTAATAGGCTTCCTCGTGTGCATACAGTTCGCGCCCTTCCAGAAAATGGATCGTTTCATCAAGTACGCTGTCATCACCAGTCGTACGCACATAGCGGCAGGTGGCATACGCAAGCCACAAATAGTCATCGGAAAAATGAGTACGTACCCCCTGGCCGTTGGGTGGATGCCACCAATGCTGCACATCGCCCTTAAGGAACTGTCGCCCGGCATGCACAATCAATTGTTCACGGGCAAGCTGCGGCGTTGCGTGAATCAGCGCCATGGTATCTTGCAGCTGATCACGAAATCCGTAGGCGCCACCGGATTGATAGTAGCCACTGCGTCCCCATAACCGGCAGGACAAAGTCTGGTAGACAAGCCAGCCGTTGACCAACACATTCAACGCCGGGTCGGGCGTTTCCACAGTGACCGCGCTCAAGGTGTGATTCCAGTAATCATGAACCGTCTGTAGCGCCTGTTGCGCGCCCACCGGCCCTGAAAATTGCTGAATAAAAGCACTCGCCTCTTCAGCGCTACCGGCAGCTCCAAAAACGAACACGACCTCACGTTCCTGGTCGGAATCCAGGGTGACCCTGGTTTGAATGGCGGCACACGGATCGAGGCCGGCACCGACTCTGCCTGACAGATGTTTGCGGCGCATTGCTGCAGGACTGGCCAGTGTGCCATTGCGGCCGATGAATTCGCTGCGATTTCCGCTAACCGATTGCTCGCGCTCACTGACCTGTGCAAACACTACCCGGTTGGCGCATTCACGACCATAGGCATTGTGGGCGAACAGCGCGCCAGTGTGCGGATCAATTTCCGTAATGATATGCATCAGGTTACTGTGCCGCCATTCGCCCAGCACCAGTTCCCAGTAACCCGTCAGAGACAGACTACGCGTACGCTTGGATTGGTTGCGCAGCTTAACCACCAGGAACTTTACCGGTGCGTCCATCGCGACGTAGGTCATCATTTCGGAAGCGATCCCGGACTCAATGTGCTCAAACACACTGTAGCCAAAGCCGTGTCGGCACACGTATCCCGTATCTCCCTGCGCCGGCAGCGGCGTTGGTGACCAATACGTACCGGTTTCTTCATCACGGATGTAGAGCGCTTCCCCGCTGCTGTCAGACAATGGATCGTTATACCAGGGAGTGAGGCGGAATTCGTGGGCATTTTCGACCCAGGTATAGGCGCTGCCACTTTCACTGACGACGGTGCCGATATGCGGACTGGCAATCACATTGGCCCAAGGCGCCGGCGTGGTTTGTCCCGGTTCAAGGGTGATAACGTATTCACGCCCATCCGGGGAGAATCCACCCAGCCCATTATCAAAGATTCTCCTGCGCGGTTTCAACGAATAAACCGGCTCAGGATCGGCTTGCTTTTTGGGTTCCAACTGGTCCGATGTGCGCTCTGGCGAGGCACGCCGTTCCACATATTCAATCAGGGTCTCGGCAGTGTCACTGAACACAATGCGCGATACAGTTTGCAGCAGCACGCGTTCGTCTTCTGAGAGTTCTTCACCACGACGCACAAAGACACCACCAGGCTTATTGAGTACTTGTGGCTCGGGGCCTGCAGTAATCAGCCCCATGATCAAATCCTGCAGCACCGCGCGATAACCAGAAAAATCGTCATTCACAATCACCAAATCGGCAGCCAAACCCTTCATGCGCCAGTATGCATGGGCTCTTACCACCTGTCTGACCAGCTCGATACGGTTAGCGTCCCTGATAAGGAGCAAGACGATAGGCACATCACCCGAAATGGCGAAACGCCATAATCCGGATTGTCCCAATTGATTGCGGGAAATAATATTGGACGGCGCGCGACGCAGGTCATTGCTGTAGATAACAGAGTTGGCCAGGCGGCCAAAAAGCTGCGCATCCGCTTCAGTTGCGTTAAGATGGCGCAGCACCTCCTGGCTCTGGAACCAGGCCAGTTCGAAGGCGCGCTCAACGAAGTGACGATCACAGTATTTATCCAGCAGGGTCAACACGGCCTCGCGTGTACCGGCAACACCGGAAATAATTTGCACGTCAGTAGACTCATCCGGCAACAAGGTCACGGTGTTGCGAATCGCCACAATAGGATCTAGCACTGATCCTTGCGAATTCGACAACAAGGGAGAACTACCTTCGTTATCCAGCATAACTGGATTAGCCGCCGTACGGCCTCGCCCAATAAAGCGGGCGCGGTCAGTTTCATAGCTGGGTTCGTCGGCCACTGCGCCCGGTGTCGCCAGCAGATGAAACATCCAGAGCTCCTGCTCCCCAGGCGTTCGAGGACGCCGCGTGCAAAGAATGGCGTTTTGGCCAGTCAAAATTTCCGTTTGTACGAACAGATTACTGAACGAGCGATGGGCCAGATCCGCGTTCAGCGGTGCCAATACCACTTCGGCATAGCTCGTCACTTCAATATGGCGAGTACGAGTCGACTGGTTGGTAAGCGTAACCCGGCGAATTTCAACGTCATCTTCCGGCGAAACGCAGATTTCCGTATGGGCTTCGATCGCATGGTCGCGTCGGCGGTATTCCGCACGTGCCTGCACGAAAATCGCCTCGTAGTAATCGGCACGGCAAAGCGTTGGTTGATACGCAGTCGACCAGTATTTTCCAGTATCACGGTCCCGCAGATAAATGAAGGTACCCCATCCATCCGACGTAATGTCTTCGCGCCAGCGTGTAATGGCAAAATCACGCCAGCGGCTATAACTGCCGCCGGCATGATTGGCCATGACATGATAAAGACCGTTCGACAGTAAATGCACTTCAGGCAGTCGCGTGTTGGGGTCGGTGAACACGCGCATAGACGCGCCAACATCGGCACTGGCGGGTACGCGGCGCGCGCTGACTTCGGCTGCGTGCGGATGCACCGTTCCCACCTTCCTGGGGATCCGCTCTTGCAGTAGTAATTCAGTGGCCTTTACCAATGGGTCTGACATAAAGCGGCGCTGCATGGGCTGATCGAACAGCACATGTGCAAAAGCCAGAAAACACATGCCCTGGTGATGAGCCATAAACGTCTGCACGATGGCATGCGACTTGCCTCGAAGCACGCGCGCGGGCGTGTAGTCGATGGCCTCATAGAACCCGTAAGCACCCAGTAGCCCCTGCTCTGCCAATACTTGCAAATTGCTGCACGCTTCCCGTGGCATGATAGTCAGTGCCAATGCGCTGGCATAAGGCGCAATCACAAGATCGTCACCAAGCCCGCGCTTGAAACCCAGGCCAGGCACACCGAACGCCCGATATTGATAGACTTGATCGACGTCGGTCGCGTTGTAACACGATTCCGAGATCCCCCAAGGCACATTACGTTGTCGCCCATATTCGATATGGCGTGCCACGGCCGCTTTATAGGTTTGCCCTAAAAGCGTATTCGCGTAACTCGGCATCATCAGCTGCGGCATCAGGTATTCGAACATTGAACCGCTCCACGAAATCAGGCTAACGTCTCCACCATGACTCGTTAACAGGCGGCCAAGCGCAAACCAATGCTTTTGCGGCACCTGCCCCTGTGCAATGAGCAGGAAACTGGCCAGGCGCGCTTCCGACGCCAGCAGGTCATAACAGGAAGCGTCTCGGCGTCGTTCGCTCACGTCATAGCCAATGGTCAAAAGGCAACTACCGGCATCGTAAAGAAACCCAAAATCCATTTGCGCCAGAACACTGCAACGATCCATGAGGTCGTCAATCAGGTTGAGCTGTGCCTGGGCGCCTCCGTTATATGCGCCTGCCAGTGCCATCCGACTGGGTTGTGCACTGCCCTGCCACGACTCAAGCTCCAGAAATACGGCTTCTTCGCTTAGCGCGAGATATTGCAGATCGAAAGCCCGAGCCCAATAGAACAATTCGCTCTGAGGGCTGATATCCATTGGCAAGCAACTTAATAGCGCCGGCGCTCTATGGTGAATCTGCGCCAGTGCATCAAGCGCTTCGGCCAGCGTCTGAGGCTGACCTTTCTGTATCAGGACGTCCAGCGTGTCCTGCAAGTCATCCATTTTTTCCACAAGTTCCGGGACCGCAGAAGTGGGCAGGTGTTCTGTTAGAACTTGCAGGGTATCCTGCAAACCCTGCAGGGCGCTTAACGACACCACGGGCTTGGTTTTCAACTCAGCCAGGCCCGCCTGCAAAGTCACCAAGGCACCAACCAGGTTGCCACTATCTACCGAAGAGACATATTGCGGGTCAAGCGGTTGCAGTGTTCGCGTGCTATACCAGTTATAAAAATGACCACGGTAGCGTTCCAGGCGTTCCATTGTGGAGAACGTGTTGCCAATGCGTTGCAAACACTCCCCAACCGTAAGATAACCAAAATCAACTGCAGCCAAGTCGGCCAGTAACGCCATACCGATGTTCGTGGGCGAGGTACGCGAGGCGACCGTCTGGGCAGGATGAGTCTGGACGTTGTCGGGCGGCAGCCAGTTGTCATCCGAATTAACGAAGTCGGCGAAATAGCGCCAGGTTCTGCGGGCCGCTGTCCGCAAAAAAACTTGCTGCTCATCGCTCAAGCCGGGCGCAGGCGCGGCCAGCAGTCGGCTAATCCACCAGCCAACAGCAGGCGACACGAACCAAAGTAGCAAAATGGGTCCGGCCAAAAGCCATACCAAAAGTGAACTTCCTGCAATTGCCATGCCTGTGCTTACCACGGCCGCCAGAACAGGTGCCACGCCCATCTCCAGGAAAAAATGCATCAATGAGCGGCATGTGTTGCGTCGTGCATAGCCGGACAGTTGCCATAAGATCAGACCACGACGCGTAAACAGCATGCCCACGGCTGATCGCACAATGGCATCCAGGCCAATTCGCGTGTCATACGGCAAAAAAGTCAGGCCCAGGAAAGCCAGGGCAAGCGGACGCCCCGCCGATTTACCCGTCAGTTTCAGGTGCACGATCCAGTCGCACCCCGCAGGTCTGCGAATCAACTCACTTAATGTAGACAGCAGCGTAGGCAGGAACAAAACGGCCAAGACCAACCCGGTACACACCCAGATGGCGCCGGGTGCCCATAGCCACCCCGCTATCAACACGGCAAGCAGCGCGGGCGCCACCAGGCTTCTTCGCATATTGTCAAAAATTTTCCATATCGACAGGGCAGACAGCGGATTCGCCTGTCGTTTAGGCTTGGCTCCATTCATCGTCGGCGGCCCAGGCACCCGCGGCAACAGCCAGAAAACGAGTTGCCAATCACCACGAATCCAGCGATGGCGACGGCTGGACTCAGCGCTGACACTGGCCGGTTGCTCCTCTATCAGATCGATGTCGGTCACCAGGGCTGAACGTGCGTAGCCACTTTCCAACAGATCGTGACTCAGAATGAGATTTTCAGGAAAGCGCCCGTCAACGGCCTGTCGGAACACATCAACGTCGTAAATACCCTTGCCAATGAACGAGCCTTCTCCAAACATATCCTGGTAGACATCCGACACTTCGCGCGTGTATGGGTCCAGACCCGAATCACCTGCGAATAACTTGGCAAAACGCGATTGTGCGGCGCTGGTCAGGCTGATGGAAGCTCGCGGCTGCAAAATTGCGTAACCCTCAACGACACGACCCTTTGCAGCGTCGTAGACGGGCCGGTTAAGTGGATGCGCCATGTTGCCCACCAACTTGTGGGCCGCGTCGCGTGGCAGTTGCGTATCGGTATCCAGGGTAATAACGTACCGGATCAAAGCAAGAATGGACTGGTCGCCTACAATGTGCGAAAAAGCCATGAGCGCCTGGCCCCGCAGCAGCGCGTTGAACTGCTCGAGCTTGCCGCGTTTGCGCTCGTAGCCCATCCACACTCGCTCGAAAGCGTTCCACAGCCGTGGCCGGTGAAAAAGATAAAAAATACAAGGGCGATCGTCTCGGTAGTTCTCGTTGAGCGCTTCGATACCCGCCCGAGCATACTCGATCAGCGCCGCGTCTTGGGGCAGTGTTTCCTCGGGTGCGTCGTGAAAATCCGTTAATAGCGCAAAGAAAAGATTGGGGTCACGATTGCCAAGATAGCGTATCTCCTGGGCTTCAAGCAGCCGGTCAATATCCTCGCGACTGTTCAATAACGTGGGCACGATCACCATAGTGCGGTGACCTAGCGGAATACCCTCTGAAAAATCCAACCGAGGCAGTGCCCGTGGAGGCAAAAACAGCATGACCAGTTGGTTGATCACGGCCACTGCCAGGGACGAAGCGCCAATCATGCTTACAACGGCAAAAAACCAATACTGCCAGGTGTTGGCCTGCAACCCCACGAATCCATGCAGCAAGGCTGCCGTTATCAGTAGCGTCAATAACAAAATGGGGACAAGATACAAAGACAGGCGAACATGCCGGCTGGCCCGCTTTATGTGGGTTTTCATCGACAGACGGCAACCCACCGCCCGTTCCAGGCTCGACCGCCCCTGACCGATCAAGTAGTAGCCTACGTGTGCAGCGCGATGGCGCCGTCCCTTTTGCACGGCAGCAGCCTGAGCCATCACAATGGCTTTACGTGCCACGGCCATTTCGCTGCAGGCACTACCCCGTGTTACGTTTTCAATGGCATTACGGTAGCGATCGCGCGTGGCGAAGTCTTGCAATGCGTAGACACCCGCTGGGTCTTCGCGCAAGGTTTCCTCAACCATGCTGAGTGACTCAACATGCGTTTTCCAGTCCATCGCGCTAATAAAACGCAGGCTGCGAATACTATTGGCGATAGATATCTGATTCGCCGCAGTGGTGCGACCCGCCGCCTCCGATAACTTTGTTGCAGTAATACCCTGCTCAATGAGTTTTTGTTCAACCCAGGTTTGCACGAAAGCCATGGCCGGGCCCTGCGCCTGAAGGCGGTCGTAGAACTCTTCGACAAACGGCGCAGTCAGCGGTACGTCGGCATGGGCAAATTCGGCCAGTAACTGGATCAGCTGCTTGGGGGCGCTTTCTGCCGCGGCCAGCATGCGGTCGGCCCACGCAATCGCAACGTCGCGTTCGTTGCGCCGTTGTGCAATGCGCACACTGACGCGGCGCAGGTTTTCCAGCAACGCCAACTGCAGCATGATAGGAAAGGCCCACAGCTCGCCCAGCTTCAAGGAGACAACCGTCTGGTAAGTGGCAATGAACTGGGTCACTTTGTCGCTGTCGACACGGCCATCCATGTGAGAGATCAACTCCAACGCCAGATCGTAAACACGGGGAAAACCTGCTGAATGGCCCTCAGCCAAACGCGGCAACTCACGGCTGTATCCGCGTGGAAGATGCCGACGTGCCAAACTGATCTGCTGCTCAATCAGATAAAAATTGTCGAGCAACCAGGCCTCGGTCGGCACAATGCGCTGGACCGGGACCTGGGCAGCCGTGACCACATCGTACGCCGCCAGCAACATATGTTCATTATCGGCCAGCCTGGGCAACAGCCTGTCTGGCCCCGGATGCGGGTCGATTTTATGCTGCCCTACCAACATAACGGCATGACGCTTAAGTTGCTCAATGCTGAATAGCTCAGCGCGCAACAACTCAGTATCGCGATCCTGCCGAAACTCATCGCGCGTGCGCGCCCAAAACCTGAACGCTTTGATGGTGATGACGTGCTCCTTGTTAAACCATTTAAACGGTCAGGGCCGCCCTCTCCAGGAGCTTCTCTTACCAGCGTAGTTGAACAGCCTTAGACTCAGCTTACTCCGGTGTTCAATATATTTATGAGACCGATTTTGTTCTGTACGGTAACGCACACTTCATGATTTTCAAGCCAACTACCATGGGGAGACAATCCTCCTTTTAACCGGTAAGGGCCACACAAGGAACGCCAGAACGCACAGGCCACCCAAGCCGGCAACACCCTGACAGCAGTCGCGCCACTTTGCCCAACACAGTTCACAGGAGCTTAAAGCTCGCCTAATGAGTGAGGTAGTGATATCTTTAGCGCCTGTATTCATTTTGGACGGGCTCGCCTGCCGGCAACCCGGTACTGGAAAGGTGACTAAATGGCTGACGCGAGCCTGGGACAGATAATTGGACCTGCTGTGGTACTGATGGGGGCGGCAGTGGTTGCTGTTCCTTTGTTCCGACGCCTCGGGCTCGGATCGGTTCTGGGCTATTTTGCCGCCGGCCTGCTGGTGGGCCCATCGGTTCTGGGCGTATTTACCGATGCCCAGTCGATCCTGCATTTTTCAGAACTGGGCGTGGTCATGTTCCTGTTCGTCATCGGGCTGGAATTGCGCCCGACCAAACTGTGGGCAATGCGAGGTCAAATATTCGGGCTGGGCCTAACCCAGGTTGCTGCCGCGATCATTGCCCTGGCTTTGACCGGCATATTCATTTTCGGCTTTACGGCACCGGTTGCATTCATCGCCGGCGCTGGCTTTGTCCTTTCTTCAACCGCCGTCATCATGTCGGTGCTGCAAGACCGGGGAGAAATTTCCAGTGCCGAGGGCCAGAAGTCGGTTGCAATTCTGCTGTTCGAAGACCTGATGATAGTGCCGCTTTTGGCGGTGGTGGCTTTCCTCTCACCACTGTCAGATGGGCAAGCCCGATGGACTGACATTCTGCTGGCGCTTTCTGCGCTGCTGGTATTGTTGATCGTTTCCCGCTGGGCACTGAACCCGTTCTTTGCCCTGCTGGCGCGAACACGGACTCGCGAGGTTTTAACGGCAGGCGCTCTGCTGGTGGTTCTTGGCGCCGCATTGCTCATGGACTTTGCCGGTCTTTCAATGGCGATGGGCACGTTTCTTGCCGGGGTCATGCTGTCGAACTCAAGCTACCGGCACCAGATCGAGAGCGACATCGAACCGTTCCGGGGACTGTTCATGGGCCTGTTCTTCCTGGCCGTCGGCATGTCGTTGAATTTATCCATCGTTGCACAGGAATGGCGACTTCTGCTGCTCATGCTGATCGCGTTCACAATCGCAAAAGGCGCCGTGGTCTATGCCGTTGCCCGTATATTCGGCAGTGCCGGGCATCAGGCCTTACACCGAACATCCATGTTCCTGCAGGGGGGAGAATTCGCGTTCGTGCTCTATGCCGCAGCAACATCGGGCGGCGTGATCAATGCGCGGGAAAACGTCCTGTTCGCGACCGTCGTCATCTTGTCTATGGCCATGACGCCACTGCTCATGATGGTGGCCGACCGTTTTCTGCGCACCGAAACGTCGATGGACGGCGTCGACGTGGCCTGTCATCTGGAAGGTCGCATACTCGTTATCGGCTTTGGCCGTTTCGGTCAGATCGCTTCACAGATACTGCTGTCCCGCGGCGTGAATATTTCCGTGATCGACAAAGACCCCGATCGGATCCGCGATGCAGGCCGATACGGATTCAAAGTGTTTTTCGGCGACGGTACGCGGCTGGACACCCTGCACCACTCGGGCGCAGATCAAGCCAATGCCATCATGATTTGCATCGACGACCAAAAAGCAGCGATGCGTATCGTGGAACTGGCCCAGCACGAGTTTCCCCAGGCCAAACTTCTGGTGCGAAGCTATGACCGTGGGCACGCAATTGAACTGATTCGCGCCGGCGTGGAATATCAGATTCGAGAAACGGTTGAGTCTGCCTATTTAATGGGAGCACAGGCCTTGAGGGCGTTGAATTATGCCGAGGTCGACATTGAAGAAGCGGCCGAGGACATTCGCCGCAGAGACACCCAGCGCCTGTCCGAACAAGTCCAGGGCGATCACATGTCCGGCCGCGATCAACTGCATTTCCAGCCTGTTCCGGAACCACTAAGCAAACCGCCCGCTCCCAAATAACGGTTTTGAAGTCCCCGGCGGGCCGACGCTTGCAAAGGCCGGCGCTGATGCCATATCGTTCCCCGAAAAAAGACAAACACGCTTAAGCTGGCTTGGTTGAACACCCCAGAGAATCAGTGGCTATAGCCACCCCCTTCCTCTTCCGAAAGAGGACGCGATACCGGGTGTTTCTGGAAATAATCCAGTGCGCGCCGAATGTCCTCCAGCAACAACGAGGCCAGGTCCATACTGACCCCGTGACGCACAAGAATACGTTGCACGACCAGATCTTCCCGGTTAGCCGGCATTGAATAGGCAGGCACTTGCCAACCGCGGCTGCGCAGCCGGTCGGCTAGGTCATAAAGCGTGTATCCCTGCGTTGCCACGCCGTCTTTAAGTTTCCATGCAAGCGCCGGGATGCCTTTCTGACTGTCTCCGTCAAATAGAATTTCGAACGGGCCCATTTTGCCGATCTCGGACGAAAGATACCGGGCAGTGGCATAGCACGCGTTGTGCACGCCGGCGTAACCTTCCCGGCCCAGACGCAGGAAGTTGTAATACTGGGCAATCACCTGCCCGCCCGGCCGGGAAAAGTTCAGGGCAAACGTGGGCATGTTGCCGCCCAGATAATTAACATTGAAGATCAAGTCTTCCGGCAGATCCTTGGTTTCACGCCAGATCACCCAACCGGCCCCCAGCGGCGCCAGGCCGAATTTGTGGCCCGAGGTGTTAATGGACTTGACTCGTGGCAAACGAAAATCCCATTCAATGTCCGGCGCGCAAAATGGCGCAAGGAAAGCGCCGCTGGCACCATCAACGTGAATCGGGATATCCAGGCCCGTATCGGCCTGCAATTTGTCCAGCGCATCGTGCACGGCCTTAACCGGCTCGTACTGGCAAGTGAACGTGACGCCCAGCGTGGGCACCACGCCAATCGTATTCTCGTCAACACGCTTGATCACTTCTTCAGGACTCATGATCAAACGATCACCTTCCAGCGGAATCTCGCGCAATTCAACATCAAAATAACGGGCAAACTTGTGCCAGCAAATTTGCACCGGACCACATATCAGGTTGGGACGATCAGTGGGCTTGCCGGCCGCCTTGCGCTTGTTGCGCCACTGCCATTTCAAGGCCAGGCCGCCAAGCATTGCCGCTTCAGACGACCCGATGGTTGAACAACCCAGGGTGGTCTCGGCCTCGGGCGAATTCCACAAATCGGCCAGCATCGCCACGCAGCGCTTCTCAATCTCGGCCGTCTGGGGATACTCGTCTTTGTCGATCATATTCTTGTCGATCGACAAAGACATCAGGTCGCGAACCTCATCATCAACCCAGGTCTGGCAAAACGTAGCCAGGTTCTGTCGGGAGTTGCCGTCAAGCATGAGCTCGTCGCGCACGGCATTGAATACGTTGCGGGGATTTTCCTCGCGCTCGGGGAAGCGTGTCTTGGGCAGGCTCTGGGCCAGTTCCTGAGACGCATAAATGTCGTGAAACTCTGATGCGCTGCGGCTACCGGTTGGTTTATTCATGCAGTTATCCTTGTTATCGTGAAGACGAGTTGCGGTCACTTCAAACCCTGAATGGTCAAGGTTTACCAGATACTTTTTAGCCTCATCATACTCACCAATGAGATCATTATGAACAGGGCCAAAACTTATTCAAGCAAAAAATACCACGTGTTGCACTGACCGGTTGAATGCGTCGCTGCCGGCAATGGGTGATTACCGCCGCAACGTGTGATAGATTGTTTGTATTGAAACCGCGCGCAGCGATCAGCGACGATGGCAACCAGCACTGTTTTACGCCTGCTGATTTTATCTTGCATCAAAACTCCGGGAAAAACATGGGCATTACCACCATCATTATTCTTGTCATACTGGCCATCGTGGCCATCTATGTCATCGGCATCTATAACCGACTCACGACTCTGAGAAACCGTTACAAAAACAGCTTTGCGCAAATTGAAGTGCAATTGAAGCGCCGCTACGACTTGATCCCCAACCTGGTGGAAACGGCCAAAGGTTATTTGGCTCATGAACGAGAAACACTCGAGGCCGTGGTCGCCGCGCGTGATACGGCGGCCAAGGGCCTGCAGGCGGCCGCCGCCGAGCCCGGCAATGCCGCTGCCATGGGGCAGTTGGCCGGTGCGGAAGGCGCCCTAGGCAACGCCATGGGTCGTCTTAATGTGGTAATGGAAGCCTACCCCGACCTGAAAGCTTCGCAAAACATGCAGCAGTTATCAGAAGAGCTCACCAGCACCGAGAACAAGGTGGCCTTTGCCCGCCAGGCATTCAATGACACGGTAATGGCCTACAACACCTATAAACAAAGCTTTCCGCCTGTCGTGGTGGCAGGCGCCTTTGGACACGCCGCAGACGCCGCCCTGCTCGAGTTCGAAGATAGCGAAGAAATACAAGCTGCGCCACAGGTCTCGTTTTAAACGAACGCGCCATGAACTTTTTCGAACAGCAAGAGCGTGCCAAGCGTAATACCAGCAAGCTGGTCGTGCTGATGTGCCTGGCAGTCATTAGTCTTGTCGCAATTTCGTCCGTGGCCGTCGCTGCGATTCTAGCCTTGCTTGGTCAGCGTGATCCGAACGCTCCCGTTACAGCAGGCGCCTGGTTTACGCAAATGACGACGCTACTCGACTGGCATCTGGTTGGCACCATATCAATGCTGGTCATCGGTGTGGTGGCAGCCGGGAGCCTTTTCAAACACTTCCAACTGCGCAGTGGCGGCAAGGCGGTCGCCGAATCCCTTAATGGCCGACCCATCGACCCAGGCACGTCCGACCTTGAAGAACAGAAAATTCTTAACGTTGTAGAAGAAATGGCGATCGCATCGGGCATCTCTGTTCCGCCCGTGTATGTAATGGAAGATGAAAGCATCAACGCGTTTGCGGCAGGCCACACGCCGCAAGATGCAATCATTGGTGTTACCAGGGGCTGCATCCGGTTACTTAGCCGCGACGAACTGCAAGGGGTGGTGGCCCATGAGTTCAGCCACATTTTTCATGGCGACATGAGATTGAACACCAAATTGGTGGCGACACTGAACGGCATTTTGCTTATTGGCCTAATCGGCTATATTTTGCTGCGCAGCGCCCCGTTCCGACGCGGCAACTCCAAGGACAATTCAGCACTGATCATGCTGGGTATCGGCATTGTGCTGATCATTGTTGGTTTCGCCGGAACATTTTTCGGTAATCTGATCAAATCTGCCGTCAGCCGGCAACGCGAGTTCCTGGCCGATGCGTCATCCGTGCAATTTACCAGGAATCCCGCGGGTATCGCCAATGCTCTCAAGAAAATCGGCGGCAACCAAGCAGGCTCGCAGGTCCAGGCTGCGAACGTGTCCGAGTACAGCCATATGTTCTTCAGTCGCGCTATTGGCAGCACATTCAGCACGCTTATGGCCACGCACCCACCGCTAGAGCAGCGTATCCGCCGCGTGCAACCCGCTTGGGACGGCAACTTCATGTCTGCGCAAGCAGAGAACAACACTGAGCCAACAAGACCCGACATTGACCGCTCAAGCGCTACGCTGGGCGTGCTGCATGCAGCAGTTACAGGTACGCTTACGGGCGCCCAGCCACCCGCACAGACAACGCAACTGCCGGCAAACGCATCACAGGAGGCCATCGAAGCCATCGGCCAGCCGAGCGCCAGACATGTCGCCTATGCGCAGCAAACCATCGCGGCGCTTGATCCCGAATTGCGCGAGGCCGCCCACGATATTTACGCCGCACGGGCGCTGATCTATGGCTTGCTGCTCAGCACATCCGACCCCGTACGCTCTCGCCAGCTGGCCGCGCTGGAACGAACAGCCGAACCCGACGCGTATCGATACATGAACAAGTTGGCGGCCAAACTCGCCGCATTGGACCCACGCTTCCGCCTGCCGTTGGTGGCGCTTGCCCTGCCTGCGCTCAAACAGTTGTCTAGTGCGCAATACATTACATTCAAAGGATGCCTTGGCGAACTTATCATGGCCGACAAGCAGATCAGTCTGATGGAGTGGGCGCTGTACCGTATTGTGGTTCATAACATCGAGCCACCCCCTCACCATCCAAACAGAGTATCGCTTGGCAACTTGCGCGACGAATGCCAGGTTCTGTTATCGGCGCTCGTGCATGCCGGCCATATGGACGACGGTCAGGCGCGCACTGCCTTTGCCGCTGCCGCGTCCGGCCTGCCATTCCAAGGGCTGGAACTGCTGCCTCGCGATGCCGTGTCGCCAGCGGCTCTGGAACCTGCAGTCATTCATTTATGCAACGTGGCACCATCAGACAAACAGCCGCTTATACAGGCACTGGCGCGCGCCGTCGAATACGACGGAGTCGTCACGATTACCGAAGCGGAGCTGCTGCGGGCCATCGCCGACTCGCTGAACTGCCCACTGCCACCGCTGCTTGCCGACGCAGACCTTACGCGATAATGCGATAGGTGGATTGCACGAGTCGTCCGCCATCAACATAGACCCGCCGCACATTTTCCTTTGCGAGTTCCGCCATCGTAAGTTTAGGAGAACTGCTGGAAAAACGAACCTTGCCTTTCAGCATGTCGGGCACGGGCGTATTGGCTAGTTGTTCTGAAAGCACCAGCACCGGTTTGTCGTATGGCCACGCGCCTAGGGTCAAAACCTTCTCATAGCTGCCTCGACCCATGACGATCATGTCTATGTCGGCGATAAAGTCTGTATAACCGTGATCTTCTGTTGGATCATCGCGCTCCAATAGCCAATTGATGTCACCATCTTGCCGTGCGATAAAGCCATCCAGGCTGATGGCAATAAAAACATGTGCGGTGGTCAGGTATTCCCCCCATAAAACCGCAGTGAACTGAAGTAGAATTTCCACAACAAGGAAATTCAATCAATGAAGCAAGCCCGATTCACCGACAGCCAGATCATGGCCATTCTCAAACAAGCCGAAGCAGGCACACCCGTGCCGCAACTGTGCCGTGAGCACGGTATGAGTAATGCCTCGTTTTACAAATGGCGCGCCAAGTATGGCGGCATGGACACCTCGATGGTGGCACGCCTGAAGGAGCTTGAGGCTGAGAACAAGCAGCTAAAGAAGATGTACGCAGAAGAACGCCTTAAGGCTGAAATGGTGCAGGAAGCGCTACGAAAAAAGTGGTAGCGCCATCTCGACGCAAAGAGATGGCGCGGTGTGCCATTGAGCACTTCAAATCCAGTATTCGGCTAGCCTGCCTGGCCTTTGGTATCAGCGAAAGCGCCTACTATTATCAAGCCAAGCAGGACGATGAAAACGAGATGATTGCTGACTGGCTGATTCGGTTGACGACAGCCCAACGCAATTGGGGCTTTGGCTTATGCTTCCTATACTTGCGCAACATCAAAGGCTTTAAGTGGAATCACAAAAGGGTATACCGTATTTATCGTGAACTGGAGCTGAACCTACGCATCAAGCCCAAGAAGCGTCTGATGCGCGAGCGACCCGATCCGCTGGGCACCGCTACCGATATCAACCAGATCTGGTCCATGGATTTTATGCATGATCAATTGGTCGACGGTCGTGGTATCCGATTACTTAACATTGTCGATGACTTTAACCGCGAGGGGTTAGGCATTGAGGTGGATTTTTCCCTGCCGGCAGAGCGCGTAACGCGCACCCTGGATCAGATCATCGAATGGCGCGGCAAGCCCGCTTGCCTACGATGCGACAATGGCCCGGAATACATCGGTAAAACAATGCTCCAATGGGCCGCCAGACGACGAATTACGATGATTCACACCCAGCCCGGAAACCCGCAGCAAAACGCCTATATTGAACGCTACAACCGAACGGTGCGGTATGATTGGCTCGCCCAAAACCTGTTTAGCAGTCTGGACGAAGTTCAGCACGGTGCCACCGCCTGGCTCTGGACTTACAACAATGAAAGGCCCAACATGGCCTTGGGCGGATTCACTCCAAAACAGAAACTAATCAGTAAGTATTCAACTAATTCTACTGTCGCTTACTGCTAAAAATGGGGGGAATACCGTCATGCGCATTCCTATTTGCCGAATATGACATTAGGTTCAAATCGTATCATTTGGCGGGTTATCGATAGAACTAAGGATTTTCCGAGTCAGCACAGGCTAACCTGTGCTGAAATAGGAGGGTCCATAGAGTCCTCCACTCATGACTCTGACAAACTTGATGAAGAACAAGCACGTGAAAGCACAAGAGGATTTTGGAATGGTCAAACTCCAGAGGGCTGCCATTGACACTCTCGGCGAGTTCAAAACAGCTCTCCAGAACTCGTTCCGAGTGGCGGCCGAGGCTGGCTTAGATCAGCCGATTGAGGAGCCCATTCCTTCTGATGAAGACATGGCGCAGTCCATCGCTGCTGCTGGAGCTGCCACATACTGGATCATGGCAAACGATCAGCGTGTCGGTGGTGCTGTTGTGGTAATTGATGAAATAAGCAATCGAAACTCGTTGTCGTTCTTCTTCATTTCAACAAGCGAGTAGAGTCGTGGGTTAGGACTACATGCCTGGAAAGCAATCGAGAGGGAGTACCCAAAAACCAAGACCTGGGAAACCGTCACCCCGTATTTTGAGAAGCGGAACATCCACTTTTATGTAAATAAATGCGATTTCAAGATCGTGGAGTTCTACAACAAGTTTCATCCGGATCCTAACCAAATTTCTCTTCAAGCTTATCAAAAAGGCACGGACGATGAGATGTTCAGATTTCTGAAGGTTATGAGTCACAAGTAACTGCTCGCCAACCTCGGAAAACTCTTAACAAGCCCCTAAATATGCTGAAATACGCCTGACCACCTGATCCTAGGCCTAATTAGCCAGACGAGCTTTTCCGATTTCGAATACGCAAACAAACACGTTGCGAAAGGTTCCTTACCGAGATGGATCAGGTAGTGGCCTGCTGGGGCTGATCGACCCGCTCTAGCCCAAGGCCGGCGGCGGTCGAGAACCGCAGGAGCGATGGCCACATAGATGCCGTCAAGGTCGTTCACTTTGCAAAGTTTGCCCATACGATGCAGAAATTTGCCAGATAGTGCTAGGGTAAAAACAAAAAAAGCCCGCAGTTACGCGGGCTTAGAGGTGCTTTAATTCTCTTTGGTACCAGTCTATGCCAGACGTGGAATCACTTCCACTCGATCATCAATGACGTAGAAAATCTTTTTTTTCAATAAATTATACTCGCACACATCACCAATACCATTGGAAATACCATATGTGAAAAATGAACTTCTGGGCTCCATCCACACAGCATTATTCGGTCGGATCAAAGAAGGCATTTCGATCAGTTGCAGTGTGGAGGCTGTGCCGCGCAATATGATAACGATTGGCTTTCACAGCATCGCTGAACAATTTGAAAGGAAGCTCATCGATGCATATTTCTGCAACGACTGCTGAAAGGTCCTTTTCATAGCAGCTCGCCAACAATTTCATGTTGGTAGATGGGAAACTGTTTTTGAATTCCTTATTAAATTTTGGCTTGAAGTCACTAGCGTCCGGTTAAGAATCAAATAAATTCAATTGGTTACGAAACATGTCATCCTCAGAAGTGTACTTCGCATCGAAAAAGTCTTTGTTTAAAGGGATCTTCTCGAACAGGGTGACCGAAAAAATCTGTAGCAAAGTGTAGAGCGAGGCATCCAGATGGAGTCGCTTCTTGACAATGGCCACCAGCACATACACCGATACGGCAATCCAGATTTGCGCCTTCACGGCATTCTCAGACGTGCCATAGAACTGCTTGATACGCAGGTGTTGCTTGATCCACTTGAAAAACAATTCGACCTGCCAGCGAGCCTTGTACAGGGCGCAGATCGTCGTTGCCGGTGGGCCAAACAGGTTGGTGAGAAAGACCAGGGTCTTTCCCGACTCGGGGTCCTTGAAACGAATACGCCGAAGGAGAATAGGAAAATACTGCTGCGTGTAAAACCCCGACAGTTTGATTGTCTGGTCGCAGATAATCCCTTCGGCACGGTCGCTTGGCGCGGAATACACCCGCCGGAAATCCATATTCGATTTGGCGCGGGTCACGAAGAAAGCGCCCGCTTGATGAAGCCCAAAAAGCCGCGAGAAATCCAGATAGGCGCGATCCATGACATAGATCGCCGCCGGCTCCGGAATCAGAAAATCGAGGGCGTTGACATCGTGGAATTTGCCGTCGGACACATGAATAAAGCTGGGAATACTGCCTCGCAGGTCCAGCAGCGTATGCATTTTCACCGCGGCTTTGGCTTTGCGAAACGGAGCCCAAGGAAACAGCGACAGGCACAAATCGATGGTGGTCGAGTCCAGCGCGTAGACCGTGTTCGACAAATCCAGCCCCAGATCTTCTGTCGCGTAAAGTTTGCGAGCCTGGGCAATAAGCCGCTGCGAGAAGTCGGCATAAATGCGCCAATCCCGTCGCGCGTTGGCATCGGCCAGGGTAGCGCGACGCACCGGCGAGCGAATCCCCATGTGGTACAGCTTGGGGGCTTGTGCCGAGAGGCAGGCTTCGATGTCTCGCAGGCTTTCCCGGTAAGTCAACTGAGCAAAAGCCAGAATGCGGAAGTGCTCTGCGCAAGGAAGTGTTCGGACTCGATAGTCCCCATCGTAACGCGCCACGATCCGGTGAAACGTTTTCCATGGAAGGAACTCCATGATCTGGGCAAACAGTGTCTTTCCGGTGTTCATCCACATCCCTCTTCGTTAAATGTGGGAAATGGAGGTATTTTGCCGGATTGCCGTTCAAATCGGGGACACCCAAAATTGCGTTTAACATATTGTATTATCTTATGAAATTTGAAATTTATGCATTCTTAACCGGACAGTAGTG
>DGCD01000005.1 GCA_002384935.1 Pusillimonas sp. UBA3987
CGTGCAACTCACTGGTCAGTCCACTGTCTATGTGAACGGATCTCGACACTTCTCCGAGAGTTCGGCCGTAGTGCTACGCCACGTCTTTCATTTGGCGCTGCTCAGCGCTAGCGTTAAGAAAAAATACATGCGATTCCCGAGGTTTTTGATGCTTGATGGCATCGATGACGGTGGGATGGAGAAGGAGCGTAGCCATCGTTTGCAAGAAATTATTGTAGATGAGTGCGCTAGCTACGATGTGGAATACCAAGTAATTTTTGCTACATCAGAAATTAATCCGAAAATAAAGGACTCGGATCTGGTTGTTGGTGACTTTTTTACGCCAGATAATCGCTCCCTTGATGTGCGAGAGATATAAATCCGAGGATATCACCGGTGTCGCTGTCTAACGCCTGCCATCCGAGCCTCCCCACCACGTACGGTCGAATCGTTTAACCGCCAGCGCCTTCATGCCCTCGAACTGCAGCGGTTGCGTGCGCGCCACTGGCAGACCGTAGGCATGAAGGATCTCCGGACACAGCCTTGCCGACTTAGTACATTGGTAAGGTTTTCCCTTCAGACGAAACCGTAGCTAGAAATTCGTATATTGTCTCTGGGTCAACTTCCCAATCACTTACTACCTTCCTAGCCCACCTATCGGCCAGTTTAGGGGCATCCGATGATAAGACTATCGGGCGGCCCTGTAATTGTTCTCGGGCTGACCTGAATATTTCTTCACATCGCACAGATTCGGCGGCAAATCGGGGGCGAGCATTGGCGAGGTCTTTAGTCCTGAGAGAGACCTTCCATTCTCGTTTTCCAAGTGTTGGGCGAATGTCTTTAGGTACTTCTCTACGGAAGTAATAGATACCGTTCTGAGGATGTTTCCAAGGTTGAGCCATAACTGCCGTTTGTACCACCTTTCTGTACCAATGTGGGTGGGAAGCAACCTGCTTCAGACGGCAAAAAGCCCCTGAAACTTTTAAGAATCAAGGGCTTAGTAATTCTGGTGGCCTGGGGCGGAATCGAACCACCGACACGCGGATTTTCAATCCGCTGCTCTACCAACTGAGCTACCAGGCCATCCGGTAAAGGCAAAATAATACACTAATTTTTTGTTCTTTGCTGGCCCACCCCCAGGTTTTTTTGGCCTTGTGTTTTCACTGGGTTGACACAAACTACAGTACTAACCCTACTGCCGGTATAATGAGGGGTTCGGAACAATTGCCTTGGCCTTTGCGGGCGCTTTTCAAAATGTCTGTCGACGTTTACACCTTCGGTCTGAATCACGTTTCCGCCCCGGTTTCGGTGCGCGAGCGCGTTGCTATGCCGCTTGAAGTGATCAAGCCGGCATTGGAAGGTTTGCGTTCAACATTTGGCGAGCGGGTCAAAGAAGCCGCCATTTTGTCCACCTGTAATCGCACCGAGTTGTACTGTGCCGCCGACCCGGACGTGTCGCTGCATCTGCCGCGCTGGATGGCCGACTTCAACCAGCTCGACGCGCGCCATTTGCAGCCCCATCTTTACCAGCATCATCATAATGAAGCGGTGCGCCACGCATTCCGTGTGGCCAGTGGGCTCGATTCCATGGTGTTGGGCGAACCCCAGATTCTGGGTCAAATGAAAGAGGCCGTGCGCGCGGCCGAGCAGGCCGGTGGTTTGGGTACGCTCTTGCATCAGTTGTTCCAGCGCACGTTCTCGGTGGCCAAAGAGGTACGATCGCAAACGGCAATTGGTGCGCATTCAGTGTCAATGGCGGCCGCGGCGGTACGTTTGGCCGAACGTGTGTTCGGTGATATTTCAGACACCCGTGTGCTGTTTATCGGCGCTGGTGAAATGATTGAACTCTGTGCTACGCACTTTGCAGCGCTGAATCCTGCCCAAATGACGGTGGCTAATCGTACTGTCGAGCGCGCTGAGACCCTGGCTTCGCGCTTTATGGCGCGTACGCTGAAGCTGAGCGAATTGCCCCAGTCGCTGGAGCAGTTCGATATCGTGGTGTCCTGTACGGCCAGTTCCCTGCCCATATTGGGTTTGGGGATGGTGGAACGGGTAACACGTGCGCGCCGTCACCGCCCGATGGTGATGGTCGACCTGGCGGTACCACGCGATATTGAAACCGAGGTGGGGCGTCTTGACGACGTCTATTTATATACCGTTGACGACCTGGGTCGGATGGTACAAACGGGTACCGATGCCCGCCGCGCAGCCGTGGTGCAAGCGGAAGCCATCATTGAAACGCGGGTTCAGCATTTTATGCACTGGCTGCAAAACCGCGATATTGTTCCCGCGATTGTAAACATTCACGAACAGGCCGATCAACTTAAGCAGCACGAACTCGAGCGCGCCCGCCGCTTGCTGGCCAAGGGTACGGCACCTGACGAGGTCATGGAAATATTGGCCCACAGTCTCACACAGAAGTATATTCATGGCTCTTTGGCGGCGTTGAATCGCAGTGATGCTCAGCAGCGCGAGCAGTTACTCGATCTTTTGCCGCGTTTGCTGCCGGGTTCGGAACGCCGCCGTTAGCGCTGCCCCCATTCTTTTTGTACGGCACGCTTTTCTTTTCTATTCCAGAGTATTTATGAAAGATTCCATGCGCAGCCGGCTGGAGCAACTTGCTCGTCGGCTTATCGAAATTGACGCTTTGTTGGCGGAGCCCGAAATTGCCTCCGATATGGATCGTTTTCGCAAGCTTTCGCGCGAGCGGGCTGAAATTGAGCCTGTGGTGGTGCAGTTTCAGCAATATGAGGCGACGGAAGGCGATATTCAGGCGGCCAAGGAAATGCAGTCGGACCCCGATATGCGTGAAATGGCTGACGAAGAGCTGAAACTGGGCCGCGAACGCATCGAGGTGTTGGAGGATGAGTTACAGGTCTTGTTGTTGCCACGCGATCCGAATGATGGTCGTAGCGTGTTCCTGGAAATTCGCGCCGGTACCGGTGGCGACGAAAGCGCCTTGTTCACCGGCGACTTATTGCGCATGTACAGTCGCTACGCCGAAACCAAGGGTTGGCGCGTGGAGTTGATGTCGGAAAGTCCTTCTGAAGTGGGTGGTTATAAGGAAGTGATTGCCCGTATTGATGGCGATGGTGTGTATGGGCGGTTGAAGTTCGAGTCGGGGGCGCATCGTGTGCAGCGAGTGCCGGCTACGGAAACGCAAGGACGCATTCACACGTCGGCGTGTACGGTGGCCATATTGCCCGAGGCTGATGAACTGAGCGATATTGTGATCAACCCGGCGGACTTGCGTGTAGACACTTTTCGCGCCAGCGGTGCCGGTGGCCAGCACGTGAACAAAACGGATTCGGCAATTCGTTTAACGCATTTGCCAACGGGTCTGGTGGTGGAGTGCCAGGACGACCGTTCACAGCATCGCAATAGGGAAAAAGCGATGCAGGTACTGGCGGCACGTTTGAAAGATAAGCAAGTTCAAGAGCAGCAAAGCAAGGAAGCGGCCCAGCGCAAAAGCCTGGTGGGTTCAGGGGATCGTTCCGAGCGCATTCGCACCTACAACTACCCGCAAGGGCGGGTTACCGACCATCGCATTAATCTTACGTTGCACAAACTGCCTACTATGATGCAGGGCGACTTGGACGAACTGACCGATGCCTTGATGGCCGAGCAGCGTGCGGAAATGCTGGCAGCCTTGGCCGAGCAGGTTTAAGCGGGCCAGCAATGCATTGCGTACGCGACTTCCTGATGAAAAGCGGCCTGGCGCGGCTGGACGCCCAGGTGTTGCTGCAGCATGTACTCGGGGTGTCGCGCAGTTGGTTAATTGCGCATGATACCGATGTGTTGTCCCCAGCTCAGTTGCAAGCCATTGAGGCTTGTTTCCAGCGCCGCCAGGCGGGTGAGCCCGTGGCGTACATTGTGGGTGAGCGCGAGTTTATGGGGCAGGTGTTCAAAGTTTCGCCAGCGGTGTTGATTCCACGTCCGGATACGGAATTGCTGGTTGAGACGGCGCTTCAGGTTTTGCGTGCTCGCCCAGGGGAAGCTCAGGCGATGTTGGACCTGGGAACAGGCAGTGGCGCAATTGCCATTTCCGTGGCGCTGGCGTGTTCTGGTGTGCAGGTTGTGGCTACCGACGCCAGTGAGCCGGCTTTGCGCCTGGCAAGGGAAAATGCCCAAAATCTGGGGGCACGGGTCGAATTTTATGCTGGTAATTGGTACCATGCCCTGTTGGGTTCCTCGCGATTCGATCTCATTGTGTCGAATCCGCCCTATATTGCGCCGGATGATTCCCATATGGTGCAAGGTGATTTGCGGTTTGAGCCGCGGGGAGCCTTAACCGATGAAACAGATGGCCTGCAGGCGATTCGCCAGATTGTGCAAGAGGCGCCTGAATGGCTGAAGCCCGGGGGGGTGTTATGGCTCGAGCATGGCTGGGATCAGGCTGCAAGCGTACGTGCCCTGCTGGAACAATCGGGTTTTCAGGATGTCCAAAGCAGGAAAGACCTGGCCCAAATTGAGCGTATTTCCGGTGGGCGCTATAACGCCTGCTTTTAACGCTGCGCATTCCGGATGTGCGGCCTTTATAATTCATATATTCTTCCTATTTCTTTAGAGAGCACCATGAGCGAAGTTCAAGATTTCATTAAAGAAACCGTTACCGGTAATCCCGTTGTTTTGTTTATGAAGGGGACTGCCCAGTTTCCGCAATGCGGTTTTTCGGGCCGTGCTATTCAGATCCTGAAAGCCTCAGGCGTTACCAAACTGGTTACCGTAAACGTCCTGGACGACGAAGAAGTGCGTCAAGGCGTAAAAGATTATTCCAGCTGGCCCACAATTCCCCAGTTGTATGTTGGTGGCGAGTTTGTCGGTGGCTCCGACATCCTGGCAGAGATGCACGAATCCGGCGAACTGGTAACGGTACTGAAGGAATCGGGCGCACTTGGCGGTGAATAAACGCCGCCTGGTTATCGGTGTAACCGGTGCCACTGGTTCGATTTATGCCGTGCGCATGCTCGAGCAGCTGCGCGATGTGTCGGATATAGAAACACATTTGGTCGTATCGCCTTCAGGCGTGCTGAATATCAAGTACGAACTGGAGCTGACGCGTCAGGCGGTGCATGGTTTGGCCGATCGCGTGTATGGTTTTCGTGATGTCGGTGCAACGCTGGCCAGTGGCGGATTCGCAACGCTCGGCATGGTAGTGGTGCCTTGTTCCATGCGTACGTTGGCCGCTGTAGCGCATGGTTTTTCCGATAACCTTATTACACGCGCGGCCGATGTGACTTTGAAAGAGCGTCGTCGTCTTGTGTTGATGGTGCGTGAAACACCGCTGAATCTGGCTCATTTGCGCAACATGACTGCGGTAACGGAAATGGGCGGGGTTATCTTCCCGCCGTTACCGGCGTTTTACCACCACCCGAAATCCATCGACGAAATGGTCGACCATACTGTGGCGCGTGTTCTGGAACTGTTCGACATTGACGTGAATGGTCCGCAGTGGGAAGGCACTTAAAGCCCGTTTTCAGCCCAGTTTTTGCAAATTCCCCACGACACTCAGTGGAATGACTCTTTGCCCGGTGGGCGACGTTTCAGTACGGGCTTGCCCGGCCAAGGGCTCATTGTTTGCGTCGTCGTCATCGGCTGGGTTCAATGCATGGGGCAGGTCGGGAAAGGTCTCGTCATCGAACGCCGTATCCCCTTCAAAGCTGGCCGGATCCACTTCAAGATTGGTGAAGTCGAATAGTGCAGGGTCCATTAAGTGCGATGGAACAACCCGGGTAAGAGCGCCGAAAACACTCATGGCGCGACCCGGGTATTTGCGCTCCCATTCGCCGATCATGCGATTGATTTCCTGACGCTTGAGGTTTTCCTGTGAGCCGCAGAGCGAGCACGGGATAATGGGGAATTCCTTCAGTTTGGCGTAGGCAATTAAGTCTTTTTCCGGCAAATAGGCCAGCGGACGGATCACAATGTGTTTACCGTCGCTGGACTTCAGTTTGGGCGGCATGCCTTTCATGCGTCCGCCATAGAAAAGGTTCAGGAAGAACGTGGCCAGGATGTCGTCGCGATGGTGCCCCAAGGCAATTTTGGTGGCGCCCAGCTCTGTGGCCACCCGGTACAGAATGCCCCGGCGCAGGCGCGAACAAAGAGAGCACATGGTTTTGCCTTCGGGAATGACGCGTGTCACCACCGAGTATGTGTCCTGGTTTTCGATGTGATAAGGAACGCCGATGCTTTCAAGATATTCAGGCAACACATGCTCGGGGAAACCAGGCTGCTTCTGGTCCAGGTTCACGGCCACAATGTCGAAATGAAAGGGCGCCCGTGATTGGTGGATGCGCAGCAGGTCCAGCATGCCGTACGAGTCTTTGCCGCCGGACAGGCACACCATGACCTTGTCGCCCGGTTCAATCATGTTGAAGTCGCTGATCGCGCGGCCACTTTCGCGCACCAGTCGCTTTACCAGCTTGTTTTCGTTCACGCTCAGTTTGCGGTCGGCGCGGATGATTGAAGGGTCGTTGCTAGAGTGTGTCATAACAGTTAATCGTTGCGACTGCGCTGAATTTCAACGCCAACGGCGCTGCAGTCGGAAAATGCATTGGGTTTGCTGATGCGCAGTTTCAGGTAGCGAACCTCGCCGAATTCCCGGAAAAGACGACCGGCGACTTGCTCAACCAGCGTTTCTATCAGGTTCACATGTGCCTGGGTGCATTCTTCCACAATGGCACTGCGCAACAGACGGTAATCGAGCACGGTTTGAATATTGTGGTCATTTACCGGTTGTGAAATATCGATGTCGACTTCAACATCGATATGTAAAGGCTGCGTGGCGCGCAACTCATGTTCAAGGATACCAATACGGGCGTCGAGCGCCAACTGTGAAAAATAAATGCGGCGGGTAAGCATACGTTTAACCTGATGAGTGACACGCAATTGTAGTGCGAATAGGCCTTCGCTTCCGATACACTCTGCATATCAGATCATTTAGTGGCAGGATCAATGAGTTTTCAATCAGACCGCATGCCGTTGGTTTACGACGCAGTGATTGTGGGGGCAGGCCCCGCAGGGGTTTCGTGCGCGGTATGGCTGTCCCGGCTTGGCTTTAATCCCATATTGGTCGATGCAGCCCATGAAGTGGGCGGGTTGTGTCGAATCAACCCGTTCATGGATGACTGGAACGCAAGCCTGCCTGGGGTGAATGGCCTGCAAGTGGCCCGCAACCTGGCTGAAAGTGTGGCGCAGTCGAGCGTGGTCTTGCGCCTTGGGTGGCCGGTTCAAACCGCGCAGGTTTCCAAACCGGGGTTTCAGGTATCGGGGCCGGATAATGAAACCTTGCACGGCCGGTTCCTGGTCTTGGCAACGGGTGTGAAAGCGCGTGGCTTGAATCAAGTCACGTCCAACCCGCTGGTTCTGGTTGGGCCGGGTCAACATGTGGCCGGTTTTGATTTTGCCAATAAACGTGTTGCGGTGCTGGGGGGCGGTGACAATGCATTTGAAAATGCATTGTTCGCATTCGAGAAAGGCGCAAGCGGCGTGCAGGTTTATGCTCGTACTGTTCGCGCTCAGCAGCAGTTCGTTCAACAGTTGCCGGTTGGGTGCCTGGCAACAGGTGACTATACCGTTGACCCTGATCGTTGCACGGTGAACGGGCAGCCTTACGACGCAATACTGGTCATGTACGGCTGGACGCCCAATGCCGACTTTGCGGCTGATTTGGGCCTGGCTCGAACACAGCGGGGATTTATCTCAATTGATTTTGAAACGGCCCAAACCCGCCGCGACGGGGTGTATGCGGTGGGCGAGGTGGCATCGCGTCAGCATCCTTGTGTGGTCACCGCCTTGGCCGACGGTGTGACGGCGGCCAAGGCCATTCAGGCCCGGCTGGAAACCGGGATGGGTGTGTCCGGATAATTAATGTCCGGTGACTGCGTCGTGTGTGCGTTTCAGCGTCCATTTGTCGTTCGGCGGCGGGGACACTTTAACCTTGAATACACGCAACTCGTCGCGGCGAAAAACATGAATCGGCACGCTTTGACCAGGACGGCACAGGCGCATGGCCTGGTCCAGCGAGGCAGCGTCGGTAATGCGCAAACCATTGATTGCCACCAATATGTCGCCGGCCGACAGTCCGCCCAGATGGCCTGCGCCATCTTTGTAGACGGTCGCCAGCGTCAGTTGGTCGCCACTGTGTTTGGTCCGGACATCAAGTGAAGGCAGCGCACGGCTTTTTTCGCATGCCAGGGTAACGCCCTGGTCTGCCAGCAAATCGGCAAGCGGCACGTCGTCGCAACCGTAAACGTACCGCGACAGATAGTCACTAACGTCTACCCCGGTTGCCTGTTGGATCAGGCTGGCCATTGCGTCTTCTTCGATTCCTTTCTGTACGCCGGCGTAAAAAGTTTTCCCGTATTGTTGCCACAGCAAACGCATGACGTCGTCCAGCGAACGGCTGCCCATTGTCTCGCGTCGCAGGAGCAGGTCAAGCCCCCAGGCAGCCAATGCGCCTTTGCTGTAATAGCTCACAATGGCATTAGGCGATTCTTCATCCTGTTTATAGAAGCGGGTCCAGGCGTCGTAACTGCTGTCCGCAATCGACTGCCGATGGCGTCCCGGCGAGCGCATCACGAGTCCGATCGTTTTCTCCAGAAGCGAAAAGTACTGTGTTTCGTCGATGGTGCCCGAACGTAATAGCATTAAGTCGTCGTAGTACGAGGTAAAGCCTTCTGCAACCCAAAGCAAGCGAGTGTGATTCTCTTGCAAGAGGTTGTAAGGTGCAAATGCGGCAGGCTTGATCCGCTTGATGTTCCAGGTATGGAAGTATTCGTGACTGACCAGTCCCAGAAACGTGGTGTAGCCCTCGGGCGCTTTGCTTTGCGAGACAACCGGCAAATCGTTGCGGCTGATCATCAGCGCGGTTGAGGCACGGTGCTCCAGGCCACCGTATGCGTTGCCGGTAACCATCGTCATGAATACGTAGCGCGAGGCGCTATCCAGGAACGGCACTGCCATGGTTTCCGGCTCAAACAGGGCGATCTGGGTTTCGCAGATTTTCTTTGCATCGGCAGCAATGCGTTTCATGTCCAGGCCGGAAATTTCGCCGGTAAACACCATTTCATGTTCAGCGCCATGCGCCTGGAACGACACGACTTGTGGCGTCCCCAGTTCCACAGGGTGGTCGATCAGGGCATCGTAGTCGGGCGCCTCATACAAACCGAACCCATGCCGTTTTGCCGCCAGTGCATACTGTTTTGGATTGGCTTCAGGCAGGCTGGTGAAAACTTTCCATTTTTTTGTATGGGGAGGTGGGTTGATTTCCAGCAGGCATGGCAGGTCTGTTTGGCCATGCGGATACAAGAACACACTGGTGCCGTTGAAAAATGCATGGGTTTCGTCGAAATGGGCGTTTCGAACCGAGAGGTCCCAAGCGTACACGCGATACTCTATATGCAAAGCCCCGGTACAAGGGGCACATTGCCAGCTATGCGTGCCGGCCTTGATGATGGCAACAGGCGTGTTGTGTTCGTCGCTGGCGCGGATATCCTGAATTTGTCGTGAGAAATCGCGCAGCAGGTAGCTGCCGGGAATCCAGGATGGCAGGCTGAATGCTTGCCCATTCGCATCGGGTTGCGCGATTCTAAGCTGAATCAAAAAACAATGCCCGGCCGGGTCGGCAGGCGTTAAGCGGTAAAGTAACGGTTCTGTATTCATGTATTTAGTTTACTTTGCAAAGGAGAACTCATGAGCGAACCCATGATTAAAACCGAGATTCGCGGGCGTGTCGGGCTGGTTACCCTGAACCGGGCTGAAGTGTTGAACGCGCTGAGTAATGAGTTGATCGATGAAGTGGCCCTGGTCATGCGCGAATTTGATGCGAATGACGACGTTGGTGCCATCGTATTGACCGGTAGCGAAAAGGCTTTTGCTGCGGGCGCGGATATTGCCGCGATGAAAGACTGGTCGTACACCGACGTTTATAAACAGGATTATCTGGGCCATAACTGGGAATCGCTGCGGCGTATACGCAAACCTGTGATTGCCGCGGTATCGGGGTTTGCACTGGGTGGTGGATGCGAGTTGGCCATGCAGTGCGATTTTATTATTGCCGGTGAAAATGCCAAATTTGGCCAGCCTGAAATCAAGCTGGGTATTATTCCCGGGTACGGGGGCACACAGCGTTTGCCGCGTGCCATGGGTAAGGCCAAGGCAATGGATATGATTCTTACTGCGCGGATGATTGGCGCACATGAGGCGGAAAAGGCGGGGTTGGTTGCGCGTGTGGTGCCCACAGAGAAGGTGCTGGATGAAGCCATGGAGGCCGCTGCGGTTATTGCGTCGATGCCTTTGCCGGCTGTCATGATGGCTAAAGAAAGTATCAATCGTGCATACGAGTCACCGTTGAATGAGGGCTTGTTGTTTGAGCGCCGCAATTTCCATGCCCTGTTTGCCACGCACGATCAGAAAGAGGGGATGAATGCTTTCATTGAGAAGCGCGCGGCCAGGTTTCGCCATGAATAACGGGCGGGGTGTGCGTTGCACAAAAAAAGAGTCCTTACGATTTGCTTAAGGCTTTAAAAAACAGTTATACTCTCTGGGTTTGACACCAAAGAAGCAGGGGCTTGTGAAGCCTGGGGAAACCGAGCCTACAAGGCTTGAGCCAATAAAGCTAACTGACGCCGAGCGCAAGAAAGTGCAGGCAAGTGCCGTTAACGGCCTTGTTCGTGTGCTGGTCGCCCAAGCAGGCATGATGCTTGTTGCCGTTGTGGTTTCCTGGGCTATAGCAGGGTTTGAGGCTGGGGCGTCGGCGCTTTTGGGCGCGTTGTCCTGTTTTATTCCCAGTGCGCTTTTTGCTGCACGCCTGCTTTTGGGTATGGCTGCCGGACGGCCAGCCAGCCCGGGCCGGTTTCTGGTTGGCGAGCTTGTCAAGCTGCTTGCATCAATTTTATTGCTGGTGCTGGTGGTTTACCTGGCGCAGTCGTGGCTTGTTTGGCCCGCGCTGCTGTTCGGCTTGCTTATGGTGTTGAAGGGTTATGTGTTGCTGCTTATGTTCGGGCGGCTGCCGTAACGTGGTGCGAATTCAAATTTCATGGGCCTGACACAACTGTGTGTCAGGCTCTGTTTAAAAAGTTAACAGGTAAGGGTTCAAATGGCTGCTCCAAGTGATATCTCGCCACAATCCTATTACATTCAGCATCACTTAGTGCATTTGAATGGTTTGGGGGAAAAGCAAACTGCGGTTGCCGACTTCAACATTCTGAATTACGACTCGATGTTCTGGTCCCTGTTCATGGGGCTGATTGTCATCTTTTTCTTGTGGCGTGCAGCCAGTAAAGCAACAAGTGGCGTTCCCGGTCGCTTCCAGTCGGCCGTTGAAATGCTTGTTGAAATGGTGCAGAACGAAGCCAAAAGCATTATTCCCAATGAAGAAAGTCGCCGTTTCGTTGCGCCACTGGCGCTAACCGTGTTTCTCTGGATTATCCTGATGAACACGCTTGATCTGGTGCCGGTCGATCTCATGGCCTGGATCTTCAAAATGACGGGCCTGGGCACCGAACACGGTGATCCTCTCTATTACCATCGTATTTTGCCAACAGCCGACCTGAACATACCGATGGGTATGTCGCTGGGTGTGTTGCTGCTTACCATCTACTACGGCATCAAGGTCAAGGGTGGTGTGGGCTTCACCAAGGGCTTGTTTACGGCTCCCTTCCACGGTCACGGTGTGGTGGGTGTGCTTCTGATTCCGTTCAACTTGTTGTTGAACCTGATGGAGTACGCTGCCAAAACGGTTTCGTTGGGTATGCGGTTGTTTGGCAACATGTTTGCCGGCGAATTGCTCTTCATGCTCATCGCCTTGTTGGGCGGTGCAGTGGCAGGCTTTAATGGTAGCAGTGTGGGACTGGGTATTGGTCATATTCTGGCCGGTTCTGCCTGGGCGATCTTCCACGTATTAATTGTGGTGTTGCAGGCCTACATCTTCATGATGCTGACTCTCGTTTACGTTGGTTTGGCACACGAAGACCATTAATGAATTCCTAGCGGGCCGGCCCTTATTTCAACGGGGTTGGCTGGCTGGATAGCAAGGTTTTCTTGCAAAGCAGTTTTCTTTTTGGCTTTTTGATTACACAAGGTTTATTAACCAAGGAGTTGTTATGACCAACGTTGCTTTCGTTGCTCTGGCTTGCGGTCTTATTGTTGGCCTGGGTGCTTTTGGCGCCTCGATCGGTATCGCTTTGATGGGCGGTAAATATCTGGAAGCTTCGGCTCGTCAACCCGAGCTCATGAACGCTTTGCAAACCAAAATGTTCTTGTTGGCTGGTCTGATTGACGCTGCCTTCCTGATCGGCGTGGGTATCGCCATGCTGTTTGCTTTCGCCAATCCGTTCATCGGGTAAGCTTTAGCAGCGCGCCTGCCTTCGGGCAGGCTAACGTCGTCGTTGGTGGTGCTGTCAGTGCCGCCTGCGACGTGGACATTGGGCATCGTGCAGTCAATCTGTAAGGTGCCAGTGGTAATAAAGGGAAACGACCGTGAACTTAAACGCGACTCTCTTTTTTCAGATGATCGTGTTTTTTGTCTTGGCGTGGTTTACGATGAAATTCGTATGGCCACCCCTGACAAAAGCAATCGAAGATCGCCGCCAGAAAATTGCAGATGGTCTGGCTGCAGCCGATAAAGGCAAGGCAGATCTGGCGCAGGCACAGGCCCGTATCAGCCTGATCGAAGCATCAGCGAAGTCTGAAAATCACGCTCGCATGCTCGAAGCCGAGAAGCAGGCTGCTACCCTCATTGATGAGGCAAGGCGTGAAGCCGAGGCTGAAAAAGCCCGGATTATCGCCCAGGCCAAGCAAGACGCCGAACAGGAAGTCCAACGTGCCCGTGACGGGTTGCGTGACGACGTGGCTGTACTGGCTGTCAAGGGTGCAGAACAGATTCTCAAGCGCGAGGTCGATGCACAGGCACATGCCGAGCTGTTGAACCAGCTTAAGGCACAACTCTAATTTCAGGGCAAAGCCATGGCTGAATTATCGACAATTGCCCGACCATACGCCGAAGCGCTGTTTAATTCGGCTAAAGGTGACCAGGCTACCCTGGCATCGTGGTCGGATTTGGTTAACGAGCTTGCGGCAGTGGCAAGTTTGGAAGACGTGCGTGATGCGCTTACCGATCCGCGCCTTAGCGATGAGCAACGTTTCGAGTTGTTCTGCGGGCTGGTGAAGTCGGCGTTGTCAGATCAGGCACGCAATTTCATCGAACTGCTCGTTCAGAATGATCGCATTTTGCTGTTGCCGCAAATTGCCGAACAGTTCGACCTGCTTAAAAATCAATTCGAAGGGAGTGCGGTAGCCCAGATCACCAGTGCATACGAATTAACAGATGCACAGGTTGCCGAGCTGCTGGCAGGCCTCGAGAAAAAATTTGGCCTGAAGCTTAAGCCGTCCGTCACCGTAGACTCCTCCCTGATCGGTGGTGTCCGGGTGGTTGTCGGCGATCAGGTACTCGACACTTCCGTGCAGGCCCAACTGGCCCGTATGCGCGATACGTTGGCTGCTTAAAGGCAGCAACTAACAGGATTCCAGGAGTCTGAACATGCAACTTAACCCGTCAGAGATCAGCGAGCTGCTCAAAAGCCGTATCGAAGGCTTGGGCGCGTCGACTGACGTACGTACGCAGGGCACGGTCGTATCCGTGACCGACGGTATCACCCGCATTCACGGTTTGTCCGATGTAATGCAAGGTGAAATGCTTGAATTTCCCAACAATGTATTTGGCCTGGCGCTTAACCTTGAGCGCGATTCGGTCGGTGCCGTTATTCTGGGTGATTACACTGGTGTTTCCGAAGGCGATCCGGTAAAAACAACCGGTCGTATTCTGGAAGTGCCTGTCGGCCCCGAACTGTGTGGCCGCGTAGTTGACGCATTGGGCACGCCAATCGACGGCAAAGGTCCCATTAATGCCAAAGCCACCGACATCATCGAGAAAGTGGCGCCTGGCGTTATTGCGCGTCAATCGGTTGACCAGCCCCTGCAAACGGGTGTGAAGGCGATTGACTCCATGGTGCCTATCGGCCGTGGCCAGCGCGAACTGATCATTGGTGACCGTCAAACCGGTAAAACTGCCGTGGCTGTCGATACCATCATCAGCCAGAAGGGCAAGAACGTTACTTGCGTTTATGTTGCCATCGGTCAGAAAGCCTCAACGATCAGCAACGTGGTTCGCAAGCTTGAAGAACACGGCGCAATGGAATACACCATTGTGGTTGCCGCTGCGGCATCCGACTCGGCCGCCATGCAATATCTGGCCGCTTATTCCGGTTGCACGATGGGTGAGTATTTCCGTGACCGCGGGGAAGACGCCCTGATCATATATGACGACCTTACCAAGCAGGCCTGGGCCTATCGTCAGGTTTCACTGCTGCTGCGTCGTCCTCCAGGCCGTGAAGCCTACCCCGGCGACGTTTTCTATCTGCACTCCCGCTTGCTGGAACGTGCTGCCCGTGTGAACGCCGACTATGTCGAGAAGTTCACCAATGGTGAAGTGAAAGGCAAAACCGGCTCATTGACTGCGTTGCCAATCATTGAAACGCAGGCCGGTGACGTATCAGCCTTCGTGCCAACCAACGTCATCTCGATTACCGACGGTCAGATCTTCCTGGAAACCGACTTGTTCAACGCAGGTATCCGTCCCGCCATTAATGCGGGTATCTCGGTTTCGCGTGTGGGCGGTTCGGCTCAAACGAAAGTGGTCAAGAAACTGGCTGGTGGTATTCGTACCGACTTGGCCCAGTATCGGGAATTGGCTGCGTTTGCCCAGTTTGCTTCCGACCTCGACGACGCGACCCGTCGCCAACTGGAGCGAGGCAAGCGCGTGGTTGAGCTGCTCAAGCAGCCTCAGTACCAGCCTTTGCAGGTTTGGGAACTTGCTGTTTCGCTATTCGCGGTGAATCGCGGTTATCTCGACGAAATCGAGGTCGAGCAGGTTCTGCCTTTCGAAAAAGCCTTGAAGGAAACACTGAAGTCCAAGCATGCCGATTTGATTCAGCGTATTGAAGACAAGAAAGAGTTGTCCAAGGAAGACGATGAGGCACTTGCCGCTGCAATTGAAGAGTTCAAGAAGCACGGCGCTTATTAATGACTGGCGGCGGCAACGGTTGAAAGACCGTTGCTCGCGCAATATCGGGGTAGTGAATTTGTGTTGTTACCCCAATCAACGCCTTGACAGGATTTGCGATGGCCGGAATTAAGGAAATTCGAACCAAGATCAAAAGCGTGCAAAACACGCGGAAGATCACCAAAGCCATGGAGATGGTAGCGGCATCCAAGATGCGCAAAGCGCAAGACCGGATGCGTGCGGGCCGTCCCTATGCAACCAAGGTGCGTGAAATTGCCGCGCATCTGATGCAGGCGCACCCCGATTACACTCACCCTTTCATGATTGAGCGTAACGACGCCAAAAGTGTCGGTGTCGTATTGGTTACGACCGACAAGGGCTTGTGTGGCGGTTTGAACACCAATATTACGCGTTTGGTTTTGTCTCGTATTAAAGAGTTCGATCAAAAAGGTATTAAGGTTCAGACGACTGCGCTGGGTAACAAGGGGTTGTCATTTCTTACCCGAATCGGAGCAAATCTGGTTTCTCAGGAAGTGCAGCTTGGCGACACCCCCAACCTTGAGCGCCTCATTGGTGCAATCAAGGTGCAGGTTGACGATTTTATCGATGGCAAGATCGATGCGGTTTACGTGGCAACAAACCGTTTTGTTAACACGATGAAGCAAGAGCCCAGCTTTATCCGGTTGTTGCCACTTCCAAGTGGCTTGGCCGATCCTTTTCAAACGGAAAGTCAGTTTTCCAAAGAAGAGGACGCAGTGCTGAAGTCCAAATATGGTTGGGACTACATCTATGAACCCGACTCAAAGTCGGTCATTGATGATCTGCTCCAGCGTTACGTAGAAGGTTTGGTGTATCAGGCGGTTGCCGAAAACATGGCCTCCGAGCAGTCTGCTCGAATGGTGGCGATGAAAGCAGCTTCGGATAACGCCAAGAAAATCATCGGCGAACTTGAATTGGTTTATAACAAAACCCGTCAGGCCGCTATTACTAAAGAAATTTCTGAAATCGTCGGGGGCGCTGCCGCTGTTTAATAAACAGAAGGGCATCCCGTCAAAGATATTTAGCAAGGACTAAACATGAGCAACGGTACCATCGTTCAGTGCATCGGCGCCGTGGTGGATATTCAGTTCCCCCGCGACAGCATTCCTCACATTTACGACGCTCTCAAACTGGCTGACGACAGCTCCAAGTTTGCCGAGATCGGTCTAACCTTTGAAGTTCAACAGCAGTTGGGCGACGGCGTGGTTCGCACCATCGCCATGGGTTCTTCCGACGGTCTTCGTCGTGGCATGGCCGTAGCCAACACCGGCGCACCCATCTCCGTGCCTGTCGGCAAGGCGACACTGGGACGCATTATGGACGTTCTGGGCCGCCCTATCGACGAGCGTGGTCCAATTGAAGCGGAAGAAACCCGTGGTATTCATCAGGACGCACCCAAGTTCGACGAATTGTCTCCCTCGGTTGAATTGCTTGAAACCGGTATTAAGGTGATTGACCTTGTGTGCCCCTTTGCCAAAGGCGGTAAGGTCGGCCTGTTCGGTGGTGCCGGTGTGGGCAAAACCGTTAACATGCTTGAGCTGATCAACAACATTGCCAAAGCGCACAGCGGCTTGTCGGTGTTTGCAGGTGTCGGTGAGCGTACTCGCGAAGGTAACGACTTCTACCACGAAATGGCTGACGCCGGCGTTATCCAGATGGAAAACCTGCCTGAGTCGAAAGTAGCCATGGTGTTCGGTCAGATGAATGAGCCTCCCGGCAACCGTCTGCGTGTGGCGCTGTCGGGCTTGACCATGGCCGAGAAATTCCGTGATGAAGGCCGTGACATTCTTTTCTTCGTTGACAACATTTACCGCTATACGCTGGCTGGTACCGAGGTGTCTGCGTTGCTGGGTCGCATGCCTTCAGCAGTGGGTTACCAGCCTACGCTGGCTGAAGAAATGGGTAAGCTGCAAGAACGTATTACATCCACAAAGACCGGCTCGATTACGTCGATCCAGGCGGTTTACGTTCCTGCGGATGACTTGACCGATCCGTCTCCTGCCACGACCTTCCTTCACTTGGACTCCACAGTGGTTTTGTCGCGTGATATTGCAGCCCTGGGTATTTACCCGGCGGTTGACCCGCTCGACTCCACTAGCCGTCAGCTCGACCCTCAGGTTGTGGGTGAAGAGCATTACGGTATTGCCCGCGGTGTTCAGCAAACGCTGCAACGCTATAAGGAATTGCGCGACATTATCGCGATTCTGGGTATGGACGAATTGTCGCCGGAAGACAAGCAGGCCGTGGCACGCGCACGTAAGATTCAGCGCTTCCTGTCGCAGCCGTTCCACGTTGCAGAAGTGTTTACGGGCTCTCCTGGCAAGTATGTTCCTTTGTCGGAAACCTTGCGCGGCTTTAAGATGATTGTTGAGGGCGAGTGCGACTCGTTGCCCGAGCAGGCCTTCTACATGGTCGGCTCCATCGATGAAGCTTTCGAGAAAGCCAAAAATCTGTGATAAGGGGTGGTTATGTCCACACTACATGTTGATGTTGTCAGTGCAGAGGAATCGATCTTTTCCGGAGAGGCAAAGTTCGTGACACTGCCCGGCGAAGCCGGCGAACTGGGGATTCTTCCGGGGCATACGCCCCTGATTTCCCGCATTCGTCCGGGCACAGTCAAAATTGTCCTGGCAGATGGAAGCGGTGAAACCAATGTGTTTGTTGCCGGTGGCATTCTTGAAGTTCAGCCTGGTGGCGTAACGGTATTGTCCGATACCGCGATCCGCGCTGAAGATCTGGATGAAGCAAAGGCATTGGAAGCACGCAAGCGTGCCGAAGAGGCTTTGCGTAATGCCAAAGACAAGGAAGATATTGCGGTGGTAGAGGCCGAACTGGCAATGCTGGCAGCGCAACATGCTGCTGCGCAAAAGCTTGGCCGGATGCGTAATTCGCGTCATTAAGCCGCTCGATAGCCAACCCGTGTGTTAGGTATTTAGGTATTGCAAACGGCCCTTTGCGGGGCCGTTTTTCTTTTGGGTGCTTGAGTGGGGTGATATCGGTCATACGACTTACGTAGTTTCCGATGGGTTATTTGTACGAATAGCCTAGGCTGATCAGCTTAATTATTATTTCTCTCGGAGGTACGACATTTCGTTGACCCATTTACCCACGAGGGCATTATGAGAGAAAGAGTTGATTGCACATGGTTGCTTCCGGCAGATGACGATCACGCAAGGCAGGTCGCAGTTGCGCCAGGCAGTTACCTGGGGGGGCGACTGACATTAAGTCATTTTCAGGTGTCTGCGGCAGCAAATTCCGTGTCGTCTGGCTTACCTTTGCCACCGCATCGTATTCTGGCCGACAATGCAATGGCTTTGCGTCGTTACGACGCTGTCCTGGTCAGTGTCAGTCCCGCCACACTGGCGTGGTCACGGCAGCTTCTGTCGGCCAGCAGGGGGTATGTGTTAACGCCCATCATCGCTGTTGTGTCAGACCTTAAGGCCGCTGCGCTGAATGATCTGTTCGCCTTGGGTGTCTCCGACGTCCTGCGTGCCCCGGTTTGTTTGGAAGAGCTACGTTTTCGTGTCCATTGCAGGGCACGTTCGTCATCTTCTTCCATGTTGGCTGAACCAGGAAAGCCGGGTTTTACCGTCGCCCCGATCGTCGTCTCTCCCGATGGTGTCAGCGAAGAGACGTTGTCTGATAGTATTCTGGGTCGAAGCGGTGCTGAACTTGACGCCTTTGCGGTGGCAGCCGCGGCGGCTCATGCGACATCGAAGCAGTCGTTTCGGGCCGCCAAAACCAAGATTATCGAGCGTTTCGAGAAGGCTTACATAAATGCCTCATTAATGCAGCATGGCGGCAATATCGCCATGGCGGCGCGTTGCTCCAAGAAGCATCGCAGGGCGTACTGGGCGTTAATGCGTAAATATAATATTGACGCCGGTCCTTATCGAAGCGGGCCGGGCCTTAACCCTTCTCCAGACGGGTAAAATAGCGGAATTATTTCCAGAGGATTGCTGTGTCTTTTCCAACTTTAAAGAACGACGTTTTTCTTCGGGCCTTAAAGCGTCAGCCCGTTCCATATACACCTATTTGGCTTATGCGCCAGGCAGGTCGTTATTTGCCTGAATATCGGGCAACGAGGGCCAAAGCTGGGTCTTTCCTCGGGCTGGCGCAAAATCCTGAGTACGCGTGCGAAGTGACATTGCAACCGCTTGAGCGCTATGCATTCGATGCGTCCATTCTCTTTTCCGATATCCTGACCGTTCCCCATGCAATGGGGCTGGGACTGCACTTCATTACAGGGGAAGGGCCCAAGTTTACGCATCCGGTTCGCGATGAGGCTGCAGTGGCAAAACTTGTCGTGCCCGATATGTCCGAGCTTCAGTATGTGTTTGATGCCGTTACGTTAATCCGTAAAGAGCTCGATGGGAAGGTTCCACTCATTGGCTTTGCCGGCAGTCCATGGACAGTTGCCTGTTATATGGTTGAGGGGCAGGGGTCGAAGGATTACCGCCTCATTAAAAGCATGCTGTATGGCCGTCCCGATCTTCTGCATCGCATTCTCGAAGTGAATGCGCAAGCCACGGCTAATTATTTGAATGGGCAAATTCAGGCAGGTGCCCAGGCGCTGATGATTTTTGACAGCTGGGGTGGCGTGTTGGCCGATGGCCTTTTCCAGACTTTTTCGATGGCCTATATTCGTAAAGTCATTGAGCAGTTGAACGTGGGCGAGGGAGACAACGCCGTTCCCGTTATTGTGTTTACAAAGGGCGGCGGCTTGTGGATCGAAGATATTGCCAAAATCGGCTGTAATGCGGTTGGTCTCGATTGGACAACCAATCTGGCTCGGGTACGCCGGCAGGTGAATGATCAGGTCGCACTGCAGGGTAACCTTGACCCGATGGCCTTGTTTGGCACTGAGTCATCCATTCGCACCGAGGCTCGTCGCGTTATTGATGATTTCGGTCCGGTTGGCAACGGCGGCCATGTGTTTAATCTGGGTCATGGTATTTCCCAGTTCACACCGCCGGAATCCGTATCGATTCTGGTTGACGAGGTTCATACATATAGTCGCAACATGCGCTAGTTTTGCGCGATAAAACAAGGGTTTAACTTTTCCAGGCCCTTGTTTTTCAACGAAGTTGTGCACAGTTTGTTCTGCATTGCATCAAATAACTGCAAGGCTAAGTTACACTCTTGTTGTGTGTTATAAGACATTGTTTTTAAAAGAAAATATAAAAATAAATGTTTTTATTAAGGGAAAGTGCTAATCCCGTTTTTCAACGCAAAAAATTAGGTAATTAGGTTTTTTCCCCAAAGTTATCCACAACTTGCTTACGTAAAGTTGAATATGGCTTGAATACGTAATGCTGGAATAACTCTTATGAAACTACTTTAACTTTTGGTATGCCTGCTCACCCCAAAAACTCTGACAAGCGCAGTATTGAGCAAGGGCAACCTGGCTTTGAGGGCCATTCAAAGACATATTGGGTTGGCGTTGCGCTGGACGTTCCACTGGGTGACGGCGTGTTTGATTACCGTGCTTCGGAGCCGATCGAGCCGGGCGTGCGTGTGATTGTCTCGTTCGGCCGTCGCAAAATGATCGGCGTAGTGGCATGTTCTTACGACAAGCCGCGAATCGAACCCGACCAGGTCCGGGAGATTGAGGAAGTGCTTTCCGACATCGAGCCGTTACCCGTCGATTGGCAACGCATGACTCGATTTGCAGCCGGTTATTACCAGCGACCGTTGGGTGAAGTTATGTTGCCCAGTTTGCCGGTGCCGCTTAGAAAAGTGAGCGCCTATCAGGGCAAGGCATCCAGGGGGGGGCCAGTGGCACGCATGAAAAAGCGGCGTGCCCCGCCGGCGGTTCCCGAGCTGGCTCCCGATCAAATTCCCACCTTGAACGCCGAGCAATCCGATGCCGTTGAGCAGATTGTGGCCAGCAAGTCGCACCAGACGTTTTTGCTGCATGGTGTCACAGGCAGTGGAAAAACCGAGGTGTATCTGCATAGTGCCTTGCATTATCTGGCGTTGGGCAAACAGATATTGTTCATGGTGCCTGAAATTAATCTAACACCCCAGTTCGAGCAAGTGCTGCGTGCGCGCCTGATGCACCAGGGCGGGGAGGACGTACTTGCCGTACTACATAGCGGCTTGTCCGATGGGCAACGTTTACGGGAGTGGTTGCGCGTTAGTACCGGGCAGGCACGTGTTCTGCTTGGTACACGCTTGTCTGTTTTCACTCCTATGCCCGACCTGGGTTTGATTATTGTCGACGAGGAGCATGACGCATCGTATAAACAGCAAGATGGCTTGCGCTATTCTGCGCGCGATCTGGCTGTTTGGCGCGGGCATGATCAAGCCATACCGGTTGTGCTGGGTTCCGCTACGCCGTCGCTGGAGTCCTGGCATCATGCGCAAAAGGAACGCTATACGTGCCTGTCTCTGCGGCAACGCGCGCGTGAGGTAACTTTGCCTCATATTCGTTTGGTTGATACGCGGCGCCTTGAGTTGCAACAGGGGTTCTCGCCCCAGTTGCTCGAGGCGATGGAAAAGCGGTTGGCTGCGAAAGAGCAGGTACTGGTTTTTTTGAATCGCCGTGGTTATGCGCCTGTTCTGAGTTGCACGTCGTGCGGCTGGGTCAGTCAGTGCCCGCGATGCACGGCCTATACCATCCTGCATCGCAGTGGCCCCGCAGCACGTCATCATCATTTGCAATGCCATCATTGTGGTTACCACGCGCGCGTGCCCGGCAAGTGTCCCGATTGCGGCGATGCCGATCTTCGCCCTATGGGGCGAGGTACCCAGCGATTGGAAGAATATCTTGGGGAGTGCTTCCCTCAGGCGCGTATTGCGCGAATCGATGCCGACAGCACGCGGCTGAAAGGAAGTGCCCAGGCTCTTTTCGCCAAAGTGCATGCCGGAGAGGTTGATATCCTGGTGGGAACGCAAATGGTGGCCAAGGGACACGACTTTGCGCGCCTGGGGCTGGTGGGGGTGCTGAATGCCGATACGATGTTGTTTGCGCAAGATTTCCGCGCGCCGGAGCGCCTGTTCGCACAACTGATGCAGGTTGCCGGCCGAGCGGGGCGGCATGTGGCAGGCGGTGAGGTGATTGTGCAAACAGATTATCCCGAGCAGGCGGTGTACCAGGCGCTGCTTCGTCATGATTACACGGGTTTCGCACGTCATAGTTTGCAGGAGCGTGAGTCGGTTGGCTTGCCGCCATTTGCGTTTCAGGCGCTACTTACTGCAGAGGCTAAAACGATTGCCAATGCCCTTGGTTTTCTGGAGCAGGCCAAGGCGCTTGCCCAGAACGAGTTCTCAGCCTACATGGATATGGCCGTTACCTTTTATGATCCCGTTCCCTTGCGGGTCGTAAGGGTTGCGCATGTCGAGCGCGCGCAGCTGCTGGTTGAAAGCATCAGTCGACCGGTGCTGCAGGCGTTCCTGACGGCCTGGAACCCCCAACTGGCTCCCTTGGCCAGTCAGTTGCGTGTGCGTTGTACTTTGGAGGTTGACCCGCTGGAAATATAAGTGGTGTTCGAGACGAAACGAATATAGCGAGGGGTAAATGTTGTTGTTGCTTGAAGGTGTCTTATGTCGCTGAATATACCGGGCGACACATTACCGGCTGATTTGAATTCCGCGCAGCGTGAGGCTGTAAAGTATTTGAATGGTCCTTGCCTGGTACTGGCCGGGGCGGGTAGTGGCAAAACCCGGGTGATTACTCAGAAAATAGCTTATTTGCTTCGTGAATGCGGATATTCGGGCCGACATATTGTTGCGCTGACTTTCACAAACAAGGCGGCCAAGGAAATGAGTGAGCGTATCCGTAGTTTGGTCGATACAAGGCTGGCTCGCGGACTCACGGTGTGTACTTTTCACTCTCTTGGCGTGCGGTTTCTTCGGGAGGAAGCCGAACATATCAATTTGAAGCCACAGTTTTCCATTTTCGATGCAACGGATGCCCTGGCCATTATTCAGGAGTTGCTGGCAACGACCGACAAAGCGCGTTTACGCGCGGTTCAACAAACCATCTCCTTGTGGAAGAACGCGATGTTGGGGCCGGATGAAGCGGCCCAACGGGCATTGTCACCCAGTGATGAAGAGGCAGCCAGGATTTACCGCAGTTACGAGGCAACGTTGAATGCGTATCAAGCGGTGGATTTTGATGACCTGGTCAGGCTGCCGGTTCGGCTGCTGGAAGAAAATGCAGTGGTACGGTTACGTTGGCAGAACCGCGTACAGTATTTGCTGGTTGATGAGTATCAGGACACCAACGAATGTCAGTATCGACTGGTTCAATTGCTGACCGGTGATCGTGCGCAGTTTACCGCTGTCGGAGACGACGATCAGGCAATTTATGCCTGGCGCGGTGCAACGGTTGAAAACCTGGCCAAGTTAACCACCGATTATGCGAATTTGAAGCTCATTAAACTGGAGCAGAACTATCGATCGGTTCAGCGCATTTTATCGGCCGCCAACAGTGTGATTAGCCACAACCCGAATTTGTTTAATAAGCGGCTCTGGTCTGAACATGGTGCCGGAGAGCCAATTGGGGTGAAGGCAATGGACACCGACGAAGCCGAGGCAGAATGGGTTGGGTTAAGTATTTCGGGCCAACGGTTCGACCGACGTGTCGAGTGGCGGGACTTCGCTGTTTTATACCGTAGCAACCAACAGGCTCGCGTGCTTGAGCAAGCCTTGCGAAACTTGCGTATTCCTTACATCGTTTCCGGTGGACAAAGTTTTTTCGATAAAGCAGAAATTCGTGATGTATTGGCCTATTTGCGACTTTTGGTGAATGAGGCTGACGACCCTTCATTTATTCGTGCTGTCACGACGCCTCGTCGGGGAGTTGGACAGGGCACGTTGAAAACGCTGGGGCAATTTGCGGCAACCCATGGCATTTCATTGTTCGAAGCTGTTTTTCAAATTGGGCTGACAGAACAACTGGCATCGCGTCAGCTGGAACCGTTGGTAACTTTCGGCGCATTCATTAATCGTGTTCAGGCGCGAGCGCAGAAAGAGGGGCCGGAGGCGAGCGCTGAAATTCTGGATGAACTGATCAGCGCAATTGGATACGAGCGCCACCTTTACGATACCCTTGAAGAACGGCAAGCTCAGGCGCGCTGGCAAAATGTACTGGATTTGATGGCCTGGCTGAAACGCAAGGCTCAGGAAGATAGCCTTACTGTTATCGACCTGGTGCAACATATTGCCTTGGTCAGTATGCTGGAGCGTCACGACGAGGCCGACCCCGATGCGGTTAAACTGTCTACCTTGCACGCCTCAAAAGGGTTGGAGTATCCCCATGTGTTCCTTGTGGGTGTGGAAGAGGGGCTGTTGCCGCATATGGGGCGCGAAGACGATGAGCATGTCCTGGCGGCAGATGCCCAAATGTTGGCCGCGCGTGTCCAGGAAGAGCGTCGTTTAATGTATGTGGGTATCACGCGGGCACAACGCACGCTAACGCTAAGCTGGTGCAAACGGCGGCGGCGGGCGCGTGAAGATGTCGTGCGGGAGCCTTCCCGATTTATTGGCGAGATGGGTTTGGGCTCGCCCTCCGATGCGGCCCCTGACCCCCAGGCGAACTATTCGCCAAAAGAGAGGCTAAACGCTTTAAAGTCGCTTTTACAGAAAACCTGATTCGAGTCAGGCAAGGGAAAATGTTTTATGTTTGCCCGGTGTTTTGGGCAGGCTTACTTATTGTGGAGTCGTGAAATCATGAAGGATATAAAAACGATTGGTATTGTGGGTGCCGGGGCGATGGGCAAGGGGATTGTCCAGATTGCGGCGCAGGCAGGCTTGACGGTTAAATTGTTTGATGTCAGCTCACAAGCCGTTGAAGCGGCATGTACGTCGTTACAGCAAACCTGGGATAAGCTCAGTGCCAAAGGGAAGTTTACGCCGGAACAGGTGAAAGCGGCCATGGCTAATGTTGTGGCGTGTGATTCTTTGGAAGCCATGTCCGATGCCGACCTGGTCGTCGAAGCGATTGTTGAACGTCTCGACGTCAAGAAAGACCTGTTCAAGCAGCTTGAGGGGATCGTTTCCACGCAGTGTGTTTTGGCATCCAACACGTCGTCACTGCCCATTACCGCCATTGCGTCCGCTTGCGAACACGCGCAGCGTGTTGTGGGATATCACTTCTTCAATCCTGTTCCGCTGATGAAAGTCGTGGAGGTGATCGACGGATTGCGTTCTGATCCCGAGGTGGGTGGCGCGCTGATGGCGCTGGCACGGAAAATGGGGCATACACCAGTTCGCGCCAAGGATATGCCCGGGTTTATCGTGAATCATGCGGGGCGAGGCCTGAATATTGAAGGATTGCGTGCCGCCCAGGAAGGGGTAGCGCCATTTTATAAAATTGACGCCATCATGCGGGATCAGGCGGGTTTTCGCATGGGCCCGTTTGAACTGATGGATTTAACCGGGCTGGATGTCTCGCATCCAGTGATGGAGTCCATTTATCAGCAATTCTACGATGAGCCGCGTTTTCGCCCTTCGCCCATTACAGCAGTTAGACTGGCGGGCGGTATGTTGGGCCGGAAAACCGGCTCGGGTTTCTATCGTTATGAAGAAGGCCAGAAGCAATTACCGGAATCACCCGCCCCGGCGACGTTGCCCCAGAATCTGAAAGTCTGGGTGGCTCCCTATCATTCCGTCGGGCATAAGCGTGCTTTGTCGTTGTTGAAGACCTTGAATGTGTCGGTTGTTTCCAGCGAGAAGCCACCTGCCGATGCGTTGATTGTTGTGACGCCTTATGGTGAAGATGTGGCCAGTGTGGTCAGCGAATATCAACTGGATGCCGAGCGAACCGTTGCCCTGGATACGTTTTTTGGCCTGGAGCAGGGCAAGCGCCGTGTGGTGATGTGCTCTGTGGCAACCTTGCCCGAATGGCGTGATGCCGCCGAGGCGCTATTTTCTGTAGATGAATCACCCGTAACGGTGATTAACGATTCAGCCGGGTTCATCGGCCAGCGCGTGGTTGCAACGATTGTGAATGTCGCGTGCGACATTGCCCAGCAAACGATTGCAACGCCGGAGGACATTGATTTGGCTGTGTCGCTGGGACTGGGTTACCCCAAAGGCGGGCCGCTTAGTATGGGAGACAGCCTGGGTGCAACGCATATTGTTGAGATTCTGCGCAATATGCAACGCGTTACCGGCGATATGCGGTATCGTTCCAGCCTGTGGTTGCAGCGTCGCGTTCAGTTGGGCATGAGTCTGAAGGCAGAAGCGAAAACAGAGGCTGTTTAGACAGAAAACAGAGGCTGTTTAGGCAGAAAACAGAGGCTGTTTAGAGAGAAGACAGGCACTGTTTAGATAACAAGATCGATAAAAAAGGGAAGCTGAAAAGCTTCCCTTTTTTGATCAGGCGGCTTCCTGTTTGGATGCCGTCTTGTACTTTCTGGCCGTGGTGTTTTACTGAGCCTTCGAGACCATAAACTGGACGGCTGCCCGAATGTCGGCTTCGGAGGCCTGAACAGCACCACCTTTGGGCGGCATGGCGCCTTTGCCCGACATGACGACACTTACAAGTGTGTCGATACCTTGGGCGGCCAAAGGTTCCCAAGCCGCTTTGTCTCCCAGCTTGGGCGCGCCGGCTACACCTGCTGCATGGCAAGCCAGGCATACTGTGTTGTACAGTTTTTCACCTGCGGGGTCGATTTCGGCAGGGGCAGTTGCGGCCTGCTGTTGCGTTTCGGTATCTGCTTCAGCTGCAGCATTGCTGTTGCTATCGCCTTGATCTGACTCTGCCGCTTGCTGTTCTTCTTGTGCCGCAGCCGGAGCATCTGAGGACTCTGTTGGCGCTTGAGCTGCAGTTGTGGCTTCTTGATTGTTCTCGTTGCTGTCCTTGGCTTGCTCGCCGGCTTCGCCTTCCGCAGCGGGTTCCTGCGGCTCGTCGAATGAGGCGCCCGACTCATTGGCCATGTAGACAACCGCCCGTGCAACTTCGAAATCATCCAGATTTGGATTGCCGCCCTTGGGTGGCATGGCGCCTTTGCCTTCAAGTGCAATTTTAAGCATCTGTTCATAGCCTTGGGCTATGAATGGGGCCCAGGCGTCTTTGTCGCCAAACTTGGGTGCCCCGGCAATGCCGGCACCGTGACAGGACGCACAGGTGGATTCATAAACCTGCTGGCCTGTTTTGAATACTTTGGGTGCGTTGGCATCAACCAGTTCAAAGCCCGCAACTGGTTGGATGCGCATGGCAATGGCTTCGGGAGTTTGGGCATCGGACCCCGCGCCGATGATATCGCTGGAGACAACCAGACGAATCAGCAGGAAGATAATGAGTACGGGAACGATAAAGGCCAGCACTACGGTAACAATAAGTTGTTTCGGCGTTTTGATGGGGCCTTCGTGGATGGGGCCTTCGTGGGTTTCTTCGGTATGGTCTTCTGTGTTGTTCATTCTCGAGTCCTGCGTATACGGGAACCAAGGCGCGCTGGGCCTAAATTCGAGGCGGTTTCATTTACACCCGTTTCCGGGCATAGTCAGTGAGGTAAATTGCGATTAATCAAGACTGCGATTATACCGGTTGTAAGGGGGAAATGCAGGAACGCAGTGAAACCGCTACAATGTCGCTGCTGCGCGCCCGTAGTTCAATGGATAGAATTAGAGTTTCCGAAGCTCTCGATACAGGTTCGATTCCTGTCGGGCGCGCCATCATCCTGCATTTCAAATCTTTTTGTCTCTGCCTTTGCGCAAAGCCCGCTTTCCTGGCTGTGTGTCGGGAGTGCCCGCCGGGTTGGACGCAACGGTACATTCCACACCGCTTACCATTTGTATCCCCGGCAAGATACGTACCGCCAGTTCCGGGTCTTGTATTGCGAATTGCAGGTTTTGACGCGCGATTTCAACATGTTCCTCGCCTAACGCCTGGGCCCGGCTACCTTGTCCACGCTCTATAGCCTGCACGATGGCGTGGTGGGTGTGGTGGGCGATTTTCATCCATTCCTGACCTTCTTCCATTGACGATTGCATGGGTAGCGTTGCGCTCGGCGCGCCGAAGGCCTGGCTGTTCAATTGATCCATGACTCGCATGAGTGCCTTGTTGCCACAGCCCTGAATAAGGAATTGATGGAAACGGTCATTCATGCGGGCGTAGCGCGTGTAATCGTCAAGATCCATGCTGTCTTTGTAAACCACCGCGTCGCCTTCCTCGAGGCATTTTTTCAATTCTTTTGTCAATGCCTTGCTTGCTCCTCGCTCGGCCAAGGTACGAGCGGCAAACCCTTCAATGACACCCCTTAGGCGAATGGCGTCGGCCACTTCTTCCATGGTGAATGCCCGCATTTGGTAGCCGCCACCTGGGGATGACTCGATCAAGCCTTCGTGTTCAAGCGTGGCCAGTGCCTGCCGGATCGGCGTGCGCGACGTATTGAGCCGCTCGGACAATGGAATTTCTGCCAGGCGCTCGCCTGGCGCGAATGTTCCGTTCAGGATTAGTCCGCGTAATTGAACCAGGACGCGTGATTGCTGCGTGCTCATTGTGTTTGTATTGTTTAAGTCGAGAGGTTTTTATTGTATACAACAAACCCTTTTTCGTGAAATATAAGAAACAGTCGAGTTTGATTGTTCTGTTTTAGTTATTTGAAAATTAAGTGTTTTTTTGATTTTTGTCGGTTTGGTAAAAGAATCTTCTTTTCCTGACCGGATTTTATTGTATACAATGAAAATGACTTTTTTATGTTGAAAGGAATGAAGCGATGCTGACAATGGAACAAAACGATTTCATGACGCGTGTAGGGCCTGAAGCGCCGGCGGGCAAGTTGTTGCGCCGGTATTGGCAGCCGGTGGCATTAAGCGATGAGCTTGAGGGCAAGCGTCCCGTGCGTCCGGTGCGTTTGATGGGACAGAATTTCGTTTTGTTCCGCGACGAAAACGGCGAACTGGGCTTTATGGATCGCGATTGTCCGCACCGCGGTGCCGATCTGGCATTTGGACGTGTTGAAGATGGTGGTTTGCGCTGCCCGTTCCACGGTTGGCTGTTCAACGTAAAAGGTGCCTGTCTGGAAACACCTGCCGAACCCGAAGGCAGCACCATGTACAAGCATATTCAGCAAAGTGCGTACCCGGTGGTTGAGCGCGGCGGGATTATTTTTGCGTACCTGGGCGAAGGCGAACCGCCTGCCTTTCCCGAGTTTGATTGCTTTGTTGCGCCCGATACTCATACATTTGCGTTCAAGGGTTTGATTGAATGTAATTGGCTACAGGCACTGGAAGTGGGGATCGACCCCGCACATGCTTCATATTTGCACCGTTTTTTTGAAGACGAAGACACTTCGGAAAGCTATGGCAAGCAGTTTCGTGGCGCATCAGCCGACTCCGAAATGCCCATTACCAAGGTCTTGCGTGAATATGGCCGACCCGATATCAAGGTCGAGCCAACCAACTACGGCATGCGTTTAACGGCATTGCGCCATTTGCCTGAAAATCAAACCCATGTTCGCGTCACGAATCTGGTGTTCCCCCAGGCTTTCGTAATCCCCATGAGTGCGGAAATGACGATTTCGCAGTGGCATGTTCCGGTTGATGATGAAACTTGCTATTGGTATGCCATTTTCACCAGTTTTACCGGCCCGGTGGATAAAAAACGGATGCGTGAACAGCGGCTTGAACTGTATGAATTGCCCGATTACATATCTCGTCGCAATCGCAGTAACCACTATGGATACGATGTGAACGAGCAGTTGTCGCAAACCTACACGGGTATGGGCCACGATATCAATGTGCACGACCAATGGGCCATTGAGTCGCAAGGACGTATCCAGGATCGCACGCGCGAGCATCTGGGTACCAGCGACAAAGGTATCGTGACTTATCGCCGCATGTTGGTCAAGGCCATTGAAAGTACGCTCAAGGGCGGTGTTGCTCCTTTACTGATTAATGAGTCACAGGCTTCTGAGTTCTCGGGCCCGCCCTCGATTGATGGTATCGAGAAAGAAGGTGTGGATCCGGTGACATACTGGAAAGAAGCTGATATTGAGCGGCGCCAGGGCTCCGACTGGGCCTGCGAACGGTTGGCGCAGCGCGTTGGTGGGGATGCGTAATGGCCAGCTTTGTTGAGCGGTACGATTTATGGTCGTCAGACCAGCATAAGTGGGCGCGTGAAGTCGTTAAACGTATCGATGCAGACAATCTGAACCTGGTGCGTTTTGTTTTTCCCGATCAGCACGGTATTTTGCGCGGTAAAACGTTGGTTGCCGAAGAGGCCAAGCAGGCTTTGTGGGATGGTGTGAATTTAACTTCGACGTTGCTGTTGAAAGACACATCACACAAAACCGTGTTTCCCGTTTTCAATAGCACGGGGTTTCAGATTGATGGTTTGAAGGGCGCATCCGACTTCACTATTGTGGCCGACCCGCAAACCTTCCGGGTTTTGCCGTGGACAAATAAAACCGGTTGGGTTCTGTGCGACGCCTATACGGTCGAGGGGCAGGTGCTGCCTATCTCCTCAAGACAGCTGATGCAACGGGCGCTGAAAGAGGTAGATGAGCTTGGGTGCGACTTTGTTGCCGGCCTTGAGGTGGAGTTTCACGCTTTTAAGCTTGACGGGCAACGATTGGGCCTGGCCGATGGCGGGCAACCTGGAACACCGCCTGATGTATCGCTGTTAACACACGGGTATCAGTATCTTACCGAGCTGCGGTACGACCGTGTTGATGATCTCATGGAGTTGCTGCGATCTCAGCTCCAGGCGGCCGACTTGCCGCTGCGGTCGATGGAAATTGAGTTTGGTCCGAGTCAGTTCGAATTAACCTTCAGTCCCACCACCGGAATGGCGCCCGCTGATTTAATGGTGTTTTTGCGTAGCGCAATTAAACAAATTTGTTGGCGCAACGGCTATCACGCCACCTTTATGTGTCGGCCGAAAATACCCAATGTCATGTCAAGTGGCTGGCATCTGCATCAATCGCTGCGTCGTCGCAGTGATGGTCAGAACCTTTTCATGCCGCAAGAGGATGGCCAGGACTTGAGTGATATGGGGATGCACTATTTGGGTGGCTTGAAGCAGCATGCCCGGGCGAGTGCTTTGTTTGCCTGCCCCACCATTAACGGATATCGGCGATATCGTCCCTTTTCGCTGGCGCCCGACCGTGCTGTGTGGGCTCGGGACAATCGTGCGGCGATGTTACGCATTTTGGGTGGAAAAGGGCTGGCTGCGTCGCGGATTGAGAACCGGATGGGCGAGCCCACCGCGAATCCCTATCTGTATATGGCTTCGCAGCTATTTTCCGGAATGCACGGGGTGCAAAGTCAGATTGATCCGGGGCCTTCGGTAGATGTGCCCTATGAGACTCAGGCCGAACCGCTGCCGCGCTCTTTGCAGGAGGCAATCGACAGCTTGCGCCAGGATACCTATTTGGTCGAGAAAATGGGGCGCGTTTTTGTTGATTACTATTGCTTCATCAAAGAAGCGGAAATTGCCCGGTTTAATTTGGATGTGACCGAATGGGAGCATCGGGAATATTTCGATCTTTTTTAATATTGAGATTGAAGCGTCATGCGATGAGTGTTGTGTCCAATGATTGATCTGGCCAAAGATGTTGCGATGGGTATTGATCAGTTGCACCAGGCTTTCTGCCGTCAGGCATTGTCCCCAGTGACGGTACTGGAGGCACTGCTTGCAGAAATTCAGGCCGACACACATGGCATCAATGCTTTTGTGTTGCTTGATCGTGAAGCGGCACTTGAGCAGGCTCAGGCTGCTGAACGGCGTTTCATGAACGGAACGCCAATCGGTGTGCTCGATGGCATTCCCGTGTCTGTTAAAGACATGATCGCGGTTAAGGGCTGGCCCATCCGGTTTGGGTCCCGAGCGACCGAGCACGACCCCGTATGTGCGCGGGATGCGCCGTCTGTTGCCGGACTGCGTGCAGCAGGGGCGGTCGTTTTCGGTAAAACGACTACAACCGAGTTTGGCTGGACCATTATGTCGGGTAACCCGCATACTGGGGTGACGCGGAATCCGGCAAATACGCGTTATTCTGCCGGTGGCTCCAGCAGCGGCGCGGCGGCTCATGTGGCTAAAGGGTGGGGCCCGCTTGCGTTGGGCAGCGATGCTGGAGGGTCGGTTCGAATTCCGGCGGCGTTATGCGGTGTAGTCGGCTTCAAGCCCAGCTACGGTGCGATTCCTTCGCCACCGCTCAGTGCTTTTGCCGATTTTGCGCATCAGGGGGTGTTGGCCAGAACGGTTGGCGACGCACAGGTGGCGTTTTCGGTATTGTCGAAAGGACATTATTCCGACCCTTCTTCCCTGTTTCAGCGGAGTTTTGAAAGCCAGCCGGGACGCTGTCTGAGAATTGGCTGGTGTGACCGCATTGATGCTGATGATGTCATTGAGGCTTCTGTCGACGAGCGGTTTCACGAGGTGCTGGACCGGTTACGCGATCGGGGATACTGGCTCGAACAGGTGGATTTGAAGACCGCAGGATATGCGCGCGCAATTTGGGCTGTTTGGGTAGCTCGGGTATTTGAGTCCTTTCAGTCATGGCCCGAAGAAAAGCGCTGCCTGCTGGATCCGGTGCTCGGGCGTGTGTATCACGAGGGGGCGGAGATCGATAGTGCATCGGTTTCGGCAGGTCGGGCCGCGTTACGCGACTTTCATAATCGTTTGAATGGGGTGTTTGGGGTTTATGATTTATTGCTGACTCCCACCACCTCGGCTCCGGCCTCACGTTTACCTGGTTCGCATGAGTCCGAGCCAGCTCAGTTGAACTGGTTTGCCAGCAACAGTTTCGCGTTTCCATTCAATCAGTCTCATCAACCCGGTATAAGTATGCCAGCAGGAACCTCGCCTGACGGGCTGCCTATTGGCTTGCAAATAGTCGGGCGCAAGTATGCCGATCAACAAGTGTTAAGCTTTTCCACAGAGATTGAGCCACTATTGAAGCGATTTACATGAAACCTGTTGCTATTTTCCAGCATACCGAAGTAGGTGCTCCGGGCACGGTTGTACCCATTCTTGACGATCTGGGTGTTCAAACCCGGATTATCCGGGTCGATCAGGGGGAGTCTGTACCGGAAGATCCAGCGGCTTTTTCCGGCCTGGTTCTCATGGGCGGCTATATGGGTGTGTATGACCCGTTTCCCTGGATAAACCAGGAAATTGAGCTGATTCGTCGGGCGGACGAGTTAGACATTCCGGTTGCCGGGCATTGTTTGGGCAGCCAGATTCTTGCCGTTGCCCTGGGTGCGGAAGTACGGAAGAATCACCGTGCCGAGATTGGCTGGCAGCCTATTCAAACTGAGAAAAGTCCTTTGTCCCAGGCCTGGTGGCAGCGTAATCCGGGTGAGGAGTTGCTGACTTTTCAATGGCATAGCGACACATTCTCACTTCCGCCGGATGCGGTTCGTATTGCAACGAACAATACTTGCGACAATCAGGCTTTCGTGGTGGGCGACCGCCATATCGGCATGCAATCGCATTTTGAAATGACACCGGCCTTGGTTGAAGCTTATGTGGCAAAGAACGGCGCCTTTTTGAAGCGAGAGCTTGACGCGGGGAACCCTTCCGTCAGCTCAAATGATGAAATGTTTGGTAACGTTTCGGAGAAAACGACCAATCTAACAGAGGTGCTGCGGCGTATTTACGAGCGCTGGACGCAAGGTTTGAAACATTAAATACAGAAAAAGTTGCTCAACCTGTCGTTGGCGCCAATAGGCAATTCACCCAGGTTTTCCTACGATTGCACTAACCCAAATAGCGTAGACGCAGTCTGCGCGCGATCGAATACTGGAAAACATCATGGCTACTGGATTTGCAACCGTTGTTGAAGTAACCGGCGAGGCCTGGGTCCGCTCTGCAGACGGCTCCCTTGTTGCGGTGAAGGTGGGAGACCAAATTCCGCTGGATGCCGAGATTATTACGGGCGACGTAAGTAGCGTTGAGCTAAGCCTGGAGAACAATCCGCTCATTATCATAGGGGCAAATCAGGTTTTCACCATCGAGCCCAGCCTCGATGTGCTTGATGTTGACCCGAGCGAAGCAAGTTTGCCAGCAGACCCCGACGTGGCCAGTTTGGTGCAGGCGCTGGAAGCCGGGCAAGATCCGTTTTCGGCCTTGGCCCCGACAGCTGCGGTTGTGCAGAACAATGAACGTGCATTTTCCATTGATCAAAGTGAAAGTGGTGACGTTACCAACGTAGATTCGGTTGAGAATCTGGTACGGGTTTTGGGGATTCAGCAGACGACATTGCCGCTGAACGCCCAGATTACCCGCGAAGTGGATCCGTTGGTTCGAACCCTGGATGGGCCTGATCTTGCGGCGACCCGAAGCCAGGGCAATGCGTTCGGGCGAGAAGAAACTGACCGGGGGCGCCCCTTTGATACGCCGGCAGCGCAATCGGTGCCTGCGCCTGTTGCCAATGTCGTGATTTCAAGTATTGCTTCGGACGACATCGTGAATGCCGCCGAGGCACGCGGCGTTGTTCGTGTTTCTGGTGCGGTGGGTGGCACTGCGAATCCAGGTGATACGATTACTTTGTCTATTGGCGCTAAAACCTATACGACTGTGGTTGGTGCAAATGGGGCAACCTGGTCGATCGATGTGCCTGGTGCAGATTTGTTGAGTGCCAGGTCAATCAGTGCCTCCCTGACAACCACCAATGGCGCCGGTGTTTCAGCTACCGGCTCTACCTCGCGTACATACCTTGTTGATACGGACATTTCTGCAAACGTCACAATCACTTCGGTTACCGCAGATAATATTGTTAATAGCGTCGAGTCAGGTCAGGATATTACGTTAACTGGCCGTGTCGGCGGTGATGTACAGGCCGGTGATGTTGTCACGATCACAATCGGTTCCGCGACCTATACTGCAATCGTTGCTGCTGATGGGGTTTCCTGGAGTGTGTCTGTGCCGGGTTCGGTGCTGGCCGGCAATACATCGATTTCGGCACGCGTTACCGCGACGGACGCGGCCGGGAATTCAGCTACTGCGTCGTCAACGCAGAATTATGCCGTTGATACCAGTGCGAACGCTTCGATTGAAATCGACCCAATTACAGAAGACAACATTGTTAGCGCGGTTGAGTCAGAAGGCAGCGTTGTCCTGACCGGTACGGTGGGTGGCGATGTTCAGGACGGCGACACGGTTACTGTCACGATTGGCGCGAACAGCTACGAAGCGATAGTAGAAGATGGCGCATGGTCTGTGTCGGTCCCGGGGTCAGTGCTGGCTGAGAACACGAGTGTCTCGGCTTCGGTCACAACGACCGACGCAGCGGGCAACAGCACGAGTGCGTCCACATCACAGGGCTATACAGTAGATACGGAGATTGATGCCTCGATCACGGTGAACGACATTACTGAAGACAACATCGTCAATGCAGCGGAGTCTGGCGGTGATGTGACGGTCAGTGGTGCTGTGGGCGGTGATGTCCAGGATGGTGATACCGTCACTATCACAGTGAACGGTCAAACCTACACTACGCAAGTAGCTGAGGGCGCCTGGTCGGTAGACGTCGCTGGTTCTGACTTGGCTGCCGACAGTGCTGTTAATGTCTCAGTGACAACCACGGACGCGGCCGGTAACACGGCGACGGCCACGGCAGAACATACCTACAGTGTAGATACCGATGTCTCCGCGACAATCACAATCGACACCATTGCCGGTGACGATGTGATCAATGCCACAGAAGCCGAAGGTAACGTTACGCTTACCGGTACGGTTGGCGGAGATGTTCAGGACGGTGACAC
>DGCD01000009.1 GCA_002384935.1 Pusillimonas sp. UBA3987
CCACCGGCCGAAGCCGAAGAGCGCTATTATCGACAGCTTGCGGCTCCCGCTGCGGAACCTGTTTTACTTTAACCAAAAAGCCTCCGCGATTCCCGGTTCGATTCAGAATGTGATTCTCACTATGGAAGCCCGCATCGATGTATATCGGATCACCTTCAAGGAAAGGACCCCGGACCGAATCGTAAGCAGGCTCTTCGCGCGACTCCCGATACGCATGCAAGGTATTCATCACCGCGCAGTCCAACGCTCGGCCAGCCCTATCAGGGGCTGCTCCGACATTCTTTGCGACTTCCGTCCCGGCCGCTTCCGAGAGTTGCAGGAACCACCACCCACTTTTGTTGTTTTTTTGCCCTTGTACCCTGACTTTTTTGTATCACCGAAAAAGCGTGCAAACACTGGCCCTTTGGTATCTATTCGATTTCGCCCCAGCCACCAGAATTATTAAGCCCTTGATTCTTAAAAGTTTCAGGGGCTTTATTCACAACAGCCTGAACATGTCTTGTACTTGCGGCACAAACGTCATGAAGACCAGCATTAAGAACAGCAGCAGGACAAAGGGCAGGCAGCCTTTGAAAACGCGCATGACGGGCACTTTACTGATGGCGCTGATCGCAAACAGATTCAGCCCGATCGGGGGTGTAATAACCGCAATTTCCATATTCAGAATCAGCAGCATGCCAAAAAACACAGGGTCAATATCAAACCCCATAATCATCGGCATGAGAATAGGCATCGTAATCAAAATAACGGAAATGACTTCCAGCGCCATGCCAATCAGGAAGAATAGCAACATGACCCCAACGAGGAACTCGGTACTGCTTAAGTTCATCGCCATGATGCCGTCAAATAAGACATGGGGTATGCGCTCGCTTGTAATGGCGTACCCAAATAACTGGGCCCCCGCCAGAATCATCATGATGATGCTGGACATTTTGGCGGAACTGGTGAGGATCGGAAGCAGGCCTTTAACGGAAACGCCGTAACACAATGCCAGAAAGATGGCATATACAGAGCTAATTGCAGCAGCCTCCATGGGCGTAAAGAAACCGGAATAAATCCCGCCCAGAACAATTACGGGAGACATCAGCACCCCAAATGCCGATTTAAAAGCCGCGAGCCGTTCACGCGAACTTGCCTTTGGCTGGGGCGGCACGCCAGAAGCCCGGCTATATCCATACGCAACAACCGTTAAAAGCGCGGTCAGAATAATGCCCACGATCGCGCCCGCGGTAAACAACCTGGCAATTGACGTTTCAGTCACGATGCCATAAATCACCAGTGGCACCGACGGGGGCAGCAATATGCCCAGTCCACCCGCACTGGCAATGAGTCCAACCGAGAACGTCCGGTCGTATCCACGTTTAACCATTTCCGGGATCAGAATCGTGCCCACCGCGGCAGCAGTGGCAACCGAGCTGCCACTGATCGACGAAAACATGACGGTTGCAAAAACAGCCACCACGGGCAAGCCACCGCGTGTATGGCGTATCATCACGTCAATGAAATGAATCAATCGGTTGGTGGCACCCGTGCGGCTCATCACCTCGGCTGCCAGAATAAAAAAGGGGATGGCCAGCAAGCTGGGTGTGCTCAACGCGCTAAACAGTTGCGAGGCCAGTGTCGCAGGCATGGCGTCTTGCACGAGCAAATACACAAGACCGCACAAGCCTAATGCGAACGCAATCGGCATTCCACTTGCCAGGCCAGCAGCAAATGTCGTCAAAAATGAAAACATGGGTCAGTTCCTACCACAGTCATGTTGCTGAAGATTCGGCCTGCTCTGATTGCGGATCAGCGGCACCCGTCAAGAGAAAAACAAATCGCTGAATCAACCGCAGCGACAAAAGCGCGCCACCCAAAGGCAAAATAACCTGAGGTATCCACATTGGCATGCGCAGCATCGTCATGGACACTTCACCCAGCATATGGCTTTCCATGACCAGCTCCCAACCCGAGTAGGTAAGATACAAAGCAAAGAAAAGGGACAAGAGTGTGCCGATCATGTCGAGAATCCGACCGGCCGTTTTGGGGAGCACGGTGAAAATCACATCGATCCGCACATGTTGGTTGGACTTGACTGCCAGCGCAGCGGTAAAAAGAATGCTCCAAATAATGGCATAGGCGGCAATTTCATCACCGCCTATGATTGAAAACCCAAAGACTGAACGCAGGAAGATTTGCAGAACAATAATAAATACCGACAGTGTCAGGAACAGCCCGCCAATGAATATTTCAAGACGATCCCACGCACGACCGGCCGCGCTTAGCATATTACGCATGGTGGGCTAGCTCCTGTCCTGCCGTCTTACTGGCCCGCAGCGCTTTGAATTTCGGCAATGAGCTTGCGTACCGGCTCACTTTGACTTTCATAAACGCTTTTGTATTTATCCCGCCATTGCGCCAGCACCTGGCCATCAACCTCTTGAATCTCAACGCCGTTATCCACCAAGGTTTTTTCGGCAGCAGCCGAGTTCGAGACCGAGACGTCGTGATTCCATTTTTGTGCGTCGGCCATGGCTTTCATCAACGCGTTGCGATGGTCTTCACTCAATTTGTCCCAGCGTGCCTGGTTAATAACAACGGCATAGCCGCCATGCTGCTGCAATACGCGAGTCATGCCGGTTAACACTTCATACCAGCGCGCCGATGCAGCCAGCGTGACAGTCGTAATGGCGCCGTTCACCAACCCCTGCTGCAGGGCCAAATAAACATCGGGTGCCTGAATGGATACAGGTGATGCACCAACCACACGCACGCCCTCTTCAAGAGGGGCCGAAGGCGTTACACGAATCTTGCGACCGGCCATGTCTTCGGGCTTAACCACCGGCTCGCCACTGGTATAGATATAACCCGGACCATCATTCCACAAGCCGATACCACGCACTTTGAATTGATCAAGATCTTTCAGCAGTGTTTGGCCGATCTCGCCCTCGAACACCTTAATGCTGTGCTCAAAAGAGTTGAACAAACCGGGCTGATTGAAAATCTCCCAACGATCATCCAAAGGCACGTAATAGGAAGTCAGGGGAGCAACAATATCGACCTGGCCACGAATTGCAGCGCGAATTTCATCTTTGGAAGAAACCAACTGTGCGCCCGGATATACATCGATACGCAACGTACCGTTGCTATATTCGTCAACCTTCTCCGCAAACAATTTAATTGTTCGGGCTTTAATTGTGTTTTCAGGAAGATCGTGCGGGAACTTGAGCGCAACTACTTCGCTCGCCATTGCGCCAGAGACAAGTAAGCTACCCAATGCTGCAACGAAATATCGTAAAGTTTTCATCATGGTTCCTTATAAACAGAAGGCCCTGCCCCCCTGCCACAATAAGCAAAATGGCCTATGTGCAGGCAAGCAAATGCGAAAAATGCGATCGTTATAGCGCGATAACTTTATCCATTTTCATAACATTCTATTTATAGAACAATAGGTACTAGCCCTTAGTCACTTTACTAACCGGGTAAACGCACTGTCACCTCTATCTCAATCAGTAATCCCGGCACCGCCAGTCCGGCTACACCGATAATTGTTTGAGCGGGGTGTTCCTGGTTACCCTGCACCGCTTCAATTGCCGCAGTGATCACTTCAAACTCTGTGGGGTGAAGTGTATAAATGGTTCGGCGCACCACATCGCCCCAACCGGCATCCACTGCCTTCAACGCCACTTCTATATTGCGCATTGCCGCCTGGGTTTGAGCGCCTAAATCTTCGCCACCCACAACGGAAAAATCGGGCGCCAGTGCAACCTGGCCGGCAATATAGGCAACGCGGCCCGGCTCAGCAACCGTAATGTGACTGAAACCAGGTGCAGGATGTAATTCTGGTGGGTTAATGAGTTTTCGTGACACAGCGGCCTCCTTTATTTTTAAAAATGGCCGGACATCAGCCATGAATAACCACTATTGCCATACCGCTGCATCCTGTCAAGGGCTATTCCAAACGCGAAACCGTCACACTTGCTTCGCCGCGCTCCGACGAGACCCAACTCATGCTATCCGTCACATTAATATTCAAAACCATTTTCCGATCGGCCAATGCCGCCAGCGTCTGCGTGCCGTCAACGTCGAAAAAAAACACGCGCAGGTTTTGAGCCCGGCTTAACCTGTTTTTCACGCCGTCCCACCAAAGCTGCGCATTACGACCATACGCAATAACAATCACCTCGTCTGCGCGGCCACATGCTTTCAGAACGCGGCGCTCATCGGGTAGTCCTATTTCGATCCATTGCGTAATCGCGCCGGTCAGATCCAGGCGCCACAAGTCAGGCTCATCCGTTTCCGACAGGCCTTTGGTGAAGGCCAGGCTTTCATTGTCATCAACATATAAGGCAAAAGCCAGTAAACGCACCATCATGCGCTCGTCGGTTTCCGAAGGGTGCCGTGCAACAGTTACAGAATGGCTGGCGTAATAGGCGCGGTCATTGTCGGCAACATGAAGATCGGCTTTATAGATAGTGGCGCGCAAGGCCATGGTGTCACTCTGCAGGAAAAATCAAGGACCCCTAGTTTAGAACGTTTATAGCGAACACTAATTCCTGCACTTTCCAGATAGCCCGTGCACAAATCTGATAGCAGCCGCCACCGTCTCCACTTTATTGTTCGATGAGTTACCACCACGTGTTCAAACCCGTGTCGGCCTTTGCCTCATTAAAACAAAGCATCATATTTCGGAGATAACATGAAAACCAATCAATTTCTGGAAAGAGATCATTTCCTGCTGGGAACTTTCTCGACCAACTGTTCAGGTGGCATGACTGTTTCAAAACTGCCCGATCGTTGGACGGCCGACTGGGACAGCAACTTAAAAATCGGCAAATTGCTTGACGACGCAGGCATTGACTTCATGCTGCCTATTGCGCGCTGGATCGGTTACGGTGGTGAGACAGACTTTCACGGTTATGTGCTGGAAACCGTCACCTGGGCCACGGCGCTGCTGGCCAACACGAAGCAACTCACCGTATTTGCCACCATTCACACTGCGGCGAACCATCCGGTGGTTGTGGCAAAGCAAATTGCCACCATGGCGCAGATCAGTCATGAAAGGGTCGGCCTGAATATTGTGGCAGGCTGGAACAAACCGGAATACGAAGCGCTAGGCCTGACACTGCCAGACGATCACGAAACCCGCTACGGGTATGCACAGGAATGGTTCGATGTCGTCAAGAAGCTGTGGACACACGACGGCCCCTTTGACTGGGATGGCACCTATTTCAAACTGAAGCACACCTACGGCAACCCGAAACCGCAGACCATGCCTCCCATCTACAACGCGGCCGGTTCCGGATTAGGCCGGGAGTTTGCCGCCCATAACGCAGACTTCCTGTTTACGCCGGCCATCGACCTTGCTCGTTCAAAACAGGAAGTGGCTGAGTTAAAACAGCAGGCGATGGATCAAGAGGGCCGTAAAGTAGGCGTACTGACTTTTTCCCATGTTATTTGCCGCCCTACCGAAGCCCAGGCGCAAGAAACGTGGCAGTCGCTGCAGGACAATGCCGACTGGGAAGCGACCGACAACCTCATTCGCTTGCAATTTGCCCACGCGCAATCATTCCCTCATGACCTGTTGCAACTGATTCGCGAACGGTTTGCTGCGGGTCACGGCGGGTTCCCGCTTGTGGGAACGCCGGAACAAGTGGCCGATGGCATTACCCAATTGCATGAGGCAGGTTTTAGCGGCACGACCCTGTCGTTCTTCGACTACGCAGAAGAATTTCCCTATTTCCGCGATAATGTATTGCCTATTCTTGAATCACGCGGTATCCGCAGGAAGTATGTATGAGCAATAGCAATGACACAACGCTAAACCAGGAGTTTCGCGCCGCCATGCGCCAGTTGGCAGGCGGCGTTTCTGTCATTACAGCCGCCCACGGCAACGACAGAACCGGTCTCACGGCCACATCGGTCGTCTCCATTTCCATGAACCCGCCCGAACTGTTCATTTCAGTCAACCAATCGTCATCTTCGTGGCCGGTGATTGAAAAATCGGGAAAATTCGGCATTAATGTGCTACAACAAGACCAGCAAATTGTGGCTGAACATTTCTCGGGCAAGGGCGGACGCAAAGGCGCCGAACGTTACGCCGACGACGACTGGTATCAAACACCCGACGGCGTCTGGCTGTCCAACCGGGCCCTGGCCGCCTTCGCCTGCGATGTCGACAAGGTCTGGATGCACCGGGAACATGCTTTAATTGCCGGCCTCGTTACCCGAATTGACGTGCATGCCGGACAACAGCCACTTACTTATTGGCACGGCCACTACGGCTCATTCGTTCAAAACTGAAGGGGCAGGCCACTCTATTTTGAGGAAACGCGTCTGCAAGCGGCACCAAACTCGCAAATGCATCGCCACCTGTTCAGCCGATTTCCGAAATTCACTTCCCACGACGCCGAGGAAGTACGCCATCAGGTCAGCCGTATTTTCTGCAACCACGACCTGAAAGTGGTGGGAAGATCACAATCACTTAACACTGAAATCCACTTTCGCCGGGGGAAACAGGTTAGCTATGGGCGCATGCTGTACGGAGCCACTGTAGACATCGAACCGGGCAAGCTGGACGACTTCTATCTGATACAGATTCCGGTTGCCGGCCAGGAAGCCATTCACTACGACCGCCACGCGATTCTGTCCGACACACGCGTCGCCACCATCATCAGCCCCGACCTTGAATTTCGCATGCGTCATGAACACAATGCAGAGAAACTGTTTATTCGGGTCGAACGAAACGCTCTGGAACAACAATGCGCACAATACTACGGACACCTGAGTCACGACGCCCTGCACTTTGACCCTGCTATCGACCTGCAACAGCGTTCCCTGCAATCGTTGAAGCGCCTGCTGGACTGGCAATTGTATGAGGCCTCGGAGGGCGATCTTTTCAACCAGCCCCTGATCGCCGCCCGTTTTGAGGAAGTGCTCATGGTTTCCCTGCTGGGAAGCTTGCAACACAACCAGCACACGCCATTTCATGCCGGCTATGTTGCGCCAGGTTTCGTCAAGCGAGCCGAAGAGTACATACAACACCACGCCCATCAGCCATTAACGGCTGGAAATATCGCCGAACACGTTGGCGTTAGCATACGCAGTCTGTTTGCCGGATTTCGCAAGTACCGCAACACATCACCGATGCGCTATCTTAAACAGGTCCGGCTCGACGAAGTACATCAGGCACTGCTGCACGCCACAAGCGATACCGCTGTCACTCAAGTTGCATTGTGCTGGGGCTTTACGCATCTGGGACAATTTTCGGCCAGTTATCGGCAACGTTTCGGCGAACGCCCCTCTGACACACTCAAGCGCAAACTGACCAGATAGGGGCGTTACCGATAACCACAACACACGCGTTAATGATCTTCAGGCTTTTCCGGACGAAGCAGCAACCATATTGTCCAACCAAGAAACGCGAGAATCACAATCATTAAAATCGCCCTGCTCGGATACGGATTGATACGATCATCCTGGATACTGACCTCTGGCACCAGTCCGGGAGCTTGACGTAAATGCGGATCCAGGGCCGCATGGATACCGAAACTGTCGTTGATTGCCATCACACTTTTATTGGTCAGCGGACGCTGTTCGTTGAAGAAGGTGCTCGGCCCTTGCTGCCCCATTGCATACTGTTCGGGAGTAGCCGCCGGACCAAACAAAACAAGTTGCGTCGACAACGTTTCCACATTGCTAGCAACGCTTTCATATGTGCCCGCAATAATTTGAGCCTCGCGCATAACCGGCATGGAAAGGCGGGCGCTGCTTTCCCACCACTCATTGGCGCTCACCAGCGTAATATCGCTTGCATCAGCCAAGACAACTCGCAAATCTGACCTTCGCAATTGGCTGAACACAAGCGCAACCTGGGCTTCACCGTTTTGCAGCGCTTTGGCCGCCGATATGGCACTATTGTCATCCAAGGCCACAACCGTGACATTCCCAGTGCCGGAATCGGCAATCGCCTGGGCCAGGTTATAAGAAGCGGAACCCACCGGGCCGGCCGCGATCACTGATGCCTGCGCCGGTGTTATGGGATCTTGCGACAAGGAAAGCGCGTGCAGAAAGGTTGAGCCCACTGCCGCAACGGCTTCAACCCGATCACTTCGAACCGTTGCGCCGTCTTTAACCGTAAAGCTTGCTACTGCCGGAGCCACGGCCAAACGGGCTTTGCCCGTTTGTACCGCCTCAACCGGCGCTGCGCTAGCCAGCAAATCAACTTCTCGACCCCGCAAGGCGCGACGCACTGCGCGAAGCGTATCAACAACGTCGTCGGAATTCTGCGCCTCCGGCTCCACGGCGATGTCGAATACGGGAACGCGCTCGCGAGGCAGTGACGCAACCAGACCAAGCTCATGCAATGCCCGTTTCGCAACCCGACTGACCGGACGTCCATCGAAAATGACAGCGGCGTTCAAATCACGCATTTTCTGGTCATCAATTTTCCCGGCCAACTGGGCCAGCGTATCGGCAATTTCCGGAACGCGATCCAAGGCAGCTTGCGAAACAAGCGGCGCCGCTTCATATGCGGGAAAAAAAGCGCTCGTGTCTTCCAGAGTGACTAAACCATAATCACTGATCTCGGGGTCAGTTGATACCCCTACGACAACATCAACGCGCTTTTCCAAAAGCGCGTCGTACAAACTTCCAGACGACCCTGCGCCTACCACCGTGACTTGATCGAAATCGAGCCCAAAGCGCTCAACGAACGACTCCAGGCCGTCACGCGGACGGGCGGCAAACGAACGCGTGACGCCCAATCTTAGGTCACTTGCCGTGCGCGTCAGGTCTGAAATGGCTTTCAAACCTTTGGATGCGGCGAGCGAAGGCCGGGCCAGCACGACATAATTGGATGCAAAACCCAGGCGATCGAGCAACGTCAAACCGCTGGGTGCAAGAGACTCAGAGGCAACGGCAAAGCCCTCGTCGGCATCGCGCAACCGAGGTGCACCCAGCATGGCAAGCGCCGTGCCGCTGTATTCGGGATAGAGGTCGATGTCTTCACTTTTCAAGGCCTCGAAAACGGCTTGGGTGGTACCCAGCCCCCGCACCCGCTTTACTTCAACCCCTTTTTCCTCTAGCAATTGAGCGAACATTTCAGCCAGAATTCGATTTTCAACCTGATCTTTTGAGCCAATGCGAACGGGGTCGGCTGAACATCCCACCAGGAACAAAGTAACTAGAAACGTGAGGAGAATTCTCATGAACCCACCTTTTTTGCAGCATTATTGACAGGCGCAGATTTGATGCGCGATGGATCTTTCCTTAATCGTCTTAAAAAGCTGACGATCTGCAGCATTAAAATAGCTGAAAAAGGTATCGCCCCCAATGTTGCCATTGCTCGCGCAACGTCGACCGAACCAGCCAAAAGCGTCGCGGCCGTAATCACGGCCACCAGGGACCCCCACACGACCTTTGACGAAGACGGCGGATTTAAATTGCCGCCTGTCGTCATCATTGACAATACAAACGTTCCGCTGTCTGCCGAGGTCACCAGGAAAATAACGATCAACACCAGTGCCGCCAGGCTCAGGGCCGAGGCAAAGGGGAAATAGTCGAGAAACGAAAACAAAGCGGCTGCAACGTCTTCGGAAATAACCGATGCCAGCCCCCCCGGGCCATACATTTCAATGTAAATGCCTGCGCCGCCGAAAACGGCAAACCAGAACAATGAAAATACGGTGGGAATCAGGATGACGCCAATGCAAAACTCGCGAATCGTCCGGCCACGCGAAATGCGGGCAATAAATACGCCTACAAAGGGCCCCCAGGCCAACCACCATATTAAATAAGTCAGTGTCCAGCTTGCCGACCATTCGGTTGCGCCGTCAAACGGGAACAACCGAAACGACATTTCAACAAACTGAGACACATAGGCCCCGATCGTTGTTACGAACGTCTCCATGATGAAACCGGTTGGCCCGAAAACAAGGATATACGCCATCAGGGCCAGGCCAAGAACCATGTTGATGTCCGAGAGCAGCTTCATCCCTTTTTCAACGCCGGTAAGCGTGGAAACCATATACATTAAAAACAGGCCGGCAAGCACAATTAAGGACACCGTGTTCGACGCCGGCACGGCAAACAGCTCAACCAGCCCGGAGCGCACTTGGAGCGCGCCCATGGCCAAAGAACCTGCCAGCCCGAAAACCACAGCCACCACACCCAGGACATCTGCCGTGGTTGCGGCCGTTTCTGCAGACCGTCCTTTAAACAAATCGCGTAACGGTGTCGAAATCAGAGGCGGCTTGTTGAGCCGAAAGGTGAAATAAGCAATGACCAGGGCGCACACGCCGTAAATTGACCAGGCATGCAAGCCCCAATGAAGATTGGTAATCACCAGCGCCTGCTGTGCAGCCGCTGCGGTACCGCCCACGCCAACAGGCGGATTTTCGAAATGGGTTACCGGCTCGGCAACGCCCCAGAACAAAAGCCCCGCTCCCATGCCGCCGGCAAAAAGCATCGCGATCCAGGAAGAAAAAGAAAATTCGGGTTTTTCGTCGTCTTTACCTAAACGAATCGACCCGTAAGGCCCGAACGCGAGAAAAGCAGCGAGTATGACAAAACAAGAGCACAGCAACAGCCACCACCAACTTGCCCCTACCATAAAAAACCCGGTGAAACCCAAGACACTTGCAGCCATTTGTTCCGGGGCTATCACACCCCACGCGCCAATCGGCAAACACAACAACAACGCGATAACAACAACCTTGTTAAAAAACTGCACGTTTAAGTTCCCCTTTTCTTATGGTACTGCCTTCACTCTCTTGCCCTTTAAGCGTTGATCAAAACATATAGAAAAACACTCGTCAACGATAGCAATAAAAATTACCGCCTAACTATCATGTCTCATGTGTGTTTCAACCGAACCGGACCCGTTATATCCAACCAAAAGCGCTGGTGGCTTTATACAGCATATAAGCCGAGAGTCCGAACAAAAGAAACGAAAAAAGTCGCTTTAATATGCCCACCGGCAACATGCCGCCTCTCTATAAAAGCAAACATAACACCCGCAAATCCTGAGTATAGCGACCCGGAGGGTTGCAATATTTTTAACATTGGTATTTGATATCTTCTATCTATGTAACTGTCTCTCAACCCGCGTGTAAAAGGAACGTCATGAAAGCAAACGGCGCCACACTCACCAGCCAGAATCTGCTGAGCGATGCCAGCCTGAACCGTGCCACCGCCTTTTCAATCGAAGAGCGCAGACAACATGGTCTGCTGGGGCTACTCCCTGAAAAAGTCGAAACAGAGGAAGAACGGATGGCGCGCGTTTTGCGCCAACTTGAGGAGCAGGACAGCGACCTGGGATGCTACGAGTATCTGTCGGCACTACACGATATGGATGAAACGCTTTACTTCAAAACATTGATGTCCGATCCGGCGCGTTTCATCCCGCTGGTTTATACCCCTACCGTAGGTGAAGCCTGCCAGAAATTCGATCATATTTTCCGACGCCCGCGAGGCCTTTATCTGCCAATCAATCGCCAAGACAGCCTGGATGAAATGCTGAACAACTGGATTGAGGAAGATGTTCGCTTTATTGTGGTAACCGACGGAGAACGCATCCTGGGCCTGGGAGATCAGGGAATTGGCGGCATGGGTATTCCTATTGGAAAACTTTCCCTTTATACCGCCTGTGCCGGCGTTCCGCCGGAATACACTTTACCCATTACACTTGATGTCGGCACCAATAACCAGGCCCTGCTTGATGATCCTCTCTATCTTGGGCTCAAACACCCTCGAATTACGGGTCAGGCCTACGACGATTTCATTGAAGCATTCGTTCAGGCGGTGCAACGCAAATTCCCCAAGGCGTGCATTCAATTCGAAGACTTCGCCTTTCCGCATGCCGCGCCCATTCTGGCCCGATACCGCAATGAGATTTGCTGCTTCAATGACGATATTCAAGGCACGGCCGCAGTGGCACTGGCCGGCATCAGCACTGCGCTGCGTATCACCGGCAAAACACTCAAAGAGCAAAGAGTGCTTTTCTTCGGCGCCGGCACCGCCGGGGCAGGTATTGCCGGGCTCATCACGAAAGCACTCGTGATGGAAGGCCTATCGGAAGAACAAGCACGAAAAGCGTGCTGGCTTTTTGATATCAACGGTTTATTGCAATCGAAAAGAACCGATCTGGCCGAGTTCCAGCAACCATTTGCCCACGATCACGAGCCAATCAGCGACTTCGTCGAGGTCATCAAGCAACTGCGCCCAACGGCAATTGTGGGCGTCTCGACAGTTGGCAAAGCATTTAACCGCGCAGTCATCGAAGCCATGGCGCAAATCAATGAACGCCCCATTATTTTCCCTTATTCAAACCCCACCAGTCACTCGGAATGCTCGGCGGAAGACGCTTATCAATGGTCGCAAGGACGAGCCGTGTTTGCAAGTGGCAGCCCCTACCCGCCGGTGCACTACGGCGGCCGTACATTTGTACCCGGTCAAGGCAATAACGTTTATATTTTCCCCGCCATGGGAATGGCCATCTACGCCACCAGCGCCACACGCGTAACCGATGAAATGTTCATCGTGGCAGCCAGGGCCTTGTCGGAGCAGATCACACAAAGCTATCTTGACTCAGGCCTGATCTACCCGCCCCAAAAAGAAATTTTGCCCGCATCGCTCAAAGTGGCGGCAAAAATCGCAGAATACATTTTTGACCACAGCATGGCCCGGGTGGAACGACCCGCTGACATCAATGCGTACATTGAACAAATGTCATACAAGCCCGACTATCTGCCACTACCCGGCGCATAACCGTAACAACTGATTTGCTTTTCCAATTGACTGGTGTGAATCAGTCGATTGGCGCGTCTGCTTGAAAATGTAGACGCGCCATGTCGTGTCCAATCTTCCTGGCTGCTTGTGTCAGTTGCTGCAAACCCGGGTTGGACATGTCATCGTCCGTGACCAAAAAATATTCGTCCTGCAACGGTCTGGCCGTCGCACTCGCGTCAAGCAATCTTCTTGCTTGCTCCAGAACGTCACTAATGTGCGGGTCAACCTCCGGCTGGGACCGCAGTGTCGATTCCACATGCATTACCTGCATGGCCAAGGCGTGATTCTCGATCATCAAATGGTTGAACACGGCCGGCTGCAGTTGATGACGAACGGGCTCGCTCATCATTCGATAATAAGAAGCGGAAAACCGGCTCAAGGCCACATAAACTCCCTGCTGCGCCGAGCTCCATGCCGTTCGGGACAGGCCCGCGGCAGCTTGTGGTGCCTCAGCCAATGCCTTGGCCGCTTCAAGCAAACGAATGTTTGCCGCCTTCAGTTCATTGGCCAGTCCAGGCAGAAATCGTGCTTCCCAGGTGGGAAGAATATAACTGCATAGAAGCGCCACGGCGCATCCAAGCAACGTATCCAGAAAGCGTGCCCCCACGACAATCTCGCCGCCAGGACTCAGTAAATGAAACGCCGTTAGCACAAGCACCGTGTTACACAATGCAGACACCAGATAATTCAATTGAACAAAGGCATACCCCAAGACACCAAACAGAAACAAAATAGCCAGATACCAGGCACTGTCATGAATGACATGAAACAGCACCAACGCAACGCAACAACCAATCAGCGTTCCGCCCAATCGCCAGCCATTTCGCTGTTGTGTCAGTGCGAAACCGGGCTTCATAACCACAATAACGGTCAACACAACCCAGTAGCCATGAGTACCTATTGCCTTGAGCGCCTCACCTTGAAACACTTGCGCCATGGCGTAAGACAAAGCCATGGCCAGGAGCACCGCAACTGACACGCGCAAGGCATGGCGACAATTGACCCCGTTCAAACGCAAGCTGCTGAAATACAAGCCCAACTGCCAGCGATCTTGCATCAAAAGCGACCCCGAAGGAGGCGGCACCACCTGTTGCGTGGCCGCAGCGTTCAAACTCGATTGAGTATCGAAGGTGTGCAGGGCAAGCTCATTCAACATGGCCTGCGCACGACAGAAACGGTCGTACACCTGTCGCAATATCAATAACGCATTGTTTTTTACCGGGTCGGCCTGCCCGTTTGCACTTTCTTCAAGTTCGCGCCGAATGATTTCAAGTGAAGCCTGGGCAACGGGCTGGGCAGGTGTGGATTTATTGCGTGCGGCATTCAAGGCTATTTGCCCCATTCGATCGGCCATTGAAACCAGGGTTTCATGCATGGCACTCAACACGGCAGGTGCCTGCAAGCCTTTTCGCAACAAGGCAAAGTCGGTTCTGGTATCAACAAAACTCGTCAGGAGTCGTTGCAATGCCGTGGCCAAACGAAACGTGCCTCCGGTCTCGCAACTATCTGGCATCCTGGTATCTGTGGGCTCTTCAAACCAGCCCCTGTCTATACTCTGGACCGCATCAACAACAATTGACTGAGCGCGAATTAAATCGCGATACGACAAATCGATATCTTGTCGCGTTTCATAAAGCCTGGCCCTTGCTCGTAAATAATCGGCCATGGAGAACAGCGCCGACGACAGCGACTCGCGCTCTTCACGCGATTTTAAAAAGCGCCTCACGACCAGGCTATAGATGAAATAGAAAAATCCGCCACCCAATAAATAGCCCGCATAGACCAGGACATCCGAGATTGTCATCGGCGATCGCATGGTAAGGGTCATGATCAACAAACTGACGAACCCCAGCAAGGCGCCTCGTGCACCGTATACCGACAACATGGAAAACAGGAACGTCAGTATGGGAATGACCACCCACATTAATGTGAAATGCGCCGACACCAGGCCGGTAAGCAGCGCCGAGACCACGCTTAAGGCCATGGCAAGCAGCATCCCGTTGCGGGCCTGCGAGCCCGCCCCGCCAGCCTGATCGACAATGGCAACGCACAACGCACCAATTGTCATGGTCAGCCCAGTTAAGTACGAATACCCCGAAGCCACGATAACGACGGCGGGCGTCAACGCCCCGACAGCTTGCCGCACACCCGTCATTAGATAATGACTGTAGAGAAAACGCTGAATATCACGCCAGTCAATCAAATCTGTTTCATCCCCGATAATCGAATTTCGCTTTCTTTATAACGATCATAACTGACGAGGTTCCAGCGCTTTTACCTTCGCCCCAAAAAAAACCTGGCCTCGACGATAAGCCAAGACCAGGTTTGAGAACGCCATGAAAGGCTGGTTCGTTAAATTTCTTTTGGAAACGGCAACGCGCGTACCCGCTTGCCTGTTAACTTTGCCACCGCACTGGCTACGGCCGGTGCCAAAGGCGGCAGGCCTGCCTCTCCAATTCCCCCCGGCGCGTTGTCGGTTGGAATGACCTTGACATCAACCAACGGTGTTTGATTAGCACGCAACAACTGATATTGATGAAAATTGGTTTGCTGTGCCTGCCCGCCTTTGTAAACGAGCTTTTCATCAAGCAGCGCCGACAGGCCAAACAAGGCAGACCCTTCGATCTGGCTGGCAACATTACGCGGTGAGACGGCATGCCCGCAGTCAACAGCAGCCCAAATATGATGCACTACCGGCTTGCCTTCGTTCATGGAAACCTCAACCACCATCGCAACAAAGGAGGTCCAGGTATCGGAAAATGCCAGGCCCAATGCCCGACCGTCCGGGCGCGTCTTTTTCCAATCGGCCATCGCAGCGACTTCGTTCAATACCTTTTGAGCACGGGGCTGATTTTTTGTAAGGGCAAGACGCATATCCAGTGCGTCTTTGTTTGTTTGCTCGGCAATTTCATCAACAAACGACTCAATCGCAAACTTGGTGTAACCCGCACCCACACCGCGCCAAAATGAAACGTCCGGCCCGCGTCGTTCCAGGCCATGCTCGAACAGCTGACCTGGAATGGCGTAAATAGTGTCAGCACCTTCCATCACGGGCGCATCTTTGTTACCGGCCGCTTCATAAGCCTTGGGGTTGAAACGAGCGTAGATTCCTTCCGAAATGACACGTTGATGCCAACCAACGATATTTCCCTGGTCGTCAAGGCCAGCGACAATATGCTGCGCGGTTAACGGACGGGGACGAGAACGCAGGAAGTCATCTTCCCGTGTCCAGAGCACGTGCACAGGTACGCCCGGCATGGCCTTGGCCAGAAAAACAGCATCGGCTGCATAATCAGCTTCAACACGCCGCCCATAACCGCCCCCCAGGTACGTAATGTTTACCTGGATATTCTCGGGCTTGAAACCGCCAACCGCAGCGGCTGTGCCCGTTACGATACTGGCCGATTGAGAGGGTACCCAGAAGGTGATTTTGTCGCCATCGACCCTCGCCATGCAGTTCATCGGCTCCATGGTGCATTGCGCCACGTGCTGTGAGGTAAATGTAGCCGATACCGTTCGGGCTGCGCCTTTCAACTCGGCTGCAACATCGCCCTCTTTGTGCCAGACATCACCGGCCTCATCGGTTTTTTCCGCACGGGCAACAAACTCTTGCAAGGCAACGTCGCTATCGTACGAACGCACTTTTGAGGTGTCGGACCAGGTAACCTGAAGCATGTCGCGTGCTTTCTTGGCGGTGGCGAACGTATCGGCTACAACCGCAACCCCGTACGGCAGCATGACAATTTTTTCAACGCCTTGCACCGCCTTGGCTTTGCTGTCGTCAACCTTTTCGGGTTTTTCTCCTTGCACTGGCGTACGCATGACCGCAGCCCACACCATGCCCGGCGCTTTGGCATCGATACCGAAATCGGCCTTGCCGCTGGATTTGGGCGGCACATCGACACGCGGCTGGTCTTTACCGATAATGCGAAACTCGGACATGGGCTTGAGCATGCTTTTATCGACTTTCGGCACTTGCACTGAATCGCCGGCTTGCGCAGCCGCTTCACCATACGTCATTTGACGGTTGCTGGCCGCATGCTTGAGCGTGCTGTTTTCAGCCACGACCTCATCGGTCGGGACAGACCATACCTTGGCTGCAACATTCACTAATGCCAGTTTTGCCTGTAAACCGGCCAGGCGCATCGGTTCGTAGTAACCCACCACCGTACGCGACGACCCTGTCACCATACCACCACCAAAACGCGGATTCCCGAACAGCTTGGCATTGCTGGGCGACTTCTCGATATGAACCGTAGACCAATCAAGTTCCATGTCTTCTGCCAAAATAGCAGGCACCGATGTCATCGTGCCTTGACCCATTTCGGATCCGGGCGAGTAAATAAGCGTTTTGTTGTCTGGTGAAATAACCACCCAGGCGACCGGGCTGAACGTGTCTTTACTTGTGGCGCCCTGCGCGGCCTGGACAACATTGAGCAAACCATGACTGCCCAGGACCACCCCCACCATCGTGGCCCCGCCGCCAACCAGGAAAGACCTACGGGAGACAGATTTCAATTCCATGATGCCTCCTTATGACAGCGCTTTTTGCGCATTGACAACGGCCGACGCAATTTGGTTATACGTCCCGCAACGGCATAAATTTCCGGACATGCCGTCGAGCACCTCTTCACGCGTCAAGGGCCCCTTGGCACTTTTGATCACCCCGGCTGCAGACATGATCTGCCCCGATTGGCAATAACCACACTGTGCCACCTGAGCCTCGACCCACGCCTGCTCGATGGCCTTGCCTTGTTCCGTTTCCATGAAACCTTCGATCGTAGTAACGGCCTTGTCTTTCACGGCCGAAACCGGCATGACACAGGAGCGCATGGGTTGGCCATCGATGTGGACCGTACAGGCGCCACACTGCGCCATGCCGCATCCGAACTTGGTTCCAGTAAGGTCGAACTGCTCTCGCAAGACCCATAACAACGGGGTATCGTCGGCGACGTCGGCGGAAACCGACTTGCCGTTCAAACTAAAGTTCACCATGATTGTTTTCTCCGTTCCATTCTGTTTATTTTTCTGTGTATTGATATCAATTTATTCCGTATATTCGTGGTGCAAACAGTTGTAAAAAATATAGGTATACGGAATCCTGACATTAACGATTTATTCAGCTTTGCGCAAGCAGGCATCATCCCGATGAACCGATAATCACGTAAACTGTGGAGCGCCTCGCGCACCTGCTAGCATGCCTTTTCCAAACCGGCATAAAGCCCCAACCTGCTGAAAAAGGATATGAATTATGGCCACTACCATTGCAGACTATCTTGCTCAAACTCTTACCAATGCAGGCGTCACCCGGATATGGGGCGTGACAGGCGACAGCCTGAATGGCTTTTCCGACAGCATGCGCAAGCTGGGTACACTGCAGTGGATGCACACCCGGCACGAGGAAGTAGCCGCGTTTGCAGCAGGCGCCGAAGCCGCAGAGACAGGACAACTGGCGGTATGCGCAGGCAGTTGCGGGCCGGGTAACCTGCACCTTATCAATGGTTTGTACGATTGCCATCGGAATCGTACCCCCGTTCTCGCCATCGCCGCACACATTCCCTCGACGGAAATCGGGCTGGGATATTTCCAGGAGACCCACCCTCAGGAACTGTTCAAGGAATGCAGTCATTATGTAGAACTGGTCAACGACCCGGCCCAGTTTCCCCGTATTCTCGAACGCGCCATGCAAGCGGCGATTCGGCGGCGGGGCGTTGCAGTCATTGTGCTGCCGGGCGATGTCGCACTCAAACCGGCACCTGGCCCAGCCAGGCCGGTTCCAACGACCCGGCCGTCAACACTGATTCCGTCTGAAGGCGACATCAACCAGCTGGCCCAACTGCTCAATGAGTCCGAAGCGGTTACGTTGCTATGCGGCAGTGGATGCGAAGGCGCGCACGACGAAGTCGTAGCGCTGGCCGACACGCTGGGCGCGCCTGTCGTTCACGCATTGCGGGGAAAACCGTTTATCGAGTACGACAACCCCAACAGCGTGGGCATGACAGGCCTCATTGGGATCAGTTCCGGTTACCACGCCATGGAACAGTGCGACACCCTGGTCATGCTGGGTACTGATTTTCCTTATCGGCCTTTCTACCCCTCGCGGGCACGCGTTGCACAAATCGATATCAACCCGGAATCGCTGGGCAAGCGTGTTGCGGTGGAACTTGGCATCAACGCAGACGTTCGCGCCTCGCTGGAAGCGCTGCTGCCAAAAGTGAAACGCAAGGAGAACCGTACTTTTCTGGACAAGGCACTAAAACATTACCGGGCGGCGCAAAAAGAGCTTAGCGACTATGCGCGGCCGGCAGCCGATGGTGCCGCCATTCATCCTCAGTACCTTGTTCACCTGATCAGTGAACGCGCAGCCGACAACGCCGTCTTCACTGTCGACGTTGGCACACCGACGCTTTGGGCGGCACGCTATCTGAAAATGAATGGTCGGCGACGACTGCACGGCTCATTCAACCATGGCTCAATGGCCAACGCCCTGCCCCAGGCGCTGGGAGCACAAGCAGCCAACCCAGGCAAACAGGTGATTTCCCTGTCGGGCGACGGCGGCTTGTCGATGCTCTTGGGCGAGCTGCTTTCTGCGCGACAACTGAATCTGCCCGTGAAGATTGTCGTTTTCAATAACAGCTCACTGGGTTTCGTGGCCATGGAGATGAAGGCGGCCGGTTATATGGATACAGGTACCGACTTTATCGACACCAACTATGCCGATATCGCCAAGGCAGCCGGACTTGAATCGATTCGTGTCAGCGAGTCGTCGGCGTTACCCGATGCAATCGACCGCTTTCTGGCATTGCCCGGGCCTGCACTACTGGACGTGGTCATCGATAAACGGGAACTGGCGATGCCGCCAAAAATCACGTTGGAACAAGCCAAAGGCTTCAGCTTGTACATGCTGCGCGCAGTTTTAAGCGGCAAAGGCAACGAAGTCGTGGAGATTGCAAAAACCAATCTGCGCTAATGGGTCTTTGCCCAGCTGAACAAGGGTGAAGTCGGGTTAAATCGACTTCACCACCAGCACTAAAGCCAGAATCACCAGAAAACCAATCAGAACGCGGCGAAAGGCGATCTCGCTTAACAAATGACGGATCGCCTTTCCGAAACGCAACCCAACAAACATAGGCAACAATGCCAGCGCAGACAAAGCTACCTCGTTAAACCCAAAGCGGCCATACCAGAGCATCGCAATATAGGTAGGCAAGGATCCCAACAGGTAGATAATGCTGATTGAGGCGATGAAGTCTTCGCGTTTGAGACGAAGCGCCATCAGGTAAGTAATAATAATGGGCCCGGTCAGCGTCGATACGCCCCCCATAATGCCGGCGATCGCGCCAACAAGCGGCCCCATCCAGCGTTCCTGTTCAGGGCTTATTTTATGTGGACGCACGAACATCAAGCCCACCGCGCTCAGCACCGCGACAGCCACAACCACATTGAAAAACGCAACGGAAAACCCGACGGTTAACTTCACGGTGACCACCGTGAACAGCAACTGCACCCCTACGACACTGCCAAAGCGGCGCAAGCTATAACGCCAATTGCCGCCCTCTACCGCCTGCCAGAAATTCGACGACAACACCGGCATGACCAACAAACCCATGGCTTGCGTACCGGGCACCACCAGAGACAACATGGGCAACACAACGGTTGGCAGGCCTACGCCCATGGTTCCTTTCACAATGCCGCCCACGACAAAAATCGCTGCAACACCCATCCATACAAGCCATGACCAATCCAGCTCGGTTAGCAGCACTTTCTCTCCTGTGGCATTAATGATGTTTAAAAATTAGCGCCCCCAAGTATAAAGGCCGTGCCCGAATCGGGCTCCTTGCCGCGAAACCATTGCAAGTTGGCCACCACGCCATCAGCCTGGCGAATCATTCTCATATTCGCAAAGGCAATAGCCTTGGCAGTATCATGCAGTGAACCGCTAACAGCAATGTCATTATCCAGGGAATACAGGCCTTGCAGCCCAAGCTCGCGACAGCATTGTTTCAAATACCGCCCCCACTCAATGCTGTCGACACGAAACACATCGGGGCCCGCCAGGTAAACTTTTTTCATGAACAGGAACTCAACCACATGATTAATGCGGGCTATTATCTCAGTTCGACAAGGAGCACACCATGATTAAACGCTTTCGATCAAGTATGCTTTTCGCCTGCCTGTCGTTGTTCGCAGCTTCGACTTGGGCACTGGAAGCAGGCGATCAGGCACCCAACTTCTCCCTTCCCGCCTCCGACGGAAAAACGTATGAACTTGCCGATTTTCGCGGCAAGCAAGCGGTTGTACTAGCCTGGTTTCCCAAAGCGTATACCTACGGCTGCACCATCGAGTGCAAGTCATTGGCTGAGAACGGTGACAATATCCGCCAGTTCGACGTCACGTATTTCATGGCCAGTGTCGATCCGCTCATTGACAATGAAGGCTTCGCGGAAGAAACCGGTGCCGATTTTCCATTACTGAGTGATGAAGAAAAGTCGGTTGCTGAAGCCTATGGCGTGCTGAGCCCATCGGGCGTGGCCAGGCGACATACGTTTTATATTGGCAAAGACGGCCGTATTTTGAAAATCGATACGGATGTGCAACCGGAAACCTCTGCTGAAGATATGATCCGGAATCTGGAAACACTTGGAGTGGCAAAACAATGAAAATACTGGTAGTTGGCGCCGGTGCGGTAGGCGGCCAGTTTGGTGCTTATCTGCATGAAAGCGGCGCAGAAGTTGATTTTCTGCTACGCCCGGCACGTAAGGAAATAATTGATGCTCAAGGCCTGACGCTCGACTTGCCAACGGGCAAGCTGCAAGTACAGCCACACACGCTGATCGCATCTGAACTCAAACCTGTTTACGATCTGATTGTGGTCAGTTGCAAAGCATATTCGCTGGACAGCGTGATGAACGACCTTGCTAACGCAGTAGGCGAAAAAACGGTGATTCTGCCCTTGCTCAACGGGCTTCGACACCTGGATCTGCTAGGCGAAAAATTCGGGCATGAACGCGTGCTGGGCGGCATTGCAAAAACCGTGGCCACGCTGGCAACTCCTTCCTGTATTCAAATTAAACACGGCCCGGGAAACATAACCGTGGGCGCGCGAACCCCCAATCAACAAACAATCGCACAAGCGGTCTGGTCGCAATTGCACACAGGGGGTGTCCACGCTTTTTTCAGTGAACATGTCATGGACGACATGTGGGACAAATACTGCCTCATGGCTTCTCTGGGCGCCTCGAACTGTCTTTTGGGCGGAACGGTGGGCGAATATATGCGCAGCCATGCGGGTGGACAAATTGCGTTGCAGTTGTTCAAGGAATGCGCCGAAACGGCGGCGGCGTCCGGTCATCCCTTGTATCCGGAATCAGTTGAACGGATTCAACAAGCGCTCACTAGCCGCCATTCGGGCTTCAGTGCATCGATGTACCGCGACATGCGTGCCGGCCAGCCGGTTGAAGGCGACCATCTGGTGGGCGACATGATGCGGCGTGGTGAAGCGCTTGGCGTTGCTTGCCCTACGCTTAAAATCGCACACGCAGCGCTGGAAACCTACATGGGCCGAAGGGAAGGCTAATTCAGACCAACCCAGGCCCAGGGCGGCCGGGTGCGCTTCCCACCCGCGAATCCATGCCGGGTTACAGCAAATTCCTGCCTTGAATCGTCATGCCGGAACTGGCAAAAACCCCGCCGCCCAAATGATGAATGGTATGCAACGCCTTGTTGTGGTCGTTGAGTTGCCAGCGACCACCGGAAAAAACCAAAGGGTCTGCAGCGGCATTAACCACTTCGGCAAAGCATGTATCGTAAGCATTCTCGGCGTGCTCTTCGGGGATGCGCCGGCATTCGAGCCACGCTGCGCACCCCTGCTCCACAAGCGGTACCCCCGTCTCGGGGCCGGACACGGTGGGTACGTTCAAGGCACTGATCTTATCCTGCTCGCGTCCGCTGACCCGCCCCACCGAGTAAGTCAGATCAATGGCAGCAACACCGGGTATGCATATGCCGAACACGCCGCTACGACGGATCAATTTGTGGGTATAGGTGGTTTTATCGATCACCACCGCAATACGGGGCGGATCGAACTCAACCGGCATCGACCAAGCTGCAGCCATAATATTTTGCCGGCCCTGGAAAGTACTGGTAACCAGTACTGTAGGGCCGTGATTAATTAAACGATTGGCATGATGCAGAAGTACAGAATGAAAAACCGAAGTGCTCATGACTGGAACCCGTGTTTTGAATATGGATGTTGCATTCTTGATTCAACTCAAGCTTTTTGTTGCAAAAACAGTGGCGGCACCACCCTAAAGGCCTAGAATTCGAGAAATCACCACCCCTTTTCCTACCCCTTATGCGCCTACTGTCGTTATTACTGCTCATCGGGGTGCTTTCTTTGTCACCTGTTTCCCAGGCCAATCAGGCAAGCGGCCCGCTACGCGTCGCGCACGTCGACCTCGATTATATTTACGACGCCGATCCGAGCCAAATGGATCGAAATCTGGCACTACTGACACAACGAATCACAGATCTGGGCGTCACCACCGTGTTCCTGCAGGCCTATGCCGACCCGTTGGGCGACGGGCTGGTGAAATCCGTTTATTTCCCCAACCGCCACTTACCCCTCCGGGCAGACCTTTTCAACCATGTTGCCCGGCAACTTCGAAACAATGCCAAAGTCAGCATTTATGCCTGGATGCCGCTTCTGAGTTTTGACCTGAATCCAGACTTTGACCGGGTTGCCCGATGGACTCCCGACACATCTCAGCCTCTGGCCCAACCCGATCCGGCGCAGTACAGAAGACTGTCGCCATTTGATGCACGCGCACGTCAGCAGATTATCGAAATCTATGAAGATTTGGCAGGCCATGCGCAATTCGACGGCATTCTCTTTCACGACGATGCCGTACTGGGTGACTTCGAAGACGCAAGCAGCGCTGCGCTGAAGGCATACCAACAGGCGGGGTTACCGCCCAGCATTGAAACATTGCACAGTGACCCCGCATTAATGCAACGCTGGACGCGGTTTAAAACCGAAACGCTTAATCAATTCACGGTGGAACTTGCCAACCGCGTTAGCGCGGTACGCGGATCGCACATAAAAACCGCGCGCAACATCTTTGCCATGCCGATATTGGCACCGGAAAGTGAAGCCTGGTTCGCTCAAAACCTGGACGATTTTCTGGCTTTGTATGACTACACTGCCCCAATGGCCATGCCTTACATGGAGGGTATCAGTCCTGAAAAAGCCGAGGAATGGCTCACAAAACTGGTGCAAGAGGTGGCCAAGCGGCCAGGCGCGCTGGAACGAACAATATTCGAATTGCAGGCGCGGGACTGGTCAAAACCCGACACCCCGTTCATTAACGGTGAAATCATGGCCAGCTGGATGAAAACACTACAGCAGGCGGGGGCCCACCATTTTGGCTACTACCCTGACGATTTCATTGCAGGCCATCCGCCTTTGCCTGAAATGCGCCGGGCATTGTCTCCCTCCCGGCATCACGCGCCATAGCTGGGCGCATCGTCCTCAGGCATCAGCGGGCAGAATCCGCCCTTCACAGTTCCCAAAGCCCACCCGATAACCCTCGCCCTGGCACCACCCTGTCAGGCGAATTGCATCATCATCCTCAATAAAGCTGCGCTGCCCCCCGTCTTTCAGAACCAACGGCTCTCGGCCATTCAGCGTAATCTCCAGCAACGACCCCAAAGATCCCGGTTCGGGGCCGCTAATCGTGCCGGAACCCATCAGGTCGCCCACGCGGACATTGCATCCCGAAACGGTGTGATGCGCCAGTTGCTGCGCCATCGACCAATACAAGTAGCGAAAGTTGGTTTGACACAGCAATGTCTCATCCCGACCCTCATGCGGGCTCAACCAGGCTTCAAGATGAATATCAAACGCGTGCTTCCCCTTTTGCTGCAAATAAGCCAAAGGTTCAGGTGACTGCTGAGGTTGAGCAACCCGAAACGGTTCCAGCGCATCGAAAGGTACCACCCAGGGCGAAATAGTGGAGGCAAACGTTTTGGCGTTGAACGGCCCCAGTGGCACGTATTCCCAGGCCTGAAGATCGCGCGCACTCCAATCATTCAGTAGCACCATGCCGAAAACATAATCTTCAGCCTGATCACACGGAACCGACGTTCCCAGCCGGGTATCGGCACCCACAATAAAGCCCATCTCCAGCTCAAGATCGAGTTTGCGGCAGGGGCCGAAGACAGGACGCGGCTGATCGGCCAGCTTCATCTGGCCATTAGGCCTTTGAACAGGCGTACCGCTGACCACGACCGACGAAGCCCTGCCGTTATACGCTATGGGCATCTCAAGCCAATTTGGCAGTAATGCTTTCTCGGGGTCGCGAAACAACTTACCCACATTCGTGGCATGTTCTTTTGAAGAATAAAAGTCGGTATAGCCGGGGATGCGAACCGGCAAATGCATCTGTACATTCGCAAGAGGGACAAGACAACGATCACGCAGCGCCGCGTTATCCCGCAGAACGGAATTGGAATCGAGCAACAGTTGTGCAACAGTCGCGCGAACGTTGCGCCACGCGGCTTGTCCCTGGGCAATAAAATCATTCAGTGCAGGCTGATTGAACACTTTGCCGGCACACTTCAACAACCCTTGCGCTTCAAGCACTGACAAGTCCAATACAAAATCGCCAATGGCAACACCGACACGCGGTTTCTCGTTTTCCCCCGGCGAAAAAATACCGTAAGGCAAATTTTGAATCGGAAAATGTGTCTCAGGCGCATTGGCCGACTCAACCCAGCTGCGCCATTGCGGCTGCGGCGCGTTTTTAATCATCGTGTGCCTCCCGGAGTGAAGTGGCGATCAAGCCCTTGCCAGCACAGATCGTAATCGCGCTGGCGCAACAGACTGTTGATCGCGTCGTCTGACGGTAACAAAGGAACACGCGTCTCGAACATAAAAGCCAGCGTGTCCGTCACTTTGCGCGGCTGGGTGGTATCTTCGCTTGATGCACGGTCAAACGTGCCGGCATCCGGCCCATGCGACACCATGCAATTGTGCAGGCTCGCCCCACCCGGAACAAACCCGCCCGACTTTGCATCATATTGCCCACGCACCAGTCCCATAAACTCACTGGCAACATTGCGATGAAACCAGGGGGGACGAAACGTATTCTCGGCCACCAGCCAGCGCGGTGGGAAAATAACAAAATCAATATCATCCACACCCGGTGCATAACTGGGCGACTGCAACACCAGGAAAAGCGAGGGGTCGGGATGATCGAAACTAATCGTGCCAATTGTGTTGAAACGACGCATATCATATTTGTAGGGCGCATAATTGCCGTGCCAAGCAACGACATCACAAGGCGCGTGGCCCATCGAGGCACACCATAATGCACCGTGGAACTTGGCGATGAGCTCATAATCCCCTTCCTGGTCTTCATACCAGGCCACCGGCGTCTCAAAATCCCGCGACAAGGCCAGGCCGTTCGAACCAATGGGCCCCAAGTCGGGTAAACGCAACAAAGCACCATAGTTCTCGCAGATATAACCCCGTGCGTGATGGTCAAGCAGGCTCACATTGAACCGGCATCCTCGTGGAATCACCACCATTTCCTGGGGCTCCACGCACAACAGGCCAAACTCGGTTTTAATGCCTAGTCGTCCTTCCTGAGGCACAATCAGCAGTTCTCCATCGCCATTGTAAAAATAACGATGCCCCATCGATTCGGTTGCGCAATAAATATAAATGGCACAACCCGACATCGACTGCGGCGCACCGTTACCGGCAAACAAATGCCAGCTATCGATGAAGTCGGTGGGTTCCGACGGGACAGGCAACGGGTCCCATCGCATGGGATTGGGCTCGGGGTGAGCGCACAACGCCTTGCCTGCCCAAGAATTGGAATAGGGTGTAAACGGTGCATGCACCGCCCCCGGGCGAATACGATAGACCCAACTGCGTCGGTTGGCTTCACGCGGCGCGGTAAACGCCGTACCGGAGATTTGCTCCGCATACAGCCCATATGCCACCCGTTGAGGCGAGTTCCTTCCCACCGGCAAGGTGCCGGGCAGTGCTTCGGTTGCGAAATCATTGCCAAAACCCGTCAGATAGCCGATGGGCCCCTGGCTGAACAACTCGGCGTCAATCGCACCCAACGCGGCCTTGTTTTCCAACGTCATGATGTCATCCTTATCAGAACAACGCGGTGATTCCAATAAGATAACAGAACACGTTCAAGCGCACGCGTGGTTTTTTACCTAGCGGGCGCTTTGCCTGAGACGCTCCTCGATTGCATCTGCGGCCCGTTCAGCTGATAAACGCAGCGAACGGCGCCCCTCTTCCAGACTGGCCGCAGCCGGGTCGCCGAGGTAGCCTTGGGGTGTCTTGGCCCGGGCATGTTCGAACCCTTTGCGCCACTCGTCCAGATCCTCGGGCCCGAAATCGGTTGACAACAAACCCCGGCGAACTTCATCGTGAACCAGGTCCGGGCAGGAGCACAACATCATCGACGTTTCCCACTGCCCTGCATGTACGTCGATAAACTTGGGTGGTGCATCATCGTCTTCATCGAAGGCCGACGGTGAGGATGTTAGCGCTCCGAACAATTTTCCACTGCCCGCCTTGTGCACAGTCACTTTCGGATCATCCAGGGGGATACCCAGTCGTAATAGCAACGCCGTATCGGAAACAAAACTGATATCCATGCCCGTGCGATCAACGCCCTTCTTGATACCCTCGAAAATAGTCAGGTTATGCAAGCGGTCGCCGTGCCCGGAAAAGCAAAAAACCCGATTGAAACCGTCGCCTTTGAAGCTTTCGAACAAATCAGACATGAGTTCAACCATGAGTTCAGGGCGCACTTTGTACGATGCCGGGAAAGCACCTGAGACCACATTGATGCCCCAGTAATACGGCGGCACAATCAAGGCCTGTATACCCCGGTCGGCCAGAATTTGCTTGGTTTCCCTGAGCCGTGCCTGCGGAATATAAACATCCGTGCCACAAGGCAAATGGGGGCCGTGTTGTTCAATTACACCAAAGGACCATAGCAAGACCGCCCCGTCTTTGGCGGCCTGATCAACCTCGAACCAGGTCATTTCGGCGATGGTATCGGAAAAGACATTCACAACGCGTTCCTGCGACATTCAACAACTCCCGGCATGAAATCAGCTTTCCTGACCCACACCAATATAACGATCAATCGTGGCGTCATCCTGGCTTAATTCGGCACTGAGACCGGAATAAACCACATGACCCTGGTCAAGAATAATGGCCGAATATGTCATGGCCAGGGCCACAATTGGGTGTTGTTCCACCACCAGCGTGGTCAACCCGGTTTCACGGGTCATCTGCATGACCGCTTCGGACAACTCCTCGACAATAATCGGCGCCAACCCTTCCATCGGTTCATCAAGCAACAACAACCGCGGATTGGTCATCAGGGCGCGTGCAATGGCCAGCATTTGCTGCTCGCCCCCCGACAACTGCGACCCCAGGTTAGCCTGGCGCTCTTCAAGCCTGGGAAAAAGCCCGAAAACTTTATCGAGATCCCAAGGTCCTTTATCCCGGTGAACCACTTTCAAATTTTCAGCCACGGTTAATGAAGGAAACACTTCGCGCTCCTGCGGCACCCACCCCAAACCCTTATGGGCACGCTGCACCGGCGAACGCCTGCTGACAACTTCACCCTGAAAACGGATATCGCCGGAATACCGGGTGGTCAAACCCATTATGGTTTCCAGCAACGTGGTTTTGCCGGCACCGTTACGACCCAATACAGCAACGCTCTGGCCTTCCGGCACCCGCAGCGAAACATCATGCAAGGCGATCGCATCACCATGACCAGCCGACAGTTTTTCTATTTCAAGCAGCATGTTTGTGCCCCAAGTACACGTCGCGAACCCGTTGATCGGCTGCAATTTCCTCTGGCGTGCCTTCCACCAGCACTCCGCCCCCCACCAGAACCGTGATACGTTTGGCAAAGCGAAATACCAGTCTCATATCATGTTCAATAAGCAAAATTGCCAGATCGGCAGGCAAGGAGTCGATTAAGCGAAAGAGTTGGTCACCCGCCTGGGCTGAAACACCCGCGGCGGGCTCATCAAGCAGCAGCACTTTGGGTTTTCCGGCCAGCGCCAGGGCAACCTCGAGCAGACGCTGCAACCCGTAAGGCAGCTCCCGCGTTATATGATTCATATACTGGCCCAGGCCGACTGCCTGCAGCAGTTCACGTGCCTCTTCACCTGTTCGGCGCCCAAGGGCCGCGGTACCGAAAACCCGCAGCGCGTTCCCATCGCGCTGGGCGATCGCCAAAGACACCGCTTCGACAGGCGTCATCGAGCGAAACAACGCATTAATTTGATACGTGCGCCCCAGTCCGCGCCGCGCACGCTGATGTGGCGGCAATCGGGTAATGTCGTCCCCATCAAGCAATATCTTGCCGGAGTCTGGCTTTAACGGTCCGGTCAGTAAATTCACAAGCGTTGTTTTTCCGGCCCCGTTGGGGCCGATCAGCGCATGTCGGGAACCGCGTGAGAGCATTAAATTAATGTCCCGGGTAACATGCAGCGCACCGAAATGCAGATCAAGATTTCTGATTTCAAGCACGTTACTGCTCCTTTTTAAGCTTTGGCCGACGGCGGCGCACGAGCTGTTGCAACGACCCGAATGCCCCTTCCGGCAAGAACAATACAATAATCACCAACGCCCAGCCCAGCCAGAATTGCCAGTAGATCGGGTTCATGCCCAACAAGGCGTCTTGCAGAATAATGAAGGCGGCGGCCCCCAGAATACCGCCATACAAATAACCCGCCCCGCCGATAATCAGCATGGTCAACACATCGGCACTGCGATGAAATGCCAGCACATCGATCGCAACATACTGCGTGGTTTGAGTCAGCAATGCGCCGGCCACACCGGCCAATGCGGTTGAAATGGTGTAGGCAATGGTCAAGGCACGGCTGTTATCAACACCCAATGCCGCGGTTCGCTTCTTGTTCAACCCGATGCCGCGTAAGGTAAGCCCCAACGGGCTGCCAATGATTTTGCGCACTACCAGCAAGCCGAACATAAGCCAGGCCAGCGAATACCAATATCCGGTTTTACCGGCGAAGTCGAACTCAAATACGCCCAGTACCGGCGCAATCACGACCCCATACAAACCGTCGATACCCCCGGTAAGATCGTTGGCTTTGTTGGCCGCCTCAAACAGCAGCAAGCCCAGGCCCAGCGTCACCAGCAGACAACTGAGCTCGGTTCCCCTTGCCACGACGCGGGCGGTAATCAAGCCCAGTAAACCGCTCGCAACCATGGCGATGAACACGCCAGTAATTGGCTCGGTCCAACCATATTTGCCCAACCAGGCAGCCACATAGGCACCCAGGCCAAAATAAGCGGCATGCCCCAAAGACACAATACCCGCATAACCCATGGCCAGATCAAGCGATAGCGCAAAGAGCGCCACAATCACCACCAGCGTTGCCAGAGGTAAGTAATTGGGATAGATAAAAAAAGCGGCAATTGCGGCCAGCCAAAGCAAAAGCTCGGCCGCATGCCACGATTTATAGAAAGGATCCCCCTTGTGGGAGGCCGGTATCCAACGCATTACACACCTCCCGCTTTAAGACCACGCAAACCTTGCGGACGGGCCATGAGAATCAGAATCATGATTGCGTACATGGCGAACGAGCCCAGATCAGGCAGGTAGTACTTGGTCGCAATATCGAAAAAACCCAGGGCCATGGCGGCAATAAAGGTCCCGCTGATCGAACCTGCGCCGCCCACAACCACAACCAGCAAAGCCAGTACAAGATACTTAATGGCAAATGCCGGATCCAGGCCAAGGGCCTCAACACCCAGCGCGCCACCCAGGCCGGCCAAAGCCGTTCCCACGGCGAAACACACCATGAACACTTTCTGAATGGGGATGCCCAAAGCCGCTGCAACGCGCTGATTATCGACGGCTGCACGTACCATGGACCCAAAGCGCGTTTTATCCAAAGCCAAAGTAAGCACAACCAGCAGAACCACGCTGATCACCAGCAAAAGCAGGCGATAACGGGAAAAGGAAATCTCGTCTCCAAGATAAACACGACCTTTCAGGACTTCCGGTATCTGAATGAGTTGCAGAGACGGCCCCCAAAGGTAAGTCACCGACGCGCCGACAATCATCATGACACCAATGGTCAGAAGCACTTGAGCCAAAGGGCTACGCCGGTACACCAGTTGAAATAAGGAGCGTTCCAGTACCATTCCCACGAGCGTCGCCAATGCAACGGCCGCCAAAACAGAAACACCGAACGGCCAACCCAGATAATTCGTAAAGCTCACCACAAAATAGCCGCCCACCATTGCCAGGGCGGTGTGGGCAAGGTTCACGAACCCCATCATTCCCAAAGTGATTGACAATCCTATGGAGAGCAGGAATAGCAGCGCTCCATAGGACACACCGTCAATCACGACCCCTATAAAATTCACCATAGGTTTAGTCGCTTAAGATCAGTTTTATCGTTGTACAAACAGGTTTAATTGCAAAAACGCGAGTGGATCCGGATTATTCGTCCTTACCGGGGTCCTTCACCATGGGGATCGTGTCGAACTCAACGTTATAAAGCTTGCCATCGACTTTCTCGACGCGGCGAATGTAGACGTTTTGCACCACATCACGATTCTCATCGAACTCAACAGGACCGCGCGGGCTGGTAATTTTCATATTCCTGGCTATTTCTACCGCTTTATCACCATCGATATCGCCATCAAGCTCGCGAATAATGTCGTACATCATGTTCATGCCGTCCCAGGTTGCGGCCATGTAGAAATTCACCCGTTCATCGGGGCCATGAACGTCTTGATACGCCTTGATGAAGGCCTTGTTCTCGGGAGAATCATGGGCCATCGAATAGTGGTGACTGGTGACCAGTCCCAACGCAACATCGCCGATTCGATCCAGGAACACGTCATCGGTGATATCACCGGTCGTGATCAGATCGATCCCCTGCTCTTTCAAACCACGTTGCTCGTACGATTTAAGCAGCTGAACGCCGGTATCGCCGGAAGGCACGAACGCAAAAATGGCATCTGGCTTGGCATCGCTGGCTCGCTGCAGATAAGGGCCGAATTCCGGGTTGGCCATTGGGGCGCGCACGCTACCCAGGACTTTGCCGCCGGCTGCTTCAAACGCCTTGATGAACGCTTTCTCGGAATCCAGACCGGGGCCGTAGTCTGAAACGACGGTGTAAACGGTTTTAATATCGTTATCAACGGCCCAGGTCGCCAATGGTGCGGATACCTGCGGCAGTGTGAATGAGGCGCGCACAATGTAGGGCGAGCGCATCACAATATTTGAAGTCGCTGCCGCATTCATGATGATCATGGGCGTTTTGGAGGCGGTTGCAATCGGTGCTGCACCCATGGCGTTGGGAGACAACCCAAACCCGGCCAGGAAATCGACTTTTTCTACGGAAACCAGTTCCTGCGCCGCACGGCGTGACACTTCCGGATTCGGGCCGGTGGTATCACGATAAATAATTTCCACTTTGCGGCCATCAACCGTATCACCCTTGGCTTTCTGAAAAGCCTCGATTGTGGTTTGAACCTGACGACCATAATCGGCAAACGGACCCGACATTTCAGTAATCACACCGATACGGATCGGTTCTTTTTCTTGTGCGGCAACAACATTGGAACTTAATGCGAGTACGACAGCCGCCAGGCTGCCCAGAACGGTTCGGCGTTTCATTTAATTCTCCTTGATTATCTGATTTCCAACAGGCTTTCGCGATGCTTTAGGACAACGACCGGGGTGACCACTGCGTAACAACATCAGCGGTATCGCAAAGCTCCCCAAAAAGAAACTGCATATTCATCAAACTGGCCTCGTGCAACGAAGGGGTGTGTGACGCCACGGCATCTTTCACAACAACGGCCACATACCCCAAAGAGTGCGCCTCACGCACCGTTGACTCGACACACACCTGCGTCTGTACACCGGCAAAAACCAGTGTCTTGATCTCTTTTTCCTGCAATATCCGATGCAATGGCGTGCCCGAGAACCCACTGTATGCATGTTTAATCACAACACTTTCGTCGGGCATGGGTTCAACCCCGAACCACTGGGCACCCCATGTCCCCGGCTCACAACACACAGCCGTTATGCCACGCTGATCAAGTTTGCGCTGCATCGCTGCAGGAATACGCTGCGGCGAGTAATCGGAGCCGATCCAGACAACCGGCGCACCCGCAGTTCGAGCCGCACCGATCAGTGCATTCAAGTTATCGCCGATCATGGCCGCAGCCGCCACGTCTTTACCCATTACGGTGTCGATATACCCGCCAGGCGCGCAGAAATCATTCTGCATATCCACAATCACAAGGGCGGCTGACCCCGACAAGAGCAGCTCGCCGACGGGCGGTATTTTTTTGTTTTGCGTCACGTGGCCCCCTTAGCTTAAATCCCAATAGGAGCCGCCCATGCCGCAACGCAACGGCACTGACGGAACATAGAACACACTTTCCGCGTTGGGGCGCCCGGCTTCCGCAGCGGCCCCCATGGCCACCAGCCAGGCCAGCAACTCGGCTCCACCGCCATCGCCGCCCTCGAGATACTTCTCAAAGGGCAACTCACGCTCGACTTTCTTGACGTCGCCCTGTTCCATTAAACCCATGAACCAGCGATCGAAATCTTCGTGAACCGTGAAGTAGTCGACACCGCCGGGATCATGCGACAAACCGCCAGTGGCCATGACAACCACACGCTCATCGCTGGGATACTCACGCACAATGCGCGCTATCTGCTTGCCCACTTCCAGGCAACGTCCGGATGACGGCGTTGGCGGCACGATGGGATTCATATGAATGGGTATAAATTTGGCGTCGTACTTGGGGAATAGAAACTTCAGCGGTACCGACCAGTTATCGTCGAACAACAATTCCTCGGCAAATGCGTGGTTGATTCCCGCCTTGGCTGATTCACGCACCAATGCACGCGCCATGTTGCGATGGCCGGCAATTTCGTAGTCGGGCACATTCAACCAGTCTTTGAACCAGGGCGCCGGACCATCCCAGTGATCTCCAATTCCAATACAAAAGTCCGGAATATTGCTCATGGGGAAATTCAGCAAGTGATCATTGGCAACGCCGATAATGACGTCGGGCTTCAATGCCTGCATGCGGCGCGCGAATTCGGCATAACCGGCCAGCACCGCATCCTGCTCTTCCTTCGGTGCGCGATCAAGCCAGCCGGTTACGCCCGGCGCATGCGCAATACCCATTGTTGCAACTAATTGCGCCATTCTCAGCTCCCTTCCTTCAAAATACCCATTTTCTCGGCGTACAAGCGTGCCGCATCGCTATCGTTATGGTTATATCCACCACCTTTGAACAACCGACTCACCTGCGGAAGAAAGTAAGGATGAACACCCAAAGCACCCAGGCTGGCAATATCCATATTGCGCCAGGCTTCTCGCTCCTCGGGCGTCAAACCAAAATCCGCCATCGAGGCTTCTATATCGTTCTGGAATTTGCGAAACTTGTCGGCATCGCGACGCAGCTCAAAAACCATTTGATTCGACGGCAATGTCCGGTCGACATTCTGAATTCCCATCGATTTTTTCTCCTAATTCCGATTTATTAAGCTAATATCGATGAACTGTAGAGTCGTTTATAATTCCTGTCAAGAAACTGACCTAAGGGTTTTCCATGTCAACACTCACAAAGCTTGATGCATCTCAAACCTTGTCGAACTCCATTGCGGAAAAACTGCGTGAGAACATCGTCAGCGGCAAGATGATCCCGGGTTCGAAATTACGCCTGGATGAATTGCGCGGGGTGTTTGGGGTGAGCCTGAGCCCGTTAAGGGAAGCGCTATCAAGATTATGCGCCGAGGGCTACGTGGCAGCAGAAGGCCAACGCGGCTACAAAGTGGCGCCCACGTCACCCGCCAATCTCACCGAAATCACCCGCTTGCGTTGTGAAATGGAAAGCTTTGCGTTACGCGAATCGATTCGCCTGGGCGATGACGAATGGGAAGGCGATGTCATTGCCGCCTTGCATCGCTTGAACAAGATCGAGCGCGTTCATGTCGACGGCGATCAAATGAAACAGTGGGAAGCAACGCATGCCGCTTTCCACCGAAAGCTGGTGGCTGCATGTAATTTGCCCTTGCTGCTGCATTTCTGTAATACCCTGCACGACCTGAACGACCGCTATCGACGCATTTTCTTGAAAAACACGCCAATCGATCGCGATGTGCGCCAGGAGCATGAAGCGCTATGCCACGCAACCGTTACGCGCAATGCGGATGAAGCTTGCGCGCTTTTGCGCAACCATATTGAACGCACATCGGCTTACGCGCTGAACGCACTGAACCAACAAATCAACCAATCGTAAAACGGCTTGCCAGGCACAGGTTTGACCCTGGCCCGGCAAGCCGTCTGATCCAAGCGCGTTTTATCTAAAACAATAGGGTTCGGCGCTTTGCCTCAGCCCAGATAAGCCACGCAATCGACCTCAATATTCACACCTTTGCGATGTGGCGTGCCGCCCGTACAAGTACGCGTGGTTTTCTCTCCCTGCATAAACTCACGAAACGTTTCATTAAAAGCGGGAAAATCTGCCACGTTGCGTAAACACACCCGCATATTGACAACTTGAGCCATGGTGGCGCCACCCGCCTCCAGGACAGATCGCAAATTGGTCAAGACCTGAACGGTTTGCTCCTGGATGTCCTCGGATACCACTTCTTTGGTCTCGGGATTCAATGGCCCTTGTCCGGAAACATAAAGGAAATCGCCGGCGCGAATGGCCTGCGCTAAAGGAGAAGGCGTGTTTTGATTGGTAAAACCGGTCGTTGGTGCTGACTGGCTATGAATGATCTCTTTCGGCATAACAACTCCCTGTAAACACAATTGGCAGATTATTTGTCGCTATCGACAGCTTCACGCTTGGCAATATTGGCAAGTTGTTCCGCACCGCGGTTCGCGGCCGACATACCACGGAACAGGAAACACAAGTTGACGACGGCTTGCATTTCTTCCCATGATGCCCCCGCCTTGCGTGCTGCAATGCCATGCAATACGGAAGCATCGCTACCGTCCATTAACAACATGCCAAAAAGCATGAGTTGCGCGGTTTTGACATCGAAGCATTTTGGATACATGGCATGCTCACGCATCCGTTCCTGCATTTCGACAATTTGCGGATCAAGTGCGCCGGTGACATGCAAACGCGCTTCAATGCGAGGCGGCACAAAGCCCAACAACTCCTCATAAATCTTGCTGCGCTCCTCGACACTTGTATTCTTATCGGCGTATTCACCAATCGAGTTACGCACAATTTCTTTGTCTATACGTGGGGGAAGCATAGGAATCCTTAATTTTTATGATACTAACCAGAACAATCGATTTATTACTGAAAAATCGATATTAAACTGTACAGTAATTTGAAGACTTTGTCATGACACCAACCGTGCAACAGTGCGGATTTCCTCCATCAATAGTTGCGCCAGTGGCGACGAATGGGCTTGAGTGCGTGTCAGAATCCCGATTGATCGCTGGGCAATAGGATAGCCATCAGCCAGGCGAACCAACGCACCCGACTGCAGGTCATGGTGAAACAACCGTCGCGCACCTGCGCTGATTAAATTACTTTCAAGCAACAAACCACGAATCGTTGATACATCCGACGACTCAACCGATATCCTGGGGCAGTTGATTCCCTTTTGCTGAAGCGCAGAAAACAACGCCTCCCGCGTAGGCGTACCGGTGGCAGGAAGCACCCAGTCGGCTTCAACCACATGCTCCAGCGTCACATTGGCCTGTTGGGCCAGGGGATGATGGGCGCGGGCAACAACGACAATCGGATCATCGAACAAACGTTCGCTCACCAACCCTGCGTGCTGCTCCAACGGTTGAAGCGCCCCCAAAACCAAATCCAGGTCACCACACCACAAACCGGCCACCAGCGTATCGAACGACCCTTCGTGTGTGGAAACTTTCAGCTGCGGATAGGTCGTCAACAAACGCGAAATGGCCGGCGGCAAAATACTGGCGCCGCCAAAAGGCAGCGCACCCACGGCAATCGACCCTTCATATCGCCCTTTGAGCCCATTCATTTCGGCCTGGGCCAGTCGCAACTGAACCAAAGCCCGCTTGAGATGACTCAGCAAAACATCACCGGAACGGGTAAAGCGAAAAGATCCGGCAACCTGCTCATAAAGCGCAATGCCGATACTCTGTTCAAGGTCACGCAAGGCCATGCTGACGGCAGGTTGCGAGATGCCAAGCTCTCGGGCAACGGCGCTCATATGCCGCAGTTGGGCAAATGTCAGGAAAATATTAAGACGTTGGAGGCTGATGGCCAAAGAGAAAACAGGTGCATTGGCCGACAACCGCCGACTTGCGTCAAGCGCTTCAAGACTGCGACGCGCCACCGCCATTTCCTGAAAAGCGAACTCAACACGCCGATAAAGTATGCTGCCGAACTCGGTCAACAACATGCCATGCGGGTTGCGCTCAAACAAACTGAAGCCAATTTCCGACTCCAGCTCATCGATGGCATGAGAAATGGCAGAGCGGGAACGACGCAGCGCGTCTCCCGCTCTTTTCATGCTGCCCTCTTTGCATATGGCGTAAAACGCCCGAAGGTGTTTAGGGGCCGCAAGCATAATGACAAGACCAGGGAGCGCTAGCGCTCCCCGCGCTCTGCTGCCGAAATACCGGCAATCCCCCAATGGGTGCGCGGAACCTCATCAACCAGAACACGGATGTTCTGATGAGGCGCGTTCAAAGACGCATGAATTGCTTCGGTTACCGCGTCGATCAGCTTGGCCACATCTTCTGCGCTGCGGCCCTCCATAATGGATAGTCTGGCAATAGGCATTGTTCACATGCTCCTTAAGTTGGGAACAGCCAAAGCAAGCCGAGCGTGATGGACGGCAGCCCAACCATCAGGGCGAGGCGAACCAGGTCAGACATGATGAATGGCACGACCCCTTTGAAAATTGTGGCCATCGGCACATCTTTGGCAATGCCGTTGATAATGTACACATTCATCCCCACCGGTGGCGTTATCAGCCCCATTTCCATGGCAACCAGCGCAATCACCCCGAACCAGATCGCTTTTTCATCCGGCGCCAGTCCGTAAAACTCCAGGCCCATCACAATAGGCAGGAAAATCGGAATGGTGATTAGAATCATGGACAGGCTGTCCATGACGCAACCCAACAGCACGTAGATCAGAATCAGCACCAGCATAATGCCGATGGGATGAATACCCAGCGTTTGAACCCAGTCGGACGTCACGTTCGGGATCTGGCTGACTGCCATCAGCGAATTCAGCATATCGGCGCCGAGCAGAATCAAAAAGATCATGCCCGTGCCTTTGGCCGTTCCGGAAATACTGTCTGCCAGACCGCCATTCTTAAGGCCGCCCGACTTCCACGCCACGGCACCTGTAGCCAGAACACCTACGGCGGCTGCTTCGGTGGGTGTGAAAATACCACCGTAAATACCACCGATGACCACCAGGAAGATCAGCACGACCGGCCATGTTTTAGCCAACGTTTGCATACGCTCGCGCCAGGAATGCGGCTCGACACCGGGCCCGGCCACGCCCGGATTACGACGCACCACAATCCCAATGACAATCATGTAGCCAATAGCGGCAATAATCCCTGGAACCAGGGCCGCCATGAACAATTTGGCGATATTTTGCTGCGCCATAATGGCATAGATAACGAGCGGAACAGACGGCGGAATCAATATGCCCAGCGTACCGCCCGCAGCAATGGACCCGGCAGCCAACGACGGCGCGTACTGATGACGGCGTAACTCAGGCAATACGACCTGGGTCATGGTTGCCGCGGTCGCCAGCGACGAACCACAAATTGCGCCAAAGCTGGCACACGCACCCACACCGGCCATCGCCATACCGCCACGCCAATGCCCCACAAACGAGTTTGCCGCCTTGAAAAGCGCACGCGATAACCCACCATGCGTTGCGAACTGCCCCATTAAAAGGAACAGCGGCACCACCGACAAATCGTACAGGGAAAAACGGGAAAACGGTGCATGCTTGAGCACCGACAAAAGCGGGTTAAGCCCGGTAATCCATACATAACCGACGGCGCCGGCCAGGAACATGGAGATACCAATATGAACCCGCAGTGCAAGCAGCACCATCATGAAGGCCAGCATTGCCAGCCCAATTTCAACACTAGTCATGAATCACGCTTTGAGCATTCGAGATGAAAATTGAACAATGCGGCAACACCCAGCAGCGCAAAGCAGATGGGCAGAGGAATATAAGCCCACCATACCGGCACGTTCAGTACCATGGTGCTTTCCGCATAATCGCGGATTTCCCACATACCCACATAAGTGCGCCAGGCAATAAGAAAAGACACCGCTGCCAGAATCAGTGCGGCTATTGCGTCCAGAACATGCTTGAGCCGGTCGGATGCCCACAAAGTAAAGAAGTCGACAAAAACATGCCCGCGTTTGAATTCACAGTAAGGCAGGCACATGGCAATAGCCACGGCCGTCAACAACTGAACCAATTCATAGTCGCCGGGCACGCCGTAGTCGATTGTATTGCGCCCGATAATACTGGTAACGGAAAGAAGGGCTTCCCCTATTAACAGGAAGAAGCCCACCCCCGCGAGTACCGCGCAAAAACCTTCTACGTACTTACGTACTTGCGAAAAGATTGAAACACTCATTTTTTATTATATTTTTCCACCAATGCACGGGCATCGTCATACAAAGCCTGGCCGTCCATGCCTTTGTCATTCATTTCGTCGATCCATTGCTGGGCGACTTCGGAAGACGCGTCTTTCAACTTGTTCACTTCTTCCTGAGACCATTCATAAATGACGCCACCGGCTTCCTCGGCAGCTTTACGACCTTGTACGTCAGCGGCCTGAAAGCGGCTGGCGATCCAGGCAGACGTTTCGGCACCGCTGTTGTCATCGATGACTTTTTTCAGGTTGTCTGGCAGGCTGTCGTATTTGGCTTGATTCATGACATAAACCATCGTCGAAGTCGCCATGAAATTACCTGACTCGTCTTTGACCTCGGCATGGTATTTGGTGAGCTCGTCGAGTTTCACCGAAGGCACCACTTCCCATGGCACCATCAGGCCATCGAGCACGCCTTTGGAAATACCCTCAACCGCTTGCGGCAGTGGCATGCCCATTGCGTTGGCGCCGATATCCGTCAGGAATTTATTGCTCATACGTGAAGCAGCGCGGATTTTCAAACCCTGCATCCCTGCAACTGTCTTGACCTCTTTGTCACGCAGGTGAAAGTAGTTTGGCCCATTGACCCAGATGCCAATCGGCTTGAGTCCGGCGAACTCTGTTTTAAGCGCATGCTTCTCTGCAAATTCCCACAAGGCACGCGATGTGTTCTGGTGATCGGGCGCAAAGAACGGCAGTTCAAACACCTCGGAAATAGGGAAGCGCCCTGGGGTATAACCGGGCAATGTCCAGACAATATCGGCCACACCGTCACGTGCTTGCGTTAACAGCTGGGGAGGCGTACCACCCAATTGCATGGCTGGATAGATCTGGCATTCCAGACCGCCATCGGACTCTTTCTTGATCTTCTCGCACCACGGTACGATCATGTCCCAGTGGGCTGTCGTTGCGGTCGGCAGGAAGTGTGCAACCTTAAGGGTTACCTTTTCCGCTGCGTTGGCCTGGGTGGCAAAACCACCGGCAACCAGCAAGCTCAATAATGTGCGACTAATGATATTTTTCATGGAGCCTCCGTTGATAAAACGTTATTACATTGGATCACAGCGATTCGTGCCCGAACTTTGGCATGGTAACGAAAAGACGCCTATTCTTGCGCTAAACGCCCTGCTGCGTCGATACCAAAATACTTCTAATACTGCCTAAAAATTTTATATGCGTAGTGATTTTAAAAAAATTCACGCACTCGCGTGTGAAAATAAAACCCTACATGTGACGCAGTTAGCAAAAGTAACACATTTCCATAGTGGCGCCCGGCACTAAAATCGATTTTTCTTGGATATTTCAAACATAACAGTTCAAACATAACAGCAAAGGAACGCGCATGACATCAGGGTTTGACATTAACTGCTGCGGCCATGGGTTGCAATTGGGCAAAGTGGAAATCACCCGTGTTCAAGACTATTACGGCCCCGGCTTTATCAGCAATTTCATGTTTCCGGAAGTTCGCCCCGAAATGTTCGAGGCCCATAAAGACTGGCTGGTGCCGACTTTTTACAATCCGGAATCCGACAAAATCACCTCAACGATTCACAGCTGGCTGGTTCGCACCGAACACCACACCATATTGATTGACGGCTGTGTCGGCAACCACAAGCAACGCCCCCACAACGAACGGTTCAATATGCGCAATGAACCCTGGCTGGAACGCTTGGCCACGGCCGGTGCCCGGCCCGAAGATGTGGACTTTGTCATGTGCACCCACCTTCACGCAGACCACGTTGGCTGGAATACGCGGCTTGTCGATGGACGCTGGATACCTACTTTCCCCAATGCAAAGTATATTTTTTCCCGCACAGAGTTCGAACGCTGGGATAACCGGCGCCCGGACTATATTCACACGGATGCTGAAGAAAACGTATTCGAAGACAGTATTCTGCCAATTGCCCAAGCCGGGCAAATGTTACTGGTGGATGATGGTTATACCGTTGACGACTTGCTGACTGTTGAAAGTGCCATCGGCCACACGCCCGGGCACGCAAAAATCAGGCTGAAGGATCAGCACAACCATGCCCTGTTCTGTGGCGATGTTATTCACCACCCCATCCAACTGCCCTACCCCGAGGTATGGTCACGTTTCGATGATGACCGTGTCAAGGCACTGGAAACCCGCCTGGCGGTATTGAAAGAGTGCGTAGAGCAGGACATTCTCATGCTGCCCATGCACTTTGCCGAACCGTTCATATGTCGGATCAGGAACAACCCCGGCCGTACCGACCACCCCTCCTTTCTGCCGATTTGGGGTCCGTAAATAACAGGGCCCCGTCAAGGCGTAGCCGATGGGGCCCCAATAGCGTCCGACGAACCGCTTTCGAAGCAATTACCAACCAGAGTCAGGCTTTCACAATAAAGAGATAATGGCGTCCGACTGGCAAACAATGCCAATGTTATTGCGCACTGTGGCAAGCGTTCCTTCGTGGCCGGCTTTACTATTGCTGTTTACACAATCCTCGGGCACCACGATATGGTATCCGTGGAAAAAGCCCTCACGCAGTGTAGAGTCAACGCAAACATTGGTGGCAACACCCGTCACAACCAATGTGTCCACCCCTAATGACTGCAGCCGGGCATGCAGGTCTGTTTCAAAAAAAGCGCTGTAATGGTGTTTGACCACAACCAGTTCATTTGACTCGGGCTGCAAGTGGAAAAACTCAACGCCCCAAGTTCCCTCGAGGCAACACCCTTCTTCACCCCGCTTCAGCCGATATGGCGCATTCAGATATTTGAAATCGTAAACGGAACGCACCCAGACAACCGGCATGCGAACCTTGCGGGCCGCATCAACCAACCCCTGAATGCGCCCGGCCAATGCAGGCGCAAAACCCACGTCATAACCACGCTCGCGCTGCAAATAGCCGCCTTGAGCGCAAAAGTCATTCTGCATATCAACCACGAGCAGCGCGGTTGACTCCGGGCGAATCTGAGTTTCAAGTAGGGTCAAAATTTCGCGCCTTTAGGTTAGTCGCGCCCCGGCGCAACGGTGCCACACTTCTTGCAAGTACGGAATTCCAGCGACGTATAGTAGTTATCGTAAGCACGACCAACGGGGTCTTTGCGGTAATCGTCGACCACGTAGGTTTCTTCGTGCAGGAAGTTGTCGCACTTCGGACAGAACCAATGGAAACGATCGATCTCGCCCGGCTTGCGTGCACGCTCGATAATGAACTGAAATGCATCCGGCGCGAAACGGGGCGAGTGCGGGACGAACGGCTCTTGATACAAAACCGAACCCTGCGGAACATGCGCTATTTTTGTCTCGCCCTCGGGTGTACGGTAGTGCAGGTCGAGGTCGCCAATTAAAGAGTACTGAATCTCGTAGCTGGGATTAATATGAAACTCACTGCGATAAGTACGGCCACGGGCAATAAATGCCAGCGACTCGTCGTTCAGCCACAACTGGTGCGTATATTTACCGGTTTCCTTGAGATGCTTAACAATCCCTTCAAGATCGATATTCGGCATTTCAAATTTATCTAGTACTACCATAGTGCCTCCAGAATAGAAGAGAAAAGGATCAATACAATGATCCCATTACGACATCTTGATTGTCACACAAGCAAGTACAAAATGGTGTTCGAAAATATTTTTAGCGGGCGACAAAGTCTTTATAGGCAGTCGGTCTGCAAAAAACAACGACTTCCCCATTCCCGAACCGATTTTCTTGACGCTTCATCGCTTCTTCTAGAATATCGGCGTTCGAATCTCACGTTTTCGTCAACATGAATGCTTCTTCCCTTTCATTGCAACAGCGCGCTCAGGCGCTGGCAGAGCACCCGCGTTTTACCGGTACCATCCTCACCCTGATCATTCTGACGGCGATCATCCTGGGCATGGAAACCTCACCCGCCATCGTCGCGCACTGGGGCCCAACGCTTGGCTTTCTTAACAATGTATTCCTGGCAGTATTCGTCGTTGAACTCATACTGCGTATTTACGCCTGGCGCGCACGCTTTTTTGTGGATCCCTGGAGTCTGTTCGACTTGTTTGTGATCGGTATATCACTGGTACCCACCTCCGGACCACTGGCAATTCTGCGCGCCCTTAGAGTATTGCGGGTCCTTCGCCTCGTTTCAGCAGTACCGGCCATGCGAAAAGTGGTCGCCGCGCTGTTGGGCGCACTTCCCGGCCTGGGATCCATCGTAGTGCTACTGCTGCTTATTTATTACGTTGCAGCCGTGATTGCCACGAATATTTTCGGCAACGACTTTCCCGATTGGTTTGGCACGCTAGGTCGCTCTTTCTATACCCTTTTCCAGATTATGACGCTGGAGAGCTGGTCGATGGGCATATCCCGCCCCGTTATGGAAACATTTCCCTGGGCCTGGGCCTTTTTCATTCCCTTCATTCTGATTGCCACGTTCACCATGCTGAACCTGTTCATTGCCATTATCGTGAACACCATGCAAACTTTTCACGAAGCGGAACAGGCAGAGCAGCGATGGGAAAAAGACCGCCTGGAACAAGCCGACAAAGACCATCTGCACGAGCAGCTTGATCGCATACAGAAACAGCTTGAACAACTTGGCCGGAACCTGGAAAAATCATAATTATGTACACTTATCTATAAACCAACACAGATACATTAAGTGACCTGAACAAGGAGACAAAGTCATGATTCCATCCGTTGCCGATATGCGCAAAACCCCGCCGGGCTATTTTTCTGTGCGTTTCGGACTCCCCGAATACACCGACTGGCTCGATGAGAGCATGTCGTGGAAAAAAACCGCATCAATCGGCGATTGGTCGTTCCTGTGGCAACGACGCATTGTCGGCAAAGACGCTCTGCGCCTGCTGTCCGACGTGTCAGTCAATAGCCTGGCCAAATTCGCAATCGGGCAGGCAAAACATCTTATTCATACCAATCAAGACGGCAAGGTCATTCACGAAGGCGTATTAAGCCGGCTGGGTGAAGAAGAGTTCATGCTGCACGGGCGCGGCGGGTTCTGGGTTGACTACAATCTGCGCCACGGCAACTACGATGCCCAGACCATACCCGACGACTGGTTTATCTATCAGGTAGCCGGCCCTAATTCACTTGCCATCCTGGAAAAAGTTGCCAAGGGCAATTTGCGCGACATTAAATTCATGCACCAGGGGCAAATTGAAATTTGTGGCCATAAGATCTGGGCCCTGCGCCAGGGCATGTCGGGTGAAATAGGCTTTGAGCTGCAAGGACCGAAAGAATGGGGCCCCGAAATCATGGAAACCATTCAAAAAGCCGGTGAAGAATTCGGTTTAAGACGCATCGGCGGACGCGTCTCATCCATCAACCACCTGGAAGCTTGCTTCCCCACCATTGTGGTTGATTACCTGCCGGCCATTTTCAGCGAAGACATGATCGACTATGCCAACGAATTTCGTGCCGCCATGCCCGCATTTGCCTCGACGTTCAACGTAGCCGGCAGCTTCAACGGCCAGCATGTCAGCGATTATTACCGTAGCCCGGTGGAATTGGGCTGGTCACGCAACATCAAGTTCGATCATGATTTCATCGGACGCGAAGCGCTGGAGCGGGAAGTGGCTAATCCACGCCGTGCCATGCGCACGCTGGTCTGGAACGCCGACGATGTTCTGGATGTCCAGGCCTCATTATTCCGCAAAGGCGAAGACTACCCCTTCATGGACATGCCACGCGACCAACGCGGCTTTATGTGGGCAGACAAAGTCATGAAAGGCAGTCGCGAAGTGGGCATTGCAACTGCACGAGGCTTCAGCTTTTACTTTCGCGAGATGCTCTCGCTGTGCACCATCGACATTGACCAGGCAGAAATTGGAAACCAGGTTGAGGTGTACTGGGGTTACCCCGACGGCCCGCAAAAGGCAATTCGCGCTACTGTGCAACCCGCTCCGTACAAGGAAGACCGCCGCCGCCTCGACTTGCACGGGGCAAAATAAAACGCATTAGCGGGTCAATAAAGCTGTTCCTGAAACGGTGAACCGATATTGAGCGGTTCACCGTTTTTTATTTTCATTAATACCGTTAGAATCTGAACTGAAACGCTTAAATCGGTTCAATAACTGTACAAAAACTTTTTCTCCTACATGAAATATGGACAGGCCCATGACAGAAAACGAATCTTCCTCGAAGCCTGAAGGCTACCGTAGCGGTACAGCTGCCCGTCTGACAGGCGTACCTGTTGAAACATTGCGCGTATGGGAACGGCGCTACAAAGTTGTTGGTCCCCGCGTCAGTGCGCGCGGTCAGCGCTTGTACTCCAATGAAGATATTCAGCGCCTTACCCTGATTAAACAATTGGTTGACGCCGGTTACCCAATTGGCTCTATTGCCCATTTGCCCACAGCAAGCCTGCAGAATATGCGCAATGCCCCTGAAAAGCCAACAAAAACATATCATGTGGGCATCGCAGGCGCCTTCGTTGCCAGCCCAAATGTCATCGAAGCCCTGAAGCATTCTGCCTTGCGCGTAACGTGCCACACCATGGTGCCGGCGGAAGCGGCCGCACTGTTCAAAGACGCTCACATCGAAGCGGTAATTGTCGAGTTGCCCACATTGACTGACGACACACCGGGTATTGTCAGTCGCATTCAACAAGCTTGCGATGCCAGTCAGGCGATCGTGCTATACCGATTTGCACCGGGTAAGGTTGTACGCAGGCTGCGTCAAGGCGGCATTAAAGTTGCCCGCGCATCATCGGATCCACACGAAGTTGCCCTGCTGTGCCAGACCTTGTTGCACAACAACAGCCAGCCATCGCCCATTGCGTCAAGCAATCTGAACTCAAGCGAATACCCTCCCGCGCCCCGATTCAGCGATGAAACCCTGAGCCAGTTCCTGGCGGCCTCCAATAGTCCTTATTGCGAATGTCCTCGCCACCTGATCGAACTCATTCTGAGTTTGAAGAGCTTTGAACAATACAGTGCCGAGTGCGTCAATCGCAGTCCACAAGACGCTGCACTGCACCGCGATTTGCAACGAACCACCGGACAGGCACGTTCGCTGCTCGAAAATGCGCTGGATCGCCTGGCAGACGTCGAGGGTTGGCGGAGCGAAAGCGCTGCAGCATAACGACCAGCGACGCCTTACCCCTAAAAACCGTGATATGTTTCGCGGTTTTTTTTACGCCTGATTATTTTATTTTTATCAAAATATGGTAAAAATTATAAATAAATAAAACGTTTTTATCGAAATATAAGATAGTGCGTCACGCTGTACCGACCTATCACCAGGAGATCGCCATGAGTCTGCTCACCGCCCAACTCGATCATTTAGCCGTTAACAGCCCCAACCCGGAATCCATTGCTGCTTTTTACGGGCAAGCCATGCAAATGCGCGTCTCGCAGGGCGATGCCGGCGAGTACGTTTGTGAAGGTCGTGAACGCCGCATGGTGTTCTATCCCGGCGAGGCGAAAACATTGCATTATTTCGCCTGGAATCTGCCATCGGCCCAAGCACTGACGCAGCTTAGAACGCATATTGAAGAAGCCGGCATTCCAACCCGACCCTCCCTGTCGCCATTTTTCGACAACAACGCGTTCACCGTCAGCGATCCCGACGGCCACAATCTAGTTATCGGTCATGACGACGCTAACCGAACGCAAGACGCCGGCCTTCCCGCGCGCCTGCAGCACTTTGCCTTCGGCACCACGAATATTCAGTCCATGCTCGATTTCTACGAAAAGACGCTGGGCATGCGAATCAGCGATAACGTCTACGCCGACGACGGCAGCCTGCGCTCATCGTTCTTGCGCGCAGGAAACGAACACCATATCCTGGCCATATTCGTAGCCGGGCAGAACTCATTCGACCACCATTGCTATGAGGCTGGCGAATGGAACCTCATTCGTGACTGGGCGGACTTTTTATCCGAACGAGACATCCTGCTCGATTGGGGTCCCGGACGCCATGGTCCCGGCAAGAACCTTTTCTTCATGATCCGCGACCCGGATACCAATTGGCTGGAGATATCTGCCGAGCTTGAGCTCGTTACCGAAGACCGACCAACCGGATCCTGGCAACATCGCGAAAAAACCCTGAACAGCTGGGGCAAAGCTTATCTGCGCAGCTAAAACCCCATTCACCAAGGAGCATCCATGCGTTTAGTTTCTTTTGTTGGTCGTAACGGCCAGTCGGGCTATGGGGCCCAAATCAATGACCAACAGGTCGCCAACCTCTCGGCCGTGCTGGGCCATCGCTATGCCGACCTGAAATCACTTCTGGCAAGTGGGCTGGAAGAAGCGCAAGCGGCATTGAAACTGGCCCCGGCTCTATCCACCCATGAAGTTCATTTGCTACCCGTCATTCCCAACCCGAACAAAATTATCTGCGTAGGACTGAACTACGAAACACACCGGGTTGAAACCGGACGGCCGAAAGAAGCACATCCATCGATTTTCACGCGTTTTGCATCCAGCCAGATTGCCGCAGGTGATCCTATTATTCGCCCCCGGGTCTCCACTGCACTCGATTACGAAGGCGAATTGGCACTCGTTATTGGCCAACCAGGGCGCTACATTAAATCGGCCGACGCGTTCAACCATATTGCCGGTTACGCCTGCTACAACGACGCTTCCATTCGCGACTGGCAGCGCCACTCGCACCAATTCACACCTGGAAAGAACTTTGTCGGCACCGGCCCGTTCGGCCCCTGGATGGTAACGCGCGATGAGATATCCGATATTGAATCGCAAACGCTGACGACGCGGCTGAACGGCAAAATCATGCAGCAAGCCAAAATTTCCGACATGATTTTTTCCATTGGCGAAATCATCGAATACGTGTCGTCTTTCACGCCACTGGAAACCGGTGACGTCATTGCAACGGGTACCCCCGGCGGGGTCGGCTTCAAACGTGAACCGGCTGTCTACATGAAGCCGGGCGACACGATTGAAGTTGAAATCACCCAGGTTGGACTCTTGCGCAACCCCATCGCCGACGAACTGGTGTAAGGACGCAGCGGGAATGCACAAATCCAACTCGGTTGAACGCATGCTGTCCATCCCCCGCCTGTTCACCGAACAGCGTCCGGTATGGACAGTGGAAGAGGTCGCCGCCGAACTTGGCCTTCCCGTTAGCAGTACCTATCGTTATTTTCAAAGCCTGTTGCGCTTTGAATATCTGGATGAAGCGCCTGGGCAGGGTTACTGCCTGGGCCCCGCATTCATTGAGTACGACCGGATCATTCGCGTAACCGATCCGCTGGCAAAAGTCGCCGGGCCGGTGCTGGCCGGACTGACCGACACGCTGGCGCCGGGTTCCACCCTGCTTGTTTGCCAGGTATATCGGCGCAAGGTCATGTGTATCCGCGAGCAAACCACGGGCAATGGCATGGCGCACACCAGTTATGAACGCGGCCGGCCCATGCCGCTCTACCGCGGCGCAACGTCGAAGGTCATACTGGCGCACCAGGCTTGGCGCACACAGAAACGCGAATATGAACAGAACCAGAAGGAAATTCTTGCTGCCGGCATGGGACACGACTGGAAATCGTTCAGCGCCGGGTTGCGTGAAGTACGCAAGCGCGGTTACTGCATTTCACGCGGTGAAGTCGACACGGGCCGCCAAGGAATCGCCGCCCCCATATTCAGCGCAACGGGGCATGTCGCGCATAGCCTGAGTATTGTTACACCCGCCGACAGAACCAGCGCCGACGACGAGGATCGTTTGGTCATGGCGATCGTTACAGCCGCCGCTCGCATTTCAGAAAAACTCTCCCGCTTCGATACAGTTAAAACAATAAAGCCATGAACAGCGAAAAGCCTACCCCCGTCACCATCGTCGGCGCTGGTCCGGTCGGCCTCATGCTGGCGAATCTTTTGGCGGCTTACGATGTGCCGGTCGTGGTGATCGAACGCCACGACACCACCGTCCAGGAACCCAGGGCCATTTCAATCGATGATGAGTCATTGCGCTCGTTGCAAATTCCACAACTGGACGCCGCATTGAAAGCCACCTGCGCCATGGATTACGGCTCCGTTTATCTGGGCCCTGATCGTCAACCTTTTGCTTCAGTATCGCCAACCGCCGCCGAATACGGACACCCAAAACGCAGTGCTTTTGCCCAACCCGTACTCGAGACCATGCTGGCTGCAAACCTGGCCAAATATCCGCACGCCCGGATTCGTTTTGGCGAGGAAGTCACCTCACTGAGCCAAAACGAAGATTTTGTCGAGCTTGTCATTGTGCGTCATGACGGCAGCCAATATGTGCACACCAGCCAGTACGTAGCCGCATGCGACGGTGGCCGCAGCCCGTTGCGCCATATGTTGAACATCGGCATGCACGGCAACACTTATGAAAAGAAATGGCTGATCATCGACCTTAAAGGCACACACGACAACTTCCGTCAGACACGCGTTTACTGCGACCCGCGCCGTCCGGGCATCAACCTGCCGGGACCCAACCGCACCCGTCGTTTCGAATTTATGCTGCTCAAAGGCGAAACCGACGAGCAGGTAACCGATATTGATTTCGTGCGCCGATTGTTAAGACATCATGGTCCTGACGAACACGTTGAAATTATGCGCAAACAGGTTTACACATTCCATGCCCGCATGGCGAAGGAATGGCAGAAGGGACGCGTCTTTTTGCTAGGCGATGCGGCGCACCTGACCCCTCCGTTTGCGGGCCAGGGCTTGAACAGCGGTCTGCGTGACGCGGCAAACCTGTCTTGGAAATTGGCCGCCGTCTTGCAGGGTCGTTTGCCACCCAAAATCCTGGACAGCTATCAAGAGGAACGACCTGAACATGCATGGCAGCTCATTGAAATGGCCATGACCCTGGGCAAAATCATGATGCCCGACACATTACGCAAGGCCAGGCTGATTCAAGCCGGGTTCCGCGCTTTGCAATGGGTTCCTCCTGCAAACAGCTACATCACGCAAATGCGCTACAAACCCAAACCCCGGTTTTCAAAAGGTTTTTTCGTGGCCGACGGCACCGGCGTGCGCAACACAATAGTTGGCCGTATGGTGTGCCAGCCCATGCTGGAAAACCCTGATCGCAGCCTGGTTCGGCTCGACGACCTGATGGGAAATCATTTCGCGCTCATCGCCTGTCACGCAAATCCCGAGCGCGCTTTTGACGACTTGCCATTGCTCGAATTTGAACAAAGCCTGAATCTGAAACGGTTGTGTATCACCCCACGCTTTCACAACCCGTTCCCGGCCGCACCTGGCGCACCGCATACCGTGCGGGACGTTTCGGGCGACTTTGAACGACACTGCCCCCAGGCACAAAGCGTCTGGCTGCTGGTGCGTCCCGACCGTTACGTCATGGCCTGCATTCCACGACAAAATGGCCAACAGACAATCAAACAACTGAACGATTTTTTTCAATTCAGTTGATAACGCTCACGCAACCCATTTGGGCAAAAGTATCATTCTAAAGGCAGGACTCCCCCTCTAAGCGTAGATAAAAAGTAATATGTCCACTGAGAAGCAATGAACCTTCAGGGTGCATCTGGCTCCAATTCAAGCATGGAAAACAGCTCAAACTCACCGGACACGTTGCGGTCTTTGTTACGCAGCCGTATATGGCCTTTACATCAACGGCTCGACCACAGCCCCTTCCTTCAGGCACTCACGAGGTCAGATCTAGACGCGACCACATACACACGTACACTGACTCATTTTCACACCACCTATCAGCACCTGGAGCCCGACTTGCTCGCGCTGGAGCAAAGCGTTGGACCCGGGAATCTGCCGGCTTATGAGCCGCGCCTGCCTTACATCAGGACGGAACATGCCTTTTTCAGTAACACCGAGTCCTGCCCGGAGAAACCTGAAACGCTTTTGCCTCCCATGCCGCAATTCCAATGTCCTTTATCGGCCTATCTGGGCAGTCGCTATGTTCTGGAAGGAGCTTCACAAGGCACGCCCCACGTAATGCGCGCCCTTGAAAAACATCATCCGGCCTGGCCGCTGCACCCGCGCGGATACTGGCACACCCTGCTCAAGCAAGAGCATGCATGGCACCAGCTGTGTCAACTACTCGACTCACCACAGATGCGTCCAACGCTTGAACTGGCGGAATTAATTCGCGGTGCAACCTGGGTTTTTGAATCATTTATCGCCGCTCTGGCACCCTCGAAAAATCTTAAATGACGCTCACCTATTTCAGTGATTGCCTCACCGCACAACTCGAATTTCTGGGTAAGATCCAGAACCACGGTACTTTATTGGTTGCTGACGAAAACGATATCATTGTCGCTGCGGCGGAGAACGCAGGAGAATGGCTTGGTCAAGAGGCCAAAACTATTCTGGGTCGCCCCTGGATGGCGCTGTTTCCTCAAATTCACCCTCCGTCATCGCTGAGCTCTTTCGAAGCGATTGGCCTGTCGGGTATTCACTTGCACCCAGTTCGTATTAACGGCAAGTCGCTTATCATGGCGCGACACAGAACCGGCAACCATGTCATTATTGAATTTGAGGCTGAATCCGACACAAATGCCTTCGGACGCGACCGAGGCGCCATTCTGGCGGCATGCCTTGTACAAATGGGGCGTACAGACACAGAACAGGCCGCCGCTGAATGCCTGATGCGCTTCATTGCGATGGTAACGGGCTTCGATCGCGTCATGCTCTTGCAATTTCTGCCTGACTGGCATGGCAAAGTGATTGCGGAAACGTTGAAACCGAATATCCCGGGCTATATGAATCATCATTTCCCCGCCAACGATATACCGGAAAACGCCCGCCGGCTTTATACGCGCAAACTGCAACGCCTCATTGCCGATGCAAACACCGAAACCATACATGTTCTTTCAACGCACCCTCACCCGGTTGACCTGACCGACGCCGAGCTGCGCGCCGTTCATCCTGTACACGTTCAATACATGAAAAACATGAATGTAGCCACTTCATTCAGTGTTTCGATTGTATTGGGCGACACGCTATGGGGCCTTATCCCCTGCCACAACATCAGCAGCAAACCTTTATCTTTCGCCGATCGCCAGCTTTGCGAGCACCTTAGCCGTATTGCAGGCTTGCACATGTCGGGGCTGTCCCAGCTTCGTCGTGCCAAAGAACGCCACATGCATTTGCTCGTACGCCGGCAATTGCGGCAAGACATCCAGGAGAACGGCGCCAATAAGCCTGTTTTCCAACGCCAACTGCAACACCTGCGGGAGTCTTTTTCGGCAGAGGGTGCCTGGTTGCGCTATCAGGACCAGGATTTTTTCGATGGTGACGCTCCCACCGCGCAAGCCAGAACCGTATTACTCGATTGGCTGTCGAAACAAAGATCGGAACCCGTCATTGCTCGCCATGAACTGGACCCAAACCTTAAAGACAACGAAGAACTGCGCAACACTGCAAGCGGCCTGCTGCGAATCGAACTGAACCACAACGAGTTCCTGATTTTCCTGCGCAAAGAACAATCGGCGCAGGTAGAGTGGGCCGGTGTTCCCCAAGAGACCGCGCACCCTGAAGATCCGAATGCGGTGCTTACACCACGAACGTCTTTTGAAACATGGCGACAGCTTGTGCAGGGTATCGCCACACCCTGGTCAAGCAGTGAACTGGAAAGCGCCTTGCGATTGCGCACTACTCTGAATGAAGTGTTCGAGTTTCTTGAACTTGAGCAAAAATCGTTAACCGATGAGTTGACCGGCCTGGGTAACCGTAATCAACTTAACCAAACACTGAACGGCGTCATTACCCAATTCGAGCAAACCGGAGGTCGAATTGGCGCGCTCATGATCGATCTGGATGATTTCAAGCCAGTAAACGATCAATACGGACACTCAACCGGCGATGAAGTTCTGGTCAAACTGGCGCAAAGAATGAAGTCTTTATTGCGGGAAACCGATGTGCTCGTGCGGCTGGGGGGCGATGAATTTGCTGTTGTACTCACGCACCTGCGCGCCACGGGCGACCCCGAGCGCCTGGCCGGGCGACTGTTGAAATCGATTTCTGAACCCATCGCACTGGACAACGGAGAGCGGGTATCGCTTACCGCCAGTATTGGCGCGGCGCTTTATCCCGACCACGCCCAAACAACACAGGAATTACTGCACCATGCCGACTTGGCCATGTATGCGGTAAAACGCAAAAATCGCTGTGGTTTTGAGTTATATGACCCGGCAATCAGTTACACGGAATCGCGAAACCCCCAATAACATCGACAATGCAACGCCTTTTCAAACACGCGATCACGAACTGACAGGTTGTGCCAGGTTACTTTAATCTCCCGATTCGCTTACGGGCGGCAATGGAAAAAACCAAAGCAAAAACACCCAGGCCCACAACCAGCGCCAGTAAAACAACCGCCAGGAAGTCGATGAACGAACGGAACATCGACAAATCGGCGTGCGTTGAATAAGGCAATAACCACGTGGCAATCACCGTTGCCAGCAGCCCTGCCACCAACGCCCAGAACAAGGGCGGCCCGGCACGCAGACCGCGTCTGCGCAACCCCTTGAAACCACTGGTCACTCCATAAATCAATACCAATGCGGCTATCACCAGCGGCCAGAACCAACCCGACAGAACCTGCCAGATGATGTGAAACAGCGAAACCGGATTGAAATCACTCATAGCGCCCTCCTAGGCATGCCCGCGCAACATAGCCCGATACGTTCCATGCAGCAGTTTTTCGTCGATCAGCCAAGACACCCACAACTCCTCCAGCGGCTCAATAAAAGGAAATGAAGGCACAAGCTTGCCATCGTAATCGAACTCGATCAACATCGCTTTGCCATAGCGGGTAATAAGAGGGCACGACGTGTAGCCGTTGTAGACTGCTTCTGACGCTTTGTTTGCCATCTCGGCAAGCACATGATCGACCACCACCGGAACCTGCCACTTCACGCTGGCAGCTGTTTTTCCTCTGGGCACGCCAGCAACATCACCCACTGAAAAAACGTTCGGGTAGCGGGGGTGACGTAAATTGTCTTTGTTGGCTTCAACCCAACCGTCGTTTGCCAATGGACCGCTTTGCCACGGTAAAGGGCTGTTGCGCACTGGCTGTGGTGCACGCATGGGCGGGACCACATGAATAAAATCGTAATCAAGCGACGTCTCGCCGTCGGGCGTGGCAAACCGGGCTACTTTGCGGCTTGGATCCAGCCCTTTCAACACATGGTTATAGTTCACTTTTACGTTGCGTTGCCCGAACAATGAAGTCACTTTTTGGTTTACCGGCATCACCGAAAACACACCATTATTATGGGCGTTATAGATTAGCTCCATCCCTTCCCGACGCCCGTTCAAACGCGCCTTGTCATCCGTAATAAATGTCATTTTCAAAGGGGCTCCAGCACATTTCATTTCCGTTTCCGGGCGCCCAAACAAACCAATCCCGCCATGCGCGATGTAAGCATCAATGGCCTTCGCAGAAGCCAATGCCGCTTCAGGACCCGCATATACGCTGGCTATCCCTTTTTGACCAATAAGGGCAACATCCATACCTTCAATGCCCGCGTAATCGAGCACCAGCCCTGTCGCGACAAAAAGAAAATCGTAATCAAGATTACGGCCGCCCGCAGTGACCACGCGGCTGGCATCGGGATCGAACTCGGCAACTGCCTCTTGAACCCATTCCACCCCCTGCGGAATATAGTTTGCGTTCTCATCCGTCACCTTATATGCAGGCCACAAACCCGCCCCTACCATGGTTAAACCCGGCTGGAAAACATGCAATTTACGCGCATCAATAACGATAATTTTTGCATTATTGAGCGCACGTGAAAAACGTGCGGCCAAACTTAACCCCGCGGCGCCCGCGCCCACAATTACCAACCTGACACCTGCCCCGTTTTGCGCAATTGCAGAACGGCTTGCAGCACTCGCACCCAAGGCCGCACACCCCGCCGCGGCCAGAAAATCACGGCGTTTCATGTTTTTCTCCGCAAAAAAACACCCGGAAAATGCCGGGCCAGGAATATTACTTGCGACTACCAGGGCAACTGGAGAATCCAAATACCCTGTACAACGGACATATGCCAACAAGCCCGGTTACCAATGGAATAATGCCTATCCACCCCCAGGGGCCGATGTACTCGGCCAATGTCGCGATAATAAGCGCCAAGCCGACAATAATCCGTAAAGCCCGATCTGCTCCGCCAACGTTCTTCATACTGCTCTCCTGAATAGACTCGATAAGAAGCAACGCCTACAGTTGGTTCAACGGTATCTTCAAGTAACTGACGCCATTGTTTTCTGGCGGCGGCGTTTGACCCGCCCGAATATTGACCTGCACCGACGGCAAGATAAGATTGGGCATCTCAAGGGTGGCATCACGCTTGTTTCGCATTTGCACAAAGGCCTCTTCGGAAACGCCTTCATGGATATGGATGTTATGAGCCCGCTGCTCGGCCACACTTGACTCAAACTTCACATTGCGCGTTGGCGGCGGGTAGTCATGACACATAAACAGGCGTGTATCGGGCGCAAGAGACAATAACTTCTGAATTGATCGATACAGCGTATTTGCATTCCCGCCCGGGAAATCACACCGCGCAGTCCCAAGATCCGGCATGAACAGGGTGTCGCCCACGAATACCGCGTTGCCAACCTTATAAGCCATGCAAGCCGGAGTATGACCGGGAACATGTATCGCCTCGCCTTGCAGATTTCCAATGGAAAATGACACCCCTTCTTCAATCAGTTGATCAAACTGGCTGCCGTCAAGTCGAAACTCGGGCTCCAAATTGAATATTTTCTTGAAGACCTGTTGCACACGCGTAATATGCGAACCGATGGCTATTTTTCCTCCCAGGCACGACCGCACATAAGGCGCAGCCGAAAGGTGATCTGCATGGGCATGGGTTTCAAGTATCCAGTGAACCGACAGTTCCATTTCATTCACAAAGGCGATCACCTTGTCGGCGGACGCAGTCGACGTGCGTCCCGCTTTCGGGTCGTAATCAAGCACCGGATCAATGATTGCGCAAGCAGAACCTGACTTTTCGTAAACGACATAAGTTACCGTGCCGGTCACGTCATCGTGGAAGCCATGAACAATGGGAGTCATAGTGCACCTTTGTCTGATTTGTCTTGCTTTCATTATATAATAATATATAATATATTCAAATATAATATTAGCTTACTGTGTGCACCAACGTTTTGATTCTTATCAATACATCATGACTGAACTCCCCCTTAACCTTGAATCTGTGCGCGAATCAGCCGAACAGGCATGCCGTCTCATGAAAGTGTTGTCAAACCCGGATCGCCTTCTTTTGCTGTGCCAACTGACAGAAGGTGAGAAATGCGTTAGTGAACTTGAAGAGTTGGTAGGTATCAGCCAACCCACACTGTCTCAACAATTAGGGGTTTTGCGTAACGAGAATATTGTCAGTACCCGGCGCGAAGGCAAGAATGTGTACTACCAGATCAGCAGTCAACCGGCCCTTGCCGTTATGCAAGTGCTGTACGAACAATTTTGCGGCCCACTCAAGGAGTAACGCATGACAATCGATTGGACACATTTCACGCCATGGGCCTCTCTGGCAGGCGGGCTGCTTATCGGCGTTTCAGCCGCCTTTTTCATCTTGTTTTCAGGACGTATCCTTGGCATTAGCGGCATTGTGGGCGGCCTGCTTAAACCGCCCACCAAAGATTGGGGCTGGCGTCTGGCTTTTCTGCTTGGCTTGTTCGTGTCGCCTTGGGTCTGGTCGGTATTAATCGGGCCGGTCAAGGCCACGATTAACACTTCCACCCCTGTCCTGATTCTGGCGGGCCTGCTGGTTGGGTTGGGGACACGCTATGGTTCCGGCTGCACCAGCGGCCATGGTGTATGCGGCTTATCGCGTCTGTCACCACGCTCAGTAGTTGCGACCCTGTCGTTCATGACAACCGGTTTTCTCACCGTTTATGTTGTTCGCCATTTATCAGCCTGACCAGATCGGGTTTTGAAGGACTTATCATGAAACGCGTTTTTGAATTCGGTATCGGCCTTGTATTTGGCTTTGGGCTAATTCTTTCCGGTATGAGCGACCCCTCAAAAGTACTGGGTTTTCTGGACATCGCCGGTTTATGGGACCCTTCCCTGGCATTCGTCATGGGCGGAGCGATTCTGATTGGTGTTGTTGCATTTACCGTTGCCAGGAAAAGAACCACCACTTTTTTCGGTAACACGCTGAAAATGCCGGCCTCAACCGATATCGATAAACGCCTGGTAATCGGCAGCTTAACCTTTGGCGTAGGTTGGGGCCTTGCTGGTTACTGCCCGGGCCCGGCCCTGGTGTCTCTGGGTTCCGGCCAACCAAAGGCGTTGATCTTTGTGGCGGCCATGCTCGCGGGCATGGCAATATACGAATTAATCCAAAACAGAACCCACCAAGCGCTCTGAATCCGGCGACGAATAAAAAACTCACAGGAGCCCTAATGCAACTGCTGCCCGAGTGGTTGGTTCACTACCGAAAAGCCAAACTGCCTGGTGACCTCACTGCGGGCGTCATCGTTACCGTCATGCTGATCCCGCAAAGCCTGGCCTACGCGATGCTGGCCGGCCTCCCACCCGAAATCGGACTCTATGCCAGCGTGCTGCCACTGGTGGTATATGCACTGATTGGGTCCAGCATGACGCTTGCCGTCGGGCCAGTGGCGGTGGCCTCGTTGATGACGGCAAGCGCCCTGCAACCCCTTGCCCAGCCCGGGACCGAGCAATATATGGTGTTAGCCGCCATGCTTGCCCTGCTTTCAGGCGTCATGTTGCTTGCATTCGGCCTGCTGCGGCTGGGGTTCCTGGCGAACTTTCTCAGTCACCCCGTCATCAGTGGCTTTATTTCGGGGTCGGCCATTCTAATTACCGTCAGCCAGCTCAAACACCTGTTTGGCTTAACAACCGACGCTACGAACGTATTCCAGGAAATTTATCAACTGATTGTCCAGTTGCCACAGTCGAATCAGGCCACCACCGTACTGGGTATGGCAACCCTGTTCTTCCTGCTCTTCTCTCGCTGTTATTTAGCCGGCATGCTGCAAAAATCAGGGTTGGCACACAAAGCCGCCTCCCTGCTTTCCCGACTGGCGCCAATGGTCGCCGTGATTATTTCAATTGTTGCAGTGGCTCGGTGGAATCTCGCTACCGAAGCGGGCGTTAAAGTTGTGGGCGAAGTACCTGTAGGCCTTCCATCGTTCAATCTACTTGTTCCCAACGCAAGCGCTCTGGCTGCACTTTGGCTGCCGGCCTTGCTGATCTCATTGGTGGGCTTTGTAGAAAGCGTATCAGTAGCGCAATCACTGGCATTGAAACGCCAGGAACGTATACAACCAAACCGCGAACTTCTGGGTTTGGGTGCCGCCAATATGGCGAGTGCCTTATCAGGAGGCTACCCGGTTACCGGTGGCTTTTCACGTTCCGTCGTCAACTTTGCTGCCGGTGCCAATACGCCTTTGGCAGGCATGATTTCAGCGGTACTGATGGCTGTTGTCATCGCAAGTTTAACGGGGCTTTTCTACTATCTGCCACAGGCGGTGCTATCGGCGACCATTATTGTCGCCGTCACGGCTTTAGTGGATTTCGCAACCCTTAAAGCTGTGTGGCAATACGACCGTGCCGATGCTTTCTCTTTGGTCACCACTTTAGCGGGTGTCTTGTTACTTGGAGTCGAAGCGGGCGTGTTGATTGGCGTGGCATTATCACTGGCCGTGCTTGTGTGGCGCAGCAGCCGTCCACATATCGCTATTGTGGGTCGGGTCCCCGGCACAGAGCATTTCAGAAATATCCTCAGGCACAAAGTGGATACGCTGCCCAATTTATTGGCGCTGCGTGTTGACGAGAGTCTGTTCTTTGCCAATGCATCACTGGTGCAAAGCCATATTGAAGTTTGCGTTGCCACACACCCCAATGTGGACTATGTGCTTTTATTATGTCCGGCAGTGAATCAAATTGACTCGACCGCCCTTGAGGCCTTGACGCAATTGCAAATCAGTCTGAGCGCAAAAGGTATTAAATTCATGCTCGCCGAAGTGAAAGGTCCGGTCATGGACCGACTCCATGGCACACAACTGGGCCAGGCGCTGGAAGGTCTTATTTTCCTGAGTGCACATGATGCCTTCACCTTTGTGGAAGAACACAACCTGAACCAAAAATAAACCCGCGAAACACGAGATGCGGCGCGATTAAATATGTACCGAGTCGCCACCGCTGTCGAGGGACTTTTTCAGGGCAAAATATTTTTCCAGCAACGCCGACTTATACACGACACCCAACAGTTTAGGCGCATCCCCATGAGTCACTACGGGGATGCGTTCGCCGGTAAAGTTTACAAAAATATCCTGGGCGGCATCCAGGCTCATGTCTGGATGCAGGGGTTTCACGAAATCGAGACGCAAAATATCAGCAGCGGTTTTATCTTCAATATCACCCTGGCCCAACAACAAACCTGTGACGTCCTGCTGTGCAATAACCCCCTGAAAAATACTGTCTTCATCGACCACATACCAATAACGAACGGGGTACTCTGAAAATCGCTGCAGAACAACCTTAACCGGCGTTGCAGTCGCCACGACCGTAACTGCCGGTTTGATCAGATCGCCAATCAGCGTGTCACGCAAGCGATTACGTAAATGGGTGTCGCGTTCGCGTACCAATGTCACTTCGTACATGGCCACCTCTGCAACGGCGCGCGCAACGAAATATGCCAGCACACATGCGAGCATCAAGGGCAGCACCAGGGCGTAGCTGTGGGTCATTTCAAACACCATCAGAATGGCCATCAACGGCGCGCCCGTGCCCGCTGCCAGAAAAGCGCCCATCCCCACGGCCGCATAAACAAACATGGGCAATGCAAAGCCGGGGAACAGCCATTCAAGCGCCTGGCCAAACAACGTACCAACCACGGCGCCCATAAACAGGGTGGGAGTGAAAACACCACCTACAGCACCCGAACCCACCGTAAGCGCCGTTGCCAGCAATTTCAAAAGCAACACCAGCAGTACGGCATGCCATGGCCACGACGTGCTCAATAACGACGCAACAACGTTATAGCCATTGCCGGCAACCAATGGCATGAACACCAGAATGGCACCCAGCAGCAAGCCACCCAGCCCCAAGCGCCACGGCTCCGACCAGCCCGTTTTTTTAAATGCACCGCGAAACAGGTCCAGAAACTTCAGGAAATAAGGCGCACCAAACCCGGCGCAAACACCCAGGACCAGCATGGGTAACATTGCGTCGATACCAAATGCAGGCACAGGGGGCAAGGTATAACTGAGCAAATGCCCGCCCAAGGCATTCACAGTAAAACTGGACACGGCGGCGGCCAACAACAGCGGGCCTACGGTGTGAATTGCCATGGTGCCCAGCACGATCTCAGCCACGAACAATGCCCCCGCAATCGGCGCACCGTAGGCGGCAGCAACACCGGCTGCGGCACCGCAGGCAACAATCAGGCGTAAGCGCGATCGGTTAAACGGCGCAAAACGGCCCAGCACCGAAGCCCCCAGCGCACCCAGGTGAACCATGGCGCCTTCCCGACCAATCGACCCCCCGGAAGCCACCGAAATGAGCGAAGACAACGAGCGCAGCAGGCCCTGCCGAATCGATAGCTGGCCGTCACCGATCGCAACCGACTCCATGTAATCGGACGGTTTATCCGCAGTGAAACGGGAGGATGCCCTGAGAATATAGCCGGCGGCAACCCCGCCCAAGGCAGGCAAAAGCAAACGCCCCCACCAGGGCAAGGCCGAGACAACGTCATCGATTTCCCCTGCCTGGCCAAGAAAAATCAACTGAAATAAATGAATGCCCTGATAGAAGAAATAAGTGGCCAGCGCTCCAAGAACGCCGGCCACTGTCGCCCAAACAAGCATGGCGGGCTGCTGGGACAACCAGCTGTAGCCCTGTAAACGTTGCCGCGATGCCGAAACCAACTCACGAAACAGCATGCGCTATACCGTTCTTGAACATCATGATGTCTGCAATTGCGCCTCGAACCTGGAGTGCAGGTTTGGCAACGCTTCGGGTAAATGATGGCTTAATTTGTCAAACAGTTCAGCATGCAACGCCAGCTCTTTCTTCCAAGCCTGTTCATCGATTGCGGTAATTTGCTCGAAATTAGCCTCATTGAAATCCAGGCCTTCCCAGGTAATGTCCTGATAACGCGGCGTAATGCCCAGCAGATGTTCCTGACCGTGGGCCTGACCCTGAATGCGTTCAAGCATCCATTTCAAAACGCGCATGTTCTCGCCAAAACCGGGCCATATGAACCGCCCGTTGTCATCGGTTTGAAACCAGTTCACGCAGAAAATTCTGGGTTGCGTTGCCTGCATTGCATTCAACTTATCGCCCAGGCGCAACCAATGAGCAATATAAGCACTCATGCTGTAGCCGCAGAAAGGCAACATGGCAAACGGGTCGCGACGCACCACCCCTTGTGCCCCCACTGCAGCGGCGGTCGTTTCCGAGCCCAAAGTAGCGGCCATGTAGACACCTTCGACCCAATTGCGGGCCTCAGTAACCAGGGGCACTGTATCGGAGCGACGGCCACCGAAAATAAAGGCATCGATCGGTACACCCGCAGGATTATCCCAATCGGGGTCAATTACCGGGTTCTGATCGGCTGCCACCGTGAATCGCGCGTTCGGATGCGCCGCTTTGCGTCCGCAATCGGGCGTCCAGTCTTTTCCCTGCCAGTCGGTGCAATGCGACGGTGCAGGCCCCATGCCTTCCCACCAGACATCGCCGTCATCGGTTAAAGCCACATTCGTGAACAGCACATTCTCGCGCAATGTGGCCATGCAGTTGTAATTGGTTTGTTCATTGGTGCCGGGCGCAACTCCAAAATACCCCGCTTCAGGATTAATAGCGTAAAGGCGCCCATCCTGACCCGGTTTGATCCAGGCGATGTCATCACCAATGGTCGTGACCTTCCAGCCCGACAACGACTCAGGAGGAATCAACATGGCAAAGTTCGTTTTCCCGCAAGCCGACGGGAACGCAGCAGCCACGTGCATTTTCCTTCCCTCGGGCGAGGTTACGCCAAGAATCAGCATATGTTCCGCCAACCAGCCTTCGTCGTGGCCCATCGTGGAGGCAATGCGCAGGGCAAAACATTTCTTGCCCAGCAAGGCGTTGCCGCCATAACCCGATCCGAACGACCAGATTTCACGTGTTTCCGGGTAATGAACAATATATTTGGTTTCGTTGCAGGGCCATGGTACATCTTGCTCGCCCGCTTCAAGCGGCTTGCCAACAGAATGCACACACGGCACAAAATCACCGTGCTCACCCAGCACTTCATAAACCTTGCGACCCATGCGTGTCATGATGCGCATGTTCGCGACAACGTAAGGGGAATCAGACAGCTCGACCCCGATATGCGCAATGGGTGAGCCCAAAGGCCCCATTGAAAACGGAATTACATAAAGCGTTCGACCACGCATGCACCCTTTGAACAGGCCGCTTAATGTGGCGCGCATTTTCTCCGGGTCCATCCAGTTATTGGTGGGACCGGCGTCTTCCTGCTTTTGCGAGCAGATGAAAGTGCGGTCTTCGACTCGCGCTACATCGGTGGGATCAGACCAGGCCAGGTAGGAATTCGGCCGCTTTTCGGGGTTCAGCCTTTTTAACGTGCCCGCCTCAACCATCATATTGCAAAGACGGTCATACTCTTGCTCAGACCCGTCACACCACTCAATACGGTCTGGTTGTGTCAGTGCTGCAACCTGGGCAACCCATTTTTTGAGCCCTTCATGCCTAACCCAGTCCGGCGCGTTCAATTGAATGGCAGATTTGCCGCCTGTTGCTACATTCATAAGCCTAAGTCTCCGTTAAAACAGGGTATTCCGATGCAACACAAGCTGGCATTTTAGTCTCATTGACACGCATCGCAAGCCTGACAACCCAATTAAAGTTACATTTAATAACACGCCTACCTTCCTAATTCGAGGTGACACGGCTAAACTTATCAGGAAGCTTGAGAATTATTTAAACAAATTGTAATAATAACGTAACAACAACGCACTATCACTAGCCCAACATGAACGCCCTGATCCGAGACCCCTTCACGCCACGCTGGCGTATCGACAACATCGGTCGATTGCTCAACAACGCAATTAAGCGTTTCGAAAGTCGCATTTTGCTGGAAATGGAACAAGCCGGATATGGGAGCTTTTCATTAAGTCACATCACCATTACCCGTAACCTGGATACCGAGGGTACACGCGCAACCGAACTGGCCCGGCGCGCGGGGATTACCAAACAATCAATGGGCGAACTCATTGCACAACTCGAGCAAAGCGGCATTATCGAGCGCCAGCCCGACCCCAATGACCGGCGTGCAAAAATCATCTTCTTTACACCCACAGGCATGAAATGGCTCGATGCTTTTGGCACCGCACTGCATCGTGCCGAACAGGAAATGTGCGCGGAACTGGGTGAAGAAGTATTCGAAGCCTTACGCAACGCCCTGCTGCGCTACGACCGTAACCAAAAGCCATGAACCAATAAGATCAAATCGGTTTGAACTGTCCTTCGCCCAGCACCACAACCTTTTAATTGAACACACCGGATTTAGTGTTTGACATTATAGTAAGGTAATCTTACTATTGTCGAAAAACCTCAAACTGGGATAAATATGCTACCGAAGAATGCTTCCGTGATGATTGTGGGTGGCGGACCCTGCGGTTTAATGCTGGCCAATGAACTGGGACGACGCGGTGTTTGCGCCATATTGGTTGACGAAAAACCCAGTACGGCATTCAACCCTCAAGCCAATGCAACCCAGGCTCGGACCATGGAACACTATCGGCGTCTGGGGTTCGCCGATGAAATACGCGAGTTAGGCCTGCCCATCGATTTTCCAACGGATATTGCCTACTTCACACGGTATGCATCGCATGAACTGGCGCGCTTCAAACTGCCGTCTGCGGCCGAGGCGAAAAAGAAAATCCATTCTCTTTCAGGATCATGGAGCGCCGCCGAGCTACCCCATCGCATCTCACAAAAATATGTTGAACAAGTCCTGCGCAGGCAAGCGGAGAAACTGCCGGGCATTTCCATTAACTTTGGTTGGCGCATGGTTGAATTCACCGACACCGGAGACCATGTCAGGGTCACGGTTGAGCGTGTTGAAGACGGTAAGCGCCAGGAAATCACTGCGGCCTATCTGGTAGGCGCCGATGGCCCTCGCAGCCCCGTTCGCGAAGCCCTGGGCTACCGGTATACAGGCGAAACCGGCGTTGTCCGCGACTTCATGGGTGGACGCATGTACGCTATTTATGTCCGCAGCCCCGACTTCTATAACGTCGTTCCCCACGCACCGGCCTGGATGAACGTTTGCTTCAACAACGAACGACGCGCGTTCATGGCGGCGGTTGACGGTAAAGGCGAATTCGCCTTTCATACCCAGCTCAAGCCTCACGAAAATGAAGCCGACATCACGCAAGAAGACGCTTTGCGTATGTTCCAGATGGGCGTCGGCGCGCCGGTTGAGGCACAAATCCTGTCTCATGGCGCCTGGACTGCCGGCCATTCGCTGGTTGCCGATCATATGCAAAAAGGTCGTGTCTTTATTGGTGGTGATGCCGCGCATTTATTCACGCCGACAGGCGGGCTAGGATACAACACTGCCGTCGAGGATGCTGTGAATATCGGCTGGAAAATGGCAGCCGTGCTCAAAGGCCAGGCTGGCCAGGCATTATTGGAAACGTATGAACTGGAGCGCCGGCCACTTGCGATCCGCAACACCGCCTACGCAAAGACCTTTGCCGACTCGCTTGGACTGTATGCACCGGTACCGGAAATTGAAAACGACTCCACCACGGGCCAAAAAGCGCGTGAACAGGCGGGCAAATACTTGCAGGCGCACGGTCAGGCCGAGTTCAATATTCCCGGCATTACATTCGGCGGCCGCTACGATGAATCCCCGGCCATTGTGCCCGACGGCAGTGCGCCTCCTCCCGATTCAGCCAACGAATACATAGCCACCGCATGTCCGGGCGGGCGCCCTCCTCATTGCTGGCTCTCAAGCGAACAATCGCTTTACGACACATTTGGATTCGAATGGACGCTGCTTTGTATGAGTGCAGACAATGTTTACACTGATGAATTCCAAAACGAAGCGCAACGGCGCGGGCTCGACCTGAAAGTGGTATCGATACCGCAGGCCCGCCCCTTGTATGAAGCCGATTTCGCGCTGATTCGACCCGATCAGATTGTGGCATGGCGAGGTAACGAAACCTTATCGGCAGCCGCTGTATTCACTCAGATTTTTGCACAATAATACGATCAATCGTCAACCCCTTCGGAGACTGAATGCCATGCGTGACCTGAACGAAAACACCCTGACCGATGAAGTCATTGCGCGCTTCAAAAACTGTGAAAACCCCCGGGCCAAGCAGATCAGCGAGGCCCTGGTTCGGCATTTGCATGCCTTTGTGCGGGAAATTGAACCGTCCCAGCAGGAATGGGAACAAGCGATTGCGTTTCTGACTCGCACCGGTCATATGTGCGACGACAAACGCCAGGAGTTTATTTTACTGTCCGACACGCTGGGCGTTTCCATGCTGGTTGATGCCATCAATCACCGAATGCCCGAGGGCGTAACGGAAACAACCGTGCTGGGCCCCTTTTACGTTGAAAATGCAAACGAGTTTGAGCTTGGCGCCGACATCACTGAAAACATTGAAGGCACACCCATGCTCATTCAAGGCACAGTGAAAAGCCAGGATGGCAGCCCTATCCCCAACGCCCACATCAATATCTGGCAGTCTGACAGCGAGGGCTTTTACGATGTTCAACATCTCGATTCGCTCGCACTGCGGGGGCAGTTTCACGCCGACGAAAATGGCAATTTCAGTTGCTGGACGGTGCGCCCGTCGGCCTACCCTATTCCCGACGACGGCCCGGTTGGCAATATGCTGCGTGCCCAAGGTCGCCATCCCTACCGTCCCGCCCACGTCCATTTCATGATTCAGGCACCAGACCATCAGAAGCTGGTGACACATGTGTTCGCCGAAGGCGACAAGTACCTCGATAGCGATGTGGTGTTCGGTGTAAAAAATTCCCTTATTCGAAACTTTGAAATATGCGACCCTGGCACGGCGCCGGATGGCACGAAGATGGAGATCCCTTACGCCTACCTGCGGTACGATTTCACGTTGAAGACCCTTTAGCGCGACTAAAATCCCGCAGGCATAACCCACAACAGGAAAAAGTTCTATGCAGACCCACTTCATCTACGAAACCCTTCCGGCCCGTGTCATTTTCGGCGAAGGGAAACTGGACAGCCTCGCAGAGGAACTCGAGCGCGCGGGTCTAAGCAAAGCCCTTATCCTGTCAACCCCTCATCAGGCGGATTGGGCGCACGAGATAGCCCAGTCATTGGGCACGTTAAGCGCCGGCGTTTTCTCACAAGCGGCAATGCATACACCCGTAGCCGTCACCGAAGACGCCATCAATTTTTTGAACAAGGTCGGTACTGACTGCGTTGTTGAGCTGGGGGGCGGGTCTACCATCGGACTGGGCAAAGCCATCGCACTGCGCACTGGACTACCGCAAATCGCAGTCCCAACGACCTACGCCGGTTCGGAAATGACATCAATTCTCGGGCAAACTGAAAATGGTGTTAAAACCACGCTGAAAAAATCTATTGTTCAACCGGGCACCGTTATTTACGACGTAAATTTAACGTTGACCCTGCCACCCGCATTATCGGCAACCAGTGGCTTGAACGCGATGGCGCACGCAGTTGAGGCGCTTTATGCGCAAGACCGCAACCCGATCATATCGCTTGTTGCCGAAGAGGGCATACGCGCTTTTGCCGAATCATTGCCGGCCGTTATTGCCGCACCCAACGACAAATCCGCGCGCACGAAAGCACAATACGGCGGCTGGCTTTGCGGTATTTGCCTGGGGTCGGCAGGCATGGCGCTGCATCACAAGTTATGCCATGTACTGGGAGGCTCTTTCGACCTGCCCCATTCGGAAACGCATGCCATTATGCTGCCGCATACCGCCGCCTACAACGAGCCGGCCACTGCTGAAGCCATGGACGCAATACGACGTGCACTGGGCAACGCGAACGCGGGACTGGGTTTATGGGAGCTGGCCAAATCCATCAATGCACCCATGGCTCTGAAAGACCTGGGCTTCAAGGAAACCGATATCGAAAAGGCAACCGAGATTGCCCTGAAAAATCCATACTGGAATCCGCGCCCCCTGGAGGCCGACGGCTTGCGTTCGCTGCTGCGTCGCGCTTGGGCAGGTGACGCCCCCCAGGCATAGGGTGCCTGCCCATGCCGGCACCCTAATCGCGCATATCGTGCCGTTGCATCGGCCCATTTAAAGGGCAGCAACGCCAGGCTTATTTATCCGGGTCTGATTTTGAATCAGGCTCGGCAACCAATAACGACAGGCGCTCAACCTGATAGTCGCCGTGATGCGGCTCGATAGGCGGCAGGGTTTTATTGGCCTTGGCCGACAATTCGTTAAAACGGCTGACCTTGCCGTACAGGCCCTGGCGCCCTGCCAAGGCCGTTACGGTGCGGTTGTAATGATTGCTGACGGTACCCAGGGTATCGCCCAGTTTCTTCAGGTTCTCTGCCACGACCGCGACCTGATTATAGATTTCACCGGCGCGATCACTTATTTCTTGCGCCTGCGCACTGCTGCGCGAGACCATCCAGAGGTTGGCAACGGTTTTCAGAATGGGCATTAATGTCGTGTGCGACACCATGACGACATTACGCTGGTAACCATAGTTAAACAGATCGCGATTATTTTTCATGGCTTCGATATAAGCCGACTCAATCGGCATGAACATCAGTACAAAACTGGGGCTGCGCATACCGATCAGGTTCGTATAGTCTTTGCGTGACAAATCATCGATGTGTTGCTTAACCGCCTTCACATGCGCTTGCAACGCCAACCCTTGTTCCGCCTCGGTTTCAGCACTGAGTGCGCGATCGTAGTCAACCAGCGATACCTTGCTGTCAATCACCATATGTTTATCGTCTGGCAACTTAACGACAAAGTCCGGTTGTCGATTCTGCCCTTCACCATCTTTAAAGCGCGGCTGTGCGTCGTAGTGATCGCCTTTCACCAACCCGGCCAATTCCAGCGTTTTCTCAAGCTGAATTTCACCCCAATTACCCGTTGTCTTCTTATCGCCCTTAAGCGCCAGCGTTAAATTATTGGCCTCGGCACTCATACGCAAGCCTATTTCCAACACTTGCTTGATTTCCGTACCCAGAGAGGCATTGCCTTTTACCGCCTCATCGTGAACCTGATTCACTCGTTGCTGAAAAGCTGAAATTTGCTCACGAAAGGGTTTGAGCATGGTGTCAAGCGACGACGTGCTGGACTGTGCAAACAAACGCCCTTTTTCCTCCAGTACTTTGTTCGCCAGATTCTGAAACTCGGTTTTCAATTGTTCTCTGGATTGCTCGAACGACTGCTTCAATGTCTCAAATGCGGCCTGCTTTTCCTTCTGCTCGGCCTGCAGTCGGGTCAGTTGACGGTCAAGGTCATTAACGCGACTGTTCGCGCCAGTCAGCTCAAGATTTTTATCACTGACGGCATCGCGCGCCTCATCCAGCCTTTCACGCAGACTGCGCATCTCGGCTTCATAACCGGCAAGCTGACGATCGAGTTGCTGAATGCGCGTCTCATCGTCGGCGATTCGCGCCTCATATTGCTTTTGCGCAAGCTCATGCCGGTCGCGGGCTGCCGACAACGCGCGCCGTCCATATAACAGCGCCGCGCCCACGCCAATGAAAAGGCCCAGCACCCACAAGAGAAAACCGACCCACTCCGGCGACACACTCATGACTTTTTCTTGACTCCGAAACAGTGATCCAACGTTGGAAATTGCCCTTCGCGAACTTCCGCTGCATATTGCGCCGCGGCGTTACGAATAACGCTTGCGGCATCGCCAAACGGCTTGGCAAATCTGGGGATGCTGTCGCCACTCAAACCCAGGATATCTTCAGTTACCAGGATCTGGCCATCGCAATGCGGCGAAGCGCCAATTCCAATGGTAGGAATTGCAACGGCTTCAGTAATGCGGCGTGCCAAGCTCTCGGCCACACCTTCAAGCACCAGTCCGAACGCCCCCGCCTTCTCGTGCGCCAGCGCATCCTGGAAAATCCGTTCGGCCGCCTCTTCAGACATCCCTTGAGCCTTGAAGCCGCCCATGGTATTGACATACTGCGGCATCAGGCCAACGTGGGCCAGTACAGGCACACCGCGGTCAACCAGAAAACGCGTGGTGGGCGCCAACTCGCTGCCACCCTCCAATTTCACACCCGCAGCGCCACTGACTGCCAGCATATGCGCAGCATTACGAAACGCCTGCTCCCGTGACTCTTGAAAAGAGCCGAAGGGCATGTCGACCAGAATGCAGGCGTGTTGGGTTGATCGAACCACCGCTGCAGCATGTGCCGCCATCTGATCAACCGTGATGGCAAGCGTATTGGGCATGGCATAACCCACCATCGCCGTTGAGTCGCCAATCAGAATCATGTCCTGACTTTCATCAAGCAAACGCGCAATAGGCGCAATATAGGCAGTCAGGGAAGCAATTTTTTTCTTACCTTTGTAACCGATAAGGTCGGGAATACTGATACGTTTTGTGTTGGAATGTACGCTCACAGACAGCTCCTGGTTTAAGCGGAAATCGACAACCTTATAATGGATATAAGCTTACCCTGTATAACACCCGAGGGAGATCGCATGACCGATATTGTAAATAGCGTTACGTTTCACGATGGCCATAAGGCGCCCCGCATTGGCTTCGGCGTTTGGCAAGTTGAAAACGATAAAGTCACTGATGCCATCAAGACTGCCGTAAAAACAGGTTATCGCCTGATCGACACGGCCGCCATATACGGTAATGAGGAAGGGGTTGGACGCGCAATCAAAGAATGCGACGTCGAACGCAAAGACCTTTTCATTACCACCAAAGTTTGGAATGATCGCCACGGTTTTGATGAAACCATGAAAGCATTCGATGAAAGCATCAACAAACTTGGCCTCGATTATATCGACCTGTACCTTATTCACTGGCCCGTACCCAAAATCGGCTTATACGTTAAAACCTGGGAAGCGCTAATGCAATTGCGTGAAGAAGGACGGGTTCGTTCTATTGGCGTTTCAAACTTTAATATTGAGCACTTGCAACTGCTGCTGGACGAAACCGGTGTACTGCCTGTTGTAAATCAAATTGAACTGAACCCTCGATTCCAGCAACCCGAGTTGCGCGCGTTTCACGCCGAAAACAACATTATTACGGAATCATGGAGCCCGCTGGGGCACGGTTTGTTGTGGGAAAACCCGATTCTGGCCAAAATCGCTCAAAAACATCAGCGTTCGGTAGCCCAGGTCATACTGCGCTGGCATTTGCAACTGGACTGCATGGTGATTCCGAAATCCGTTACGCCTGAGCGTATTGAAGAAAATTTTGAAATTTTCGATTTCGAGCTGGATGAGCAGGAAATGAGCGACATTGCTACGCTGCACGACGACCAGGCCCGCTACGGACCCGACCCGGAACGCTTTCGCCTGCCCAAGGCCTGACTTCGACACTGACTGAATGCGACAGACTGGCGTTTGTGCAGCCTGTCGCTTCTTGTCACGACGACACTTCCTGAGCCGTTGCCCGCGCCTGCGCCGATTTCGCATCGGTTTCAGTTTTGGCCCGGATGACACGGCCAATAATGAAAAACGCCGCGCCTGGTGCAATAGCAAACGCGAACAGCAAAGCATAGGCAGCCGACTGCGCGCCTGGAATACCGCCGGGATCGGTAATACCTGCTGCATTGACAATCATGCCGGCAATGGTCGACCCCATTGCAAGCGCAAACAACTGAACCGTAATCACCGAACCCGAGGCAATCGTCTCCTGCCCCACTGGCGCACTTCTGAACACTTGCGACAATAAATGAGGCCAGGAAATGCCGATCCCGAGACCTACACCCAGCAGCGGAACCAACATGACCCAGAACCAATATGTTTGCGTCAAGTGCAGCATCGGCATCAGCAATGCCAGCGCAACCAGAGAAACAGCTATTGTTGCCGGCCCTGCACGTAATAATACTTTCGCCATCGCAGGCTTGCGACTTGAGCTGAAAATAGAGCCAGCCGTCCAGCCAATGGACATCAGCGCAGTTAAATAGCCCGCCGTCAGCGGCTCATAGCCATGGACAACCTGCAGAAAATAGGGAATGAAAACCTCAACCGTAATTGACATGCTGATCAAGGCCACGCAAGCGTAAATACTGCCCATCGCCTCATGTAAAGCGTAAGATCCTCGCGGCAATAATGGAATATCGGCATTCATGTCGCTACGGGCAACCAAAACGGCAATGCCCAGACCCGCAAACACACCCAGGGCGTTCCAGCCCACATGCGTCGACAGGCTGCCCATGGACACCACCAGCACCGACAACACAACGAGCGCTATTTTGCCAACAGGAGCCCGAATGCGCTGGGTAGGCGCACTTGTACTGCCGGTTGTAGAGGCATTGATTTGAGTGATAACCAGCCAGGCCAGCCCAAACGCCACCGGCAAAATAGCACCATAAGCCCAGCGCCAGTTTCCCGATTGGGCAAAAATGCCGCCGATGGCCGGCCCGCTTAGCGTGGAAACGCCCCACATACTTGATGTCAGCGCTACGGCCCGGGGCCACAGGCGCTCTTCAAACACAACCCGGATCGATGAGTAGCAAAGGCCCAGCAATAAACCGCCACCCGCCCCCTGCACGGTTCGCCCAGCCAGCATCCAGAACATACTGGGGGCCAACGCACAGGCCGCAGTGCCAATCGAAAAAATAACAATCGCAACAAGAAAGGCGTTCTTCAGGCCGAAGGCATCATTGGCCTTGGCCGACAATGCGGAACTCATGATAGAAGCCGCAACAAACAGCGTCATATTCCAGGCGTAATACTCCAGGCCACCAATATCACGCACAACCGAAGGCAGGATGGTTACGGCAATGTAAACATTAATGGCATGCAGCGCGACGCCGCCCGCTACCGCCAAAGAGCGCAGCCCATTGCGTCCCGACAGCAACTCTCCCCACGACGCTTGTTCCGACGACCCACTCATACCGGATCTCCGGGGAAAGGCTGTTCGGGACAGTTTGCATAAAACACCTCCAGTAACGACAGGATTTCCTCTGCCGTTTCAACCACCGTCACCAACTCTCGATCAGCCTGCGAAATCATGCCTTCTTCCACCATAAAATCAAAATCAATCAAACGCGACCAATACTCCCGACCAACCAGGATAATCGGCATTCGCGACATTTTCTCGGTTTGCACCAGGGTGAGCGCTTCAAACAATTCATCCAGTGTGCCAAACCCGCCGGGAAATGCAACCAGTGCTCTCGCACGCAACATGAAATGCATTTTGCGCAACGCAAAATAATGAAAATGAAAACTTAGCGATGGCGTAATAAAAGGATTCGGCACTTGCTCATGCGGCAACGTTATGTTCAACCCGATGCTTTTTGCACCGGCATCGAACGCACCACGGTTACCCGCTTCCATAATACCGGGCCCACCGCCGGTTACCACGACCAGCCGGCACGGGTTTTCTGCCTGGAAACGCTGTGAAATAAGGAAGGAAAAACGCCGGGCCTGCTCGTAATAACGCGAATAATGAACCTGGCGCTGGGCCAGTTTCAAGGCCTGCCTGGCTTGCTGATCGTCTGGATGACTTGCGAGATAGTCCGATGCCTGATCAAGCTTTTTCTGTGCTTCAACAGCAGGCAACACGCGAGCACTGCCATAAACCACAATCGTCGATTCAATATGATTTTCGCGCAAATACGACTCAGGCTTCAACAGCTCGAGTTGAAGCCTGACAGGGCGTAAATCTTCATCGCGCATGAACTCGGCGTCGTGATAAGCCAGCCGGTAAGAGGGACTTTTAAGAATGGCGCGCAATAATTCGGCGCGTTGTTCCGGAGTGAGTGAATCGCTGGTCATTACAAGGCTTTTTCAATACGATCGAGGGTTTCGTATGCGGGCAGGACACGCGCAACACTGGAGCTGGGTTCATGACCGTTTCCAATGGCGGCGAAAAAATCACGGTCTTGAAGTTCGATACCGTTCAAGGAAACATCAACGCCGGAGACATCAATGACATTGCCATCACCGTCGACCAGTTCATCATAGCGTGCAAGATAAGTTCCATTATCGCAAATATAACGGAAGAAAGAGCCTTGGGGACCCTGATTGTTGAACGAAAGCGACAGCGTGCAAAGCGCACCGGATGCCACTTTCAACTGAACCGACATGTCCATGGCAATGCCAAGCTGCGGACTCAACGGCCCCTGCATGCCATGTACATGCTGTGCAACTTCACCAGTTTGATACTGGAACAGATCTACGCTATGGCAGGCGTGATGCCATAACAGGTGATCTGTCCAGCTTCGGGGCTGACCTTGCGCATTAACATTGGTACGTCTGAAAAAATAAGTTTGCACGTCCAATTGCTGCAACGCCAGTTCACCACGCTGGATACGCTGATGCATCCATTGATGACTGGGGTTGTAACGACGCGTATGACCTGCCATGGCGACCAGGCCCGTCTCTTTTTGTTTGGCCACCAGCGCCCGCGCACCGGCCAGGTTGTCGGCCATGGGGATCTCAATCTGTACGTGCTTGCCGGCATCAAGACACGCCAAAGCCTGGGCAGCATGCACCTGCGTTGGACCGCACAGGATCATGGCATCCAGATCAGGTTCGGCCAAACAGGCCTCAAGGGAAGGTAATACTTTTGGAACCCTGTACCGACTGGCAACCGCCGCCAGTCGAGCAGTGTCGCCACCACCCGTGATGCACGCAACTTCCACACCATCAATACAAGCAATTGCATCTAAATGTTTCAGCCCAAAAGCGCCAACTCCGGCAATACCTACCTTCATTTCCATCCTTTCAATATCATATCTGCCCTCTAGAATGCCTTAAGTTTCCTGAAAGGCTGACGTAACCCTAGCGACACATAGCTGTCAAGCCAATTGTAAACACCCCTTTTTTATGAGTAAGCCTGTTCATGATGCACAATCTTAAAATCAGTACCCGTCTGGTCATCGGGTTCGCTGTCATGCTTTTATTTATCGCTATTGTGGCAGGAGTGGGTATCTGGCGCGTTCAAAGCTCCGATGCCATGGCACAAGACCTGACAGAAATTCGTCTTGATAACGAGCGTACTATTTCCAAATGGAACATGCTCACCGCGCTCAATGCCACGCGCACCATCGCCAACGCCAAGTTAACTGACCCCGGGACCATTGCCTACTTTCAAGAACAAATGAAAGAAACCAGCGCGGAGATATCCAAGCTGCAAGCCGCCTTGGAGAAAAGCATTACTGACCCGGAAGCCATACGCCTGTTCGGCATTGTGCAAGAACGCCGCTCGGAATACGTTGGAAAACGAAACGCGGCAATTGAAGCGCGCAAGAAAAGAGACTTTGCAGTTTCACGCGACTTTTTCGAGAATCAGCTTGAAGGGTTATTGTCAAACTACACACAAAGCATTCAGAACCTTCTTACCTATCAGCAAGGCTTGATTAACAAGCGCGCCGACACCTTGAATCAAGAGAACGAGATTGCTCTTACCGTCCTGATCGGCTTGACGGTAGCCGCACTGCTTATCGGCGTACTCATGGCCTTGGGCATCACGCGTTCCATTACGCTACCTTTAAGAAACGCGGTTAATTTTGCCGAAAAAGTCTCTTCGCGCGACCTCACTGGCAATATCTCGGTAAAAGGCAAGAACGAGGTTGCTACATTACTGACCGCCCTGCAGCGCATGAACGCCAACCTGCTCGACGTGGTTCGCGAGGTTCGCGAAGGTGCCAACTCTATCGCCAGCGCCTCCACCCAGATTGCGGCAGGCAACACCGATTTATCGTCACGAACGGAAGAGCAGGCAAGCTCGCTGGCTGAAACGGCAGCCACCATGGAAGAAATCACCACCACCGTGAAACAAAATGCCGATAACGCCAATCAGGCGCACGGCCTGGCTGAATCGGCTGCCAATGTAGCCACTCATAGCGGGCAGGTGGTATCCCAGGTTGTTGAAACCATGGGTGCCATCAACGATTCATCCAAGCAAATCGTCGATATCATCAGTGTGATCGACGGCATTGCCTTCCAAACCAACATTCTGGCTTTGAATGCCGCGGTTGAGGCCGCACGCGCAGGTGAGCAGGGCAAGGGCTTTGCCGTTGTTGCGTCGGAAGTACGCTCTCTGGCCCAGCGCAGCGCCCAGGCAGCCAAAGAGATAAAAGACCTCATCGACAAATCGGCATCCATCACGGAAGAAGGCAACCGCCTGGTTGCGAAAGCCGGTTCAACCATGGGGGAGACCGTTGACAGCATCCGGCGGGTTACCGACATCATGGACGAAATTACCTCTGCCAGCCAGGAACAAAGCATCGGGATCGACCAGGTCAATCAGGCTGTGGCACAAATGGATCAGGTTACCCAGCAGAATGCCTCGCTGGTGCAGGAAGCCTCGGCGGCTTCGGCCAGCCTGCAGGATCAGGCAACGTCACTGGCCAGGCTGGTTGCCACATTCCGGATGGAGGCGCAGGCGCACCAAGCTTCCGGCAAATCAATAACCGAAGCAAACACACCTGTTGGAGGCACCCCGAAATTACTGGGAACCTGACGTTGCAGACAATCTTCGTCGCAGCCAGCGAAAAACCCCGCCCACCAGCGGGGTTTTTTCATACAAGGATTGTGCAGGATCCCAATAATCGTCGTGCTTGCAAACTTTCCCCTGGGCATTGAAGCGAACATGGGTCGCACCTTTTACCGTCCAGTCACGCCGCTTGGTTTTCTTACCTGTCTGAAACGTAAAAGTCCAGGTTAAAAAGCCGTTCTGGCCCTGTGAAACAGCCTCATCAACGTTGAAAACAGGTTGGTGCACCGTGGCATACATATGCTTGAAGATACGCAAAATGGCTTCAATGCCCACGACATCATTGAACGGATCAGTGAAAGCGGCATCTGCGTCGTACACCTCGTGCAGATACTCAAGATGCTCAGGAGACAGATTCTCATAGAATGCCACCACACGTTGAATATCGCCTGAACTCATAAGCCGGTACCACGCCGAACCAAAGAAAAATACAAGCGGTACGGCAATAGTCGCAAAAACTTCAGCACCAAAGTAAAGCGACGAGGAAAGTGAATTTCAAAACGCCCGCGCGACCAGCCGTTCAAGATAGCCGTTGCCGCCTGTTCAGGTGTTTGCATCGCCGGCATGGGGAAAGGATTCTGTGCTGTAAGCGATGTTTCCACAAAACCGGGATGGATAACCGACACATGGATACCGGCCGGTTTCAAATCCTGATACAAGACCTCCGCCAGATGGGTCAGCGCCGCTTTGGTCGGCCCGTAGCCCAGGCTTTGCGGCAAGCCGGTGAACCCCGCCACACTGGATACGAAGCTGATGTGTCCTGCACCCTGTGCCTGCATCGGCGGCAGCACGGCATGCAACATGTTCAAGGCACCAACGTAATTCACCTGCTCGTGCCGCAACATCGTTTCCAGGTCGTAATCCTGAGCGCGCACGGCCTTGAAGTAGCCGGCACAATACAGCACGAGCTCAAGTTCGCCCAACTCCTGGGTAATGCGCGCCATCGCCTGTTCAAAGGTGCGAACGTCGGTCACATCCAACGGAACAGCCAATGCTTGCGGGTACTTTTCCACAAATGCGTCGAGTGCCTGCGCATTACGTGCAGAAACCACCACCCGGGCGCCCTGCTGCGCCAAATGACACGCAACCGCATGGCCAATGCCACTGGACGCACCCACTACCCAGACAACCCGCCCTTTCCAGTTTCGCATCGGTGGGTTCAAAGGCATAAGAAACTCCTTTTAACGTTTATAAAATGACAACGTCACCTCTCCCAGGCGGATACCGAATTTGCTCATTGTTGCGCGATTCAGCATGACTTCGTCATTCATCAGGAACATCCAGTCGTCGAACGACACATCGTAGGTTGTGTCGCCCACAGGCAAACGCAATACATACTTCCATTGGAACGCATTTCCAGCAACATAACCCTCGGCTTCACCTACCACATCGGAAGCCGTGCCGGTATAACGGCCGTCACCTTGATCGATGAGTGTCCACACCCGACGCTGGGTCTGGCCATCGCTGTAGATGAAATCCTCTTCAAGCGTGCCTTTATTGCCCTCCCAGTATGCTTTGATACGAACCGTAAACCGGCGCACCACTTTCCCACTGCGATCAGTAAAAATGCCATAGGCATCAATATCGCCGTTGAAATACGCTTTCAAATCAAGACGCGGCTTTTCCTGGGCGTAATCGGAAGGCGTGGGCGACGCACAGGCCGTGAGAACCAAACACGCCAACGCCAGCAATGCACCGCGCCAGATACCGCCCCTAAGCTGAACCCCAAACACGCTCATTCCCTTCTCCTTTCAAGTCAAAATGCATACGCCAGACCCACAGCGCCCCCATAGCCAGCAACTTCAATACGCAAGGTAGAACGGCATACCCTATGGTTAGCGCGAAAAGCCCCGCTGAATTTTGTGTGCCCGGTGTATATCCCAGCCCCTCCAGAAGTGGCAGCGCCAATCCTGCCGCCAGCGCCAGATTCAGCTTGGCTGCGCTGCTCCACCACCCGAAATACGCACCTTCGCGCCCAACGTCTGCCTCATGCAGGCGGATGACTTTGGCAAGCAGCGCCGCCGGCAAGGCAAGGTCTGCACCCAATGCAAAACCACTTGCGGCACAAATCAAAGCGAAAGCCACGATATCGCCGGCACCGAGAAAAGCGGCACCCACAAATCCGGCAATCGCCAGCGCCATTCCCACCAGCCAGGCTCTGCTCAACCCCCACCGGGCAACCAGCGCCACCCAAACCGGCATCGACCCCGCGGCTACGGCGAAATAAATGAACAAGAAAAGCCCTTCCCACCCGGACGCCATCAAACGATCATTCACAAAAAAAAGCAGTAAAGTGGCAGGAATCGCACTGGCGATCCCATTGAGCAGGAAAACCGCAATCAGTCCGCGATACGCGGGAATATGCCAGGGCTGGGTGATCTGTTCCCAGCGTCGTGGCACGACACGTTTCGGGTCGGGTTTGTTCCGGTCCGGAGACGGACCCGTCATTAACGCCACGACACCAATGGCCAGCGTCAGCCCCAGAATCGCACTGGTTACCCCCATTCCCGCCACCGAAGGCAAAACACTGGCCACCAGCACGCCTGCCAGGGCAAAGCCTTCGCGCCAGGAAACCCATCTGCTTTGCGTCTGATCGTTGCCACGCAAACGCGCCGCCCAGGATTGATGCACTATGGTAAGAACCCCATACGCAAGATAGGTCAGCAGCAACGCAAGGGACGCCCAGGCAAAAAGGCCGCCCACGCCTGACTGCTGCATGTCAAGAAACAGGTGGGGAGGGAAAAACAGGCCGGTAAAGCCCACCCAAAGGAGCACAGCCGATATCCCCACGACCCATACCGTCATTCCCGATCCACGCTGAAAAACATCATCGGCCAGTTGACCTATGACCGGGTCGGTAAGCGCGTCGAGTATTCGTACGCCAAGCAACAATGCACCAAGCAGCGTGAGCGACATGCCAAACTCGTTGGCATAGTACGAAGGCATGTAGACATAAAGCGGCAAGGCAACAAAAGACAAGGGTAGCCCCAACGCCCCATACTGCAAACCTGCACGAACCGTCGGAAAAGTCATTCATTCATTCCAAACAAAGCACGACGCATCGCCGGCTCGGATGTGTCCGGGGAAAGCCATATGCCAAAAAACAGTCGGGCGAAGTCGGCATCTTTGGTTGAGGCGGTTTCACGCCCGTTGAAGTAGAACGTCGCACCGGCACCGGGTTGATAGATACCGGTCAGGCGATCGCCGTCGTCCACGTTCGGGAAAGCCGATTGCATCAACGACAACCAACGGGCCTTGCGTTGGGCATCGATACTTTCCTGGGCCTGCATTTCCTCCAGCGACTTCTCGGCAATGGCCTCGCCACTCAGGCCTCTGGCATAGACCAGCTCCAATGCAAAAGGATGATCTGCCCACGCCTTGACGCTAAGCGGCTCATTGACCCACAACTGAATGTCATACACGGAAAAGCCCAACCATCTGAAGCGTTTCTGACCTTGCAACTGAACCGTACCAAGCGCGCTACTGACCTCGGGCGGCGCCGCGGCCTGTGCTGCGTCTGAACCTGAAGCTGCGGATTCGGTCTTAGGCGCCGCAAGGGGATCATAGGTTTGTGCCCGAACTGTTGATATCCAGGTGGCCATGCTCATTAAGAACAGAAATACCAGCGCTTGGACAATTGGCCTGCGCGCGTTTGGTACAACGCCGGCCCGGACTGAACTGAGGTTTCTCATGAGGCTGCCTCCGGGTCGTTAACCAATGTGAACTGGACAACATTGGTATTCCCTGTATCGAATGCCGCTTCGCAATAGGACAGGTAAAAATCCCACGTGCGCATAAAGGCGGTATCAAAACCCTGCGCACGAATCGCCTGCTCATTTGCATGAAAGGGCGCACGCCAACGACGCAGCGTTTCCGCGTAATCGGGCCCAAAACGCAATACATTCGTTACACGCAATCCTGCCCGCTCGGCCGCTTCACAGAACTCAGACTCGCTGGGCAGCATGCCCCCGGGGAAAATGTACTGTTGTATGAAGTCGGTTGAATTGACATAACGATCGAACAAATCGTCCCGAATGGTGATGCTTTGAATACATGCACGTGCGCCTGGTTTCAGATTCTTGCGCACCGTTTCAAAGAACGAAGGCCAATATTGACGACCAACCGCCTCGAACATTTCAATCGACACCAATGCGTCATAAGGTCCGTCTTGAATATCGCGATAGTCTTGCAGGCGAAGGTCGGCGCTACTGTGAAGGCCTGTTTTTGTCAGCCGGTTTTGGGCGTAATGCAGTTGTTCCGTCGACAGGGTCACGCCAACGACATTGGCACCCCGTTGCGCCGCCGCTTGGGCAACCGCACCCCAGCCACAGCCGATCTCCAATAGACGATCACCTTCGCACACCCCGGACTCATCCAGGGCACGCTGCACTTTTGCATTCTGGGCCTGCGACAAAGACTGCGTTCTGTCGTCCTGGAACCAGGCCGCAGAATAATTCATGGTGTCATCAAGCCAACTGCGATAAAAGGTATTACCCAAATCGTAATGGGCATGAATGTTGCGTTTACTGCCGCGCCGGCTATTTCGATTGAGCGCATGACGCGCCCGATACAACAGTTTTCCCCACCACGAGCCGTAAATTACTTTCTCCATCTGCTCGCGATTTACAATAAACAGCAGAATGAGCGATGTCAGATCCGAGGTCGTCCAGTCTCCCTGGATATAGCTTTCGGCAAATCCAATATCGCCCGACTTCAAGGCGGCAGTAAACACATTCCAGTTGTTCAGCCGCAATGCAGCATGCGGATATCCACCTGCGCCGAAATGGCATGTATCGCCATTGGGCAGCTCAATATCAAGTCTTCCTTGAGACAATTTATCAAGCATCTTCAAGACCGCACGGGCTGCAAATGTGGGTCGACTTGCGCGGGACCTTGAGCGGCCGAGTAAAGAAAGGGAGTCCAAAGTGCGTGTCATGATTCTGAGCTCCTGGAATGGGACATGTTCGTATCGTCACCCTGGGTGACAAAAGGTTGATTGAGTGGCGGCTTGCGATTAAACGGCACTTTCTTGAGCCAGAGGCGCAAGGCCTGCCAATGTATCCGGGCAATAATGCCAAAAGTCAGGAAAGGCATCGACAACAAGGCTTTCCAAAGAGTCCGGCGGCTAAACATTTGCAACTGCCCGCTGACGCTGGTTTGAAGAATGGCCTGGCCATTCACATCGTCGTGATCCACGCGCGCAACAATGCGCTCCCCGTGCGGGGAAGCAGCATCCGTTCTCATGAAACGAAACCTGTAGCGTCCCGAGGCGCTGCAAAATGGCGACACATGAAAGACTTTGTCTGCTGTCATTTCCCTGCCCCATTTCACAGACGAAGCAAGCAGATAACAATGACGCTCACCAAAGGTATTGTTAACCTCTGCAACAATGGCACGCGGTTTTCCTTCGCGGGTGTAGGCATACCAAAAGCTAACCGGCTTGAACACATAACCCAATACGCGGGGGTAAGTTTGCAGCCAGACCTCGCCATCGGCATCGTCGATGCCCGACTCACGCAGCAAGGCATCAAACCAGGCCAAAGCGTCCGCGCCCCCGAGCCCGTGATCCTTGTCATGAAAGGCAACCAACGCGGATCTGTTGCGTGCCAGGCCACGCCAGCCAGCCGGGGCGCCACTGCGCATGGGCAACATCAAAAACCAGGTTTTATACGAAAACACATGCTCCACAGGGCTCAGCCGCGCGTGACGGATCTGCCCGATTCCGATCAAAGGCAAGGCACTGGCGCTGAATGCATCTACCGGGTTCACAGGATTAACTTGCGATTTCATACGATACCCACTTCCTATGCCGCCAAAGCAGCAACACGCGAGCCGGATGACTCATGCCAACGTGCTGCAAGTTCACCGACCACCTTCAGGCCCGACTGATAACCGTCTTCGTGAAAGCCATATCCGGTCCAGGCACCGCAATACCAGGTATGGTTCAAGCCCTGTAAATCAGGAAGCTGCAACTGGGCGCGCCGTGCCGCCAGATCAAAAACAGGGTGCGCATAGTCAAAACGTGCCAGCACGGTTTCAGGGTCAGGCTCACGCAACGGATTCAAGGTTTCAACAACCGGTACACCAAAAGGCAAGGGTTGCAAGCGATTTAAAAGATAATGCAGGCACACACCCGAAGCCTGTCCATCGGCGCACGCACCATGCTCGTAGTTCCATGCAGCCCAAGCCGCTTTCCTGGCCGGCAGCACCCCGGTGTCGGTGTGCAACACCGCATGGTTCGTCTGATACTGAATGGCTGAAAGCATTTCGATTTCCCCAGGATGCGCATCCTGGGCCACAAGCTTCAAGGCCTGGTCAGAATGGCAGGCAAGCACGACCTCATCGAAGTGCTCCGTTCCCCACTGGGTGCTGATCGAGACCCCGGCACCCTGGCCATGCCGTCGCACCGATAAAACCGGTGTACACAGACGCGCGTCGGAAATTCCGGCAATCATTTTCTCTACGTAGTGCCGCGCACCACCCTGCACGGTGTACCATTGCGGCCGATTAACCAACTGAAGCAAGCCGTGGTTATGGCAAAAACGAACAAGGGTGGCAATGGGAAACGCCATCATCTGATCGGCAGGACATGACCAGATACTGCTGATCATTGGCAGCAGATACCAATCCCGAAAGCTGCTGCCATAACCGTGATGCTCCAGAAAAGCCCCCACTGATTGCTGCAACTGCGCCTCTGAACCGGAACAGGCAAGCGCGGTTGCCTGACGGTTAAAACGCACCAGGTCGTAGAGCATCGACCAGAACTGCGGCCGCACCAGGTTGCGGCGCTGGGCAAAAACGGCATTCAAATTACTTCCGCACCATTCCAGAGAATGTGCCGCTGCCTGAACCGAAAAAGACATGTCGGAAGCCGCGGTTTTTACCTCCAGCGTACTGAACAGGTCGATCAGGCCGGGATAAGTGCGCTCGTTGAAAACCAGGAAACCGGTATCAACCCCATGCGTGACCCAAACCCCATTCGCGTCCGGCAAGGTGACATCGACCGTATGCGTGTGTCCGCCGTAATAGTCTTGCGCTTCAAACAGCGTAACTGCCGCCGAATGGCTCTGACGGCCCAGGTGCCACGCTGCACTAAGACCCGCAATACCTGATCCAACAACAGCAACTTTTCTCAATTTCGCCATTCTCGCCTCGACAAAAAGCATTTTGTCTAAGTCAAAATTTATGTAATAGCTCAATAATAGGCGTAAAATCCATTTAATTCAACTTTTGTCATAGACAAAATAAGTTTGTTATTATTTCTGTCCATGACAAATTAAAAATTGACCAGGTTCAAAACCATGACGTCTGTTCCAAAAACTCAGCAACTCATGCTGAATATCACCGCTGTAGAGCGTGATACCCGAATTGGCAAAGACGCTTTACGCGTATGGGAACGACGCTATGGTTTTCCCCAGCCTGAGCGGGACATGAACGGAGAGCGGCTCTACCCCCCGGACCAGGTCGAGCGCCTTCGCGTCATCAAGCGCTTACTCGACGCCGGTCATCGCCCCGGGCGGGTGGTGGCGTTGGAACTGGCTCAACTACATGAACTGAGCGATACCCTCGAAGAATCAACCAACTCGCCTGCGAATGGTGGAAAAACGGCGTCGCTGCAACAACTCGAGATCGCGCAAACGCTGGACCTGGTTAAGGCGCACGACCCTGCCCAGTTGCGACGCCGATTCTCGCAACAGATCATGCGCATCGGGTTGTCCCATTTTGTACTGGATATTGCGATTCCGCTGATGCGCGACGTTGGAAAAGCGTGGGCCAGCGGCGACCTCCACATTTTTGAAGAGCACCTTTGCAGCGAAGTGCTGGAAACCAGCTTACGGGCTGCATTGGCCACCGCACCTGAACCTGCGGCGAACAGTCGGCCACGAGTTTTGCTGTCGACCGTGCCTGGAGAAAGCCATAGCCTGGGCATCCTGATGGCCGAAGCCTTATGCCTGGTCGAAGGGTGTAATTGCATGAACCTGGGGTCGCAAACACCACTGAACGACTTATTCAGCGCAGCGAATGCGCATCATGCCGACATCGTCGCCATTAGTTTTTCGGCTGCCAGCAATCCTGGGCAATCCGCAGATGCCCTGTCCGAACTGCGCGCCATGTTGCCCCCTTCTGTCGAGCTATGGGCAGGTAGCCCGCATACTTCATTGCAACGGCGCGATCTACCAGGCGTTACGATCATGGCGCATCTTGAGGATATTCCGAATCAGATACAGCGATGGCGACAACAAAAATGAGTTCCCAGGTTTACACTAAGCCCACTTATCGCCCACCTGCGGGCGCCAGATGACCTGATTTTCGTCGTGAGAGGCGCTGTGTCTAGAAAACTGCTGAATTGGAAAACGCTGCTACTCGTCTTGCTCGTGGCTGTAGCGGGTGCCATTGCCTGGCAAAAATGGCAAGGGCCGGAAGTTCGCGCCTACCGGGTTGCTGCACAACCCCTTGTTCAACAAGTGGTTGCAACCGGCCGTGTTGCCTCCGACAGCCGGGCCGAAATCGGCAGCGAAATTACGGCTGTCGTAAAAGACCGGCTTGTTGAGCGCGGGCAAACTGTTCAACACAACGATATCCTTATGGTGCTGCGCGCCGACGAATTAAAAGCGCAAGAACAGGAAGCACAGGCAGCGCTGGCGCTATTGCATGAGTCACGCCGGCCGCAAGCGCAAGCAAGGCTGGAGCAGGCGCAGTCACATTTGACACAGACAAAACGGGAGGTGCAGCGTCGGCGTTTGCTCGCCAAAGAAAAGGCCATTCCTACCGAAGATCTGGAACAGGCGGAAAATACACTGGCTGCAGCACAAGCCAGCTTTGATCAGGCCAGGCTTGAGGTGATGGCGTTGGCGCAAGGCGGTCTCGAAGAGTCTATTTTGCAGCAGCGTTTGAATGCTGTACTGGCCGCGCTGGATAAAACTCAAATTCGCGCTCCGTTTTCGGGCACTGTGCTGGAACACTACGTTGCGCCAGGAGACACCGTTCAACCAGGCCAGAAATTACTCACAATGCGAGACCAAAGCAATATTGAACTGCTCGTGCCTGTTGACGAACGTAACCTGGGCATTCTGGAAGTGGGACAGCCCGCCGTTATTATTGCGGACGCATTTCCAAACAGGCCTTTTAACGCAGAAATAACCAGCATCGCACCAGTAATCGACCCACAGCGCGGCACGGTCGATATCCGCTTGTCTGCCGCACCCGCACCTGATTTTCTGAAAGAAGACATGACGATCACAGCAACCATCGAAACGGCGCGCAGCGAAGAAGCGCTTGTGGTGCCCAACGACACATTATTCCAACAAAACAGCAACCAGGCGAAGGTCTGGCTTTATACCCAAGGAAAGGCCCGCGAAACCGAAGTAACAATCGGACTGGACAGCCTGTCTCTATCGCAAATCACCCAAGGCTTGAACGCTGGCGACATTGTGCTCGGCGCCGCCGGGGAACTGACCAACGGCGAACGTGTGCGTGCAAAAATCAGTGCATTACCGAAAAGTCGTGACACCGGGTCAAAAACACGAAGCGACGGGGAAACGCCCATGAAGCTTAACTAGGCTCTTGAACATGTGGCTCGAATCACTTATCGCACTGAAGTTTTTACGCCAGAATCTGATTCAAACAGCATTGATTCTGGTGGGCATTGCCGTGGGTGTTTCAGTGATCGTTTTTATCACCACGCTTATAAACGGTTTGCAGGCCAATATCATTGAGCGCACGCTGGGTACTCAGTCTCACATTCGGGTTGAACCAGCCGAAGAACAGAATCTGATTGCCCCGGTTGAGCCCGGCACGATCAGCCTGACTCGGGAAGACCCCCGCGGCCAGCGATTACGTTCGATCAACAATTGGATCGCCGTGCAGTCAACACTAGACCAACTTGAAAATGTGGCCGCTGTGTCGCCCGTGGTGTCAGGTCCGGCCTTTGCCCGCCGTGGCGACGTGCTGAAATCCGTTTCAATCGTCGGCGTCAATCCCGTACGTTATGAAAAAATCATCCCAATAAGCGATGACATCATCTCCGGCACCTTCCGTGTCGGTGCCGGAGATGCCGTTATTGGTCGTTTGCTGGCCAAGGACCTGGGCTTGCGAACCGGCAGCAAAATGCGAATCGAAGCCGACGATGGGCGATCTGCGCTGCTCACCATTGCCGGCATTTTTGAACTGGGCGTGCGTGAACTGGATCAACGCTATGTTTATTTGGATTTGAAGCAAGCACAGTCGCTATTGGACTTGCCCGGTGGCGTCACCCTGATCGACGTCACGGTCGACAACATTTTTGCGGCTGAGCTGGAGGCCCAGCGCATACAGAGACTGACGGGCATGAAAGCAGAGAGCTGGATCGAAACCAATGCGCAGCTAATGAATGCCCTGAGCTCACAACGGTTTTCAACAACCGTTATTACCGTCTTTGTTGCCTTATCAGTCGCCTTCGGTATCGCAAGTGTGCTAGCCATCAGCGTTACACAGCGCACACGGGAAATTGGCATTTTGCGGGCCATGGGCATCCGGCAACACCAGATGTTGCGGGTATTTCTCGTTCAAGGCGCTTTGCTGGGAATGGCAGGGTCGGCAGTCGGCGCTGTGGCCGGTACTGGCTTGGTATGGGCATTCAACACCTTCGGCCCAAAACTGTTCTACATCCCGCTGAGCCCTGTCTTGATCCCCATTACAATGGTATTTGCAGCATTCACCGGCGTTTTGGCCGCCAGCATCCCTGCCTGGCGTGCAGCACGCCTGAACCCGGTAGAGGCAATCCGTTATGTCTGATGCACGTCAACCCGTTCTAACGCTGAAACAGTTGCGCAAATCGTATAACGTGGGAAAACCCAATCAAACCGAGGTTTTGCACGGTATCGACCTGGAGATCGATAAGAATGATTTTGCCGCCTTGGTCGGACCTTCGGGCTCCGGCAAAAGTACCCTCCTGAACATGCTGGGGCTGCTCGACCAACCCACTTCGGGTGAGCTTTTTCTGCAAGGCCAACCTACGCGCGACATGGACGATGAAACCCGAACCGCTGCGCGCGGCCGGAAAATCGGTTTTGTCTTCCAGTTCCACCACTTGATTCCGGCATTCAGCGTCATTGAAAACGTGCTCATGCCTTTGATGATTGCCCGGGGCAAGCCAGGCGAAAGCGATCGACAGCGCGCGCTGAAACTGCTTGGCGAGGTCGGGTTGGAAACATTTGCAAAGGAAAAGCCCGGGAATCTATCGGGAGGCCAACAACAACGCGTTGCAATTGCCCGTGCGCTGATCACTCAGCCGGCACTGCTGCTGGCCGACGAGCCCACCGGTAACCTTGATACACAGACGGCAGCGGGCATCTTCAAGCTTTTTCGTCGTTTCAACCGCGAATTCGGCTGCGCCGTATTAATTGTGACTCACGACCCGCGGTTATCGGAAACCTGTGACCGTACAATCAATCTGGTAGACGGCCGGATTGAGTCAGACATCGATACCCCTCATGAGCCGGCGCTGTCTGGCCAGGGAATGTCCTTTTCATCGGCCTGAGCTTCGAAAAGCGGTCTGGAAAAATAGTATCCCTGCATCAAACTGATACCAAGATCGCGCAAACAGCTGTACTCATCGTAGGTTTCAACCCCCTCGGCGATCATGACGATACCGAGTTCCTCCACCATGCGCTCAACGCCCCGGATAATCGTCTGACGCGAGCGGCTTTCATTAACATGACGGATCAAGCCCATATCCAGTTTGATAATGTCAGGTTGATAATCGGCCAATAAGTTCAAGCCTGCAAAACCCGCGCCGAAATCATCGATGGCGGTGGTGAAGCCAATTCGTTTGTATTCACGCAGAATTTGCGCCAACCATTTTCCGTCTTCAACCTCTTCACCCTCAACCGTCTCAAAGATAATTTGGTCTATCGGAAAACTGAACGATTCTGCCGCTTCAAGGGTGGTACGAATGCAAAGCTCAGGCTTGTAAATGGCATTAGGCAGAAAATTAATGGAAAGCCGCGATGCCATGCCCAGTTTTGACGCGATTTGAATGGCTTTTACACGACAGGCCTGATCGAATTGATAGCGATTATTGTCGTTGACCCTTGAGAGCACCGAATAGGCAGACTCACCCTGTTCCCCACGCACCAACGCTTCATGGGCAAACACTTCACGGCTTGCCACATTGACGATCGGTTGAAACGCGTAACTAAATTGGAAGTCAAGCGGTTCGTTATCGCGACATCGGGAACACGAAAGTGGTGGCATGGAATTTTGAGGTCGCTTGTATTTTAATATTCCCCGATGATAACAAAACGGGTCACCCCTGCAACACCGTTTTACTTCCTAATTTAAAAACTGACATCACGCCCAGCAGAGCAGCAGCCTGACCACTTAAATCATCGGCGCGCGCCGCAACATCACGCACCAACAGGGCATTTTCCTGGGTAACCGAAGAAAGATTGGAAACGGCGCTGTTGACTTGTTGTATTCCGGTTTTCTGGGCATCGGTTGCATCACTGATTTCATGGATCATGGCAGACACTTGCCTAACCTCTTCAACCACTTCACTAATCATGCTGCGGGTTTGGCCGGCGACCTGGCTGCCGCTCTCAGTCGCCGTCGTGCTTTCCCGAACAAGATCGCGAATATCCCGCGCTGCCGTCGCGCTACGCTGTGCCAGACTGCGCACTTCACCGGCAACCACCGCAAAACCCTTACCCTGCTGTCCCGCCCTAGCAGCCTCGACAGCGGCATTCAACGCCAATATATTGGTTTGAAACGCCAACTCGTCGATTAACGCCACAATCTCAGTGACGCGCCGGGACGAAGCATCGATGCGATGCATGACATTCACGAGCGTCTCAACCGCCTCGCCCCCATTTTCCGCACGTTCACGCGCAAGCGTTGCCTTTTGCGCCACATCACGCGCAACCCCGGCATTACGATCCACGGTTTGCGCCAGCGCATCCATGGTGGCTACCGTTTCCAGCAAGCTTTGCGCCTGCTGTTCTGTCCTTTGGGCCAGATTGGTGCTGCCTTCTGCGATATGGCGCGCGCCCAAGGCAACCTCATCGCTGCTTCGATGCACATCGCCCACAACATGGCGCAATGCTGTTTGCATCTGGTTCATTGCGAACAGCACGCTCCCCTTGTACACACGGCGTAACTTCAACGTATGAGACAAATCGCCTTTCGCAACCGCATGCGTTACCTGCACCACATCGCGCGGCTCCGCACCCAACTGGCGCTTAAGTCCGCGTGCCAGGAACGCGCCGAGCAGAATCGCCAACAAAGCCCCCGCCAGCGAAAGTGCACCCATCTGGCTTAAAGCCAGTTGATAAATTTGCGTGGTTTCATTGGCCAAAGCCGAGGATGTATTCTGTTTCTGCAACACTAGCGCCACTGCGCCCATTTCGGCCTGCTCGCCGATGGCCTGCGCATCAGCCAAAGCCTGCAGATATTGGGGGTCTGCAGATACTTGCATACCTTCCGTTTCAAGCCGCCGGGCATAGTTCTCCAAAGCCTCGGCATAGCGGTTAGTCGAAAGCACGACTTCCTCGACGGCAAGGCGCCCTTCCTCATTGTCAAACAGCGGCTTGAGCTTTTCCAATTCCGCCTGCGCACCATCGAGATGATCACGCATAAAATAAATTTCGCTGATGCGCGTGCCCTTGTCTGCCACCAACAAGGCATTTGCCGCAGCACGGCCGGCAGCCATCATGTGTGCCTGAGCCTGCGAGGCGTGACGCACGCCCGCGACCTCTTGATTGAACATCTTGACCGCCATGGCGTTCACTTGCCCCAGCAGTTGCACACCAAATGCGCCTGTCAGAGCCGACATGGCTGCAACCAAAAGAAAAGCCATAATCATTTTGGTGCCCAGACCAAGACGCACTCGCCGTTTCATGCAGCGTTCCTATCGTTGATACACATGCCGGCATCTTATCGACTAATTCTTGCAGCTTTCTTACGCATTTCAGCCCAGGCCCATAAATAAATATCGAATAGGCGAACACATGGCCTCGGACAGGTACATACCACTTGCTAAAGCGGTGGCATGTCGCTAATCTTTCGCTGTAACAGTATCAGCATCAACACTTTTCACTCTCAGGCAGACGCATGCCGCGTACTTCACCCTCCGGCTCTTCTAATTACCGCTTCCCCTTATGGCTCAGCATCGGTTTTGTGGTGGCTGCACTATTGGCACTGGCCACCATGCTCATCGAATCCGTGGAAACCTGGGCCCATCGTCACTACCTCACGTGGCACCTGACTCTCGAAATTGCGTCCATTGCGTTCGCATTTGCCGTTTTCGCCCTGGGATGGAGCACATACCGAAAGCACCCGCAAAGAAATATTCTGTACCTGGCATGTGCATTTCTTGGCGTGGCATTACTGGATATGGCTCACACCCTATCAATTCAGGGTATGCCGGCCTTCGTTACCCAAAACACCCCCGAAAAGGCAATTTACTTTTGGCTGGTCGCCCGCTATCTGGCTGCAGTCGGGCTTTTGATTGTCGTTTGGCTACCTTGGCCATCTACCACTGACCTGCCCAGACGCCATAGCCGCATTGCCCATCTGGCCTGGCCCCTGAGTGTTATCTTGGGCATCGTAATAGCCACACTCGGCATTGTGTTGTACGCCCCCCACTGGCTGCCCGGCGTATTCAGCCCGGAAACCGGATTGAGCGACCTTAAAATCATTGCCGAGTACGGCATCATTACATTACACATCGTGGCATTGGCGATTCTACTGCGGCGCTTACCTAATAGCAGGGAGTGCAACTTGTATTTGCTTGCCAGCGCGCTATTGCTCATGGCCGTCAGCGAGCTCCTTTTTACCTCATACACTGCTATCTCCGATACCGGTATGCTCCTGGGTCATATATACAAAGCCGCTGCTTACTTGCTGCTATATATGGCATTGGATACCGGCCATCTTCAGCCACCGTCCTTTCGGACGCTTCAGTTGGAAAGAGCATTGGAGTCTGCCATCAGCAACGGACAAATGCACCTGGCATTCCAACCTGTCATGAACCTGATCAATGGCCGCTTATCGGGCGCGGAAGTGCTGGTTCGCTGGACTCATCCAAAACTGGGAACAGTCGGCCCAGCCGAATTTGTCCCTGTCGCAGAGAAATGCGGTCTGATGCCCGAAATAGGCGAATGGGTTTTAAAGAATGCCATTGCCCAGATTTCGTTATGGGTTCGCCAGGGCCTGCCGCCCAACGTCTACTTCTCCGTTAATTTGTCATTAGTCCAGTTTCGTTACCCACTTTTGGTCGATCGCATCCAGAACCTGCTGAAAACCTATCAGTTGCCGCCGCACTACTTGTGCCTGGAGATTACCGAAAGCGTCGCGATGTACAACCCGGAAGCGGCCGTTGAGACTTTGCGCTCATTGAGCGAACAAGGCATTGCCTTGTCAATCGACGACTTCGGCACCGGACACTCGTCACTAAGCCATTTAAAACTCTTTGATGCCGCCACACTGAAAATAGACCAATCTTTTGTGCGCGACCTTGACAGTGACCCGCGCGACCGCGCAATTGTGGCAGCGATCGTCAATATGGCGCACGCACTGAATATGCGTACGACTGCGGAAGGGGTCGAGACGGCCTCACAGCTGGCGTTACTTGAAACGCTGGGGTGCGATCAGGTGCAGGGTTACTATTTCAGCCGCCCCCTCAGCACAGAAGAGTTCGAGGCGTTTTCATTATCACACCGGGGCTGACAGACATTGTCGGCCTGAACGACCGGTGTGTTTCCCGCCTGGGGGCACTAGCGTAAAACCAGTACCGGAACCGTGCTCGTTCGCAACAGGGTGGAAGTGGTACTGCCCATAATCAGGTGACGTATGCGTGAATGCCCATAGGCGCCCATCACCAGAAGGTCGGCATCCACTTCAAGCAGATATTCACGCAACACGGCCTCGGCTTCACCTGACCGGACAACCTTCACAACATCAAAGCCCTCATTGACCAACGTATCGTTCGCCCAATCGATATTCTGGCGCTGAGTGTCGTTGTCATCGCCAACAGCGATCACATGACAAGACAACCCTTTCAAAAGCGGGCTGGCTGCAACCATTTGCACCATTTTTTTCCCTGTCTGGCTGCCATCGAACGCGATGACAAACCGTTCCGGTTCCTTAAAATTACCGTCAACGACCATTACCGGGCGCTGCAATGAACGCACTACGCGTTCGGCATTTTGGTCGAGATACCATTTGGACGTACTGCCCGAATATCGTTGCTGCCCAATCACCACCAGACGCGTTTCCGGTTCCAGGTCGAGCAGGGTTTCAACCAGTGAACCGTGGCGCTGTAAAGTATCCGTGTCTTTTGAGCCTGCCGCCTCAGCCCGATTGCGCGCAGCCTGAAGAATTTGGCGCCCTTGTTCCTGCGCCAAACGGCTGCGCTCTTCATCAAGCGTACTCAACTGCTCAAGCAAACTCTCTTGGGCATCCATGCCCAACGCCCCACTGTAATCCGCAAGACTGGCGCGCTCCGGATGACGATCCAGCACATGTAAAAATTGCAGTTTCACCTCCAGCAGGCTGGCAGCCCAGATGCCGTAATCGCACACGGCTGTGGCGCGGGGGGAGTCATCAACGCATGCTAATACCCTGTTCACGCCTTTCTCCTTAAGCTTAAAAACCCACTGTAGCAGACTTCAGGGCGGGCTCAAGCTTCCTTTTGATACTCAGGCAATGCCGAGCCACACGACTTGCAATATTTTGCATCGCCTTCAAGACCCGTGGCCAGACATGAGGGACAAGTACGGGTATTGACCCGCGGCAAAAAGCGCTGGGCAGTCATTTCCGAAGAAATAATACCCGTAGGCACTGCCAGAACGCTCCAACCAATCAGCATGGTAAATGCCGTTATTGCCCTGCCGATATCGGTCTGTGGAACAATATCGCCGAACCCGACCGTGGTTAACGAGGTAATGGCAAAATAAATTGCCGTAGGAATGCTGCTGAACGCAGTGCCGGGGCCGCCTTCCACCAAATAGAGCAACGTGCCATTCAACGTAACGACAATGGCCACAACCGACAAAAATATAATGATTTTGCGCCGACTGGCCATGAGGGCCTGACCGAGCATTGAGTATTCATGCACATATGACACCAACTTGAGCAAGCGAAACATGCGCAACAACCGAAGCAGCCTCAGGTCAACCAAAGCATGCAGTTCCGGCATGAGCACCGCAGCATACGTGGGCAATATCGACAGCAAATCCACAATGCCGTAGAAACTGCGTGCATACTTCATCGGATGCTTGACACAGGCCAGCCTGGCAATATATTCGATCGTAAACAAGACAGTAAAAAACCACTCAAGCACACCCAGGGTTGAACCATATTGCTGGGCTACGGCATAAATGCTGTCAAGCATCACAACCGTTACGCTAAGAATAATGGCTGCAATCAAGGTGAAATCGAACCAGCGTCCCAGTCGGGTATCTGCCTCGAAAATGACAACAAACAGCCGGTGACGAAAGCCGTCTTCATACCCCTCGAATTGCGAAGCAAACTGCGGACGTACTGAAGACGAAGAAGAACGTTCTGGTGCAGACATGCCTACCGTACCCTCTGATACTCTTTAGTTAACTGCCGCTGGATTGATTGCGCCTGCGCTGGCCAGGCACGCTTGATATAGGCGAGACTGGCACGTATTTCATGATCGCTTAGGATAGCGGCATACCCGGGCATGTCGCTTTCGTAACCTTCTGGCGCCGTTACACCAGGCACCAGGCCATGTTTCACGATATCAAACAAAACCTGATCCGGATGATGCCAAGTATGTCCGGAAACGTCGTGGGGTGGCGCAGGGAGCCGCCCATTCGGCTTGCGCTGCCTCCAATTGGGCTGACCTTCAAAGTTGGCACCGTGGCATGCCGCACATTGAGCCGCATACACTTTTTTGCCCAACTGCACCAAACGAGAATCGGAAGGATCAATGTACGTTGGCGTTTTGCTGGTTGCCATGGCGTAAATATAACCACCGGCCACCAACACAACCAAACCGGCACCGAGTCCCCAAAAGGCCAATCTGTGCATCACTGACCGTCGGATTGCCGGTTGCGCAATGCAAAACCAATAAACAAAAGGGTCCAGCCTTGAACAAGCAAATCAACCCCCAGAATCAAACCTAAAATCCAGACACTGTTACCCGGCCAACCAAACGCGATCAGCAAGCCAACCAGTAAGGTGACAGCACCCGATAAGGCCAGCCACTGCCAGCCACGCTGGGTTCGATTGTTGAACCAAAGCCACAGGCGCAATGCCCCCGACCCAATCAGCGTTGCGCCAAAAAGCAACGTCAGCAACGAAGCCCCGGTTTCAGGGCGAAACAGCGCCAGCACCCCGGCACCCAGATACAACACGCCACTGACAGTCCAAAATAGAAAACCGGTCATCTGCTTCAGGCGCCAGGCGTGAAATAACTGCCCGATACCGCCGATGATCATCAAAATAGCAATAAACAGGACGCTCACCAGGGTCGCCGCAACAACATGACCAAGGGCCACCATGCCCAGCACCACCATCGCAGCGCCAAAGGCAACAAACCAACCCCAATGATCACTCAGCGACGAAAGCATTGCCCGTACGCGTTTGTCGGAACCTGGCGAGGGGTCGGCCGATTCGTGGTTATCCGGTGTATTGCTCATAATTGACCTCCAGTCAGTTCACAAATGCAATGGTTGCTATGGTAATGAACTGTGAAGGTTACAACAATGTGATATTTCAAAGCGCGACAAATATGCCGCGTTAACTAAAACGCATGCGTATAAGTGAGCTGGAAAACATCCAAGCCATCGTTCGGACGCTTAATGGCTGCATTGGAGTAATGCGAGTAGCGCAATCCCAAGCGGCTCCCGGGCGACAAATTCACGCCGACACCAACATGTGAACCGAACTGAAACTGTGTCGATATCGTTTTATCCGCGAACCGGGTATGCGAAAAGCGATTTACGCCAACGCCCGCTTCGAGATAAATATCGTTGGAAAAGGTCCAGCGCAGAAACGGCGTGACGCCGATTTGCCATACGCTGGAACGCTCTCGATTGCCACTGGCCTTCCAGAACGCAGCGCCAGCTTCCGCGACGAGATCAAGCCGGCCCGATTCGGCAAATTGATGTTGCCAGAGCGAAGGGGATACCCAGGCCAATTCATAGCGCTGATAATAACTGCCCGCACCCGCACGTATGCCAAGCCCACTGCTATCGGCGTGAGCCGTAACCGGCACGGACATAACCCCAATACCAATACATGCCGCTATGGCGCCCAACCCCACCCGTGTTGAAAGACTGCGCATATTTTTTCCTTATTTACCTGGCGCCCGGGACGGCGTGGACGCCGAGGAATACTAACACGCTCCAAAAATAAAGTTCGGTTGCGACTCAATCATATTCTAACTATAATTTATTAAACGTATAGTTAATAACTTGCAGTGATCGGAGAAATACACCATGAACAAACCTTTGAAAGTAGGCATTATCGGCGGCGGTATCGGCGGCGTTGCAACGGCTGCAGCATTAAGCCAGCGAGGAATCGATTACCACTTGTTCGAACGCGCACCCGGTTTTGGTGAAGTGGGTGCGGGTATTCAAATGACACCTAATGCCGTCAAGGTGATCAAGGCGCTGGGCGCATGGGACGCACTGAACAAAGTGGGATTCCTGCCCGAGGCGTTGGTTGGAAGAAATTGGGACACCGCCGAAGAAACGTTTCGTATGCCGCTGAAGGATGACTGCCCTCGCTTATACGGTGCAGAATTCTTTCACGTTCATCGGGCTGACCTGCACCACCTTCTGGCCAACATGGTCGATCGCGACAAAGTCACGTTTTCAATTCGTTGCACCGGTGTCTCGCAAACAGCCGATAAAGCAGTGGCACACTTCGACGACGGCAGTTGTTTCGAGGCCGATCTCATTATCGGCGCTGACGGCGTACGGTCTGTCGTTCGTCATGAACTGTTCGGCAATGACGATCCAAAATTTACAGGCCATATGTGCTATCGCGCCGTCGTCCCATTCGAAACTCGTCCCAACTTCGTTGCACCAGAGGCTTCTTTCTGGCTCGGCCCCAACAGCCACATCGTCACTTACTATGTAAACAGCGGTAAAGCCGTTAATATTGTGGCAGTACACGAAACGGAAAAATGGGTTGAAGAATCCTGGAATGCGCGCAGTACGAAAGAAGAATTATTGGCCGACTTCCAAGGCTGGCATACCAATATTCAGCAATTATTCGATCGCGTCGAGGAAGTTTACCGCTGGGGACTGTTTGACCGCGACCCAATGCAAACCTGGTCTAACGGTCGTATCAGCCTGCTGGGCGACGCGGCTCATCCCATGCTACCCTTTCTTTCTCAGGGGGCCGCCATGGCCATAGAAGACGCCTATGTACTGGCCAAAGCATTGGCGGCGCTGCCCGGCCAATTAACAAATGCCTTGCAACAATACGAAAAAGAACGCCTGCCCCGTACGGCACGCGTTCAACTTGAAGCCCGGGAACGGGGAAAAACCTATCACCTTTCATCGAAAGAAGCGCAAGCCAGGCGTGATGCGGAATATCGCGAGCAACAAAAGAAAGACCCACACGCCGGTGGCATTAAGGCAAACTGGGTTTATGCTTACAACGCGACCGACTTCGAACCCGTGATTTAGGCCGACATGACAATCTACAACAGCCTCTCTCCCTCGCCGAAACCCCGCTCATCCCGTAAAGGCCCCGGCCGCCCGGAAGGGACGGGAGACAACGCCTCTGAACGCATACTGGACGCCGCCGAGGAAGAGTTCGCTGAAACCGGATATGCCGGTACCAGTTTGCGCGCCATTTCCCAGAAGGCAGGGGTAACGCAAGCCCTCATCAATTATTATTTCGGCTCAAAGTACGGGCTTTATGAGGCCGTTTTCATTCGTCGCGGCCGGATTGTATCCGACGAGCGTTTACGCCGGCTTAATCTGTTAAAGCAACAAACAGATCCCGTCACGGTTGAACAGGTGGTAAGGGCGTTTCTGGAGCCCACCATAGCGCTACGGAAGGAGCCTGCGGGTCGGCGGTTTCTGCGTTTGCAGGCCCGCTTGCATACGGAACCGGCGGAAATATCATACCGGCTTCGCAACGAAGCCTACGATATTTCCACACGTGCGTTTGTCAATACATTGCTGGAGATATGCCCGGAACTATCGGCCAAAGATGTTAACTGGCGCATGGCCCTGACCATTGGGGCCTACATGTATGCATTTTCGGATACACACCGGCTCGACGAACTGGCCCCTATAGAGTGCGACCCGAACGACACCACAGAAGTCATAGAAGAGATTACGGCGTTCGTCACGGCTGGACTGCGTGCACCACCCGTTTATCCGCGGTAACCAAACCCAATAACGTTTCCGGGTGAACGGGCCGCCCAAGCAGATAACCTTGCAGATAGTCACAACCCAAATCCATCAGCAAATCATGTTGTTCGGGCGTTTCCACCCCTTCAGCCACCACTCTCAAGCCCAGCTTGTTCGCCAGCGTTACCACGGCTTCGACAATTGCGACATCCTCTTTTCGAAAAGTAAGATCATGAACGAAGCCTCGATCAATTTTCAACTCGGAAACCGGTAAACGCTTTAAATAAAGCAAACTGGAATACCCGGTGCCGAAATCGTCGATTGCAATACGCACTCCCAGGCGTCGTAAATTCTGCAAAATGACGATGCTGATCTCGGCATTCTGCATGGCCGTTGTTTCAGTGATCTCCAGGGTCAGCGACTCAGGCTTGATTCGATAACGATCAAGAATAACCTCCAGCATTTCGACCAAACCGGAATGACTGAACTGCATGGCAGACAAATTGACAGCAACGCGTGCCTGCGCCCAGCCCGCATCCTGCCAACGTCGTAATTGCGAACATGCCTGGTCAAGCACCCACTCGCCAATGGGCACAATCAAACCGGTTCGTTCGGCCATGGGAATAAAACTGTCGGGCGCCACCGGCCCGTGTTCCGGATGTGTCCAGCGCAATAGCGCTTCCGCACTGGCTAGAGTGCCATCTTGCGCATCATAAATAGGTTGATAAACCAGGCTTAACTGGTCACTTTCCATGGCAATGCGAAAGTCGTGGAGCAAGCGCAATTGCTCGTATACGTTGTCGTTCATCGACGATTCAAAAAAACGATAGGTATTGCGACCCGAGGTCTTTGCATGTCGACGTGCTGCGTCGGCATTGGCCAGCAACGTTTCTCTGAGCGTCCCGTCTTCGGGGCACAACGCAACGCCAATACTGACTGAAATATGCAAATCGCGACCCACGATATGAAACGGCGCCTGCACCAGCCGCAGATATTTATCAGCCATGAGATTGGCATCATCAGGCTTGGAAATGAACGCCTGCAGAATGAACTCGTCGCCCGCCAGCCGAGCCAGCGTATCCTGCACCCGAATGCCATTTTGCAGCCGCTTCGCTATGGAAACCAGCAACTGATCGCCAACATGGCGCCCGTAGGCATCATTAATCACCTGGAAACCGTCGACATCGATCATGAATACGGCGAAATAACCCCCGTTTTTCTTGACGCTTTGAACCGCCTGGTCGAGTTGATCTTCAAAGAAAACCCGATTCGGCAGTTGGGTCAGGCCATCGTGCACAGACAAGTGCTCAAGGCGATCGGTGGCCTTGCGCAACGATTTGCTTAAGGAGGTTGACTTCAATTGCATTCGGTTATCGAGAATCGAAACCACCAAGGTCGCCAATAACGCTGCAAGCGTGACCGAAATGGTTAACAAAGCCAGCCAATAGACGTTTACGCCGGTTGATGCCGCTCCGCAAATGCTCCCCAATGGAAATTGAGCTGCCGCCATCCCGGTGTAATGCATACCGGCGATCGCGCCCCCCATCACAACCGAGGCCCCCACCCGCAGGGCTTTTACATAGTCAAGGTTCTTGCGCAAGCGAAACGCCAGCCACAGCGCCGCCACCGAGGCCCCAAACGCAATAAGCAGCGAAAGCGCAACCCACGAAGGGAGGTAGTCGATACCGGGCTGCATCAGCATGGCGCCCATGCCGGTGTAATGCATACTGGCGATGCCCGTAGCCATAATGAACCCGCCCGCCAGCAATCGATACCATGGCAAAGTTTCACGACACACTAACCACAAGGCGTAGCCCGATGAGGCGATTGCCATTAAAAGGGATAGCGCGGTTACAAAGGGATCATACCCAAGCGGGATCGGCAGATTAAAGGCCAGCATGCCCACAAAATGCATGGACCAGACACCCAGCCCCATGGCGCACGCTCCGCCAACCAACCACCAACGGGCCGCGACCCCGCGGCTGGACGCGACGCGGCTGGCCATGTCAAGGGCCGTATACGATGCCAGCATGGCAACAGCCAGAGACCAGAGTACCAGTGAAGGGTTATAGGAACTTTCCAGCATGTAAACAGGCGTCTCCTGCGGTCAACAAGCCCAGCAACTAAATACGTTATAACGACAGGTCGCCCCAAAAATTAAGGGCATAAATTGTTACAGTCATTTGATCGCTAAACTGTACATTTAACACTGCTTTAAAACAATTAAATGTCTGTTAATCGCACAACCCAAATCACTGAAAATGTATTGGCCGGCCCCATTCTTCGACGGATGGAAAGCAGGCGTATTGTGTTCTGGCTGGCTACACGTGCACCCTGCAAGTGGCGTCTTTCAGTAGAAGGCCTGGCAAACGGCACCCAACTTGCTCCAAATGCAACGCCGGTCCGAATCGGCCGCCACTGCTTTTTATACCTTCTGGACTTCACGCTTGATTCGGACCTGCCTGCCGACCAGGCCCTTCCTTACGACCTGCAGTGGCAAAGCGAAGCATTCGACAACAAAACAAACTGGGTCAGCATCCGGGAATGGGCACCCGACCTGTGCCAGGATGGCCACACGCTTCCACAATTCGTCAGGCGCGCGCGCCTTGCCAGCGTGCTGCACGGGTCGTGCCGCAAACCGCACCATCCGTGTGAAGACGGCCTCGTTGCGGCCGATGACTGGTTGAATCATAAGGCAGACAAACCGGAAAGCTGGCCGGCTTTCTTGTTGCTGACGGGTGATCAAGTATACGTAGACGACGTCGCCGGCCCAATGCTCACAGCCATTCACGAACTGATTGAAGAGTTGGGCCTTTACGATGAACAGATAGAGGAGGCCCTGGTTCCCGACAGCCAGACCCTGTACAAAAGCGAATACAACTACTATCGGCGCAGCGAACTGCTGCCCGATGTCCGGCCCAACGACCCCTTGCGGAAACGGTTCTTCGAAGGCGCGAAAAAACCCGTCTTCACCACCACCAGTGCCGATAACCATCTCGTGACCTTGGCCGAAATATTGGCAATGTATTTATTGGTTTGGTCCCCCGTCGCATGGGACTGCCTGCCTGAAGGCCCACCCTCAGGACTGAGTGAAGACGAAACCCAACGCTACTGCAAGGAACGCGAAACCCTGGCTCAATTCGTCACAGGGCTCAGCTCGGTGCGGCGCCTGCTGGCCCATGTACCCACCCTGATGATCTTTGATGACCACGACGTAACAGACGACTGGAATCTGACGGCCGACTGGGAGCAAACGGCATACGGCCATCCTTTTTCACAGCGAATCATCGGCAACGCACTGGTGGGTTACATGCTCTGCCAAGGCTGGGGCAACAATCCCGATGCATTTAAACACGAGACCCTCGGGAAACTGCAAACATGGTCGCAGTCGCCCACCAAACCGCACCAAGACGACCTGATTCATCATTTACTGCATTTTCATCATTGGGAATACAGCCTGGAAACAACGCCGAAACTACTGGTGATGGATACACGCACACGACGCTGGCGATCGGAACGAAACCTGAATCGCCCCTCGGGCCTGATGGACTGGGAGGCACTGACAGAGCTGCAGGCAGAGCTGTTGAACCACGATTCAGTAGTCATGGTGTCGCCAGCACCGATTTTTGGTGTAAAACTGATCGAGGTGGTGCAAAAGTGTTTTAGCTTTGCCGGAAAGCCATTGCTCGTTGATGCGGAAAACTGGATGGCTCACAAGGGTACGGCCAGCGCCATTCTGAATATTTTCCGACACACGCGAACACCGGCCCACTTTGTCATTCTTTCAGGAGACGTGCACTACTCGTTTGTTTACGGCATTCGGCTTAGGTCGCAGCGCGGGACTCCCCATTTATGGCAAATTACCAGTAGTGGGGTCAAGAACGAATTCCCGCGCAAGTTGCTGGATACGCTGGACCGATTAAGCAGATGGCTTTTTTCACCCCGCTCACCATTGAACTATTTCACCCGGCGCCGGGGTATGACAATCAGCCCCTTCAAACCCGATAACGCATCACACGGTGAGCGCCTGCTGAATCAGGCCGGTATCGGCTACGTTGAATTTGCCGAAGACGGGCAACCCACTTATGTTGAACAGATCAGCAAGCAAAAACGCACGCAATTCCGTTTAGATGCCCCGGAAGAGTCGTCGTTAACCCCAGGAGAAACACAATGAACCGTATTTCCGATGCAGATCTCGATAGTCACCTCCCTCCTTTACAGCTGAACCGGCGCGGCTTCATGGCAACCGCACTGGCAACCGGCTTCACGCTTGCCGCCGGTCCACTGAACGCCCAGTCCATTATTCGCACCAATACCGAAGGGCTAACGGCAGGCGAAATCATGATCCCGGTGGACGGCGGTGAGGTCCCCGGCTATCGGGCCATGCCAGCCGGAAAAGAAAACGTTCCGGTTATTCTCGTCGTGCAGGAAATTTTCGGCGTTCATGAATACATTAAAGACGTTTGTCGACGTCTGGCCAAGCAGGGCTACATGGCGATTGCACCAGAGCTGTATGCACGCCAGGGCGACCCATCAAAATATACGGAAATCCCCAAACTGTTCAGTGAGATTGTCAGCAAAGTGCCGGATACCCAGGTCATGAGCGACCTTGACGCCAGTGTGAAATGGGCGGGCTCGAATGGTGGCAACACGCAGGATATCGGCATAACCGGTTTTTGCTGGGGCGGACGCATTGTGTGGCTTTACACGGCACACAACCCGAACGTAAAGGCGGGCGTTGCATGGTACGGACGCCTGGTTGGCGACAACACCGAACTGACGCCAAAGCATCCGGTGGATATCGCAGCGTCTTTAAACGGCCCTGTTCTGGGCTTGTATGGCGGCAAAGACGCCGGCATCCCTGCGGACACGATTGAAGCCATGGAGGCTCAATTGGAAAAAGGCAACGCAGCCGCCAAAGCATCGAAGTTCATTGTTTATCCCGACGCGCCACATGCCTTTCACGCTGACTACCGCCCCAGCTATCGCGAAAACGCAGCCAAAGCAGGATGGAAAGAGGCGCTTGAATGGTTCGACACGTACCTTAAATAAGTGCCAGACATGCGCCACCTGCTGCGCGTTGGTTGTCTGAATAGCCGTACTGGACAGCCATGTCAGCCAAAGCCGGTCTGATGCAGATAATCGATAACAGCATCCTGCGGTCCGCTGAATGCGATGCGGGCCGCTTTCTTTTCACGTTGCGAGGCATACATTGGATCGTAATACTCGCGCAAAAGACCTTCAATCCAAACGCGATGCAAACTCACGTCGCCTGAACACCGTTGCGCCTGCAGCGCCGTCTGCATGGCGGCATCGAAACGCTGGTAGCGTTCGTGACCCAATCGCTTCAGGATATTGGCCAGACTTTGCCGTAAACGTTGCGCAAATAACTGAAAACCCTCCTGCTCGCCTTCCAGCGCGATGAAATCCTGTGACAAGCTCACCACATAGTCATGCAGAATACGTGCAACACGATTGTCGAAAGTATCCTCCAGCCATACCACCGGCATCGATTGCATGCGTTGATACAGGCTCAATGGGACAGCACAACTGCCCACCAGCCGTGACTCATCTTCAAGCACAAAACGATGCCTGCCATTGGCCTGGGAACGCATTAACGCAATAGCCAGGCTGTTTTCGAAATCAATTTGGGCGGGTTGCGGCGTGGCACGCTTGCCGAAACTGGACCCCCGATGATTGGCCAAACCCTCCAGATCCAGCCCTGAGTGCAAACGTTTCAATACCGCTGTCTTACCGCAACCGGTTAATCCGCCGACCAGCACAAACTCGCACCGGCTCAAGGCCTTCTCGATCTCCTCCAGCAGCGAACCCCGCATGGCTTTATAGCCGCCTGCAACCCGGGGGTAGTGCACACCCGTCTCGGCCAACCAGGACTGCACCAGGCTCGAGCGCAAGCCACCCCTGAAGCAATAAAGGCAACCCTCGGGATGCGCCTTGGCAAAACCGAGCCAGGCTTCGATACGCCCGGCCTTTACGGAACCTGAGACCAGCTTGTGTCCCAGTTCAATTGCGGCTTGTTGTCCGTGCTGTTTGTAGCAGGTACCGACTTTCTGGCGCTCGATGTCGTTCATTAGCGGCAAATTCACCGCGCCGGGGAACGCCCCCTTTTTGAACTCGACGGGCGCCCTTACATCCATAAGCGGCACTGAATCAAGGAACAGGCGGCGAAAATCGGCAATAGTATCGGTCACAATAAAGGTCAATGCCCCAAATAGGCTTGTTGAACAGCCGGGTCGTTACGCAAATCATCGGCGGTACCCTGCCCGACAATCCGGCCAGTTTCTATAAGATAACCGCGGTCGGCGATATCGAGGCTCAGATTAACATTTTGCTCTACCATGAGCACACCGACCCCCATTTCCTTAACTCGCTTGATTGCCCTGAAAAGCTCTTGCGACATCAAAGGCGACAAGCCAAGTGATGGTTCATCAAGCAACAAATAGCGGGGCGCCGACATGATTGCACGGCCCACTGCCACCATTTGCTGTTCACCGCCACTCATGGTGCCTACCCGTTGCGGCAAACGTTCGGCTAACCGGGGAAACAGATCAAGGACGTTGGCCAGATTCTCTTGCTCGTGAGGGCGGGCCCGGGGAGTGAGCGCCCCGAGCTGCAGGTTTTCCCGAACGGTGAGGTCAACGAACACGCCGCGCCCTTCGGGTACCAATGCCAACCCCTTCTCGACCAAATGATGCGGCGGGACTGCCAACAAATCTTCACCATCAAGCAAAACTTTAGCGCCCGGGAGCGGCTTGAGCATGCCACCTAAAGCCCTCAGCATGGAAGACTTGCCCGCGCCGTTGGCACCTAAAATGACGGCAAGCTCACCTGCTCCAACCTGGATGGCGGCATTGTCCAAAGCTAGGTGCTTGCCGTAGCGTACCGATAATTGACTCACTTCAAACATGCGGTGCTCCCAGATAAGCGGTAATCACTTCCTCTTGAGCCAGAACCTCTTCGGTCTTGCCCTCTGCCAATTTGGCACCGGCCAACATGACGACGCAGCGATCACACAACGCACGCACCGCTTCCATGACATGCTCGACCAAAATGACCGTTAACCCTTGTGCACGTAAATTGCGAATCAGTTTGATGCCCTCTTGCAATTCAGTGGGGTTCAGCCCGGCCAGCCATTCGTCGAGCAATAACAAACGTGGCTTGAGTGCAAGCGCACGCGCTAATTCCAGACGCTTTTGATCGATATAAGTAAGATCCACCGCCGGCGTATCGGCAAACTTGCTTAATCCCACTAATGCCAGCAATTCCAGTGCTTCGGTATGTGCCGCCGCACCGAACTTGTGATCTTTTCGATACGCCATGCCAGCCTGTACATTCTCGACGCAGGTCATCCCACTCAGTACCCGCACCAACTGGAAGGTACGCGCAACGCCCAGGCGGGCAATTTTATAAGCGGGTAAGCCCATAAGCTCATCGGACTCCAACCGAATGCTTCCGGAGTCGGCGTGCAATGCCCCTGATATGAGATTCATGGCCGTGGTCTTGCCGGAGCCGTTCGGCCCCAGCAAACCCATGACTTCGCCCTCGGCCACCTCGAAACTCAGGCCGTCAACCGCCCTCAGACCTCCGAACGATTTTCTGAGTTCTTCAACTTTCAATAGCGTCATGTTTGCTCCTTACCCGCGTCGCGTTCGCGACCGCGACCGCGACGCCCGAAACGACTTTGCAGTACGCCGACAATCCCATTGGGTACTAAATACACAATAATCAGGAATACGACACCCAGGAACAAAGCGAAATGATTCGGGAAGTTGGCCGATAACACTTCAAACAAGGCCGTCAACGGAATAACGCCGGCCAAAGGCCCCAGTAAATGTCCAACGCCACCCAGCAAGGACATAATCAATACTTGGAATGATACGGTGGGGTTGAAGACAATGGCCGGGTCAATGTATGTCCAGCGCGGCGCCATAATGGCACCCACAAGCGTCATGAACGTGGCACTGATCACAAACAGGGATACTTTCGCCACGGTGGTGTTCATGCCCAGATGCCGCGCCACGTGTTCATCTTCGCCGATAACCCGCAAAGCTAACCCCAGCCTTGAGCGCCGTATCCACCAACCCGCAAAAAGCACCAGCGTCAGCAAGGCCAGCAATTGCCAATAAATATCCTCCTGGGTGATATCCAGAAAAATATAGCGTCCGATTGATTTGGTGATGTTGACCTCGTACCAGGTCACAATCTGACGAACCAACTCGGCCAGGCCAAAAGTGAAAATGACGAAGTGAATACCCGACAAACGCAGTGTTGAGAGCCCCACAACTAACGCAAGCACAATGCCGATGAGCATGGCGACACCCAATACACCGAACCAGGGAAGCGTTTCCGAGAGCACGGCCACGGTATATGCGCCGATACCGAAAAACGCGGTGGTCGCCAATGAAATGTAACGCGTGGGACCGGAAAAGAGCGTCCAGGCGGTGGCCAACGCGGCATACTGCAAAACATTAATGCTATAGGCCAGGAAATAACTGCTGTCTATCAGCAACGGCAAGGCCGCCACAATAATTAAGACAACGACAACCAAGAGAAAGCCCGGAGAGAGCATGGCGTTATTTTGATTCATTTGCCGGCCCTCCCGAAAATGCCTTGCGGACGCAACAGCAACACCAGCAGGAAAATAGTAAATGTCGCCGCCATGGTTAAGCCCGGATCAACAAAACGGGACACCAGCGTTTCAACGACCCCCAGCAACAAGCCGGCCAGAATACAACCCAGCAAATTTCCCACGCCGCCCATAATGACAATGACCAGCGCCTTCATGGTGAACGCCACGCCAATGTAGGTGCTGAACGGAAGAAACATGCTTACCAGAACCCCGGCACCCACGACCAATGCGCCGCCCAGGGCGAAGGCAAATGCAGCCATGGCACGAGGATTGATTCCCACCAAATGCGCAAACTGAGGCGCGTTGGCCATGGCGCGCAACGACGCACCCCATCGCGACTTCACCAGCACAAAATAAACCGCCAGGCCAATGACAAGTGCCGCGCCCGCCGCCAACAAGCGATTGGCCGCAACCGCAGCGCCCAGCACATTAACTGGCACGGTTAAATAATCATAGCTGTAATAATTGCCACCGAAGATAATGAGCAAAATGCCCTGTACGACAAACAAAATGCCGAACGTAGCCAAAATGCTATCAACCTCAAGTGCGTCGGCGGTTGGCGAGCGTCGCACCAACGGCGTAAGCAATAATTGGTAAATTACCCACTGCAGCGCAAAACCCAGCGGCACGGCAACGGCCAGCGCCATCAATGGGTGCACGCCCAGGCTGGTAACCAACCAATAAGAAAAAAATGCCGCAGCCACCATGAATTCGCCGTGCGAAAGATTCATGATGCGCGCAACCCCGTACTGCAGCGTCAGCCCCATGGCAATCAACGCATACAGCCCGCCCAGCGTCAGTGACGCCAGCAAAAGCTCAATGAACAACATGTTTTTCCCCTGAACTGGAGCAACATCGGAGCGCGGGAAAGCCGGCTCCGATGTTGACCGATCGGATTACTTCTTCCAGTCGGGTTTAGGAATGATAACGGGTTGCGCACCTTTCAGGTCTTTCGGCCCGACACCCTGGAAAACACCGTTTTGCCATTGACCGACGGTGAAGATACCGACCAACTGGTTGTTAACAATTTTGATGTCACCCAGAATGGTCTCGAAACCACCTTTCTTGAGTTCGGCCGAAATTTTTTCGCGATCAATTTCACCGACACGCTCAATCGCCTGCTGCAGCATTTGCAATGAAGCATAACTTACTTGGCTGCCCCAATAGTCGGTATCTTTACCCGTCACTTCTTTGTGGCGTGCACGATACTCCTGAATCGCCTTGGATGTGCCGTCGATACCGCCCAAGCTCATTTGGCCTTCAACACCTTGCGCGCCGTATTTACCAATAAAGAAGGGAAACTGGGTACCCACGCCGGTATAGAAAACCTTGGGGTTCAAACTAATGATACGCGCCTGATCGCTGATCAGGATCGTGTCGGGCGGATATGAATAAGCAATGAACGTATCAGCGCCAGAGGCTTTAACCTGATTCAACAATGTCGATAGATCAGACGTACCAACCGGATAACTTTCATCCATTACCAGCTCGAAGCCTTTGGCTTGCGCAGCCTTGCGAGCCGCAGAGGCGGATTCAACACCGAAGCCGTCGGCTACACTGATCATGGCGATTTTGTTATTGATTTTGTTTTCTTTCAATGCGTCGGCCAATGTATCAAACAAGCCATTCGCGTACATGGACGCTGAGCCGAGCAAAAAGTAATGATCGGGCCACCGCTTGGCGAACTGATCAGCCTTGTCTGTTAGATTGGTGGTACCCAGTTGCGGATAGCCGTGCTTATCGAACAGCGGCGCAACGGCCAGGTTGGTGGCCGTACCCCACGGCGGCAGCAGCAAGTCCACTTCATCCTGCGTAATCAAACGCTCAACCGCACGAACAGCCTCCTCTGTACTGGAACGGTCATCGTATTCAACCACCTCGATAGGCACACGCTTGCCGTACTTGCTAAGCATAATACCGCCGGCTTTATTGACTTCCTCAACCCACATTTCATAATTGGGGCGCTGGGTCGTGGAAGCGCCCGGCGCATTAGGGCCGGTTTTCGCCAGCGCATAACCAATTAAGATTGACTCAGGTGCATCTTCTGCCAGTGCCGGTGCCGCAGCACCAACCACCGACAGGCTCAGCGCCAGGGTTGCCAACTTCGTTGTCCATTTTCTTACAGTCATTATTTGTCTCCGGAAAATAAGGGGTTAAAGTACTGACTTACCCGGCGACATGCACCCCCATCAAGTCGCCTGGAAATTAATATAAAAACAATACGTTTTTTATTAAACAACCTGATTGCTTATTTGTCGTTGTTATTTCGTGCGCTGATCAGATCAAGAACTTCTTGCACAATGGCATCAGCAAAAACTTCATCATTCAAATGGCAATCGAATGAATCCACCTTAACGGACGTCGGCATGGCTTCTTTCGCCGCGTTATAAAAAACCGGGCATAAAGAAGAATCATGCAGGTGTCCTTCCGGGCTGTCATGATGGGAAAAACCCTGTAACGGTACCAGCACCGACACCGGGCTATTACCCTCTTTCACCAGCCCGGCCAAATGCTGAGCCAAGTGGGTTAATTCTTCCTTTTCGGTACGAACGGCCGTCAACGCCTTGTTATGAATGTGATAACGCTTTCCGGGAAATTGCCGTTCGGCCATTTCAGGTGGGCCAGATACCATGAAATCGGCATTCCCAGGCGCAATCACAACGGGTATCCCCTTAGCCAACGCTGCCTTGGAACGATTCGGACCGGCGCTGCATAAGCCATTGTTCAGATAATCATTATGCTCGACAACCGAAGTTTCGATTACCGCGATCACGTCACGCTCGCCGACAATTTGATCCAATGCCTGTCCACCGGTACCCAGCGTATGGAACACCAACACTTCGTATCCCTTGTCTTCCAGCAATTTACGCACCCGCACCGTGCAGTGATCGATCGTTCCAAGTGTGCCCATGGCGATAATGGGTTTTCCAGACGCCTTTTTAGGCTCGTAGTGCTTGGCCATTGCCGCCACCGCAATGGCGGCATTACGATACACATCGCCCGTAATGCTGTTAATTCCAGCGATGTCACACACAGGATTGAACATGATGATATCTTTCGCGCCCACGAATGGTTGCGTGAACCCCGATGCCATGGTCGACACAAGTACCTTGGGCAACCCGTACGGCATCGCCTGCATAACGGTACTTACCAACGAGCTCCCCATCGAGCCGCCAATACCGATAATGCCACTGAGCGGTGTTTTGGCGTGCAGCGCCAACGCCAGCTTGGTGGCGCCTTCCATCATGACTGCCTGGCATTTGCCTTCGTGACCAAGGTCACGGACCTCCTGAATGGTTTTGCCTGCTGCGCCGGCCACTTCCTCGGGCGTAATTTCAGCCCCCGGCTTGACCGAGCGCCGAATACTGGAGTCCATATGAAGCACCTCGACACCCTGCGCCTCCAGATTGTCGCGCACGTATTTGGCTTCCACCGCTTTGGTGTCGAGCGTAGCGATTAATAAAACTTTGGGTTTTGTACTCATTGTTGTCTCCTGAAAATATTATTTGATTATTTGATTTCGCGCCTATCGAGCCACGCTAAGACGGATTCAGTTTTTGGGCCAAACGAATAAAGAAATCGAGACTCTCCGGGTTCGCCATCGCGTCGGGATGCGCCACCTTTTGCGCGGGCGACCCTAACAGCAAACGCCGTACCGGCACCTCCATTTTCTTGCCGGTTAAAGTGCGGGGAATGGCTTGAACCTGGTAAATCTCGTTGGGCACATGACGCGGCGATGCTTTGGTGCGAATTTGCGTTTTAATTTGCACCTTTAAATCGTCATCGAGCACCTTGCCGTCGTCCAACACCACAAACAAAGGCATGAACGAATCGCGCCCCAAATACTCAAGATCCACCACCAGGCTGTCGCGCACTTGCGGCAGCGCTTCGACCACACGGTAAATCTCTGCGGTGCCCATGCGGATCCCGAAGCGATTAATCGTGGAGTCAGAGCGGCCATAAATAATGCTGGTTCCACGCGGCGTAAATTGAATCCAGTCGCCATGACGCCAGTACCCTGGGAACATGTCGAAATAACTATCGTGGTAGCGCTCGTTGCCCGGGTCATTCCAGAAATAAATGGGCATTGAAGGCATGGGCCGGGTAATGACCAGTTCACCCACTTCATCAACCACCGCCTCGCCGCTCTCGTTGAACGCATAAGCAGCTACACCTAATTCGCGGCACTGAATCTCGCCTGAATACACCGGCAGGGTAGGCGCGCAGGCGACAAACCCCGATGCAATATCCGTGCCGCCGCTAATCGAAGCGAGCCAGAGGTCTGACTTGACGTTGTCGTACACCCATTGAAACGCATCAGTAGGTAACGGGGAACCCGTGGCATTGATGGCACGCAAGGCATTGAACGGCCCAACCTCCTTAGGCGACAACCCTTCTTTCATGCAGTTAATTAAATAGGCCGCACCACACCCTAAAAGTGTGACGTCGTAATCGTTAACAAAACGCCACAACGCTTTCTGATCCGGCCATGCAGGGTTGCCGTCGTAAAGCACAACGGTGGCGCCCACCAACAAGCCACCCACCTGCAAATTCCATACAATCCAGCCGGTTCCGCCCAGGAATAACAAACGATCCCCGTCGCGCAAGTCGTGCTGCAAAGCCATGGTTTTCATATGCGTTAAAACAATGCCGCCATGACTGTGCACAATAGCCTTGGGTAAACCGGTTGTACCCGACGAATAAACCACCCAGAGCGGGTGGGAAAACGGCACACGCTCATATACCAATTGCGCCGGTTCGGAAACCTGGCTTGCCCACGACAATTGATTTCGCCAAGGCAGCGGTTGATTCACCTCTGCGTTGGGACCCGGCACATGAATAACATGTTGCACGGTTGGCAGCGCATCAAGCAACTCGTTCACCTGCTCTATCCGGGTATGAGATTTGCCGTTGTAACTGTAGCTATCGGTGGCAAAAATAAGCTTGGGTTCAATTTGGCTAAAGCGGTCAGTCACCACCCTCACGCCCATATCAGGTGCGCAGCTTGACCACACCGCACCCAAACTGGCGCAAGCCATAAACGCCACCACCGTCTCAGGACGATTCGGCAAATAAGAAACGACGCGGTCGCCTTTACCGATACCCAGTTTGCGCAAGCCGGCGGCCAATGCACCAGCATCACGCTGCATATCGGCCCAGGAAACCTCATAAGGCTCTGACGTTTCATTACGCGCGATCAGCGCCGGACGTTGGTCCGTTGCGTTGCGGAATATATGCTCTGCGTAATTAAGGGTCGCGTTGGGAAACCATTGCGCATCCGGCATCGCGTGAGACGCCAGCACCGGCTGGTTCGAGCCGCCGGCCTGCACATCGAAATATTCCCAGATTGACGTCCAGAACGACTCGAGATTGTCGACCGACCATTGCCATAAATCGGCATACTCGCCGCGCGGCACGCCGTAATGGCGCTCAAGCCACTGCTGATAATGCGCCAGCCGCGAGGCATTGATTTGCGACTGACTCGGTGTCCACAAAGGTTTAGCCGACGTTGCACTGTCTGTTGGCTGCGTCATCGCATTAACTCCAATAACTGGTCGATACCCGACAAGGAATAATGTGGCCGGCGGTTTTCAGGCAAACGGGCGAAGTCGTTCGCTTTGTACAAGCCGGTATGAACACTGACGGAAATCGCCCCGTTCAAATGCGCCATTTCATTTTCCAGCGCCGGGTCGTCACCCACAATCGCCACATGTTCGGGCGCCACGTCTAGAATCTCGCGTGCGATTGCAAAAGCCTCGGCGGCCGGTTTGCCAACGACAATCGCCTCCTTGTCGGTCACACTGCTAATAGCGGCAGTTAAGGCGCCCGAGATACCCAAGGTACGGCCATCACGGCTGGCAATGTACGGCACGGTGGAAACCGTATAAAACCCCGCCCCCTGCCAAATCGCCCTACTGGCGGCGTCAAGGTCGGGCAAGCCGAACTCGGGGTACCATCCGATAAAAACCGCATCGGCATCGTCTGCCCGCTCAGGCGCACAGACAACCTCAAAACCCGCATCAGCCAACGGCTTCCAAACACCCTCCGCCCCCAGCACCAAAATTTTCTTATAGCCTTTGTTGCGAAAAACCGATACGGCAATGGCAGGAGGCGTTAGAGCACGCTCGGGTGCGACCTCAATTCCCGCGTTGCCCAGCGCCTGCGACAATTGCACCTGCGTTTTCAATGAGCCATTGGTAAAAACAACATAGGGCAAACCACGCGAGCGCAAGAGCTCAAGCAACTCAAGCGAACCAGGCAACGGCGCATAGCCGTTCAAACCCCGATCGGCCAATGCCAGGGTGCCGTCTACATCGAAAATAAACCCGCGCATTGCATTCAGATCGGGGGCCTTTACTTCAGTCATTAAACTTCTCCCGCAGCTTATTGGCCGCGTAACTCCATTAGAAAACCGTCACGTTCGATTCGGGCATGCTTGACATCGGGACGTTCAGAAAGTGCTTTAATAAGGTGCTCCACCGGCGCCACGCTGGGGTTGTAATCTTGTCGGCAAGGCCCGGACGCCACCATGGCATCAACCTGCTCAGCCGGCATCACTGCACGCAACAAAAACTCCTCATCCGACAATTTAGGGCTAAACTTTTTGCGTAATTCCGCCAACGGCGGCATGGGCGACTGACCCACCAACTCTTTGGCGCGCGGCAACTGCTCAATACGGTCCCTTACATTCGGGTCGACATCGCCCGGCGGCATACCAAAGCGCCCAACCACATAACGAATGACCTCATCCGGAACATTGGCGTAGCGCTCGGGCGACAACACATTCATCACCGCCATGGTGCCTACAACCTGCGAGAATGGCGTCACCATAATGGGGTAACCCAGCTCGGCCCGCACACGCTCCACTTCCTCATACACCTCAGGCAGGCGATGCGCCTGGCGCATCTCACTAAGCTGACGCTTCATGGTACCGATCATGCCGCCCGGTAATTGATGAGCGAAATAACGTTCGTCGTACTCCTGCGGAATACCCATGGGTAGACCTTCCGCCTTGGCCAGGCTCGTAAAGTACTCGCTTACCTTCGCCATGGCATCCAGATCGAGATCATGCGCTACACCACGGCTTTCTAGATTACTGATCACGTTTTCAACTGCGGGCTGACTACTGCCGTTACCCAACGGCTGCGCAGCGGTATGTAAGGCATCGACACCTAAACCAGGGGCTTCGGGGTATGTAAACGGCGCCAGGCCAATCGTGCAATGAGAGTGCAACTCAAGCGGCTTGGAACCCACGGCTTCACGCAGGGCCGGCAGCAAGGTGCGGGCGCGGTCGGGCGTTAGCAAACCGCCCGGGTCTTTCAGGTAAACCCGGTTAATAAAAGGCTGTGCCGCCAATTCGCGCGCCATTTGTGCAAAAAAAGCATCATCGTGAATCGGGCTCACGGTATATACCAACGCGCCGATCACTTCCGAGGCACCTGCCTTGGCAATGGCCTGACAATTATTGATAACGGCCTGCGTGGTATTCATGGGGTCCATGACCATGAAGCGCTCAATACCATTATTCACGAGCAACTGATACGACAACGCCATCACTTCCGGATGAGCCGTTTCCCATGAAATAAACCGCATACCTGTAGACAGGAATGTGAGGGGTGTATTTTTTAAACGGGATTTCATTAAACGCAAGCGCTCCCAAGGATCTTCCTTGTGGAAGCGCACCGTCACCGCCATATGCGTGCTGGTGCTGAAATCAATTGCGTAATAACCCACCTGATCAAGCACGGATGCGATTTGCAGCATCATACCGGTGCGCAAGCCCGTTGCACCCCAAAGGCTTTGGTTGCCGTCTCGTAATGTCGTGTCAATAAACTGAATCTTTTTTTGCGTCATGTTTGTTCCCGTTGCGCTTCATTTTGCAAGCTGGGCTTTTCCGCCAAATAACGGCCCAAAAAGCCTGTATCGACTCCGCCTTGCGTAAATTCCGGCGTTTCCAATATGGCTTTATGCAGCGCAATATTGGTTTTCACGCCTTCCAATACCAAATCATCAAGCGCCATACGCAAGCGAAGACGAGCCTGTTCGCGGTCTTGCCCAACCGCAATCACTTTGGCCACCATGGAGTCATAAAAGGGTGGAATCATGGCACCGGCTTCAATGTGCGTATCAATACGCAAACCGTCGTGGGAAGGGAAATAGGCTTGTGTGACACGCCCGGGGGACGGCCTAAAATCGTGGTCGCAATCTTCGGCATTAATTCGGCACTCAATGGCATGGCCGTGCACCTGAATGTCGTTTTGCGACCATGGCAATGGCTCACCCTGCGCAATACGGTACTGCGCCTCAATCAAATCAACACCCGTCACCTCTTCGGTAACCGGGTGCTCAACCTGAATGCGTGCGTTCATCTCCAGAAAGTAGAACTGCTCGCGCGGCACATCAACCAGAAACTCAATTGTGCCCGCGCCGCGATAGCCGATATGGCGGGCAAACCTTACGGCCGCCTCGTGCAAACCATCTCGCAACGCATCCGACAGATGCGGTGCGGGAGCCTCTTCAATCAGTTTTTGATATCGACGCTGCACTGAGCAGTCGCGATCGCCAAGGTGGAGGACATCTTTGCCGTCTCCCAACACTTGCACCTCGACGTGACGACCTTGCGTTACGAAGCACTCAACATAAACGCGCCCATCACCGAAAGCGGAAAGCGCCTCGGCGCTGGCCATATCAAATTGTTGAATCAATGATTCGCGCGTATCAGCGCGCTTCAGGCCACGACCACCGCCGCCGCCAACCGCCTTGATCAAGACGGGGTAACCGATATCATCGGCAACAGCTAAAGCTTCATCAAGGGTTTCAACCGGCCCGCCCGGCGTAATGGGTACATTTGCCTCGCCGGCTATGCGTCGTGCCTCCAGCTTGTTGCCGACCTGTTCAATTTGTTCGGCGGTGGGGCCAATGAAAATCACATCGTTTTCTTCGCAGACACGCGCGAATTCAGCACGTTCTGACAGAAAACCATAACCAGGGTGAATCGCTTGCGCACCCGTCGCTTGAGCGGCATGGACCAAGGTATCGATTTTCAAATAGCTTTCAGTGGCCCGGCCTGGCCCCACGCACACCACCTTATCGGCCATGCGCGCGCCCAGGCTGTCGCGATCGGCGCTTGAAACTACCAAGACCGTTTCAACGCCCAGGCGCTTAAGGCTGCGAATAATCCGCACCGCGATCTCACCCCGATTGGCCACAAGTACACGCGTAATCGGTGGAGCCTGAGTGCGATCAACCATTGTGATAGCCATAAACCCGCCTTAAGGACGCACGCGGAACAAAACCTGGTCGTACTCAACCAGTTCACCGTCTTGCGCCACCACCTCAAAAACCTCACCGGTCACGTTAGCGGGAACTGAATTCATCAGTTTCATGACCTCGATAATGCCCACCACCGTTTCCGGCTCGACCTTTGATCCTTCCGCAATAAATGGATCCGCCCCCGGTTTCGGTGCGCGATAAAACGTACCCAGCATGGGGGCTTTAATCTCGAGCAATGCGGCCTGGCCCGATGACGACGCCCCGCTTTCATCCGCACCCGAGGACGGCGCTGCTGTTTTTTCTGGATTTGGCGACTGCGGCGCTGAAACCGACGTGGCGGATGACCCTTGCCGCATTGATGGCATTGCCGACGCAGGCGACGCATCCGACACCGCGGTTGATGCACCGCTGTTGCGACGCAGATCCAACTTGATACCATCGGCTTCCAAATGCAGCTCGTCGAAATGTGACGCGTCAAGCAACTGGATAATGCGCTGCACATCGTCGTGGGTAAAGCTCATGTCAATGCTCCAAAAACACCCTGTTTGTCTTATTAATGTGCCGGTTTAAACCAACCCTTGTGCAACCAGTTTTGCCTAAACCTTCACGACAGTGCTAGCATTGCCAAACAACTTTTCACCTGGTGAAATTTAGTGAAAGATTATCAAGTCAAGACGATCCGCGCCCTTGATCGCGGCCTGGAAGTACTGGAGTATCTGCACAAATCGCGCAACGCCAGCCTGCACGACTTATACTTGGCCACCGGTTTACCCAAAGCCACCCTGACTCGGGTTATCGCAACACTGGAGCGTCGCGGACTGATTTGGCAAAGAGTGGCCGACGGCGCCTTCATGGCCAGCCACACGTACCAGCCCCGGCCGCCCCAAGTCAATGACGAAAACTATCTGGTTCAAGTGGCATCACCCACCCTGGTGCAACTGTGCCGCAAAGTCGACTGGCCATCCATTCTGGCTGTGCCGCGGCTGGATCATATGGCCGTGATTGAAACCAATAGCCCGCGCTCGTACTTCTCGCACATTCCATTGGGCCCAATCGGGTTTCGGGTGAATATGTTGCGCTCAGCCACCGGACGCGCCTACCTGGCTTTCTGCAGTGAAACGGAAAGACAGTCGGTTTTGCAACGCTTGGCTGCCAGCAATGAGCCCGGCAACTATCTGGCGCGTCGTCCTGAGCAAATTAAACAATTGCTGGAAGAAACGCGCCAATTAGGCTACGGTTTGCGCACACCGGACTTCGGCGGCCATTACGACAAAACTCGCCGTGAATTTGACGACGGACGAGACTCGGTTGCCGTGCCTATCTGGGCGGGCAAAGAGGTGGTGGCAATCGTAAACCTGACCTGGATTCACAAGATCGCAAGAAAAGAAGACATTATCAAAAAACTATTGCCCGAACTGCGGCAAGCCGCACAAACCATTTCCTGGAATTTAATGTCGCCGCTGCGTGAAAAGGCCTTAAATCCTTAACACGACTGTGCCGCGTTTGGACCCCGATTCCACGAACTCATGTGCAGCAGCGGTTTGACGCAAACGGAAGTTTTTTGCCACACGGTGTTGTAAACGCCCTTGCTCAAGCCACCCAGACAATTTTTCGATACAGACTGCGCGATCATCAGGCAGCAAGTCGTACACCAGGAAGCAGCGCAAATCGATTGAACGCCACAACAGGGTTTTCAAATCAACAGGCAAAATACCCGTGGTGTTGGAGCCATAACAAATATACACACCGTGTGCTTTCAGCACATTTTCCGAAAGCAATGCGGCCGTTGAGGAAAAATCCATATCAATAATTGCATCGACACCCTCGCCCTGGGTTAACTCCAGCACCCGTGCCCCAACTGCCGTCTGCTTGTAATCGACAACCGAGAAAGCCCCCGCCTGCTCGGCATCTTCGCGGCGCGCACCTGAACCTGCCGTTCCAATAACACGGGCCCCTTCCAGTACCGCCATTTGCGTTACGTAATGCCCCACTGCGCTACCCGCCCCAGTAACCAGAATGGTTTTACCAGCAAGCGGGCCGGCCAGCCGAACTGACTGAACGGCAGTGAGTGCAGGAATACCAAGACAGGCGCCCTGCTCGAAACTCATTGTGTCAGGCAGGGGAACAGCCTGTATCTCGGGCAAGACAACATACTCACACGCCGTACCCCAAGGCCGGCGCCACTGCGCATTCCACACCCATACACGCTGCCCGACACGATGCGAACCCACCCCAGGACCCACGTAGTCGATCATTCCGGCGCCATCACTGTGCGGCACAATCTGATCGAAATCCAAGGGGCGGCGCAATCGAAACTTCACATCCGACGGGTTGATTCCCGAGGCATGCAACCTCACCCGTACTTCGCCGATCCCGGGCTCCGGATCGGGCAGTTCACCATACTCAAGCACTTCACGCGCTGCGCCATTACGGCAATACCAGACTGCTTTCATCACTGTACATTCCTAAACAAGCCTCTTTGAAAATTACACGCTTTATCAGCACCCATCAACCTGACTTCGCCAATTTCGCTAGAATCGGATTCTGTTTCAACATTCGACGCAACGATTGGAAATAAGCAATGACAATGACTCACGAACTGGGCCTGCACCTGACCGGCATGGAACAATTGCAGATTATGCTGGATCAGGACTTACGCTGCCCGATCGCACAAACGCTGGATATTAAAATGGTTGAAGCCGAAGATGGCCGTGTTGTGTTCCAGGCCACACCCGACAGACACCTGTACAACCCAAACTATTTTGTACATGGCGGTTTTTCGGCAACCATGATGGATTTTGCCTGCGGTTATGCATCAATGAGCAAGATTCCACCAGGAAAAAGCCTTTCCACGATCGACTTAAAGGTTTCATACCACCGACCGATCAACAAAGAGACAGGCCTGTTGAGCGCTGAAGGGATCGTCACCAGCAGTGGCAAACGCGTCATTTTTTCAGAAGCCAGACTCACTGACCAGGATGGCAGGCTTTATGTGTCCGCGACATCAAGTGTTCTTGTGTTCAGTCTTGAGTAGGACACCAGGCCCGCCGGCAAGCGGGCGATGAATCACGACGCAACGTCCTGGCGGGCCCGGCGCAAATACAGGATCAACAGTGCCACGCCGACAATCACGGCCGGAACGAGCGACCCAATATTCAACCACCACCATCCTTGCGTCGTAACCAGCGCGCCGGAACTGAACGACGATAAAGCCATCACAAAAAACACCACAAAATTGATAGCGCCCTGAGCCTTATCACGTTCTTGCGGTGTGTGCGCCTGGGTAGCCAGGTTGGTCGAGCCTGTAAACAGGAAGTTCCAGCCAACCCCAAGCAAAAACAGCGACACCAGATAATGCTCGTATGTGTTGCCCGACAGGGCAATGACAATGCAAGCAATGTTCAGCACCAGGCCTGCCAGCATAATCTGCAATGTGCCATAACGCTTGATTAACGAGCCGGTGATAAACCCGGGGGCAAACATCCCGATCACATGCCATTGCAATACCGTTGCTGTATCGGAAAACGGAAAACCGTCTACCTCCATTGCCAGCGGCGTGGCAGCCATCAGCAAATTCATAATGCCGTACCCAATGCCGGCACCCAACGCCGCCACAATAAATACCGGTTGACGCGCAATCTCTTTTAAATCCCGACCACTCGACTCAGGTGCCTGGGTTCTTGCATCATCAGGAAACCGAATGAAATTCATCAATACTATGCCCAAAACGGCCAGCACCGCCAACGCCAGATACGCCCCCATAAAGGGGTAAGCTGCAACATCTTTGGTATGCCGGGCCAGGGCGGGCCCGACAACGGCGCCAATGAGCCCCCCCGCCAAGACCCAGGAAATGGCTTTTTCGCGCAAGCTGACATCAACCACCTCGGTGGCCGCAAACCGATATAGCTGTCCGTTGGCACTGTAATAACCGGCAATCACGGTTGCCGATACCAACAACCAGAAACTTTCAATCCAGACCGCAAAAGCACATAGCAATGACGACAGCACGGCAACAACCAGGCCCAGTTGAAAGGACTTCTTGCGACCGTGATGACTTTGGGTTTTTGCCACCAATGCCGTCGACAAAGCCCCGCCAATGACATAGCCCATGATGGGCAACGTAGCCATCCAGGGTACCGCGGCCAGATTCATGCCCACCAGGCCGTTAATACCGATAAAAGTCACATTATTCGTAAAAAACAAGCCCTGGCAAATAATCAACAGCACTAAATTGGAGTTAAAAAGTCGGGGTTTTGCGGACATGAACAGCCTCCAGCATGATCTGTGGGCCGATCATACACCTGATCACCTTTCCAGTAGCTGAACCTGCATAGTCACCAGCCTGAAAAAGACGAATCAGCCCTGCTATGATTCATCCATGTTGTTTCACTACGTGGCGGAAATTACCCAATGTCGATACAAAACCTACTCCAGCAAATGCTTTCCTCAGGACAACAAGCCGGACAATCCGCGGGTAGTCAGCTCAATGACCTTGGCCGTAAAACCGGCCTGGGTGGATTTGGCGGTGGTGCTTTAACCGGCGGTGCGCTGGGGCTTTTATTAGGCAACAAGAAATTCAGGAAAATGGGGGGCAAAGTAGCCACCTATGGCGCTGCGGCAGCGTTGGGCGCTGTTGCCCTCAAGGCCTATACAGACTGGCAGAAGCAGCGTTCCACCAATAACACGCCGGCAGCGCCTCAGCCCGCGCAAATACCCAACGCGCAGGCCGCGCAGCCTTCACCCAGCGCGCTGGGCTGGTCGGAAAATGAAGCGGAAACGCACAGCCGTGCGGTATTGGCGGCCATGATCGGCGCCGCCAAGGCCGATGGACATATCGGAGACTCGGAGCGCACCCTGCTGGAAGCCGAGGTCGCCCGGCTGGGTAATCCCCAGGACCAGGCCTGGTTTCATGCAGAACTGCAAAAACCGGCCGATCCCGCCGTCATTGCACGGCAAGCGGCGACACCGGAAATGGCGGCTGAAATGTACCTGGCCAGCCTGCTCGTCATTGACGAGCAAAGCTTCATGGAACGGGCCTACCTGGAAGAGTTGGCCAGGCAATTGCAGTTGGAGCCGAGCCTGAAAATCAATCTGGAAAGCCAGATTAAAAACCTGGCCTGAACCGGCGGCCCGCTTAAAGCCAAAAATTAGAAGTCGTAACGGAACCCAACAAGAAAAGCACGGCCGCCCTGACTGGCTGACATCAGGTCGGCCAGCCCGCCCCGTTTCTCCACGATAGAAGCCGTGGAACCCTCACGGTAAAACTCGGTAAAGAGTTTCAGGCTTTTGTTGTACTGGTAATCAACACCCAGGTGCACGATATTGCCGCCATAGTTTTGTACTCTGGCAAACATGGCCTTGAATGTGTATGGACCAGTGCTGTAACTTCCGAACACATTGAATGCCTCATTGCCATCGCGGGAAAAAGCGCCGGGCGTGTGGTTGTTGGTGTCGAACACTTCGTACTTGGCCGCGAAATACCAGGGGCCGGCCTGATGGCTGGCCGAAACACCATACACGCGATCTCTACCCAGGCCCGTATCGCCGCGATCGTCCATACCCACCGCCAAACGCGTATCGCCCAGGGCGTAGGTCAGCGCCGCCTGGATCCGCCGGTCGTCTATCCGCGACGTTGAACGCCGATTGCCCGCAGCCGAAGTGTAGCTGCCTGATAATGTGAATCCATGAACCGAGGGGCTGTAATACGAAATCGTGTCGGCGATCCGAAAAGCCGTATACGTTGCGAAACCACTGTAATAACTGCTGAACTGATCGACCGGTGCAGCGACTGCATTGTAATAAGGCATCCACTGCTGGCCACCGATTAAAGTACCTGCATTCGTGCGCACGCCCACCTGTGCGATACGTATGCGCTGCCGATGATCACGCCCCGCTCCACCCTGGTCATAAGGATCGCTGACACGAAAGTTGGCCGTATCGAACGGCAGCTCAAGCTGCCCGAATACGGCAATATCGTCGGTGAAACGATATTCTGCTTTCACTCCAACACGCGTATAAGCATCGCGCAAGCCCACATAAGCCCCCCACGGATCGCTATTGCCCGGATGCACGGACTCGAGCTGCATACGCAATGAGCCGTAGAGTTCGACGGAATGTTTTGCCCCTTCCGTCAGCACAACAGCCGAAACAGACGGGGCAAACAAGAGCCCCGCACCGACCGAAAACATCCATTTCACGGCTTTCATTTTTTTGGTTTTATTCATAGTCGTTTCTTGATGATTTGTTCACAGGTCTTACGAGGATGGCGGCTCGGAAGCATGCTGTGCGTCTTCGCGATCGGCCCAATAACGCAACCTGCGACGCAGTTCACGCTCACGCCGGCGCTCTTCGCGATAATCCTGTTTCACTGCCCGCCATAACGCCACGACCATCAGCACAATGACCAATGTAAACGGCAGCGCAAACACAATTGTGGCAGTCTGCACCGCCTGAATGCCGCCGGCCAGCAACAAACTGATGGCGATACCCGCCACCAATACGCCCCAGATAATCTTCACGCGGGCATGCGGATTCGGCTCACCCCCGGTACTCATCATGCCCAGAACAAGCGTCGCGGAATCGCCGGAAGTGACGAAAAACACCAATACCAGCACGGTCGCAACCGCAGACATCAAGGTGCCCAGCGGCATGGCATCGAACATCACAAACAACGCAGTTGAAACGTCGGCTTTTACGGCTTCCGCCAACGGCACGGCATCCCATATCTGCATGTGCAGCGCTGTGCCGCCAAACACGGAAAACCACAGGAAACCTGCGAAAGTGGGCGCCAGAACGGTACCCAGGACAAACTCGCGAATCGTCCGGCCCCGGGAAACACGCGCAATAAACAGACCGACAAAAGGAGACCACGCGATCCACCAGGCCCAGTAGAAAATGGTCCAGCTACCGATCCAGCTGTCGTCCATAAACGGGGTCGTGCGCAGACTCATGCGCACAAACTCGCTGGCATAGCTGCCCAGGGTGGTCGTGAATGTATCGATCACTGATACGGTAGGACCAATAAGAAAAACCGTGACCATTAATACAAAAGCCAAAATCAGATTGATATTGGACAGCCATTTAATGCCACGGGTAACCCCTGTTACCGCCGAGGTCAAAAACAGAATGGTCGTAATGACAATAATTAAAACCTGCGCCGTCGTACTAATGGGTACACCCAGCACGTAATGCAAACCGCTGTTGATTTGCAGTGCCCCGATACCCAGCGACGCCGCCACCCCGAAAGCCGTTGCAATAATGGCCAGTACATTGACCGCCAAGCCCAGATGCGGAGCCCAGCGCCAGGGTAAAGAACTGGTGGCCACACTAACCAGCGCCGGCTTGTCTCTACGGAAACAGAAAAAGGCAATGGCGAGTGCCACCACACTGTATACAGCCCAGGGATGCAACCCCCAATGGAAAAAGCTGTATCGCATGGCGGCCGATGCGGCGCCAGGCGTTTCAGCGATAAATCCCGGTGGCGGCGAGCCGAAATGAGAAATGGGTTCCGCCACGCCCCAAAACACCAAACCGATCCCCATGCCTGCAGCAAACAACATGGCAAACCAGCTATGAAGCGAAAACTCCGGCTCTTCGTCCTCGGCTCCCAATTTCAAATCGCCATAACGGCTGAATGCCAGGAGACCGGCGACAACGACCAACCCCAAAACAATCCATAAATAGAGCCAGCCAAACGTAACCGTTATAAAACCAAGAAGCTCGTCAAAAATCCCTCCCAGGGACTCCGGCGCAATAATCCCCCAGATCACGACCAGCAATATGACGCCGGCGGAAATAATAAGCTGCATGCGGGTTCTCCTTTTATTATGAACCGACATTGTAAACACGCCTGACGATGATTGACGAATCATTACGGATTAATTAAAATAAGAATAGTTCTCAGTTGCATTAATAAAATAATTTATAGCGTTGAGAATATATAACTAACCGCAAATTGGCAGACTCGCCAGTAAAAACTCACCCATCTTCTTCCAACATAGGTTTTCCATGACAACTGCCGCCTCGCTTAAAACCTGGTACTGGTTGCATAAGTGGTCCAGCCTGGTCTGTACCGTTTTTCTACTGCTTATCTGCCTGACCGGTTTACCGCTGATACTTCATGAGGAAATCGAGCACGCATTCGAAGACGGCAAACCCCATGTCGTGGTCCCCGAAGGTACGCCGCGCGCCAGCATAGACACCATTCACGCCAATGCCAGGGCGCTCTACCCTGGCCAAGCGCTGCAATACACCTATATTGATGATCACGAACCTGTTGTCTGGGTCGGCATGGCCGACCCGACAACCGCCGCCGATGCAAAAAGCCATCATTACATGCGGTTCGACGCCCATACCGCAGAACTGCTCTACGATGGGCCCAGCGTTTTTGAAGAGCAATTCACATTCATGGGCATCATGTACGCCCTACACGTTGACTTGTTCGCAGGACTGCCGGGACAGCTTTTCCTGGGTTTCATGGGGCTGCTCTTCGTACTTGCCACTGTGTCTGGCGTGGTGCTGTATGGCCGGTTCATGAAGAAACTCGAATTCGGCACCGTTCGCGCCGATCGCTCGCGTCGTCTTAAATGGCTCGACCTTCACAACCTGCTGGGTATTGTGACCGTTGTCTGGGTTACCGTCGTCGGGGTTACCGGCGTCATTAATGAATTGGCTACGCCCATGTTCAGCTACTGGCAATCGACTGAAGTTGCGTCTTTAATTGCGCCCTACCAGAATGAAAGTCCGCCCTCGGAATACGTATCTGCCGATGCCGCCATGGCCGCCGCCACCCGGGCATTACCCGACAGCATCGCAACCAGCTTCAGCCATCCGGGTAACATGTTCGCCACCCCCCATCACTACGTTTTCTGGATGCAGGGCTCAACACCGCTGACATCCCATCTGTTCACACCGGTTCTGATTGATGCCACGACTGCCGAGGTCACAGCCGTCGCCGAGCCTCCCTGGTACCTGGTTATGCTGGAACTTTCCCGCCCCTTGCATTTCGGCGACTACGGCGGATTGCCACTTAAAATCATCTGGACATTGCTCGACCTGATGACCATCGTGGTGTTGGCCAGCGGCTTGTACCTGTGGATTGCAAGGCGAAAAACCAATGACGCCCGTATCCGACAAATTGCCGACACACTGACGCCGGCCTATTCCGCAACGAGGTCATGATGTCATCCCTGCCCCATTCCAACACACATTCGCGTCGTCATATCCCTGTCTGGCGCACCCCGATCCTGTTGGGCTGCCTAACCTGTTTTGGTCTGCTTTGCGCATTGTTGGGAAGCGGCATCTGGAATGTATTGAGCTGGATTGCCATGGCAATACCATTGCTGGTTGGTGCCGGTTTTTGGGTTTTCCCCAGGAACAAAACGCGCGCTCCCCAGCATCACCGCGAATAACACCGCATCCGGGCCTGAACAGCGCCGCCTTATGCGGCGCTGTTTCATAACGGCCTGTTGTTTCTCCAAAAAACTCGGTTTACAGTGGATGCCGATGCGAATTTCCAACAAGTTCTGGTTTGATATGCGCGCACACTTTCGTTTTTGGCTCTCTGGTTTAATACTCGCAATGAGCAGCTTGTTCACTTCCCACGCCAGCGCAAGCCAGTTGCCCGCGGGCTTCACCTACTTGGAAGAGGCTGTTCCAGGCATCAGGATCGACCTGATGTACACCGGCAGCGACAATTTTCTGGGGCGACCTGTTAACGGATACGAACAGGCACGTGCGGTGCTGACCAAGCCGGCCGTACAAGCGTTGAAGCGAGTACAGAATCGCTTGAAACCTTTCGGACTCGGCCTGTTGGTTTACGATACCTATCGGCCCCAACGCGCAGTTAACGACTTCATTGCATGGTCTCGCACTGCCGATAACCAGATGCGCGAACAGTATTACCCCGATGTTTCAAAGCCCGACCTGTTCAAAGAGGGCTACATTGCCGCCAAGTCGGGACACAGCCGTGGAAGCACCGTCGACCTGACCCTGTGCGACCTGAAGACAGGACAGCTGCTGGACATGGGCACACCCGTTGACTTTCTTGGCAAAGAATCATGGCCCGACTACGCCGGCGTAACAACACAGCAACGGGCGAACCGGCTATTGTTAAGAAATGTCATGACGCAAGCAGGCTTCCTACCGTTGCGACAGGAATGGTGGCATTTCACCCTGGCGAACGAACCCTTTCCCGACACCTATTTTGATTTTCTGGCGCGATAAATCTCAAAGCACTCAGTCGGCGATACTTACAGACGCAAAGTTGAAAGAATAAGCCGCTGCTCTTCTTGTTCAATCGCCAACAATTCCGAACGAATACTGCGAATATGCGTTTGAGCGGCTCTGTACGCCGCCTGCGGCATCTTACGGGTAACCGCGTTGTACAACCGCGCGTGGTGCCGATCAATTTTCTTTTTTTGAGCCTGACGATGATAAAGATTACTGAGTGAGGCAAATACCGAACTGAGCATCAGTTCGTTCAGCGAACTTAAGGTATGAACCAAAACAGGATTGTGCGCGGCCTCGCAGATAGCCAAATGAAAGGCATGATCCAGACGAGCATGAGTGGCCGTGTCAGTCGGTTTGTCTTGTGCAGTAACCAACTCTTCATAACGTTGGGTAATAATCGAATAGTCACCAAGCGTACCTCGCTCGGCGGCGAGCCGCGAAGACTCGCTTTCCAGAAACTCCCGTACCTCGAGCAAATCATACAAAGTGCGCGGCTGCGTCTTCAACATATGCAACATCGGACGCGAGGAAGGGGCTTGCATCAGATTGGCAACGAAAGAACCCCGCCCATGCTCGGTGGCGATGACCCCACGCGCTCTCAGGATTTCCAATCCTTCACGCAAAGCGCTTCGTGAAACACCAAGTCGTTGCATTAACAAGCGCTCAGACGGGAGCCGCTGCCCAGGCTTTTGCGCAGAATCAATAATCAATTTTTCCAATTGAGACGCAACCGCCACGGCAACCCGCATTGTATTGACCGACGAATTCTTTTCTTCAATGACCATTCAACTTACTGGTAGGACCAGTTCAATATAAGATTAAAAGACATATATTTGAATTTTAATATATTGATAATAAATAAAAAATTATTAATATCAATAAAAATCAAAAAAAACTGGTAGGACCACAATTAAATAGACTGGACACAAGCCCGGAACACACCCTAAGTTAAAAAAAAGACAAAATATACTTTGGAGTGAGCGTGAGTAATCTCTATAACGAAGCGATCGATGGAGAACTGCCTGCAGTCGACAAAATGCGGGTCGTCAATGATCTGGTCACCCGGATGCCCGACCTCGACATACTTCACGAACCTGAAGATCTGCGTCCCTACGAATGCGATGGCCTGGCCGCCTATCGAACCACGCCACTTTTGGTCGCGCTGCCGCGCAATGTGGAGCAGGTCATCTCGCTGATGAAATACGCGCAGGCACAAAAAGTGCCCGTTGTAGCCAGAGGCGCAGGCACAGGGCTGTCTGGTGGCGCCTTGCCACTTGAGAAAGGCATTCTGCTTGTCATGTCCCGCTTCAACCAGATTCTGGATATTGATGCCCAGCGATGTATTGCAACTGTTCAACCTGGCGTACGCAACCTCGCCATCTCCCAAGCCGCTGCAACCTGGGGTCTTTACTACGCACCTGATCCGTCGTCACAGATTGCCTGTTCAATTGGCGGCAATGTTGCAGAAAATGCCGGCGGAGTGCATTGCCTGAAGTATGGCCTCACTGTACACAATGTTTTGCAAATAAAGATCGTCACAATCGATGGTGAACTGATGACACTCGGCTCACTTGCCCTTGACGCGCCGGGGTTCGACCTGCTGCCTGTCTTCATCGGTTCGGAGGGAATGCTGGGCGTTGTCGTTGAAGTTACCGTCAAACTGCTGCCCAATCCCCCGCAAACAAAAGTTCTATTGGCCAGCTTTGACGATGTCGAAAAAGCGGGCAACGCGGTCGGCAACATTATCGCTGCAGGCATTATTCCAGCCGGCCTGGAGATGATGGATAAACTGGCCATTCAGGCGGCCGAAGAATTTGTTCACGCCGGTTATCCGACGCAAGCCGAAGCGATTCTAATTTGCGAGCTGGATGGATTGGAACACGACGTCAACGCCGATCTGAGCAAGGCAAAAAGCATTCTCGAAGCAGCGGGGGTTATCGATGTGCGCCTTGCCAAAGACGAGCAGGAGCGCGCACGCTTTTGGGCGGGTCGCAAAAACGCCTTTCCGGCTGTCGGCCGGCTGTCTCCCGACTACTACTGCATGGATGGCACGATTCCTCGCCGGGAACTGCCAAACGTACTCAAGGGAATTGCAACGCTTTCGAAAACGTATCAGTTAAGGGTGGCAAATGTGTTCCATGCGGGCGACGGCAACATGCATCCATTGATCCTTTTCGATGCCAATATCCCAGGGGAACAAGACAGAGCCGAGCTTTTAGGCGGGAAAATCCTGGAACTATGCGTTGAAGCAGGCGGGACCATTTCGGGTGAGCATGGTATCGGCCGGGAAAAAATCAACCAGATGTGCGTACAGTTTTCTGCCGCCGAAATCACATACTTCCATTGCGTGAAAAAAGCATTTGATCCGCATGGGTTGCTCAATCCTGGCAAAAATATTCCAACCCTGCAACGTTGTGCGGAATTCGGTGCAATGCATGTGCACGCGGGGCAATTGCCCTTTCCCGAGCTGGAGCGCTTCTGATGAATCACGGTACAGATCGCAGCTCAGAGATGCAGGCACAAGTTGAACAGGCAATATCACAAAAGAAGCCTATTGGAATTGTCGGAGGGCAAAGCAAAATAAGCTCATCTCAACTTGAAGGCCTATCCCTGGTCGACACGACCGGGCACGAAGGTATTGTTGAATATCACCCAACCGAACTCACACTCACCGCGCGAACAGGTACGCGTCTGTCTGATATCTCAGAACTGCTGAGCGAACAGGGTCAACATTTGCCCTTTGAGTCACCGGAGCATGGGGGGCGCGCCACCCTGGGAGGAACCATCGCGACAGGCGCAGCCGGCCCTCGTCGCCCCTGGAGCGGATCCGTCAGTGATCACGTCCTGGGCTGCCGGATCATCAGCGGCGGCGGAAAACTACTGCGATTCGGCGGCCAAGTAATGAAAAATGTCGCAGGCTACGACGTCTCACGCTTAATGACCGGCAGTTATGGATGTTTGGGCCTGATGACCGAGATTTCACTCAAGGTCATGCCAAAACCTGCGGACAGCATCACGCTGCAGCTTGATATGAGCCGCAGCCATGGCTTGGATGCCTTTGCTCAATGGCGCAAACAAGGCATTCCCATCTCGGCCTTGATGCACGATGGCAGTCAACTTTTTGTGCGTATAGAGGGTAGTGAAGACACCGTCTCCACGACAAGAAGGCAAATTGGGGGCCAAGTCGCAAGCGCCGAAACATGGAACAAGTTGCGTGAAAAACAGCTCGATTTTTTTCAGCGCGATCAAACACTTTGGCGTTTGAGCTTACCAATGGGGACCTTGCTGAGTTCGTTGCCCGGCCCCGCTTTAATGGATTGGGCCGGCGCGCAGTGGTGGATTAAAACCGACGCATCCGTCGAAAAAATGCAAGGATTGGCCGCAAGTCTGGGAGGACACGCTGTGGGATACCCCATAAACAAAGAACCCACAATTCGACAAGCACCACACGCATCCATTATGCAACTTAACAAACGCCTCAAAGCGCAGTTGGACCCAATGCAGCTATTCAACCCCGGGATGCTTTACGCAGGGCTTTAAGCAACATGCAAACAAACCTCAATCCAAATGCCAGCACGCCACACCGCCTGCAAGACGCAGAGGAAATACTGCGTTCTTGCGTGCACTGCGGCTTTTGCAACGCGACCTGCCCGACTTATCAAGTGCTTGGTGATGAGCTTGACGGCCCCCGTGGGCGTATTTATTTGATCAAGCAGATGCTGGAAGGCGAAGCAGTCAGCGAAAAGACCCAAACTCATCTTGATCGCTGCCTGACCTGCCGCAACTGCGAAACCACCTGCCCTTCGGGCGTGCGCTACCATGATCTTCTGGATATCGGACGCGCCGAGGTCGACTCGCGTGTTGCTCGACCATGGCACCAGAAGCTGCTTCGCCTGGCCTTAAGAAAGGTGATTCCAAATCACGTTTTATTCTCGGGTTTACTGCGGACAGGTCAACAGCTTCGTCCGATACTGCCCGCCTTCATTGCCCAGAAAATACCAGAAACGCCCCCCATCAACAGCGAGACACCCTCTGGAACACACACGCGAAAAGCAATTATGCTGGAGGCCTGTGTACAGCGCTCGCTATCACCCAATACCCGCTATGCGGCCACGCGTGTTCTGGATCGCCTGGGAATCAGCGCGATTAAAACAAACGCAGGATGCTGTGGCGCTAACGACATGCATCTCGGTCATCCGGAAACCGCCAAACAATATGCAAGAAAGAACATAGACTTGTGGTGGCCGATGATAGAACAAGGGGCGTATCCCATCGTACACACGGCAAGTGGTTGCGGAGCATTCATCAAAGAATACGACCACTTGTTGCAACATGATCCAGACTACGCGCAAAAAGCAAAGAGGATCAGTGCAGTGACAGAAGATCTGGTTGAGACGATCGGCCGGGAAGACCTAAGCAGGCTGCACACGGACTCAAAAGAGAAAATTGCCGTGCAATGCCCATGCACATTGCAACACGCACAAAGGCTCCCCAACGCCATGCAAACGATACTCAAAACCGTCGGATTTCAAATTTCCCCAGTCGCGGATAGTCATTTGTGCTGCGGCTCGGCAGGAACCTATTCCATTACCCAGCCCCAAATGGCGCGAACCCTGCGTGATCAGAAAATGGATGCGCTTGAGCAAGACCAACCAGACGTGATTGCAACTGCAAATATTGGTTGCCAGACCCATTTAAACAGTGCAAAACGCACCCCGGTGAAACATTGGATCGAAATTGTCGATGCGGCAATACAGTAACCACGGAATATCAAGAGAAATTGATATGACTTTGTTTTTATCAACCCCAGGAGGAAACAAATGAGCCTTCCACTCATCAAGGTGACAAAAGAAGAAATGCGCAAACGCGTTGCTTACTTCAAAGATCTGAAAGGATTTGATGGCGGCCTGCCCGACAGCGACTATCCCAGCGCCAAACGAATGCTTTACAACGTCGTAGGCTTCCAACCCCCAGAAGGCGACTCTGAGGCAGTCAGCTCACCGGTCGGCGCCAAGGCAGCCGAAAATGCGGCGATCAAAATTAATGAAGGCTTCAACATGGGCTTTTGCCAAGCCGAGCCAGGCAAAGGCCCGATGATGCATAACCACGACACGAATGAAACATTCATGCCTATCAGTGGTCGTTGGCGCTGTTCCTGGGAAGTCGATGGCAAGGTTGAAGCCTTTGAGCTTGGCCCATGCGACGTTGTCTCTTTCCCTGCTGGCGTGAATCGACGCTTTGAAAATATCACGCATGACGAACCGGGCAAAACACACTGGTTGCTCTTCGTGATTGGCGGAAATGCACCACAAGCCGAGTTCTCGGCAGGCGCAATGACCGAACTCAAAGAAAAGGGCTACGCCAACTAAGGATACCCATGCTGAAAGAACTTAACGCGCTGGAACAGACCCATCAATGGCAATCACTGACGGTCAAAGATCATGAGTGGCGCTGGCTTGACACGAAAGGATCAGGGCCGGCTATTGTTCTCTTGCCCGGATCCGTCGGCGATGCCGGCATGTTTGCATTGACAATAGATGCGCTGGCTCAAAAGGCCAGAGTGCTCGCAGTTACGTATCCGGCAATTTCCGACCCTTCTTTGCTGGCACAAGGCCTGATCGAAGTTCTCGACCACGCGAAGATCTCTGATGCGGTGATCGTCGGCTCTTCATTCGCCGCGTACTGGGCGCAGTTCATTGCATTGAAGAACCCGGACCGCGTCAAACATCTGGTCATAGGAAATGGCTTTGTCGACGGCAGCGACCTGACCGACAACCCATTGTTTGACCCCGACTACGTGGAAAACGTAACACCACAGGCACTGCATCAAAAATGGCTGCAACGCATTGAAAGCGCCCCGGTTTCCAACTTGCAGCAATTGCAGACAGATATGTTGAAACACCGGCAAACCCCGGAAAATCTGCACGCTCGGTTCCTGGGCGTCGTTAGGGCAACACCTTGCCCCGCATTACCTTTGAACAAATCTCAAATCACTGTCCTGGATTGTGACGACGACCCGTTGATTCCACCCGAAGTGCGGGAACGCATTCGAAGAAATTACCCCGAATCGAATCACGTCACGCTAACAAAAGGCGGACACTATCCGCATTTGCTGAATCCAAATGAATATGCATCACTTTTAATGAAAATTCTGGAGTCGGGCCGCTAGGCGGCCCCGCCCGAAGAAATATAAAGCACAGGAGACAAAATGAAGCTATCAGCCCTAGTAACCGGCCTGGCTCTGGCCTGCAGTTCACTCGCCACGCAAGCAGACACTTTCACATTGCGAATGGGGGGTGGACATACAACCGGATTAACCTACGTTAATCAATACGACACCTACTTCGCCGACGAGGTCGCCAAGCGCGTGGAAGAACAAACAGACCACAAAGTGCGTTTTATTAAAGCCTGGGGTGGCAGTGTCGCAAAAGTCGACGGCGCGATCGAAGCAGTACAAGAAGGAACGCTGGATATCGGCCTGTCTCCAATTGGGTTCGAGCAATCTCGTGCGGCCCTACTTAACTATAGCGCTTATGTTCCCTTTACTTCGCCTGACCCGACCGTTCAACAAAAAGTATCCAACCGCATGATTGCAGAAGTACCGGCACTCCAGGAGAGCATGAAGCCGTACAACTCGCATGTGCTGAGCGCAATGGTTTCAGAGGCATACGGCGTGGCGACTTCTTTCGACTGGAACTCTATCCCTGAAATGAAGGGAAAACGTATTGCAATGGCCGGAACCAATGCGCCTTTATTCATCCCCATTGAAGCGATCCCGGTCACACTTGGTATTGGTGACCACTATCAAGCCATGCAGTCCAGTTTGGCCGACGGCAGCCTCTTTTACATTTCAGGCATGGAAGCGTTCAAACTAAAAGAGGTGGCAGAGTACTTCAATAAAACCGGTTTTGGTTCCCTGAGTACTCTGGTTGCGTTCATGAACCTGGATACACGCAAACGGTTACCCAAAGAGGTCGTCGACATTATCGACGAAGTTGCGCTGGAGACATCATGGCGTGTCGCCGAAATATCCAAGAAACGCGACCAGGATGTTGAGGCGCGCTTACTTGAGGAAGGTATTACCGTTAACACGCTACCGGCGGAACAACGTGCGCAGTGGGCCGAACTTATTAAGGATTTACCGGGAAAGTCAGCGCAAGAGCTCGATGCAAAAGGCTTCCCGGCAACGCAAGTGCTTAAAACCTATATCAAGTTCATGAACGAAGAAGGATACCAATTCCCTTTGGACTATCCTCTGTAACACCAAAACACGCGGCCCGCGCCAGCTGGGCCGCGCACTCATCCCTGCCTCAAAAGGACAATTCCGATGAAAGTCTGGATTGATCGCGCGTTACTCGGACTGCACCTGGTCGGTGCATGCTTCCTTATTGCGCTCACGCTGCTCATTATGTACGACGTACTCGGGCGCATACTATTCAACCGGCCATTTGCAGGCACAGCTGAACTGGTTGCCGTCGGACTCGTACTACTTACCTTCCTGCAAACGCCCTACGTCATTCGTCACCGACAACTCTTGCGCGTTACGTTCCTGCTCGACCGCGTTCCAGGCGCAATACGCTCACAACTTAATGCCTTCGCCTACATACTTGGCTCCGCCTTTTTCCTGGCCATTGCAATTACGTCTGTTGAACCTTCGATCGTGGGATGGAACACAGGCGAATTCTTCGGCAATGATGCGTTCCGCATTCCGGCCTGGCCCTTGCGATTCGGCACGTTGGTTCTTTGGATCATCAGTGGCTTTATCTGTATCGGATTCGCCGTTCAGGGCATCCAGGGAAAATTAAAAGCAACAGACGACGAACTCAAAGACTAAGGAATAAGTATGGACTTCCAAATGTGGGGCGGACTGATTGTGCTGGCGGTACTCGTTGTGCTGGGTGTGCCTGTTGTATTTGCATTCGCCGCATCGGCCGCGCTGGGGCTGTACTTTGTTTTCGGCTCAATTGATATGGTTGTCAGTTTGCTTCAGCAAACCGCTTTATCGGGAATCAAAGAGTACAACTTCGTTGTTATTCCGCTCTTCACCGCCATGGGCATGCTCATCGCCCACTGTGGTGCAGCCAGCGATCTGTTCTCGGTTGTGAATCGCTTGCTAAAAGGCGTACCGGGCCGGTTAGCGGTTGCCACGGTCGGCGGCAATGCGGTGTTCGCCGCGGTTACCGGTGTCGGTGTAGCCGCAGCAGCAGCCTTTAGCCACGTGGCGTATCCGGTCATGCGTGATCACAATTACAGCAGAAGCTATGCCGTTGGATGCATTGCCGGCAGTTCCGTTTTAGGTTTACTCATTCCGCCTTCGGTCTTCATGATTGTCTGGGCGATTCTGACAGAACAATCCGTTGGGACGCTCTTTGCGGCAGGCGTCATTCCGGGACTTATATTGGCACTTTTATATGCGGTTTACTGCATCGCTTATGCAAAAGCTGTTCCAAAAGCAGCGCCTGAACAGAACGACACGGGGGCCATCACGCCTGTCACAACTAAGCAAATACTTGGCGCAATCGGAGTAGGCATCCTGATTGTTGTCACGCTGGGCGGCATCTGGTTCGGGTACGTCACCCCAACCGAGGGAAGTGCAGTCGGACTCGTTGGAGCTGCCATATTAGCTGCGGCGAAAGGGTTGAAAGCAAAAGGACTGTTTCAAGCCTGTGTCGAAGCAGGGCGAACCGTCACACCCATTATGTTGCTGCTACTGAGCGCAGTTATGTACACCAAACTCATCGCGCTGAACGGTGTTCCGCAACAAGTTCAAGAGCTCCTGGAGTCAATGGGCCTGGGCGTGGCCGGAACCATGCTGTTCATGGCCATCGTCTGGTTCCTGTTGGGCGCACTGATCGACAGCATTTCAATTATGCTGCTCACTGTTCCTATTTTCTGGCCTATCGCACAGGCGCTGGGCATTGATCCGATTATTTTTGCATTAATCGGCATCCTGGTAATTGAAGCCGGCGTACTGACCCCACCGTTCGGTATCGGTGTTTTCGTCGTAAAAGCGGCCATACCTGACAAGAATATTTATATCAGCGAAATATTCAAAGGTGCGGCACCCTACTGGCTTTTGATCTTGTTCGTAGCCTGGCTCCTGTATATGGTGCCGGGGCTGGCAACCTGGTTGCCGGGCCAACTATCGTGAACACCGCAACTTGAAGTACAGCAGACGCATGTGAACGAGAAAACCGGTACCAATATCAAAGAGACGGCGACTCAAGCCACGACGAACGGGGCGCCGTCATGCGCCCCATCACAAAAGCAAGATTCGCCGCCGCTGCAAGCGCGGCATTATGCGCATCGGCACGGGCCTGGCGCGCTTGCAGTAAATCGGTTGTTGCCTCTGTAACCGTCGTGAGTGTTCCAACGCCATTGCGATACGCGTCAAAAGAAGCATCGTAAGTGGTTTGCACGGTTGAAACCAACTCCGTTGCCGCCTCGAAACTTTGCAATGTGGAACGCAATAACGTCTCTGCAGCCACCATTTCCCGCAAGGCATCACGACGTTGTGTTTGCAGCGCCTGCTGCGCCTCTTCGACCTCTATTTCGGCTTCCCACAAACGGGCCCGACGCAAGCCACCATCAAAAATCGGCATTGTGACGCCCAATAAAACGCCGCTTGACGTGGCTGTTTGACTTAAGCCCGGCAGACCCCGCACATCGAAACTGATACGACTGTTCGCCGCAACCGCACCCAAATAGACCTTGGGCAAGAACTCCGCCTCGGCGGCCTTCACATTGGCCTTGGCAGCCTTGACTGCTGCATAAGCCGCCACTAAATCGGGGCGTTGTGCCAAAGCCTGCTGCATCCGTTCCAACGTAATGGGGTCGGAAGCCTTGGGCAACGTGCGCGTTTGAACTTGCGCAATCGTAAGCTGAGTGGTTGGCGGCACACCCAGCGCGCTCATCAGCCCAAGGTAGGCATTGCGCTCCAGGCCTTCGTTATCGACCAGTGTTAGTTTGGCCTGGGCCACGGCCTGCCGAACCAACGCAAGTTCAATGGTAGTGGCCACGCCCGCCTCGAGCTTGTCGCGCACGGCGCGCTCGACTTTTTGCTGGTTGGCCAGCGCCTCGCGAGCCAATTTCGTGCGCATCCGCGCCGTGTTGTACTGATAGAACTGGTCGGTGACATCGCGAATCACCTTTTGATGCGTGGCATTGAACAACACATTGGCCGCAAAAGATAATTGAGAGGCACCTTCAAGCAAAGCCTCACGCTGACCGAAATCAAACAATAACCAACCTAAAGCCAAAGCCGGTACGGTACCGCTTATGTCGGTATCCAGATTTTCGTAACCACCTACCTGTAAGGGCAAGGGCTGGCTGGTGCGTTGATAGCCGCCGATCACATTTGCCGACAACATGGGCAGAAACGTGGCCTCGACCATACCGGTGGCCAATGCCGCCTGTCGGGCACGATTCCAGGCCTGGCGGGTCTGCGGATTCTCACGCTGCGCAATGTCAATCAGTTCAGGCAGGTGCAAAGGCCTGGACGAATCAAGGTCCGGACCGGGATCCACTTGCGCCAATGCCGGAACCGAAGGGACCGAAAAACCGGAAAGATCAGGCGGGCTGATGTCCAACGACGACGACCCGTTTTTTTCAGCGGGTCGCCAAGGCTCATGGGCAGAGGCCGGTGCACGGTCGATTGCATTGGTTGCGCACGCCGACAACACCAGGCATGCCAGGACAAACGCCGACTGGCGCCCCACGCGTAACCACAATGCTAAATCAGTGCCACTGGACAAGCATGTTGAAAAATTGTTCATACCGGTTGCATATTTAACTGGTGACGCATATCACTTAACTGACTCTTCCATTGCGCGACATTAGCACGACTTTCCCGTGGCAGCGCCATTTGCACACACAGCACCTCGCCCTGCTCCAGCATTGTTTTAAGACGCTCCAGCACCTGAGGTTCGGGTCGCAGCGAACGGGGTTCGAAATAAACTCGCAATAACTGCTCGCGAACGGCATCCAGGTCGGCTACATTCTGCGCCGCCTGATTGGGACTGCATAAAGGAACCTGGCGATCGTGGTCACTGTACCAGGCAAGCCGTTCGAAAATCACATCTAACCGGCCACTAGCCGCCTGGGCGGCACTAATAGGCCAAATACGGGTGAACACAAGATAAAGAATGACATTGCCCAACAAAATACCCATGATCCGGTCCAGCGCAACCGACATTTGTACGTCGGGACCAAACCCCTGAAGCACCGTGAGCAAAAAAGCCAGTCCGATTTGCACCCCCGCATAGGCGCTGCGCTCGGATCCACTGGAAACCCAGCCGGCGCACAGTATGACAACAAACACCAGTAACATAAGCTGGCCAATGGATGTCATGAGCGGAATCAAAAATAAAATAGATAGCACACCCATGGCCGCCCCCACCAGGCAACCCAATATACGCAACGTTAATTTATGAACGGTTTCCCCGGTGGACCCCAATGCCGCCACGTAGCAGGTAATCAGTGCCGTGTGAATGTCCTGCCAGTCAATCGCGGTATAAATAATGTACGCAATAATGGCGGCCAATGTGGTTTTAAGTGCGAACCGCTGATATACAGGATTGGTCAACGCATCCGGATAGAAAAAGCCCGAACTGGGGGCGGCGGCGCCTTCGGGTGCCGGTGTATAAAGCAACCCTATTGCATCACTGACAGGCTGCAGGGCTGCCGGCAAGGCGTTTACTTGTTGCGGCAGTTCAGGGTATCGGCCTGCATGAAAAGCCGCCGCCAGCTGTCGACATTGATTCGCCAGCTCAAGGGCATACTCATTTGGGTCGTGCACACCGGCAACGCCGGCCGATTCCCCCTTTTGCTGCACAGGCACACCCTGGCTGGCAAGAATCAACAGCGCATAACTACGCATGACCGCCGTCTTCATCTGGGCCTGACGCACTTTGGGAATTAAATGAAACAAGGCCACATATTTCAAATAACTTTGCGCCTCAGCGTTGCCTTTACGTAAAAGCACCCACGCATCGTCAACCGGCAACTGGCCGTGAAGGATACCGGCAACCACATTCAAGCGCTCAGCCACCAAGCGCTGCAACAGCCTGGGTACTGAACGCCCGAACGCCATATTGCATACGATAATCAAGCCCATCGGTACGGCCGCCATAAGCCACGCATACAAAATGCCGCGCGTGGCCACCTCGCCGAATGGCGCGCTGCCCAACAAGGTCATGATGAAGGCAATAACCAGCGCAATAATGCCACCGGCCGGCCCTAGCTGCGACGCCGCCCCCAGATACAAAAACAGAAAAGAGCTGACGGCGATAATGACCATGCGCCACAGCGGCACGTCGATCGCCAATTCAGTCAAGAGCAATAAAACCGGCACCACAATGGAAACCAGCACGCTGATCCCGATTGCCATCAGCGTGGATTCCGCAGGATCGGGCTTCATCACAAACAAAATCAGATAGCACCCAATGGCAACCAGTGGAATACCGTACGTCATGAATACAAACGTTGCCAGCGAACATATCAGGGCAATCCGCCAGGCCGTGTCCAATCGGCCTTCGAAGGGCTTGAGCTCTTGTATGATTTCACGTTCGAACCAGGAAACCATAGAAATCAACACTCGCTGTCGGTACGCACCACAACCGATGCCGACGCCCCAACCCGCATGAGATCAGGCGGCGGATCCTGCAAAAGAATGCGCACGGGAAAACGCTGTGCGACACGTACCCAGTTCAGCGATTTCTGAACATACGGCAAAGACCTGGGCAAAGAAATGAGATCTTCCGAGGCCACGCCCCAGCCAATGCTGATGACCTTGCCTTTTATTTCCCGGGTGGGGTCCGACAAGGCGTAAGCCTGTGCGCATTGCCCGGCCTTCAAGTGCGCCAAATCGGTTTCCCGAAATAACGCCGTTGCAAACCACTCGTTTGAGTCAATAAGCGTGAACAAAGATTGATCGGGTGCCATTTGCTCACCTGTCATGACCTTCAAACCCACAACCAGGCCATCGTGAGGGGCTTTGACCACCGTGTCATCAAGCGCTTTACGGGCAAGTGCCAACGATGCCTGGGCAACCTCAACCGTTGCCCGCGCCGCTTCCACTTCACCAATCAGCTCCTGGGCGGCGGTCGACTGAGACTGCGCCTGACTCAGACTCACCTGCGCGTCGCGCGACGCAGTTCTGGCGGCATCCAGATCCTGCTGTGTGACGTAGCCTTTCTTGGCCAACGGCGTTAAACGTTCCACCGTTTTGCGCGCCAGGTCCAAATTGGACTGTGCCCGTTCAATTTGTTCTTTGGCAACGGAAGCATTCGCCGTTTCGGCCCGAATCTGCCGCTCACGCGCCGACAACGCGGCCTGCGCCGCCGCCAACTCGGCTTCGGCCTGTTTCACCCGCAAAGCATACGATTGAGGATCCAGGCGAAATAAAACATCGCCTTTGGCAACCCGACTTCCTTCGGCCACATTCAGTTCAATAATTTTGCCGGGTACGGCGGCACTCATGTGAACCACATCCGCCTCCAGCAGCGCATCTTCCGACATCAGGTTGCGATCGAGATAACGCCAATAAAAAATGCCTGCAACCACAGCGGCCAGAATCACGAGAACCGCCAGCAAGACGGCAAGACGGCGGGTTGATGAGTGAGAAGCTTCGGCCATTCGTATCACCGGGGAGAAAAAAGAAATGCAAACATCATTGTGAAGATCAAACCCAGGCAAACGTATACGAATAGGCGCAGCGGCAAAACATCGTCGATGCCGGCGCGTATCAGGCCCCAGCGCACAAGCAGCGTGAGTGGGATACTAATGGCGACTCCCACCAGCCACGACGGAAAATAAGAGCCAAACAAAAGGAAAGAGGGAGCGCGACTCTGCGCGCAACCGGCCAATGCCAAAAGTAGGGCAAGGCCCAAACCGACTCTTTCCCACTTGATGCCTTTAAAAGACCACATTCCCTGCCCTTTGCTTAAAGCTGCTCTTTATAGATACGTCCATCTTTCATGATCAGTTTCAGGTTCTTGTCTGGGTCGCCGATGAAATCAAGACTCTGGGTGGGGTCGCCATCGGCAATCAGAATATCGGCCAATCCACCTGGTTCTATCACACCCAATTTACCCTTGTATGGATTACGCGGCCCTGACAAAGCCAGCAGCTCACCGTTATGTGCCGTGGCCATTTGCAGCAAACTGAGCGGATCATAGAAACGCGTCAGCTTGGCCAGTTGACGGCCCTGGGTTGGCAGATTCTGCGGCGTAAAAAGAATATCGGTTCCCCATGCGGTTTTGATTTTCATGTCGATCGCCATCTGGTAGGCACGCACCGTGCCTTCGGCCACCTCGCGCTGCTTCGCCTGACTATCCAGATCAGCCTTGACATTGGCATCATCATCGGCAAGGAAAGGTTGCAGACTCCACCAGACGCCTTCGTCTGCCATCAGCCTGGCCGCCGTTTCATCGGCCAACTGACCATGCTCAATTGATCTGGCGCCTGCTTTCACCGCGCGTTGTATCCCTTTTGAGGTATACACATGCACCATGGCATAAGTGCCCCAGTCTTCGGCAGCCTGCACGCCCGCACGCAGTTCGGCTTCCGTGTACTGCGTCGTATCGAGTGGGTCGTAATGCGATGTGACGCCGCCGCCGGCCATCAGCTTGACCTGGCTTGCGCCCAACATCAGTTGCTCACGCACCCGGCGAAGCACCTCATCGGCGCCATCGGCAATCATGGAAGCACCCATTTTTTCCGCATAGCTTAGCGGCCCACCGGTTTGGCGCGGCACTTCGTGACGCATACGGAAATCCCCATGACCGGACGTTTGGGAAATCATGGCACCGGAAGGGAAAATACGGGGGCCCACCACAATGCCTTCATCAATCGCGCGCTTCAAGGCAAAACTGGGTCCACCGGCATCACGAACACTGGTAAAGCCACGCAATAAGGTGCGTTCCGCCTCTCGTGCCGCAACCAGGTAAACATAGCCAATGTCGGCCGTCATGGCGGCCATTTCGGTCAGTCCACAAAACATGGAATGCCAGTGCACATCGATTAGGCCCGGCATGGCCACCCGCCCACCGCAATCAACAATCTTGGCGTTTTCAATCGTTTCACCAACCCCGGGCAAAGCCGAAACGCGATTCCCCTCCACCAGGATATTGACGCCCTCGCGTACTTTCGCGCTGACCCCATCGAACAGCCACAAATTGGTCAACAGTATCGGGCGATCAGGTGGAGCGGGCTGCTGCGCAATGGCTTTGCTGGTTTGAAAACCAATGAACGGGACCACAGCGGCAGCCGCGCCCCCCAGGAACATACGACGCGTCATCGAGGCCATGACACGATCATGCAATACCTGCCCTGCCACGCCTGCGCAAGTACACACCGGCTGACGATGCCGGCCCAGATACGATCCATCCTGAAACGCAGTGGCGCGACTCTCTGCGCTCCAGGCAGATCGACCACCTGCCAAAGACGAAAACGAGGGAACGGCGGCACTACGCATACAACTCTCCGGGATAAATCATTCAGCACGCATCACGGCAAACATTACGAAGCCATGCGGGCAACGGACACAATCTCTTCGATACCGTTGATCACCAATTGCACACCCATGCAAACCAACAGGAAACCCATGACACGGGATATCGCATCAATGCCGTCGTGCCCAACCATTTTGACAAGCCGATATGCCGACCGCATGCACACATAAAAGAATGCCCCAAGAATAAGGGCAATGATAAGGGGTGCCACCCAAATTACCCATTCGGCATAGTGCGAACGAACTGAATCAAGCCGCGACGATGAACTGATAATCATGGCCATGGTGCCAGGGCCGGCAGTGCCGGGCAAGGCCAGTGGCACAAAGGCAATACTGGGGTTCGTTTGCGTTTGCATCGACTCTTTGGCGCGATCTGCCTCGGGGATGTCACCTACCGATGTCGTGGGAAACAGCATATTGAAACCGATAAACGCAACCACCATCCCGCCGGCAATGCGCATGCCGGGCATCGAAATGTCAAAGGCCGTCATGATCCACATACCGGCGTAATACGTTACCAGCATAATACCCATGACATAGAACGCCGCCTGCTTAACCTGGCGGGCCCGCTCTTGCGGCGACAACCTGCCGCCCAGCGACAACAGAAGGCTGACAGAGGTAAGCGGGTTGGCCAATGGCAACAATAAACTTAACCCGATACTCACAACCTGAATAAGTTGACTTAACTCACCCACTACGCTTCCTTTCCAACATTCAACTATTTATGACAAGGACTCAACCAAAGCGACCATTTTGCTTCGCATTGCGGCGTCAGGCAAGCGCCCCATGCCGCCACGCATATTGTCGGCCATATTGGCCGGCTTGCTCGTGGCCGGGGTAATTGCCGTGACGTCGGGATGACTTGCCACATACTTGAGGAAGAACTGCGCCCATGTAGTGGCATCGAATTCTTTCGCCCATTCAGGCACCGCTTTGCCACGTACCTTGCTCCACAGGCGATTTCGGCCAAACGGAGCGTATACCAGAACGCCAATGCCCCGTTCCCGGGCAACGGGAAGAATCGTCTTTTCGGCATGGCGTTCATCAATGGCGTAGTCGGTGCCAATGAAGTCAAGCGATTCGTCTTTCATCATTTGAACGAATGCCTCATATTGAGTCTGAAAAGTCGTCGTAACGCCAATATAACGAATCCGCCCAGCCTGCTTGTATTCGCGCAAAATCGGTAATTGCGTGGGCAAGTCTCCCATATTGTGAATCTGCACTAGGTCGATCACTTCTTTATCTGCATACTGGAACGATCGCTCAAGCTGTTCGCGTGCGGCTTTTTCATCGGCCTTACCGCCGCCATAGCCGGCCACATTCAGCTTCGTTGCCCAAAAAAGCTTGTCAGTAATGCCGAGTTCTTTGGCAACCTGGCCCGCCACCTCTTCAGAGGCACCGTAACTGGGCGCGGTGTCGAACACCGTGCCGCCCATCTCGATCATCGTCGACAACACATTCCTGACCGCAGCGATATCATCACTTCCCGCCACCCGCTGGAAAGTCGCCGAACTGCCCAAGCCAATAATAGGCAGCATTTGCCCACTGGACGGTATCGCCCGATGAATCAGCTTTTCCGCGGAAGCGTTTTCATGATGGCTGGCCAACGCTATAGACCCCAGACCGCTCATTGCGACCCCGCCCAACGCCATCGAACCATATTTCAATACATCACGTCGTGTCGTCATGATTTTCTCCTTTACGCTTGTTTTGCATCCAGCCCAGCCAGATACCCAGCATTGCCCACAAAACAGCCAGCGGCACCGCGAATGCGGCCAAACCGGCAAGCCCCATGCCCAGGCGCCCAAGCAGGCCTTCCGTTTGCGCGCCCACCGCGTCTCCGCCCCGATACACAAAAGTATCAATAAATGCTTTCGCTTTATAGCGCTGTGCGCGGGGTACTACCGTAAAAAGCGTTTCACGCGCAGGCCGCATAATGCCGCGCTGTACGGCACGAAACACCGCTTCCAGGACAATAAGCGCGGTTAATGTTCCGGTAATCGCCAGGCCCACGAAGCCCAGCGCCACGGTAACGGGCAACAATACGAGCGCCACCGCCACCCCCAAACGCCGCATGATATGACCCGTAATGAACGCCTGCAGTACCAGGGTAGTGGCCTGGGTAATGAAGTCGATACGCGCGAAGATCAGTGCCCGTCCATCTGTATCGTCAACCAGCGAAGACACCATTTGCAAACGGGTAAAGTAAAGCAAAGTTGCCATAACGGCCACCAGCAAAACGTAACCGGCAATCCCCAGTAAATACGGTGATTGCATCATGGTTTTGAAACCGTCCCAGGGCTTGCCGCCAATCAGACGCTCATCGAAAGGGTCGACATGCGCGCTGCTTGATATCGAAGCCTGCGCTTCTGACCGGCTGTCCTGCAGGGACGGTGATTGATCTGTACGCGGCTTCAATAAAGCACCCAACAAGTGAGCAACCCCCACCGCCGCCACAAGAAAACCTGCGGCAATGGGCAGTAATGCAGCCGTGCCCACATGAGGTACCAACGTTCCGGCCAGCCAGGGACCAAACAACGCGCCAACGGTTCCGCCAACGGCAATGGCCCCAAACAGGCGTTCACTTTGTTCAGGCGTGAAGCTGTCCACCATAAACGCCCAGAAAAGCATCGTCGCAAACAGATTGAATACGCTGAACCAAACATAAAAAACCATGCCCGAAGCTTGTCCCAACACTGTGGGAGTGAGCACCAGCAAGCCGTAGAACACCAACAGGCCCGCCGCAAAGAACAGGTATGTCGCACTGACAAACACACGGCGCCGAAAACGACCGACCAAAGCACCAAATATCGGATTGACCAATAGCGTCAGCAACAAAGTGCCCAGGAATAACCAGCGCACGGTTTCAATACCGTGCTGCAAGCCAAGCGCCTCGCGGGCCGGGCGCACCACCATCAACGCAGCCAGTATGCAAAAAAAGAAAAGCCCGGCCAGCAAAACCGGCCAGGCTTCTGTTCTTTTAATTTGCAGGAAGGTTTGCACGCCTAATGCCATTCAATCTCCCAAGGGCACATACACGATTAGAATATCCACCACCGGTTTAACTTACACTTCCATTATGCAAGCATTTGCCTATTTTGAAACAGGGCCGTTTCTTGACTCACTGGTGAGTCTGCTCGCCGCGTTCGTGCTGGGCGGGGCAATTGGCCTGGAACGACAGTTCCGTCTTCGTACCGCAGGCTTAAGAACCAACATCCTGGTTGCGGTAGGTGCCGCTCTGTTCGTCGACACCGCCATGCGCTTTCACCAGATACATGGCGGCTCTCCCGGTACCCTGCAGGTTCTGGCCTATGTCGTCTCCGGCGTCGGCTTCCTGGGTGCCGGGGTCATTATGCGCGAACAAGGCAACGTGCGCGGCATCAACACAGCGGCAACGCTCTGGGGCTCATCTGCAGTGGGGTGCGCCGCCGGCGCCGACCTTCTGCCAGAGGCAATGCTCGGTGCTTTATTCGTATTGGCTGCAAACACATTGTTGCGACCGGCCGTAGACCGCATCAACCGGCGCCCCCTGCATCCCGATGAAGTCGAGGTCACTTACTCCATTCACGTCATTACGGATGAAGAACAAAGCGATACGGTTTTATCGGCGCTTGAAAAAGCGTTGAATGCCGTCGGCCTGCCGTTCCGGGATACCGAAATGAACGCCTTCGGCGAACAGCGCACGGAAATTGAAGTCAGTCTGCTCCCGGTTTCCCTGCAAGGAACAGAACTGGATACCCTGATAGGGAAGATGAAAAAAACGGCGGGTGTTCAACAAGTCTTCTGGCGCGCAAGCACGACCGCCTGAACCATGCGCCAAATAGGGAACCGTATGCGGGAAATGCACCCATGATAAGGCGTGCAATCACCATCCGTTCACACGCTGCCCGATTTTCAGCGTTTCACCCGCACCACGCGTTATGACAGCATTCATGCCGAACGTAAGCGCCCCTTTCATGCGCGGGTCGCGCCGGTAAAGGCGCAAAATGTCATTTACCCGATTCGACACCCGTCCGGTCAGCGGATCAATATCGGGAATGGCACACCGCGTGCACGGCTTCACAAAACGAAACGCCGCGTCCGGTGTGTTAAACGCCGACAAACGATCTTCGGCATGAGCCGCCCAGCCACTCACAACAATATTGGGACGAAACCGGGACACGTGAACAGGCTCGCGGCCCGCCTCCCCCATCCTGCGGTTCAACTGCTCAACGCCTGCCGCACTTAACACCAGGAGCGGGAAGCCATCGGCGAAATACGTATTCGTGCCGTCGCCACCCGTCCATGCCGGGTCGCAAAGACGACGTCCCTGCTTATCGAAACGCACCAGACGGCACGCTGCGCCAAGGAATTCGCTGAACCATTCGGCAGCCTCGTCCCCCATGTCCAGCGCCGGAACCGAATCACGCCACACCTTTACTGTTAACGAACCCGGCACCTTGGGTTCCATCAGCGCCAGATCCTGCATCCCCGGCGCGGACAACGTTAACCCGTTAACGTTTTCCTGCGCATTGATATGCGGCCGAATCAACGCCATGCGTGGATACGATCTTTGCGTAAGAAAGTGACCATTTGTGTCGACTACCATCCACTCCCGGTCGAATGCCAGGCCGGTTGTACGTAGCGTAGCCTGGCTTAGCGCCAGGCCGGCACACGATTTGACCGGGTAAACATATAACGCTGTCAGTGTGCCTTGAATCGTATCGTCACTGTTGAACATGGATACTTTTCCTTAAATACCGCTTACTTATTGAACCGAAAATGAACCGATTAATTTAATTAATATCGATTCATAACATGGACAAAAATAAAAAATAACCCTAAATTGTGAACCATACCCAGTACAAGCGCGCTGGGTTACTTGGTTCAAAACCGGGTTTAGTTCACCAACTTACTGAGTGAGCGCTACTTGAAAGAAGCAATTGCTCGACCACTTTAACGTGTTAAAGGAGTTAATGATGAAACGCTTTTTAATGGGAATATCCCTTGCCTTTGCCGTTGGTACCGCCTCCGCAGCCGACATTGTGGACACCGCGAAATCGGCCGGTTCGTTCGACACACTGGTTACCGCAGTTGAAGCTGCAGGTTTGGTTGAAACACTCAAAGGTCCCGGCCCATTCACCGTCTTCGCTCCCACCGATGAAGCTTTCGCCAAAATACCGAAATACAAGCTGGACGCATTGATCGCCGACAAAGCCGCCTTAACCGAGGTGCTGACTTACCACGTCGTGCCCGGCAAGGTCATGGCTGCTGATGTCAAACCGGGTGAAGTCAAAACCGTTCAGGGCAGCCCACTCATGGTCAGCGTGAAAGACGGCAAAGTCATGGTCGATAACGCAACCGTTGTGCAAACAGACATTCAAACCGACAACGGTGTGATCCATGTAATCGACACCGTAGTAATGCCCAAGTAAATTTTCGCCAATTGTGTTGTTTCGCCTAACGCAACACGGTCGGCGAAAACCAGGAAGGCCCGGGTTGAAAACCGGGCCTTCCTTCTTTTGCGCTGGCAAAAAAATCACAATCGACAAGCGCCACGTGAACTAGCGGCGGCGTTGCAGTTAAAACGTGCTCAGGCGTATTCCTTACGCAAAATCTCGGCAGCCTTGACCATCGCCTGCAATTTGCCGTCGGCGACTTCACGGGGCAGATATTTCATACCGCAGTCGGGCGCCAGAATAACCTGCTCGGGCTTGATGTGCTTGAGCGCTTTGCGCACACGCTCTGCCACCACCTCGGGTGTTTCAACCGTCATATCGCTCAAATCCAGGCAACCCACCATAATTTGCTTGTTGCCCAGGGTTTCCAGCACGGTGCAATCCAGGTTCGACTGTGCGGTTTCCACTGAGACCTGGTTGCAGGAGCACTGGTTTAATTCCGGCAGGAAATCATAGCCGCTGGGGCGCGCATGAATCACCGCTGCATAGCCAAAACAAATATGTACGGCCGTTTGACCCTGTACGCCTTCCAAGGCACGATTCAGCGCGTCAACACCGTATTCGCGGGCCTTTTCAGGGCGCGCCTGCATGTAGGGCTCGTCAACCTGAACAATATCCGCGCCATTGGCGAACAAATCTTTGATTTCCTCATTCAACGCAGCCGCGTAATCCATGGCCGCTTCCTTCTCGGACGCGTAGAAATCATTTTGCGCCTGCTGAAGCATCGTGAACGGACCTGGCACCGTAATTTTCACTTTGCGATCGGTGTTTTTCTTAAGAAACAGCAAATCTTCGACTTCGATTGGCTTGATACGGCGGATCTTGCCCACAATGCGGGGCACAGGATTCGGATGACCTGAACGGTCAAGCGCAGTACCAGGGTTGTCGATGTCGATACCTTCCAGCGCAGTGGCGATTCGGTTCGAGTAGCTTTCACGACGAATCTCGCCATCGGTAATAATATCCAGCCCGGCACGCTCCTGGGCCCGGATCGCAACAATGGTCGCGTCTTCCATTGCTTCGTGCAGATAAGCCTCGGGAATGCGCCAAAGCTCTTTTGCGCGCACACGCGGGGGAAAACGGCCAGCCAGTTTCTCGCGATCAATCAGCCAGTCGGGCTGCGGGTAACTGCCAACAATAGTGGTGGGGAATAGCATGCGGTCTCCTGTAGAAATCGTATCGTCCAAATGATCAATGGCCTGATTTTCGCAGAAAACGCAAAAGTTGTTTAGCCAGTCTGTTTTCTTAAGCGTATCGGTCAATAAAGTCACTGTTGTACGCTAATGGTGTAAAGCACGCATGAGGCTCGAAAATGAAATACGTTATTCAAAGCGCCGCTATCACCCTCCTTGTATTAGCGGCAGTATTGGCACTGGCAATTGTTTTTGGGGCGCCCAAAGATCCGCCTCCCATGAAGCGCATTACCCAACCTTTCGAAGAAATTCGCACTGACAGGGAAAAAGAGCAATTTGTCGCACGCGATGGGAGCCGCCTGACGTACCGACGTTACCCTGCCGAAAGCGAGCCGGCCAAAGGCAGTGTGGTGCTCCTTCACGGTTCGGGTGCAAGCAGCGAGAGCATGCACTCCCTGGCCCAGGCGCTAAGCGACGCAAACTATAGCGCCTATGCGCTGGATATACGCGGACACGGAGCGTCGAGCCCCAAAGGCGACATTGCGTATATTGGCCAGTTGGAAAACGACCTGGAAGACTTCATGCATGCTGTCGACCCAGCAGCGCCGTCGACATTAATCGGCTTCTCCTCCGGGGGCGGCTTTGCGTTGCGCGTGGCGGGCAGCCCGCACCATGTCTTGTTCAACAACTACCTTTTGTTGTCGCCTTTTATCAGTCAGGATTCGCCCACGCAACGTCCCGGCAGTGGCGGCTGGGTCGAAATAGGCTTGCCCAGACACATTGCCATCCTGTTGCTGAACCGCCTGGGCATCGACGCGTTCAATCACCTGACGGTCATGCGGTTTGCGCTTCCCGATAACGCACCTGAATATTTAACCCGGGAATATTCTTTCAATCTGGCCCAGAACTATCGGCCGCAAGCAGATTACCAGGCAACGATTCAAGCGGTGGAACAACCCATGCGTGTCATGGCGGGCATGCATGACGAGGCCTTTCACACCGACCGCTTCAAAGAAGTGTTCCGGGATGGCAACGCAGACATCCCGGTAACGCTGCTCCCAGGCGTCAATCATTCGGGGCTCATTCTGGAAAAGACCCCGCTTGACGCGATTATTAAAGCCGTAGACGAAATGAATTCAGACAATAAACCGGCACCATCGCCCCAGTAACCAGAAGCGGGGCATGGCGCCCGACGTAACTGACCATGACGGCCGGCTGACTCCCTTCGCCCGTTGAAAGCATGAATTCTGCACAGCGGAACCGGAAGCGGCGTTTCTCCTTGACGCTACCTACACGCCTGCTTATCTTAGGTAAATAAATATTCAAGGAGACAAATCATGCTGCAACGCCTATTTGCAACGGCCCTGACGTCGGCCTGCCTGATCATGGGCGCCGCTGCCCACGCCAAAGACCTTACTTTGCTATCAAGCTGGGACAACAACTACAACGCTGTTCCCGTCTTCGTCGGCCAGTTCGCCGAAAAGCTGAAAGAGAAATCAAACGGCGACCTGAACGTTCAGGTTCGCGGCCCCGAAACGGTTCCTCCCTTTGAACAACTGCAACCGGTTGCAGGCGGGCTCTTCGACATGCTTTTCACCCATGGTGCCTACCATTTAGGCGAAACCGGCATGGCTTTCGGCCTGGATGCGGTCAAAGACGATCCGATCGCACGGCGCGAAAGCGGAATCTACGAACTCATCGACAAACACTACCAAAGCCGCGGACTGAAACTGATTGGCGTTTTTTCTTCCGCCTCGGGCTACCACTTTCTGCTGCGTCAGCCTATTGGTCAGGACGGCGCGCTCAAAGGGCGCAAAATCCGTGCCTCGGCAACCTATCACGATATGGTTCAGGAACTGGAAGGTGCCGTTGTCACCCTTCCGCCTAGCGAAATTTACTCCAGCCTGGAACGCGGTGTGGTCGACGGCGCCGCCTGGCCTGTTTTCGGCGCCATGGAATACCGCTGGTATGAGGTATCCGACTACATGACCCGCCCGACCTTCGGCGTCACCAATCAAGTCATGCTGATGAACCTGGATACCTGGAACGGCCTGTCTGAAGAGCAGCAAGACACCATAATGGAAGTGGCGCGCGAACTTGAAGTGTCTGGACGCCAGGTCTTTGCCGACCTATGGGCAAAAGAAGATGCGGCCATGCAGGAAGCCGGACTTGAAATTACCCAGTTCGGCCCTGAAGTGGCACCGAAAGTGGATGCCATGTTCGCTGAAGGTGTCTGGAAGCAGGTCCGCAATCGCGCCGGCACCGATGGCGAAGCCTTTCACAAACTTGCCGTTGAAAAAGGCCTGACCAGTCAATGAGTGCCTCCGGCCCCTTTCGGCCAGTACGACACGCCTTGTGTCTGCTGGCCGCTTTTCAAGACGCTGTCACGCGCATCACGTTTGTCGTGGCCATTATCGCCTCGGCTTACCTGACGTTCGTGCTGGCCTGGGAAGTGATTGCCCGTTATGCACTTAACACCCCCAGCGGATGGGGGCCTGATACAGCCGCAATCAGCTTTGCTTTGATTACATTTTGCGCCGCCCCCATGCTGGCCTGGAAAGGCGGGCATGCAAATATGAATATGGTCCTAAAAGCCCTGCCCCCGAATATTGCGATTTGGTTGCAGCGATTTACCTGGTTGCTGGCATGTGCCGCGTGCCTGATCGCAGCATGGTTTGGCCTTGTTGAGCTTGAACGCGTTTACGCGGGCAACGTCATGATGATTGCCGTAACACCCATTCCAAAATGGTGGCTCATGCTGGCCATTGTGTATGCCCTTGCCAATATGGGCGTTTATTTTCTGCGCCATTTTCTTTGCACCTGGTTTGACGCGGCCAAACAGACAACGATCGAGACCGCCTAATGGAGTGGTACGTACTCATCAGCGCCGCCGTGGCCTTAATGCTGTTGCTGTTCGCCACCGGTTTGCCTATTTTCCTATCATTTCTTACGCTTAACCTGCTGGGTCTATATACCTTGACGGGCAACTTCAAAGGCGTGCTGCTGGTCGTCAACTCAATGTACGACACCGGCACCAGCTTGTCGCTGGCAGCCATTCCCCTGTTTATTTTGCTGGGTGAAATCCTTTTTCGATCAAGTGCGGTCAATGTCATGTTCAACGCCGTCGATGCCGTGGTGGGGGCCGTAAAATCGCGCCTGTATATCGTCAGCGTTATTCTTTCCACGATTTTTGGCGCCTTGTCGGGTTCGGCCATGGCTGTCGCCGCCATGATGGGGGCCTCGTTATTACCCGAAATGGAAAAGCGCGGCTATCAGAAGAACATGTCGCTCAGCACCATACTGGGAGGATCAAGCCTGGCGCCCATTATTCCACCCAGCGTGATGGCAGTGGTACTTGGCATTCTGGCAGGCGTGTCGATTTCCGGGCTGCTGGTGGCGGGCATTCTTCCCGGATTGCTGCTGGCGCTGACCTTCTTTGTTTATATTGTGATTCGGGTGAAACTGAATCCAAAACTGGCGCCCGCCGTCATCGAATCAACCAGTTTAAGCCCCCAGGAGCGCATACGGCTCTTACTCAAGGCGCTGCCCTTCCTGACCATCATTGCCACCATTCTGGTCTTGATCATTTCCGGTGTTGCAACACCCACGGAGGCAGCCGCCATGGGCTGCGTGGTTGCCATGATCACCTGCTCGCTGTTTGCCTCATTGCGCTGGCCTACACTGGTCCAGGCGCTGCGCTCCACTGCCTGGACGACCAGCATGATCATGATCATTATGGTGTGCTCCGTTTCATTCAGCCAGATCCTGAATATGAGTGGCGTCACAACCAACCTGGTCAACGCCGTTACCGGCCTGCAATGGCACCCGGTACTCATGTTTATCATGCTCATGGCACTGGGATTTGTGCTTTGCATGTTCATTGATCAAATCGCCGTGATGATTCTGCTGGTGCCGCTGTACAAGCCTATTATTGCCGCGCTGGGATTCGATCCCTTGTGGTTTTGGGCCATTTTCCTGGTGAATGTGTCAATCGGTAATGTCACACCGCCTTTCGGTTACACGCTGTTTGCTTTGCAAGGCGCCTCGAAAGGTACGAATATTCAGGAACTTTATCGCGCGTCGGTTCCTGTTATTCTGCTTTACCTGCTTGTGATCATCGTGCTCGCGCTCGTGCCCGAAATTATTCTTTGGTTGCCGTCGCTGATGTAAACCGGAACAATCAAACGCGTACTCAAACGCGTCTCTCATATTGAATCGCTAACTCATTGATATATTGGACACGCATATGGATTTAGGTATTTCAGGCAAAAGCGCATTGGTGCTCGGTGGCTCACAAGGCCTTGGCTTGGCCTGCGCAAAGGCGCTGGCCGAAGCGGGGGTGCACGTGGCCATCAATGGCCGAGACGCCAACCGTGCGCAAGAGGCCGCAAACCAATTGGGGGGCAGCGCCATTGCCGTGCCGGGCGACATCTCCAGCCCGGAAAAGCGGCTTGGTATTTTCAACGCCACGCGTGAACAATTGGGCCGCATCGACATCCTGGTCACCAACGCCGGCGGACCACCACCCGGACCCGTGGAAGCGCATTCGCAGGAAACCTGGCAAAAAGCCCTGGAAACCAATATGCTTGCCGCCCTTGACTTCACCGTCATGGCTCTGCCCAACATGAAACAGGCAGGATTCGGGCGAATCGTGAATATCACCTCGTTCACCGTGCGTGAACCTTATCCGAACATGGGGTTGGCAACCGGCGTACGCGCCGGCCTGACAGGCGCCATGGCCAGCCTGGCCCACGAAGTGGCTCCCTTGGGCATTACCGTAAACAACATCCTGCCCGGCTTAATGGATACCGGCGCATTGGAACGGGTCTATAAGGCCCAGTCGGAACGGGAACATATCTCGGCAGATGAAGCCAAACAGCGCATGGCCGAATCAGTTCCCATGAAACGTCTTGGGCTGGCTGAAGACTTCGGGCCGGTGTGCGCCTTCATTTGTTCAATACATGCAAGCTACATAACCGGCCAGAATATAACGGTGGACGGCGGACTGGTGAAATCGTTACTTTAAGATTCGAAGTCTTTATCCCCACACAGACAAAAAAGCCGGCCAATTCAGCCGGCTTTCATTTTATTTTGCCCCCGCCTGTTTCAACGCAGCGGCAGAAACCAGCCCATATGGGTTACCAAAGTCATCCATGATCTCGAAGTGATTGTAGTGTTCGGCAAAAATAAGCTCCACAGGCTTTCCCGCCTCTTTCATGGCTTTGGCGAAATCTTGCGTTTGACGCTTGAACTCGTCGGTTTCAAGCCCGCCATACGCCAGGATAACCGGGGTGTTGATCTTGCTTAAATGACGCTGGATGCTCATGGCGTCCTCAAGCTCGTCGGTGAGCGGAACATAGGACGAACGTGCCGACAAACGCACCGGTTTCAAATCATACATGCCCGAAATCAGCGTGGCCCCCTTGATGACGTCTTGCGGCACGTCGTACTGCGACCAATCGGTTACCAGCAGGACACCACCCAAGTGGCCGCCCGACGAATGGCCGGAAATATAAATGCGGTCTTTATCGATACCCAGCTTGTCGGCGTTCTTGTAGATCCAGGCAATAGACTTGCGCAGTTGCTCCGTCATACCGTCAAGACCAATGTCCTGCACATAACCGAAATCCAGTGCGGCGTAGCTAATACCGTTATCAACAAACATTTCAGCCGGAAAGTGATACCCCGCCGCCTTGCCGGCTCGCCAGGCGCCACCGTGAATGAACACATGCAAAGGCGCCTTCTCGTTCTCGGCGCGGAATAAATCGAACGTTTCTACTTCACCATCACCGTACGAAAAAGTTTCCGGTTCACCCAGACGCCCACGCGCCGTTTCACTGCGCGTGCCATAACGCTGAAGAATCTGGCGAATATTCGGTGCCCACTCGCCCTGGTTGTAGTTCTTATCGAGCTCAGCTTGCGTGTAGTTCAAAAACACTGTTTCTTCTTGCGCGTTGGCCTTGGCCTTGTGATGGTCGGCATGTGCAACCGAGCCAAAACATAAAGCAGCGCCCAGGCAGGCAATGGCAAATCGTTTCATTGTGAGGTCTCCGACTTGAATATTGAGGGAAGCAAAGCGACGCAGCATGCATGTATAAAATTGAACATGCTTAGCCGATTCACCTTAACACTGTTTCAATCACTTCCAACCTAGGCAAAACCTCCTGTTCAGTGTTGTTGAAAGCCTTATCTGACCCGCGCTATAACCAATTCACAATAGCGTGGGATCATGACATAATCCAGCCGTTTACCGGTCAAATGAGAGAACCATTATGAGCAAAACAACGTTGGCAATCGCCCTGCTGAGCCTGGGCGCACTTACCGCCTGCCAAAGCCCCTCGCAAGCCGGGGGAGGCGGAAACTCAGAATTCAATTGCATTGCCGGCACCGTGGGCGGCGCCATTATCGGCGGGCTGCTTGGAAGCACAATAGGGGGCGGTCGCGGCAACACGATTGCAACCGCAGCGGGTATCGGTGCAGGCGGCTACATTGGAAATCAAGCGGGGTGCAAATAATGAAAAAACTGGCAATCAAATCCGTTCTGTTCGCCCTGGCAGGCCTTGCCAGTGTCGGGCCCGCGATGGCTCAAAACCAAAATCAGCAAGGCGGCCTCACACCCGAACATTTCACCCAACTTGATCGCGACGGTAGCGGCGGTGTCAGCAAGGCGGAATACGAACAATTCATGCGTGACTCATACCGGAAAATGGACGCCAACGGCGACCAGCGACTGACACGCAACGAAACGGCAAACGTGCTCACGACTGAACAGTTTGACGTCGTTGACGTTAACAAAGACGGTGTTCTCACCGAGGAAGAGTTTATGGTTCAAGTCAGCCGCGACTTCGACCGTTACGATTACGACAAAGACGGCGTGCTAACCCGGTAAATCGCTCTGAAGAACAACAGCCAAACGCGCCAGCATGGCATCACAAGCAATCAGTTGCGCCAGGCTCACAAACTCATCGGGTTTATGAGCCTGGTCTATGCTGCCCGGGCCGCAAATGACGGTTGGAATACCGGCCTGGTTGAACAAGCCGCCTTCGGTACCAAAAGCCACCGTACTGAACTGGGTGGAACCAGTCAGCGCAGCCACCAACTGCGCCACCTCGCTTTCGGGTGGTGTCGCCAGACCGGGATAATCACTTAAATGGTCAAACTGAATGTCGCTTTGCTCGCTGACCGCACGCATTTTAGGTAGCAAGGTCTCGTGGGCATAGGTTTTCAACTGGTCTGGCACAACAGCGACATCGAATCCGGGAATAGCGCGAATTTCAAAATCAAACTCGCATTCGGCCGGCACGATATTCAATGCCCGTCCGCCTTTAATAACGCCCGTCTGTACGGTTGAGTAAGGCGGGTCGAAACGATGATCATGAAGCTCGGGGCGAGCCAGTTCCTGGCCGATGTCACCCAATTTCCCGATGAGCCTGGCGGCATACTCGATTGCGTTAACGCCCTGCGGCGCATAGGCGGAGTGACACGCAGCACCCTTTACATGACAACGCATGGCCAGCTTGCCTTTATGGCCCAGTACCGGCTGCATCAAAGTCGGTTCACCAACCAGGCATAACTGCGGCTTGTTCTTTCGCTTTTCCAATTCGGCCAGCATGGGGCGCACACCCAGGCACCCCACTTCTTCATCATAAGAAAAGACCAGGTGTATTGGCTTTCTAAGCGGCTTGGCCAGAAACAAAGGTACCGCGGCCAGCACGCAGGCAATGAACCCTTTCATGTCGGCCGTGCCCCGGCCATACAAACGCCCCTCTTTTTCTGAAAGATTGAAGGGAGCAACCGTCCAGTTCTGACCATCGACGGGCACCACGTCGGTATGGCCCGACAGCGCAACACCCCCTGTGTCCTGTGGACCCAATGTCGCAAATAAATTGGCTTTCGTGCGCTGGGCGTTGTAGAACAGCTCAGTGTCGACGCCCAGCCCGGACAGATAGTCCTGAATAAACCGGATCAATTCAACGTTGGGATCACGGCTTACCGTGGGAAAGCTGATCAATTGCTCAAGCAACGCACGACTGGATAGATTACTCATCACCCGGAACCCCATAACTGGGCGCAACGGTTGGGTTAAGCGCCCGCGATAAATAGTCTTGCATCTGCGGCTGGTAAGCTTTCCATAAACCTTGCAATTGACCAATGGGATCTTCATCGGCCCAGTCGACACGCAAGTCGGCAATGGGCCAGGGAACGTCACCCACTATTTTCAAGGCGGCCGAATGCACCGGCCCGGCTTCCCCACCGGCATCCATGGCTGCCTGCATCGCTGCCAGCAAACGGTCGGCCAATTCCCCCGAAGTATTCTCGAATGCCGGTACCATCGCGGCAATAACCGATTGATCCGACAACAGGTTTCCCGCTGCCACGCACTGCTGACCCGCTACCGCGTTATAAAGCCCCAGTGCTTCCTTGCCGCTGAAAAACGCCGTACGGCCCTGGCTGTCGACTGCGGTAACCTGGCGATACTCGCGCCATTCGTCCGACTCCAACGCCGCATTCAAGGCGGCCTGGGCTGAAAGCTGTTTTGAAGCCAGAAGATCAAGAATCTGGTTACCCAACGAAGGCAACGTGACATTCTGGGACGACACAGCACCTATCCCAGCCCGTGCCCACGGGCACCGCGCACCCACCGCAATACTGGACGAACTGATGGCAATACCAAACTGGCCGGTTTTCTCGCAACGACCCACAATCGAGAATGTCATGATTGACTCCTTTTCTACGCCTGCTCGGGCTTCCAATCGTCGGGAATAACGGCAATGACATCGATTTCCATCAGCCATTCGGGCTGACCCAACGCGCTCACCACCAAACCGGTTGAAATGGGGAACACCCCTTTCAACCATTTACCAACCTCCTGATAAACCGGCTCGCGAAAACGCGGATCGGTCAGGTAAGTGGTGGTTTTGACGATGTGCGTCATGTCGCTGCCGGCCTCCTTGAGCAGCTGCTTCACATTCATCATGGCCTGTTCGGCCTGGGCGCGCGGATCACCGAGTCCCACCAGTTTGCCATCGAAGTCGGTTCCGACCTGACCGCGAACATACACGGTATTGCCGGCACGCACGGCCTGGCACAGATCATTATTCAACGTTTGATTAGGATATGTATCCTTGGTGTTGAACATCCGAATGCGCGTATGAGTCGGCATCACGCCCTCCTGTTATCTTCTCACGCTATAAACAAAAATAAAACTGCTCTGCACGCGCATTACGCGTTTTCAGTATCCCGTTCGCGCTGCGATGCGTCGCGATACGCTTCATACTTGCGCCGCGTGGCGATATGATCGGCAATATGCCTGGCGTCGTGCCATACGCCCCAGATGAACGATGAGCCCCGGCGCGACAACCACGGCAAGCCCACGAAATAGACACCCGGCTCGGCCGATATACCACGCTGGTGCTTGGGCTTGCCTCGTTCATCGAACGCATCCACCTGCAGCCACGGGTGCTCCACCGTGTACCCGGTAGCCCAGATAATGCTGGTAACGCCCGCCTCGGCCAGATCCAGTTCGAGAATGGGGTTGGTTACACACTCGGGGTCGGCAATGACTTTACGCGCCTCGGGCTCTTGCGGCAGATCGAGGCCATTACGCTCGATGTACGCATCGGCGGCATCGAGCAGCGCCAGGTAGTTTGCATCGCCATTGTTCAGGTTCTGAACAAGATCGGACTTGAAACTGACTTTGCCGTTTTCGAATTTGTTGGTCAAACCGACCAGATTGATGCCCTGGTGCGCCAACTCACGAAAGTTAATCGTATAACCGCCACGCGCACCGGTTACGGCGATCGTTACGTGTTCCTTGCCCGGGGTGGCGATTTCCTGGTCCCATTGACCCAGCACACCCAGCCACCAGACAAAATCGCGATTGCGATAAGCGCGCGGCGGGCGGTCGTGAGGCCCGACCGACAAAAACACTTTGCGCCCTGCACGATTCAACTCGTCGGCAATCTGCACACCCGATGAACCCGCACCCACCACCAGAATAGCCCCTTCAGGCAACTGTTCGGGATTGCGGTAATGGGCCGAATGAATTTGTGTCAGTTGATCGTCGTTGGGTGCAATTGGGGGAATAACGGGCCGCTGAAACGGACCCGTTGCCGCCACCACGCGCTGCACATCGTAAACACCTTCCGATGTCTCAACCGTAAACCCGGGATGCCCCTGATTACGCACCACCTTGCTGACCTCAACGCCCGCGTGAATCGGCGCGTTGAATTTTTTGGCATAGGCTTCGAAATAGTCAGCAATCTGGTCCTTCCCGGGAAAGCCATCGGGATCGAAATGCTCAAACTCCAGCCCCGGAAAGCGGTCGTGCCAGGCCGGTCCGTTCGCAACCAGCGAATCCCAGCGCCCAGTGCGCCATTGCTCGGCAATTCGATTGCGCTCCAGCACCACATGCGGCACGCCCTGCGCGGAAAGGTGTTCACTCATGGCGATCCCTGCCTGGCCGGCACCCACAACCAGCGTGTCAATCGATCTTTTCTCTACCGTCATGGCTGTTCCTTCTTTCTACAGAGGTATATATAAACGCAGTACAAAACTACAAATACAAATGCTTGATCACGTCGTTGCTCAACAACTCTTGGGCCGACCCCGACGCCACGATCTGCCCTTTGAGCAGCAAATAGCCGCTATGCGCAATCGACAAAGCCGCCTCGGCGTTCTGCTCGATCAGCAGCACCGTGATGCCTTCTTTGTGAATACGCTCAACCGTCATGAAATACTCTTCGATCAACTTGGGCGACAAGCCCAGCGTGGGCTCGTCCATAACGACCATTTTCGGGTCGCCGATCAGCACCCGGCCCAACGCCACCATGGCCTGCTCGCCGCCGGACAAGGTACCGGCGTCCTGGGAAAGCCGTTCGCCCACACGAGGAAAGAGCTCAACCACACGCTCAAGCGCCTGTTTGAACGAATCCTTCGGTTTCAACGCGTCGTAGCCAATTTGAAGGTTCTCGCGCACACTGATTTCGGGGAAAAGACGGCGTCCTTCCGGCACAAAGCCCACGCCCAGCCCTGCCAGGTCTTCCGTTTTGATATCGGCCAATTTGCGATCACAGATGGTGACCCTGCCCTCGTAGGGCCGCAGCAAACCTGCAATCGCCTTGAACGTCGTGGTTTTACCGGCGCCATTGGGCCCCAGCAGACAAACAACGCTGCCTGCATCCACCTTTAAACTGACTTTGTTCAGAATATTGACAACGCCATAGCGCGTACTAATTGCATCAAGCTCAAGCATGGCTGGCCTTTCTTCCCAAATAAGCTTCCTGAACACGCGGCAACTGGCGTACCACTTCGAAACGGTCATCACCGATTTTGCGGCCGTAATCCAATACCATGACCCGGTGCGGCAAGGCCGCCACCAAACGCATGTCGTGCTCAATAATGATGAAACTGAGTGTCGGATTCTCTTGCTGAAGACGCCGGATATCGTCGATTAAGGCGTCGGTATCCCGATCGTCCATCCCACTGGAAGGCTCATCGAGCAACACCACTTTAGGTTCCGTGGCCAAGGCACGGGCAATCTCCAGGCGGCGCCGATCAGCCTGCGGCAAGCTGCTTGCCAGTTGATTTCGACGTTCATACAAATCGGGGGAAACCCGCTTCAACAACTCACCGGCACGCGCCGCGGCACGGCGCATTTCTGCGTTGGCACGCCCCGGCAACAACAGCGCCGTCAGCACGCCGCATCGTGTTCGGGTATGCATGCCGATAATGACGTTGTCCAGCACACTCAGGCTGCCGAACAATCGGCTTGTCTGGAATGTGCGCGCAATACCGGCCTCGGCAATCTTATGCGCCGGGATACCGTTCAGCCGCTGCCCTTCCAGAAAGACATCACCTTCTGTCGGCGTATAAATCCCGGTAATCAGGTTCAACAAAGTTGTCTTGCCGGCGCCATTGGGGCCGATAATGGCCAACACCTCACCACGTTTCAACGTAATATCCACGGACTCAACCGCAACCAGTCCGCCAAAACGCATGGTCAGGCCACGACCTTCAAGCACCAGTGACTCTGACGTATTGGGTTCGGGGGCTTTCACTTGTGTATCAATGCTCATGGTTACGTACTCGCTGAGGGAAAATGCCGCGCGGACGGATAACCAGGAACAGAATGACCACCAGGCCATAAAACAAAATCCGGTAGTCGGAAAACGCACGGAGTTTCTCGGGCAACATAGTCAGCAGCATGGCGCCCACGATCACACCCAGAATATTGTCCATCCCGCCGGCGATCACCATGGTCATGATGGTGACCGAAACCAGGAAAGTGAAGTTGTCGGGCGAAATGAAGCTCACGTAGAACGCATAAACCGTGCCGGCAAAACCGGCCAGGAATGCATCCACAGCAAACGCCTGCACCTTGTACCAGGTAACGTTGATACCGCAGGCACGCGCCGCAATTTCGTCATCGCGCAGTGCGTTCCACGCCAGGCCGATTCGGGAACTATGCAAACGCTTGGCCGACAGAATCGCCAGCCCCACCAGCGCGACGGACACGTAATAGAAGTTGCCCTGGCCCGGCAAGCTATGCCCAAAGAGCTCAATAGGATCATTGAAGGAATGCCCGAACAAGGTAGGCGGCGGAATCCCCACCAAACCATTTGCCCCGCCAGTCCATTCAAGATTCATCAACAACTGGTGCACCACAATCCCGAACGCGATTGTGACCAATGCCTGGTAGCTGTCGCGGGTGCGCATCGAGGGCAAGCCCAGCAGATAGCCAAACGTGGTGGCAACAACGGCCGCCACCAGCAACCCAACCCAGAAACTCACACCGAAATGAATGGCCAGCAGTGCCGAGGCATAGGCCCCAATGCCGTAAGACGCCCCCGTCGCAAAGTTGGGGATATTGGCGCTGCCCAGCTGAAAGTTCAGGGCTAACGCCAACACCGCGTACAGATTGCCGATAATCAGCAAGTGCAGCGCATAAGTATCGCCACCCAATAACCAGGGAAACAAAACCGCCAGAGCAATCCCCAGCACCGTCGCCACGCTGCGCTTGCGACGAAAGGCGTCAACCAGCCGCTCTTCAAACAACGGACGACGCTGGACGGCGATCAGGGCGATGGCGAACAGCGCCAGCAAACCCAGCACAGCAACCCAGCTTTCAACTGCCAGGAACACCCATAGAAACGCCGTGGCACCCAATGTCAGCGCCAGCACAATCAGCAAATCGACCAGCCCGCTGGGGGCCGCCTGTGCGACAACCGGGTCTGTTGAATGCGTTACTTGATTCTTTTGCATCAGACCTTCTCCATTTTCTGGGATCCGAACAGCCCGGCCGGACGAAACACCAGTACCAAAATAACCAATGCAAAAACGAACACCAGACGGTAAGAAGTACCGTTGGGAACGTAGCCTTGCACAATGGTTTCAATAGCGGCAATAAGCAACGCACCGATAATGGCGCCGCCCAACCGGCCCAAACCACCCACAACCGCGGCCGAAAAGCCGATAAGACCGGCCTGAATGCCGAAATCGAATCGCACCACGCCTGCATAGCTGGCCATGAAAATACCGCCCACGGCACCAATGGCCGAGGCAATGAAAAAAGCGCGCCGAAATACAGGACCACTGGCAATCGCAAACAAACGGGCTGTTTCACGATCCTGGGATACCGCGCGCAAACGCATGCCGGCCGGTGTCCGGTGCAACACATACAAAAGCGCCGCCACCAGGCCCACCGACACCAGAACCGAGACCACGCTGATCATGGGAATTGCCCCAAACGGGGTGGTGATGCTGCCCTGCGCCAAGGCGGGAAAAGCATGCGGGTTACTTCCTTCGGGATACAGGTGACGAATCAGTTCGCGCAAAACAATACCAAGCGCGACTGTGGCCACCAGCGGCATCATGGCGGGCGAATCGCGAAAGCGGCTGATAACCAGCTTGTCGAGCCCCACGCCCAGCCAGCCCACCGCCACAATAGCGATCAGGCACGCCGCACCCAATACCAGCCAGGAAGCATCTGCACCCAGGCTGGCAGCCACAATTTGAACAGCCGCCAAGGCAACGAAAGGCGCAACCAGCGCCACGTCGCCGTGAGAAAAATGGATGACCTGCAATACACCAAACAACAGACTAAAGCCCAATGCCAATAAGCTGTATATGCAACCCAAGGTCAACCAGTTGATAAGCTGCTGGAACAAGACGTCCTGCATACTATTGACTCCTGAAAGTTCCAATGGAACGATTTGCAAGGGGTCCATTAAACCCAAAAAACCGCCGTCGCTGATTCGCTTTTTTCAATTGACTACGTCGGAAAACGCGAACCAGCATCGCGCCCACCCTCGGTATGATGCATTTTCAGTCGTGTGATGGTTGACTCCTTCGCCGATCCCACCAATGACACTTCAGAGGATTGACAATGAACGCATTTTCAACTCTTACAAAAACATCTGCATCGCGACGACGCCACCTTCTGGGTGCTCTCGTTGTGGCATGCTCCACATTCCTGGGTGCCGGCGTCGCACAAGCACAAGAAACCATCAAACTCGGCTTCATCGGCCCCATGAGCGGGGGTAATGCCCAGCAAGGGCTGGGCGCCAAGAACGGCTTCCTGCTGGCCATTGACCAATGGAATAACACCGAAGGCGTACCCTTTAAAGTGGAAGGCGTCGTGCTCGACGATGCTTCCGATCCGCAAGCGGGCGTTTCAGCCGCATTGAAACTCGTTAACGATCGCGATGTGGTTGCCGCAACAGGCCACTGGAACAGCCCGGTTGCCCTGGCAACCCTGCCTGTTTTCAACCGCTCGCAAATGCCTTTCATCGTTTGGGGCGCCATCAGCCCGAAAATTACCGAGCAGAATCTGGCCAACACAACCCGTGTCACACCCACGCTGGTGAATGAAAACAAACCCCTGGCCGACTGGGCTGCCAAAGACCTGGGCGCCAAAAAGATTGCCATCATTGCCGACACCAGCGACTACGGCGCCGCTAACCTGAAATGGTTCGGTACATTTTTCGAAGAAGCCGGCGGCGAGGTCATCGCCCGTGAAAGCTTTCCTGTCGGCACCACCGATTTCCGCGCCATCCTGACCAAGGTCAAATCGTTGAACCCCGACGCGGTGTACTTTGGCGGCGTCATTACAGAAGCCGGCATTGTGCGCAAGCAAATGGCTGAATTGGGCATGGAACAACCGATGCTTGGCATCAGCGGCATCCACGACCCTGAGCTCATCGAAATCGCCGGAGAAGCGGCCAATGGTGTCGTGGTCGGCGTACCCAAGGCACAAAGCAATCCAAAGCTGAAAGCCATGGAAGACGCCTATAAGGCAAAAGGCTACAAAGAAGCCCAAAGCCCCTATACCAAGTATGCCTACGACGCAACCGGCATTCTGCTGGAAGCGATCAAGCAAGCCGGACCCAAAAACAAAAAAGCCATCGCCGAAACCATCCGCAGCATCAGCTACGACGGCGCACTGGGCACCACCACTTTCGATGACAACGGGCAAACCGAAATCCCGGTCGACATCGAAGTGCGCACCGTTAAAAACGGCGAGTGGACAAGCTACTAAGACATAGTTAGTAAGAACATCGGTTACAGGCCCCGAAACCGGCCGGCACCGTCAAGCTGCCCGTTCAGCGCTCACCGCCCTTCCACAGCAGTTTTGAGGGGGTGTGAGCGCTTTTTTGCGCGAAATGACGCGTGATAGAATGAATTGCGCTGTATGCGCATCATTGTTTCGTGATATTCGCGCCTTGGTGGCAAACAAGGCAACTAAAACAATTTTTAGAAAGCATTTGCCTGCCTAAACCCCATGCTCACCCGACTCACTTTCCGACAACTGGAATATTGTTTGGCCGCCGGCGAGTTCGGAAGCGTTGCCAAAGCAGCCGAGCATATCCACATTTCGCCATCGTCCATTTCGGCGGCCATTACTCAGGTTGAAACCGAGCTATCCGTCACGCTGTTTATACGCCGCCATGCACAAGGCCTATCGCTTACACCAGCCGGCGTGGAAGTACTGAAGCAAATTCGCCTGACGCTTGATCAGGCACTCAGCCTCTACGATATTGCCAACAACACCCAGCATTTAGTGCGCGGGCCATTACGCGTAGGGTGTTTTACACCACTGGCCGCCATGATTGCCCCCGAGTTGTGCCAGGGCTTTGCCCGCGCCCACCCAGGCGCCGAAGTACTGCAAATCGAGGATCATCACGAAGGCCTCATAGAACGGCTACGCAACGCCCAGATCGACGTTGCCATCACCTACGACTTAAACGTGGCTGAAAGTGATATTGAGTTTGAAGCACTGGCCTCGTTGCCCCCCTTCGTCATCGTCAGCGAGTCCGATGTGCTGGCGCAAAACCGCATCACCTCGCTCAAGGCGTTGGCCAAGCGCCCCATGATCCTGCTCGATTTGCCGCTTAGCCGGGAATATTTTTTATCGTTGTTCCGCGAGGCTGGTGTATCGCCGACCATCGCCGCGCGCTCCACCAGCCCCGACGTCCTGCGCTCGCTGGTTGCCAACGGGGTGGGATACTCGCTGGCCAATGTACGCCCGCGCACCAATGTATCGCTCGACGGGAAGCGGCTGGTAAGCGTTAATTTGAAAGGCCAGCACCGCCCCATGAAACTGGGGCTGGCCTGGTTGAAAGACCAGAAACTGCGCAACGTGGTGGAGGCATTCATGGAACGTTGCCGCACCTGCATTTCAGACGGGCACATTCCAGGGATGTCGGCGCCGGGATTCGCGGGAAAGGTAGCGGATAGCCCGTCTGCAAACCCAAACGAACGTGAAATATCACAAGGGCGGTAACAACCGCTCTTGCCAGGATTTAGTCAGACGACTTTAAAACCTCGGGCCCCAATCGGGCAAACCATTCTCTGGGTGAAACACCCTGATCGGGCCCCAGCATGGAAAACCCGCCATCAACAGGAACATCAACGCCTGTCATCCACGAAGCCTTGTCTGTCGCCAGGAATGAAACGACGTGACCAATTTCTTCCCCGCGCCCGACCCGGCCCAAAGGATGAAAACGCGCCCCCACGGCATCGGCCAGATCCCGGTTGCCGGCACTCATGGATTGTGTTGCAGGCGACCAGGTCCAGGCCGGGGAAACCGACAGCACACGAATCCCCTGGGGCGCCAGGTCAACCGCAAAGTTGCGCGTAATTTGCAGCATAGCCGCCTTGGAGGCCGGGTAAATCGCGCGACCGGCAGCACCGAACTTGCCACCGGTGCTGCCCAGGTTCACGACAACACTGCCTTTGCCCATATGTGGCACTGCCTTCTGGGTAAAGATGGCGGCGGAAATCAAATTTACGTTCAAGGTTTGAAACCACTGATCACGCGACGACGCCAGGCCCTGATCCGCATAACTGCAGGCATTGTTCACCAGAATATCAAGGCGCCCGAACTTGTTTGCAACAAAATCAACACAGTGGTCAATCGCTTCGTCGGACGTTACGTCGGCCTCGATGAAACAGGCACGTTCACCAATACTGTGCGCCACCGCTTGCCCGGCATCGGCACCCAAACCCACAAGTACGACTTGCGCACCATCGTTGGCGAGTACTTTGGCGATGTCGCTGCCGATGCCTTGCGAGGCGCCGGTCACGATGGCAACTTTCCCCGCCAGGGCTAATTGGGATGCTTGATCTTGCGCCAACACGCTCTCCTTATGGCCAAACGAACTCAAACTTCAAATATGCATGTCCAGCATACCGAACACACCTTCGCAATTTGTAAGGTTGACTCTTTTCAGGTGTATGGCCCAACCACCTGATTCGGTCGCGGCCAGCTTATGGTAAACCGTTGCACCTAATTGACGCGCCTCCAGGCGATACTCCGTCAGTTGCAAACTGGAACGCACAATGACATGGCCTTCGGCGTCGGTACCGTCGATCATGACATTGCCAACCAGGCGACTGCCGTAGGTAGGCGGATGTTGTGACCAATTGCGTTCATGATTGACCCGGCGCACCCGCACTTCACGCAACATCGCATCTTCCCAGAACAGGGACACATGATCGAACGGACTTTCCTGGTCTTGTTTGCGCGGAACCCAATATCTGCCCTCGGGCGTCCAAAGCGCCAGCCATTCATCCAGCCTGCGATCGTCGAGCAGGCGGGCCTCATGATAAAGATACTGCTGAATGCTGTGATACGTTTCCAGCGACGGCGAGGCACTGGCAACGGGCTCAACGGAAAAATCAAAAGTACGATCAAGCAGCATGTTTATTTCTCCTGTGACTGGGCATAATCACCCGACAACATGTACTGTTTCCAGGCCGCAAACTGGTTACGCATCGGCAACTCACTGGTACCGTTTGTAGAAACCGTGCCTTCCGGCGTTTCTTTGTCGGTGCCGGCATAGCGATGCTGGCTGACCCAATCGCCGCCGCGGGTCATATTGCCGTCTTGGCAACGCCGGTACACCTCAATATCGTCTGGCATCACGTTGGACGATGGGGAGTTGATGATGTTGGTGTAGGTCAAGGCCCGATCAAAAACCTCATCCGGTGCGCCTTTCAAGCGAAAGGTTTGTATTTCAATAAGCGTTCGATCAACGCTAATGGGGCGAATCACACGGAACTGCTGGAATACGGTATGGGGTGAGCCGCTGCCGTAAATCACGGTGTTATGCCGGTTCATACCCAGAATTTCACGCGCCTTGTCTTCACCATGCACCTTGGCCAGCGATTCAAAATGGGCGCGCGAGACTGGGTCTCGCGTTGCCGCTGCCGGATCAAAAATGGCTTCCATATAACCATGGCCATTCTTGTAGGCGCGCAACTCAAGCTTTTCCCAAAACTCGTAGGGCTCGCCGTTGCCATCCATAATCAACAGCTCAAAAGGCTTCTCGCCCAAATGCTCGGCCTCGTCACGCGCTGCCATGAACGACGACTCGTGCGTTATAGGCGCGTGCATGGTGTCGTGCAGATTTTCATAGAACACTTTCCAGTTGGAATGCTGCAGCACCTGGAAAACACCACCCACAACTTCAACCTCGCCCACCGGCGAACGATCACACAGATTCTGAATCGAAGACGCGGCGCCGTCCAGGAAAGTCAGCAGATCGGGGCCCTGCTCCGACTGGCTGGCAAACACAAAGCCACAGAACGACTCCACCCGCGCCAATGCACGCATGGAAAAATCCGGATGTGATTTGTCGAACGACGTGCCTTCCATGCCCCGGCGCAACGGAACAGCCAGCAGCTCACCGCTGAGCTTATAGGCCCACGCGTGGTACGGGCAGCGAAGAAACTTGCCGGCATTGCCGCTGCCCTGGGAGACGAGTTGGGCGCCTTTGTGCGCACAGCGGTTATACAAGACATTGATCTTGCCATCGCTATCGCGCGTCATGATGACGTCCTGGTCGCCGATGCGGCTTGTAATATAGTCGCCTGGATTCTTTACCTGGCTTTCATGACCCACATAAATCCAGGCCTGTCCGTAGATACGATCCATTTCAAGCTTGAAAATTTCAGGGTCGGTATAAACCCGCTTATGCACGCTGTCTGGACGGACCAGACCCGCAATTTCTTCGTTGCCAATGCTCATGCTGTCCTCCGAACGGTTCAAGAGTCATTTCTTAAAAATCAATTTATTACGACCCGAAACCGTGCAATAGCCGTTACTGGCAGGCGTTGTCCGCTTATGGCATAGGCAAACCAACTCACCCGGAATTACCCTGTTTTTTGCATGATTCGGACAAACCCGGCAAGGCCCCTGCTTATTTCGGATAGTGGCAATGGGGGAATTCAACAAGAATGGCCCATTTGCGACTTCGCTGTTTCGAGCCACAATGTTCGATTCCAAATGAGCACATCGACACATGAGCACTTTATCCATTATTGAACAACTCATGAACGGCATTGGCCTTGGGCTGATTTTGTTCATGATGGCCGCCGGCCTGACCATCGTGTTCGGCGTGATGGACACCATGAATCTTGCCCACGGGTCGCTATTCATGTTTGGCGCCTACTTTGCCGCAACGTCCTATGGCATCACCGACTCATTCACGCTGTCGGTACTGATTGCCGTTGCCCTGACCATGCTGGTGGGCCTGATTCTTGAGATCTCACTGATCCGCCGGCTTTACACACGCAACCACATGAACCAGGTGGTTGCCACGTTCGGCGTCATTCTGATTTGCAACGATATCGTCAAGTATGTCTGGGGCGCTGCGCCTATTATGGCCGCAACACCGCCCGCCCTTAGCGGTTCAGTACCGCTCTTTGGCGGGCTTGAGTACCCGGCCTTCCGGCTGTTGATTATCGGCGTGGGCATTGTGGCGGCCCTGGCCTTGTATTTGATGATGACACACACGCGTTTGGGCATGCTGGTGCGCGCCGGCGCTTCGAACCGCACCATGACCCAACTCATGGGTGTTCCCGTACGTCGCGTATTCAGCACCATTTTCATATTGGGCGCCGCCCTGGCCGGCATCGGCGGCGCCATGGTCGGGCCAATCACCGCTGTACAGGTGGGCATGGGTGACTCATTCCTGATTCCGGCAATGGTCGTGATCGTCATTGGCGGAATCGGATCGATTCGAGGTGCCTTCATCGCCGCCTTGCTGGTCGGGATTGTCGATACAGCGGGGCGCGCCTTTATTCCCGACCTGATCGACCGGATCGCCTCGCCGGTTGTTGCTGCCGATGTGGGCCCGGCCCTAGCCAGCGTTCTTATGTATATCCTGATGATTGTCGTGCTTGGCTGCAAGCCATCCGGACTTTTCCCCGCACGAGGATAACCATGCCCAGTAATAACAAACCCATCGCATGGCTACCCTGGATCGGCATTCTGTTGCTGGCCAGCTTTCCATTCTTTTCCGGATTTCTGGGGCTGGACTACTACACCGGCTTTGTCATGCGGTTGCTGATCTCCATCATTATTGTCAACAGCCTGAATTTTCTGCTGGGATACGGCGGGATGGTCGCCTTGGGTCACGCTGGTTTCATTGGTATCGGCTCATACGCCATGGTGGCACTGGTCGAGGCGGGCATCACGTCGGTATGGGTACTCTGGGTAGGTGCAACCGTCATTACCGCCATCGGGGCGGCCCTGATCGGCCTGATCGTGCTGCGTACCCGGGGCATCTACTTCCTGATGATTACGCTGGCCTTTGCCCAAATGATTTACTACATCGCCGTGTCGCTGCGCCAGTACGGTGGCGACGATGGCTATATATTGTCAACGCCACTGACGTTCGGCCTGGGTTTCGACCCAATGGATACCAACACGCTCTATGCCGTGGTACTGGCCATGTTCATTCTGACATTCGCATTTTTCAACCGCCTGGTCGACTCCCGCTTTGGTAAAGCGGTTATCGGCATTCGCGACAACCCCGTACGCATGCAGGTGCTGGGCTACCCCACTTTCAAATTGCAACTGCAGGCATTCGTTATCGGCTCTGCCGTGGCCGGCCTGGGCGGTGCCATGATGATGACGCAAAACGGCTTCATCAGCCCAAGCACCATCCACTGGACCCACTCGGCGGAATTGCTGGTCATGGTTGCGCTGGGCGGCATGGGCTATAAATGGGGTGCGATTCTGGGTGCCGGGCTGTGGGGTCTGATGAAAGAGTTTCTCCCGCAACTGACCGAATACTGGCATTGGCCCATGGGCGTGCTGGTCATCATCATTATTCTGTACGCCCCCAATGGGCTTTGGGCACTGTTCAGCCGCGAATCCGGCAACGCGGGCCAAGGGTGGCAAAACAACCGGCTTCTCAAACTTATCCGGAGGCAGGCATGAGCCTATTCAACGCAACCGGCCTGGTTAAAAGCTTTCATAGCCTGCGCGCCACCGATGACGTCGACATTTCCGTTAACGCCAACGAAGTACATGCGCTGATCGGCCCCAACGGAGCCGGCAAAAGTACCCTGGTCAATCTTATTTCCGGCGTATTGCCTGTTGATGCGGGCCATATCACGCTCGACGGGCGCGACATAACCCGGCTGAAGACTCACGAGCGTGTAAAAGCCGGTTTGTCGCGTTGCTTTCAGGTAACCAACCTGTTTAAAGACATGAGTGTGCTCGACAACCTGCGCCTTGCGGTCCAGGCACATGAAGGCAACAACTTCAAAATCATCGGGGTACGCGACCACGAACCTGAACTCAATGAAAAGGCCAAGGCACTGGGTGCCCAGGTGGGCCTGGAAGGTGACGCAGTCTTGAACAATATGGCCGGCAGCCTCCCGCACGGTGCGCAACGCCAACTCGACATCGCGCTGGCCCTGGCTGCCAATCCCAAGGTCTTGTTACTGGACGAGCCCATGGCAGGTATGGGGCCCGACGAATCAATGCGGGTGATTGAGCTGATCAAGCGCTTGCGTCAGAACATGGCCATTCTGCTTATCGAACACGACATGGACGCTGTTTTCCAATTGGCCGACCGCATTTCAGTACTGGTTTACGGAAAGATCATCACGTCGGGCACCGTTGAACAAATTCGTAACGATCCGAAGGTTCAAGAGGTTTATTTAGGCACGGAGACCGTTGCAAATGGCTGAAAAAAATTTGCTGACCTGTGAAAACATGCATGGCGGCTATGGCGCAAGCCAGGTGCTTTTCGATATCGACTTCACGATTCAGGAAGGCGAAATGATCGGCCTGCTGGGTCGCAACGGGATGGGTAAAAGTACAACGCTGAAAAATATCGTGGGGTTGCTCAAGCCAACGCAAGGCAACATCTACTGGGAGGGAAAATCCTTGACCACACTGGCGCCGGACGCCATTGCACGACTGGGTATTGCCATTGTTCCCGAAGGCCGCCAATGCTACCCGAACCTCACTGTGCGGGAACACCTTGTTGCCTTCGCAGGCAACCGCAACAACGCCGCAAGCCAATGGACACTGGAACGCATTTACGAACTGTTTCCGCGCCTGGCGGAACGCAGCCGCAACATGGGCGGGCAGCTATCAGGCGGTGAGCAACAAATGCTGGCAATCGGGCGGGCGCTGTCCACCAACCCAAGACTGCTGATTCTGGACGAGGCCACCGAAGGCCTTGCCCCCCTGATTCGCGAGGAAATCTGGCGCTGCCTGGGCTTGCTAAAAAATGAAGGACAAACAACGCTGATTGTTGATAAATATGTCGACAAACTGGTTGGCCTGGCCGACCGTCATCTGATTCTAGAGCGCGGGAAGATCGTATGGACAGGCACATCGGCCGAACTGGATGCCGACCGCAGCCTGTGGGTACGCTACATGGGCGTTTAGGAATTAACCAGGCAGTTCGTCAACACGGCACACTTTCGCCACCAGCGCCAAACTGCGCAATGCCGCATCGTGCAATTCAGATGATCCGGCCGCACAGGCGTCAGCGGCAATCGTTACCGTGTAACCACGGTCTGTCGCATCACGTACAGTGTGCTCGACTACAGAATGAGTGGCCACGCCGCCAACAATCAAGTGCTGCACATCAAGCATGCGCAAGATATTGTCTAAAGAAGTACCGGCAAACGAACTGATACGTTGATGAGTCACCAAAAACTCGTGCTCATTTTTCAGCGGTTGCAGTGGCGTCATGAACTCGGCCCCCCACTCGCCATCTTTGACCGCCCCAAGCTCAATCGTTTTCTGAAAAATCGGGGTGTTGCGGGGGCAGTCGGCATAGTCAGGGCGAAAAGCAACACGAACATGCACCAGCGGCCATTGCCGCTCGCGCGCAAACGTCAGCAAACGACTGGCTCCGTCAATCACTCGTTCACGTACTTTTTCATCGTTCACGCCCACCCGGATTTTACCGTCCGGGTGCAGCACTTCGTTCTGATAATGCAGAGCCAAAACGGCAGCGCGTTCACTCATGGTTTTCCCCAATGGGCTGTAACCCAATTTTTCACTGAATTCAGTCTATCGCCTTGGATTATGCGGTGCTATCCGGAAAACGAGACAAAGAATCCGAAAATGGCACTGCTAAAAACGGATAGCGCCACTCCTGCGTCTGCCGATTGCGGATATTGCCCTTTACAGGCTTTGCCTAGACTTGAACTGCTCTAACCACTTAACGCGCAAGGAAAATCATGAAAAAATCAGCTATCGCTCGTGCAATGGTGTTTTCCGCAGCTTTACTAACGGCTGCCGGTGCCCAGGCAGCCGACGAAATCAAAGTTGGATTCTTAACCACTTTGTCTGGCCCCGGTGCCAGCCTGGGCCAGGACATCCGGGACGCCTTCCTGCTGGCCGTTAAAATGAACGACGGCAAACTGGGCGGTCTACCTGCGGAAGTAACGGTAACAGATGACCAGAACAACCCTGTTTCCGCACGACAAACCGTAGAGCGCTACATCAAGCGCGACAACGTCGATGTTGTCACCGGCCCCGTGTTCTCCAGCGTGGTACTCCCCATCCTGCCTACTGTCTTGCAATCCGACACCGTATTCATCAGTACCAATACGGGTCCTGCCGACTATGCCGGTGAAAAGTGCGACCCCAACTTCTTTGTGGTTTCATGGCAGAACGAAGACGTGCCAATGGCCATGGGCGCCTTTGCCAACGAACAGGGATACAAGCGCGTGGCCATGATTGCCCCGAACTACCCGGGCGGGCGTGAAACCCTCCAGGGCTTCAAACGCAAATACAGCGGCGAAGTGGTCGACGAGATCTACACCAAAATGGGCCAGCTCGATTACTCGGCTGAGATCGCCAACCTGAAAAATGCCAAACCCGATGCCGTTTTCTACTTCCTGCCGGGCGGCATGGGCATTAACTTCGTCAAACAGTACAAAGCCTCCGGTCTACAGAAAAACACGCCGCTGCTGACAACCGGTTTCACCGCCGACGTAGCGGATATTGCAGCCCTGGGCAAGGATCTGGTCGGCACCTACAACTCGTCGCAATGGGCGCACGACCTGCCCAACGAGGCCAACAAGAAGTTTGTTGAGGCCTATCAGAAAGAATATGGCCGCCTGCCCAGCATGTACTCATCACAAGGCTATGACGCCGCCATGCTGATCGACGGAGCCGTTCGCCAGGTTAACGGCAACATTGAGGACCATGAAGCCTTCCAGAAAGCCTTGAAAGACGCCAAATTCGACTCCGTCCGTGGCGCCTTCAAATTCAACAACAACCAATATCCCATCCACGACATCCAGATGCGTCAGGTCGTAGAGGACGACCAGGGCAATATCCGCAACAAGCTGGTAACGACTGTACTGAAAAACCACAGCGACCTGTTTGCCGGTCAATGCCCCATGAAGTAACGGGGTTCGCCAACGCTGCCCCGGCGCAATGCCGGGGCGGTGGCGTTACCACGGGTAGTCCCTGATACCAAAAAAGATTGTTTTACGTCTAAAGTGTCCGATGTGGCAGAGTGGCGCCACTTTTTCCTGCCCTCTCAAACCACCGGAACAACCCCGTGCAGCACTTGGAAAATCTCGACCTGTCCAGGCTTAACGATCACCTTGTTTTTCACTCTGACTCCCCGTCTGAGGTGCGTACGAAACTAGGCAGCATCTTGAGCGAACACGACCTTACCCTCGGTAACGGCCAAGTCAACACGACGCTGTTCCAGCGCAAATTGAACGACATCAGCGTCATGAAGCTAACCTACGGTGCTGAGGTCAATGTCAAGGCCAGTCCGTTCAAAGGATTTTCGCTGGTACAAACGCCATTGCGCGGCTCGTTTGAAGTGGAAATCGGCGGGCGGCGAAAAGCCTTCGGCCAGGGCGATGTAGCGGTTCTATCACCACAACACGATTTGGGCATCCACTGGCAGGAAGGCAGCGAACAACTGATTCTAAAGGTGCCTCATCACCTTATTGCCCGTCATTTCAATCGTGCTGCCACTGCCACGCCACGCGCCATCACCGGCTTTGCCTCGCCCGCATTCAAGCTTGACGGCAGCCTGAACTTGATCTGGCATTCACTGGTACAACAGGCTATCGACCTTCCCAACGGGGCCGGCAGCTTGAATAACTTATGGCTGGCGCACTTTGAACAAACTATTGCGCTGTTCCTGTTAACACACCAAACCGCCGACACCGCCAAGCCGCAGGTAACCCATTACACCCCCGCACCAACTGGGGCCTGTAAAAGCAGTGCAGCGCCGCTTGATCGCATGGAAACATATATTCGGCAACGATTGTGCGCCCCCATTTCATTGGTCGACCTGGCGCTGGCCGCAGGCCTGAGCCCCCGGTCGCTCAATGCCTTGTGCCACAAGTACTACGGTGTTTCGCCCATGGTACTGCTACGCAATATGCGGCTTGATGCGGTGCGCGAGCAGCTGCAAACCTGTCCGGGTGCAAACGTGACCAGCGTCGCGCTGGATCACGGTTTTGGCCATCTGGGCCGTTTCTCGGCCTACTATCGCGAACGCTTTGGTGAACTCCCACGCGACACCACAAACAATCAGTTTTTGCCCTGTATGTAAAAATGCCGATTAAGCTATTGGCATTAGTAGCGAAACATACCAAGGGAGTACGCTTTTATGAAAGGTCTGTGTTTATGCGGTGCAATTGAAATTTCCACCGCCGACCAAAACAAAGTCGATGTCTGCCACTGCAGTATGTGCAGACGCTGGACAAGCGGTCCTATGTTCGCCGTACATTGCGGCCCTAACGTCACGTTCAGCGGCACGCAAAAGCCCGCCACGTATCGGTCATCTGACTGGGCTGAAAGAGGCTTCTGCCCTTCCTGCGGAACCCATCTGTTCTACCATTTACTTCCGGCCAACGAGTACATTCTCTCCGCCGGCCTTTTCAACGATGACACGCACTTTGAAATGCGCAGTCAGATATTTATTGACCACAAGCCCGACCACTACGAGTTTGCTAACAAAACACCGACGCTGACAGAGGAACAAGTGTTTTCGCAATACTCACAAGGGCAATAACAACAGGTACGCGCAAGCCCAAAGCGGGCTTGCGACCTACGTCCCTATTAGTTATCAGGCCCACCACCGACATCCGGGCCCGACGGGGCCGGACCCTGTGTCTGAGGATTGAACGGCTTGGTGGCCGCTGCGGCACTTTGCGACTTTTGCTGCTCGTCGCTCGATCGCCCGCCCAATGTATGAGGATCAATATCGCCTGGTTGCGGCTTGCCGAAATGCAATACCGTTTGCGGATACGGCAGATCAATGCCTGCTTCGGCAAAACGCTTGCGTACCAGCCGGTTGAAGCCACGCTGAACCGCCCATTGCATACCTGGAATGGTCTTGATCAACACACGGATGTTGTAGCCACGCTCGTGCAGTGAGGTCACCCCAGGAATATCAATTTTGTCGAGCACCATACCTGCCAGTGCCGGATCCTGCATGAACTCGTCAAACGCTTCATACAATAGCTGGATCGCCTCGTCGACATCGGCACCATAAGCAATAATGTATTCGCCATAATGGTAGCCAAAGTCGCGCATGTGATTCGATACCTTGTCGATGGCCGAAAACGGAATCAAGTGGTACCCGCCATCCAGCGTGCGAATACCCACCGTGCGCACTGTAATTTTTTCGACCGTGCCGAAAATCCCGGCCACTTCAACCACATCGTTGTGGTTCATGCCATTCTCAAGCTGGATGAAGACCCCGGTAATAATATCCTGCACGAGCTTCTGCGCACCAAAACCAACCGCCAAACCAATGACACCGGCGCCGGCAATCAGTGGACCGATGTCCACGCCAATTTGCGACAGCACAATTAACACGGTCATGGTCACGATCACGGCCAACGCCGCGCTTCGGAAAAGCAATAGCAATGTTTTCTGACGCTCGGTCGTACCCGTAGACGGGTCGTCGTTGAGCTTGCTTTCAATAATGCTGGCAACAACCGTCCAGATGCCCATGGCAAACAGCAGAATCACCGCCACATGCACGATACCGGCAATAGCAGCCCGACCCTGCGCGGAATACAACCACTCAGTCAGGCTGAAAGCACGCCATGCGTCGAGAATCAACAAAATGGCAATGACCAGAATCACACCGCGCAGCAGGCGGATCGCGCTGGGCACATAAGAGTTAAGACGAGACTCAAGCAAGGGCACACGGTTTCGAACATCATCCGACAGCGTAATCTTGCGCGCCAGCAACGACGAAAGCGTTGCCGCAACCAACGTGGCGACCCCGGCTACCACGAGCGTGCGCAGCGTTGCTTCCGTAATGAAGGACAACGCATTTTGCTGATCGATCTGCGTGGCAATTAACAGAGCCGTAAAGTATGCCAGGCCCAGCCAATGCCACAGCCGGCCCGCGATGCGATACAGCGTCGCAAAGAACGCATTGGAAGCCGACTCAGCGCACCGTTCGATTCGTGCGCGTACATCATGCCGATTGCGCCAGATCACGCGCACCGCATACACATAAACGCCAAGCATAATAAACAGCCCGACAATTCTACCCACGGACTGCGTTAACATTTGCTGGAAAACAGGCACCGCCACCAGCATGCCGTAACCGGTAATGCGAATAATACGTTGCAGCCACCCGCTCCAGTATGCGGCCTGGGTATCGCTCATGCGCCACAGACGCAAGTTCGGGTGTCTTTCGGCAAACACCACACGGCACAGCGACCGGGCGATTTCAATTGCAACGAAAGCGCTAACGAAGAGCAAGCCCAATAACGTGGAAATCTGCCATTTTTCCTGTATGAATAACGAGAGCCCGTAACCTGCCAAAGCAGCCAGCAGAATGGTTACGGTATCAATAGCCAGCGCACCCGCAGCCGCGCCAACACGCGGCACGAGTTGCGCTGAGCGTTTGTTGGACTTGGAGGCTTGGCTACGCTCAACCCATGCGTCGAGGCGACGGAAAAACGCCAGTGCCGCCAAGCGAAATACAGCAAAAGCGACCAGGGTACTGACAATGATCAGCGCCAGCGTGAGCCAACGTGACTTCCATTGCTCGGCACTCATCTCGTGAATGCCCTCGCCGGCAAAGAGCCCGCGCAGCATGTCTGCCGTTTGAGCAAAATCGCCGGCCATATCGGCAGCAAATGCCTGAAGCGAACCGGCCACCCCGCCCATGGATTGACCCTCAGCAGTATCGGCAGCATCCGTATCGCCTTGAGCCGCTCCGTTGCCCTGGTCCTGAGCCGAGTCCTGCTCCGGGTCAGCCTTGCCTGACGGCTGCTCATCGGCCAATTGTCGCAACTGTGTGATCAGGGCATCGCGTGTCTTTTCGTCTGCAAGCAAGTCGGCAAGCACCGCATAGGAGAGGGTTGCGTCGGTCGATGAGGACGAAGCCTGCTCAGACGATGCAGGGGCCGCTTGTTCTGCAGAACCGGACTCATCGGCAGCGCTGGCCGACTGGGCCGCAGCCATTGGCGCCAGCGCAAAAAGACCCAGAAAAAACACACAAAAAAGTAAAGCCTTCATCTGGACGACAAAGACGCCCTCATTTTTGCGACAACTCACTACCCATCCCCTTGTTTTGTTTCGAACACCTGCAACGGTCGGACCGTTACAGTTATCTCTTTACAGGGTAACATCGTCGCCCAGATGGTTAAAGCCTTGCCGGCAACGACAGTTCAGTTAATCGTCATCCAAATGAAACTTGTGAAGAAGGCGATGCGCTACCGGGGCCAGAATAATACCAAGCGTCGTTACGAACACCAGCCCCACAAACAAGCCATAAGCGGCGAAGAACACTTTGCCCCCAACGCTTTCCGGCATCAAGTAAAACCCCATACCCGCAATCGCCAGTGCCGCATTCAATAATGCATCGTGCCAACTCACTGCCTCGAGCCATACATTTGCCACAACCCCAACCAATACCGTCGCCGCCATAATCAGAATCGCGCAGCCAATGTGCAATAAGAGGCGGCGTGTGAAATGCCGTACGGGCAACAAGGGCTGGTTCTTTGACTCGTACATTTAGCTTCCCCAACAACATACGTGATAGGCACTGTAATGCGCAGGCATTATATATACTAGCGGCTATGCAAAAACTTCATTCACTCGACGACGTTGAAACACTGAGCGTAACGGTGACCGGCCGCGTGCAAGGCGTTGGTTTCAGGGCCGCCACCGTACGTCAGGCACATTTCCTGAAAATAGCCGGCTGGGTACGCAACAATGCCGATGGTTCGGTTGAAGCCTTGCTGCAAGGGCCGCACGAAGCCATCGACCAGATGTTGTCGTGGCTGTTAACGGGCCCGCCCCCGGCACGGGTCGATCAGGTCGACTCAAGTGAAGTCATTACCGAACGGCGATTCGACCGGTTCGAACAGATTTAGGCGAACACCGCCGTCGCGTCTGGCAAGGGCGACATCAGTTGCGCCATGGGCACCGACATAAAATCCGTCTTGTCTTGCAGGTTTTTTAAATCCAGACGCACGTAACTCATTCCGCCACTATCGCGTAGAAACAGATAGCGCCGCTCAAGATCGGTGATGCTGGTCCAGGAGGTGAACTCCGTTGGTATCGCATCAACGGCCTGCCCCTGAAACTGCATATGGCCGCTACCCACTTCCGGCGGGTCGATTGTCAGGCCCCGTGGCCGATCGAAATTATTCATGATGTGCGCCACCATTTGCACCGCTTTGTCGGGGTCGGCCTGCTTTTCAGCATAGTTGGCATAAAACGCGGCACGAATGAAACGATCAACCGATGTATCGGATGCCGGCAAACCCGCTTTCGCAATACCGGCACCCGGCGCAACCGCCTGGTAATCCATGAATTGCGACTTTGACCGATCCACGTTCGACAGGAACGTGTAGTTGTTCAGGTTCGTTAAGTGCCATGAAAAAGGCGGGGCGTTGGTCATCACGCCAACCGGGTTGTCGTACAGGGTACGAATCCCGTGATGGAACTCAATGACCAGGCTGGCACCGGTTGTGTCATGCACAACGTAATGAAAGGGCATTTCAAGGCCACCCAGAATCGGTACGCGCTCAAGCACGACCGGCAAACTCTCCAGTGCCGTCTTGACATCGGCCACGGTGGCGTACTGACCCAGCACATACGCCCCCAGGTCGGCTGCCGATAATGCGGCTTGATTGCTCTCGAGTGCGGCCTGTGGGCCGCCCGCCTGCGCATAAGCCTGTACGCTGAAAGTCAGGCTGGCGTCGTTAACCCCTTCCACCACTTTAAGGATTGACGCATCCAACGCAGCGCCGGGCTTAGGAATGGCCGCTGGCATCGTTACGGCAACAAAAGCATGATGATTGGTCCAGCTTAGTGCAGGTTGCGCATCCACTTTGGATGTCATTGCTATGTCTCGCGGCATGAAGGAGACCTGATAAGGCAAGTCCATACTCAGTTCAAGCGTTCGACCCAGATACGGGCGGTTGCTCGCGTCGCGATAAATAAGCGATGTACACATAAATTCATATTCCTGATGATTAAAGCCAGAGAGGGAATAGCGCTAAAAATAAAGAGCGCACCCCAATTTAACCCGTATGGCGCATAAAGAAAAACGCCGTCATCAGGAAAGCAAAGACTAAAAGACTGACATACTCAAATATTGCTCGAAGGTCGCTTTAATTTCATTTTTCTGGTGCCCTTGCCCTAGCAAGACGGCCAACAATAACCGCGCTTTGAGCCCACTTAAAAATCCACCCGAAATTAAGCCCCGACTCAAAAGGTCAATTTCAGAACCCGGGTAACCGTAGGTATTACTCAACGCTCCACCCGCCTGTACGCGAGACGTGAGTACAACGGGCCGATCCTTTGCCAATGCCGTCAGATGACACACAACCCCGGCGCCCACATGCCCCGCACCCACACCCTCAACAACGACACCGCCATAACTTAAGTTATGCAGTTGCTCAAGCAACCAGCCATTGTCATCCAGAGCAATTTTTACCAATGCTACAGGGCCGCACTCAAATGACGAAGAAACAGATACTAATCTAAAAGGCCGCGGTTTGACATACAAGCGAACCTGCTTTTCTAGCACATAGCCCAATGGGCCAACACCTGGGGAAGCAAACGCAGAAGGGAGAAACGTATGAACTTTCTGAACAAAGCGGGCAGCATGAATCTCATCGTTCAACACCACCAAAGTACCTAACCCGGACGTTTTCCCGCAACAGGCCACAAGCGCTGCACCAAACAAATTCGCAGATCCATCAGCACCTGGCATCGCAGGTCCTCGCATTGCTCCCGTTACTACCAGGGGCTTCTCACCTTGCACCAATAAATCCAACAAAAAGGCGGTTTCTTCGATGGTGTCTGTGCCTTGCACCACCACGACCCCATCTATCCCCTCCTGGTACAACGCATCAATTTCCAAGGAAAGCGCAACGATGCTTTGAAATGTTAAAGACGCGCTGGGCAAGGACGCTTTCTGCACAAGATGCACCTGAGCCAAATCCGCCAGACCAGGTACTGCACCCAGTAGCACCTCAGCCTTCAGGCTAGGCGCAATACCGCCGCCGGACTGGGGCATCATCGTGATGGTTCCCCCCAGAAATATCAACGCAACTTTAGGTAAAGACATCAACCACCCTTAAACAACTGTATTTTGAATAATTAACTCTCAAGGCTCGAAAGTTGACTTGCAACGGGATTTGCCGACGACGTCATACCCTCAAAGTCGTTCATAGACGGCACAAGCAAAACCCGCTCCGGAGTAGCAGGCGTATCCAGCGCAGGACGTTCAACATCATGAGCCAGCGCCTCCACCATCGCCTGATGAACCGAAATTGCAAGCATTAGAGGCGGCTCACCAACCGCCTTGGAAAAATAAGGCGTTGCAGATCGAAACGACGCGTTATCCATCAGTTCAACGTTAAGAACGGCAGGCCGATCTCCGATGGCCGGAATTTTATAAGTTGAAGGCGCATGAGTACGAAGATGTCCTTTTGCGTCCCACCACAATTCCTCGGTAGTGACCCAGCCCATGCCTTGCGTAAAGCCGCCCTCAATTTGGCCGATGTCAATCGCAGGGTTAATTGAACGGCCAACATCATGCAAGATATCGACACGAAGCACCCTGTACTCGCCTGTAAGCGTATCTAATATGACCTCTGAAACTGCAGCACCGTAGGCGAAATAAAGAAAAGGTCTACCCTGAAAGGCTTGTTGATCGAAATGAATTTCAGGCGTTCTGAAAAAGCCCGTTGCCGACAAGGAAACGCGATCCAGATACGCCAGTTCGACCAACTTTGAGAACGGCATTGCCTTATCAGCAACGTACACCTTCTCCTCAGCAAAACGCACACTATCTAGCGTTCCGCCTAAATGACGTAAAGCCACCTGGGCCAGGCGATCTTTCAATTTGTTTACCGCATTAATCGCCGCCATGCCATTCAAATCCACCCCGGCCGAAGATGCCGTAGGCGAAGTATTAGGTACTTTTTCTGTATTAGTCGCATTAATTTGAACCCGCTCTATTGAGACACCGAACTCATGGGCAACTATTTGTGCAACCTTAACGAAAAGGCCCTGTCCCATTTCAGTACCGCCGTGATTCAACGAAATACTGCCATCTTTGTAGATGTTAATTAATGAGCCTGCCTGGTTCAGATGCGTCCTGCTAAAACATATACCCATCATGACAGGTGTTAGGGAAATGCCTTTGCGAAGCGTTTGATTCTGACGATTGAAAGCCTGTATATCCTGGCGTCGCTGTGAATAACTGGCCCTTGATGCCAATTCATCGATCAATTCGGGCAAAATAAAATTCTCGACGGTTTGACCGTAATGAGTTTGAGCCCGCTTGGGATCGTAAAGGTTTACTTTTCGAATTTCCAGAGGATCGCGTTTCAAATACTGCGCAACGTCCAGTATGGCTCGCTCAATTCCAATCATCCCTTGAGGAGCGCCAAACCCCCGAAAGGCCGTATCAGAAACCGTATTGGTTTTGCAGCGATAAGACTCAACGGATACATGCTCCAGAAAATAAGCATTGTCACAGTGGAATACACCGCGATCTGATACAGCACCTGATAAGTCCGTAGCGTAACCGCACCGAACTTTTTGCTGAAACTTTATTCCCTGGACCTTTCCTTCATCATCAAAGCCCACCTCATAATCAATCAAAAAAGCATGGCGTTTGCCGGTAATCCGCATATCATCATCACGGTCAAGTCTTAACTTAACCGGCCGACGTGTTTTGCGAGCTGCCAGTGCCGCAATCGCAGCAAACTGATTGGCCTGGGTTTCCTTTCCACCAAATGCCCCACCCATGCGACGCACATGAACTTTAACCGCCGCATCCGGCAGTTTTAGTACGCGGGCACATATGTTCTGAATTTCGCTTGGATTCTGGGTAGATGCATAAATAAGCACTTCCCCGTCTTCGCCCGGTTGAGCTAAAGAAACCTGCCCTTCCAAATAAAAATGCTCCTGGCCGCCAGTGCTAATACGACCTTTTAAGCGATGAGCAGACTGTGCTATCGCTTTATCGGGATCTCCTCGCTGCACATACCGAGGCGGCTGAATGAAACTCTTTTGCTCCATTGCCTGGTCGATGGTTAAGATCGCCGGCAACTCTTTATATTGAATACGAGCGAACTGAGCAGCGCGACGTGCGGCACCCATCGATTCAGCTACCACCGCAAATAACGCCTGACCAGCAAACTGAACATAAGAGCTTGCCAGCACCGGCTCATCGCCTGCATGACTGCAACTGATGTCGTGCGTACCTGGAATGTCATCTGGCGTTACAACGGTCACCACACCAGGCTTGTTTAACACTTCGCTTAAATCAGCACTAAGGATTTCAGCATGAGCATAGGCGCTTTGAATGAGATAAGCATGCAATGTACCTTGAGGCTCCGGCATGTCGTCGATATAGACTGCCTCGCCACACACTTGTTTGATGGCACTGTCGTGGCGCTGTGAAGTAAAAGTTTTCATAAGCCGCTCCTCATGCATAAATTTCGTGTACACCGATTGCCCGCGATGACTGGGTCTCGATAAAAAACTTGTAAAGCAAATTTGCAGCCACTTGGCTACGATACTCCGCACTGGCCCGAGCATCATTCAATGGCTGGTAAATTACTTTCAACCGTTCCATTGCCTCCCGCACGGTCGCTTCGGACCAAACACGGTTTGTCATAAACGCCTCGCAATCCAACGCCCGCATAGGTATCCCGGCCATGCCGCCAAAGCACACCCGTGCCTGCCTGACCACAAACTCCCCTGAAGAATTTTCCTCAGTGGTGATTTTGAAAGCGCCGCAAACACTGGAAATATCCTGATCGACCCGTTTGCTGACTTTATAAACCTTGAATATTGAATCGTTAGACGGTATCGGCAGCCAAACCGACTCGACGAACTCTCCTTTAGAGATATCCTGGCGGCCATATTCAATAAAGAAGTCTTCCAATGGAATAACGCGCGTACCTTGCTGCCCGCGAAGCTTAAGCTGCGCACCGCATGCGATGAATGCTGGCGCCATGTCGCCAATAGGAGAGCCATTGGCCAGATTGCCACCGATCGTGCCCAGGTTGCGCACCTGCACGGCCCCGACACGACCGATTAGCTCTCCAATACTGGGAATAGTGCCATTTAATACTGGACGGGCTTTCGCATAGGTAACAGCAGCGCCAATTTGAATACCGCCATCAAGGTGCTCGATCGCTTGAAGCGCAGAAACTTGCCCCAGATAGACAAGCGTCTCGAAAGCGTCATTTTTCTTCGTGATTTGCACCCCAAGATCCGTGCCCCCGGCCAGTAACTTTGCCTCAGGGTGACGAGCAAGACAAGCAGAAAGCTCTTCCGGAGTTTTAGGAATCAAAAATTTTCTATCGACACTTTGAACACAAACACCCTCGCTCCTTGGCAAATCCTTAAGTTTTTGGCACAAGATATCAAGCGTTTCGTTCTTCAAAGGAGCGTCTGCGTCTTGCAGAACGCGTGTAGCAGCATTAATGATCGGCGTATACCCGGTACAACGACACAAATTGCCGGCCAACAGTTCGTTAACGGCTTTTCTCGTTGGCTTCACACCGTTCTGGGCGCCCGCAAAAATAGACATAACAAAGCCAGGCGTACAGAACCCACATTGCGACCCATGTTCCTCCACCATCGCCTGCTGTGCCAAGTGCAACTGTTGTTCCTCTTTCAGACTCTCTATTGTCAACAGCGCCTTGCCATCCATCATTCCAAGCAGCTGAATACAGCTATTTACACTCTGAAAATTCAGCTTCTCGTCGATCAGTTCTGCAACAACGACCGTGCAAGCGCCACAATCCCCTTCAGCGCAACCTTCTTTACTGCCGGTAGCCCTTTCAACTTCCCTGATATAACGCAGAACCGTCATATTAGGATCAAACTGAGAAAGCGATCTTCGCTCGCCGTTAAATAAAAACTCAATCGTGTTTCGCACAACCACTCCTAAAACTTTATAAACCTTTAATAACTTGCTCAATATCCAAGCGCCCGCGGCAACCACAACCCAACAGCGGGCACGTAGCTGATCAAGAGCAACACGGATACGTGAATTCCCAACAGTGCCAGCATGGGCGGAATAATGCGCTCAACCCTCGTCCCAGCCACTTCCGCCCCCAGGTAAAGCGCTACGCCAATAGGCGGTGTCGCCATACCAATGACTAGGTTGAGGCTCATGATGACGCCGAACAAAACTGGGTCGACACCCGCTGCTTGCACAACCGGCATCAATACGGGCACGAGAATAATGATTGCCGCAGTCGTATCCATGACACAGCCGACAAACAACAACAGAAGATTGATCAGCAACAAGAGAAAGTAGGGGTTTTCCGTAATGCCCAACATCGCTGAAGCGATTGCCTGTGGCATTGCTTCCGAAAGCATGACATCGGAGAAAATACGCGCTGCCCCGATAATCAGCATAATGAAGCTGGTTGTCATACCGGTACGAAGCAAAATGTCCCAGAGATCCTTGAGTTTCAGTTCACGATAAATGAACAACCCAATGACCAATGCATACAGCACAGCCACAGCAGCGGCCTCAGTTGGAGTCATAATTCCGGAGAAAATGCCACCTAGAATCGTCACGGGCATCAAAAGCGCAAAAGCGGAGCTTTTTCCTTCTTTAAACACCGCCTTCACAGAGAAGGCGCGAACCTGACCATACCCCCGTTTCTTCGACCAGAAATAAATCAATAACATCATTCCAGCCGCTATCAATAAACCAGGAACAACACCGGCAAGAAAAAGCGCACCCACAGACTGGTTAGCCGTCACAGCAAATATAACCATCGTAATGCTGGGTGGAATAATCGGTCCTAGCAACGAGGCGGCAACAGTGATACTGGCAGCAACATCTTTGTTGTAATTCTCTTTTTCCATCGCAGGAATCAAGACCCTGCCAACCGCAGCGATGTTTGCCAGGGCCGAACCAGAGATCGCCGACATAATGGCATTGGCTACGACATTCGTATGCCCCAATCCGCCCTGAATGTGGCCAACAAGCGTTTTAGAAAAGCTGACCAGGCGCAGCGATATCCCGCCTCGGTTCATCAGTTCCCCTGCCAGAATAAAGAACGGCACGGCCATCATCGGGAACGAATCCATCCCATTAAACATGCTCATGGGCATAACGATGAGTGGCATGGTCGGTATGAATAACACGACCGTTAACAATGCCGCCGCGCCCACGGCAAATATAACCGGCACGCCAATGGCTAAGAACCCGGCCATCGAACCAAATAAAACTGTGGCAAGCATTCAGCTGCTCCGTAGATGGATTAATCTGTGTTTATTTTTAAATCTGACGCCAGGTGTCCCTCAGCGTGCTCGCCACGATACGTTTTTACCGATACAACAACGAGTTGATACATCATCAATACCGCGCCGACAGGTATCGCAGCGTAGGGAAACATCATCGAGATCTGCAAGGCGGGTGTCGTCATGTAAGTGGCTTGCTGCACCATATCAACCCCATACCACAACAACGTCCCCAGAAAGGCCATAATGACAAGCTGTGAAAGGGTAAAAACGGCTATGCGCACAGCATCACTCGATAGTCGTCGCACCAACATATCAATCGCAACATGCCCCCCGCGCCGGAACACCAGGCCCCCGCCAAGAAAAGAAAGCCAGATCATGCTGAAACGCGCCACCTCTTCTGACCATGTCAATGCATCATTTAAAAAATAACGTGCAAAAACTCCCGCCAGCGTTGCGCCGGTCATAATCAGCAATAAGACAACAACCAACACTCCTGTTACGGAAATAATTGCGCGATCGATCGTTCTTAACATCATGAAAGCTCCCAATTGATGCTGTTGACGCTACCGCCAAAACGATAACGTCAACATCAAGGGTAAGGTTATGGCTTGCTTACCCTTTCTTGCGCAACAGCAATGCTCTTGAGCAGCTTGTCTACCCACTCATCGCCGACTTCCTTACGCACCATGGCCTCCACCGGCGGGCGGCCCAATGTCTTGAACTCATCGTACTGAGTTGGCGTTAACGGTTGAATTTGTATGCCAGTATCGGCCAATTCTTTCAACGCCTTACGCTCGTTCAGCAATACGGTCGCCCTGGCAGCGACCGTTGCCATACGCGCAGCTTCCACCACCAACGCCTGTTGTTCCGGCGTGAGAGATTGAAATGTACGCTCGTTAATCATGGCCGCATGGATGCTGAACAAGTGACGATCTAATGTTAAATGTTTTTGATGTTCATGCAGTTTCATCGCGAGCGCCAACCCTGGAGGGTTCTCCATGCCATCTACCACCCCCTGTTGCAACGCCGTATAGAGCTCAGACCAGGCAATAGGAACAGGATTACCACCTAATGCACGAACCATCTCAATATGAGCCTGGTTTTCTCCCGTGCGAATTTTCAATCCTTTCAAGTCGGCCGGAACAGTAACCACCTTCTTATCATTGAAAAAGCTACGGAAGCCCGCGTTCATAACACCAAGAATGCGTAAACCTGTTGCTTCTCGCCACGCATCATTGAACTCTTTGCCAAACTCACCGTCGAGAACATCCCAGGCAACCGCCTCGGTTCGGAACAAATAGGGAATACCAAGCACTTGCGCTGGTTTGAAGAAACTGGGCATCAATATTTCACTATTGATCGTCATCTGATTAATACCGGTTTGCGCTTTTTGCAACTGCTCGCGCTCGGCACCGGCTGCATTCGCGCCCAGAATCTGAACTTTGACTTCGCCGCCCGTCCCATTTTCGACCTGCTCTTTGAAAAGCGTTGCCCAAACGTGAGAGCCCTGCTCCATAGACTCAGCAGTAGTATGGCTAATACGCAAAACAGTTTCAGCTTGCGCCATTCCCACAGGCAAAGCCCCTAATGTTGCAACGGCGGCGCCGATCGCGATCGCCGTCCCCCGAAAGTAAGAAAACAATCTCATAAATCCTCTCCTGAATTCTTAATCAATAAATCACCGGTCTGAAAACCAAACATTGCATTAATGGATATTTATATAAATGGACTCAATAATAGAGAACAGACAAAAATTAGCATACGCACAAAATTGAAACAATCTAGGGATAACACTGCATTGCAAAGCTTTTGACTTTTTTTAACGTGATGCTAATATTGAATATTGCATAATTGCATGCAATTTAAAGGAGACCAAATGAAAAAAGACATCGCTATCAAAGACAATGAGTTGATAGACATCCTCCAAGCATTTGTCAGATATCCAAGCCAACAAACAGAGCTTCAGGAAGAGGACCCACACGTTAAAGCCTTTATCAAGGAATGTGCAGCTCCCCGACTAGAAGCAATAGGCATGGAAATTCGCTACGACAAAATGGGAAATGTTATTGCCGAGGCCGGCCCAAAAAATGGCCGCTCCCTGATGTTTGTAGGCTACGCCATGACTCACCCGGCCGCCCGAATGGAAGACCCATTCTCCGCAACGCTGGTTGACACACCACGGGGCCAAGCGGTGCGAGGTCGCGGTGTCGCGGAACAGAAAACAGCGTTAGCCGCAGCATTTGGTGCCATAGAACAAGCAATCAAGAACAAGCAGTTGGGCGGTCGATTAATATTTACTCTAACCACCGCGGGTGAAACAGGTCGCCACGACGCCATCGAAAGTGTTATGGCCGAGCTAACAGACCCTCCAGACTCCGTCATTATCCTGGTGGGCACCGACAGCAAAATTGCTATAGGCAACAAAGGCAGAATTGATTTTGAAGTGATCGTTTCCGGCAAAACGTCGCACAGCTCTGCCCCATGGAACGGCGTAAATGCCATAAGTGGTGCACAACGCATTCTCAATGAACTGGAGTCGCTGGAATTAGGTGTCCCTGATCACCCGGCTTTTGGGCCTGCGACCTTAACCGCAACGGCAATCGACAGCAGCCCAAAAGCAACGCATACCGTCCCGGACATCGTCAAGATCGTATTTGACCGCCGCCTTTTACCTGGCGAAGAGCCCGCACAAGCTCTCGCCGCCATTAAAAGCGCTGTCTCGCTCTCGAAGCCATGGTCGGTCGGGTTTGAGTTAGGCCCCGTTATGTATCCTAATGAATTATCATTAGAAAGCGATTTTTTTAAAAAATTGACTGAAGCATTTCAGCACGGCATCAGTACCGTACCCGACACATTCCACTGCAATTTTGCACTCGATGCAGGCTACTTCTGCCGCCGGGGCATACCTGCGGTAATGCTTGGCCCGGGTGAGGTCGATCAATTCCATTCAAATGAGGAAAATGTCCTTGTCAAAGACTTAATTGACATGACAAAAGTGTATTACTCATTAATTGAACGATGCCTTCCTATTACAACGGCATAACTCAACGTTAAATCGCCCACAGATCCGAGTAGCGGGAATTTCATGCACATACTATCTCCTTCCTTATCTCCAAGCACCATTGATAAGTCTCTGCCTCCTGTCGAGCAAGCTTACCAGTACGTTATTAACGGCATATTAACGGGAGAACTCAAGGCCGGCATGCGAATCCCCACCGAGGCGGTCGCCGAGGCTCTGGGCATTAGCAGAACCCCGGTTCGCGATGCATTACGCAGCCTGGAGGGCGATGGAGCAGTCATGATTTATGCCAATCGAGGTGCGGTCGTTGCCAAATACACACGCTCGGAAGTTTCCCAGTTAATTGAAATCCGAGCAGCCCTGGAAGGGCTCGCAGCGCGCTTCGCATTGGAAAACATTGGGCCGTCTGAATTGGAAGAGCTAGCCCACCTTAAGTCCCGCATGGAACGAGAACGTGATTCCCTTTCCAAATGGATGACCGCTCATGATGCTTTTCACAACTACCTAACGTCGCTAAGCGGCCGCCCATTGCTTGCACGTCAAACTGAAAAAATGAGGTTCATGCTGCTGCCCTACTATCGGGAATACTACAGCCAAAGTCTCGAAATGGAGATTTTTGGTCTTGAGCATGAAAAGCTTATCCGCGCTATAGAGCTAAACGACGCAACGCACCTAGAGCAAATAGTGCGGCGGCATGCCGTCATTAACGTGCAAAAAGTTGCCGACTTAGCCTAGCCCTTATTGAAAGTTTGACCTTACATACAACCATTCAATCAAGGAAGTGAAATGGAGCAAATTTTTGCGCCGGTTATATTTAACCGTCACCTAACCGGCGACTACTGGCTAATAGAAGTTGAAGCACCCTCTATCGCCAATGCACTCAAACCCGGTCAATTTGTAAATCTGCGCATCGAAAACAGTATGGCGCCTTACCTGCGGCGCCCATTTAGCGTATACCGCATTAGTCAAGACCGTCGCCGGCTCCAAGTAGCCTACAAGATCGTTGGCGAAGGAACCCGTTTAATCAAAGACACGATGCCCGCTGGCGGCCGAAGCGACATCATCGGCCCCCTTGGACGTGGCTTTACCTTACCAGCAAACGCCAGGCGCATTGCGGTTATTGGACGCGGCATTGGAATTGCGGCCTTACCCACCTTAGTCGAACACGCCGCCGCCAATGATATCCAGGTTCACGGATTTCTGAGCGCTCGCACACGCGACAACCTGGTTGCGGAAGATATTTTCGAACAATACGGCTTCCCCGCACACACACATACCGACCAGGAATCACCTAACTCGCTGGTTACCGACCCGCTGCAAGCAATAAGCAGAGAAACGAAATTTGACGCCTTCTATGTATGCGGCTCTAACCGCCTTGCAAGAGTTGTGCACGAGATTGCCAACGCACAGAACGTGCCTGCAGAAATAGCAATGGAACAACATATGGCATGCGGATTCGGAGACTGCCACGGTTGTGTAATCAACGTAAAAGTTGATCCGGAAGGCAAAGAAGAAACCGCTTGGCGTGAAGTTTGCCACTACGGCCCCGTATTCAACACTTGGGAGGTTGTCCATGCTTGAAAGTCCAACGCACGCAAATACTGCTACCGAACCAACTGCCGACGGCAAACCCAACATGGCAATCGAAATCGCCGGCATCCGAATGAAAAACCCGCTAACCGTAGGCTCAGGCACCTATGGTCACCATGGCAACTTCAGTCAATTTTTTTCCGTTGAGAAAATGGGCGCCTTGGTACCAAAGACAATAAGAAACTATCGTTGGCCCGGTAATCCAGCCCCCCGTGTTCACGAGGTTACAGGCGGTCTTCACACTTCCGTAGGCATCCCCAGTAACGACTGGGACACATTCATCTCCAAAGATGCGCACATCCTGAAGTCTTTGGAGTTACCAGTCATTCAAAGTATCATTGGCCGTACAGAAGATGAATACATTGAAATGGTAGAGAAATGTTCAGAGTTGGGGATTTTTGCCGGGCTGGAACTGAATCTTTCGTGCCCGAACCTAAAGCAAGGCGGGCTGGATTTTGGATATGACCCTGTTGCTGCCGAGCGTTTGGTTACAAGAGCACGCAAAACCAGCAGAATACCGATTGTTGCCAAGCTTGCACCAGACTATTCTTCGTTGGCTACCGTTGCCAAAGCAGTAGAAAGTGCCGGTGCCGACGCCATTGCCCTTGTCAATGCCCCCAGGGCAATGTGCATCGACTACAAAACCCGCCGCCCCATCATAGGCAACAAAATTGGCGCACTGTCAGGAGCGGCCATTAAACCCATGGCCATTTACATGGTGTGGCAACTTTATCAAACTGTAAAAATTCCACTTTTTGGCATGGGCGGCGTCACCGATTATCGCGACGTTGTTGAGTTCATGGCAGCCGGCGCCCGCTCTGTTGCATTTGGCACGATCAACTATGTTGATCCCATGGCTATTCCAAACGCAATTCAAGATTTGGAAAAATACCTTGTTGAATCGGGCATTGACGACATTAACAGCCTGGTTGGCAGCGCTCATTTATAGAGGCTTTAATTATTAGAAAATCGCTTGTTTTCAAAATTGAAAACAAGCGATTTTCTAAACAGCGTACAACGATAAACCTTCCAAAAAAGGGATATGAACCCACCCCGTTGCTGTTAAACTCAATCGCGCATAAAGAAAAACGCCGTCATCAGCAATCCAATAACAATAATGCCCCAGCGTAAATACAGCACCGGCACAAGGCGCGAGGCCCGCGCGCCCGCATACCCCCCTAGAGTACCGGCCACCATCATCCAGAGCGCTTGCGGCCAATAAATAAGACCGCCCACAATATAAATAATGACGGCAATGGCAGTTAACAACGCCGACACCACATTCTTCAGGCAATTGGCCACATGCAGGCTTCCTACTCCCAGCACCCCGAACACGGCCAGCAGCAATATACCCAGGCCACCGTTGAAATAGCCGCCATATACCGCCACCGCCAAAATCGCCAGCGAAGTAGCTGCCGGCCCGACCGGGCCTGCCCTTCTTTTGGAAACCAGGCGCGGTGCCAGCATGAACAAGGCGGTGGCCGCCAGCAGCAGCCAGGGAATCAAGACATCGAATACGGCTGAAGGCGTCCATAAAAGAAGCAATGCACCAATGACCCCACCGACGACCGACGCTATGGCAAGCAACTTGATAGACACATGCCTTACGCTCTTAACTTCATGCCGCAACGCCCATGCGCCCGCAAGATAACCCGGCAGCAATGCCAGCGTACCCGTTGCATTAGCGGCCACCGGCGGCACACCTGCCAGCACCAAAGCCGGCAAGGTCAGAAAACTGCCGCCCCCGGCCACCGAATTCAGCGCCCCGGCAAAAAAAGCGGCCACGAACAATAAGCCCCATTCCCAAATCATATTGCTTCAACCTGTCTCGGCACGGCCACGCTGGCGTTAAACTTTCGCAAAAGAAACTGTATTTGAGTATGGCATCAAAAACCATAACAACTGATTTTTAACAGAGTTTCACCTCATTGTTTCAACCCTTCACCTGTCCAAACCAAAATGCCTCACATCGTTATTGAATACACCCCCAACCTCACTAACCTGCCCTTCGAAAAAATGCTGAGCGCGGTAACAAGGCGGCTGGCGGAAAGCCCCGAAGTACAAGACGAAGCCGACCTGAAAGCACGCGTAGTATGCGCAGACCATTTTCGCGTTGGGCTCTCAGACAGCCAGCGCGGATTCATTCACGTTACGATTCGAATCATGTCTGGCCGCAATGAACAGGCGAAGCAAGATTTCAGCCGGCGCGTTACCGACGGCATGCTGGAACACATGCCGAAATTCGATGAAGAAATGACCGTGCACCTGAGTGTGGAAGTGGTCGATATCGATCGGGCAAGCTATCGGAAAGTTAAGTTGGCGTAAAGATCTGCGCCCATCGACCTGAATCCTGAAACGATTTGGCCGTAAACGAACCAAATTCAGTATTGACACGAAAAACCAATAACGAATATAAATCGTTAATGTTGTGGTTGACCTTATCAAAGGAAGTGTCCGATGAAAGTCATTATCGTTGGAGCAGGGATCGGTGGATTAACGACAGCCCTCGCGCTGCATCATCAAGGCATAGATTGCGAAATTTACGAGAAGGTTCCAACGCTGTTGCAACAGGGCGTGGGCCTCATGCTGCTTCCACACGCCTCCAAAGTAATGGAGGAGCTGGGCTTATTGGATGCGCTTGATAAGGTAGGTGTGCGAGTCGAGCACACCTATTTCCGTACACGGCACGGCCAGAATGTATGGGACGAACCTCGCGGACTGCCGGCAGGATACGACGTACCGCAGTTTGCCCTTCATCGCGGATACCTTCAGCGTGTTCTGGTAGACGCGGTCGAGCACCGCATGCCAGGCGCATTGCATCTTGATGCCGCATTCGAAACCGTAGAAGAGACCGCCAACGGGGTGATTGCACAGTTTCGCCGGGCCGATGGCAACATCATCAAAACCGGCGCGGACGCCCTGGTCGGCGCAGACGGCATTCATTCTGCCGTAAGGCATCATTTCTACCCGGAAGAAGGTACGCCGCGCTGGAGCGGCCTGATGCTGTGGCGTGGCTCGGCAGAATGGCCCACCTTCCTGGACGGACGCACTTACTTGAACACGGGCGGCATGGATGCCAAGTTTGTATGCTACCCGATGGCAGCGGGATCAAAACCCGGAATACAACTGACGAACTGGGCTACCGTCGTACGCCGGGCCGAGCCAGGCGGGCCGCCACCTGCCCGCGAAGAATGGGATAGGCAGGCGCGCCTGTCCGACATTCAAGCGCTTCTGAAAGCTTTTACAATTCCCGAAGTCGATATCGAAGCGCTGGTGGCAGCCACACCCATGTTCTGGGAATTCCCCATGTGCGATCGCGACCCGCTTCCACGCTGGAGTTTCGGCCATGTCACGCTGCTGGGCGATGCAGCGCACTCAATGTATCCATTCGGCGCTAATGGCGCAGCGCAAGCCATTCTCGATGGCAAGGTGCTGTCGGACTGGTTAAGCAAGGAATCGTCGGTGATCAAGGCATTCAAGCGCTACGAAGAAGAACGCTTGCCGATCGTGAATGAAATTGTATCGACCAATCGCAGCGGTGGACCGGAGCGTGTCATCAATGCGGTAGAGAAGCTATCTCCAGAACCTTTCAATGATCTTGAAGCCATTTTGCCGTTTGCCGAACGAAAAGCCATTGTGCATGGCTATGCCAAACTGGCAGGGTTTGCGAACGAGAAAATGACGCCCGGCTCCTAGCCCAATTTATAAGGCGGTTTGGCAAACAACTTGCGAGCCAACTGCTTGAACCACATCACCCCGGCGTCTTCGTCGAAGCGACGGCTCCAATACAGAGAAACGGTAAAGTTTCTTAAAGGCAAGTCCTCAGGTTCGATCAAATCAAACTCGTCGTGTCGATTGAAAACATGGGCGGTGCTGCTTGGCACCACAGCGCACAAGTTGGTGGCACGAACGATAGCCGGCAACGTCATGAAATGTTGGGTCACAAGCCTGAGCCGGCTTTCCATGCCCAATAGTTTCAACATGCGCAAAGTGTCGGCATGGGTTTCAACACCCGCAAACTCAACAGTCTGCAGCAACGCCACCGGAACACGATTGTCTTTTGCGCGGGCTTGCAAGGGATGGCCCTTTCTAGACAGGACCACGTAGCGATCATCGAACAAACGCAGGCTGCGGCTACCATGAAGCCGCGGAAAATAACCAAAGGCGAAGTCAACCTGCCCGTTATCCATGGCGTGAGACAAGTCGACCCCGTCGGATACAACCGTTTCAAGCTTGATCCGGGGCGCAGCATGTTCAATTTCGGCCAGCAATCCCGGTAGGAAACGATCCTCGCCCATATCGCTCATCATCTGAATGCGAAACACCCGTTGCGAATGAGCCGGCTCAAAGACGTCGGTATCGGTCAAGGCATGATTCAGAATATCCAGGGCATTGCGCACCGAAGTAGCCAGACGCTCAGCGCGTGGCGTTGGCTTTACGCCACCCGTTGCGCGCACAAACAAGGAATCATTGAACATGCTGCGCAAGCGCGAAAGCCCCTGGCTCGCGGCGGGTTGGCTGATCCCCAGGCTATCTGCAGCCAGACTGACTTTTTTATAGGTGTAAACGGCGTCAAACAGGCGTAACAGATTCAGATCGAGATCATTAATATTCATTTATCTAATATTTCTCATTAGCTCATTGCTATTGTCATATATTGATCCAGTCGACACAATACTTTGACAACGAAACAAGGCGTTGCCGCAAGACATTGTTCAGGACAGCAGCCTTGAAAGATAAATATGGAGACAAGCCGCAAGCGCGCCAGGCCCTTGGCCGGGCGACGCGACACACCCAACGGGTCGCTGCGGTTGGAGAAAAAATGATGGTGCTCAGTATTGCTGATCTGCAGCGCGGTGCCCATAACGTGTTGCCGTCCATGGTGCGCGACTATCTGGAGGGCGGCGCCCAAGACGAGCGTACCCTTCACGCCAATCCGGCGGCTTATCGAAGCTGGCAATTCATGCCGCGTCGCCTGGTAGCGCTGAACGAGATTCAAACGCAGGCACAGGTCCTGGGCGAGACGGCCGCTTTTCCGGCTGTTGTGGCGCCAACCGGCCTCAATGCCTTATTCTGGCCCGAAGGCGATCTGGCCCTGGCGCGTGCCGCCCAACGCAGTCAAATTCCCTTTACGCTGTCCACAGCCTCCAGTTTGTCGATAGAAGACATTGCCCAGCAAACGCAGGGCCGCAACTGGTTCCAGTTGTACGTTATCGAGCGAGACCTGGCATTCGACCTGGTGAGCCGGGCACGAAATGCCGGTTATGAATGTCTGGTTGTGACGGTGGACGTCGTTGCCAACGGCAAGCGGGAGCGCGACTTGCGCAACCAGTTCGCTTTACCCGTGCGCTATGGCTGGCGCACTTTGTGGGATGGCGTGTCGCATCCAGCCTGGTCGTGGCGCTATTTACGTCATGGTTTGCCGGTACTGGGCAACTTCAATACACCGGCCGCACGCTCACCAGCGGCCCGGGCGGCACTGCTCAGCCGTGCCATGGACCGCAACTTCACATGGGAAACACTGGAACAGATCCGCCAGCAGTGGCCAGGAAAAATGCTGGTTAAAGGCGTATTGCACCCACAAGACGTTTCACGCTGTCGACTTATGGGTATCGATGGTGTCGTGCTCTCCAATCATGGCGGTCGGCAGCTGGACGACGCCTGTACGGCACTCGACGTGCTGGCGCAGCTGCCGCGCTTCAAAGATTTCAACGTACTGATCGATGGCGGCGTTCGCCGGGGCAGCGACATTGCCAAGGCCGTGGCGCTGGGCGCTCATGCGGTCATGGTGGGCCGGGCCGCGTTGTACGGCCTGGCCTGCAAAGGCGAAGACGGCGCACACCAGGCGCTGAACCTGTTGCACGATGAATATCGCGATACCTTGCTGCAATTGGGATGCCCTGCCACGTTGCAGCTGGGGCCCGACTATTTGCGCCGAACCACCGATAACCGTATTCAGTTAGCCGAAAGTCGTTTTTGTATGGAGGGCGTCTGATGTCCACTCATGAGCCTCAGGGCGAGATTCAAGAAACCACGTGGGTCGGCATGGCCTGTCGCATTACCGGCTGGTGCGCAGCCGCTGCCCTTGCCGCCATTATGTTGCTCATGTTGTGTGATGTCACCGGACGCTATGTATTCAACGCGCCGGTGCCGGGCGCCGGTGAACTGATTGAGTTGGCAATGGGCGTTGTTGTATTTGGTGCTCTGCCCCTGGTCACGGCGCGGAATAAACATATCCAGTTGGACTATTTCAGTCGTGCCGTGCGCGGCCGGGTGCAATCAGCAGTGAATGCTTTTATTGCCCTGATCAACGCCGGCATCATGGCTGTGCTGGCCTGGCGCATTCTCGACAAGGCGCTGACGGTATACCAGTACGGCGATTCCACACCGTTCCTGCGCATACCCGTGGCGCCTGTCGCTTTCTTTATCGCCGCCTGTACGCTGTTGGCGGCCATTGCATTTCTCTTCCTAAGCGCGCAATCGTTGCGAAGTATTTTTTGCAGCCCGGCAAAAGCGCACCACGACGCCCAAGGGGCCTGATCATGATGACTTCCAGTTTATTTATTGGTCTGGCTCTGTTGTTTGTTTCTGCTGCCGTCGGCGTGCCGATCGGCCTGGCCATGGCGCTGTCGGGCTTTCTGGGTTTTGGCCTGGTCGTTGGGTGGTCGGCGTCGCTGGCCATGATCGGGCAAACCGCCTTCGATACAGCTTTCAACTACAACCTGACAGTGCTGCCGTTATTCATTCTCATGGGCAACTTCATTACCCGCGCCAAGCTGTCTGAAGACTTATACGCCGCCGCTTACGCCTTTTTCGGACACTTTCGTGGCGGGCTGGCACTGTCGACCCTGATTTCCTGCGGCGGCTTTTCCGCCGTGTGCGGATCAAGCCTGGCCACGGCCGCCACCATGTCTCGCGTCACCATGCCTTCAATGCGCAAGTTTGGCTACAAAGACAGCCTGGCAGCCGGCTCCATTGCCGCCGGCGGAACATTAGGCATTCTGATCCCGCCATCTGTCGCCCTCGTGCTTTACGGCATCATGACCAACACCGATATCGGCAAATTATTCATCGCCGGCATTGTCCCGGGCGCACTCGGGCTGGCGCTGTATTGCCTGGCTGCCTGGCTGGTTACCGTTTACGACCCGGCAGCCGGCCCGCGGGGCGAGCGCAAATCCTGGTCTGAACGATTGCGCGTCCTGCGCGGCGTATGGGGAGTGGCAACGCTGTTCATTGTCGTGATCGGCGGCATTTACCTGGGAATATTCACCTCAACCGAGGCGGCCGGCATTGGTGCGGGATTTGCCTGCTTATTTGCTGTGCTGCGCGGCGGCATGCGATTGCGTGAATGCATTCGCATTCTGGTCGACACCGCTTCCATGACCGCCATGCTGTTTGCCGTGATCATTGGTGCGCTGATCTTTTCCAACTTCGTTAATGTCGGCGGCCTGCTCCAGGCACTCGATAGTTGGGTGCACCAAATGCAGTTGGGGCCCGTGAGCGTACTGATTGGCGTGTTGCTGGTTTACATGCTACTGGGCCTGGTGCTGGAAAGCATGTCGATGATGTTGCTGACCGTTCCCATTTTTTTCCCGCTCATGATCGGGTATGGCTTTGACCCCATCTGGTTCGGCATTATTGTTGTCGTGGTCACGGAAATCAGTCTGATCACACCGCCGGTTGGCATGAATATTTTTGTATTACGCGCCACCTTGCCCGACGTGCCAACCGGCACCATTGTTCGCGGCGTCATTCCTTTTGTAGCGGCCGATATCGTCCGACTGGCGATATTGACCACCTTGCCGATTGTGGTGATGTTTTTGCCCAACCGGTTGTAACGTTGAAGGGCCTGATAAAAGCCCATAAAAACAGGAGACAAACCATGTTTCGGAAAGTATTGTTCACCGCCGGCTTACTTGCAGCAACCTCATTTTCGTCGACATCGATCGCGCAAACCGTACTACGGTTTTCAAACTGGCTGCCCCCCACCCATCCCATTACCACTGAAATTCTCCAACCCTGGGCCGCCAATATTAAAGAGCAGACCGACGGGCGCGTCGAAATCCAGTTTCTTCCGGCCCTGGGCAAGCCGCCGGCTCACTTTGACCTGGTCCGCGACGGCGTGGCCGATATGGCACTTAGCGTGCAGGCTTACACGGCCGATCGTTTCCCATCGGCTTATGGCATGACGCTGCCCGGCTATGCCGACGACGCGGAAAGCGCCGCTGTCGCGTATTGGCGTGTCCATCAAAAACATTTCGCCGAACTGGACGAGTTCAAAGGCGTGCATCTTGTAGGCCTTTACACACACGGGCCAGGGCATATTTTCACCCTGGCCGATAAGCCGGTAAAAAAACTGGACGATGTACAAGGTATGCGTTTGCGGGCAACGGGTGGCGTGGTTCAAGACATGTCCAATCAACTGGGTATCGTGCCTCAGTTCTCATCGGCCAGCGAAGCCTACGAACTTTTATCACGCGGTGTGGTTGACGGTGTCATGTTCAATTCCGACTCGGTTGTCAGCTTCCGTATGCTGCCGCTTATGAAAAATGCATACGAAATTCCAGGCGGCCTGTATCGCGACACGCACTACGTCATCATCAACAATGACGCCTATAACGAACTTGACGAACGCGATCTCAAAATATTCGATGCCGCATCCGGCGAAGCCTTTGCCCGCCTGGCCGGCAAAGCCTGGGACAAGGTCGACGCCCAAGCTTGGGACAAAATGCGTGAAGCCGGCTACAGCATTACCACAGCCAGCGAAGACGATGTTGCACGTATTCAGGCCGACAGCGATGTCCTGAAAAAAGCCTGGGTAGAAAAAATGGCTGAGTTGGGCGTTGATGGTGAGGCTGCGCTGGCCATGTTCCGCCAGGAAATCGCGAAAGTGGAAGCGGAGAAATAAGCATGAGTCACGTCCATGACCCTCAGCCCTCCCCGGTCGCGGGATTTGAACAGGCATTTACGCAATTGCAAGAGCTACTTGCCGAGCGGGCATCGCGCGGTGAATCAGAACGCGCTATTCATGGTCGCGACGAGTCCTGGCATCCACCGCAGTTACCCGACGCGGTGGTGTTCCCACAAAACACGGAAGAAGTCTCGGCCATTGCACGTATTTGCCATGCGCATCGTGTACCGATGATCCCCTTCGGTGCGGGTTCTTCAGTGGAGGGAGCCCTGATTCCCACCCACGGCGGCGTGGTTATCGACATGACGCAGATGGATCAACTGCTGGCAGTGCACCCCGGCAATTTCGATTGCGTGGTGCAACCAGGGCTGCATCGCCGCGCGCTGAACGACCTGATCAAAGACACAGGGTTGTTTTTTTCCGTTGATCCAGGGGCCGACGCCACGATAGGCGGCATGACATCCACACGCGCCAGCGGTACCAATACTGTTCGCTATGGCACGATGGCTGACATGGTACGAGGCCTGGAAGTCGTGCTGGCCGACGGACGCATTATTCGTACTGGCAGCCGGGCGCGCAAATCGGCGGCCGGATACGACCTGACCCATTTATTCATTGGTTCGGAAGGCACACTGGGCATCGTGACCGAAATCACCGTGCGGCTATACCCCAGGCCGGAACATGTTGTGTCGGCCACGTGTCAGTTTCCCGGCGTCGATGACGCGGTTAATTGCGCGGTGGCAATCATGCAGTCCGGTGTCGATATAGCGCGTGTTGAATTGCTTGACGAAGTCATGATTGATGCCGTCAACCAATATTCCAAACTCAACATGCCAGTCACGCCGCACCTGTTTTTCGAGTTTCACGGCACGCAGGCCCAGACCCAATACACAACCGATGTGGTTCGAGAGCTAAGTGAAGACTTTGGCGGCCAGGGGTTTCAATGTGCGGTGAAAGCCGAAGAACGCAACAAACTATGGCAAGCCAGACACGATTGCGCCTACGCCTGCATGGCTTATGAACGCCCTAAAAGGCTGATGACAACCGATGTATGCGTGCCGCTGGATCATTTGTCTGCCTGTATTGCCGAAGCCCGCCGCGACGCTCGGCAGGCAGGCATTACCGCGCCGGTACTGGGTCATGTAGGTGACGGCAATTTTCACATGGTGCTGATGATCGACCCCGAAAACGCCGGCGAAGTTGGGCGCGCCGAGCAGGTGAATCATCGGTTGGTCAGCCGTGCCATTGCGTGCGGCGGCACATGCACAGGAGAACACGGCGTGGGCTTGGGCAAGCGCGAGTACTTGCGTGAAGAGCACGGGCCGGCACTGGATGTCATGACCGATATCAAAACAATGCTTGACCCCTTCGGTCTCATGAATCCAGGAAAAGTGTTTCCCGATTGAGAGGGTGGCAGGCCGGGACTACAGTCAACGCTTCTTCAGATCAGCCAAGACATGGGCCCAGCCACTTTCATCAAGCTCTACCAAATTCATAAATCGCAGCATCATTGCGCCTTCCAATGCGCAAAGCCGCAGGATTTCTTGTCGGGCCTCAGCCGAGCCTGTGGTGAGTCCGGGAAAGCTCTCTGCATACCATTTACGCAGACATTCCCGGCTTTCCGGCTCTTGAGTCATTGCCAGTGATATGGCTGCTACGCGCTGATTAACAGAGTCCGCAGCGCTTAAAACTGCATCGATATACGCATCAACGGTTGAAGCACCGTTTTCTTGCGCATGGCGAAAACGCGTTTCATAGTCACCATCCAAATGGTTGTAGAGGGCATCCAGCAAAGCCTCTTTCGTGCCAAAAGCACTTTGAACGCCTCCTTTGCTCACGCCGGCAGCTTTGGCGATGGCGTCAAAAGACAATGCGGCCGCTCCGCGTGTGCAAATGATCTGTTCAGCCGCTGCCAATAAGCGCGTCTTGTCGATGGATGGTTTTCGTCCCATGAATGAAGTGTAGAACATAAAAATACAATTGCATTAAAATACGACCGTATTTAAATTTACATCGCAGGTTTCCTCATGAAATTACAAAGCCGATGGCTGACTCTGGCCGTGGTTTCCACCGCGCTGTTTCTGATCGTCATCGATATGACGGTGCTCTACACAGCCTTGCCCAGCTTGGCACAAGCACTGCACACCACTGCTTCCGAGAAGCTTTGGATTCTGAATGCGTACTCTTTGGTGATGGCTGGTTTGATGCCTGCGATGGGCGCGCTTGGAGATCGTCAGGGACATCGTCTTGTCTTCATCAGCGGAATGATCGTGTTTGGGCTGGCATCAGTAATTGCAGCATTTGCACCCACTGCCGATATCTTGATCGCTGCCCGCGCCTTACTTGCAATTGGAGGCGCAGCCATGATGCCTGCCACCATTGCGATTGTTCGCACTACGTTCCAAGACCCAAAAGAGCTGGCCTTCGCCATTGGTATCTGGGCTTCAGTCGCATCGGGAGGCGCTGCTGTAGGGCCCCTTTTGGGTGGCGCACTGCTGGAACATTTTTGGTGGGGTTCTGTTTTCCTGATCAACGTCCCTATCATTGTCATCGCCACGCTATTAGCTTGGTGGCTTGTTCCACGTAAAGACGGCGACGCAAGCATCACCATTGACCTGCATAGTTGCTGGCAAAGCATGCTCGGCATCGTTGCCGCGGCCTACGGCATCAAGGAGCTTGCCAATCCCGACAGCCACGCACTCTTGGCATGGGGTTCCCTGCTTATCGGCGTCATCACCCTGGCTGCTTTTGCGCGCCGCCAACTGCGTCTGCCTCGGCCACTGATTGACTTCCGGCTGCTTTCAACCACACCGATCGCCATCGGTATATTGATTGCGCTGGTGGCCTCCATGACATTAATTGGGTTTGAACTGGTGCTTAGCCAGCGCCTGCAATTAGTGCTTGGGCAAAGTCCGCTGGAAGCGGGTGCATTTGTACTGCCGATCTCATTGGGATCATTTGTTGCAGGGCCATTTGCCGGCGCCTTGATCGGGCGCATTGGATGTGCGCGTGTCATTGCTGCCGGCCTGGCGATGTGTGCGTTGGGCATGTGGGCGTATCTTGTGCTGAACGACGCAAACACGTGGGCACAGGTGATTTCCCTGGCTTTATGTGGTGTGGGGATCGGCTCCAGCCTTACGGCTTCCAGCACGCTGGTCATGAGCAATGTCTCGGAAGATCGGGCAGGGATGGCCGGCTCTGTGGAAGGCGTTGCGTACGAGTTTGGCGCCGGCTTTGGCGTGACCATTTTTGGCTCACTCATGACTGCAATCTATGTAGCGCACGTTCGCGGCAGCGGCATTGAAACAATGGCGGGCAGCAGTCTTGATGACGCGCATCGCTACGTGCAAAATCACGCTCAAGCACAACCCATCCTGCAGGGTGCGATGCAGGCGTTTGAAGCGGCGTTTAACACAGTCAGCAGCGTCGTAATCGCCACGCTTCTGGCTCTGGCAACACTCGTGCTGTTGCTGAGCCTGAAGTGGGGAAAATCGCAAAAACCCATGCTAACTTAGGTAAACGCCAGAAGTTTATTTGCCAAGCCTTTACGTACCGTGCGGCACCTACACGTCAGGCCGCTGGGCTTTCAATGCGCATGCCATAAAGGGCAGCAACATGGCCGATGACGCAACCAGCGCCGCATCCGCCCCTTCGTCTAGATACGCCGCGGCTCGCTCCGGCGTGCTGGCCCCGCCAACGCCGATAATGTGCAGGTCAAGTTGCTCAGCGCGTATCAGTTGTGTGGCCTGCTTGACCGCGTTAAGAGACAATTCGAAAATTGCCCCGCCATGCACACCGGCCATGTGGCGCGACGGCCCAAAGTACGGGCGCCCATCCGGAAGCTCAACTTTGCGGGCAAGCGCATTCATCATCACAACGCCATCAGCTGCGCCAGCCACTGCGCGCAGAAAGGCATCAAGCGAATCACCTAAATGCCCAACCTTAAGCAACACAGGTCGCCCACCAGCACCGCGCCGCACGGCCAGCGCAATCTCGCGTGAAAGCGCCAGATCTTTGTAGACAGCCCCTTCTGCCACATTCACATTCGGACAAGACAAATTCGCCTCGACCATATCCGCGCCGGCCTCCACCACCATTCGTGCAAGCGTCTCGAACTCCGAGACAAAAGCCTTTTGCAACATGCCAGGCCGGGTGGTACCCACAATAGAGACAATCAGCACCTGGCCATCGCGCAATGCGTGTTTTGCCACTTCAATATCGCGCTGCCAGAATTCTGGCGGCAGCGAAGGCATGCCTATTGACCCCCCGGTTGGCGCGAGCTCCAGAGGCAGCGTCGGCGCGGCCAGCGTGTTTGCCGTCGATTCGTCGGCATCAACATTTGAGCGCGGATCGATAAAGGCAAAATTCGGTACTGGATGCGCAATGCGCTCGTACAGGCGAACCGTCTTGTAGGTGAGAATGTCAAAGCCCAGGCGACTATATGCCGACAGCCACTTGGCGTTGATTCCCGGACCGGCAGCAATGCCAAAGCGCGAATTAACCTTTAACCCGAAGAACGACTTTGAGGGGACGACGGGTACCTGCGGAAACGGCTCATCAAAACGCGGCCCCAACGCAGCATTCTCTTCAAAACTTTTGTCGAATCGGTACATTGGCGAACCGCCCCATGCCATTGCCTCATCTGCACTGCCTTGCCCGCCCTTGGTGGCGATTGCCGAAGAATTGTCATTGGCCACGATCGACTCCCTATCGAGTTACCATCGGCTTCGACCTGTCGAATGCCTTAAAAATAAACTAAGTTCTGTTTTAGCATAAACCTGCCGTCAGCAAAAAAAATTCATTCTCAGGGAAATATCTGATAATTCAGGCCTTTCACTAGGTCCGAACAAAAATCACCACATCAGTATTTTCCCTGTCTTGCGTTAAATGTCTATCTACCCGCAGAATGGCATTTGTTTTTAATGCTCACTGGCGGCAAATGTGAGCGCACCACTTCACTCTAATCAGAAAGAGGGCACCCATGGCTGCAAGACACAACATCCTGACTAAATTAGGCTGCGCACTAGGCACTTTCGTCTTTGGCATTGCCGGCCTAGCCGCATCCCCCGCATCTGCAGCTGAAGTTCAACTCAAGGCTGCGTCATTTATTCCATTTAAAACAGCGTTCGGAAGACCGTTCCAGGCCTTTGTCGATCACATAAACGAAACCGGGAAAGGCGTTGTTCAGGTTCAGTTGGTAGGCCCCGAAGCCATCCCTGGCATGGAACAACCCAACGCACTGCGCAGTGGCCTTGTAGACATGATTGCCACCCCGCCCAGCATGTACAGAAATGCCGTACCCGAGGCACACGTGCAAGACCTCTCGAATATGACCCAGGCCGAACAGCGGGCATCGGGGGGGCAGGCCGCATTGAACGAATCCCTTAAAAAGAAATTGAACGCCGTTTCACTTACCGCGTATGGCAACGGCGTCCCTTTTTATATCTACCTCACCGAAGACAAAGTCGACCAAATTGAAGACTTCGAAGGTCTCCGGATACGGTCACAGCCCAATTACGCGCCTTTCTTGCGCGCACTGGGCGCCAGCCAAACCATGGTACCCATACCAGAAACCTACACTGCACTTGAGCGTGGCGTCGTCGACGGCATTGGCTATCCCGGCTGGGGCATTGAAGACCTAGGTTGGGACAAAATGCTCAAAGTGCGTATCGAGCCCGGCTTTTACTCGGTGGTCGTCAATATCCTGATGAATGACAAAAAGCTCGAACAGCTTACTCCCGAACAGCGAAAGGTTATTGATGATGCCGTCGTATGGTTCGAGGACTACATGGTTCAGTACGATAAAGAAGCCACCCAAAAAAGCCTTGAAGCGCAAAAGGCTGCCGGCATCAAGGCCGTTGACCTTGGCCCTGAGTTCGAAAAGCTGGCGCGTAAGGCCATGTGGGAAGACGTGGTAAAGAACAGCCCCAAAGAAGCGCCGGCCCTTCGCCCCCTCTTCCAAAAATAACGCGACATAGCAACCATACCTAGCTGTACTTTATTCCGGGCCCATTCTCGATTCACTATCGGTCGTGGGCCCGTTTGCCTTCGGAATCACACATGCACCATCTGATGATGCTCCATTATTACGCCATAAGAGTCTTGGCGGCATTCGCTGGTTTTTGTATTGCCTTCCTCATTGTGGCGATCGGCGCAGAAGCCATCATACGTTCACTGGGCCTTGGTTATATTCGCGGCATCATCGATTTCTCGGAATACGGACTATTCCTGATCGCCATCCTGGCGTCGCCATGGTTATTGAACCGAAACCAGCACATTCGGGTCGACCTCATTCTCACGCAACTGAAACCGACCGCACGGCAGCATCTTGAGAAACTGATCAACCTCATTATGCTGATCATCGCGGCAATCATTCTTTACTACGGGGCCCTCGTATTTATCGAATCGTGGCAGCGGCAGGAAATCGTCTTTCGGGAAATCGAAATTCCCGATTGGTGGATGCAGTGGCAAATACCCCTGGCAATGTTGCTGATGTGCATCGAGCTCGTGCAACGCCTTTTCTGGCCCAACTGTCGATATGAGCCCCAAGGAGTCGCCTGGTTAGAAGACGATGATGAAACTGAATCCCTCGCATCAGGCAACACCGGAGAATAAACGTGGATTGGATCACTGTCATTAGCGTCATGTTTGGGGGCGTCATACTGGCTCTGTTGCTGGGCATTCCCATCGTGTTCTCCTTTTTGCTGGTCAATATTGTTGGTGCGGTATTCGTCCTGGGCGGCGAGGTCGGCCTACTGCAAATGATCCGGAATATGCAAAGCGCCGTCGCCAACTATTCGCTGGCCCCCATCGTGCTATTCGTCTTTATGGGCGAAATCATGCTGCATACCGGCATCGCTTCCCGTGCAATCGATGCCATCGACAAGCTCTTCACCCGCGTCCCCGGCCGTCTGTCCATGATTGCCGTTGTCGGTGGCACAATTTTCTCATCGCTATCGGGGTCAACGCTGGCGAACACGGCAGTACTGGGCAAAACGCTGCTTCCGCAAATGCTGCAAAAAGGCTACGCGCCAACCATTGCAATGGGGCCAATCATGGCAATCGGCGGGGTGGCAATGCTCATTCCACCATCAGGGCTGGCCGTATTGCTGGCAAGCCTGGCCGAGATATCGGTAAACCATGTACTTATTGCGGGTATCATTCCGGCGCTGCTGATGGCGGCTGCCTTCTTTGCATATATCGGTATCCGCTGCACCATCAATCCGTCTTTGGCCCCCAGCTATGCAATTGATGATCGCTCCTGGGTCGAGCGGATAAAACCACTGCTGGTCTATGTACTGCCGTTATTGATTATTTTTATCGCTGTTGTGGGCAGCATGGTTGGGGGGATCGCCACTCCAACAGAGTCAGCCGCATTGGGTTCCCTGGCCAGTATTGCCGTAGCGGCCTGCTACCGAGCGCTTACCATCAAGAACCTGGCCAAATCATTGAAAGCAACCCTGACGTTTTCAGCGATGATTCTGTTTGTCGTTTGTGCGTCAACCACGTTTTCGCAAATTCTGGCATTTTCAGGGGCAACGCAAACCATCTCGGGAATAATTACCGGCATGGATCTATCCCCCATTGTCTTGCTGCTGGCCATGCTGTTGCTACTGCTTGTACTGGGCTGCTTCATGGACCAGGTCAGCATGATGATGCTGACCCTGCCGCTGTTCATGCCAATTATCGCCGTGGCAGGTCTTGATGAAGTCTGGTTCGCCGTCCTGATGCTGATCGTACTTGAAATCAGCCTGTGTACGCCGCCCTTTGGCCTGCTGCTGTTTGTCATGCACGGGGTCGCGCCACGCGGCATCACTTTACGGCAAATTTATGCCTCGGTAACGCCGTTCATTTTGATCCAGTTCGTGTTCCTGCTGATCATTGTCGCGCTGCCTGCCATCGCGCTTTGGCTGCCATCCGCTATTCTGTAGCGTCTTCCCCAAAAGCGGGCCCCTTTTGCAAAACCACGCCAAAAACGAACATAAAATCAATTTTGGCGTGGTTACCTTACTTGCTATTCAGGGGCCTTTTTATCATTCAGAATCAAGCCGGCAACCAGGTCGGCCATCGCCGTGACGTCGCGGATATCACGAAGCCTTTGGTTAATCGCAAACCCGTCGAAAGCCATCCAGATCAAATGCGAAAGCAACCCACCTTCAAGCAGATGCAAGCGGTCTTCCGGCAAAATCTCAGCAAGTAAATCAGACAAATACTGCTCGACATACGCCAGAAGATTATCCGGCTTGCCCATTTCCGGGGGGGCCGATGCAAGCGCCTCGATGAGCGTATTGGAAAACGAGTGATCGGTGGCCGGCAGATCGCCCCACAAGCCAACCAGCAAACGCCTGAGCCGTGTTGAGGGCGACCGAAGCTTGCGCACTGCCGTTGCAAGCTTGTCTAACTCTTGCATTTGCCAAGGCCGATACACCTCGTAGAGCAGGGCAATTTTCGAGTCGAAGTACACATAAAGCGTACCCACATTCATCTCAGCCTGCCGGGCAATATCGGCCATTGTGGTAGCGGCGTAACCCTTCCTTGAAAATAAGTCGAAAGCCGAAACCAGAATAGCTGCGCGCATGTCGCTTTTCTTGACCTGAACCATAAATATTACGCATTTGACTGAAAGTGATCAGCTATTCTAACCCTTCAGTCTTAAAATTCAGACTAAGCCAGACCAATCTTGTTGACATGCCGCAACCAGCGGCTAAAAAATAATATTGTTTATTTTTATTGAAGATTAAATAGCCGATCAGATTGCGCGACGTTTGATTTCCTCAATGTCGCTGTCGCGCAAGCCTTCCAGTTCGGGAACCAGCGCTACGTTCTCTTGTTCCGCCGCGTCATTACGCGAAGAAATGGCCGTAGCCGATTCAGACTCGGATAAGTTAAAGGCAATATGCGGTACACCGGGCGGGATGAAACAGAAGGTTCCGGGTTCTACAAGGCAATAATCCTCCAACTGCGGGCCGTGATAAAGACCGATACGACCCGTAATGCCGTAAATAGCGGTTTCGAAGTCGCGGTGATAATGTACTTTGGCTTTGCCGCCAGGGCCGAAAGCGGTCAGGTTCATGGCGATGCCGGTGGCGCCTGCACTGTTTCCAGTAATGCCCACATACTGCGGTACCCCTTGAACAGCGGCGTCGGTGTCGTCAGAACGTAAGGTCACAACTTTTCGCATGGAAGTATTATTCACGGTTGATACTCCTGATAAAAAGGGCCGCCTAAACCGGGATTGGCGCGGCATTCCAAAAGAAAATCCGACGGTCTGGCCTAAGACCCGCGATGCAGTAGGGGTCGTTTTCAACCAGCTCGATCGCTTCAGCAGCGCTTTGGGCCTCAATGACCCAAAGCGTCCCGCAAAATGCCCCGCCCTCAGGTGGACGCAGGCCGCCTGCCGAAGTAATTTGATCTGAATGCGCAGCCAGATAGTCGAAATGCGCACCGGTCAAATCAGGATCAAGGTCCGAAGGATTTAATGCATCGAAAAACAGTGCAACAAACCGCATGGGTCTATCCTCCTGACACCGACAATAGAAATTCATTAACTTATTAACGAATGATATTATTCACGCGAACTAAATGCAATAGAATAAAACGATAACTTCCCGGTTCTTGCCCGGAAAGCCCGGCACCGCTTCAACAAAACGGACTCCAAATGACCAATGCACCAAGCAAACCGCCGGTTCTTACCTCAACAGAAAGTTTCGGCCACAATATGCGCACCACAAACCGACTGCTTCAGCGCGAGCTAAGCAGACGCGTGGCACGGCTTGGCTTGAGTATTGGTCAGTGGTACGCACTGCGTACCCTGTGGGAGAACGACGGAATCACCCAAATAGAGCTCGCGCAAAAATCCGGTATTGCGGGACCGGCCATGGTGGCTGCAGTGCGCCACTTATTGGCGATGGGCCTGGTTAAAAGACAGCGCCCCACGGGCGACAAACGCAAATACGTCATCAGCCTGACCGAAGCAGGATGGGCATTACAAGTTCCCGCCCTCGGCAAGTCGGTAGAAGTCAATGAACTGGCGCTTCATGGCATTTCTCCCGAAGACGTATCAACCTGCCTGCGAGTACTGCGTTCGGTGCAAAACAACCTGCTGCCGCTGGCGCAAGACGCCGACCCGGCAGTCGCCGAAGTTGATCGACTCATCAGCAATCCGACTGACTGATCCGCCATCGAAAAGAGGTTCCACACTTTTGGCGTGGATGAACGCTATCAGTTCAATCACGTCCGTCTTGACCTTCCGCGAACACTTTCAAAGCCTCGAGTCGCTGATCCCAATGACTCTCGAGCTTTGAAATAAACTCTCTCGCGATTCTTAATCGCGCTGCATCTAATTTAACGACAGTTTCTCGCCCCTTTGGTGCAAGGTGAACCATGCCCGCTAATACCAGAACTTGAATTTGCTTTCGGGCACCCTGTCGGGAAACCCCAAGGCCTTGCGAAAGCTCACCGATGGTGTAAGGCGAACCGCTTGCAAGCCTCGTTACGATCTCCAGCCGAACGGGATCCCCCAATGCTTTGTATATCTCGGCCTCTATCATTTACGTTGTTTCAAAATACTTAATCAATCGGCCCAGCATGAAGTCCCATCCGCGGGAATTCTGATTCAAAGCCGTTTCCATCAGCTCGGTTGGCAATTTGGCAAAGCCAGACTCTGTAAGCGTTACCTTACAGAAACCCTCGGCGTCTTCTTGAATCCGGAACTCTACGAGGGTGTTTGGCACACTGAGCACATCGCCAAGAAAATTATTTGCGCCGGGAACCCAGCGATAGGCAAAATAAACATGTGGACGGGCTTCAACAATATAGATTTGACTTGTGCCATGTTCACCAAACCCAAAGATAGGCTGCCTACCCACGCTGTAGTCACCTTCAAGGGTTTCCGGAAACCACAAGACAACCTGCTCGGGTGTGGCGATCGCCTTATAGACTCGTTCTTTTGAAGCTTTAATAATAACTTCACGTTCAATGACATTTTGCATGGTGGCCTCTACCCTTTTCGATTTACGGTGGAATCAAGTAGAGCACAGCCAATTTATTTATGCAACCTTTTGGTTGCATAAATAAATTGGCATTCACTACCGTCTCAATGATGCCCGAAATAAACGATATAGCGTATCTTGGTCTTGACAGCTCAATCTGGCGAACTAAGCTGATCGGCATCCAGCTGAGAGTGAGTGGTTTCAGGCGTCAGCACCCAAGTCGATGTTGCGGTGTTTAATTCCGTGGGCTTTGAGCACGCCGCCGTCCGCAACGTTGCACGGGGAAAAAAGGGAGCGGCTGTTTGAGCGGGCAACGCCCGCGAGTTCCGCGACCGCCCCGTGCAGCGTTCGGACGGCGGGAAGCCCCGAAGGGGTCGTGCGATCGCCCGCGCAATTAAACACCGCAACATCGACGCCCCACCGGCAATCAATACCCCAATCACTCCACCGTCACACTCTTGGCCAGATTCCGCGGCTTATCCACATCCGTGCCCCGCGCACACGCCGCGTGATACGCCAGCAACTGCAACGGAATCGTATGCAGAATCGGTGACAACTTCCCGTAGTTCTCGGGCATCCGGATTACATGCATCCCCGGGCTGGCCGTAATCCGCGTATCGGCATCTGCAAACACATACAGCTCACCGCCACGCGCACGCACTTCCTGCATGTTCGATTTCAGCTTCTCCAGCAGCTCATCGCGCGGCGCAATCGTCACCACCGGCATCTGGTCGGTAACCAGCGCCAGCGGCCCATGTTTCAGCTCCCCGGCCGGATACGCCTCGGCGTGAATATAGCTGATCTCTTTCAGCTTCAGCGCCCCTTCCATGGCAATGGGGTAATGCATGCCGCGCCCCAGGAACAGCGCATTCTCTTTACTGGCAAAGCGGTCTGCCCAAGCCATAATCTGCGGCTCCAATGCCAGCACGGCAGTAATGGCCACCGGTAAATGGCGCAGCGCTTTCAGGTAATCGTGCTCCTGCGCTTCCGTAATACGGCCTTTCACCTGCGCCAGCGCCAGCGTCAGCATGAACAAGCCGGTAAGCTGCGTGGTAAATGCCTTGGTCGAGGCCACGCCAATCTCAACGCCTGCACGCGTCAGGTACGACAGCTTGCACTCGCGCACCATGGCGCTGGTGCCCACGTTGCAAATGGTTAGCGTGTGTTCCATGCCCAGGCTTTGCGCATGCTTCAGCGCCGCCAGGGTATCGGCCGTTTCGCCCGACTGCGAAATGGTCACCACCAGCGTACGCGGATCGGGCACGCTATCGCGATAGCGGTACTCGCTGGCAATTTCCACGTTAACCGGAATCTTGGCCACCGACTCAATCCAGTAACGCGCAGTCATGCCGGCGTAGTAGCTGGTACCGCAGGCCAGGATCAGTACGCGATCAATCGTTTTGAAGACATCATAGGCACCATCGCCAAACAGTTCCGGCGTAATGCTCTGAATGTCTTGCAGCGTGTCGCCCACTGCACGCGGCTGCTCGAAAATTTCCTTTTGCATGTAATGGCGGTACGGGCCGAGCTCGGCCGCACCAGTGTGTATCTGTACGGTGTGCACCTCGCGCTTCACTTCATGACCCTGGGCGTCCACAATCCACACACGCGACAACTGCAAATCCACTACGTCGCCGTCTTCCAGGTAAATGATCTGGTCGGTGGTACCGGCCAGCGCCAAGGCATCTGAAGCCAGGAAGTTCTCATTCCGGCCGCAACCGACCACCAGCGGGGAACCCTGGCGCGCACCCACGACCCGGTGCGGTTCGTCCTGGCAGAAAACCGCAATGGCGTAGGCGCCTTCCAGGCGATGTACGGCAGCCTGCACCGCTTCGAATAAATCAGCCGAATACAGGTGGTCGATTAAATGGGCAATAACCTCGGTATCCGTCTGGCTTTCGAACACATAACCGGCCGCTTCAAGCTCTTCGCGCAGTTCATCGTGGTTTTCGATAATGCCGTTGTGCACCAGGGCAATGCGCGCCTTACCCCGGCTTTGACCGGAGAAATGCGGGTGGGCGTTATGCGTGGCAGGAGCACCATGGGTGGCCCAGCGCGTATGGGCAATACCGGTGAAGCCGGAAAGCGCCGTATCTTGAACTTCGCGCTCCAGTTCCGCGACGCGATGCGTGCTGCGCGCGCGCTGCAAATCGCCATCGGCATGAACGGCCACGCCGCAGGAGTCGTATCCACGATACTCCAGACGCTTCAGACCCTCGAGCAACACGGGGACAACGTTACGTTGCGCCACGGCGCCAACAATTCCGCACATAGTTTGTTCTCCTTGCACAAATGCTTGATAAAGCAATGGCTCATTGTGCGCAAAGCGGCAAGAAATAAGATTTCTTATTTTCCTTACATATGAAATAATATTTCAATCTTATACCACTATGAAATATTATTTCACAACTGGACCATGCCACTTACGAAATCCGCCATCAAACTCGACGACCTGGACATCCGTATCCTGAATGCGCTCCAGCACGACAGCGCGGTGTCGAACCTGGAACTGGCCCAGCAGGTGCATGCGTCTGCCCCCACCTGCCTGCGCCGCGTACGCCGCCTGACCGAAGCCGGCATGATTGAAAAACAAGTGGCAATTCTGAACCCGGACAAACTGGGCAACAGCCTGACCGCCATTTGCGAAATCACACTGAACACCCAAACCGAACAGGCATTTGCGGCGTTCGAGCAACAAATACAACAGGAAGCGCGAGTACTGCAGTGTTACCGCGTCTCGCCAGGGCCCGACTTCATTCTGATTGCACAAGTGCAAGACATGCCGGCCTACCACGCATTGGCACATCGCTTATTTACCGAACAAGGCAATATCCGCAATGTGCGCACTTTCTTTTCTGTGCACCGGTCTAAATTCAACACCCACTCATTGCTCTAGCACAGACTCATACAGCGCAAGATAACGTTCGCCCATCGTGTCCACGTTATGTTCGCGCAGAACGTAGTCATAGGCATTGCGCGTTAAGCCGGCTCGCAGATCCGGGCTGTCGAGCACCTGTGCCAGGCTCGCCGCCATGGCGCGAAAGTCGCCCACGTCAACCAGCAAGCCACGTTCGTCGGCCAGACTCTCCTTCAGGCCGCCGGCACGGGTTGCCACCACCGGCACCTTCTGGCTGAAAGCATCCAGCACACTGCTGCCCAAGGCCTCTTCAACAGACGACAATACGAAAACATCGAACGCGCCGAACAAGGTCTCGACACCCGATTCGAAGCCCGCGAATAAATAATGCTGCGTTAAATCCAGCTCGTTCACCAATTGTTTTGCAGCTTGGGCCACGTCGCCTTCAGCACCGAAATGCAGGCAGACCACGTTCGGATGCGTTTCACGCAAATGATCGATCGCACGAATTAACGTAAGCGGGTCTTTCTCGCGCGTTAGCGCAGCGCTGGTGCCCACCACCTGCCGGCCCTGCAGGTTAAAGCGCTGCTTCAGCGCGGCCACTTTTTCAGCGTTGGGGGCAGCCGGCTCGATAGCACTTCGAATAACCGATACCACCAAACCAAAACGGCGCGGCTCAAACGCTGCAGCCTCGCTAATGGCAACGAATGCATCTACGCGCTCCCATTTCATAAGGGTGCGCGGCTGCCGCGATGGCTTCAGTAAAAACGAAGTGCGACGCGTGAACACCACCGGCCGACCCAACAACGATTTCAACACCGCCAGCCAGCTCAAGGTGTTCGCGGTTTGCGCATGCAGAATATCGAAACGCCGCCCTAAACCCAACAGCCAGAAGCAAGCAGTTGGCACGCTTCGCGCTTCGTGTACCTTGAACCCTTCAGCACGAGCGGCCTTTGCCAGAGGCTCGCCAGCCCGCGCCAGCAAATGCGCATCGTGCCCGTGCCTGCGCAACTGGCGCAAGCACAGCAAGGTTTGCCGCTCGCCACCACGCCAACCGCGTTCAAAATTAAGGTGCAATACCCGCATAAGAAGTCTGCAATAAGTTTGCCTTGCTGCGCTACAACTGCAAGTCGGGCGTAGGGTTTAAATGACGGATCACATTAATGGCCACGGCCAGTAACGCACAAATAATACTTACGGAAATCGAGACCACGGGCCCCTGATCTCCGCCGAGTTGAAACGCAATGGCGGCCAGAGCCGTACCCACACTCTGCCCCAGGACACGCGTGGTTGCCTGCAGGCCGCCGGCAGCGCCACTTCTGCGCCGAGGTGCCCCAGCCAGCATGGCCCGGTTATTCGGGCTTTGGAAAAAGCCCACACCGATACCGGCCAGGACCATGGGCGCCAACAATGCATAATGAGCGGAATCGAGGGGCATCAGCACAGTCCAGATCAAACCGGCCGCCGTTAAACTGGCACCGATAATGCACAGGATTGCAACGCGATAGCGATCTGACATCCAGCCGGCAATGGGCGCCATGCATGCCACGCCCACCGACCAGGCCGCCAGCAGCACACCCACCTGGCCATAATTGTAATCAAGAGCGTGAATCAAATAAAAGGGCAATGCCACCATGGCCGACATCTGCGAGGCAAACGAGGCCAGCGAAGCACTCACCGCAAAGGCAATGGGTTGAATGCGCAATAAATCAAGCGGTACCAACGGCGCCTCTTGATGACCCGAGCGCCTGAACAGCCACCAGCCGGCAACACCCGACACCGCCAGAAACCCAAGTGCCCAAACAAGGTTCGACACCAGCATGTCCAGGCCCACCACAAACAGGCCGAATGTGGTCATGCTCAGCCCGCACGCCACCCAGTCGAAACGCTTGCTGGTACGCGGCACGTCGGGCAAGGCACGCAAACCGAACAGCAGCGCCACGCAAACCGGCGTGTACACAACAAACGTCCAGCGCCAGGAAGACAGCTCGATAATGAAAGCCCCAATGGCCGGCCCCAGCACGGCCAGGACACCCACCACCAGCGAACTCAGGCTAACGCCCAGCCCCAGTTGACGCATGGGATAAATATTACGCACCAGCCCGCCGAAAAGGCTCATCAGCATGGCGGCCCCGACACCCTGGACGACCCGGGCAATCAGCAACATGGAAAACGATGTTGAAAACGCGCACGACAGCGCGCCCACCATGAAAACGGTTGAACCCAGGCCGTACATTTGTCGAAAACCAATGCGTTCAGCCACGGCAGATGAAGGCAGGATGCCCACCAGCACCGTTACCGTATAGGCAATCATGACCCACACCACAAGGCCAGGCGACACGTTAAGGTCGGCAGCAATATCGGGCAGCGCCACATTGGCGGCCGCCATGTCCCAGGAAACCAGTGCCAGGCCCGACATCAACACCGCCATCGCCCAAAGGCGACGCGGCATCGGCAAGCCATCTTTAAATTCGGTCATGTCTCTTAAACGCCTACTTCTTTTTCTCCGGCCGCTTCCAGTTTTCTATTGTGGTTTGCCGCGAGCGCGACAACGTTAACTTTCCATCGGGAGCATCTTTGGTCAGTGTCGTGCCTGCACCGAGCGTGGCGCCCTTACCAACCCGAACCGGCGCCACCAGTTGCGTATCTGAACCAATAAAGGCATCGTCTTCAATAATGGTTTGAAATTTGTTCACGCCATCGTAATTGCAGGTAATCGTCCCCGCGCCGATATTCACCCGTTCGCCCACCCGGGCGTCGCCAATATAAGACAGGTGATTCGCCTTCGAACCTTTCCCTAGGCTGCTTTTCTTGATTTCCACGAAATTGCCCACGTGCGCCTGCTCACCCACATGCGCGCCAGGGCGCAACCGCGCGTATGGGCCAATACGGGCTTGCGCATCGATCGCAGCCTCTTCAACGTGGCTGAATGCTTCAATATGCGAACCGGCACCCACTGTGGCCGACTTCACTACGCAATGCGGCCCCACTCGAACGCCGTCGTTCAGCACCACGTGGCCTTCAAACACACAGCCGACGTCGATGAAAACATCGCGCCCGCATTGCAGGGTGCCGCGTAAATCAAAGCGGGCCGGATCGGCCAACGTGACGCCTTGCTCCAGCAGCCGCCGTGCCTGCTCTGCCTGCCACAAACGCTCCAGCTGGGCTTGCTGAACTCGACTGTTCACGCCCAACGTTTCATAGGCCGCGCCGGGGTGAGCCGCGCCCACCGCAACGCCATCGCGAACCGCCAGGCTCACCACGTCGGTTAAATAGTACTCACCTTGGGCGTTGTCGTTGGTAATTTGCCCCAGCCATTCAATGAGCTTGCCGGTTGGCGCGGCCAGGATTCCCGTATTCACTTCGTTAATGGCGCGCTCGGCTTCGGTGGCATCTTTGTGCTCGACAATACGTTCCACATTGCCGGCTGAGCCGCGCACAATACGCCCGTAGCCGGCCGGATCGGCGAGTTTCTCGGTAAGAATCGCCAAACCGTCGTGGCGTGCTTGCAGCAGATTTTCCAACGTTGCCGACTGCACCAGGGGCACATCGCCGTACAACACCAGAGTGGCGCCGCCCGGATCGGCCTGTTGCAATAACGGAATAGCCTGCATAACAGCATGGCCTGTGCCCTGCTGGGGGTTTTGCAACACAAAGTCCAGGTCGGGCGCATGGGCAAATGCCTGCTTCACCGTTTCGGCGCCATGCCCCACGACCACCACAATACGGCCCGGCTTCAATAACCGGGCCTGATCAATTACATGCGCCAGCATGGGCTTGCCGGCAACAGGATGCAGCACTTTGGGCAAACTGGATTGCATGCGCTTACCCAACCCAGCTGCCAGAATCACAATATTCAGCATGTATGAAACACTATTAAAAAATGAAATATAAGGCCGATACGGCCTGTGCGTTCAATTAAGTTGGGCTTTGTTAACCACTTGTTTTCCTGGCGGCGGTTCGTTTGCGCGAAGCGGTTTTTCGGGTCGCCCCGGATTTACGTGCGGCGCCTGCCGACGTTTGCTTGCGCGCACGCGAAGCCGCAGTGCGTTTTGGTGCCGCCGAACCGGAAGACAAGGTGCTCTTGGCCGCCGCCGGGGAAGCCGACGCAGCCGCAGTCTTTGCCGCACTGGTTTGGCCACCGGCTTTACCGTCGGCGCCCGCGCCGGAAGCCTCTCCCGATGTGGCCGAAGCCAGTGTGTTGAATTGATTTTGCAGCATCGACCACCAGGCCTGCGCGGCCTCCGACCCTTGCTGCATGGCATCCGCGCCTTGCTTCATGGCCTCGGCACTGGCATCGGCATCGCCGTGCGACGCCCCGCCCGACTTTTCCTGTGTGCGGGCCTTGTCTTGCGCAGCAGCCGAAGCAGGCTTGATTTTGGCCTGGCCCGATGGCTTCAAACCCAGCGCCACTTCCAGCGCTGACGGATTATCGCCATTGCCCGACATGCCTTCGGGCGACACAAAAGATCTTAATGTAGAGATAGTGGCACGCTGTACTTCCAGCCCCTGGATGGTGCTGGTCAACATCGACAAGTTCATGCGCAGCCAGTTTTCAACGGTGCGCAGCTCGGCAATGCGACGATCAAGGTCTTCAACATTCATCGGCGGCGACGCCAGCCCGAGCCCTTGGGACGCCCCCGCCTGGGCCAGGTTATCCCAGGCCTGGCGCATCATTTCAATACTGGCCAGCATCGGGTTGTGCCCCGAATCGCCCTGTTGACCCAGCCCCGGGAACATAAACGGATTACTGTTATTCGGTTGACTCATAGCGCCTCCGCACCAACGTTAGCAAGGAACAAGGCCATTTTACGCAGTTTGCATCAAACGTGACCTTAAACAATCCAAAATAACCAATGACGCCTCCAGGGTGAATTGCTCCTGCGCAAGCAAATGCCCCAATTCTTCAGGCGTTACAGCCATTATTTCACTGACCTCGCCATCGATATTGCGCGGCGCCACGTCGTGGGCCAGCACGCACTCGCTAACCAGTACATCCTCCACCTGATAGCCTTCAGGCAAGCGGCGATGCATTCGCACGATCGTGCGCTCCGGACCCCGCCGCGCAAGATCGTCAAGCGTCAGCCCGGCTTCTTCGTAGCTTTCACGTATCAGCGCGGTATCCATGTCTTCGCCTGCACCGGCCAGGCCGCCCACTAAAGTATCCAGCATATTGGGATCGGTATTTTTGGTGGCCGAGCGCCGCGCAACATACAAACGCCCGTCTGGCGTCCAGGCATTCAAGTGCACTGCGCGCGTAAGCAACCCCATTGGGCGCACGGCAGCACGCTCAATTTCGCCCACGCGGCAACCCTCACCGACCACATCCAGCAACTCATCACGCCAGCCGCGCGCGCAGCCCGCCTCTTTCAGCGTGACGGCCACCTGGGCCAAGAGCGCATTCAGTACAGGAGACGGATTCACGAAACGCGCGCCCACATGAACGGCCTCGTGGTCGATCTGCACCCCATCAAGATCTTGCAACGCCTCGGTGGCCCGTGCGGTAATCCAGCCACAAACCCGACCCGCAATCGTAAGCGGCCGGGAGCCCGGCGGCGGCAATTGTTGCAAACGCGGCTGAAGCGCTTCAAGACGCGCCTGAACCTGGCTTAACGTAAGGGGTTCAATGTGTGTATTCATGCGCAAATTGTAGTGTAAGACGGCCTCGTTGCCCCACGACCGCCGCAGGTTCGTTATAATTCTGCGGTTTAGACGTAATTCAATGGGGCATAGTCCGAGTAGGTCTGTCGTGAGCAGGCCGCCTGTACTCGTCCTTGCCATCTGATAATTGTGTTCGTGCCGCAGGCAGGCTTACCCAGGTCTGCCGGTCAATGCCAGAAACGGCAAAACACACTGTATTTCGAGGTCAGCATGAAGAAGTTGAGAGGGGTACTGGGCACCAGCGCGTTGCTATTTGCAAGTGTGGCCGGTGCGCAGGTGAAAGATATGCCGGGGGGCCCACGGGTCAACCAGCTGAATCTGCCGGAAGGGGTTACCCAGATTGCCAGCGATATCGTTTGGCTGCACTGGATGATGCTTATCATCTGTACGGTCATCTTCATTGGCGTGTTCGGGGTCATGTTTTACTCCATTATCCGCCACCGCAAGTCGGCCGGCTTCAAGCCATCGAAGTTTCACGAGCACGTGGGCGTGGAAGTGGCCTGGACAGTCGTCCCCTTCCTTATCGTGGTAGCCATGGCGCTGCCCGCCACCAAAACCGTGGTGGCCATGAAAGACACCTCCAGTGCCGACCTCACTGTCAAAGCAACCGGCTATCAATGGAAATGGGGCTACGAGTATACCGACGGCGCCGCGCAAGGCGTCAGCTTCCTTTCCAACCTCACCACACCCATGGCCCAGCGCCTGGGCAAAGAGCCTCCCGGTGAGTTCTACCTCATGGAAGTCGACCAGCCGCTGGTCGTTCCGGTCGACAAGAAAGTACGTATCGTCGTGACCTCGGGCGACGTTATCCACTCCTGGATGGTGCCGGAACTGGGCGTCAAGCAAGATGCCATTCCCGGCTTCCTGCGCGACACCTGGTTCCGCGCCAACAAGGTTGGCACTTATCGCGGCCAGTGCGCAGAGCTCTGTGGCAAGGATCACGCCTATATGCCGATTGTGGTCGAAGTTGTTTCGCAAGACGACTTCAAGGCATGGTCTGAAGAGCGGCAGAAAGCATTGGCCAATGCCGCCGACGACCCCACCAAAGAATGGACCAAAGAAGAGCTCATGACACGTGGCGAACAGGTTTACGCTGCCAACTGCGTTGCATGCCACCAGGCCAACGGCAAAGGCACACCGGGCGCTTTCCCTGCGCTCGATGGCTCGCAAGTGGTACTGGGCCCGAAAGACGCGCAGCTTGAAACGGTGCTGAACGGGGTTCAGGGCACAGCCATGGCGGCCTTCCGCGACCAGCTTAACGATGTGGAAATCGCTGCCGTGGTTACCTATACCCGCAACGCCTGGAGCAACGAAGGAAAAGGTGAAGATCCGGTTGTTCAACCCGCCGAAGTCACCGCCCTGCGCTAGGCGCAACGTTGTTAACGTAGTTTATTCGCTAGTTTTTTCTACCGGGGTCGCGCTGGAACACACGGCCCCGGCAAAGTAGGAAGGAGTCCACCATGAGCAGTATCACTGCCGATCACACCCACGGGCACGACGACCACGCCCATGGCGCCCCCAAGGGGTGGCGCCGTTGGCTGTTCGCCACCAACCACAAAGACATCGGGACGATGTACCTCATCTTCTCGTTCCTTATGCTGCTGGAAGGCGGCACACTGGCTTTGCTGTTGCGCACCGAACTGTTCGAACCCGGCTTGCAGTTTTTCCAGCCTGAACTGTTCAACCAGTTCACCACCATGCACGGCATCATCATGGTGTTCGGCGCCATCATGCCGGCCTTCGTGGGCTTCGCCAACTGGATGATCCCGCTGCAAATCGGTGCCTCCGACATGGCCTTTGCCCGCATGAACAACTTCAGCTTCTGGCTGCTGCCGGTTGGGGCCATCCTGTTCACTGCATCCTTCTTCGTTCCGGGCGGCGCCATGGCGGCCGGCTGGACAATGTACGCGCCGCTGACCCTGCAAATGGGCGTCGGCATGGACCTGGCCATTTTCGGCGTACACATTCTGGGTGCCTCGTCCATCATGGGTGCGATCAACATTATCGTCACCATCCTGAACATGCGCGCGCCCGGCATGACGCTCATGAAAATGCCGCTGTTCTGCTGGACATGGCTGATTACGGCATACCTGCTGATTGCCGTGATGCCCGTGTTGGCCGCTGCCGTTACCATGCTGCTGACCGACCGCCACTTCGGCACCGCGTTCTTCAACGCCGCCGCCGGTGGTGACCCCGTCCTGTATCAGCACGTGTTCTGGTTCTTCGGTCACCCCGAGGTCTACATTATGATTCTGCCGGCCTTTGGTATTGTGTCCGCCATCGTGCCCGCATTCTCGCGCAAGCGCTTGTTCGGTTATGCCTCCATGGTGTACGCAACGGCCGCCATTGCCATTCTCTCCTTCCTGGTATGGGCGCACCACATGTTCACCACCGGCATGCCGGTAACCGGTCAGTTGTACTTCATGTACGCCACCATGCTTATTTCGGTGCCGACCGGCGTGAAAATCTTCAACTGGGTGGCCACCATGTGGCGCGGCTCCATGAGCTTTGAAACACCCATGCTGTTCTCGATCGGCTTTATCTTCGTGTTCACGCTCGGCGGCTTTACCGGCCTGATTCTGGCCGTTGCGCCAATCGACATCGCCGTTCACGACACCTACTATGTGGTAGCCCACTTCCATTACGTGCTGGTAGCCGGTTCACTGTTCGCCCTGTTCGGCGGCGCCTACTACTGGCTGCCCAAATGGACAGGCCGCATGTACGACGAGCGCCTGGCCAAGTGGCACTTCTGGTCAACCATGATCTCCTTTAACGTCACCTTCTTCCCCATGCACTTCCTGGGTCTGGCCGGCATGCCTCGTCGCTACGCCGACTACGCAGCGCAATTCACCGATTTCCATCAAATCGCCACCATTGGCGCGTTCTGGTTCGGCCTGTCGCAGCTGATCTTTATTTATGTCGTGCTGAAGGCTTATTCAGGCCGCGGCGTACCCGCGCCCGCCAAGCCCTGGGAAGGTGCTGAAGGCCTTGAATGGACAGTGCCCTCACCCGCGCCGTTCCATACATTCGAAACGCCACCAGAAGTGAAATAACGTTTATGACACCCGAACAACGTCGCCGCAATCGCATCACCGGCCTTATCCTGGCAGTTATCGTATTTGCCATTATGGGGTGGGTGTTCTACCGCGGCGGTATCGGCTAAAGTAGGTTTATGAGCAACGACCTTAAGGCACTGTCCAAGCGCAAGCTCAATTTCTTCCAAACGCTGAAAGCGGTTTTATGGGGTTTTTTGGGGGTGCGCAAAGGCAAGGGCTACAACGAGGACATTGAACGCCTGAATCCGGTTCACCTGATCATTGCGGCCATTATCGGCACCATTATCTTCGTGGTGGGGCTGGTATTAGTGGCGCAATGGTTTGTTGCCCAAGCGGTTTAATGTATTTGTAAAATTTAAATAATTCGTAGGAGAACACCATGAGTGCAGGTCACTCGGCCAACGGCAATCAGGCACCTTACTACTACGTGCCCGCCGACTCCGCGCATCCGGTGCGCGCCAGTATCGCTTTGTTATTCGTTTTGCTGGGCGCAGCCCTGTGGGTCAACAGTATTGCCGCAGGCCCCTGGCTCGTTGCGGCTGGCTTGCTGTTCCTGTTTTTCGTGTTATGGGGCTGGTTCGGCGACGCCATCCGGGAATCTGAAACCGGCATGAACAGTGCCCGGGTCGACCTCTCCTACCGTTGGAGCATGGCCTGGTTCATTTTCTCGGAAGTCATGTTTTTCGCAGCCTTCTTCGGCGCGTTATGGTATGTGCGGGAAGTCACCACGCCCTGGCTGTCCGACATCGACCACCGCAATCTGTTGTGGCCGAACTTCACCGGCACCTGGCCCAACACCGGGCCGGCCGGCGTTGTCGAAGCCTTCCAGACAGTGGGTCCTTTCTGGCTGCCCACCATCAACACGGCATTGCTACTGACTTCGGGCCTGACGCTTACCGTTGCCCACCACGCGCTGCGTGAAAACCACCGTGGCAAGACTGCGTTCTGGCTGGCCGCCACCGTGATCCTGGGTTTCATCTTCGTGTTCGTGCAGGCTTACGAGTACATGCATGCGTATTCCGACCTGAATCTGCGATTTGACTCCGGTGCCTATGGTTCGCTGTTCTACATGCTAACCGGCTTTCACGGCTTTCACGTTATCCTGGGTGCGACCATGCTTACCGTGATCCTGTTCCGTGTACTTAAGGGGCATTTCACGGCAGACCACCACTTCGGTTTCGAAGGGGCCGCCTGGTACTGGCACTTCGTTGACGTGGTATGGCTGGGCCTGTACCTGTTTGTATACTGGTTCTAAGTTTGCCCAAGCGCCCGGCTTAGCCGCCGGGCATGTTAAGGCCGGTCGAAAGACCGGCTTTTTTTATTATTTTATTGAACAGGCCGAAACGTAACACCGGTACTTTCGATCCAACCCAGGTGATGCGCCAGCAACACAAACAAAAACAGCAGAATGGATAACCCGATTCTGATGGTTAAGGCGTTAACGGTACGATTCGAGCCGCCCTTGTCACGCATTAAGTAAATAAACGCCGACGCCAGGCTGGCCAAAATACCCAGAAACGCCAGAATCACAATAATGCGCATGTTCAGCTCTCCCGAGAAACTATAATTATCGCAGACATGACGCAAATAAACTTTTCGATTCGTACGCTGTTGGCACTGCTTACCCTGGCAATCGTGGCCGCTATATGCTTTTCGCTTGGGCAATGGCAGCTCGACCGCGCGGCCCAGCGACAAGCCACGCTTGAACGAATTAATGCCGGTCATGCCATGCAACCGCTTACGCTGGGCACCCAGACACCCACGCAACAACTGACACCGTGGCGCCGCGTGCAGGCAACCGGCCAATGGCTGCACAAATTCACGATGCTGCTGGCCAATCGTAACCACGAAGGACGGCCCGGCTACTGGGTAGCCACCCCTTTTGAGCTTGAGTCCGGTCATGCCGTCATGGTTTTGCGTGGCTGGATTGCCCGCCCGATCGGCGCAGGGCAAACCTTGCCCGAACTGAACGGGGCACAAGGAATACAAGTCATTGAAGGCGAACTGCTTACCCATATCCCAAGATTGTTTGAGTTGTGGTCTTTCAGTTCGGCCGACACGCAATCACCGCTTGAACAAGCCAACTGGCAGGCAGGCCAACCCCCGCCTGAATTGCAGAATCTGACGCTGCAAGACGCGGAACAGGCAACCGGGCTAAAATTGCTTCCTGCTGTTGTACAACAGGCCTCTGCCGACCGGCTTCCAGATGGAACCCCGCTCGTTCAAGATTGGGCCGCACCACAAACCGACGCCGACAAGAATCGCGGCTACGCGCTGCAATGGTTTATTTTTGCGCTTATTGCGACAGGCGCCTGGTTGGTTGTGGCGTGGCGTGCATGGCAACGCAGGCGCAAACTGGCGTCACCTTCCCACTTCAAGGAATAATTGTGGTCAGCAACACTTCTTCTCCGTCTCCGAATCCGCAGAAACGGCGCTCGATTCAACCTGTCATCTGGATCTTCTTATTATGCGTGGCGCCCATTGTTGCCGCGTTGCTGGCCTATTATGTACCGGGCCTGGGCCTGCGTCCCGATGAGGCCACCAACTACGGAAAGCTGATTGAACCGCAACGCCCCACGCCCCCGGCCGATGAATTGCAACTCACCACCCTGGACGGCGAACCATTCGACTTGCAAAGCCTGCAGGGGCAATGGGTGCTGCTCACGGCCGACCAGGGCGCCTGCCCCGCCGCCTGCGTGGAAAAACTGTTCATTCTGCGCAATTCGCATGCCAGCCAGGGCAAGAATGTCGACCGCGTCGTTCGCGTCTGGCTCATTACCGACGACGCACCGGTCCCCAGCGAGGTCATGCAGGCGTACGGCTCTACCGTTATGCTGCGTGCCCAGCCCGAACAGCTTGCCCGATTCCTCACCACCAACACGGTCGACAACGCCGCGACGGGCGATCAGGCCTTGGCCCAGCCAATGTGGATCATCGACCCACTGGGCAATTTAATGCTCGAATTCCCACCCGACGACGCCCCGCCGGAAGTGCGTGGCCCCGAGGTTCGCCAAGACCTGAGCAAGCTGCTGTATAACTCCCGGATTGGTTAAGGTCATGCTGGAACGTATCAGAACGCGCTACCGGAAACTGGTGTTCTTCACCTGGTTCCTGACACTCGACCTTATTATGTTCGGCGCCTTCGTACGCTTGACCGACTCAGGCCTGGGCTGCCCCGACTGGCCGGGTTGTTACGGAAAAGTCACGCCCATCGGCGCGGCCGACCATATCCGCCAGGCCTACGAGGCCATGCCTTATGGGCCGGTCAGTTTTCCCAAAGCCTGGATCGAAATGATTCACCGCTATGTCGGCGCCTTCCTGGGCCTGCTGATCATTTTTATCGTTATCATGGCCTGGCGCCACCGCAGAACACTGGGCCATACGCCCAAGCTGGCAATCGCCACCTTAATTGCAGTGTGCCTGCAGGGCGCCTTCGGGGCCTGGACAGTCACGCACAAGCTCATGCCCATTATCGTGACGGCCCACTTGCTGGGCGGAATGCTGCTGCTGGCCATGATGACCTGGCTGGCAGCCCGCGAGAAACAGCACCAGCGTGTCTCCGTTGCCGCACTGCGATGGCAACCGTGGATGATTCTGGGCTTTGTTCTGCTGTTCGTTCAAATTGCGTTGGGAGGCTGGGTCAGCACCAACTACGCGGCGCTGGCCTGCATGGACTTCCCCACATGTGGCGGCCAATGGGTTCCCCAGATGGATATGCAAAATGGCTTTTCACTGATCCGGGGCCTGGGCGAGCTGCCAACCGGTGAAATGATTTCCCAGGAAGCCCTGGTCGGCATCCATTGGATTCACCGCAACTTCGCCTGGATTGTCTTCATTTACATGGGCACGCTTGCCTGGCAAATGCGTGCTGAACCGGGCTTGCGCACCCCCGCCACATGGGTGCTTGCCTTGCTATGCGCACAGTTGTTCACCGGCCTGACCACCATCTTCTTCGAATGGCCGCTACTGATTGCCGTTTTGCATAACGGCGGGGCCGCAGGGCTTGTTTTAATGAGCACAACCTTGCTGGTCCGCATTGCAAGCGCACGACCGACTACAATACGGGTATGAGTACTGCATCAATTCACTCTTCGAACCTGTGGCGCCAGTATTGGGTGCTGACCAAACCGCGCGTCACGCAACTGGCGGTGTTCTGCGCCGTTATCGGCATGTTCCTGGCCAGCCCCGGCCTGCCGCCCTGGCAACCGGTCATTGCGGGCATTGTCGGCATCTGGCTGCTGGCAGCGGCGGCTTTTGCCATCAATTGCCTTATCGAGCAGGAAGTCGATGCCAAAATGCTGCGTACTTCACGGCGCGCCACGGCCCAGGGCACCATTACCAACACCCAGGTTCTGGTACTGTCGGGCCTGCTAGGCGGTACCGGCATGCTGGTGCTTTATCACTGGGTTAACCCCTTAACAATGTGGCTCACGTTTGCCACCTTCGTGGGTTACGCCATTATCTACACGATTATTCTTAAACCGCTTACGCCGCAGAATATTGTGATTGGCGGGCTGTCAGGCGCAATGCCGCCGGCGCTGGGCTGGGCGGCCGTGGCAAACTCGGTTCCTGCCCAAGCCTGGGTTCTGGTGCTGATTATCTTTATCTGGACCCCACCGCATTTCTGGGCACTGGCCTTGTACCGCAGTAACGATTACGCACAATCGGGCCTGCCCATGCTGCCGGTCACGCACGGCCAGCAATTCACCCGCCTGCATATATTTCTTTACAGCCTGGTGTTGTTCGCCTCGACACTGCTGCCATTCATGATTCGCATGAGCGGCCTGCTGTATCTGGCGAGCGCTTGTGTACTCAGCAGTTTTTTCGTCTGGTACGCCTGGAAACTGTACAAGAACTATTCCGACGCGCTGGCGCGCAAGCTATTCCGTTTTTCCATTTTGTATTTGTCGCTTTTGTTCCTGGCACTGCTCATCGACCACTGGATTCTGCTTATTTAAGGCAATGCATGCCGTCTGGCGGCATGCCATTTACATTATGCTTCTTCAGCAATCAAAACGCCGCTTTCTTAAAGCCTGTGCCGCAGGCAGTATGGTATTTGCCCTGGCGGCATGCGGCGAAAAAAATACCACCAAGTCATTTCATGGCTCCGATATCAGCGGCAGCGATCTGGGCGCCGACCTGAACATGACAGACCACACCGGCCAGAACCGCACGCTGGCCGACTTCAACGGCAAAGCCCTGCTGGTGTTTTTCGGCTTCACCCAGTGCCCGGACGTTTGCCCGGCGGCCATGGCGCAACTGGCGCAAACCATGCAAGTACTGGGCGACCAGGCCAAAGACGTTCAAGTGGCTCTGATCAGCGTCGACCCGGAACGCGATACACCCGAGCGCCTGGCGCAGTACGTAAAAGCATTCCATCCCGACTTCATCGGCCTGACCGGCACCGCCGAGCAACTGAAACAGACGGCCGGTTCATTTCGTGCCTTCTACGGTAAGGTCGAACAAGAGAATGGCGACTACAGCATGGATCACAGCGCGTCGTTCTACCTGTTCGACAAACAAGGCAATGCACGCGTTTTAATTCGCCCCGACGCCAGCCCGCAAGAAATTGCGGACGACATCCAGGCACTGCTTTAACCGAACGCACCGCCCATGTTGGCGCTGGCCATTTTCGTTGCCACGCTGGTGTTGGTGGTGTGGCGGCCCAAAGGCCTGGGCATTGGGTTCAGCGCCATGCTGGGAGCTATGATTGCCCTGCTTGCCGGCGTCGTGCATTGGTCGGACGTCGTGGCCGTCTGGCACATTGTCTGGGACGCCACCTTCACGTTCGTGGCGCTCATTGTTATCTCATTGATTCTGGACGAGGCCGGTTTTTTCGCCTGGGCAGCTCTGCATATTATGCGCTGGGGCAAGGGCAAAGGGCATGCGCTGTTTCCACTTCTGCTGATTCTCGGTGCAATCGTAACGGCCTTGTTTGCCAATGATGGCGCCGCCCTATTGCTCACGCCCATCGTCATTGCGATGTTGCAACGATTGAATGTCGGCACCAAGGCAGCCCTGGCTTTTATTATTGCCATTGGGTTCGTGGCAGACACCACCAGCTTGCCGCTGGTTACCTCCAACCTCGTCAATATCATTACGGCCAACTACTTCGGGATTGGTTTTGGTCACTATGCCGCTGTGATGGTACCGGTGAATCTGGCGGCATTGGCCGCCACCATGGCCATTCTGTGGCTGGCTTTCAAGGCGGTTATTCCACGTCATTATGCATTGGAAAAACTGGCCGCGCCCGCATCAGTCATAGTCGACCCACTGTTATTTCGTGCGGCGGCCCCGGTATTGGGCCTCTTGTTTCTGGCCTATTTCGTCACGGCGCCCTGGGGCGTACCGATTGCTTTTGTCACCGGTACTGCAGCCTGCATTTTGCTGTGCGTGGCCGGCCGCTGGTGGCGTAAAGGCCAGGGCGCCATTATCTCGGTTCGCAGCGCATTGAGGCATGCCCCGTGGCAGATCGTACTGTTCTCCATTGGCATGTATCTGGTGGTGTTTGGGCTGGGTAACGCGGGGCTAACCCAGTATGGCGCGCAGGTCCTGAACTGGCTGAGTCAACAAGGCGGCATGATGGCCACCATCGGAACCGGCTTTATGGTTGCGCTGGCTGCCTCCGTCATGAACAACCTTCCGTCGACACTGCTGGCTGCCTTGGCCATTGATCATGCCCAGGTTCCCGCATTGCATCGGGAACTCATGATTTACGCCAGCATTATCGGCAACGACCTGGGGCCCAAGTTCACGCCCATCGGCAGCCTGGCCACGCTGCTGTGGCTGCATGTCCTGGCCTCGCGGGGTTACCGCATCAGTTGGCTTCAATACATGAAAATCGGCCTGTTGATTACACCCCCGGTGCTATTGGCCACGCTGTTGGCACTGGCACTGTGGCTGCCTGTTGTAACCCGGTGGCTTTAGGGTACAAAAAAGGGACGCCTTATTTGGCGTCCCGAAAACCCGCTTCATTTAGGGAGGGGATTGAGAGAAGCAGAAGCGGAAAAGGGGTTACCTGACAAAACGAGGTAAATGTCGGAGAACACCCCATGCTTGTTTAGTACAAAGGGCAACGGATAAGTTCGATCCGTTGCCCTTTAAAGTTGTATGAAATTGTAAACAGCGCGGAATGCTTAATGTGCCAGCGCCACTTTCAGTTTCTTGAAGGCCGCCACTTCAATCTGGCGTACGCGTTCGGCAGAAATGCCGTATTCGTCGGCCAGTTCGTGCAGGGTTGCACCGCCCTCATCGCGCAACCAGCGCGACTCTACAATATGGCGCGAACGGGCATCAAGACCTTCCAGCGCCTGGGCCAGCGCGGGCCCCTGCAAGGTGTCGTGTGCTTTGCGCTCCAACACCTGCGACGGCTCCTGGCGACCATCGTCCGATAAATATGAAGCCGGTGCATAGGCATCTTCATCGTCGGCCGGTGCCTCAAGCGCCATTTCACGACCAGACAGCCGCACTTCCATTTCGCTGACATCTTCCGGACGCACGTTCAACTGCTCGGCAATTTCGGCCACCTGGGAAGGATCAAGCGTTTGGCCGTCGGGACGCATTTTGCGCAAATTGAAAAACAACTTGCGCTGCGCCTTGGTGGTGGCCACTTTCACCATGCGCCAATTGCGCACAACGAACTCGTGAATTTCAGCTTTAATCCAGTGCACGGCAAACGACACAAGACGCACACCGCGTTCAGGGTCGAACCGTTTCACCGCTTTCATGAGCCCGATATTGCCTTCCTGGATAAGATCGGCATGAGCCAGGCCATAACCCAGATACTGACGCGAGATGGAGACCACCAGGCGCAGGTGCGACAAAATAAGCTGGCGCGCCGCGTCGAGATCTTCGTGATCGCGCAGACGTTTGCCCAATTCGGTTTCCTGCATTTGCGTCAGCACCGGCAGGCGGTTCACTGCCGCAATATAGGCTTCTATGGTGCCTAACGCACCGGGATTCGAAATGGCCGCCATTAACGTTTGATTCGTAGGGGCCAAAGCTTGCGATTGTGTCGTCATAGGTCTTGCCATCCTGGTTGGGAAAGTAATAAAACCGTTATACAGCCTTGATTTAAGCTACTTTCTACCTCATATATTAGCACTCATTAAGTAAGAGTGCTAATGCTCTGACTGACGCCAAAAACAAAAAGTTCCCAGGTAAAAAAAGCGCTTACCCGGCAGAAACCCTGCCAAGCAAGCGCGATCACTCTCTCGTGTGGCCCAAAAGGCCAAGGGTTCAATATTTTCCGACCCAGTCGTACGAAAAACATTTCCCCCCGTTTTGATAAAGCAAGTTTTATGCCAATGGGGAAAGCCCCACTAAGCCGGGACTTTATACCTATAAATTTCATGCACTTGAGCCTGTTCAATACCGATTTCGATCACACCCACCTGCATCGCCAAGGCTTTTCCTGCACGAATCTTGTGCAGGAAAGTATCGGATTTCGCACCGAACCAGGGCAGAAACCGTGCGAAACAATTTTATTGATAATAATGATGATAACCATTCTTATTTAATATAGAATTCCCGAATTCCATCTTGCAAACAATAACAGTCTCGCTTCACCCGCATGGCCACATCCCTTTTATCCCGCCCCAGATCCTTCTGGCTCAAACAGTTGCACCAATGGCATTGGATCAGTTCAGCCTTATGCCTGGCCGGTTTGCTTTTATTCTCTATAACGGGCATCACACTGAACAACGCATCGTGGTTCGACGGGCAAATCGAAACACAACAGGAACTGCTGGTCGTTCCCGACAACATCGCACAGCTGCTGCGTGGTCAGGTTGCGCAATCGACCGACGCTCTGCCCTATGTTGCGCCATTACCTGCGCAAGCTGAGCAATGGCTTGATCAGGCACTGCGCATTCGCATTGGGGCACGGCCGGCCGAGTTCTCGGAAACAGAAATTTATTTGTCGCTTCCCGAGCCGGGTGGCGACGCCTGGCTCGCACTGGACCTGGCCTCGGGCAGCCTGGAGTACGAACGCACACAGCGCGGATGGGTGGCGTACCTGAATGATTTACACAAGGGGCGCCACACCGGCACGGCATGGAAATGGTTTATTGACCTGTTCGCCGTTGCCAGCCTGATTTTCGCCATTACCGGCCTGTTCCTGCTGAAAATGCATGGCAAGCACCGCCCCCTGACCTGGCCCATTACCGGTGTTGGCCTGCTGATTCCCATTTTTCTTATGTTGCTACTGGTGCATTGAACTCATGAAACGCAATCTGAAAACCGCCACGCTACTGGCCCTGGCTTCCACCTTCCCAGCCGGAGCAGCCCTAGGCGCCGAACTTTCCCTGGACTTAACCCTGCCGCGCATTGATACGGCTGAATACCATCGGCCTTATGTGGCCGTCTGGCTGGAAAGCAAAGACCGCAAAGTCGTACGCGACCTGGCACTTTGGTATGACACGAATATGGCTGATGACGAAGGGCGCACATGGCTCAAAGACTTGCGCCAGTGGTGGCGCCTGAGCGGCCGCTACCAGAAAGTACCGGCAGAAGGCGTCAGCAGTGCCTCGCGCCCAGTAGGCAAGCACACTGTTTCGGTGACTGCCGATGCCCCCGCCCTGCAAGACCTGCCCGCCGGCCAGTACGAAGTGGTCGTTGAGGCGGCACGCGAAAAAGGCGGTCGTGAACTGATTCGTTTGCCTTTGCCCTGGCCTGTTGACAAGGCTGTTTCAGAACAGCAAGCCGGCAAGCACGAACTGGGCGAGGTCACGCTTAAGGCCACGCCTTAGGCCCCGGCTTGACGCTGCCTATCCTTTATTTGAAAACACGCACTCGCAAAACCGCTTCAATCCTTATACTCGGAACCCGTTATGAAAAAAGCACTTGCCATCTCGTTACTGACCACCGCACTATCGGTACCCGCCTTAAGCATGGCACACGACTTCTGGCTGCTGCCCTCATCCACCGTTCTGTCGGGCCAAGACAGCTGGGTCACGGTCGATGGTGCGGCCGGCAACGATAAATTCCATTTCAACCACCGCCCCTTACGCTTGACCAATCTCGTTATTACGGCGCCGGACGGCAAAACCGTGGAACCGAAAAACGTCCACGCCGGCGAACTGCGCAGCACCTTCGACGTGCAGTTGCCGCAAGCCGGCACCTATCGTATTGCCGTCGTGAACGACGGTGTAATGGCGCTATGGAAAGAAAACGGTGAAAACCGCCGCTGGGTCGGCAATGCCGCCGAACTTGCCGAAAAAGTACCCGCCAAGGCAGATGACCTGCGCATTTTGCAACGCGCCAACCGCGCCGAAACGTTTGTGACACAAGGCAGGCCAACACCCATTGACGCACCAGAAAGCGGCCTGGGACTGCATCCGCTTACGCATCCAAATGATCTGTTCGCCGGCGAAAAAGCCGTGTTCATCGTGACGCTCGATGGGCAGCCCGCGCCCGACATTGAAGTGGAACTGGTGCCCGGTGGCCAGCGCTATCGCAACCAGGTCAATCAAATCACGACGACCACCAACGAGAACGGCGAGTTCGAAGTTACATGGCCCAATGCCGGACAATACTGGTTGCATTTCGAACATCGCGATCAAAAAACCTCGGTACCGCAGGCCCAATCCCGCAATATGACATACGCCGCCACGCTGGAGGTTTTGCCTGAATAATCTTTACCGCCTGCACGGCCTGAGCATGGGCACAAGCTGGTCGGCGCAACTTTACGCGCCGTCCCCGCCCGACTGCCGTGCTTTGCAAACCCGCATTGAGTCGCGCCTGCTGCAAATCAATGCGCAAATGAGCACCTGGGATGCCGACAGCCTGATCAGCAGAATCAATTCGGCCGACAAGGGCTGGTATGCGCTGCCCGACGACTTCTACGCCGTGATCAGCGCGGCACTGGCACTGGCAGAACAAACGCAAGGCGCATTTGACCCCACACTGGGCGAACTGATTAATTTGTGGGGGTTCGGCGCCGCAGGGCCTGTTTACGCACCGCCCCGTGCCGACGCCCTGCGCACGGCCTTATTGCGCAGCGGATGGCGTAAAACCGTTTTGAATCGACAGCATCACGCCCTTTGGCAGCCCGGCGGCCTGCACTTCGATTTTTCCTCGATTGCCAAAGGTTATGCCGTTGACGAAATGGCGCGCGTACTGGACCATGCCGGCATTCCTGATTACCTGGTTGAACTGGGCGGGGAAATGAAAGCCCGCGGCAAAGCCCAGGCAACGCGACCCTGGCGTGTCGATATCGAGCACCCCAACGCGCACACCCGTAGCACACGCGAAAACACGCACAACGAGCAGGAAACAGAGAACCCCGAATCGGCGTTTCCAATTGTGCTCGACAACGCCGCACTGGCGACATCGGGCGACTATCTGCGCAACTTCACCAGCAACCACACTCGGTACAGCCACACCCTGGACGGACGCACCGGCCAACCCATCGCCAACCAACTGGCCGCGGTCAGCGTCATTCATGAAAGCACCATGCAGGCCGACGCGCTAGCCACCGCGCTGCAATGCCTGGGGCCGCTGAACGGCTGGGCATTCGCACAGGAAAACGACCTGGCCGCGCTCTTCTTTATTCGCCGCAAAGATGATTACGAGGTAAGGTTCACGCCGGCGTTCGCCCGCAAGGCGGGTGCCGCACCGATGCGTAAAACCTGTACTGAAAACAAAGCGCTTTCATAACCCGCATTATTTTGGTTGTTGTGGCGGATCCACGATAATATCGCGCAGCATTTCAACCAGCCGATCAGCGTGATCGGGGTCCAGCTTTTGCAACACACGCTGCTGATGCGCCATGGCGCGATCACACAAGCCGCTGATAAGCCGCGTACCTTTCGGCGTAATTCGTACCACCGTATGGCGCCGGTCGGCACGCGCCGTTTCCAGCGTAACGAACCCTTTTGACTCCAGCCCGGGCAATACCTTGCTAAGCGTGGGCTGCTTGGTAACGGCCAGCTTGGCCAGTTCGCCCACGGTTTCTCCCTCGGCTTCAATCAGACTGCCCAGAATCCGCCACTCGGTTACCGTTAACCCCGCTTTGCGAACTTCAACATGGAACTCTGCCGATATACGGTGGCTGGCCAACGCCAGAACAGAAGCCAGGTAACGGTGTACAAAACGCTCGCCCATTGAAATTGTGAGCCTCTAAAATGAAAAGATCGTATGTTACGGGGTATGCTACGTCAATATAATGGTTTTTACGGATATTCAAACAGTTGTTTTATATAATCAAATATCCCCATTACATGAATTTTCATATTTTATCGCCAACGGAGTCTTACCATGGCAGAACGTTCGTTCAAAAAAGAAGTCCAGCAACTACGCATTGGCGCCGGCGAAGAGTTTCGCGGCGAAGGCATTCTGGCTGTTACCAAAGCCCTCCTGCAGTCGGGCGTGGGCTATGTCGCCGGCTATCAGGGCGCGCCTATTTCGCACTTAATGGACGTGCTCGCCGATGCGCAGGATATCCTCGAGGAACTCGACGTACACTTCGAGGCCAGTGCCTCTGAAGCCACGGCAGCCGCTACATTGTCGGCCTCCGTGATGTACCCCATTCGCGGGGCCGTTACCTGGAAATCCACAGTGGGCACCAATGTGGCATCCGACGCCCTGGCCAACCTGGCTTCGGGCGGCGTGACCGGCGGCGCGTTGATTATTGTGGGTGAAGACTACGGCGAAGGCTCGTCCATTATGCAAGAGCGCACCCATGCGTTCGCCATGAAATCGCAAATCTGGCTGCTCGACCCGCGCCCCAACCTGGAAAGCATGGTTCAAGCCGTGGAAGATGGTTTCCAGTTGTCGGAGGCCAGCAACACGCCGGTTATCCTACAACTGCGCATTCGCACCTGTCACGTGCACGGCCGCTTCATCACAAAAGAGAACAAGCGCCCGCCGTTCACGCTCACGCAGGCACTGGAAAGCCCCAAGCGCGATACCAGCCGCATCGTGTTGCCGCCTGCGGCCTACGAACATGAACACGAAAAAATTCGCGAACGCTGGCCTGCCGCCGTGAACTTCATCAAAGAGAAAAAACTGAATGAAGTCTTCGACGACGGCGACGTTAAGGACCTGGGCATTATTGTTCAAGGCGGCCTGTATAACGGTGCCATTCGCGCGTTGCAATTACTGGGCCTGGCCGACCACTTCGGCAACAGCCGCATTCCGCTGTATGTCATGAATGTGGCTTACCCGGTCATCGACGATGAAATCAACGAGTTCTGCCAGGACAAGAAAGCGGTCTTGCTGTACGAAGAAGGCCAACCCAACTACATCGAACAAAGCCTGAACACCATATTGCGCCATTCGGGCAGCAACACCATTATCTCGGGCAAGGATGTACTGCCCATTTCCGGCGAATACACCACTGCCGTCATGCGCGACGGCCTGCAGAAATTCCTAACCAACCAGCGCCCCGAACTGTTGCCCACCCTGGAAGCAACCACCCCTGCGGCGGCATCCAATGGCGGCAACGGGCAAGCCAATGGCAACGGTCACAACCAGGCCGATATGCAAGTGGCCGAAGTCACGCGCCCCAAGCCGGTGGTCAAGGAACAGCCGATCCACTTCCAGAGTTTTTCCAAGGAAATATCCGAAGTGGTGCCGGCCCGCCCGGCCGGATTCTGTACCGGCTGTCCTGAGCGCCCCATTTTCTCGGCGCTGAAACTTACCCAGGAAAAACTGGGCGAACACCATATTTCCGGCGATATCGGCTGTCACCTGTTCTCGGTTCTGCCACCCTTCAATCTGGGCGCAACCACCATGGGCTACGGCCTGGGTGCCGCCAGTTCAGCCGCCTTCAACGTGAAATCGTCAAAGCGCCCGATTTCCATCATGGGCGACGGCGGGTTCTGGCATAACGGGCTGTCCTCGGGCGTGGGCAATGCCGTCTTCAACAAGTACGACGGCGTCATTGTCATTATCGACAACTACTATTCGGCAGCCACCGGTGGGCAAGACATTCTTTCATCACGCGCCGACAATCCGAACCGCTCCACCAACAACCCCATTATTGAAGCGGTAAAAGGCGTTGGCGTGAAATGGGTGCGTGTGCTTGACCGCACCTATGCGGTTTCCAAAGTCCGCGACACATTCGAAGAGGCACTCACCACCAAGGAAGGTGGGCCGAAGGTGATTATTCTTCAATCGGAATGCATGCTGAACAAACAGCGCCGCATCAAGCCGCAATTCAACCAGGCGGTGAAAGACGGCAAACGCGTTATCAAGGAACGTTTCGGTGTCGACGGCGACGTCTGCACAGGCGATCACGCATGTATCCGTTTGTCGGGCTGTCCGTCGCTAACCATCAAAGACAGCGATGACCCATTGAAAGAAGATCCGGTGGCTTATATCGACAACACCTGCGTGGGTTGCGGCAACTGCGGCGAGGTTTCGCACGCAGCCGTTTTGTGCCCCTCGTTTTATCGCGCCGACATCGTGCACAACCCCAACAAGTGGGACTTGTTCAAATCACGCATGCGCCAACGCGTTATCGGCTTCCTGCAGTCGCGTCGTTCCCGTCAACTTGAACAGATTTCAATGTAAACCAACATCATGAGTCAAACAATACAAAACAACGTGAACCCCATCAAAATCGCGATTCTTGCCATGGGTGGCCAGGGTGGCGGCGTGCTGGCCGACTGGATCGTAACCATGGCGGAAAATGCCGGCTGGTGGGCGCAAACCACATCAGTACCAGGCGTGGCCCAGCGCACCGGTGCCACCATTTATTACCTGGAACTGTTACCGGAGCAGGCCGTCCAGGAAATGGGGCGCCAGCCGGCGCTTGCCCTTATGCCCACCCCGGGCGATGTCGACCTGGTAATTGCCGCCGAGCTTATGGAAGGCGGGCGCGCCATTCAACGCGGTCTGGTCAGCCCCGACCGCACAACCCTTATTTCTTCGTCGCATCGCGCTTATGCGGTGCAGGAAAAGTCGGCCCCCGGCAACGGCATTGTCGATGGCAATAAAGTCATTGATATCGGCAAAAAAGCCGCCAAGCGTTTTCTGTGTTTCGACCTGCAAAGCCTGGCTGAACAGGGCGGCAGCGTGATCAGTGCCAGCCTCTTTGGTGCCGTTGCCGGCAGTGGCGCGTTGCCCTTTTCCCGTGCAGACTTCGAAGCCACCATTGAAGCCGGCGGCAAAGGGGTAAAAGCCAGTCTGAAAGCCTTTGCACTGGCTTACGATGTGGCACAGAATGCACCCGAAATGCCCGACGCCATCGATACCGCGCCGCCACAGCGCGCCGTACCCGATACCGCCAAACATCCACGTGTAAAAGCATTGCTCGACGATATCCGTCAGAACTTCGCACCGGCGGCCCAGCCCATGCTGGTGGCTGGCCTGCAGCGCACCATGGAGTTTCAGGACCTGGCCTACGGCAAGGAGTATCTGGAGCACATGCGCGGCATTCATGCCCTGGACAAACAATACGGCGGCAACAACAAGAACTGGGCCCTGACCACGGCTGCAGCCCGTTATGTCGCGGTTGCCATGGCTTACGACGACGTTATCCGCGTGGCCGACCTGAAAACCCGGGCCTCGCGCTTCGACCGCGTGCGCGATGAGGTGCGCGCCAAGCCGGACCAACTGGTTCACACAACCGAATACATGCACCCGCGCCTCGAGGAAATCTGCGGCACCATGCCCACCTTCCTGGGCGAACGCATCGAGAACTCCGATTCGCTCAAACGGTGGCTGCAACCGCTGTTCCGCAAAGGACGCTTCCTGAACAGCACGTCGCTAACGGGCTTTCTCATGCTGTACGGCATGGCAGGCATGCGTCGCTTCCGTCGTACCACCTTGCGCCACAAGATTGAAATGCAGGGCTTTCGCGAATGGTTGAATTTGATCACGCAAACCGCACCCAGCGACTATGATCTGGCGGTTGAAATTGTGAATTGTCGCCGTTTGGTGAAAGGCTATAGCGACACGCACGCACGCGGTCAAAGCAAGTACCAGAAACTGATTCGCGCAGCACAAAGCCTCAATGGCCAAAGCAATGCGGCCCAGCGCCTGCTTGCACTGCGCAATGCCGCCCTGGCCGATGAGCAAGGCAGCAAACTGGACGCCCTGCTGGAACAAGGGGATAAAGCCTTAGCATAATTAAATCTGGAGCAGGAGTAAGGCCATGTCGTATCGCAATAACCCCGATGCCGTCAACGCGCTGGTGCGCCCGGCCGAGGTACACAAAGACCTGTTTATCAGCGACGAGATTTTCGAGCTGGAAATGACCCAGTTGTTCGCCAACACCTGGGTTTATGTCGGGCATGACAGCCAGATACCCAACACAGGCGACTTCTTCACCACCACGGTGGGCAATGAGTCGGTTGTCATGATTCGCGATGCCGACGACAGCGTTCGCGTGTTGTACAACCGCTGTCCGCACAAAGGCGTCATGCTGCTAAGCGACACCTATGGCAACGCAGGGCGTTTTTTGCGCTGCCCCTACCATGCATGGTCTTTCCGCTTGAACGGCGACCTGCTCGCACTGCCGCTCAAACGCGGCTACGACCCTGAAATTTTTGGTCAGACCGAAGCCCACAACGGCATGGCGGCGGTTGAAAACGTGCACAACCATCGCGGCTTTGTATTCTGTCGACTGAACCCGCAAGGCCAGAGTTTCGAAGACTTCTTCGGCGAGTCGCTGTCAACACTCGACAATATGATCGACCGCGCGCCCGAGGGCCGGCTTGAGGTGGCAGGCGGCGTATTGCGTTACATGCACAATTGCAACTGGAAAATGCTGGTCGATAACCAAACCGACACCTGCCACCCCATGATTGCGCATGAGTCCTCGGCCGGCACCGCGGTAAAAGTGTGGGAAGAAGCGCCGCAAGGCACGCCCAAACCCATGGCGGTCGAACAGTTCGCCCCGTTTGTTTCGTCTTATGAATTCTTTGAAGGCATGGGTATTCGCGTATGGGAAAACGGCCATGGGCACACCGGGGTCAGCAACTCCATTCATGCAGCCTATTCTGAAATACCCGGCTATTTCGAAGCCATGTGTGATGCCTACGGTGAAGAGCGTGCCAAAGCCATATTGGGCGACGTGCGCCACAACACCACCTATTTCCCCAACATCATGGTGAAAGGGCCGATTCAAACGCTGCGTATTTTCAAGCCCATTGCGGCGAACAAAACGCTGGTTGAATCCTGGACATTCCGCCTGGTAGGCGCGCCCGACAAACTCCTGGAACGCACCGTCATGTACAACCGCCTTATCAATGCACCCACCTCGGTGGTGGGGCACGACGATCTGGAAGTGTACGAACGCGCCCAGAAAGGGCTAATGTCGCGCGGGCGTGACTGGGTGAACGTGGCCCGCCTTTACGAACCCGGTGAAGAAGCGCGCAAGAATGAAGTGGCCAACGGCACCACCGAGTGGCAGATGCGCAATCAGTATCGTGCCTGGGCCCACTACATGACCACGAGCATGAAGGAGGTGTCATGAGCCAGTTTACCGATCAGGACATTGTCGATTTTGTCTATGCCGAATCGCGCATGCTCGACGAGCAACGTTTCGAAGACTGGCTGAACCTGTTTACCGAAGACGGCCGCTATTGGATGCCGCTGACGCACGACCAGACCGACGCGCGCCTGCATACTTCATTAATGGATGAAGACAAACTGCTGCTGCGCATCCGGGTCGAACGCCTGAAAGGCCAGCGCACGTATTCGCAACAGCCACACAGCCGATGCCACCATTTGCTTGCACGCCCCGAAATTGAAACGCAGCACGCATGGCACCAGCCCGATCAAGGGCAATACGTTGTGCGCACCGCTTTCCACTACGTCGAAGTGCGGCAAGACACCCAGACCCTGTACGCCGGCTGGACCACGCACGAATTGCGCATCGAAGACGGCGCCCTGCGCATCCGGCGCAAACGCGTCGACCTGCTCAACTGCGAATCCGCATTGGGTAGTATTCAACTTTTCATGTAGGAGCGATCGTGTCGAAAGTGGATACCGCAACGGCGGGTGTATCGGCAAAAACGGTTTACGAAGCGTTCTGCCAAACGGCTGCCCAGTGGCCTGACAATCCTTTCCTGTGCGTCATGCCGGAAACCGCACAGCATTACGACATCCCGGCCGGTGAAATCACGTACCAGTCGGCACTGAACAAGATCGATGCGCTGAAACTGGCCTACCGCAACGCGGGCTACGGCCATGGGCACCGTGTTGGCCTGCTGCTGGAAAACCGGCCGGCGTTTTTCCAGCATTGGTTTGCCCTGAATGCGCTGGGCGTATCGGTTGTGCCCATTAACGCCGACATGCGGGCCGCCGAGCTCACTTATTTGATCGGTCATTCGGAAATCTGCCTGGCCGTGGCACTGCCGCAGCGGCACGCCAGCCTGGCCGACGCAGCGCAACAAGCCAGCCGGCGGTTGGCACTGATCGGACCCGACGACGACATTCCACGGGCCAATGGCGCCGCCCCCCTGCACGGCCGGGAAATCAACACACAAACGGAATGCGGCCTGCTGTATACCTCGGGCACCACCGGGCGCCCCAAAGGCTGCATTCTCCCCAACGAATACTATCTGCACTGTGGCCACTGGTATGCCACGGTCGGCGGCATGGCGACCCTGCATGCAGGCAAAGAACGCATGCTGACGCCCCTGCCGCTGGTACACATGAATGCCATGGCCTGCTCCACCCTGGCCATGGTCACGACAGGGGGCTGCCTCATCGTGCTCGACCGATTCCACCCCCGTTCCTGGTGGGACACGGTGCGCGAATCGAAAGCCACGGTCATTCACTATCTGGGCGTCATGCCCGCCATACTGATGAAGGCCGAACCCTCGGCGCAAGACACCCGGCACAACGTGCGTTTCGGTTTTGGCGCCGGCATCGATCGCAGCCTGCATGAGCCCTTCGAAAAACGCTTTGGTTTTCCGCTGCTGGAAGCCTGGGCCATGACCGAAACGGGCTCCGGCGCAGTGGTCATCGCCAACCATGAACCCCGCCACATCGGCACCAGTTGTTTCGGCAGGGAACAGCCCGAGGTTCAGGTGAAACTGGTGAATGACGCGGGCCAGGATGCCAGTGTGGACGAACACGCCGAATTGCTGGTGCGTCACAGCGGGCCGAACCCCCGTTACGGCTTTTTTGCCGGTTACCTGAAAGACGAAGCCGCCACGCAGCAAGCCTGGGCCGACGGCTGGTTTCATACCGGCGATGTGGTGCGCCGCGATGCCGATGGCTATCTGCACTTTATCGACCGCAAGAAAAACGTGATTCGCCGCAGCGGCGAAAACATTGCCGCGGTGGAAGTGGAAGCAGTGCTGCTGCAGCATCCGGCGGTCAAAGCGGCTGCCGTGGCCGCCGTACCCGACCCGGTGCGCGGCGACGAGGTGCTGGCTTGCATCGTGACCGCCGAAGGCATCGACACCGACACGGCCGCAACGCGCGAACACACCGCGCACGACATTGTGAACTGGGCACTGTCGCAACTGGCTTATTACAAAGTGCCGGGCTACGTGGCGTTTGTTAGTGCCCTGCCCCTGACCGCGACCAATAAAATTCAACGCGGCGAACTGAAGAAAATGGCCCCCACGCTGCCCGAGACGCCCGAGTGCGTGAACACCTGCCATATGAAAAAACGCCAGGAGCCCGCATGAGCACGCAGCGCCTGGGCTACGACGGCATTGTCGTCACCGCCCCCGTCACCATTCCCTATGTGCGCTATTCCATTGATGCCGCGCACTGGTGGCTGGGGCGCGCATTAGGCGAACTGGTGAAATCGGCCGGCGTTGGCAAAACCGATATCGATGGCCTGTGCGTTTCCAGCTTCACCCTGGCCCCCGATACGGCCGTGGGGTTATGCCAGCACCTGGGCATGAGCCCACGCTGGCTCGACCACATTCCCATGGGCGGCGCCAGCGGCGTGGTCGGCATGCGCCGGGCCGCGCGCGCCGTGCAATCTGGCGATGCCGCGATGGTGGCCTGCATTGCCGGCGACGCCAACCATGTAGATTCATTTCGCAATACCGTCAGCCAATTTTCGCGTTTCGCCCAGGATGCCGTTTACCCCTACGGAGCGGGCGGGCCCAATGCCAGTTTTGCTTTGCTGACGCGCTATTACATGAATACCTATGGGGCCACGCGGGAAGATTTCGGCAAGCTGTGCGTGGCTCAGCGCGACAACGCCCTGCACAACCCCAATGCGCTCATGAAAAAGCCGCTGACGCTCGACCAGTACATGAACGCGCGCATGATTGCCGACCCCATCCACCTGTTCGACTGCGTCATGCCCTGCGCCGGCGCCGACGCCTTCCTGGTCATGCATGAGTCAAAAGCACAGGAACTGGGCCTGCCCTACGCACGCATTCTTTCCACCATTGAACGGCACAATGCCTTTGACGCCGATCCGATTCAATACCGGGGCGGCTGGGTCATGGATGTCGACGACCTCTACGGCCAGGCGGGCGTCGGGCCCAATGACATTGATGTCATGCAGGCCTACGACGACTACCCGGTCATTAACTTCATGCAAATTGAAGACCTGGGTTTCTGCAAAAAAGGCGAAGCCGCGCAATTCGTACGAGACAACACCTTTACCATTGACGGCAGCTTCCCTTTCAACACCAATGGCGGTCAGTTGTCGGCCGGGCAGGCCGGCGCGGCCGGCGGGTACCTGGGCACCGTGGAAACCATCCGCCAGTTAACCGGCCAGGCGAATGACACGCAGGTGAATAACGCCCAAGTGGGCCTGATCAGTGGCTTTGGCATGATTAACTACGATCGCGGCCTGTGCACGGCGGCCGCAATCCTGGCCCGGAGCGACACATGACGCAACCTTTAAGCAAGCCGCCCCGCAAGAACCCGGTTGCCCGGACACGCCAACCCACGCACCCACCGGCGGCACGCAGCCGACGTGCGCTGGGTTTAACCGCCGCCGCCGCACAAGGCGCATTCGAACTGCAAGTTTGCCAATCGTGCCACGCCGTGCAATACCCACCACGCGAGGTGTGTCATGAATGCCTGTCTGAACAACTCGAATGGGCCCCTGTAGATCCGGGCGGCACCTTGCTGGCCAGTACCACGCTGGATCACAGCAATGATCTCTATTTCCGCGAACGCCTGCCCTGGCGGGTAGGTACCGTAATCATGAACGCCGGCCCTTCCGTCGTTGCCCATGTGCATGGCGATTGTGCCGATGGCGACCCGGTTCGCTTAAGCCTTAAACTTGATCGCAGTGGCCAGGCCGTTATGGTGGCTTTGCCCGCTTCGCCCACCCCTCACATGGAAGATCATCCCGTGCTGCGTGAAAACACCTGTGATCCCAAGTTCCGCCGCGCCCTGGTCACCGACGGCAAAACCGCCATTGGCCAGGCCGTGGTAAAAGCCCTGCTGAACGCCGGGGCCACCACCGTGTTCGTGGGCGACCCCGAAGTCTGGAAAAAAGATGCCGCGTTCAATCGCTTATGTGAAGACGAGCGTGTTCAGGTGCATGCCTTGCACGTCACCGACATGGATTCAATTGAACGCATATCGCGTGAAATTGGCGGCAAAGTCGACATTCTGGTCAATACGGCCAACCACGAGCGCGAAGGCGGCATTCTGTTCAACCGCGATTTCATGAAAGCGCACGATACGCTGAACACCAATTGCCTGGGTCTGATGCGCCTGGCCCAGCATTTCGGCCCCGCCATGGCCGGGCGCGCCTCCGACGGCGTGAACAGCGCAGTGGCCTGGGTGAATATTCTGTCGGTTTATGCGCACATGAACCTGCCCTCGCGCGGCATGTGGTCAACCTCGCAGGCGGCGGCGCTGTCGGTAAGCCAATGCCTGCGCAACGAGTTCCGGCCCGCGGGCGTGCGCGTTGTGAACGTGTTTAGCGGCCCCGTCGACCACGAATGGGAACAACGCACGCCACCTCCACGCGTGCAGCCCGGCGCCATCGCCAAGGCGCTGGTGCAGGCGCTCAAGGAAGGCACAGAAGACGTTTACGTGGGCGATGTCGCCAAGGAAGTACAAGCCCTGCTCAAAGACAACCCGAAAGGGCTGGAACGCGAACTGGGGCAATAGTGCACTCACGCAATTAAGGATGAACCATGAGCACGACCGTTTTAGCGCAATTCATGGCTGAGCTTCTAAGCGGAAAGATCAGGCTGGTTGATTTAACCGAAACACTCACGCCCGACTTCCCCACCATTGTGCTGCCGCCCGAATTTGGCCAGGCCTGGCCTTTCCGGGTGGAAGAGATTTCCCGCTACGATGAGCGCGGCCCTGGCTGGTACTGGAACAATTTTTCCATGTCGGAGCACACCGGCACCCACTTCGATGCGCCGGTGCATTGGGTCAGCGGCAAAGACCAGCCCAACAACAGTGTCGATACCATTCCCATTGATGCGTTCATTGCCCAAGCCTGCGTCATCGATTGCTCGGCTGAATCGGCCGCCGACCCAGACTTTCTGCTAACCATTGATTTTGTAAAACAATGGGAAGAAAAACACGGCCGCATCGAGGCGCGCTCCTGGGTTTTCATGCGTACAGACTGGTCCAAGCGCGACAAACCCGGCGACTACCTGAACATGACCGACGACGGCGCCCATTCCCCCGGACCCGACGCCGAAGTCGTGCCCTGGCTCATCAAGGAACGCGACGTGCATGGTTTTGGCACGGAATCGGTGGGAACCGACGCCGGCCAGGCCCAGCATCTCGACCCGCCTTTCCCCTGCCACTACTACATGCACGGCAACAACCGCTACGGCTTGCAATGCATGACCAATCTCGATCAGTTGCCGCCCACCGGCGCGGTTATTTTTTCCGCGCCCCTGAAAATCCGTAGCGGTTCGGGCAGCCCCTTGCGCGTGCTCGCGCTCACACCGAATACATAAAACACAATTGCCGCAGGAGTTCTTACATGTCACAAAACCTGGTTGCCGTTGTTACTGGAGGCAGTGTGGGCATTGGTGCCGAAATTACGCACCAGATGCTGGATGCCGGCTATGAAGTCATTTCAATGGCACGCCGCGACCCTGAATTCAGCCACCCGAAACTCACCAGTGTCAAAGTCGATTTGCTTGACGCCAAAGCCACCGAGCAGGCCAGCCAGGAAGTGGCAAGCCAGCATGGCGTAACCCACGTCATTCACAATGCCGGGGTGATCTGGCCCAACCTGCTGCCCGATGTAAAGCAGGAAGAACTGCTCGGCCTGACGCAAATACATTTGGGCGCGGCCATTGCGCTGGTTCAGGCTTGCCTGCCCCATATGGAATCGCAACAGTTCGGGCGCATCGTACTCATGTCATCGCGCGGGGCGCTGGGGCTGCCCACCCGCACCGCCTATTCCGCCACCAAGGCCGGGATGGTGGGCATGGCCCGTACCTGGTCGCTGGAACTGGCAGCCAAGGGCATTACCGTCAATGTGGTGGCGCCCGGACCCATTCAAACCGATATGTTCTACGATGTCGTGCCCGCCGGCAGCGAACGTGAACAGAACATTGCCAAAGGCATTCCCGTTCAGCGCCTGGGCCGCGCCGACGATGTGGCCCGCGCAGTCATGTTCTTTTCCGACCCGGCCAACAGCTTTATTACCGGCCAGACGTTGTATGTATGCGGCGGCGCCAGCGTGAGCTCGGTCACCATTTAATAAAACGTGCAACCCACCCCAACCGAACGGCGCAATGTGCTGGTGCTGGCCAGCAGCCAAAGCCTGTTCACCATTACCACCATCACGGTCATGACGCTGGCCAGCGTCATCGGGCTCGAGCTAAGCCCCGATCCCGATCTGGCAACGCTGCCCATTGCACTGATGATGCTGGCCACCGTTTTCACCACGCTGCCGGCTTCATTACTCATGAAACGCATCGGCCGGCGCAACGGCTTCATGCTGGGCACATTGAGCGGCCTGATCGGTAGCGCGCTCATGCTGCTGGGCACGGCGCAAACCTCATTCTTTTATTTTTGCGCCGGCATGTTCATGATTGGTCTGTACCAGAGTTTCGCGATGTACTACCGGTTTGCCGCAGCCGACGTGGCACGCGCCGAATTTCGCAGCCGTGCGGTCTCTTACGTGATGGCAGGCGGCGTAATTTCGGCCATTGTAGGGCCATTGAATGCGCGCTTCGCGCTCGACTGGCTGCCGGCCATTCCCATGGGCGGCCCTTTTCTGGTGACCACGATACTGGCCGTGGCAGCCACCATACTGTTGCTGACCCTGCGAATCCCGGCACACCCGCCCGGCGAACCCATCGCCGGCAATAACACGTCTCGCCCGCTGGCCGTCATTGCGCGCGACGTCCGGTTCCTGCCTGCCGTTGTGGGCAGCAGTGTGTGTTTTTCGCTCATGGCCCTGTACATGACGGTGACCCCCCTGGGCATGCAGGAACAGGGCTTTGGCATGGCCTCCATTATTCCCGTCGTGCAAAGCCAGGTGCTGGCCATGTTTATTCCGGCCTTTTTCACCGGTACGCTGATCGCCCGCTTTGGGCTACGCCCCGTTTTATGGTGCGGCGTAGGGCTGCTGAGCATTGCCATGGTCATCGGCGCGCTCAGCCACACCGTGCCCCTTTACATGGCATCGCGCATCACGCTGGGTATCGGGTGGAATTTTCTGTTTGTCGGCAGTGCTGTGTTGCTGTCGCACACGCACCAGCCCGCAGAACGCGGCAAAGTGCAGGGGGTCAACGACCTGACCCTGTTCAGCCTGGTTACGGTCGGATCAATCAGCGCGGCGGCATTGCTGCAACGCCTGGGCTGGAACGGATTGCACCTGGCGTCGCTGATACCGCTGGGCGTTGTAGCCCTGTTGCTGCTGCGAATGCAATGGCGACGCAAAGCGCATTAACGCAGTTCGTACTGAAACGTGCTAACCACGCGCAAGCGCTTCACCTGCGAAGAAGGGTCGTCGTAGTTGGCACCTTCACCGAATATTTGAATCACGCCCTGGTTGGCGGACTTCAGCGGCCCCAGCGACGCGCCGGCGTCGGCGGCAAATTCTTCCGCCTGCTCACGGGCGTTTTTGGTTGCCGCCTCCAGCAACGGCGATTTATGCTCGTTAAACCCGCGCAACTGATACTGCGGCCCGCCGCCCCCTTCAATGACCAGACCGTCCTGAATAAGCGGGTCGACCCCCAGGGCCGCCTTGGCCACCAGATCAACACGCGCGGTTTTCACCAGCACCTCTCCCGTGCCGGTGTAACGAAACGGCTGGTCGGGCGCGGCGTATTCGCGTGAATAAACGTCCTGCACCTGCAGGGGCCGCACTTCCACCTCATCGTCGCTGAAACCCTGGCCTTTCAGAAACGCGACCACTTTTTCGCGATCGGCCGACAAGGCGCGTTGCACCGCGCCGAAATCGTTATCGGCCCGGCGAAACGTTAGCAACCAGGAGGCGTAGTCGCTTTTAACCTGGGTTTCCGCCAGGCCTTTTACCAGCACGGTACGATCGGCCATGCGAAAACGCTCCAGCCCTTGGCCGACCAACCAGCCGCCCCCTGCCGTACCGGCCGCCACAGCCACCAGAATTACCAATGCCAGAAATATCGTTGACGCACGCATGCCTTTTCCCCAGTTCAATTCATTACGCAAAGGGTACTGCGCGGCCACCCTTTGCGCAATAACACAGCCTCACGAAGGTGTGCCGTAACCGCCGCCACCGGGCGTTAGAATTTCAAAGCAATCGCCCGCGTCCAGTTCGGCGCTGTCGGCGTGCTTCATTTCCTGCACCCGGCCATCGGCGCGTATCACACGACTTTCGCCTTTGGCCCCCGGCTGCCCGCCCGCCGCACCAAACGCCGGATAAATCCAACCATTGGCCAGCAGAGAAACCGTCATCGGCTCCAGAAAACGCAAGATGCGAATACCGCCATCACCCCCTTTCCAGCGCCCTGCTCCGCCCGAGCCGCGGCGAATCTGGTAATTCTCCAATCGCACCGGAAAACGCAGCTCCAGCACTTCCGGATCGGTCATGCGCGAGTTGGTCATCTGGGTTTGCACGACCGACGTGCCATTGAACCCTTCAGTTAATTGGCCGCTTTCATCAAAACGCGCACCCGCGCCGGAACCGCCCGATACGGTTTCATAATATTGATGCTGGTCGTTGCCGAAGGTCACGTTGTTCATCGTGGGCTGACTGCCCGCATTGACACCCATGGCCCCGTACAAGGCGTTGGTTACGCACGTTGAGGTTTCCACATTCCCGGCCACCACGGCAGCCGGATAGCTGGGATTGAGCATCGAGTCATCGGGCACGATCAGCGTAATGGGCTTTAGCCCACCGGCATTGATGGGAATGTCGTCGTCGATCATCGAGCGAAACACATACAACACCGCAGCGGTGGTTACCGCACGCGGGGCATTGAAGTTATTCGGCAACTGTGCCGAAGTACCCGTGAAGTCCACCGTGGCACTGCGGCTGGCATGATCCACCGTCAGTTTCACTTGCACCCTGGCACCGTTATCCAGTTCCTGGGTGAAAGTGCCGTCTTTCAGTCGCGCAATGGCGCGGCGCACTGACTCTTCAGCGTTATTCTGCACATGCTGCATATAGGCATGAACGACGTCCAGGCCAAACGCATCAACCATTTTCAGCAACTCTTCGCGCCCTTTCTCGTTGGCCGCGATTTGCGCGCGCAAATCGGCCAGGTTCTGGTCGATATTACGTGCAGGGTAAGGCGCATTGGCCAGCAAGTCGCGCAACGCCTTCTCGCGCATGCGACCGCCCTCCACCAGACGGAAATTGGTGATCAAGACGCCTTCTTCGTCGATCGTGGTGGAATTGGACGGCATGGAGCCGGGGGTCAAGCCGCCGATATCGGCATGATGGCCTCGCGAACCCACATAGAACAGAATGTCGCGGCCCTGCGCATCGAATACCGGCGTCACCACCGTGACGTCGGGCAGGTGCGTGCCACCCGCGTACGGATTGTTCAACACATACACATCGCCCGGGCGCAATTGCCCTTCATTCGACGCCATGATTGCCTGAATACTGGCACTCATGGAGCCCAGGTGAACAGGAATATGCGGCGCGTTGGCCACCAGGTCGCCTTGGGCATCGAAAATAGCGCAAGAAAAATCCAGGCGCTCTTTAATGTTCACCGAGTACGACGTGTTTTGCAGCCGATACCCCATCTGTTCCGCAATCGACATGAACAGATTATTGAAAATTTCCAGCATCACCGGGTCGGCCTGCGTGCCGATGGCATAGCGCTGCGGCCTTGGCACCGCGCGGTCGAGCACGATATCGCCGCGCTCGGTAATGGTGGCACGCCAACCGGGGTCGATCAAGGTGGTGGCATTGGCATCGGTAATAATCGCCGGCCCCAGCAGCGCGTCGTTCACGCGCAAGTCGGCACTGCGATACAGCGGGCAATCACGCAATTCGCCTTCGGTATGAATGCGCACCGTGTCGAAAGCCTCGGGCTTTTCACCTTGCGTACGAGCCGCTTTCACAAATACGCCTGCCGCCTCACCCGACTCATCGCCAATGGCTTCGGCAACCACTTTTTCAATTACCAGACGGCGGTCGGGCATCAGGAATGAAAACCGCAGGGAATACGCTTTTTCAAACACGTCACGCATCGAAGCGGTGTTATCCAGCGGCACGGGCAACGACGTATCGGTGCCTTCATAACGCAAGTACAAGCGCCGCTCGACACGGATATGCGCCGATGAAATATGCTGTTCCAGCAATTCGTCGCGAGCCTTGGCCGACAGCTCATTGAGTACGAGTCGCGCCTGCGCTTCGCCCTCTTCATCCCAAACCGCTTCAATTGAGCGCTCGCGAATGGCGGTAGAGGCAGCCAGGCCCATGCCATAGGCCGACAACACACCGGCCAGCGGATGCACCAACACGCGCGGCATCGCCAGCGCATCGGCCACGCGGCAGGCGTGCTGGCCGCCCGCGCCGCCAAAGGTGGTGAGCGTATAACGGGTAATGTCGTAACCACGCTGCACCGAAATCTGCTTGATGGCGTTAGCCATATTCGATACGGCAATATTCAGGAAGCCTTCAGCCAGTTGCTCGGGCGTAGTGGGCTTGCCGGTGTCTTTCGACACTTGCTGCGCCAGTTCGGCAAAGCGCCGGCGAACCGTATCGACATCCAGCGGTTCATTGGCGTTGGGCCCGAACACAGAAGGAAAATGCTGCGGCTGGATACGACCCAGCATGACATTGGCATCGGTCACGGTCAGCGGCCCGCCGCGCCGATAACACGCCGGCCCGGGGTTGGCTCCGGCCGACTCGGGGCCCACGCGCAAGCGTGTGCCGTCGAAGTGCAAAATGGAACCGCCGCCGGCGGCAACAGTATGAATGCTCATCATGGGGGCGCGAATACGCACACCCGCCACCAGCGTGTCGAACGCGCGTTCGTATTCACCAGCATAATGCGACACATCGGTTGATGTCCCGCCCATATCGAAACCAATGACACGATCGTAGCCTGCCGCTTCCGACACACCGGCCATGCCCACAATGCCACCGGCCGGGCCGGAAAGCACGGAATCCTTGCCCTGGAAGGTATGCGCATCGGTCAGCCCGCCGCTGGACTGCATGAACTGCAAGCGCACGCCGGGCAACGCCGCAGCAACCCGATCAACATAACGACGCAACACAGGTGAAAGATAAGCGTCCACCACGGTCGTATCGCCCCTGGCCACGTAACGGATCAGCGGCGATACCTCATGCGATACAGAGACCTGCGTAAAGCCGATTTCACGCGCCAGCTCGCCCAAACGGCGTTCATGATCGGGGTTGCGGTAACCATGCATCAGGGCAATGGCCACGGCGCGAACACCAGTGTTGAAAACGTCTTGCAACTGGGCCCGCGCGGCGGCCTCATCCAAAGCAACAACCACATCGCCCTGGGCATCCAGGCGCTCGGCCACTTCCACAACCGTTTCATACAACAGTTCAGGCAGGATGATTTCACGGTCGAACAGGCGCGGCCGATTCTGGTAGGCAATGCGCAAGGCATCGCGAAACCCTTTGGTCACGAATAGCGCCAGCCGTTCCCCTTTGCGCTCCAGCAGGGCGTTGGTGGCTACCGTCGTGCCCATCTTGACCACGTCGATCTTGTCAGCGGGCACCGTTTCACCCGGCTGCACACCCAGCAAACGGCGAATGCCTTCTACGGCCGCGTCTTCATATTGTTCCGGGTTTTCAGACAGCAGCTTGGCGGTGATGATTTCACCATCGGGCTTGCGCGCCACAATGTCGGTGAACGTACCGCCCCGATCAATCCAGAACTGCCAGCGTTCTTTACCCAGGGGCTCATGTGTTGCAGAAACGTTATTCACTGTACTGATCTTTTTCTTGAGTTTTATTCGTCGATATCCAGGCGCTCTTTCACCGGCGCAATTTCCGAAACCAGGTCACGGATCCGGGCCTTGTTGTGCAAAGGTGAAACCTCGTGCTCCACACCGGGTTGCATACGGGCAATACAGGCATACACCACCTTGCCGTCGAACTCCATCATGCACTCTTTGCAGGCATTGGCGTTAATACAGGAATAACGAAACGCCAGGGAGTCATCCAGGTTTTCCCGCACCCAGCGCAAGCCATCCAACAGGGAAGCCGCCGCATCGTCGGGCAGTTCGTAGCGCTGGGTCACGGTTTCGCCTTTGCCTACACCGCGCTTCACATTCAACACAATGGTTTTATTGCTTGATTCAGTCATCGTTAACTCGCTCATTCGCGGGCTGTTCGCCCAACCTTATTCTGCCGGCACGGCCACTTCTTCAGCCTGATTTTCCGGCAAGCGTTCTACCGGGCGCTGGGTAATTGCCCATTGGCCATTCTGATAGCGCAGTACCTGATTCAGCACCCAGGCCTCATCCATGCCCGGGAAATCCTCGCGCTGGTGGGCGCCCCGGCTTTCCTTGCGGTTCAAGGCGCATTGCGTAACCGCTTCGGCCACCATCAGCATATTGCGCAAATCAAGGGCATCGATTTGAACCGGGTCTTGCGGACCATCTCCGGCCAGCGGCAAGGCATCCACCTCGACTCTTAAAGCAGCCAATGCTTTTTGCGCCTGCTCCAGCCCTTCCTGCGTACGGAAAGGGCCAACATAGGTTTGCATCGTGGACTGCAAGCGGGCAATTAACGCGGCCACGTTAGGCCGTTTGGCGGTGGCATCGGCTGTGGCCTGCAAGGTTTTCAATACCGGCGCGGCCAGGGTGTCCATATCGGCACGGCTGGCGGCGTTATTGGCCTGGGCGTAAGCCGAAGCGGCACGGCCGGCCTGCATACCAAAGGTAATGGCCTCGGTAATGGCATTGCCCGACAAGCGGTTCGCGCCATTGGCGCCGCCCACGGCTTCACCGGCGGCAAACAGGCCGGGCACATCGGTGCTCATGTCCAGGTTCACCCGCACGCCCCCCATGTGATAGTGGGCAATGGGCGCTACCTCAATCGGGCCTTTGGTCAGGTCAATGCCGTTGTCGGCCAGCTTCTTGATAATGGGGCCGAATGCCTCGCGCAGTTTTTCAACCGGCACGTGCTCGAAACTTAAATAGGCGCCCCCCGCAGGCGAACCCCGTCCGGCCTCGACCTCTTTCATAATGGCGTAGGTGGCGGCATCACGCGTTACCGTATAGCCCTTGTTCTCGCCCTGATGCCCATACTTTTCCACGAACTCTTCGCCCAGGCCGTTCAGCAGGCGCCCGCCCAGCTTATAGCGGAAGGGGTCCCACATAATGGGATCAAAGCCAACCAAACGCGGTGCCAGATGCCCAATGGGGAAGAACTGCACGAACTCCATGTCGAGCAATTCGGCCCCGGCACGCGCGGCCAGCGCATAGCCGTCGCCACCCATATTCAATGAAGCACTATTGCGCTTGTAGAGTCGCGTTAACCCACCCGTTGCCACAATGACCGAACGCGCGTTAATGACCAGAATATCGCCGGTGGTTAAATGCAAGGCCACCGCGCCCACGGCACGGCCGTCTTTCACCAGCAGGTCAACCACCAGGATATCGCCCAGGCGCGCGATATCGTCGTGCTTGGCGACCTGGGTGCGCAGGGTTTTCGCCACGGCAGGGCCGGTGTTCAGGTAATCGACATACACGCATCGGGGACGATCGTGGCCGGGCGCCTGCACCTGAACCATGTGGTCGTCCTTGCGCGCCCATCCGGTTCCCCAGTCGTCCATCAGGCGAATGGATTCCACCCCGTTTTCACACAAAAAGCGCGCCAGCGGTTCACTGCACAAGTCGCGCCCCGCCTTCAGGGTATCGGCATAATGGAACCGCCAGTCATCAGGCACCTGTTCACCCAACGCAACGGCAACCGTCATTTGCGCCATGATGGTTGCGCCGCCGCGGCCAATCAGGCTGCGGTCAACCAGCGTCGCCTTACGGCCCTCGTTCGATGCGGCAATGGCCGCACTCATGCCGGCACCGCCCGCGCCGATAATCAGCACATCGGTTTCAAGGTGTTGAATATGTCCAGAACTCATGCAGCCCCCAAATAAGCTTTTTGTACCGTTGGGTCGGCCGACAATTCTGCCGCCGTTCCCGAAATAATCACATGACCATGCTGCAATACATAAGCACGGTCGGCAAGCTCAAGCGCAATACGCGCGTTTTGCTCAACCAGCAAAATGCTTTGCCCGGCCGCTTTCCAGCGAAACAGAACCTGGTAAACCATATCGACAAACCGCGGCGACAAACCCATCGAGGGCTCGTCGATACACACCAGTTTGCCCCGACGCAGCCAGGCGCGGCCCAGCGCCAGCATCTGCTGCTCGCCACCTGAAAGTGTACCCGCAGCCTGACGGCGCCGTTCCGCCAGGCGCGGAAACGAACTGAACACTTCCTCCAGGTCGCGTTCAATGGCCTCTTTTTCATGGCGGCGCGGATACGCGCCCATCAGCAGGTTTTCGTAAACCGACATTTCGGGGAACACCCTGCGCCCTTCCGGCACGCTGGCCACGCCCAGGTCGATAACATCGGGAGACGACAAACCCTGGATCTCGCGGCCCTCGAGGATGATTCGCCCTTTTGAAGGCGAAACCAGCCCCAGAACAGACTTCAAGGTCGTTGATTTGCCGGATGCGTTGCCGCCCAGCACCGATACCACCTCGCCTTTTTGCATGGTTAAGTTCACGTCGAACAAAGCCTGCACGGCGCCGTAATGGACATCGATGTTTTCAAGTTGCAGAAAAGGCGTTTGCGAGGAAGTCATTGAAGAAGTCACGATTTAATCAGCCAAGATGTGCGTCAGACGCATTGTCACGCCGCTGGCGGCCAAGGTATGCCTCAACCACCTCGGGGTGGTCGAGCGCGTGGTCGGGGTCGCCCTGCGCCAGAATCTCGCCCTGGTTCAGCACAATCACGCGGTCGGCCACTTTGCGTACCAGCGACAGCTTATGCTCGACCACCAGAATACCCAGATTCGGTCGCATTTGCCGAAGCGCTATCAGCAGGTCGGTCAGTTCCCCCGTTTCCGTGGGATTCATGCCGGCCGCCGGTTCGTCAAGCAACAGAAAATCGGGTTGCGCCACCAGCACCCGCGCAATTTCCAGCCGCCGCCGGTTCGCATACGACAAACTGAACGCCGGCTGACTGCGACGCGGCCACAGCCGCTCGCCGAATAGTTTCAGGGTTTCTTCGGCCATGGCCTCCTGGGCCTGCACCCGCGTGCGCCAACCCGAGGTACCGAGCAAAGTGGCGAATAATTCATGCAACGGATTCACCAGGCGCCCTGAACCTGTGCGCAGCAACGGCGCCTGCGTACCCACCATCACGCTGTCCCACACCGATAAGGCGGGAAACACACGCGACGTTTGAAAACTGCGCCCGACACCCAGGCGCGCCACTTTTTCAGGCGGCAGGTGGTCGATGCGCCGTCCATTCAGGGCAATGAAACCCGACGTCAGGCGTTCAACCCCGCTCATCATTTGCAGCAGGGTTGATTTGCCCGCGCCATTGGGGCCCACCAGGGCCAGTGTTTCACCGGCAGGCAAAGTGAAGGTCACGTCGTTCACCGCCTTCACGCCACTGAAATGACGCGAGGCATGATCGACATGAAAGCCCATTGGAACGTTCTGACCGGTTTTTGAATGCATTTTCGAGCCTGCCATTACCGTGCCCCCAACAAGCCATGTGGCCGCCAACGCAGCGCCATCAGCAAAATGACGCCATACACAATCATGCGCCACTCAGAGAACCCGCGCAGCAACTCGGGAATGATCGTTAAAACGAAACCGGCCACGGCGGCACCGGTTAAATTACCCAAGCCGCCCAGAACCGCCATGGTCAGCATAAGCAACGAGGCCTGCACATTGAAGCTGTCGGGTGTGATCACATTCTGAACATAAGCGAACAGGCCGCCGGCTGCGCCAGCCATGGCGCCCGAGACGGCAAACCCCATCATTAAATAACGACGCACCGGCACCCCGGCTGCATGGGCGGCCAGACGGTCTTCCCGAATACCGCGCCACGTGCGCCCCATTTCAGAGTTAAGCAAACGCTGTGCCAGAAACAGACACACGGCCACCACCAGTGCCACAAGCCAGAACTTATGGTCGATGGCCGACAAGCGCAACCCACCCAGCAATTCGAAAGTGGGCGGGGGAATATTCAAAAACCCCATGGGGCCGCGCGTTACCGGCATCCAGGTCATAAAGACCAGGAAACCGATCTGGCCAATCGCCAATGTGCCCAGGGCAGCCGTATGGCCGCTTAACTTATACAAAGGCAACGAGGCCAAAGCCCCCACAATGGCGCCCAGTGCAATCGCCGCCGGCAACGCCAGTTCGGTGGGCAAGCCATGGGTATAGCTCATGACCGCCACCGTATAGGCTCCCACGCCGTAGAACGCGGCATGACCGATGGCCAGAATGCCCATAGAGCCCGACACCAGCGTCACGCTGGCCGCCAACAAGGCAAAAATCATGGCATACACCACGGCCTGCAAGGCATAGCTGCTGCTGACTACAAATGGCAGTAACGCCAGCACCGCACCAGCAATCAGAAAGCCCCAGGGCGGCAGATCAAACACCCTGTGTGCGCTGCGCTGGCTGGACGCCGAGGCCAGCAGGCTGGTGCTGGGCATGGCACCCGAGGCGCCCCCCGCACCACCCAGCGCGTCAAGACGGCGATCGCCCAGCATGCCTTGCGGACGAAAAAGCAAAAAGACCAGCAGCAGCGAAAACGCCGCGAGGTCGCGAAAGCCTTCGCCCAAATAGGCACTGGACAAGGTTTCCACCACACCCAGCGTCAACCCGCCCAATACGGCGCCGGGAATACTGGTAAGCCCCCCCAGCAAGGCGGCGGCAAAACCTTTCAAGCCAAAAGGCAACCCCATGGCCGGGAAAACGCTCTTGAAATACAGGGCAACCAGAATGCCGCTCAGCGCACCCAACGCACCGGCCAGCCCGAACGCCAACTGGCGCACATTGCTGGTGCGTACCCCCAGTTGCGCTGCCGCATCGCGGTCTTGTGCCGTGGCGCGCAACGTACGCCCCATCCACGAGGCCTTCAAAAACCAGGTCAGCGCAGCCGCAGCCAGCAAACCGAACGCAAAGATCAGGATATCGGTCGTGGTGATATAGGCGCGCCCGAAATAAAACGTATATTCAGGAAACGGAACCGGGAACGATTGCCCTTCGGGCGACCAGATAATTTCCGCCAGCTGGTCGATCACGATACTGATGGCCAGCGTTGACAGCACCGGCGCAATGAACGGCCCATTGGCCAATGGGCGCAAGGCCAGGCGCTCCAGCAACACGCCCAGGCCCGACACCAGCAGCACCGAAACCACGGCGGCAACCGGCAGCGGCCAGCCCAACCAGACCACACCCGTAAAGGCAAAAAACGCGCCCAGCATGAAGAGCGCGCCCTGGGCGAAGTTAATTAAGTTCGATACGCCGAACACCAGGCTGAAGCCCAGCGCAATCAGCGCATAAACCTGGCCAATGGCCAGCCCGTTCAATATCTGACTAAAAAATAATTCGATCATGAAATATGACATGACGAAAGCAGGCCCCTATGCAGGGGCCTGCTTTCATTCATGATGTCCGGTTAATCAGAATAGTTCGAACTTGCCGTCCTGAATCTGAATGAAAATGGGATCTTTCTTAACGTTACCAAACTCATCATACTTCGTTACGCCGGTTACGCCTTCATAGGCCGGGCCGTTCTCGAGCTCGTCGCGTACGTTTTCACCCGTTAAGGCCTCACCCGACTTAATGACACGGCGCACCGCTTCCAGGCCAACGCCGATGGCATCATACGCCAGGGCGGCGAATTGATCGGGGTTGCGCCCATACTTGGCTTTGTAGGCATCTACAAACGCTTTCTGGTCGGGATCGCCGGCAAAAAAGATCGTGTGCAACACGGTACCTTCGCCTGCTTCACCCGCCAGTTCGATGAACTTGGGCGAAGTGAGCGGAATACCGCCGCCCACCGGAATATCAATACCGGCCTGACGCAACTGCTGAATGAAAATAGACGCTTCCTGATACGGCAAGGCAAGAAAGACGCCATCCGGATTCAACGACTTTACCTTGCTGATAAACGGGCGGAAATCACGCGAACCCGGCTGCACGGCTTCCAGCAGCAGCACTTCACCACCTGCATCTTCAATGGCCTTGGCCGTTGCCTTACCGGTAAAGACACCCCAGTCGTCCTGGGAGTAGGGAATAACGACCTTGTTGGCACCCAGCTTTTCCTGAATGGTATCGGCGTTATACAAGGCCAGGACATCGTCGGTGTTGTTCTGGCGGAATTGATACGGGCTTTGCTTGCTGAAGTCGGGATGCGAAGACGTGGGGCTGATTTGCGGAATTTTCGCTTCGGCGAAAATAGGCGCCGCAGCCAGGGACGACGTGGTCGACCACGAACCAATGGCCAGCACCACGTTCGGCTCATTCACAATCTTGCGGGCCACGGTTGCCGCTTCCTGCGGCGAATTGCGGTCGTCTTCAACAATGAGGTTAACAGGGTGGCCTTCAATGCCCCCTTGCGCTTTAACCTGATCCAGATACAGCTCAATGGCGTTTTTGAAACTCGCACCGTATTCAGCAAAAGGACCTGAAAGGTGAGAGAAAAAGCCTACGTTGATGGGTTCCGGATCGGCTGCACGCGCGGTGCCTGTAAGCAAAGCCGGAATCAGCGCTGCCAGCGCCAAAGATCGAGTGAAACGCATAATGGAGCCCTCAGTAAATTAATCTGATATACATCATAACGCCAATAAGCCAACATTCTTAAAACATAAAGTTATAAGCAAATATAACTAAAAAAGGGCCGTGATGCCACGACCCTTCGTACTGCCATGCATGGTTCACTTCAGCAATGATTACAACCGCTGGGCATGAAAGGCCATGTGATCTTCCATGAAAGTGGAAATGAAGTAATAACCATGATCGTAACCTTCGTGGCGGCGCAAGGTAAGCGGCTGACCCGCTTTTTCACACGCTGCCTCGAAAGCCTCGGGATACAACTGCTCGGCCAGGAAATTATCGGCCAGGCCCTGGTCAACCAGAATACCTTCGGGAAACGGCCTGGATGATTTTTCCATAAGCAAGGAAGCGTCGTACTGCGCCCAGGCCGACTGATCGCTGCCCAGGTAACCACCCAAAGCCTTGTGACCCCACGGGCATTTTGTAGGCGAGGCAATCGGCGCGAATGCCGACACCGACTTGAACTTCGGATGGTGCCGTTGCGCCAAAACCAGCGCCCCATGGCCGCCCATGGAATGCCCGAAAATACCCGCACGCCCGGCATCGCCCGGCAACTGCGTGGTGGCAATGTTGAACAACTCATCAACCACATAGCTTTCCATGCGGTAATGCTTGCTCCAGGGTTCCTGGGTGGCATCCAGATAGAAACCGGCGCCCGTACCGAAATCCCAGCCGTCATCCTCGCCGGCCACGCCGGCGCCGCGCGGGCTGGTATCGCAGGCCACCAGCATGATGCCGTGCTGAGCGGCCAAACGCTGGGCGCCCCCTTTAATCATGAATGTTTCTTCAGTGCAGGTCAGCCCGGCCAGGTAAAACAATACGGGTACCTTGCCCGACTCAGCCTGCGGCGGGATATAGACCGAGAAACGCATCGGCAGGCCGATCGCGCTGGACTCATGTTTATAAAACCGCTGCACACCCCCGAAACTGCGGTGCTCGCTAACCTTTTCAAGTTCAACAGACATTCTTTACCTTTTTAACGTGCCGGGCACACGGGCCCGGCGTCGACAACGCATGATCTTAGTAAACGACAACCGAGCGAATCGACTCGCCTTTCTTCATGAGATCGAAACCGTCGTTGATCTGTTCCAGGCTGAGTTTATGCGTGATGAGATCGTCGATGTTGATCTTGCCATCCATGTACCAGTCGACAATTTTCGGTACGTCGGTACGGCCACGTGCACCACCGAAGGCTGAGCCTTTCCATTCACGACCCGTTACCAGCTGGAACGGACGGGTGGAAATTTCAGCGCCGGCTTCGGCCACACCGATAATAATCGACTGGCCCCAGCCGCGATGGCAGCACTCGAGTGCCTGGCGCATGACTTTGGTGTTGCCGATACATTCGAAGGAGTAGTCGGCGCCACCGTCGGTCAGTTGAATAAGATGATCGACCACATTCTCGACGTCGTTCGGGTTCACGAAGTGAGTCATGCCGAACTGGCGTGCCATTTCTTCACGGGCCGGGTTGATGTCGACACCGATGATTTTGTCGGCACCCACCATTTTGGCGCCCTGAATCACGTTCAGGCCGATACCGCCCAAACCGAACACCACCACATTGGCGCCCGCTTCCACTTTGGCCGTAAACAGTACGGCACCCACACCGGTGGTCACGCCGCAACCGATGTAGCAAACCTTGTCGAAAGGCGCGTCATCGCGGATTTTCGCCAGCGCAATTTCAGGCGCAACAATATGATTGGCGAATGTCGATGTGCCCATGTAGTGATGAATAGGCTTGCCGTCGATGCTGAAACGCGAAGTGCCGTCGGGCATCAGGCCCTTGCCCTGCGTGGCGCGAATCGCGGTACATAAATTGGTTTTGCGCGACAGGCACGATTTGCACTGACGGCACTCAGGTGTGTACAAGGGCACCACGTGGTCGCCTTTTTTCAGCGATTTAACGCCCGGGCCCACATCCACGACCACACCGGCACCTTCATGGCCCAGAATGGAAGGGAAGATGCCTTCAGGGTCGGCGCCCGACAACGTGTAATAGTCGGTATGGCAAATACCGGTTGCCTTGATTTCAACCAGTACTTCCCCCTCTTTCGGGCCGTCCAGGTCAACCGTTTCAATTGTTAACGGCTCGCCGGCTTTCCAGGCCACGGCTGCTCTTGTTTTCATGCTCACTCCTAATAATAAAAACGAATAATTGGTTTTTAGAGCCTCAATAATAACAACGTGGCACACAAACCCGTAAGCGAAAAACGCCTTGGGGTTTGCTGCCACGCTTGCAAAAGGTCATGATACACAAAGTAGGAGGGGGTACCCTACAAGGGGTTACTCAACCAGCGAGATTTCCCCGTCCTGAATCCGAACCAGGAATGTGTTGGGATAGCTTTGGCCGCTTTCGCGCCCTTGCGGACCCGACTTGCGAAACGCTATCGGCCCGTTCAAGCCTGTTAACTCAACTTCCCAAAGCGCATCGCGAATTTTCTCTGAATCAACCTCACCCGCTTTTTCAATGGCGGCTGCAACCGTGCGCACCGCATCAAAGCCACGGAAACTTTCGGTCAAGCCGGCTTTCTCCAGCCCACGCCTATTCCATTCCTCAACGAAGAACTTCGCTTTATCCGGGTCGGCCGACGCCTCGGGGAACCAGGGCGCAAACATCACATTGTGCATAGTGCCTTCGGCTGCACCGCCGGCGTGCGCAATAAGCTGATCCGGGCTTTGCGAACCGCCCAAGGTGATGATGTTCTCTTTTTTCAGACCCAAGCCTTCAGCCTGCTTGAGCACCAGAGTCAGCTGCTCCACCGCCGTCACAATAAACAGGGAGTCGGCGTCGGAACCGCGAATCTCGGACAGCTGCGAGGACATATCCTGGGCGTTGTGGTCCATGGTCAGCACCTTGCCAACCTCCAGGCCCTTCTCTTTCAAAATGCGCTTGACAGAATCAGCCGATCCCAGGCCCCAGTCGTTATTAACCACCAGGATGTCAGCCTTCTTTATCCCCAACGGTTCAATATGTCGCGAAAAGCTGGTGGCCTCCATATCATTGGTGGGACTGATACGAAATACATAGGGGTTGCCAGACGTTGTGATTTTATCGGCACCGGCCGTTTCCACCACCATCGGGATCTTGTACTCCATGAGCTTGGGTAAGGTCGCCAGCGTGAAAGTCGACCCCCACGACCCAATCATCACGGGCACCTTGTCACGCACAATCAACTTCTCGGCCGCGTTGGCCGATTCCGTTGGATTACTCTTGTTGTCGGCAACGACCAGCTCCAGCTTCTTATCCAGCACCCCGCCATTATTGTTAATGTAATCAACCGCAATCTGCGCACCATTAAGCACGAAATTGCCGGAAGCCGCCACAGAACCGGTCAGCGGTTGAATAATGCCAATTTTGATTGTCTCTTGAGCATACGCAAAAGACGCCACACCCAGGCCTAAACAGCTAGCCAAAAGCGTATTCCGAATGAACTTCTTATACATCTATTTCTCCTGTCTGAGCGGCGCAGGGCGCGGCATAAGCCGGCCCGGTTCCGCGTTATAAGCCCTAATACTTAAGATGCTGCTGTCATTCCTACACACTGTTGCTACTTACACTGTTGCTACACACACACTGCTGCTGTCACACTTTCACATACACATCACTGCCAACAACCTTCACCGGATACACCTGAATCGGCTCGATTGCCGGTCTGCACATTGCCTGGCCCGTTCGAATATCGAAACGCGCCTGGTGCAATGGACATTCAATTTCACACCCTTCCAGATAACCTTCGGCAAGGTGCGCAAACTCATGACTGCAAATACCGTGAGTTGCGAAGAACGACCCATCTACCCTGTAAAGGGCAACCGCCGTTTCACCAACCTGAACACCAAGGGCCTCCTCATCTTCCAGGTCGCCGGTCTGCGCCACGCATACCCACTCGGACTCCAGCTTCTCGATATCGGTACTCATACAACTCCTTACAAGGGATAAACAATGGAATTGGGTACGAGGTCGCCATCGAAGACACAGACGCGTTCTTTGATCTTGAGCGCCTGGCCGTCTTCCTGCCTGACCAGTACATCCAGATAGCGCCCCGTGTTGAACACTTCGGAAAACGTATCGTCACGCGACCTCACCACCAGATAGTTGGCCTCGGCATGAATCGTGTTGTCTTGAACGTGATGAATACGGGGCGGGCTGACAATATGCCGCTGGTAATAGGGCACATGCATAATGGTGTCGTTCATGCCATGCACACGATCTTTCAACATCGCCTGGCCCTCAAGCTGAAGCGTCGACATCGGTTTCTTTGCGTCAAAGTTTTCGCGCGAGACAATGCGATACAGGCAATCATCCGTAAAGAAGTCACGCCACTTTTCGAACTTGGTGTTGTCAACGCAAAAGACATAGTCGCTATATAAATTCTGTACTTCCAGTTGCAGCTTTACGTCATCCATCCTCAGATCTCCATCACTTTTCGGTAGTAGTGATACATGCCCCGTATCAGGGTTTCGGAAACATGCGTATCCGTGTCCTCAACATCGCGCCCGCCCAACTGCACCAGGTGCAACCCGTCTTTATCGGTATGCATGTTGTCTTGCACCATGCCCATCACTTCACTGTCGTCACCCGAGACAAATCCGGCCGGGCCAAACAAATTAGCCTGATACAAACGGCGCTGCGTCATGTCGGCCGTATCTTCTTCGAAACCGATATGCGTCCAGATGTAGTCGAAGTTGCGCGGCCCGCGCGGGATCACCTGGCGCATTGCAACCGAGTTAATCTGCTGCTGAATAATCAAGCTGGGGAAAAGGCTTTGAATCACGGCGCTCGGGCCGTTCCACCATGTCTCGTCTTCCACATCAAGAAAGCGACCGTCATTCAATTTCAAGTCTTCACGGAAACTGGCCACGCCCGCCGTTGCCTCGCCTTTGCCGCCCTGGTTGCGTACCGTCACCATGGCTGAATGACGGCGCTGTTCGTCCATGACGTTTTCACATTCGTTATCGGCGCGCCACAAGCCAAAGTTCACAAACCAGGTGTGCAGCAACCCAGGGTGATAACAATCTTTCAGGTTTTCATGAATCAACTTCCAGTTACCCGGTACGCGCTGGCGGTTATAGCCAAGCACGGTCAGTTTGCGTCCGTTGAATACCCGGTCGAAGTACTTCAGCATCGTGGGGCCGAGAAAGGTTTCGAAATCTTCCACTTCCGGATCGAAGCTGGCGAACACAACACCATTTCGCTCGGTAACCCCCAGCTTGCGCAGGCCATGTTCGTTGCGCTTGAAGTCAGCGGGCATCCCGCCTTTGCCTTTGATACCCCGCATATAGGGCACGCCCAACAAATTGCCCTTCAAGTCGTAATTCCACTGGTGATAAGGACAAACGAACTCTTTGCGATTACCCGTGGCCTCGCGGCAAAATTGAACGCCGCGATGCGCACACCGGTTTTCAATCACGTTCACAGCGCCGTTTTCATCGCGCACCATCAGCACGTTGCGTTCACCAATCCAGGTACGCTTGAAATCGCCGGCATTCGGGATCTCACACGACAACCCCACGTAACTCCAATGGGGACCGTAAAACAATCGCTCCAGCTCCCGCTGATAAATTTCCTCATCGGTGTATAACCAAAACGGCACGCGGGATGTGCCCTGTGTTTTCCAGACCTTCGGCTCGGACACCGGCGGCAATGGACGTGGATCGTTCATGTCTACTCTCCTGTGGGTTGTTTTAGCGATGTTGCCAACCCTGCTTCAAAATTCGCCTGCGCAGCGCCATGCCCACTACTTAACGTTGATACCATTTCCACTACCTCGTATTATTGAGAGGTGTATGTTGCAGCGCAGATGGCAAAGCAGGTGTAGCGCGCTTATGTGCCCAATGTATTAGCCACCTATCCGGGTGTCCATGTCGTATTGGTTATGTCGTGTATATGAAAAAATGAATATTACGGACCTGAACATCAAGCTTTTGCTCACTTTTGAAGCAATGATTGTGCACCGCAACGTGACAGCCGCTGCAGAATCCATCGGGTTGACGCAACCCGCACTGAGCGTGTGTCTGAAGAAATTGCGCAAGATGTTCAACGACCCTTTGTTCGTGCGTACGTCGCATGGAATGGAGCCCACCGCGTTTGCACAAGGGCTCAAGGAACCCATTCTTGAAGCACTGGGTTTACTGCGCCAATCACTCACTCACGACCACCCTTTCGACCCCAGTACATCAACGCGCACTTTCAACATCATCATGACCGATATTGGTGCGCGGGTTTTTTTGCCTGCCATGCTCATGGAGTTGAGTCGGGTGGCCCCTCACGTCAACCTGAACACCGCACAAATGCCGGTAAGGGATATTCGCGAGGCACTTGAAACCGGGGAAACGGATTTGGCGCTGGGCTTTATTCATGGTCTTTTCGCCGATAGCTACCAACAACAGCTTTTCCGCCGGTCTTACGTTTGTATTGTTCGGCGCGACCACCCGAAAATCAAAGACACCATCACGCTCGAGAACTACCTGAACATGCCGCACGCCGTGGTGTCGGCACCCGGTTCGGGACACGATATTATTGAAAGCATCCTGGTCAAGAAGGGCTACCACAGAAGGGTTGCGTTACGCCTGTCGCATTTCCTGGCCATTCCGCTTATCGTTGCCAGCACGGATTTAATCGTGACCATTCCCACCATGCTGGCCGAATCCTACTCGGTCGTGAACAACATCAAAGTTATCGAGCCGCCCATCGAGTTTCCGGAATACACTGTTTCACAGTATTGGCATGCCCGGGTGCACAATGATCCCGGCCATCGCTGGCTGCGCGAACTGGTTTATCGCATGTTTCACGACAACGACCTCAGCCTGGAACACACACGATCCGAATTCGGCCTGTAGGCCTTTTAGCAACCCGGCATCATTCTTATGGCACGCCTGGCACGACTTTACGCTCCCAACACACCGCAACTGGTACAGGCCTATTTTGTCGAGGCCCTGGCCGGCCCTAACGAAGCCACGCCGGTCGAGCCCCTGGATATGTTGTCGGGCTGGTTGCAGCATTGCGCGCAGGAACATCATGTTGCGATACATGGCTGGGCATTGCTGACCGATCGCCTTGTTTTCCTGGCAACGCCCGCACAGCGCCCCGGCATTGCCCGGCTGATGCAGGCCATCGGGCGGCGCTACGCCACCCGGTTGAAAACAGGTCGCGTATTCGAAGGTCGTTATCGCAGCGCACTGGTCGAACCGGGGAAGTGGGTTTTGCCTGTGCTGGTATGGCTCGACACCCAACCTGTCCAGCACGGGCATGTCGACCATGCCGAAAACTGGCCATGGTCATCGGCGGCGTATCACACCGGTTTGAATCTGAAGCCCAACACCTGGGCAACCGACCATGCCGACTACTGGGAACTGGGCAACACCCCGTTCGAGCGCCAGGCCACCTTCAGAGACCTGTTGAACGAAAACCTAAGCGCCGCCAGGCGCCAGCAGATTGAAAAAGCCCTGTTTGGCCAATGGGCGCTTGGCGATGAAACATTCCTGCACAACCTGGCGCCCATTGTCAGTCGTCGGATCACACCCGCAAAGCGCGGCCGCCCGCGCAAGAAAGCCAGCCCCGCATCGTAAATAACAGCGCGGCCATAACAGCGCGGCCGCCGGTTGCCTCTACATTACCCCCGTTTGTCTTGCACACGGTACTGGTTACCGGAAATAACCGTGTTTTCAAGACGTTTTCTGTAAATACATTAATACTTTCATTAAGTTAAAGTGCGTCCCTATTTATTTAATATTTCCTGGCGATTCTTATAAATTAGGGACGCACCCTAATTAAAAATGCTTGCCAAGTTGCTGATATCGCGTTAATTTCTAGGCCTTCGCCGCGAAATCAATGCGGAAAAACAGGAGTTTTCTATGTCTAACCATCCTGCAACGCTGGTCGCCCAGGAAGTGGCTATCGATGCATCACGCATCGGCCTTCCCCGCGCACAAGGCCTGTACAACCCCGTTAACGAACACGACGCCTGTGGTGTGGGTTTTGTCGCCCACATCAAAGGCAAGGCCACGCATGCCATTATTCAGCAAGGCCTGAAAATTCTCGAAAACCTCGACCATCGTGGCGCCGTAGGCGCCGACGAACTCATGGGCGACGGCGCGGGTATTCTTATTCAAATTCCCGATGCCCTGTATCGTGAAGAGCTGTCCACGCAAGGCATTGAACTGCCACCTCCGGGCGAATACGGTGTCGCAATGGTATTCCTGCCCAAGGAAACGGCTTCACGCCTGGCCTGTGAGCGCGAACTGGAACGCGCCGTGCGCGACGAAGGCCAGGTCGTGCTCGGCTGGCGCGACGTACCCATTGATTCGGAAATGCCCATGTCACCCACGGTAAAAGCCGTGGAACCGGTCATTCGCCAGCTTTTCATTGGCCGCGGCACCGACATCATGGTACCCGACGCACTGGAACGCAAACTGTACGTTATCCGCAAGGCAGCCAGCCACGCCATTAACCGCATGAAGCTGGCGCACGGCCAGGAATATTTCGTGCCGTCCATCTCCGTGCGCACCGTCGTCTACAAAGGCCTGTTGCTGGCCAACCAGGTGGGCCTGTACTACCGCGACCTGGCCGACACCCGCGCGGTATCGGCCCTTTCGCTGGTACACCAACGCTTTTCCACCAACACCTTCCCGGCCTGGCCATTGGCCCACCCTTACCGCATGATCGCCCACAACGGCGAAATCAATACGGTGAAAGGCAACTTCAACTGGCTGCGCGCCCGTGAAGGCGTCATGCAGTCGGCCGTACTGGGCGACGACCTGAAAAAGCTGTACCCCATTGTGTACGAAGGCCAATCCGACACGGCCACCTTCGACAACTGCCTGGAACTGCTGGTCATGTCGGGCTACTCATTGGCTCACGCCATGATGATGATGATTCCTGAAGCATGGGAACAGCACACCGACATGGACGAAAGCCGCCGTGCTTTCTACGAATACCATGCCGCCATGATGGAACCCTGGGACGGCCCCGCCGCCGTAGCCTTTACCGACGGGCGCCAAATCGGCGCCATGCTCGATCGCAACGGCCTGCGCCCCGCCCGCTACCTCATTACCGACGACGACCTGGTCGTCATGGCATCGGAAGCCGGTACGCTGTCCATCCCTGAACACCGCATCGTCAAGAAATGGCGCCTGCAGCCCGGAAAAATGTTCCTGATCGACCTGGAACAGGGCCGCATCATCAACGACGACGAAATCAAGGCTCGTCTGTCAAATTCGCGCCCCTATCGCCAGTGGATCGAGCGCCTGCGCATCAAGCTCGACACCTTGCCCACGCCGAAGTACGACGAAAAGCCCGAGTCGAACGTCTCGCTGCTCGATCGCCAGCAGGCTTTCGGCTGGACGCAGGAAGACGTTAAGTTCGTACTCGAGCCCATGGCCGCCAAGGGCGAGGAAAGCACCGGCTCCATGGGTAACGACATCCCGCTGGCCGTGCTGTCGAACCGACCCAAGCCGCTTTACAACTACTTCCGCCAGCGTTTTGCGCAAGTAACCAACCCGCCTATCGACCCCATTCGCGAGCAACTGGTCATGTCGCTGGTGTCGTTTGTCGGGCCCAAGCCCAATCTGCTCGACATCAACAACGTCAACCCGCCGCTGCGCCTGGAAATCCATCAGCCCGTGCTCGATTTCGACGCCATGGCGCAAATCCGCAATATCGAAACCATTACTTCGGGCAAGTTCCGCAGCTATGAGCTCGATATTACCTACCCCATTGAGTGGGGCTCCGAAGGCATCGAGGCCTACCTGGCCTCCTTGTGCGCCAACGCGGCCGACGCTGTGCGCAGCGGCTACAACATTCTGGTGGTCACCGACCGCAAGGTCGACGCCGAGCGCGTCGCCATCCCGGCCCTGCTGGCCACGTCGGCCGTGCACCAACATTTAATCCGCGAAGGCCTGCGTACCAACACCGGCCTGGTGGTGGAAAGCGGCACGGTACGCGAAGTGCACCACGTTGCCTGTCTGGCCGGCTATGGCGCGGAAGCCGTTCACCCTTACCTGGCCCTGGAAACCCTGGTGTCTCTGGGCGACGGCGAAAACGCCATCAAGAACTACATCAAGGCCGTTGGCAAGGGCCTGAACAAGGTCATGTCCAAAATGGGCATCTCCACCTACATGTCGTACTGTGGCGCGCAAATCTTTGAAGCCGTCGGCCTTAGCACCCCCCTGGTCAACAAGTATTTCCTGGGCACGCCCAGCAACGTTGAAGGCATCGGCATCTTTGAAGTGGCTGAAGAGGCCCTGCGCATACACAAAGCCGCGTTCAGCGACGACCCTGTCCTGGCGCACGACCTGGAAGCGGGGGGTGAATACGCCTTCCGTGTCCGCGGCGAAGAGCATATGTGGAACCCCGAGTCCATTGCCAAGCTGCAACACTCCACCCGCGCCAACAACTACAACACCTACAAAGAGTACGCCCAACTCATTAACGACCAATCCCGTCGTCACATGACACTGCGCGGCCTGTTTGAGTTCAAGGTCGACCCATCCAAAGCCATTGCGCTCTCGGAAGTGGAACCGGCCAAGGATATTGTCAAACGCTTTGCCACCGGCGCCATGTCGCTGGGCTCCATTTCCACCGAAGCACACTCGGTGTTGGCTGTTGCCATGAACCGCATCGGCGGCAAATCGAATACCGGCGAAGGCGGTGAAGACCAACGCCGCTATCGCACGGAAATGAGCTCCGGCAAAAGCCCGATCAAAAAGGGTGACACCCTGGGCTCTTTCCTGGGCAAAGATCTCATCGAAGCCGACATCGCCCTGCAGGCGGGCGACTCCCTGCGCTCGCGCATCAAGCAAGTGGCCTCGGGTCGTTTCGGCGTATCGGCCGAATACCTGACCAGCGCCGATCAGATCCAGATCAAAATGGCCCAGGGCGCCAAACCCGGCGAAGGCGGCCAATTACCCGGCCACAAGGTGTCCGAATACATTGCCAAGCTGCGCTTCTCTGTCCCCGGCGTTGGCCTGATCTCGCCGCCCCCACACCACGACATCTATTCCATCGAAGACCTGGCCCAGCTCATTCACGACCTGAAGAACGTGAATCCGAAGGCGGCTATTTCCGTGAAACTGGTGGCCGAAGTAGGCGTTGGCACCATTGCCACCGGTGTGGCCAAGGCCAAGGCCGATCACGTGGTTATTGCCGGCCACGATGGCGGCACCGGCGCCTCGCCATTGTCGTCCATCAAGCACGCCGGCTCCCCGTGGGAACTGGGCCTGGCCGAAACCCAGCAAACACTGGTATTGAACGCCCTGCGCAGCCGTATCCGCGTACAGGCCGACGGCCAGATGAAAACCGGACGCGACGTGGTCATCGGCGCGTTGCTGGGTGCCGATGAATTCGGTTTTGCAACTGCACCGCTGGTTGTGGAAGGCTGCATCATGATGCGCAAATGCCATCTGAACACCTGCCCGGTGGGTGTGGCAACGCAAGACCCCGTGCTGCGCAAGAAATTCTCCGGCAAGCCGGAGTACGTGGTGAACTACTTCTTCTTCGTTGCCGAGGAAGTGCGTGAAATCATGGCGCAACTGGGCATCCGCACGTTCGATGAACTCATCGGCCGCGCCGACCTGCTCAACACGGCACCGGCAATCGATCACTGGAAAGCCAAAGGGCTCGATTTCTCACGCGTATTCGAAACCATCCCCAGCGACGAGCCACTGTATCAAACGCAAGTTCAAGACCACGGCCTTGACAAAGCGCTGGATCACATGCTGATCGAACGCAGCAAGCCCGCCATTGAAAAAGGCGAAAAGGTTTCGTTCATCACACCCGTGCGCAATCGCAACCGTACCGTAGGCACCATGCTCTCGGGTGTGGTAGCCGCCAAATACGGCCACGACGGCCTGCCCGACGACACCATCCACATTCAGTGCAATGGTACGGCAGGGCAAAGCTTCGGCGCCTTCCTGGCACACGGCATCACGCTGGACCTGGTCGGCGAAGGCAACGACTACGTCGGCAAGGGCTTGTCGGGTGGCCGCATTATCGTGCGCTCGCCCAACGACTTCCGTGGCCCCGGCCCCGAGCACATTATTGCCGGTAACACCGTGCTGTATGGCGCACTGGGCGGCGAAGCCTATTTCAACGGTGTGGCCGGCGAACGTTTCGCCGTGCGTAACTCCGGCGCAGCCACCGTGGTGGAAGGTACCGGCGACCACGGCTGCGAATACATGACCGGCGGCACCGTTGTCGTGCTGGGTGAAACCGGCCGCAACTTCGGCGCCGGCATGTCGGGCGGCGTAGCTTACGTTTACGACCCTGAAGGCGTATTCGAAAAGCGCTGCAACCTGGCTATGGTTGACCTGGAACACGTGCTTGCACACACCGAGCAATCGGAGTCGGTGGATATCGAAAACTGGCACAGCATGACCAGTGGCGGTGAGCGTGAAACCGACGAAACCATTTTGCGTCGTTTAATTGAAAACCACTACCGCTACACCGGCAGCCTGCTGTCGCGCGACCTCATCAGCGATTGGTCACGCGCCCGCAAGGCCTTCGTGAAGGTCATGCCAAAAGAGTATCGCCGCGCCCTGAAAGAATTATGGGCCGCCGCGAACCCCGATCAAATTGCTGCCTAAGGAATAGAACAATGGGCAAAGTTACTGGATTTCTTGAATTCGACCGCCTTTCCGAGGCGCAGGAAGCACCCAAAGAGCGTGTAAAGCACTGGAAAGAGTTTGTTATTACGCTTTCCGATGAAGACGCCAAGGTACAAGGGGCGCGCTGCATGGACTGCGGCATTCCCTTCTGTATCACCGGCTGTCCGGTGAATAACATCATTCCCGACTTCAACGACCTGGTGTACAAGCAAGACTGGGCACGTGCGCTGGAAGTGCTCCACTCCACCAACAACTTTCCGGAGTTCACAGGCCGCATCTGCCCCGCCCCTTGCGAGGCCGCCTGCACCCTGAACATTAATGACGACGCGATCGGCATTAAATCCATCGAACACGCCATTATCGACAAGGGCTGGAAAGAAGGCTGGGTTACCGCCGAGCCCCCCAGCCGCAAAACCGGCAAGAAAGTAGCCGTAGTGGGTTCCGGCCCCGCCGGCCTGGCCTGTGCACAGCAACTGGCCCGTGCAGGCCATTCCGTGACGGTGTTTGAAAAGAACAACCGCATCGGCGGCCTGCTGCGTTACGGCATCCCCGACTTCAAAATGGAGAAGTCGCACATTGACCGCCGCCTGGCCCAGATGGAAGCCGAAGGCGTGGAGTTCCAGCCCTCTACTTACGTCGGCAACGAAGCCGACGCAGACGACGGCCTAACCGTACGCACACCGGAATCGCTGAAAGAAGAATTCGATGCCGTAGTGCTCACAGGCGGCTCGGAAACCCCACGCGATCTGCCCGTTACCGGACGTGATCTGAATGGCATTCACTTTGCCATGGAGTTCCTGACCCAGCAGAACAAGGCCAATGCAGGCGACCACATTGCCAAGCAGATTTCGGCCAAAGGCAAGCACGTGATTGTGATCGGTGGCGGCGACACCGGCTCCGACTGCGTTGGCACCAGCCATCGCCACGGCGCCGCATCGGTTACCCAGTTCGAACTGATGCCACGCCCACCCGAGTCGGAAGACAAAGATCTAACCTGGCCCTACTGGCCCTTGAAGATGCGCACCTCGTCCTCCCAGGAAGAAGGCGGTGATCGTGACTGGGCCGTAGCCACCAAATCCTTCGACGGCAAGAACGGTAAAGTTGAAAAGCTTACAGCCGTGCGTGTTGAATGGTTTAAAGACAAAGCCACCGGCCAGATGAAAATGCGTGAAGTGGAAGGCTCGGAATTCGAACTGAAAGCCGATCTTGTCTTGTTGGCCATGGGCTTTGTGTCGCCCATAAAGAACGTACTGGACGCATTCGGCATTGAACTGGACAACCGCGGCAATGCCAAGGCCGACACCGAAAACTACCGTACCAGCGACAGCAAGATATTCGCCGCCGGCGACATGCGTCGTGGCCAGTCTCTGGTTGTGTGGGCAATTCGTGAAGGCCGCCAGGCTGCACGTTCAGTGGATGAGTTCTTAATGGGCTCTTCTACGCTGCCGCGTTAAGTCATTCGCTTTTAAGCGTCTTGTTCACGCTTGGGCCATACACTGCGCAAACCCGGTGTATGGCCCAAATAGCAAGCGTCAGATCTCTTCCAGGTTTTTATGAATCTGTATTAACGCTTGTTTAAGCCACTTGATCTCGTCGGCACTGAATGTTTTCGTGCCGACGGTTTCAAAATGCGCTGCCAGCGGCATCAACTGATCAACCAGCTTTTCTCCTTTCTCGGTTATCGTAATACTGACAGTGCGCCCGTTGTGCTCGGGCCTGACCCGCAGCACCAACCCCTTGCGCTGCATTGAACTGATCAACCTGGAAAGGGTTGAAACTTCCACCGTTACCATGTCGCTCAAGTCGCCCAGGTTCTGGGCCCCTTCCTGCCGCAATACCGCCATCACCCTGTACATCGGTAACGTCAACTCGTACTCAAGAAGTCGCTTCGAGAAAAGCTCGCCCATTCTCACACCAACCCGGTTGAGCAAATAGGGAAAAGAGGTCGTAAAACGATATTTCATGGCAGTGGTTTTCTATTGGGTTAACTGATTGACGCCACGGCGGGCAACACAAGCGACATAGGCACCAGACAACATTCTATCGGACCCGATCCGAGACGCATTATTTTCTCATAACTTGAAAATACAAATGTTTTTATAACAACATTTGTATTGACAAATATTGATAATAATAAGAAAGTATCAGCAGACGTAAAAACGAACGGGGCAAAAATATGTCCCGAAACACAAGGAGGAGACTTATGCTGAAATGGCAGAAAAAACTATTGACCGCCGTAATGGCGGTGGGGCTCGGTATCGCAAGTGCCACCGCACAAGCGTTTACTTTGAAAGTATCGTCCCCAACAAACAATGATGTCATCCTTAAATGGATGGAAACATTCAAAGCGGGTGTCGAAAAAAGGTCTAACGGCGAGATCGAAGTCGAAATCTACCCGGCCAACCAACTCGGGCAAATTCCCGCCACAGTGGAAGGCGTGGTATTCGGCACCATCGAAGTCACCGCGCCGGCTTCAGGCTTTTTTGTCAAACTGGATCCCCGTTTTGAAGTCTTCGACGTTCCGGGTTTGTTCAGCAGCTTTGAATCCGCCCAGCGCGTACTTTCAGACCCTGCAGTGCTCGACAGAATAAGCCAGTATGGGAACGACAAAGGGGTCACGACGATCGCCGCTTTTCCACACGGGCCATTAGGCCTTTTAACTGTCGACGGCGTCAGGAAAGCTGCCGATTTTGAAGGCAAGAAAATACGCGTGGCGGGCCCATCACCCCTTTATGTTGCACCCTACGAAGAGCTGAATGCAGCGCCCGTTTCAATGCCCCTTGGCGAGGTGCTTCCCGCCATGCAAATGCGCACGGTCGACGGTTTACTTGCCGGCGTTCCGGTTTATACCACCGGAAAATTCTACGACGTGGCCAAACCTTTAACGATTCTGCCCGAAAGCTATCTGATTGTGACCGCAGTCGCCAGCAACCTGTTCCTTGATCAGATTGGGCCCGAACTGGCAGCCATCGTTCGCGAAGAGGCGCGAACTGCATTACCGATTGCCAATCAGTGGAATACCACCGCAGTCAACAAAGCTTTCGAGGTCTGGAAAGAAAACGGTGGCGAGGTCATTACACTTTCCGCCCCGGAACAGAAAAACTATTTGAACGCGGTCGATACCGTTATGCCGGCAGTCTTCAAGGCAAACCCCGCCCTCAAGGCGGAAATAGAAGCGCTTGAAGCGGCTCAGAAGCGGATCAACAACAAGTAAGCTGTTCCGGGGGCACCAACCGGCCCCCGGGCACTACGTCGACCAAAGCCATCTATGTCTTCCACGATTGCCCGAGCCAGCGGCGTAATCAAAGTGGCACTCGCCTTGCTGTTAATGGCGGCGGTGCTGCTTAACTGCGCCAATATTTTTTCCCGATATTTTTTCAATGAAACCTACCTGGGTAGCGACGAGCTACAGGTTTTTGCCATGATCCTTATCGCCTTTCTGGGAACGATATGCATCAGCAACGAACAACAACATTTGCGCATGGACGTTCTTTCGCATTATTTACGGCCCACGCAAAAACGTTACCTCTCGATTCTTGAGTCTTTAATCACGATCATCGTGTCCGGCACCGTGGCCTGGGCCTCGTTCGGTTTTGTAAAGCGGTTGTACAGCATGAACCAGCACAGCGGCATGGCCGATATCCCCATGTGGATACCGCACGGAACCATCACACTTGCCTTCGTTGCAATCACGCTCATTGCATTTCTTCGTCTTGTTGACCTTAGCCGAGGCCAGGGAGGCTCATCATGACATGGACGCTGGGGCTACTGCCCGTTCTGCTCTTGCTGCTGGGCTTTCCCATCTTTCTGGTACTGCTGACTGCTGCAACAACAACGCTTGTGCTGTTCATGAACGTGCCGTTAATGGCGTTGCAACAGACCATGTTTGCCTCGGTGAACGTCTATGCGCTATTGGCGTTGCCTTTTTTTATCTTTGCCGGTGAAATCATGGACCGGGGCAGCATCGCCGAGCGACTGGTTGGTCTTGTCAGTGCTTCAATAGGCAGAGTGCCTGGAAAAATCCCCGTTACCGCCGTAGGTGCGGGCGCCATTTTCGGCGCTATCAGCGGTGTCGGGGCGGCCTCGGTTGCAACCGTCGGCAAGGTGATGTATCCATCGATGAAGCGCGCAGGCTATAACGAGGGCTTTTCGTCCGGTCTGTTGGTTTCCGTTGGTGCGGCAGGGGTTATCCTGCCGCCGTCCATTCCCATGATTGTTTACGCAGCCGCTGCAGATCAATCCATTCCCCGGCTGTATGCCGCCGGAATCGGACCTGGCCTGCTGGTCATCGTGCTCTTGACACTCTATTGCTTTTGGGTTGGCCGCAAAAACCGCAACGACAATGCACAAAGCTTTGGGTTCAAGCACTTCCTCCGTGCTTTTCAGCGCGGCGTCTGGGCACTTGGCGTTCCGGTGGTCATTATCGGCGGCATATACGGCGGCGTTTTCTCGCCAACCGAAGCGGCGGCCGTTGCATGTTTGTATGCCGCCATTGTGGCGGTGGTTGCTCTGCGTGACCTAAGCTTAACCGGCTTGCTCGAAGCGGCTATCAGCACGGTCAGATTCAGTGCACAGATACTGATTATCGTGGCCTGCGCCGGCGTGTTCTCTTGGATGATTACTGTCAATCAGATCCCGGCCCAACTCGTGCAGTGGATTACGAGTGCCGATCTGGCCACCTGGCAATTACTCATGGTCATCAATCTCTTGCTGCTGCTTATCGGTTGCGCACTCGATCCGCTTTCCGCCATTTTGTTGCTAAGCCCCTTGCTGGTACCCATCACCGCTGCAGCCGGCATTGACCCGATCCATTTCGGCATGATCCTGACGCTTAATCTGGCCATTGGGTTATTTACCCCGCCCTTCGGCATCAACATCTTTGTCATGCAATCCATTTTTCACACACCGCTTACAACCATTTATCGCGGCATTACGCCTTTCCTGATCCTGTATTTCATCGCCTTGCTTGCGGTTACCTACATCCCCGGCATATCGCAATTCGGCGTCGATCTACTCATGTAAATATTGCATTTGCAATTGTTGCTTATGCAATTATAATGATCTTAAATACATAAGAACACAGGAGACAACATGGATTCCGTTGCCCAACCGCAAGAAGCCGTCCGCGACAACTTTCGCGCAATGATGCGCCAGTACCCGGCAACCGTCACGATCATCACGAGCCACATGAATGGCGAGGATCACGGCATGACGGCAACCGCCGTTACTTCCGTATCCCTGGACCCGCCTTCGCTGCTGGTGTGCGTGAACAACCGCACCTATCTTCACGAAATGCTCCAGCATCAGCCGAACTTTGCGGTCAACGTACTCGCCAAAGGCCAGGTCGACTTGTCGGATGCGTTCAGTGGAAAAGTCAGCCCGCAAGAACGGTTCGAAACAGGACACTGGGTTAAACATGAATCGGGGCTAATGACACTGCTAGACGCCCACGCACGCGTGGTATGCAAACGCACGGCTGCGGTTCCCTACGGTACGCACACCCTTTTCATCGGCCAGGTAACCGACGCCTTCGTATCTGATCAAACCTGCCCATTGTTGTATGAAAACGCGAAGTACTGCTGCTCGCACCCCGCGGTATAGACGCGCACCCATCTTATTGGAGACATCTCATCATGAATGCCGAAGCCCTTGAAGCAATCACAGAAACAATAAGCACCCAGCACACCGTATTGAAACAGAAGGTCGCCGAATTGGCCGACGAGTTTCGCCAGGCGGCGCTCGGTACGGAAAAAAACCGGCGCGTATCCGCCGCACACATCGATGCCTTAAGACAGATTGGCTATTTCGATGCGGTTAAACCAAAAGAATTTGGGGGGCAAGCCTTGCCATTCACGGAACTGGTTGATGCCAACATTGACGTATCCGCCGCCTGCGCCGCAACCGGCTGGGTCGCCGGCCTGCTGTCTGCACACCAGTGGCTGCTGGCCATGTTTCCAAAAGAAGCACAATCGGATGTGTGGGGCAACAACCCGGATGCCTTGCTGTGCGGCTCATATGCGCCCATTAACATGGCCGACAAAGTGGTCGATGGTTATCAATTAAGCGGTCGCTGGAGCTTTGCCAGCGGATGCGATAACGCACAATGGTCTTTGTGCGCGGCGATTCTTCCCGCAGAAAACGGCAAGAATCCCATTCCCGCATTTCTGCTTGTTCCCGCAAGTCAGTACACCATCGACGACACATGGGACGTTGTAGGCCTGGCCGGCACAGGTTCAAAAACATTGGTTCTAGACAAAGTAGTGGTGCCCGCTCACCGTGTCCTTACCTTCCCTCAGGCGGTAACCGGGAAAACGCCGGGCGCTGACGTTTACCAGGGGCAGGCTCTTTTCAATATGCCACTGCTCACCGGCATTCCCTCGTGCCTGGCATCCACAGCAGTCGGTGCCGCAAAAGGGGCGCTGCAAAGCTATGTCGACTCTGTCGGCCATCGCGTTACACGTGGCGCCGTCGCCGGAGGCAACAGCAAAATGGCGGAATTCCCAACCATTCAACTGCGCGTCGCCGAAGCTGCCGCCAGTATTGATGCCGCGCGTGAAATACTTTTGCGTGACATCGAGCGAGCCCAAATGCTGGCAGTACAGAATGAAACTTTCCCGCTGGAGGATCGGATGTTAAGCCGTCGCGGACAATCTTTTGCCGTTCACCTCTCATTGCGCGCCGTGGAGGCCCTCAACGCATCAACTGGCGGTCTCGGATTGAACATGAGCAACCCCGTTCAAAGAGCCTGGCGCGATGCAAACGCCGTGGGCCGCCACATTAGTATGAACTGGGATGCCGTAGGCACCATGGTTGGCCAACACATTTTTGGACTTGAACCCAAAGGGCAATACTGACAACGCCGACATGCATACTTAATATGCGCACCAAAGCTCGAAACCGTTCACTTTTTTACAGAATCACGATAACGAATCTACAGGAGCAAACATGCAAGGAAAAATCGCTTTAGAAGAACATTTCGCTATTCCCGACACCTTGATGGACTCAGCCGGCTTTGTACCCGGCCACTACTGGGAAGAGCTGCAAAAGCGGCTTTTGGATATCCACGGACAGCGTCTGGACTTAATGGACAAGCATGGTATTGAAACCATGATTCTGTCGCTCAATGCACCTGCAGTCCAGGCTATTGCCGACGTCCCTCGTGCAATTGAAATTGCCAGGCGGGCCAACGACGCGCTGGCCGAAGAATGTGCCAAGCGCCCCGACCGCTTTCGCGCTTTCGCGGCCCTGCCACTGCAAGATCCCGAGGCTGCGGCACGCGAACTGGAGCGGTGCGTGAACGAGCTTGGATTCGTTGGGACGCTGGTGAATGGTTTCAGCCAGCGAGACACCACCACACCCTTGTACTACGACCTGCCCGAGTACCTTGATTTTTGGTCGGTAGTCGCAAAACTGAATGTGCCTTTCTACCTGCACCCCCGCAACCCGCTACCGCAAGACAGCCGTATTTATGAAGGGCACCCCTGGTTGATGGGTCCCACATGGGCATTTGCCCAGGAAACGGCTGTTCACGCCCTGCGCCTGATGGGCTCGGGCCTGTTCGACAAGCACCCGAACCTGCGAATTATTCTGGGCCACATGGGCGAAGGGCTTCCCTACATGATGTGGCGAATCGACAACCGCAACGCCTGGGTGAAAGTGGCGCCAAACTACCCCGCCAAACGCCGCATTGCCGATTACTTCAACGAGAATTTCTATATCACGACCTCGGGTCATTTCCGCACCCAAACCCTGGTCGACGCCATGCTGGAAATTGGATCCGACCGTATTTTGTTCTCAACCGACTGGCCTTTCGAAAACGTTGACCACGCCGCCGACTGGTTCGACGTTGCCACCATTTCCGAGGCTGACCGACAAAAAATCGGCCGCAACAATGCCAAGTCTTTATTCAATCTGTAATTTACTTCTATGTCACAGCGCTATCCCTTATTCACCGAAGCCCACTCGGCGCAGGTTGTAAACGCGCGCATGACTGACGCGGCCGACCCCCGGCTGCGTCAGGTGATGGACACCATTGTTCGTCATTTACATGAAGCCGTTAAAGAAATTGAACCAACGCATGAGGAGTGGGCCAAAGCAATCCAGTTCCTGACCGAAACCGGGCACATGTGCACCGATTGGCGACAAGAATTCATTTTGCTTTCAGATATTCTGGGTGTGTCGATGTTGGTAGATGCAATCAACCACCGGCGCCCATCAGGCGCAACGGAAAACACCATTCTGGGCCCTTTCCATGTCAGCGATGCGCCGCAGTACAAGAACGGCGATAACATTTGCCTGGACGGTAAAGGCGAGCCCTTGCTGTTCGTTGCAAAAATCACCAATACGCAAGGCGAACCCATACCCCATGCGATTGTCGATGTATGGCAAACCAACGACGACGGCTTCTACGATGTGCAACAAAAAGGCATTCAACCCGATTGGAATTTGCGTGGCAAGTTCACCAGCGATGAAAACGGCAACGTGTGGTTCCGTTCCGTTAAACCTTGTTTTTATCCGATTCCCGACGACGGCCCGGTAGGAAAGCTGTTATCCCAAATGGGGCGCCATCCCTATCGTGCCGCCCATATTCATTTCATTGTGACCGCACCCGGTTACGAACCCATCATTACCCACATTTTCGCGCCCGATTGCGATTACCTGGAACAGGACGCGGTATTTGGCGTGAAAGAAAGCCTGGTGGCCGACTTTCAGTTTATCAGCCAACCCGACACAGCCGCGACACCGACTTGGGATAGTCCGCATTGGCGTGTCGACTGGCATTTCAAGCTGATTTAATTTCGCCGCCCCTGGAAAAGGGGATGGCCGATGTTGTATGGTTGTGGGCTACAATGCAACGCTAAATTTCCTATCCTGGGCCTATGACGCAAGAAGCCACGCAACACAACGAGCTACTGCGGTTTTCCAACGCCGCGCTGGGCTATGGTGACTTCACCGTACTCAAAGATATCGACATGAATATCTGTCGCGGTCAGGTCGTGGCCATGATGGGCGGATCCGGCTCGGGCAAAACCACGTTGTTGCGAGCCGCCACGGGGCAGATTTTCGCCCAAAAAGGCACCATTCACGCATTCGGGCAAAACATTGCCGAAACCTCGCACAGCCAGTTGCAGGCCCTGCGCCAGCGCATGGGCGTGCTGTTCCAGCAAGGCGCCCTGTTCACCGACCTGAACGTCTTTGAAAATGTGGCCTTTCCCCTGCGTGAACACACCTCGTTGTCGGAAGCAGAAATCACCGAAAAGGTACTGGAAAAGCTGAACGACGTGGGCCTGCGGGCGGCGGCGCACCTGGGCATTAATGAAATTTCCGGCGGCATGGCCCGCCGTGTGGCGCTGGCGCGCGCCATTGTGCTGGAACCGGAACTGATTCTGTACGACGAACCGTTCGCCGGGCTCGACCCCATTTCCCTGGGCATTACCGCGCGTCTTATTCGCGACCTAACCAATCGGCTCAATTGCGCGTCGATTCTGATCACGCACGACGTGGCCGACTCATTCGCCATTGCCGATCACATTTATATTGTGGGGCAAGGCAAACTGCTGGCCCATGGCACGCCGCAGGAAATGAACGAGTCCACCGACCCTTACATCGAGCAGTTCCTGAAAGGCGAGCCCGACGGCCCCATTGCCTTCAATTATCCGGAAACGCCTGCATTCAACAAATGGCTGGATCAAAAGGGGCGCTCATGATCATCACGAACTTCATCAGTGCCATTGGCCGTCACATTCGCGAATCCATTATGTCGCTGGGCGCCTTCGCTCGCCTGCTCATCGCGATTCTGGCGCGTAGCGGCACGGCACTGAAACGCCCCGGGCTGGTTGCACAGCAAATTCACTTCATCGGCAACTACTCACTGGTGATCATTGCCGTGTCCGGCCTGTTCGTGGGTTTCGTGCTGGGCCTGCAAGGCTATTACACGCTGAATCGCTATGGCTCGGAAGAGGCGTTGGGCCTGTTGGTTGCCCTGTCACTGGTGCGCGAGCTGGGCCCGGTGGTAACGGCACTGCTGTTCGCCGGCCGGGCCGGCACCTCTTTAACCGCTGAAATCGGGCTCATGAAAGCCGGTGAACAACTGGCGGCCATGGAAGTCATGGCGGTTGACCCGATTCGTCGCGTGCTGGTCCCGCGATTCTGGGGCGGCTTTATTGCCATGCCCATCCTGGCCGCCGTCTTTTCCATGGTCGGTATCATTGGCGGCTGGGTGGTCGGCGTACTCATGATCGGCATCGACCCGGGTGTTTTCTGGTCGCAAATGCAAAGCGGCGTCGATATTTTCAAAGACGTGGCCAACGGCGTGGTGAAAAGCGTCATTTTCGGGGCGGCAGTGACCTTGATTGCGCTGTACGAAGGGTGGAACGCCAAAGCCACACCGGAAGGCGTGGCCCGTGCCACAACCCGCACCGTTGTCAGCGGCGCACTGGTGGTACTGGGGCTCGACTTCCTGCTCACCGCCCTGATGTTCAGCAACTAAGCGCGCTCTTTCGCGCCACACCATTGTTTTAATTACGGAACGAACACATTAACGGAACAAACCATCATGACACGTGTTAAAACCGATTTCTGGGTAGGCCTTTTCGTGCTGCTGGGCATTCTTGCCCTGGTGTTCCTGGCATTGCGGGCGGGTAACTTAAGCTCGTTTTCATTTGCCTCCAACTACCAGGTACAAGGCTACTTCGACAACCTGGGCGGCCTGAAAGTGCGTGCCCCGGTAAAAAGCAGCGGTGTCGTGGTGGGCCGGATCGCATCAATATCCTTCGACAACCAGCGCTATCAGGCCGTGGTTACCATGGATATCGAATCGAAATACGAATTCCCGGCCGACTCTTCAGCCTCGATTCTCACCTCGGGCCTGCTGGGCGAACAGTACATTGGGCTGACCCCTGGTGGAGACGACAAAATGCTGGAAAATGGCAATACCATTCAGTTCACGCAAAGTGCCGTCGTACTTGAAGAGTTAATCAGCAAGTTCCTGTATAACTCGGCCAGCGACCAGGGTACGGCGCAACAATTGCAAGATCCGAACTAAAATGCGTTATAGCCATCCAACCGCCCGGGCCTGAAAACCGAACCGTGCAGACATAAAACAAACACTCAAGAAGCAAAAACAGAGAAGCGCAAAATGAAAATATCGATGCCCTCGCCGCTACGCTCACGCCTTTCAAAGGTGTTGCCTGTTCTGGCCTTAACGGCTGTCGTTGCCGGCTGTGCACACGTGCCCAACCCGAATCCGAACGACCCCTGGGAAAGCTACAACCGCAGCATGTTCGCCTTTAACGAGACCGTCGACAAGGCCTTCATGAAGCCCATTGCGCAAGGTTATGAGGCCGTGATGCCGCAACCGGCCCGCAGCTGCGTAAGCAATATTTTCAACAACTTTCACGACGCCTGGTCGTCCGTTAACAGCTTTCTGCAGGGCCGCCCCTTCGACGGCATCAACTCGCTGGGCCGCGTTCTCATGAATACCACCATGGGTATCGGCGGCTGCATCGACGTGGCCTCAATGAATGGCGTGCCGCGCATCGTGAACGACTTCGGCGTGACCCTGGGCGTGTGGGGCTTCGAACCCGGGCCTTACGTGGTATTGCCCTTCCTGGGCGCCAGCAACGTACGTGACGGCACCAGCACCGTTGCCTGGTTCGCTTACGACTACTCGCCGCCTTACGCGCCTATCTTCGCCATCGACAACATTCCGGTGCGCAACAGCATTATTGCCCTGGCCGTAATCGATATGCGCGCCAGCCTGCTGAACGCCGACGACATGGTCGACCGTATCGCGCTTGACCGCTATGCCTTTATTCGCGACGCCTACATTCAACGCCGTGCCGCGCTGGTTCAGGGCCGAAGCGTCGACCCCGACACCACACCCGCGGGCCTGCCCAAGTATGAAGACAACGACACCCTGCCCGACTACTCCGACGACGAGGATATGAACGGTGAAAACGGTGCGGCCAATCCTGCTTCGGGCTCGTCGCAACCTGCCGGCCAGTAAGTACCTAAATCAAGGAGCCTTATTTCCATGCTCAAACTGACTCGTACAGTTAAAAACACGTTTTCAAGCCTGGCACTCATCGGCACCATCGGCGTATCCGGCATGGCTGGTACAGCCGGGGTTGTTGCGCTGGCAACGCTACCGGCCAGCGCAACCGCGCAATCGCAAAATGTCAACGCCAAGGCAGCGCCCAACGACTTCGTAAAAGAAGTGGCCGACAACGCCCTGGCCGCGCTGCGCGCAGACGACCAGGCCAAGGCAGGCGACCTGAACCGCATCAACGCCCTGGTCAACGAATATATCCTGCCTTATGTCGACCTGGAAAAAACCACGCGCCTGTCGGCCGGCCGGTATTGGCGCCAGGCCACACCGGCACAGCAAAAGGAACTGGTCGACGCATTCAAGGGCACACTCATTCGCACTTATAGCGGCGCGCTGGAACAAGCCGACGACGTTTCGCAAATCAAGCCGCTGCCCTTTCGCGGCGACCCCGAGGCGGAAGATGTCGTGGTGCGCACCCAGCTTACCCAGCGCAACGGCCCGCCTGTTAATGTCGACTACCGCATGGAAAAGAATCCGAACGGCTGGAAAATCTACGACCTGAACGTGGAAGGCATCTGGCTCATTCAAAACTACCGCAACCAGTTTGCCCAGCAAATCAACCAGAACGGTATCGACGGCCTCATTACTGCGCTGAACCAGCATAACGCGCGCTAACAGGCCATCAAGCGCGGCAGCAGCAACAAATACCAATAAAAACTACAATAGAGGTTTTGCGGGGCCCCTTAATGCCCCGCCTTGATCTTTTTATTTATGTCCGCACTCAGTCTGAATCACGTATCAAAAGTCTACCCGCCGCGCTCGGCAGGGTGGCGGGGCCTGCTGCGCCCCGGTTTGAAGCAGCGCGAAGGGTTCCAGGCCCTGAACGACGTTAGCCTTACCATCGAACACGGCGAATTCTTCGGCCTGCTGGGGCCAAACGGCGCCGGCAAAACCACCATGATCTCCATCCTGGCCGGCCTGGCCCGCGCCACCTCGGGAAGCGCCAGTGTCTGCGGGCACGACGTCGTTACCGACTACAAGGAAGCCCGTCGCTCGCTTGGCGTGGTGCCGCAGGAATTGGTTTACGACCCTTTCTTCACTGTTCGGGAAAGCCTGCGGCTGCAGTCGGGTTACTTCGGCCTGCACAACAACGACGACTGGATCGACGAAATTCTTTACAATCTGGGGCTCGACGACAAAGCCAACGCCAACATGCGCGCGCTTTCCGGCGGCATGAAACGCCGCGTGCTGGTGGCCCAGGCGCTGGTGCATCGCCCGCCGGTCATTATTCTCGACGAACCCACCGCCGGGGTCGACGTCGACTTGCGTCGCACCTTGTGGGAATTCATTTCGCGCCTGAACAAAGAAGGCCACACCATTTTGCTGACCACGCACTACCTGGAAGAAGCGGAAGCCCTGTGCGGCCGTATTGCCATGCTCAAGAGCGGCCGTATCGTGGCACTGGACACCACGGAAGCGTTGCTGGCCCGCGTGGGCGGCGCCGACCTGGAAGACGCGTTTGTACGCATTATGCGCAATGAAGATGCATTGAAGGCCACCGCATGAGCAAGTCACTCATTGAACCCCGCACCGATCTGGGCTCCGGGTTTCCCACCCTGTTGCGCAAGGAAATCATGCGCTTCTGGAAAGTGGGTTTCCAAACAGTGGCCGCTCCCGTGCTTACGGCGTTGCTGTATTTGCTTATTTTCGCGCACGTCCTGGAAGACCGCGTACAAATTTACGGCACCATTCCGTATACCGCCTTCCTGATTCCCGGCCTCATGATGATGAGCATGTTGCAAAATGCCTTTGCCAACCCATCGTCATCGCTCATTCAAAGCCGTATTACGGGAAACCTGGTGTTCGTGCTGCTGCCGCCCATTTCGCACCGTGAGTTCTTTGCCGCCTACCTTATCGCCGCCGTTTTGCGTGGCCTGGGCGTCGGGTTATGCATCTGGCTGGTGGCACTGCCGTTTGTCGACCTGCCCCCGCAGAATCTGCTCTGGATTCTGGCATTCGCCGTGTTATCGTGCGGCATTATGGGAGCGCTGGGGATTATTGCCGGGCTCTGGTCGGAAAAGTTCGACCAGCTCGCCGCCTTTCAAAACTTCCTTATCATGCCCGCCACGTTTTTGTCGGGTGTGTTTTATTCCATTCACAGCCTGCCGCCTTTCTGGCAAGCCGTGTCGCACTACAACCCCATTTTCTACACCATCGATGGCTTTCGCTACGGGTTCTTCGGCGTGTCCGACGTTTCCCCCTGGACAAGCCTGACCGTGGTGGCCGGGGTGTTCGTTGTATTGTGCGCCTACACGATGCGCCTGCTGGCCTCGGGCTACAAACTGCGATCATAAAATTATGTTGCCTACTCCTGAAGAAGTCCGCCAGTACATTAGTGACAACCTGAACTGCGAACACATTGAAGTCGCAGGCGACGGCTCGCATTTCGAAGCCATTATCGTGTCGCCCGAATTTGCCGGAAAGCGGCTTATTGCCCGTCACCAGCTGGTATACAAAGCCCTGGGTGAGCGCATGAAAAGCGAAATCCACGCTTTATCCATGCGCACCCTGACGCCCGACGAACACAACGCCAACACGAATGGATAAGCTACGCATTACCGGGGGGCAGCCCCTGCAGGGTGAAATCACCGTTTCCGGGGCCAAGAATGCGGCGCTGCCCATTTTGTGCGCCGGTTTGCTCACGGCCGACACGCTGGCGCTTACAAACGTACCGGCATTGCAAGACATTCACACCATGCTGAAACTACTTCGGCAAATGGGCGTGAAGGGCGACCTGAACCAAGACGCCACCCTGGCCCTGAATGCCGGGCAACTCACCAACCTGGAAGCGCCTTACGACATGGTAAAAACCATGCGCGCCTCGATTCTGGTGCTTGGCCCGCTGCTGGCGCGTTTCGGTGAAGCCCGCGTCAGCCTGCCGGGCGGATGCGCCATTGGCCAGCGCCCGGTCGACCAGCACATCAAGGGCCTGACCGCCCTGGGTGCCGACATTCACATCGAGCACGGCTACATTATTGCCAAGGCGTCACGCCTGAAAGGCGCCACCATCCGCACCGACATGGTAACCGTCACCGGCACCGAAAACCTGATGATGGCCGCCACCCTGGCCGAAGGCCGCACGGTGCTTGAAAATGCGGCACGCGAGCCCGAAGTCACCGACCTGGCCGAACTGCTCATAAAAATGGGCGCCCGTATCCAGGGCCACGGCACCGACCGCATTATTATCGACGGCGTGGAACAACTGCACGGGGCCGAACACAGAATCGTGGCCGACCGCATCGAAGCAGGCACCTTTCTATGTGCCGTGGGCGCCACCGGCGGCGACATCTTGCTGCAGCAAGCCGCACCCGACACCCTGGGTGCCGTGCTGGGCAAGCTGCGTGAAGCCGGTGTTTCAATTGAAACCGGGCCCGACTGGATTCGTGGCAGCATGAGCCGGCGACCCAAAGCCGTGAGCTTTCGCACGTACGAATACCCGGCCTTCCCCACCGACATGCAGGCCCAGGTCATGGCCCTGAACACCCTGGCCGACGGCACCGCAGTCATCGTGGAAAATATTTTCGAGAACCGCTTCATGCACGTGCAGGAACTAAGCCGCATGGGTGCGCAAATCGACATCGACGGGCACACGGCGGTTGTTACCGGCGTCAAGGCGCTGTCGGGGGCCACCGTCATGGCGACCGACCTGCGGGCTTCGGCCAGCCTGGTCATTGCCGGCCTGGCCGCCGAAGGCGACACCACGGTCGAGCGCATTTACCATCTGGATCGTGGCTACGAGCATATGGAGCACAAACTGCGCCAGGTCGGCGCGCAAATTGAACGGATCAAACAGGAAGCACTATGAGTCCCGCCAACGCCAACGCACAGGCGCCGCTTACCCTGGCGCTATCGAAAGGCCGGATCTTTGAAGAGACCCTGCCCTTGCTGGAAGCGGCCGGCATTCAGGTTAGCGAGAATCCGGAAAGTTCACGCAAGCTGATTCTGCCCACCAGCGACCCTGGCCTGCGTTTAATCATCGTACGGGCGTCCGACGTTCCCACTTACGTGCAGTACGGCGCGGCCGATTTCGGCATCGCCGGCAAAGACGTCTTGTTCGAACATGCCGCGCAACACCCCGGCGGCCTGTATCAGCCTATCGACCTGAACATTGCCAAATGCCGCCTGTGTGTGGCGGTGCGCGAAGGCTTCGACTACGAAGCTGCAGTAGGTCAGGGCTCGCGCCTGCGCGTGGCCACCAAGTACGTGCAAGCCGCGCGTGAACACTTCGCCCGCAAAGGCGTGTACGTCGATCTCATCAAGCTATACGGATCAATGGAACTGGCGCCCCTGGTGGGGCTGGCCGACGCCATTGTCGACTTGGTGTCCACCGGCGGCACCCTGCGTGCCAATCATTTAATGGAAGTGGAAGAAATCGCGCATATATCGTCGCGGCTCATTGTGAACCAGGCGTCGCTGAAAACCCGTGCCCAAGCGCTGCAACCCTTAATCGACGCATTTGCAAAAGCCACCGCAGACAAATAGCATTAGGCTTCACACGCTTTTAATTGATAACACCCCCTTTGCCCTCATTTAATTAGTACCGCTATTTTCCGGCACCATCATGTCATCCATTCAGCGCCTTCGCTCTACCGACCCCAGCTTTGCGGCCACCCTGCGCAAACTACTGGCCTTCGATGCTTCGCAAGACGACGCCATCGAGCACGCTACCGCCGACATTCTGAAAGCCATCGGGCATCGTGGCGACGACGCCGTGCTGGAATACACCCGGCGCTTCGACCGCGTGCAAGCCAGCAGTGTGGCCGAACTGGAAATACCCAGGTCGGAATGGCTGGCCGCGCTGGAAGGCTTGCCGGCTGAGCAGCGTGAAGCGCTGGAGCAGGCCGCCGAGCGGGTACGCAGCTACCACGAACACCAGAAGGCCCAAAGCTGGTCGTACACCGAGGCCGACGGCACCGTGCTGGGCCAGAAAATCACGCCGCTCGACCGCGTGGGCCTGTACGTGCCCGGTGGCAAGGCAGCCTACCCTTCATCGGTACTCATGAACGCCATCCCGGCCAAAGTGGCCGGCGTGGAAGAAGTCGTTATGGTAACGCCCACACCCGACGGCGTACGCAACCCCATTGTGCTGGCCGCCGCCGCCATTGCCGGTGTTGACCGCGCCTGGGCCATTGGTGGTGCGCAAGCTGTGGGCGCGCTGGCATACGGCACCCACACCATCAACCCGGTAGATAAAATCGTGGGCCCGGGCAACGCCTATGTGGCCGCCGCCAAGCGCCGCGTATTCGGCACGGTGGGCATCGACATGATTGCCGGCCCCAGCGAAATCCTGATCATTGCCGACGGCACCACTCCGGCCGACTGGATCGCCATGGACCTGTTCTCGCAGGCCGAGCACGACGAACTGGCACAAAGCATTTTGCTCTGTCCCAATGAAGCTTATCTGGATCAGGTGCACGAAGCCATAAACCGCCTGCTGCCAACCATGCCACGCGCCGACATCATTCGCACCAGCCTGGCCAACCGCGGGGCGCTGATTTTGGTACAGGATCTGGACGAAGCCTGTGCCATTGCCAACGACATTGCGCCCGAACACCTGGAAATTTCCACGGAAAACGCCAATATATTGGCCGAGAAAATCCGCCACGCAGGCGCCATTTTCCTGGGCCGCTACAGTTCAGAATCGCTGGGCGATTACTGTGCCGGGCCCAACCACGTATTACCTACTTCACGCACCGCACGGTTCTCTTCGCCGCTGGGGGTGTATGATTTCCAGAAACGCAGCAGCATTATCCAGGTTTCGCACAACGGCGCCCAGACACTGGGCAAGGTTGCCGCCCACCTGGCTTATGGTGAAGGCCTGCAAGCCCACGCGGCCAGCGCCGAGTACCGGCTCGATACACCGCCAAAGCGCTAGTCAAGCCCCATACCCGAACACCTGGCCGCAGCAATCCGGCCCTTTTGCACAAAAAGACCTTAAATCATGCGTACCGCCGAAATTTCACGTAACACCAACGAAACCCGTATTCGTGTGGCCATCAATCTGGACGGCACCGGCCGCCAGACCATCAACACGGGCGTGCCCTTCCTGGATCACATGCTCGACCAGATCGCGCGCCACGGGTTAATCGACCTGGACATCCACTGCGACGGCGACACCCATATCGACGACCACCACACGGTGGAAGACGTTGGCATTACGCTGGGCCAGGCGGTAGCCGCCGCCGTGGGCGACAAAAAAGGCCTGCGCCGCTATGGCCACGCCTACGTGCCGCTCGACGAAGCGCTGTCGCGCGTGGTCATTGATTTTTCGGGTCGCCCCGGGCTGGAATTCCATGTGCCCTTCACGCGTTCACACATCGGCTCCTTCGATGTCGACCTGACCCAGGAGTTTTTCCAGGGCTTCGTAAACCACGCCTTGATCACCCTGCACATCGACAACCTGCGCGGCACCAACTCGCACCACCAATGCGAAACCGTCTTCAAGGCGTTTGGCCGCGCCCTGCGCATGGCCGCCGAAGTCGACCCACGTGCCGGCGACACCATTCCCTCCACCAAAGGCTCGCTGTAAGGCTTTATTGTGAATACCATCGCCATTGTTGATTACGGTATGGGCAACTTTCATTCGGTTGCCCGCGCCCTGACAGCCGCCGCACCCAACGCCGACATTCGAATCTGCCGCGATGCGCAGTCTATTCGCGACGCGTCTCGCGTGGTCTTTCCCGGCCAGGGCGCCATGCCCGACTGCATGCGTACCCTGAACGAATCAGGCCTGCGCGAAGCGGTGGAAGACGCCGCGCGCAACAAGCCCCTGCTGGGCGTATGCGTGGGCGAACAAATGCTGTTCACCACCAGTGAGGAAGGCAACACGCCTTGCCTGGACATTTTCCCGGGCAAAGTAAAACTGTTTTCCGGGCCTGAATTTGCGTCTTCAAAACAGCACGGCGACAATGACCATGAATTGCTGAAAGTGCCGCACATGGGCTGGAATCGCGTATGGCAAACCCAGGCCCACCCCTTGTGGAGCGGCATTGAAGACGGCACCCATTTTTATTTCGTACACAGCTTTTATGCTGCACCCGAACAGGCAGAATTAACCGTCGGCGAAAGCCACTACGGCATCCCCTTTACCTGCGCCGTGGCGGCAAATAATATCTTTGCCGTGCAGTTTCATCCGGAAAAAAGCGCAGACGCGGGTCTACGCCTGTATCGGAACTTTGTAGACTGGAACCCGTAACGGGTTTGTTATATTTTCAACGCTGGCACCCTTAAGTTTTAATTTTTCCGGCACCTAACTTAGCCTAAATCCATCATGCTTCTGATTCCCGCTATCGACCTCAAAGACGGACACTGCGTACGCCTGCGCCAGGGCGACCTGGACGACGCCACCATTTTCTCGGAAGACCCCGCGGCCATGGCCTCCGACTGGCTCGACCAGGGCGCGCGACGCCTGCACCTGGTTGACCTGAACGGCGCCGTTGCCGGCAGCCCGAAAAACCTGGCAGCCATCAAAAACATCCTGGACGTCATCGACAACGAAATCCCCGTTCAAATTGGCGGGGGCATTCGCGACCTAAACACCATTGAAGCCTATCTCGACCTGGGCCTGGCCTACGTCATTATCGGAACGGCCGCCATCAAGAACCCCGGTTTTCTGCGCGACGCCTGCAGCGCCTTTCCTGGCAACATTATTGTTGGCCTGGATGCGCGCGAGGGCAAGGTCGCCACCGACGGCTGGAGCAAGCTGACCCGCCACGACGTCATCGACATGGCCAAGAAGTTTGAAGATTACGGCTGCGAAGCCATTATTTACACCGACATCGGCCGCGACGGCATGCTGCAGGGCGTGAATATCGACGCCACCGTGAAACTGGCGCAAGCCGTGACCATTCCGGTGATTGCTTCGGGTGGGGTCACCGACCTGAAAGACATTGAAGCCCTGTGTGCCGTGGAAGACGAAGGCGTCGAAGGCGCCATTCTGGGCCGCAGCCTGTACGAAGGCACGCTTGATTTCGCTGCTGCGCAAACCCTGGCCGATGAACTGAACGGCGAAATGGAATGAACCCCAGGAATGAATTAACGCGCCGCATTATTCCCTGCCTGGACGTCACGGCAGGGCGCGTTGTTAAAGGCGTGAATTTCGTGGGCCTGGTCGACGCGGGCGACCCCGTTGAAATTGCACGCCGCTACAACCAGCAAGGCGCCGACGAGCTCACCTTCCTGGACATTACCGCCACCAGCGACAACCGCGACCTGATCCTGCCCATTATTGAATCCGTGGCCTCGCAAGTGTTCATTCCCCTAACGGTTGGCGGCGGTGTACGCAAAGTGGCCGACATTCAACGCCTGCTGAACGCGGGGGCCGACAAAGTCTCCATTAACAGCGCTGCCGTCAGCAACCCCGAACTGGTGCGCGAGGCGTCGCAATACCACGGCTCGCAATGTATTGTCGTGGCCATCGACGCACGCCAGGTGTCTGAACCGGGCGAGCCGTTGAAGTGGGAAATCTTCACCCACGGCGGGCGCAACGCCACGGGTATCGACGCCGTGCAATGGGCAGTTAAAATGGCCGAATACGGTGCCGGTGAAATACTGCTTACCAGCATGGACCGCGACGGCACGAAAACAGGCTTCGACCTGAACCTGACCCGCACCGTATCGAACGCGGTACCCATTCCCGTCATTGCTTCAGGGGGTGTAGGCAACCTGCAGCACCTGGCAGACGGCGTTACCACCGGCCGGGCCAGCGCCGTGCTGGCTGCCAGCATCTTTCACTTCGGCGACCACACCGTGCACGAAGCCAAAGCACTGATGGCCCAGCAAGGCATTCCTGTCAGGCTGTAAACGCAAGGAGGCCAAACATGAGCCAATCGCAATCCGACAGCACCACCGAAGCACAAGCCGGCCCAGCCTGGCTGAACGAAGTGCACTTCGACAACAGCGGCCTGGTTCCCGCCATTGCCCAGGATGCCGACACCGGCACCCTGCTGATGGTGGCCTGGATGAACCGCGATGCCCTGATGGAAACCGCGCAAACCCAACGCGCCGTGTATTGGTCGCGATCGCGCCAGCGCTTGTGGCGCAAAGGCGAAGAGTCGGGCCACGTGCAGCAGGTAAAGGAAATTCGCCTCGATTGCGACGGCGACGTCATCCTGCTCAAGGTAAAGCAGGAAGGCGGCATTGCTTGCCATACCGGCCGTGAAAGCTGTTTTTTCCGCCGCCTGGACACCAACAGCTGGACAGTCACCGACCCCGTATTGAAAGATCCGGAGCAAATCTACAAATGAGTCAAGCACCCAACGCGCAAGCCATTCTGGCACGCCTGGCCGACACCCTGGAAAGCCGCCTGCCGCAGAACGGCGGCGATCCAAACGCCTCGTACACCGCCAAGCTGCTGGCCAAAGGCCCCGATGCTTTCCTGAAGAAAATCGGCGAAGAGGCAACGGAACTGGTCATGGCCGCCAAAGACAACGATCACGACAAAATCGTGTATGAAACCGCCGACTTATGGTTTCACACGTTGGTGGCGCTGGCGCATTACAATGTGCGACCCGAGGAAATTCTGAACGAACTGGCGCGACGCGAAGGCGTGTCGGGCCTGGAAGAAAAAGCGAATCGCAGCAAGTAACGCAAGGCATGCAAATGCCTCGCAAAATATATACAGCATACTATCGCATTCCCTACCCTGTTCCCCACCCCGCACTTCGGTAGAATGGGTAGAATGAAGGCATAAACAAATGTGCAGCACTATGCTGCCTTACGGAGATTGAAATGGGTAGTTTCAGCATTTGGCACTGGCTTATCGTTCTGGTTATTGTGGCCCTGGTGTTCGGCACCAAAAAACTGCGCAACATGGGTGAAGACCTGGGCGGCGCCGTAAAAGGCTTCAAGAAAGGCATGCACGACGCCAACAGCGAAAACGAACAAGACAAGAAACCGGAAGCCGTTACACAAAAGACCGAAGACAACGACACCATCGACGTTCAGGCCAAAGAAAAGAAAGACGCGTAAACCGCCATGTTTGGTCTGAGCTTCACCGAACTCATGATCATCGGCGTCGTTGCGCTGCTGGTCATCGGCCCTGAACGCCTGCCCAGCGTCGCCCGCACCGTGGGCCACCTGCTGGGGCGGGCACAGCGCTACGTCAACGACGTCAAAACCGACATCAGGCGTGAAATGGATTCCGCCGAAATCGGCAGCCTGAAAGGCCAGGTTGAAGATGCCGCGAAATCCGTGCGTGCCTCAATCGACGACGCCGGCAACACCATTCGCAATCCGCTTGAAGAGGCCAAGAAAGCGCTGCAAGACACCGAACAAACGCTGAAAGAAACGGAACAGTCAATCGACACATCGATTCGCAGCAAGGAAAGCGATAAATCGGGCGAACAAAGCCAAATCACACCTAACAAACCCGCGCAAATCAACACAGGCAGCGGTGCGCAAACCGGGCACGATTCGCCCGACGACACCACCGACACCAAGAAGAACGGATCCGACACGTGACAGCCGAAGAAGAAAGCCATTCCGAATCCTTCGTCTCGCACCTTATCGAGCTTCGCACGCGCCTGATTCGCGCCGTCGGTGCTATCCTGGGCATCTTCATTATTCTGTTTCTGTACCCCGGCCCGTCTTTCCTATACGACGTGCTGGCCCAGCCCATGCTGGCCACCCTGCCCACCGGCACCCGCATGATCGCCACCGGGGTCATCACGCCTTTCATGGTGCCGGTTAAAGTTACCCTGCTGACCGCATTCGTGCTGGCCTTGCCCATCGTGCTGTACCAGGCCTGGGCTTTTGTGGCGCCCGGGCTCTACAAGCACGAGCAAAAGCTGGCCCTGCCCCTTATTTTGTCGGGCACCGTGCTGTTCCTGCTGGGCATGGCGTTTTGCTACTTCGTGGTGTTCAACACGGTCTTTGAATTCATCTCGGGCTTTGCGCCCCAGTCGATTACCCCTGCGCCCGATATCGAAGCCTATGTCAGCTTTGTCATTACCATGTTCATGGCCTTTGGCATTACGTTTGAAGTGCCGGTGGCCGTTGTGCTACTGGTGAAAAGCGGCATGGTCAGCGTGGAAAAACTGCGCGGTGCACGCGGATACGTAATTGTAGGCGCGTTTATTATTGCCGCCGTGGTCACGCCACCCGACGTCATCAGCCAGTTCATGCTGGCCGTACCCCTGTGCATCTTGTTTGAAGTGGGGCTGCTGGTTGCCGGCAGAATGAAGCCTTCAGAGCGGGAAAAAGACGCAGAAGACTAGCCCTTTGCCACCCCAATAATTCGGCCCCAGTCACGCAAGTGTTGGGGCCGTTTTCTTATGTGCTTCCCCATACATTCAGTGAACTCAAGCTAGTAAAACCCTAGGGTTTTACCCTTAAAAGCAGCTCAAATCGGCCCCTTTCCATTGACAGGAAGGGGCCGATTTACTTAACATATATAGGTACTATCGATAGTAAGATAGTATAACACGACGTTCCGACAACCGCAAGGCAGTTTTTTACACAACGGATTGTTTGTAACGCATGTGTTGAAAACCACTGTGTGTAGTGAAACAAACAGCATTAAAGCAGCACCGGCCATCGCCCTGGCGATGGCCGCTTTCAGGGGGTTAAATGAGCAATACAGCACAACTAACACGCATGGTCCGCCTAAAAAGCGCCCTGCCGAACTTGCCGGATCAGGCTTTATTCCACGCCGGCCCACCTTATAAAGGCAGCCCGCCCGAAGCGGTGCTCAATGCTGCAGCACAAGCGGCAGTCATGGAAGGTTGGGCGGCAGACACCCAAACGGCGCGCAGCATGCTGTCGGAATCAACATCGGGCATTACCTTGTTGCCGGCACAAGATTACGGCGTGGTGGTTCCCCTTGCCCAGGTTGCCGGGCCCTCCACCTGGTGTGTCGAGGTGGGCAACGAAGCGCTGAAAGTGTATTCGCCCGTCAGCGAAGGGCCGGCACCAGCCCTTCGATTCGGCTCTATCGAGCCGGTATGCCGTGATCGCGCCATGAACGACTGCAAGCTGTTCGCCGAACACATCAACCCGTTACTGGAAAAGACGCCCATCTATCCCGAACAGCTAATGCAGCAGGCCTTGCAACTGGGCGATGACGGCCATGCCATTGTGGGTGCCGGGACAAAACTATGGGTTGATGCACTCACCGACCTGCCGGCGGACATCCGTGAAAAAATCCTCACCAATGCCGGCTTTGCCCTCACCACCTGGATGGCCTACTGCAGCTGGAAATTGCGAACCTCTTCCTGCCCCATCGTGGCCATTGGCGCCAACGGCATCGAGTTCGGCCTGAAATTCAAGAATGCCAAAGCGTGGGCCACCATTGAGGCGCCGCCGCCCAGCGGCCCCCGCTTCAATCCAGAGCACACAGCCCAAGCCCTGGGCGCAATCGGCGACAGCGCCGTGGTCGACGCCTGCGGTTACGGCGGGCAGGCCTTGAAACACGCGCCGCCCCTGCTGGCCGAATGGAAAGACTATCTTCCCGCCGACGCCCTCACAAGGCCCGGCCGCATTATTGCCCCCGAAAATGGTTGCATCGACCCGGCACGCATCCAGGCAGAACGGGTTGCACCCATTATCAACCTGGCGATTCTCGACAGCCTCGGCGCCAACACCCCTATTGGCCGGGGCCATTACAGTCCGCCCCTTTCGGTGTTTCAACAATCTTCTTGAACAGGAATAAAAATGACCTTATCGAACAAAGTTGCACTGGTCACCGGGGGGGCAATGGGCATTGGCTTTGCCGTTTGCGAACACCTGGCCGAACAAGGCGCCCGTATTGTCATTGCCGACCTGGACAATGCCCAGGCTGCGGCAGAAAAGCTCAAGCAGCAGGGCCATCAGGCCATTGGCGTTAAAACCAATGTGTCCCAGGAAGATGACACGGAAAACATGGTGAAAGCCGCGCTGGACGAATTTGGACAGCTGGATATTTTGGTTAACAACGCCGCCATTTTCTCATCCATTCAACAAAAGCCCTTCGAGCAGTTAAGCACGCAGGAATGGCGCTCGCTTGTCGACGTCAACGTCATCGGCCAGTTCCTCTGTTGCAAGGCCGTGCTGCCCGCATTCAAGACACAGGGCGCGGGGCGCATTATCAATATTTCTTCGGGCGTTGCCTTCAAGGGCAACCCGCACATGCTGCATTACGTTGCGTCCAAGGGCGCCATTGTCTCCATGACACGGGCCCTGGCAACCGAGCTGGGGGAACACAACATTCTGGTTAACAGCGTGGCCCCCGGCTTCACGCTGAGCGAAGGCGTCATGAAGAACGCCGAACTGGCCAAACGCTCATCGCAGTTTTCCATCCGGGGCCGCGCCCTTGCGCGCGACATGCACCCGAATGATCTGGTCGGCGCCGTGGCCTTCTTTGCCGGCCCTGGTTCCGCGTTCATTACCGGGCAAACGCTCGTGGTCGACGGTGGCGCGTACTACCACTAATGTTTTTATAGGAGTTAAACAATGGAATTCGTAAAGAACACCTGGTATCCGGTTATCTGGTCAAACGAGGTTGACCGCACGCTCGTGCGCCATGTCATTGCCAATGAACCCGTCGTCGTGTTTCGCCGCCAAGACGGCTCGGTGGCCGCACTTCACGATGCGTGCCCGCACCGGCTTGCACCGCTGTCGCTGGGCACCCTGATCGACGACGCCATCGAGTGCGGCTATCACGGCATGACCTTCGACTGTTCCGGCCAATGTATTCGCATTCCCGGCCAGGACGTTATCCCGAAGAACGCAACGGTACGTGCGTATCCCGTTGAAGAACGCTACGGCCTGGTCTGGATTTGGCTGGGCGACCCGGAACAAGCCGACCCCGACAAAATGTTCAACGTGCCCCAGTACGGCCAGGAAGGCTGGCATGCCGTGCAGGGCGGTGTCTTGCGCATTGAATGCAACTACCTCAGCCTGGTGGAGAACCTGCTTGACCCGGCCCACGTGACGTTCGTGCACAAGTCCACACTGGGCACACCGGCCGGCGCGTCGATCCCGGTCAACAACGATTACGGCGACAACAGCATTTCCGTATGGCGCTGGATTCCCGACGCGCCCCCCATCCCCCTATTCAAGAATTTCGCCAACATGACCGGCCAGGTCGACCGCTGGCACTACTACGACTACACCCCGCCCTGCTTCTTCGATATCGACATGGGCACCTGCGCCACGGGCTCCATCAAAGACCCTGCCATGCGTCATACCGGCGTGCAGATGCATTCATGCCATGTGCTAACGCCGGTAGATGAACGCACCGTTCTGCAATTCTGGTTCCACGTGCGCAATTTCCGTGTCGATGAACCCGAAATCGACCAGGACCTTAACGCCGCCATGGAGTTCGCCTTCAAGGAAGACAAGGTCATTCTTGAACAGATTCAACTGGAACAGGAACGCGACCCCAACGCCAAGCAGATCACCCTGGGCATTGATGCCGCCCCGCGACGCATGCACAAGATGGTTCAAAAACTCATAGAGGAGGAACGCCAACCCGCAAAAACACCTGCCAAAGAAGCCGCAGCCCTTTGAGCAATTTCGGCTGCGTCATTCTCCCAACTGAAGCTTTACACACATCTAGGAGAGAACCATGAGAAATATGGGAATCAAAGCTTTAATCAGTGTCATTTCAATCATTGGTGCCGCACACGTCGCCCATGCCGACGACGTCATTAAAATTGGCGTCAATCAACCCCTTACAGGCGTGGTGGCAGCAGCCGGTACCTTTGTTACCGAGGGAGCCAAAATTGCCGCAGCCGAAATCAACGAAAAAGGCGGCGTTCTGGGCAAGAAACTTGAGCTTGTTATTGAAGATAACAAAAGCAACCCAACCGAAGCCTCGAACGTTACTGAAAAACTGATCGTGCGCGATAAAGTGCCTGCGATCATGGGCGCCTGGAGCTCAACCTATACCCTGGCCTCCATGCCCAAACTCATGGAATACGGTATTCCAATGCTGGTTGAAACCGCCAGCTCGTCGAAGATAACCAAACAGGGCAATCCGTACGTGTTTCGTATCAGCCCAACCAGTGCCATGGAGGCGGCCAGCTTTGCCGACCGCGTCAAACCCATGGACATCACCAAGGTTGACTTCCTGGTGGTGAATAACGACTGGGGCCTGGGTGCGGCACAGGCCTATAGCGAAATGCTTAAAGAACAAGGCGTGGAAATTGGCGAAATTCACATTATGGACGCCGCCGCCCAAGACATGACATCGCAACTGTCTGCCATCAAGTATGCCAAGAAGCAGCCCAGCCACGTGTTTTTAACCAGCGGTACCGAGCAGATTACGCTGGTGGCCAAGCAAGCCGAAGCATTGGGCCTTAAGGTGCCGTTCGTGACCACCGGCGGCATCATGCCTCAGCAGCTCATTGACCAGGCCGGCAATGCAGCCAACAACACCTACCACGTTATGTTCTTCGTACCCTGGTTTCCCGATGCCACGCTGAACCCCGAGGCGGCCCGCAGCTTTGTAAAGCAATGGGACAAAATGGGGCTCGACCCGGCCGGCGCACCTGAAGGCGCAAGGGGTTACGACGGCATCCAGACGCTTGCCGCCGCCATTGAAATGGCCGGCGAAGCCGACCCCAAGAAAATCCAGGAAGCACTCTGGAAAACCGAACTGGACGGGCTGACCGGCCATGTGAAGTTCAAGAAAGACGGCCCAGAAGGCAAGGAAAGCGCCCAAAGCGTGCCGATGACCTATCTGGTCAAGATCGAAGACGGCAAGATCATCAATACCGACTAAGCGCCGAAACCTCACTTCGTTCGACCTACCCCGCAGCGGCGCCTGGCGCGTCTGCGGGGCCAACCAAGGAAGCTACACTCATGACCCGTATTCATTATGTCGACCCCGACGGCAACACCACCACACTCGACGTCCCCGAGGGCCAGAACCTGATGCAGGCAGCCGTGCAAAACGGCATCGACGGTATTGTGGGCGAATGCGGCGGCTCGCTGGTGTGTGCGACCTGTCATTGCTATGTCGATCCCAACCGGCTGTCTGAACTGAACCCACCCACGGAAGAAGAACTGGAACTGCTTGACGAAGTGGCCGCACAACGCAAGGAAAACAGCCGTCTGTCGTGCCAGATTAAAGCCTGTGCCTCGCTCGACGACCTGAGTATTGCCGTTCCCGAAACACAATATTGATTACGCAATCCAAATGGAAAACCACATCGTTATTATCGGCGCAGGGCAGGCCGGACTGCAGGCAGCGGAAACATTGCGCGCCGAAAAGTACAGCGGTCTGATCACCCTGCTGGGCGACGAGCCCCACACCCCCTATCACCGCCCGCCCTTGTCCAAAGACGCCCTGAAGGAAAAACACTTCGACTCGCTCACCATGCGTGGCCAGAATGTGTTTGAACGCAGGAAAATCACCATGCGAACGGGTTGCCGCGCCTCGGCCATCAACCTGGAAAGCCAGACAGTCGAACTGGAAACCGGCGAATCCCTGGCCTATTCCGGCCTGCTGCTGGCCACAGGCGCAGCGGCGCGCCTGTTCCCCGGACAGCAACCCGATGCCAAAGCCATACACGTCTTGCGCTCGCGCGTGCACTCGCAGGCCATCGCCGAACGCCTGAGCCTGTGTCAAACCCGCCAGGATCCGGTTGTGGTGATTGGCGGCGGGTTTATCGGGCTGGAGGTTGCCGCCATTGCACGAAGCATGGGGCTGGACGTCACCATACTGGAAGCCGGCAACCAGTTGATGGGCCGGGTGGCCACCCCCCTGCTTGCCCAAACCTTCCAGCAGCGCCATCAAAGCCAGGGCGTTCATATCGCGCTGAATGCACAGGTAACCCATTTAAGCGAAGAAAACGACCGCGCTTACATTGAACTGGCCGACGGCCAACGGTTAAGCGCCGGCCTGGTGGTGGTGGCTATTGGCGTGGTGCCCAACGACACCCTTGCCCGGCAAGCCGACATTGTCTGCAACAACGGCATTGTGGTCGACGCATGCGGACACACTTCGGCACCCAATGTCTTTGCCGCAGGCGACTGCGCGGTTCGTGCCTACGACGGCCGGTATGTGCGCCTGGAATCAATACAAAACGCCATTGAACAGGGCAAGGCCGCCGCCCGCGCCCTGCTGGGCCAACACCGCCCCTTCCAGGACACACCCTACTTCTGGTCTGATCAGTTCGATATGAAGCTGCAAATTGCCGGTATCGCCCAAGCCGTAACCCACTCTGTGGTACGGGGCAATATCGGCGACCCGGCCTTTTCCATTTACCACTACGCCGACCAGCGCCTGGTATCGGTCGACACCCTGAACGCACCGAAAGAGCACCTTATGGCCAGGAAGCTGTTAAGCCAGGGGGTCTGGCCCACGCCTGAACAGGCCGGTGATCCGGAATTCGATATTGCGGCGCTTGCGGCTAGCGCCGCAGCACAGCCTTGATCCAGCCATAACCGCTTACCAGCACAATGCCGGCGGTAACCAGAATGGCACCCACTACGAAGCTGGTATCCAGCGGCTCATTAAGCAGCACCACGCCCAGCACAATGCCGAACATGGGGGTCATGAAAGAAAACACCCCCAGGCGCGAAGCCAGGTATTTGCGCAGCAACCAGAACCAGCACAAATAACTGAAGAAGGAAATCACCACGCCCTGAATCAGCACACTGCCCCACACCATGGGCGTGTGATTCACTTCGGTTTGGCCACTTACAATGGCGGCCACCAGCAACAGCGCAAATGCACCAATAAGCTGGTAGAGCAAGGTTTTGGAGGCCGGCGTATTCGACAACCCGGTGTTGCGAATCACCACAGTGGTTAAACCCCACGCGGCACCGGCCAACAGGCCCAGGAAATCACCCAGCAACATATTGCTGGCGTTTTCCGCCTGGTTTTCACCCGGCGCCAAAAATGAAATGGCCACTCCCACGAACGCCGCAAAAATGCCGAACCACTGCAAGGGCGCCAGCCGTTCTTCAGGCAAGGTGAAATGCAAGCCCAGCGCCGCAAAGAACGGCGCGGTGTAAAGAAACACCGCCATGTGCGATGCCGTGGTGTAGCGCAGGCCCTCGCCTAGCAAAAGAAACTCCACGGCAAACAAAAAGCCCACCACCAGGCCCGCTTTCCAGGTGCCATCGCCTAGCGCCAGTGGAATACGCTGGCGCCACATAACAAAAGCCACCAGTGCCGCGCCAATAAACGAGCGCAAGGCAATTTGAAACGTGGGCGCCATATCGGCCGCCACCGCCTTAATGGCAATTTGCTGAAAGGCCCAAATCAGGCACAGCAACGCCATCAGGCTGAATGCCTGGGTATCGATCTGCTTTCTGTTTGGCAGCATTACGCTTCGTCTGAGTGATTCGCCACGCCCCGACGCACAACAATCGGCACCGCCCCCAATTGCTTCTTGGCTACCCACTGGGCCAGTGATGCGTCCAGATAATCGGTATGACCCGGGAACCAGTCGGCCAACGCTACCGACAAGCGCCGAATCTCGCTGGCGTCGCCGCCGTTTTCCACGTATTGCGCCACCTCGCGCATGGAATTCAACACCCCTGCGTGCTCATTGGCATGGCACTCACGCGCCGGAAACGCCGTGGTTTCCATATAGTGTTCTTCCTGGGCGAAATGCGCTTCGCTGTGCTGAATCAGCTTGTACAAATGCGCCAGCATTTCGCCTTCAGGCACCTTCAACAAAGCATCCACAATTTCAACAAACTCGCGATGCGTATCGTCGAAGGGTTCATACCCCACCAGGAACTTATCGGTCCAGGTTAGGGAAGCAGCCGGGGTGTCAGTATGCATGACGTCCACCTAAATTCAATAACAAAGTCAAAAGGCATCATAGCAAAAACCCTAGGCGCGGGGGTGTTTTTGCCTGGGACAAATCACTCTCTCTTGGCCTGATTTCCCATTCTTTTGATTTCAAAATGGTTCGCTGCGTCCTTTTGCGCATACACCACACAAGTAATTTTCACTCTCTCGACATTATATTTTTTTGTTTATACAATAAAATTAAAAAATATGCGAGAGGTACGCTTGTATGAACAAAAAACAGCACCGCAAAACCACCACTGAGCCGGACAACCCAGAATGGACAGCGTTAGCAGTAAATAGCGCAAAGTACCTGACCGAGCTACCCAGTTCGTTGCAAAACAAGTTACGTGGACAAAGAGGACCTCAGAAAGCGCCACGAAAGCTTCAAACCGCCATTCGCTTCGACGCCGACATCGTTCAAGCCTTCAAAGCCCAGGGCCCCGGCTGGCAAACACGCATGAACGACGCATTACGTGAATGGCTTAAACAACAGGCCTGATCATCAATTCAGGCGAACCCTGATCAAGGGTTTTTACGCCAGGATAAACATGCGGAGCACTGACCCCTGAATCAACGATCACGTCTTAAAGTCAAGATCTTCCATTTATTAATTTTTGTAGTTACAATAAATTGAAAATTGACTTTGACCCTGACAAAAACCACATAAATATCGAAAAGCACGGTATCCCGTTATCCGCAGCCTCAAATTTTGAGTGGGCGTCAGCAATTACCTGGGAAGATATTCGATATTCGTACGGCGAAAAACGACTGATCTCGCTGGGTTATATCGGCAGGCGTTTGCATGTACTCGTGCACACACCCAGGCTTAATTCCCGGCGAATTATTAGTTTGCGTAAAGCAAACAGCAGAGAGGTGAATTTATATGCCGAAACTTAAACCTCACACTATTATCCCAACCAGTCAGGAAGACGCGCAAATTAACCGCGCTATTACCAAAGACCCCGACACCAGCGATTTAACAAAATCGCCTTTCCTGAAACGGGTGGGGCGTCCGCGAATTGCGTCACCCAAAATACAACTAACCGTGCGGTACGACGCCGACATCGTTGAAGCCTTCAAAGCACAGGGGCCTGGCTGGCAAACCCGCATGAACGACGCATTGCGCGAATGGCTTAAGCAGCAGGCTTAGTCAACGCATATCAGCGCCACAACTAGCAATCTATTCAAAGAGCTAGGCTTCGCCCCAGATGAAGCTAAAAAATTTCACGCCGAATCGCAGCATCTTATTTCTGAAAAGTTGCGGCTCAAAGAATATTTGATGAGTGAAATTAGTCAATGGATTGCCGACAACAACCTAAAGCAAATCGAAGCCGCTGCAATCCTGGGCATTACCCGCCCGCGCGTGTCTGATGTTGTAAACAAGAAAATGCCCAAGTTCACCATTGATGCATTACGTGAATGCCCACCCACGAACCGCCTGAGCTTCACAAACCGGGATTAATCGAGAACCGCCAGCGCAACCTCTGGAGCTTTGTCTAGAATCCTCAACAGCGATTTCGCTGCCCCTGTGGGACTCCGTTTCCCCTGCTCCCAATTCCGGATAGTCTCTATAGGCACATCAATGCGTTCCGAAAATTGAGCTTGACTTAGCCCCAAACGTCTACGAACACGTCGCGCGAAACGCGCCGCGTCATACATAGCATCTGTGTTATCGGCCACAATCTGGCGCGCAATATCCTCTTCCGTCGTGGCATCAACGCGCGCAAGATCAACACGCCCCCGAGCCATTGGGGCAGCGTCTGCCAAATTAAGCGTTACGCGTACTTTTCTCATACTGAATGACCTCACGTTTATTCGCTTTACGCGCCGAAATGATACGAATCGAATCAGATCTTGGGGTATAAACAACTACAAAAAGGCGATGATCAACCATGCCCATAAGCTGATAGCGATCTTCCCCATAGCTATGCCGAGTATCCGACCGGATAACACGATTCGGATCAAAAAACGCTCCGATTGCATAAGCGAAATCAAACCCGCGCTCGTGAAAGCAAGCGTCACTTTTCGATTCATCCCATTCAAAATCCATGGGAGAATTATAGTTCAATGAACCACCTTCCAGCAACCAGCTTTAACCCCTAAAACACACCCCGCCAACTTAACTGCACCCCGTGGTCTTGCACACCTGCGCCATACACGCCGCTATAACCCAGCACCAGTGCTGAGGCACTTGAAATCTGCCCGGCTACATTCAACGCCACATGCAAGGCGTTTTTCAATACAGGCAAGCCATTCGAGGTGAACACCGCCTGGTTGCGGCTGTCGCGAAAGCGCTGGCTCGACACCACTTGCGTATCGCCGCGCGCATGGCGCCAGGCCAGCGTTAGCCGTGCCGTTGCCACACCCGTTGCTGTTTCAATGCGCGCCCGCCCACGCACACCCAATTGGCTGTACCACACCGTATGGCGCGACCCGTTCACCACCAAGGCCGCCGCACCGCCGTCTTCGCTGAAACCGCCCAGCCGCAGTTGCACACCGGCCAGGCGCATAAAGGGCGACACCGCATACCGTGCCCGCCCCCAAGGCGCAATGGCCCAACCGCTTTCCCAGGCACGCCAGGCCGCCTCGCCGAAAACCTGCACGGTATGGGCCTGCGTGGAACCCGATAATTGGTCTTGCAGCGACCCAGCGGAAACCACCCGCCCGGTATGCACACTGTGCCGGCTATACGCCAGACCCCCCACCGTTGAAAGCCCATGACGGCGCCACGCCACATTCACCCCCACATGCAGGGTATTGGCGCGTGCATCGGCCGACCCGCCGCCACTTAACTGATTCATACGGGCAAATTGCCCGCCCACCAAACCACCCAGCCACACATCGGGCGCAACGCGATGCTGCCCCCCGGCAAACACACCTTGCACGGTCCGCTCATCGCCCCACACACCCTGTTGGCCGGGGCGCGAACGGCTGGCATGAAACGCCTGTGCCCATGCTCCTTCCTTCTGGTTGCCAAACACCGCTTCGCGCACAAAACGGCTGTCTTCCATTAAGCCAGACTGCACCGAGGCCAGCCACGCGCCGCCCAGTTGCCGATACGCACTACGCGCCGTGGGTTCATCCATTCCCACCACCTCTTCGAACAAACCGGGGTTGGGCGAACCCGAACCGCCGTCGTCAATTTCTTCGGCCACCGTCTCTTCATCCGGCGTTTCACCCGGGTCGGTTAACGGCACATCGTTACGAACCAGCGTTAGCGTGACGTGGTTCGCGCCATAACGTAACGAAGGCGTCAGGAACGCCAGGTTGCTGCTCACCGTATCAAAACGCGTACCGGCCAAACCGCCCGCGGCCAACAAAATGGTGAATTCGGTTTCGGGCTGCCATGCGCCATTGGCCGCCAGGGTCTGCACCGCGCCCGCCAGGTAGGCCGTGCCACCCACCTGCAGGGCATCGGCCTGCCCGCTGGGATGTGCCTCTACCTGGAATACGGCACCGCTATTGAATACCGCATCGCCCTGCACGGTTAGCGTACCAATGCTATTGCCGGGGGCCAACACGCCGCCCGGCGCTACCACAACCGAACCCACGCTGCCCACGCCTTCCAGACGGGCCGCCGCATTCACCGCCACCGCGCCGGGTAAATCGGTATTCACCGCCAATACCCCTTCGTTCACCACCCACTGGCCGGAAAACGGCGCCGCGTCACCCGTTAAATTCAAGCGCCCGGCGCCTTGCTTTACCACCTGCGCATTGCCCAGCAACAAACCCGCATGTTCGGCCTGGCCACCGGCCACGCGCCAATGCACTTGCGTATCGGGCACCACATGGATATCCGGCGTGTACCAGGAAGCCGGCAACGTGGCGGCCAAATCCACCTGGGAAGCCTGCACCGCCGAGGCCACCCGCACCCCCGGGGCGTACACCAGCTCTGTTCCCGTATTGGCATGCACCATGCCCAAGCCAGCAGCCCGGTTATGCCCCAGCGTGAGCCGCCCCTGCAGCAGGCGCGTGGTGCCTCGATACGTATTGGCGCCGGCCAGGGAAAGCGTGCCGGCCCCCAGCTTGGTTACGCCCTCCATCGAGCCCACCGCATTACTTAGCACCCCCGCCAGGCGTGCGCTTGCGCCTTCGTGCACATTCAGCACCGCCACATCGCCAATGGCATACGCCTGCACCGTTTCAAACCCGGCCTGCGTTAAATGGGCCACGTCGCCCATAAACACATACGGCGCCTCGGGCAAACCCGGCAAAGTCGCGGCTTCACCGGCCCAGGCCAGGCCCATGCCCAGGCCCGCATGGCCTTTCCACGACGGCGCCGACCCCGACACCAACACACAAAACGCTACCACCACCATAACGCGCAACAACTTTCTTAATGCTTGTCTCATATCTTGTCCTTATCGTTATGCAATTCGTCATGGCTATGACAAATTTGTCATTATTTTGAAGGACAAGCTAAAGTTATTGATCAAAAAACCGTAATCATTCAGTAATACCTTGTTGTTCCGCGTTTTGGGGCGTGTGCCATGCACATTTAACAAGGAAAAAGAACAAAACACACATTAAAGAGGACTCATGGAAACGAACCGTCGCCCCAAGTCAGCCACCCGCCGCACATCAGCACCCGCCCCAACCGGCCTGGAAACCGCCGGGCCGCCTGCCCAGGCACTGTCGGCCCCGCACGTCCTGGCCACGGCATTACTGAACGCCGGCACGCAACTGAACCTTAATCACAGTGAACTGGCGGCGGTACTGGGCCTGCATCGCAGCGCCATCAGCCGCCTGAAACAGAACCGGCAACTGAAGCCCGACTCGAAACAAGGCGAGCTGGCGCTGATGCTCATTCGTATCCACCAGGCCCTGCACGCGCTAAACGATGGCAACCTGCCATGGATGCAACATTTCATGCACAGCCCCAACCACCTTACCGGCCAGGTACCTGCGCACCAAATACAAAACATCGAGGGGTTGTTCAAAGTGATGCTTTGTGTCGAAGCGCTTCAGCATCCGGCGGCCTAGCCGGCCAAGGCGTGCACCATGGCAAGCAACAACGCCCCACCCCTGCCCATCGGCCCGCTGCAAGGATTGCTTTACCGGTTTGCCACACCCGCGTCGCATCGGGCCGCATTAAGCCTAACCGGCAACCTGCGGGCCGCCGCCGTACTGAATACGTTATTGGAAAACGCCGCCCCGCCCCGGCTGAAACACGTTGCACCCCTGGTGCGCCAAGCCCTGCTTAGCCCCTGCGCGCCCTGGTCGAACCCCTTGCGCGGGCCCAACGACACAGGCCTACTTGTGGGCACCGCACACTTGCACACCGCCGTGAACGCCTGCGCACAACGGCAGCAACAATTCTGGAACAGCATGCCCCCACACCCCGGCCTGCGTTGCCTGCACAGCGTTCACACCCTCTATTCCATGACATACACCACCAACAGCGGTGTGAACCTGCGCGCCATAGCGCTGGCGCCGGAGCAAATTCATACCACGGCCAGCATACTGCGGGCGCACGACGTGGCGGTGTTTACCTACCCTGCGGCAGACCCGCTGGATGCGCCCAACATTGGCGTGCTGAACCACCATGCGGTTGAAAACAGTGAAACGCAGTATATGGGTACCTGGGTGTGCGAGATCAGTACGCGCGGGACACAAATTGAACGCCATACCTTACCGACAAAATAGAAACATATAAATTGCTTATTAAATAAAAAGCAACTAATATGTTTCTATTAAATTAAAAGCAACTTATTTGTTTCTTATGGACGCTTTGCTAGATCAAATTCGCGAACGGCGCATCCGGTTGGGGCTCAAGCAAAACGACATGCTTTTACGCGCGGGCATTTCACGCCAGCAATACCAGCGCCTGGAATCCAAAGGTAACCCCCGGCTTGATACGCTTAACCTTGTTGCCCTTGGGTTACAAGCCGAACTTATGTTAATTCCTAAAGAGAAACGAGAAGCCGTTCTGGCGATACTGAACGCCAACCCGCAAAAGCCCAACAAAAATCAGGAAAATCATTCCACCCACGACACCGAAAACCCCATTGCCGACAACCCCTGGCAGGGGCTACTGAACCAGGACACTGAATGAGCCTTTCTGAAGAAATGATCGTCTTAAAGCTCACGTTGCACGACCAACTGGTAGGCTACCTTTCCGGGTACAAGAATGGGCGCAGCGTTCTGGCCTTCGCCCCTGAATTTCAACACACACCTTCTCGCCCAACCCTTGGCTTAATAACGCACCCCGCGTTTCCCAATGCCCAAAAAATCATGGCCAAGCCTTGGGTTAAGCACCAAAGGCTACACCCGCTGTTGTCGAACTTGCTGCCCGAAGGCGCGTTGCGGGCGCTTATTTCACAGGCGCTCAAGGTTCATACCGACAACGAGTTCCCTATTTTCACTTACCTGGGGCAAGACCTGCCCGGCGCCCTCATTGCTACGGCCGTAGGCCCTGAAGCGGTGCCTGCCTATGCATTAACCGCCGGCCCCCTAACCCGCATTGTGCAGCCCCCATGGCGCAACCCCGGCAATGCGTTTTCGCTGGCCGGCGTACAAATGAAGTTTTCAATGAAAGAGCAAGACGGCCGATACAACATAGCCCAATCGGGAAATTTGGGCGACTGGATTATTAAAACGCCATCGACACGCCACGCCTTTGTACCTTTGAACGAATTCAGCGCAATGACCCTTGCGGGTTTGGCCGGTGTTCATATCCCGGAAATTCGCTTGATACCCCTGAAGCAACTACAAAACCTGCCACCCATCAACCTCCCCAACGAAACGCTGGCCTTCGGCATCAAGCGTTTCGACCGGCACAACGAACAGCGCATCCACACTGAAGACTTCGCCCAGGTACTTGTGCAATATCCCCAGCGCAAATACGACACCGCCAACTACGAACAGATAGGACAAATTCTTTACCAATATTCGGGCGAGGGCCTGGCCGACATACAACAATTGGCCCGACGACTACTTGTGAATATTTTGTTGGCCAACGGCGATGCACATTTAAAAAACTGGAGCCTGATTTACCCAGACCAATACACGCCACGGTTGGCGCCTGCCTACGATATCGTAACCACCCAAGCCTATCTTACAAACGAAGAACAGTTTGCATTGAACCTGAACAAAATCAAAAACTGGTACACGGTTACGCCGGCACATTTCGAGGGTTGGGCGAAGCGCATTGGTGTGCCGTGGCGAGCCATAAAGCCCCATCTTGATGACACCCTGGAAAAAGCACGCGCACTTTGGCCGCAAACACTCGAAGCCTTACCCATGGCGAACGAGCATAAGCTTCAGCTACAACAACACTGGAAACAGCTTCAAACTGAATTCCGTATTAACTCGCCTTCGTCCAACAACCGCCCACACGCCTGAACCACACGCGCCACCGCAATACTTTGAATATCACACGTGCCGTTGTTGGGCGTTAATGCCAACGCCCCCTTGCGCCGCCAGAACCATTGCGGTTCGTGATCCTGGAAAAGACCCACGTACTTACCCGCCGCGCTTTGGGCAATGTGCGACGGCCCGCAATCGTTGGCCACCATTAAACGGGCGTGAAGGCACAACCGGGCAATATCAGCCATGCTGCGGTTGCGCGCCACCTGAAAATCGGGCCGGCCCAGCCCGGCAATATAATCGGCTTCGCGGGTTTCGCCCGGGCCCGCAATAAAGCAAAACGACTGCAGCCCCCATTGGGCTTTCAAGGCATCGGCCAGCGCCACATACGACTCAATATGCCAGCGTTTGTAAGCCCCCGCGCCACCACCGGGCATGAACACCACCTGGGCCAGCGGCAACGCCGGGTCGGCTTCCGTAGCCAACGCCGCCATGGCGCCGCGCGCCGCCCCTTCCGGGCAAAAATCATCCAATTGACGCGCCAATTGCAAATTCGCCAGGCCCAGGTACTCATTGGGGTCTTTTTTCCAGCGATGCGTCCATAAAAAATCGCCCACCCGACCATTCAGAAAACCCGAACGCACGCCAATGCGGCGCAAGAACGTAAGAAACGCGTATTGCTCACTGGAATAATGCAGCACGAACGAGCGGCTGACCCCTTTCAGCGCCGCCAGCTTGGTTCGCGCGCACCCGGCCTGAATATAGGAATCAACCCAGGGCGTGCACTCGTAATGCGAGCCCACGGGGTCGGTACCCACCACGTGAAGCTGGTCGTTCGGAAACAGTTGCCTTAGCTGATAGAGCAACGGATAGGTAACCAGATGACCACCCAAGAACTGCATGCTGCGAAGGAAAACAACGTTGGTGGCCATTAAGAGAAAAATAAGGTTTGCGCCAGTGAACTATTGTAGAGCAGCAAGGTTACTGCTTTGTATCGGGCCAGAACTGCATGTAACTGCAACGCAACTGCGCCTGGTCGCCGTAACGCAGGTCGTAGGCCAGCAGTCGGCCCTCTACGGTTTTCAACACGCCGGTTACCACTGCCTCATTGCCGGAGGCTTCTGCGCCTTCGCTTAAACGCCCGCAAAAACCCAAGGCAGGTTTGCTGACCGCCTCGACCCGTACATTCGACACCACCTGTTCGCCCGACAACAACGGGTTCGTGCGCACCGCACGCTGAATGGCGGCTATTTCAGTGGCGTTGGCACTACGTTTGGGGTTGGCCTGTATTTCACCGACGGTGCCGTTGGGCAGGATGTCGTCTTTGCCAATGGCTTGGGTGTATGACTCTAGCGGCAAAATACAGCCACCCAAAAAAGCCATGACGACTGCCACACCAAAAATTTTTATTCGCTTAACAATCACACCCACCCCCCATATAAAATGCCCACTATGCAACCCCCAACCCCTCCAGGCCTATATGCCAGACCTCATTCCATGCTTTGTTATTAACCTAGAAAAAAATACACATCGGCGCAGCGCAATGCAAACGCGCCTAACCAGGCTGGGCATTAGTCCCACGTTCTTCAATGCGGTTGACGGGCGGCTCATGAGCCCGGAAACACTGGAAAGCCATGTTAACCGCATCCGCGCGCAACGGGAATACGGCCCCCTTAGCGCCGCTGAAATCGGCACCTCGTTAAGCCACGTTGGCATTTACCGGGAAATGGTGCAAAAACAGTTGCCCTACGCCGTTATTCTAGAGGATGACGTATGCCTGGATAACCACTTCGCCACCTACCTGCAGGCCCACGGCCCCAAAGGCCTGCCCGCCCATTTCGCCCCCACCGACGCGGTAATGGTACAACTGACCCACATCGCGCGCGGCAAACGTTTCGGCAGCAAAAACCTAAACAATATAAACAATAAAATTGTGCCCGCCAGTGGCGGGGAATGGCTGGCCAGCGGCTACTTTATTTCCCTGGCAACAGCTGAAAAACTGGCGGCGAACCTTTACCCGGTATGGACAGTGGCCGACCACTGGAACCGTTTTAACGAAAAGCTTTTCGTCTCATTATGGGCGTTGCAGCGCAATATTGTGTGGGAAGCGCAAGAAGCACAGCAATCGAATTTAACGCCCACACGGCTACCCCGGATAAAACCGCCAAAAACTCTGAAAACACGCCTGAAACGCATTTTCTATGAACTGGTCACCAAACCGTTCTTTACGCAGAAGCTAAAGCAATACCCCTAAACTTTAAACCCGACCTGCGACCAGATCTTCCCGCAGCCGTGCCAACGCGCTATGAACACGCGCCAGGGCCTGTTCATGCGCCTTGTTAGCACTTAAATACACCGTATCCTGCGTACGTAATTGCGCCAGTTGGCTTACCGCCAGCGCATCTTCCGAAGCCCCCGTCATACGGGGTAACGGACGTGACCAGCGCCTGGGGGCTATGCCCGCTTTTCGCAATATACGCTTACCTTCGCTTTTCATTTTTTTCAAAAAAGACACATTGGCACGCACGTTGTAAATACAGGGCAATTGCACCGGCTGATATTCCAGGGATAACGACTTGCACCAGTCGACCCATTTGAACGGCAGTATGTGGTCGTAACACACCACCGGCACCCAAGGTATGCGGTACGCATCGGCCACAATGGCGCCATGCATGGCTTCGCAAATAACGCGCCGGGAGGCGCGCATCTCGTTCACCAGATCTTGAATATTCTGGGCCGGATCCAAATAATGCACCCCCGCCTGCTCACAAATGGCGCGCCAACTCCCCAGCCGCTTGCTGACATGGTGCGGCATGAACGACGCCTCGTAACGCACAGGGGGCGCCTCACCGCCCAGCACCTGCGGCAATAAAATGGCCGGGTCAGTTAGGGCCAAATCGGGGCTTAAGCCCAATGCCTGTGCCGTTTCCGGCCCCCGCACGCCATACACCCGCCAACTGGAATTTATTTCCGGCGGTTTGCCATAGCCCAGCCCTGTACCCAACACCACCTTACACCCCGCAGGCGGGATATGCTCATTCAAAATCGTACCAATACCAATAAACAAGGTGCTGCCATCAGCATCTAAAAAGTCGGAAAGATAATGCCGCCAAATAAGAGGGTTTAGATCGTCGCCAAAATTACCTTCTGACGCAACATAATAATAAAGTTGCATTATCGTCTTATCCGTCGTCGTGGCGTCGATTCAGACAGCACCATAAACAACGCCACAAAAGCCACGTAAAAGCCCATGGTATTCATTCGCCGGAACATCGTTTCGGTAAGCCCAAACAACGCAAACCCCAAACAGGCTGCTAGCCCCATTGCAGCCGCAGCTCGTAACTGCGGCGAGACGCCACTTCGCATAAGCCTGGGAAGAAAATAGAAACAGGGCGCCAGATAAATTAACAAAATGCCAAGCGCGCCGGGAAAGCCAAAACCCGCGAAGAACAACATCACATCGTTATGAGGCTCACCAAAATCCTCATCTACAACACGCTGAGCAATTAAACCTTTATGAACAGCCACATCACGTAAATACTCCGGATAACGTCCACCATCTCCCAAACCCACCCATGGATTAGTCATGCCCGCATCGATTGCCGAATGCCACAGTTGCAACCGAATACACATAGAACTGTAAGATGTACTACCTTCGCCCTGGCACACCTGAACCTCTTGTATGCCTTGTACCAACCTATGTCGCAAAGAGTCGCTTCCGCCCACCACTGCAATCAAAAGAACCGCACTCACACCCAATAAGGCCAGTAACCTACGCGGGCGACCTATGCCCGCAAACAGCACAATGCCTAGCAACACAAATAACGGCAAACCCAGTAATCCCGTACGCGTTTGTGCGACCAGAAAGCCTCCAAATGTCGCCACTGACGCTAATATTTTCACAGTCTGTTCAAATCTTGGGAAAGCACTTAACTTCCAATTAAGCGAATAAACCGATATGGCACCCAACAGAAGCATAATGCTTGAATAAGTCGTGATAATCACACCAGGCGTTAACGGACGCACTGTGACAGTAAATGATAACCAAAGCACCACTGCTGTTGACACAAAACAGCTAGCGATTACCCCCCATAACGCATACTGCAAAACTTGTCGATCAACATGGGGAAGTGCAAGTAACAGCACCCATAGACCCAAAAATACACGCAAGGCCCCTTCACTATTGGCTCCCGCCCATTCTCCGTAATACACAGAGGATGCAGCTACAGACAGAAATAGAATGCTATAGCCAACAATCAGCCAGCCGTATTGTCGCGTTTGAACGCTGCCACCCGCAAAACGCTCTTTCACCAACAACACCAGCGACACAAACATCAACACATAAAAGACACCACTGGGTATAGAGTCACTGGTTAACAAAGTTAACGGTAGTAACCAATACATCGTAACGACTAGATAACCCAACATACAATATTCTCAAATTTGAAACGGAATCCGGCCGGAACGCAACAATTCAATACCCACAACATCTGCAACGGAATGCGACACGACTACGGCAGTAAAATTAATGGACAACTTACTTTAATGTATAAAACATCACTGTGAACATATTGATAACCGGTGCGACGGGCATGGTTGGCCATGCCCTGTACAGCCATTTGAAATCATCAGGCCATGACGTAGTGGGCACAACGCGAGGCAATCATAACAGCGACATGGTCGCCGTTGATGAACTTCATAGCGCCACCGATTGGAATCCTGTACTCAACAAGCCCTTTGATGCGTGCGTGCACTTGGCTGCCCGCGTTCATGTCATGAGCGACAAAACCAACAACGCTGAAGAGGCTTACCAAAGCACCAACACAGCCGGGACCTTACAACTTGCACAGCAGTGTGCAACCCATGGTGTGAAACGCTTTATTTTCATTAGTACAGTAAAAGTAATGGGCGAAGGTAGACCCGAGCCGTACCAGGCAACCGACCCAGCACAACCGCAAGACCCGTACTCGCGCTCAAAATGGATGGCCGAGCAAGGTTTGTGGGAAATATCAAAAGAAACGGGCATGGAGGTAGTTATTCTGCGACCTCCGCTCGTGTATGGACCCAACATGAAAGGAAACCTTTTAAGCCTGTTCAGGCTTATCGAACGCGGGGTGCCACTCCCTTTCGGGGCCATACGAAACTCCAGAAGTTTGATATACACTGGCAATCTGATCGGTGCTATTGAAGCGTGCCTGGTCCACCCAAAAGCAGTTGGGCAAATTTTCTTGGTGAGTGATAACGAAGACACGTCCACGCCGGAGCTCATTCGTAAAATAGCCCGCGCACTAGAAAAACGTTGCCACTTGCTACCTATTCCATCCCAGCTATTTTCTTGGGCAGGTAAAATACTGGGGCGCGAAGCTATGGTGAACCGACTAACTGGTTCGCTTTCCGTAAATACCCAACCAATCCGGAACGTTCTTAACTGGACGCCCCCCTACACAGCAGAAGAGGGCCTAAGGTTAACGGCCAAGTGGTATCGCTCTATAAGGTAAACATCGTGATTATTCGCAGCATCGACCTTGTACTGGCGACGATTGGCTTAATAATAGGCTTACCAGTTCTAATTTTGTTGTTCGTTATTGGCTTATTTGACACAGGCTCACCACTGTTTTTCCAAACGCGCGTGGGGCGTTATCAGCGGCCTTTCACCTTGATAAAGTTTCGTACAATGCACCCGGATACGCAATCTATTGCCACCCACTTGGCCAGCCCCACTGCAATTACAAAATTCGGCGGTTTCTTACGGCGAACCAAACTTGATGAGCTTCCCCAACTGTGGAATGTGGTCAAAGGTGAGATGAGCCTGGTTGGCCCACGGCCCTGTTTACTCAGCCAAACGGAGCTTATTGAGGAACGTGCCGCACGCAACGTTTTTAACTCGCGCCCCGGCATTACAGGGCTTGCACAAATAAAGGGTATCGACATGTCGACCCCGGCTTTACTTGCCGAAACAGACGCCCAAATGCTTACCACCATGTGCATTCCAGCATACTTCCGCTACGTTATTAGCACCCTCACCGGCTCGGGGCGGGGAGACAGGATTCAGCAAGGCAAAGAATGAATATATTGACCCGCCTCGCCCAGCCTATTCTGGCCATGCCACGTTTCGCTAAACGGCTTGTCGTGCTGGCCGTGGATATATGCCTCTGCGTGCTAACTGTTTGGCTTGCATTCTATTTACGTCTGGACATATGGGTGCGCGTATGGGGCGGTTCCTTTTTTCAACCTGAGTGGGCAATTGCAGCCTCGATTCTTATTGCACTACCCATATTTATCACTCACGGGTTCTACCGCGTAATCTTTCGATACTCCGATCTATCGGCAATAGGTACAGTGCTGAAAGCATTTGGTTTATATGCACTTATCTATATTGTGGTGATTACAGTTATCGGCCTTCCCGGCGTACCTCGCAGCATTGGTATTATTCAACCCATGTTGCTGCTATTTGCCGTAGGGCTGTCACGCGCATTTGCACGCCTATGGCTAGGAGGAATGTATCAAGCTCACTGGCAACGCCTAACGTTACCCAAAGCGCTTATTTATGGCGCCGGCGCATCAGGCCGACAATTGGCTGCCGCAATACATAACAGCACCGAAATGCGCATTGCTGGTTACCTGGATGATGACCTACGGCTACACGGGCAGGTACTTAACGGCCTACCTGTATACAACCCAGCATCGTTGCCTGCCTTGGTTGAAAGCAAGAATATTCGTACCGTTCTCCTTGCCATGCCCTCGTTACCCCGGCGACGAAGAAACGAGATTATCGCTAGTATCCGACATGCCAGGGTAGCTGTACGCACTTTGCCCAACATGACGGAACTAGCCCAAGGAAAAACCAATTTAACCGACTTGCATGATTTGGACATTGACGACCTTCTGGGGCGCGAGTCCGTTCCACCCGATCCTACGTTATTAGTCAAGAACATCACAGGAAAAACAATATTGGTAACCGGGGCAGGCGGCTCCATTGGGAGCGAACTATGCCGACAAATCCTAAAACTTGATCCAGCTCAATTATTACTGGTCGATCAAAGTGAGTATTCACTTTATACCGTTCATGAAGAACTGGTAAAAGAGGCCGGCACTCAAAACTTGCTTATTCCCCTTTTAGCATCGGTGCAAGACAAAGGTCGCATGCAAAGCATCATTTCAACGTGGCAGCCCAATACCATTTATCACGCCGCAGCCTATAAGCATGTCCCTATCGTTGAGCACAATCCGATTGAAGGTATTAAAAACAATGTTATCGGCACATTAAACATTGCAAACCTAGCAATGAAATTTCAGGTTCAAGATTTTGTATTAATCAGCACAGACAAGGCCGTTCGCCCCACCAATATCATGGGCGCCACCAAACGACTTGCCGAAATGATCTTGCAAGCCCTGGCAGAAAAAGAGACAACGACGCGATTTTCAATCGTAAGATTTGGAAACGTGCTGGGCTCATCAGGCTCTGTTGTACCCCTCTTTCGCCAACAGATAAAAAGCGGTGGTCCAGTTACCGTTACCCACCCAGAGGTAACACGTTACTTTATGACTATCCCTGAAGCCGCCCAATTAGTAATACAAGCAGGTGCCATGGCGGGCTCTAAAGGAGCCGAAGTGTTTCTACTTGATATGGGAAAACCGGTAAAAATCGTGACATTAGCTGCGCGCTTAATCGAACTGAGCGGGTACTCTGTGAAAAGCGATACCAACCCTAATGGTGAAATCCGCATTAACTTTATAGGATTAAGGCCCGGAGAAAAACTTCATGAGGAGTTATTGATTGGTGACGACCCACAGTCCACGACCCACCCGAGAATAATGAAAGCGATTGAGAGTTTACTTACATGGGATGAACTTAATCAAAAACAACTGGAACTAAATACTGCGATCAATAACAATGACATATCAACGGCATTGACGATCTTGCAACATTTAGTCCATAACTATACTCCACACAATGACGTCGTAGACTGGGTAACGAGCAAACACCAATCATCACAGGCCCAAATCGAACAGCCTAAAAAAGCAACAATCAATATTTAAGTGCAACAGCTTTCCGATTCATTGTTGCACCGATCAACCTACACACAAAACGAATATCACTTAATACTCAAAAAATGCACTCTATTTCACCTGTTGAATTATTTCAATCTTTCAGAAAACATCGATATCTAATCTTAAGTCTATCAAAGAGAGAGATTTTAAGCAGATATCGAGGCTCTTTATTTGGCATACTTTGGTCTTTTTTCAACCCCATTTTTATGTTAACAATTTACACATTTGTATTCAGTGTGGTTTTTAAAGCGAAATGGGGAACAGGGAGTGAATCACGAGCTGAGTTTGCAATGGTTCTTTTTGCTGCTCTTATCGTTTTTAATTTTTTTTCAGAATGTATTAATAGGGCCCCATCGATCATAATAGGCAATGTTAATTATGTGAAAAAGGTCGTCTTTCCAATTGAAATACTACCCTATACGGTACTTATCAGTGGACTATTTCACATGGGGATCAGCGTACTAGTATGGATTTGCGCCTATACATTTTTGATAGGAATCCCGCATTACACAATTATATTTCTTCCTCTGATTATCATACCCTTAATTATGTTAACGATAGGGCTAGTATGGTTTATATCGGCACTAGGGGTGTATTTGCGTGACATTAGTCAGATTACCGGAATTTTAACCAGCACCTTACTATTCATGTCCCCTATTTTTTACCCCATTTCAATATTACCGGAAACCTATCAAAAATTCTTATTCTTTAACCCGTTAACTTTAGCCATTGAGCAAACTAGAAATGTCATGTATTGGGGAACGTACCCAGACTGGGTTAATTTAGGACTTTATTACTTAGGTACAGCATTAATAGCTTGGCTTGGTTTCACATGGTTTCAAAAAACACGCAAAGGATTTGCCGATGTCCTATAAGCAAGCAGAGAATATAGCCTTATATGCACAGGATTTATCCAAAAACTATTGCGTTTTTAAATCGCCGCGTGACCGTCTTAAACAACTAATACTGTCAGGAGTTTATAAATTACTCCGACGACCACCTCCCAAGTACTACCTTGACTTTTGGGCTCTACAAAATATCTCATTACATATAGCTAAAGGATCCACCGTAGGCATTATAGGAAGGAATGGGAGTGGCAAGTCAACCCTGTTACAAATCATAAGCGGCACGCTAACGCCATCATCAGGACAGGTGGTACATAACGGTCGTATAGCCGCACTACTTGAACTCGGATCTGGGTTTAATCCTGAATTTACTGGCAAAGAGAATGTTTACCTTAATGCAAGCATATTAGGACTCGATGAGCATCAAATAGACCTTTGCTACGAAGATATCATTAAGTTTGCTGACATAGGTCAAGCAATAGACAAACCAGTTAAGACCTACTCTAGCGGAATGGTGGTCCGCTTAGCATTTTCCGTAGCTGCACATGTCCAACCAGACATTTTGATTGTCGATGAAGCGCTCGCTGTTGGCGACATCGCGTTTCAGGCGCGCTGCCTCGACAAAATTAAGAGTTTACGAGACTCAGGCATGACAACGTTATTCGTAACACATGATTTAGGCACGTTTCAAACATTATGTGATTATGGATATCTACTAGACGATGGGGTACTCATATCCGAAGGTCTGCCTGGGGATCTTGCAGCCCAGTACTACAAACTCTCTCAAGAGCGAGAGTCTGCACGACTCAGGGATACCAATGAGTCTACGGCACCACAACAAAGTACACTTACGACAAACGGCAACCCCGAGTCGGGCAACCAAGTTAGTGAATCGATTTTTCATTTTGGAACAGGAGATGCGATAATAACCTCCTACCAAATACTAGACTCTAACAACTGCCCTACAAAGACATTACGTGTCGGAGAAAAGTTTGCAGTTGAAATCAATGTCGATGTATCGGTCGATCTATCCGATTTAACAGCAGCAATCATGTTCCGCAATGCACAGGGTCAAAACCTATTTGGAGCGAACACCCGTTACGACGCGGCGCTTTTGCTTAATCCAAAACAAAATACGCATTGGATCATCAGAATAGAAATGCAAATGCTCTTGAACCCCGGAGAATATCTACTACACTTAGGCTTGGCTCAATGTCAGTCAGACCATTTATATATTTCCCTTGATAACAGAGACAAAGTTACAACAATTACTGTTTATGGGAAAAACGTCCATTACGGTTTAATCCACCATACTCCCAAATTTAGTGCAACTCAGACTTAAATAAGTCACCACTCCATTTAAAGTATATTATGATAGAAAAATTTCGCACTGTTAATCGCTGCCCTCTTTGCAATAAGGCTGACAACAAGCCATTTGTCAAGAGAACAGATGGTGTTGACTTCCTGCGCTGCATGTCCTGTAACAGTCTTTATCTAGCCACTATTCCGTCAGAAATCACAAATCTATATTCCGAAAACTACTTTGGGTTACAAGACGAGCATGCGCATAAAAATGCAGATAATCGAGTAGGATATGAATCTTCATACTCTACCGGCCATCTAGACAGTGAGTTTTATTGGGCCTTCCGATTAGCCGATCAAGTGGGAAACTGGGTCGGTTTAACTAAAGAAGGAAGACATTGTTTAGATATCGGTGCAGCAACTGGCTGCTTACTCAACATATTTTCTGCTTCGGGATATAAGACATCGGGTGTAGAACTATCTACTCCAGCTCGACAAATAGCATCATCATCCGGCCATAAAATGCACAAAGGTCCCTTTTCAAGTAGCTTTTCGAGTGATGAAAAATACGACATCATTACTGCACTTGAGGTCATCGAACATATCGAAGATTTACCAGATTTTTTCTCGGCAATAAATAATTCGTTAAATGATCAAGGTATATTCATTGGTTATTTCCCTTCCGCAGACGATACCGCATTCCAACATAATGCAAACTATCATTGGCTGCACTCATCCTTCGAACACCTTGTTTATCCAACTGAAAAAGGAATGCTTCAACTATTGAGGCCGATATTCGGAGAGAATATTTTTATGACTACCTTTTTTACGCGGCAAGGTCCCGATGTAATCCCCAATACTATTATCATAGTGATTAAAGGGCAAGAGAAACAAGTCACGAATAAGAATATTATAGAGCTATTTCGCCAACTATCGTACATAAATGATCGACAATCTTTTTTTGCAAACATGGGAAGTGGCGCTGGCGCACTGACCTCAGCCTGGGAAAGCGGGATAGCGTCCATAGATCACACCAGTAACATTGCTTATTTAGCTGGTTTACTTTGTGCGAAATTTGGAAATACTGAAGCAGCTCTCCTTTTTTTGACAGAGCAGAATCAGACTAGCGATATAAACGAGGTTGCGTGCTTAGACCATTACGACATAGATTGCTTAGTGATCGCAATGCACTGCGGTAGCATTGACTGGTTGCGTGAACAACTCGCTCATGCAAGCCCAAACACAAAACTAAGCTTAATTCTTAGAGATTGCGCAAACGTAGTCGAACGCTATGACAGCTCCCAATCCCAAATGGCCTCTGATCAACAGAACTAAATGGAGCATGGAGAATTATATTTTATGAAGGCAAGTAAACCGGACTCATTGAATAATGATAATGAGGGTTGGCCAGCGGCACCGGTACAACACAAAACAGTAAGCCTACGTTCACGAACATTAAATGTCGCTAGACAAATTAAACTGATTTGTTCTATCTTTAATAATCACAACCTAGGTAAAGCCATAACGTATATTGAGCAGCGTAACTTTGTAAATCTATGGCGTTCTTTTAGGAATACCCTTTCCTTAAGAATTTCAATCAAACCTATCGACCCCCACAATATTGACATAATCTCAACTGGGAAATTAAACACCAACCAACCCTTAGTCAGCGTAGTAATCCCATGCTTTAATTACGGGGACTACATTGAGGACGCCATTAAAAGCATATTGGCGCAAACATTACAAGACGTTGAGATTATTGTTATAGATGGTGGCTCAACAGACAATTCCACACGTAAAAAACTTAAGCAACTGAATTATCCAAAAACACAAATCGTACTTCGTGAAGGTAGGCATCTGGTTGGGGATAACCGTAACTATGGCATTAACATAGCCCGAGGTCGCTACATATGCTGCCTAGACGCAGACGATACCCTATCGCCCACCTACCTAGAGAAGGCGGTATTTTTGCTGGAGACATACGGTTATGACTGCATTTCAACAGCGATTAATTTTATAGGCGAGAGAAAAGGGCAGATAGGCATTATTGAACAGCCCAATCTCCGGTCCATGGAGCAAGGAAACCATATTCACACGTGCGCTGTATACAGGAGATTTTTTTGGGAACATGTTGGGGGCTTTTACGATACGGGTTTGGGAGCCGAACATGTTGCAGAAGACTGGGATTTTTGGTTACGGATAGCGGCTACGGGCGCCCGTTTGAGAAACATAGCTGGTGAAGCGCTATTTAACTACAGAATCCATAAAAATGGCTCTCTTAGCTCGACCAATGTTCGCTCCATAGCTAAGCAACGAAAGTCAATTATTAAACGGAATCGCCATTTACTTAATAGAAAAACTCGAAGACTATCTGATCTTCAAAACTCACGAATTATAAAGAACACCCACTCGGGTGGAGTATTGCTAAAAGCAAAAGAACTTTGTAATTGTGAAAAATGGCCGTGCTTAGTGATTGCTCTACCTTTTATGTTAATTGGTGGAGCCGAACGCTTACTTAGCACTGTTGTTGAAAAATTATCTAGTTTTGGCTGGCGTATCATAATCGTAACCACCGTATACCAGCACCCTGACGAAGGTGATTCAACCCACTGGTTTTCTAAAAACATCACAGAAATTTATCGCTTACCTGCATTTTTGAATCCTATTGAATGGGATGACTTTATTGAATATATTTTTAGTTCGCGCAAGCCGGACTGCCTGCTGATTGTAGGCAGCATAAAGATGTACGAAAACACGCCATTCCTCAGAGAGAGGTTTCCCGAAATGGCTATTGTCGACCTCCTTTTCAATACAGTGGGCCATATCGACTCTCATCGAAAATTTATTCAATATTTGGACGCGGTTATTGCCGAGAATACGGATGTTGAAAACTGGCTCAAGTCTGTCGGCTGGGGAGAGAAAAAAATCGCTCGGATACAAAGCGGGATTGATATTACGCAATACGCTCCAATACCTTCTTGTCTTAGTTGGCGAGAACAACTTGGAATTAATCGTCACGCGCTGGTCGTCGGTTACTCCGGTCGTTTGAGCACAGAAAAAGCCCCAGAGGTTGTTTTAGAGATAGCCCAACTGTGCAAAGAAAACAAAGAAATACACTTTGTCATGACCGGCTCTGGTCCGCTAAACACCCAAGTTAGCGCAGCCATATCTAAACTTCCTGACTGCCATATTCATTTTCTCGGCGCAATCGATGACATTAAGTTCATAATTGGGCAATACGACATATTGCTGTTGACGTCCAGGATCGACGGTCGTCCACAAGTTGTACTCGAGGCCCTGTCAATGGGCGTACCCGTCATTGCATCCAACTTAGGTGGCCTCCCCAGTCTTATAAAAGAAGATGAAACCGGTTACTTATGCCCAGTTGCGGATGCGCGCTCCTTTAGCGAGCGCATACAGTATCTTGCGAACGACAGACATAAACTCAACTTGATGAAACAGGCAGCGCGCGCATTCGCTGAAGATAGTTTAGGCGTTGACAATATGATTAACGGCTACCGCGATACCCTTCTGCACGCGATACAATCGCGGAGAAGTCACTAGAACGTTAGCGTAAACAATGGAAAACATGGCATGAGAATTGAGGGAAAACGAGTATTAGTCACCGGAGCAGACGGGTTCATCGGTAGCCATTTAACCGAAGCCCTCTTGGCGAAGGGCTGCGAGGTACGTGCCTTTACTTACTACAACTCGTTCAATAGTTGGGGCTGGCTCGATACGGTTCCACTGGAAACACAGAAGCGGCTAGATGTATTTGCCGGCGACATTCGTGACCCCAATGGCGTACGTAAAGCAATGGAAGGGATTGATGTTGTCTTTCACCTGGCGGCACTGATTGCAATACCTTTTTCTTACCACTCGCCCGACTCTTACGTCGATACAAATATCAAAGGCACGCTGAACGTCTTACAGGCCGGACGTGACCTTCAAACCGAACGTATTTTGGTCACCTCGACGTCAGAAGTGTATGGAACGGCGCAATATGCTCCTATCGACGAAAAACACCCATTTCAGGGGCAGTCTCCATACAGTGCGACAAAAATTGGGGCAGATAGAATTGCCGAGTCATTTTGGAGGTCTTTTGATTCACCCGTAGTAATTGTGAGACCTTTTAATACTTACGGGCCGAGGCAATCAGCCAGAGCTGTCATTCCCACTATCATTACACAACTACTTAGTGGGGAGCGTGAGCTTCACCTGGGCAGCTTGACACCCACGCGCGATTTTAATTATGTTGCCGATACAGTAAACGGATTTATTGCCCTTGCAGAGTCCGATGCCGCTATCGGTGAAGAAATAAACATCGCAACAGGTACCGAACACACAATTGGGGATGTAGCAAGAACGCTCATCAACGAATTGAATCCAAATGCACGTCTCATAGAGGCTGAAGAACGTTTGCGTCCTGATAATTCCGAGGTATTTCGGTTAATTGGCGACAACAAAAAAATTAAAGACCTAACCAACTGGAGCCCGCAGTTCGGCTTGTCAGAAGGGTTACAGCAAACCGTTGAATGGTTCCGCAAACCTGAAAACTTATCGCGCTATAAAGCGTGGATCTATAATTTATGAGGCACGAATGAGAGCTATTATTATGGCGGGCGGACAAGGAACCCGACTGCGCCCTTACACGACACTCATACCTAAACCGCTAGTTCCCTTAGGCGGAAAATACGCGATCCTTGAGGTTGTTTTACATCAGCTTAAAACAGCAGGTTTTGACCATATAACCATTGCTGTAAATCACCTAGCACATTTGATTACGGCCTACTTTGGTGACGGTAGTAGACTAGGCCTGAAAATTGATTATTCATTCGAAGATGCCCCACTTAGCACTATCGGACCGCTCACGTTAATTGAGGACCTGCCTGAGAACTTCCTTGTCATGAATGGCGATATTTTATGTGACCTGGATTACGGCTCGTTCTATAACAACCATTGTGCAGCTGGAGCCACAACATCGGTGTCTGCCTTCCGCCGTGATGTGAAGATAGACTTTGGTGTATTGCAATTCGATAAAAACCGTAAATTAGAACAGTTTATCGAGAAGCCTACTTATTCGTTCGACGTTAGCATGGGCATTTACTGTTTGAATCGTCGTGCCGTAGAGCGTTTGCCGAAAGGAAAACCCTATGGTTTTGATAATTTAATGATTGATGGGTTGAAGAATAACGACGACATTCGCATTGCGCCGTTCGACGGTTATTGGTTGGATATTGGACGCCCCGACGATTACGAACATGCAGACGAAAATTTCGATGACCTAATGAAACGTCTCAATATTGATCTTCCATGAAAGTTCTCATTACCGGCGCTACCGGCGGCCTTGCGCGTAGCGTCATTTCTGAATTTAAATCCGCCGGATACAGTATTACGTTAACCGGTAGACAGAATCACAATGCGCAAAACTACATACCCTGTAACTTAACAGATGCCGATGCCGTCACTAATTTGGTTTGCAATGTCAAACCAAATTTGGTGCTGCATTTAGCAGGAAGCTTTGAAAACAATCTCACGAAAGACATAGCGGTAAACAGCTTAAGCGCGGCGCATATTGCGGAAGCACTGCTGAAAAACGATAACAATGCACGACTTGTCCTTATTGGAAGCGCAGCTGAATACGGACAAGTAAGCCCAGATGAAAATCCTATTGCTGAAGAACACCCGTTACGTCCTGTATCTGTATATGGTCTAACCAAGACAATGCAAACAAATATTGGTTTATTCTATGCTGCAAGCGGCAAGCTAGATGTCGTCATAGCCAGAATTTTCAATATTTATGGCGATGGCTTCTCAGAGCGATTGTTCATAGGTAGAGCAACCCAACAGATAACTGAATATAAGCAAGGGAAGATCCGAGAACTTGTTTTTGGCAACCTTACAGCTAAACGCGACTATATAACTGCCAAGAGAGCAGCAATGCTTCTAAAGCTGGTCGCCGAAAAAGGCGAAGGCGGTACCGTGTATAACATTGGGGAAGGGCAGCCCATCCAAATGCTGAATCTATTACAAAAGATGCTGGATGACGCGAATATTTCAAACGCGCCTATAGTTCAGCAAACGGTTGGTAATAGGCCCGCCGTAATCGATATCCCATCCATCTACGCAGACATCTCCCGAGTGGAAGAATTACTGCTGAACAACTAGCAACGCAAGTTTTGGCGGTTTAATGAAGCCTGATATTTCTGTCATGATCTGCACAAACGTGTACGACGACTATGTCGACAAGGCTTTAGAGTCTATAGAGACCCAAACCCACGAAAATATTGAGATTTTAGTTGTCGCCAATGGTATGTCTGACTTTAATTTTCAAAAACTTAAAAAACGAGCCATTGATCGTCGCATCGTGCTACTGCACACCCACATCGCTGGCGTTGCATTTAGCCGAAATTTAGCACTTCATCACTGCAAAGCGCCATTAATCGCAGTAATGGATGCTGATGACATTTCTCACCCAAACAGGCTCGCCGAACAATATCAGTTTATGCGAGAGAATACGCATGTAGTGGTATGTGGCAGTGGATACGACACTATCGACGAGAGAGACAATGTTATATCCACAACCCAATTGCCACTAGATGATCGCCATATTCGACGTCAATTACCTTGGAAGAACCCCATATGCCACCCGGCCACAGTTTATCGAACAACCCATATCCGGGAAATAGGTGGCTACGCAGGGAACGGCGCTGAAGACTATGATCTGTGGTTACGCGTTGCGCAGAATACGGCATGGCATTTCCAGAATCTTGAGATCCCTCTAATAAGCTACCGCATTCCAATAGTGAGCAAAGCTAGGCGGTCTAGGAAAGTATATACGCATGTCGCTACAACCCAGTTCCAACAATTTATAAGCAGCTGGAACCCAAAATGGATAGTGGCAACTGGCGCCACACTTTTGAAAAAATACGTTAGGAGCGAACGCGATTGAACACGAGTCTGAAAGCACCTCAGGATTCCTATCAAGGAAAGAAAACAAAACTAATCTTTTTGATTACGGAAGACTGGTTTTTTTGCTCACATTTTATTGATCGTGCAAAAGCTGCTTTAGAGGCGGGCTATGATGTTTCCGTTATCACAAACGTGACTAACCTTGGAAACCAGATTGCGGAAACAGGCATTCGAATCATACCCCTGAACATGGACCGACGCAGTATCAATCCGTTATCCACCGCCAAAACACTCATCAAACTGATTCGAATATATGCAAAGGAACGCCCGGATATTGTTCATCATGTTGCGCTAAAGCCCATTTTGCTGGGCGGTGTTGCCGCAATACTCACCAAACTAAAAAGCGTCGTAAACGCCGTAGTTGGAGGTGGCTATACGTTTACATCCAACAAACTATCAGCTCGCTTACTTCGCTACCCAGTAACTGTCGGCCTGCGTCTTACAATGAATCGTAAAACTTGCTGTACGATCTTTGAAAATCCAGACGACTTAGCTTTCTTTGTTGAGTCCGGAATTGTAAAGCAACAAAACACGAGACTAATTCGCGGATCGGGTGTTGATTTGCTCAAGCATCGGATGGCATCGTTTTCCACAGAAGTACCTACTGTAGTGATGGCTGCCAGATTGCTGTGGGATAAAGGCTTAGGCGAGCTAGTTGAGGCCGCTGAAATATTAAAAGCCCAAAAAAACCTGAATGTTCGTTTTATTGTTTACGGAAACCATGATCCAGACAACCGTTCCGCAGTAAGCAAGGGTGTGTTAGAAAGTTGGAAGAAAGACGGATTCGTCGAGTTTCCCGGTTTCTGCGATGACATAACTGAAGCACTGGCAGAGTCAACCATAGCGTGCCTCCCCTCCTACCGGGAAGGACTCCCTAAATTTCTGCTAGAAGCAATGGCAACAGGCCTTCCTTGTGTGACAACTGACGTACCAGGATGCCGTGAGGCCGTCACACATCAAACCAACGGACTACTGGTGCCGTCGAAAGATCCTCAAGCGTTAGCGAACGCACTGGAAATATTATTAGAAAATCCTAAATTGTGTAAAAGTATGGGTCAAGCGGGCCGGCTACGTGTGGAGCGAGAGTTTTCAAATGAAAAAGTAATAGAAGAAACTTTTACTGTCTACGATGAGCTAAATAGCCGTTCCTATGTATCCTGAATCGGCTAAGCTTCTACACATTATTTTAGTACTCCCCGATTTTAATTAACATGAATCGGCCAGGGTTTACTAGACGCTTTTTAGCCTCATATGGACTGACCAGTGAGTTGCACG